>JAHEFG010000045.1 GCA_024640305.1 Gammaproteobacteria bacterium
TTGCGATCATCGAGTGCCAGCGCCTGTTGCATTAACCTGCGAGCCTCGTCTTGGTTGCCAAGCCGCAGTTCGAGCAGGCTGGATACACCCAGCGCCTCCGGATAGTCGGGCGCGATGGACAGCGCCTTCGACAGAGCGGAACGCGCCGCATTGGCGGCTTCGGGAGGAGCCAGCATTCCCCAACCGGCCATGTGCAGGTACAAGTCGGCGAGGCCCGTCCACGCGCGCGCGAAACCGGGGTCGATCGCCACTGCAGCCTCGAGGTGCTTCTCGGCACGACGTAACGATTCGGTCGTTCCCGTCCTGCGCGCGTGACCGGCCAGCATGAATTCGTTATAGGCGTCGATGTTGTCGGTGTCCTGTAACGCGATGCGCTGCCTCGTTTCGCTTTCCAGGGTTTTGTTCAGTGCCGTCATCGCCGCCGTCGCGATTTCGTCCTGGATTGCGAACAGGTCGTCGAAATTACGATCGAAATTGGCCGACCAGAGATAGTCGCCCGCTTCGGCGTCGACGAGCTGCGCCGTGATGCGCAACCGGTCTCCCTGGCGCTGCACGGTGCCTTCGAGAATGGTTGAAACGCCGAGCATTGAGGCGATCTCGACGAGCTCGCGCCCTCTTAGCCGCGGCTGGAACGACGACGTCCTTGCCGCGACGTGCAACTCGGGAATCTGCGCGAGCGTAGTAAGGACCGTGTCCGCGACGCCGACGGCAACGTAGTCACCTTCCTCGTCGGCGCTGACATTGACGAACGGCAACACTGCCACCGACCGCTCAGGCGGCGGTGCCGTCCACCACTTGTCGAAAGCAAAAAGAAGTACCGCGGCGGCCAGTACCGCAATGACCACGAAGTCCATGCGGCGACCCATAGCCGGAACGGCGGCACCTGGCTTGACCTCTTCATCAAGGGTGACGCCCTCGGGTGTCACCTCGTAGAACCAGGACAGCACCAACGCGATTGGGAAGCCAATTGCCAGCACGATCAGCGCGATCGGGCCGAGCGATTCCGGCAGTGGGCCGCGGTCGATCAGTACGTCCACGACCTGCATGACCAGCCAGGCCGCGCCCAGGTACAGGAGCGCCATGCGGGGCACGTTACGACGGCGCAGTTCGGAGAGAAGTTTCATTACATCACCGGCAGGTCCATTGACTGCAGCTTTTCACGGTGCTTGGCTGCGTTGGCGTCCCAGGCCTCGAGTAACTCGATGAACTCGGGCTCGTCGCGGATTGGGTCGTACTGGGAGCTGTAGCGAA
The DNA here is from genome assembly GCA_024640305.1 of Gammaproteobacteria bacterium. Taxonomy (GTDB): domain Bacteria; phylum Pseudomonadota; class Gammaproteobacteria; order Steroidobacterales; family Woeseiaceae; genus UBA1847. The sequence goes on from JAHEFG010000045.1 coordinate 1,252, forward strand.
ACAAAATATGCTCGCCGGGATCGAACCAGTACCACTTTGCTGCGGCGTACTTTCTGAATTTCTCCATTGCCGCTTCCGTCTCGCCAAGCGCCAGTCGCCCCCTTATCGACGAAGGGTAAACGAACCAAGTCCTTTCGCGCCTGTCCATTTCATCGAGGTACGCCCTCACTAGTGGCGCTCCACGTTGAACCTCACCGTTTAGTATTAACGCCAATCCAGTCTGATAAACGCCCAACGAAGTCGCATCAAAATCACGGGGTGGATCAATGAAAAGATTCGGGTACAGCATTTCAAGCGTCGTCAACACCTCGTCGAGCTTGCCAAGCCTTATGCCATACTCGATGAAGAATCGGGCGCCAGCGCCGTATTTGTCTATCACCAGTTGCTTCGCATCCGCAAAAACTTCCGCATCATTGCGCTGGTAATAGGCATTCATTATCAATCTGTTATAGCGTGCCTCGAACTTGCTTTGCGGCGCCTGTGCCTCTGCGCGATCGAACCAGCGCTGCGCCTCATCGGGCATACCGGTCTGCAAGTAAAGAGTTCCAAGCCAACCTTTTGCCTCGTAGTCCTCTGGATCCAGTTTGACGATCTCGAGCTGACTGCCGATCGCCGAGCGCCAGTCGCCCAAAAACCTGTAACTCATTACCTCAAATTCCCGCGCTCGCACAGAGCCGGGAATCTTCTCTTTGGCTTGCGCGATCGTCTCCAGGGCTGCATGTACTTGCTGCCGACCCCACCGCAGGTAAACCAAGCCCCAGTAATTTTCTTCATCCAGAGGATCGATCTTCAACAATTTGAGAAACAGTTCTTCGGCTTCGGCAACCCGCAGTTCGAACACAAGTTTCTGCGAATACTGTTGCAGAACAAAGGTGTCATTTGGCCCGTTCTCGGCCGCCTGTCGCAACATCTGCATTGCAACGTCCGGGTCTTCCTCCAATACGCCCAGGATTGCGAGACCCGCGGGCATGCCCGGCGCGACGTCCAAGGCCAGCAACGCCGCTTTGCGGGCGCGCGAGCGTCTCTCATTCCTATCGAGTTCAGGCCATGCCCCGTAATGTTCAGGTAGCAGGTATAGGCGGCCCAGAAACGCTTGAGCACGAGCATATTCCGGGTCGAACTCGATTGCCCTTTGCACATGAAGTACTGCCTGCTGAACCGAAGCCGCAGTCTTTCGACGCAAGTTGTCAGAGGCCTGCATATACTCCAAATAAGCATCGAGGTTGTCGGTATCTTCGCGATCGAGCCGCTCGGCCGTCTCACCACGCATCACCACCTCGAGAGCTGAAGTTACCGATTTCGCGATGTCATCCTGTATTGCAAAAATATCGCTCAGATCACGATCGAAGGTGTTGGACCAAAGATGGAAGCCGTCGCTGGCCCGCACGAGCTGCGCCGTAATGCGGAGCTTACCTGCATCTCTTCGTACCGATCCCTCAATAACGTGGGCAACACCCAGTGTTTCGGCGATCTCGGCAATGGGCAGATTTTGACCTTTGAATGCGAATGCCGATGTACGCGCCGTCACAAGGAGCTCAGGGACGTTGGCCAGCGAATCGATAATCTCTTCGGTCAGACCATCGGCGAAATACTCGTTGCCCCCCTCCGCACTCATGTTCACGAACGGCAATACCGCGACCGATCGCTCGGGCGGCGGCCCCATCCACCATTTGTCGTAGGAAAACACGAGTACTGCAGCGGCGAGTACCGCAATAATGACGAAGTCCACGCGTCGCCCGGTGAAGCCTTTGGTTGCTTCGGCCGGTTCTTCATCGGAATCGAGAGTGATGCCTTCCGGCGTTACTTCGTAGAACCACGAGATGATTAAAGCGATCGGGAAACCGACGGCGAGCACTGCCAGGGTAACCGGGCCGATCGACTCAGGGAGAGGGCCCCGGTCGATCAGCAAATCCACCACCTGCATGATTAGCCACGATGCACCCAGGTAAAGCACAGCCATGCGATGTACATTGCGACGCCTGAGTTCAGCAATGAATTTCATCGGAGATGCCTCAAGCCACGCACCTAGAGAACTGCCAAGCTCATGGTCTTGAGCAGTTTCCGCTGCTCGGCGGCGTTCTTGTCGTACATATCCAGCAGCTCGATGAACTCGGGTTCGTCGCGAATCGGATCGTACAGGCTGCTGTAGCGAAGCATAAGTAGCGTGACGACGCTGCCGTTAATCCACTTGTCGGTCGCGTCGAGCTGCCTGAATTTCCCCAACGCCGCATCCGTTTCGCCCAGTGCAAGGCGGCCGAGGGCGGACACAGAATACACGTCTCGGATTTCACCTGGGGTACGATCGCGTATGTCCGCCGCTTCAAGATACGCCCTCATCAAGGGTTCGCCTCTCTGCACGTCGCCGTGTCGCAACAACGCGAGTCCAACCCAGGAACTTTGAAGGGATTCTCTGTAGCCCTCACGCGACGAGGGCGGGTCCAGTTTCGGATAGAGTTCCTCGAACGTTTCCAGCACCTCGTCGAGCTTCCCGAGTCTCGACCCGTACTCGATGAAAAGAACATGTTGGGACCCGAAGGGGTCGCCGAAGGCGTTGACGCCCGGCGATTCAGATACCAACGCTTTCAGGGTCGTGAAAACTTCCCGGTCATTGCGCTGGTAGTACATGTCCAGCAGCAGCGGGTTAAGACGATGTGTGAAGGCACCTTCCGGTGCGTTGGCCGCCGAGCTTTCAAGCCAGCGCTCTGCTTCGTCCGGCATTCCGGCGAGAAGATACAAGGTTCCGATCTCGTATCGATTCCACCATTCGCGCGAGTCAAAATCGAGCGTTTCATACTTCGCAACGATCGCCGAACGATAGTCACCGATGCCATAGTGAAACCGAGATTCATAGTCTCGAAGGCCGACCGAATCCGGGATCCTATTCTTGCCGTCGCGGATCGTCGCGAGGGCCGCCTGCAGTTGCTTTTGAACAGATTGCATCCAAGCCTGGGTCGTGTAATTCGACTCGTCGAGCGGATCGAGTTTGATCGCCTTTTGAGCCAACGCTATAGCCTCGTCGATCTGGTAATTAGAAAAGAGGTGGACGGCGTAACGCCTGAGCGCCAGCGTGTCGTTGGGCCCGTTCTCCACGGCTTCCCGAAACAGTTCGCCTGCGGCGTCGCGGTCCTCCGTCAAGCGCCCGAGCAGCGTCAGGGCTGTCGACATACCCGGGGCGATCCGCAGCGCGATGTTGGCTGCATCACGGGCATGGGCCTTGATTTCTTCACGGTCCAGCTCCGACCAATCGCTATAGCGGCCATCAAGGTAGGTATACCCTAGCATCGCATGCGCGCGCGCAAAGTCAGGATCGAGTTCGATAGCGTGTTGCAGCTTTTCCATGGCCAGCTGCACGGAGTCGTAGGTCTTTGACCGCAAGTTCTCGATGGCTTTTGAGTATTCCTCAAACGCTTGCAGGTTATCGGTACCTTCGCGATCGATGCGCCGCTTCGTTTCGCCCTGCAGTGACAACTCCAGCGCTGAGGTTACAGCTTCCGCGATCTCGTCCTGGATGGCGAAAACGTCGCCGTAGTCGCGATCAAAATTCCTCGACCAAAGATGAGAGTCGTCCTCGGCATTGATTAACTGCGCGGTGATGCGCAACTTGTCGCCATGGCGCTGCACGCTGCCCTCGAGCACGGCGGTGACACCCAGCAGGCTTCCAATCTCTCTGGCCCCCAAACCAGTCAACCTTGCCTGAAACGAGGACGTCCGCGCCGCCACATGAAGTTCCGGCACTTGCGCCAGCATATTGAGGATCGTATCGGCCACACCCTCGGCGAAGTAGGCACTGTCCTCGTCCGCGCTCATGTTCACGAACGGCAGCACAGCAACCGACCGCTCGGGTGGTGGCCCCGTCGACCATTTATCGTAAGCAAACACGAGTACGGCGGCGGCAAGTACAGCGATGATGACGAAGTCCACGCGTCGCCCGGCGAAGCCTTTGGTTGCTTCGGCCGGTTCCTCATCGGAATCGAGAGTGATACCTTCCGGCGTCACTTCGTAGAACCACGAGATGATCAACGCAATCGGGAAGCCGATAGCAAGCACGGCAAACACAGCGCTGCCGATCCAGTCCGGTAATGACAGGTTATCCTTGAGAACATCGACTACCTGCAGAACCAGCCAGGCAGCAGCCACATACAACGCCGCCATGCGATGGACGTTGCGGCGCTTAAGTTCGGATAGCAGACTCATGTCGCCTCATTCGCGGCCTGCAGCAATCGCCTTTGCTCTGCCGCGTTGGTTTCATAAAGTTCTAGCAACTCGATAAACTCGGGCTCATCGCGGATCGGGTCGAACAGCGTGCTGTGCCTGAACATGGTTAGCTCGTCAACGCCGATCTCCAAATACATCGTTTTTCTAAACCCGTTCTCCCTGGTCAATGCGGCATCTATGTCGCCAAGCGCCACTCGTCCTGCAATCGATGTCCAGCTAACAGTATAGGCGTCGTCCCATCGGTCTCGCTCTTTCAGATACGCTTTCATAAGGAGCGTGCCTTGATCAATATCGCCACTTCGTAGCAATACAAGTGCGCTGAAAAATGTCGAAAGGTCAGCATTGTCAAAGTCATGGGGCGAGTCGTCGAACAGATGAGGGTAAAGATCCTGCAGCGTCTCCAATACGATATTTTGCTGCCCCAAGCGCGCGCCGGATTCTGTCAGCACTATGAGGGCAATATCGCGGTTGATCCCCGTCAAACCGTTTTCTTCTAGCAGGAATTCCCGCGCAAGCTGGAGATTTTCTTCTTCATTCTGCTGCAAATAGTAATTCAGCAGGATTGTATGAACACGCACAGATGGGTTATCGGGATCGATCGAAGCAGCGAGGTCAAACCGCCGACGCGCCTCCTCCACCATATCCATCAGCAAAGATGACGCTCCAAGTTCACTCGCCCTAAAAAAGGCAGGATCCAATGCGAATATTTCATCACTCAATCTAAAGTCCGCTGCATACTCGCCCATAGAAAAATGGCACAGAGCCACCAAGTTCAACGCCCTTAGCGAGTCCGGCCTGACGTCCTTGAACCTCAAAGCCGTCTCGAGGGCCTCGGACATCTTGCCCTGCGCCCACAAAACACCGGTAACCCCGACATAGCCTCTCTCATCGAGGGGATCCAGACTTATGATTCGTCGGGAAGCCGCAAGGCTTTCGGCCGGACGCCACTCTTGAGCCAGTCGCCCAGCGTGTAAGCTCAGTGCACGAATATTATTTCGATCGATCTCGAGCACCCTGCGCAACAACTGTTGACCCTTGTCTTCGTTGTCGTCCCAAAATTCAATATAGGCAAGAAGCCCCAGCGCATCTGGCAAATCCGGTGCTATTTCGAGTGCACGGTTGACCGCATCCCGCGCCGCAGCACTCGCCTGAGTTTTTCCCATGTCGAGGGCCTTCCAGGTGTAAATACGACCCAACATCGCGTGCGCAAGAGCATAGTCAGGGTCGAGGTCTAACGCTTTTTGCACATGCGGCATTGCGTTATCCGCCGACATGGACGTCATTGGATTGAATTTGCCAACAGCCAGCAAGTACTCGGTATAGGCCTCGGTATTGTCGGTTCCGCCGAGGTTCAACTGCGCCATCGTCGCAGCGGACATTGAAGTCTTGGTTATCGCCTCGACCACCTCGTTCGCAATCTCGTCCTGAATGGCGAAGATATCGTCGAAGTCCCGGTCGAAGGTCCGTGACCAGCGGTGATAGCCATCGCTCACATCAATCAACTGCGCAATCACGCGCAGCTTGTCGCCTGACAGCTGCACACTGCCTTCAAGGACCATGCCGACATTAAGGCGTCTGCCGATCTCGCCTATGTCCAGCTCTTTGAGACTGGGGTGAAAACTCGAGGTACGTGCCGGAACCATGAGTTCGGGGACTTGTGCCAGCATATGCAGCACGGTGTCTGCCAGGCCATCCGAGAAGTGGGCGTTATCCTCGTCCGCGCTCATGTTGACGAACGGCAATACGGCCACCGCTTGCTCGGGTGGATCCCAGGCGCCAGCTATCGAAGCTGAATCAGCCGCGTCTTCCCGGGTGGTAACGATCTCCTGACTCAGGACAACAAGCACGGCAATTGCCACTGCACCGAGCCCGACCAGCAAGACATGATCGACAGTTTTCAGCGCAAGACCTACTGTTCCTTCCTGCACCGATGGCGTGCGCTTTATTCCCTTTACCGTTACATCGAAACGCCAACTGAAAACCAGTGCAATTGGCAATCCGAGAACGGCCGCGATCCACACAAAACGAATCGAAGACTCCGGGATGTCAAATCCCGGAAAGATGCTCTCCACAACCTGAACAACGACCCAGGCACCAACGACATACAGCACCAGCATACCGAAGACGTTGCGACGCCGGAGTTCCGAAAAGAGCGACATCTAGAATCGAATCGCCGCGCCAAAGCGCAGGTAACGTGGCTGCTGGTACTCCATCGGTAACTCGAACTGGTCCGGCCGCCATTCATACCCCTCATACACCTGTTGAGTGCCATGACCGTCAAACACGTTAAAGACCTCAGCACGCAACTCGACCTTGGCGGAATCACCCCAGCTGAAAGAGTAGATAGCGGCCAGATCCAGCTGGGTGATCCAGTCGGTTCGGCCCCACGTACCGCGGGGCACGAATTCGAAGGAGCCATCAGGCTGCTGCAGGTAGAACGTATCGCCGTAGCCCGGCGTACCGTCCGGGTGGCTGATACCGAACTTGTTGATCGGACGACCGGACTGGGCAAAAAGGTTAGCGCCCAACGACAGACGATCCGTCGGCTGGTACGAGGCCCACAGTCTCAGCTTGTGCCGACGGTCGTTGGGCAAATAGCCATAGGCACCGTCCATGAGTTGCGGAAAATCGAAGTCTTGAGTCAGATTAGCGTTGCTCTGACCGATGTCGGACTTGACTGATCCTTCTGTATTGCCCTTGTTTTTAGACCACGTATACGAGCCCTGCAGTGCCCAGTCGTTGCTGAACGACTTTTCAACGGTAAGTTCAACGGCCTCATAAGTGCGTTGCGCTTTTGGGTATCCGAGCGCATCGGCCGGAATGGAAGTCTCCTCCAGCATACCGTCGCCGTCCGAATCGCAGAAGGTGTTAATGTCGGTGCCCGGATTGGTCATGACGTAGGTGCAGGGCTGGCTGTAGTCGATAACGCCCGGAAAGCCAATGGCTTCGAGCCCTTGCCACGTCAGGACATCCTCGATCAGCGACTGGAGTTCGCGATTCACGTAACGAATACCTGCAACCCAGTCGTCACCAAAGTCGCGCTCATAGGCAATAATCCATTCGTCCTGGTACATCGGTTTCAAACTGGTATCGAGACTGCCACGCGCCTCGGGAACGGAGCCATCCGTGATGAAAAAAGTCGAGCCCAGCTCCAACGTCGTCGGGATGCCATCGGCATCGATTGCGACTGGTGCCGCCGTTATCGCATCCCGATTACCGTCGAAAACAAAATATCGAAAATAGTCGAAATCTGCAGAACCAAAAGTAATAGTCGGCAGCGCCATGATCGGAAGGTGATATCGGCCCCAGCTAAGGTTCACTCGTTGGTTACTCAAACCACCCGGCGTCCACGACAGAGCCAACCGTGGAGCCCATTGATCCTTGATGTCGAAGAATAATTCACCGACGCCGTTGAAATTTTCGAAGGTCTCGTTGCGTATGCCAAGGCTGAGCGTGAACGCCTCGTTGATTTCCCACTTGTCCTCGACATACCAGGCACGCGAGACCGTATCGAAACTTCCGCCAAAATCCCAGTAACGAAAACGAACGACGTCGACGCGAGAGCCATCACCATCGATATCCGGCACAATCGCGCCGTTCTGCAACTGATCCCCGACATCCCAGGTTTCGTAGCGATAGTAGGCGCCGCCTGGCAGGTTCGGCGTCAAAGATAAGCCCGAATAGGTTTCCTCGTTGAATGACAGGTTATCTTCCCGATCAAAGCCAGCACGAAGAGTATGGTTGCCGATGTAGTATTCCAGGTCGACGCGATACGCTTCACGCTCATCACTCCCCGTATAAACACCAAAGCTGACCTCGCAGCCCGGTCTGAACGAGATGGCGGAATCACTGACGTCGGCAACGAGCGGACAATCAATATCCGTGCTCGCACGATCAGTAATGTTGGATTCATTCTTGCCAGCCAAGGCTGAGACAAAGAACTTGTCCGTTAGCTTGGCATCGTATCTGAGGATTTGGTTTTGACCGCCGCGAAAGTACGTGGAACTGCCCATTTTGTCGCCGGTCGTCTTGTTGGCAATATCAAAGTCGAATACGTCCTCGACAATTCCGCGCTCATCGGTGAACGCTGTGTAACTTAACGAGTGGTTATCGGTCATGTTCCAGGTCAGGTTTCCACCCCAGAAATCGTCCTCGGTCCTCTCCTTCGAAAATCTGTCGACGCTTTCGCGCCAGGCGTATTCACTGGATGAATCTTGCGGCTCGTAAAGCACAAAGAAGAACAGGTGATCCTTTATGAGGGGTCCGCCGACGTACAGATCGGTTTTCAGGCTCGACTCGCTGTCCTTGCTGTTAATGTCATAGTAGCTCCCGTCAGGGCGCAGGGTGTCCGGAGGACTTCCCTGCCCAAACTCTGGTTCGTAATAGGTGACTATTCCGTATTCGAACTCGTTGCTGCCGCGCCGCGTCGTGGCATTCAATACGCCACCGGTCGAACGCCCAAATTCCGGAGAGTATCCTCCGGTCTTTATCTGGAATTGCTCGTAGAACTCGAACGGTACCGAGCTACCGCCCATGCCATTACGGAAGTTGGTGACGTTGAGGCCGTCGATGTAGTACACATTCTCAGCCACGGATGCCCCGCCAAAAGAGACCAGCGTCTTGTCTTTAGCGTACTTATAACCCCAGCCCTTTATTCCTGGTACCGTACCGGGTGCCAGCAGAGCGACAGACTCGATATTGCGAGGTACCGGCACCCTGCTTAGCTCCTCGAGCGAAATATTCAGGCTGGTCTCGCCTGTGGCGGTGGCCAGTAATTCCGTCGGGGTGCCGTAAGTGACAATTTCCTCGATCGCCGAGTCCTGTACCGGAATACTCAATTCGGTAACAGCGGCTATGTTGACCGACACCTGTTCCACAGTGACCTCGGTATACCCCGAACCGGAAGACTTCAGGACGTAAGTCCCCGGGGCCAACTGCAGCTGAAACCTGCCGCTGGCATTCGTGGTAACTGAGCGGGTAGAGCCTTTGCTTGTATCTGACAGGGCGACGGTCATGCCAGAAACGCCCACCCCGGACGCATCGACTATATGACCTTTAACCGTTCCGGTTACGCCCTGGGCGGAGGAAGCGTTGCTCCATAAGATGCCGATCAAAAGAACGAGAATTACGGATATGAAGATTCGTTCGCGCATGACAACACACTCCGATCGATCGGCACGGCATTACGCGCGATATCGCTTCGGAAGCTTTGGCGAGGAATGCCTGTGTCACATGCAACCCACTGTATGCACAAGAGAAAGACCTGATCAATCAGGAGTAGTACGTAGCCGGAACTGACCGACTATATTCGGAAGGTGCGTATTAACTTAAGCCTTGCATCCCGTAAGCTCGATTCTGCGGTTAACTGTGTATCAGATGCGGGACAGCGATCATGGCTCGACGTATTTCTTTGCCCAACAGCGGTTCGTTCTTCGAAATTCGCTTCGAGTCAATCGGCGGATTAGGGGCTCATGCGGCCGGGCAGATCATCGCCAGCGCGGCGGTTCTGCGCATGGGCCTGAACGGCTCCCACTTTTCTTCCTATGGCTCCGAGAAGAAGGGCTCGGTCGTACGCTCGTTCATTCGCCTGGCTCCAGCCGACCGCGCTATTCGCACGAGTGCGCCGATCGAATCGCCCGACGTCATCGTCGTTTTCAATGGCGGCCTGCTCTCTCATCCGGCAACACTGGCCGGCATGCGTGCCGGCGGCACATTGATCTACTCCGGGTATGAGCGCGATATACCCGAGGGTCTTGCCCGCCTGCCCGCAACGACCAGGGTAATCCGCGTCGATGCACAGACGATCGCGAGCGAGGAAAAATCGCGACCCAACGCCGTGCTGATGGGTACGTTAACCGCCGCATTGCCATTCTTTGACCGGCAAGCGATGCTGGATGCTCTCGCGGACACATTTGCCGGGCGCCACCCGGAAGCCGTCGCGGCGAATGAACGTGCGTTCATGCGCGGGGCCGAAGAATTTGAAATTATAGAAAACGTCGGGCATGGCGAGGAAGATATTCCCGCCCTTTCGTCGAATCCGCTTTGGGGTTATCGGACCGCACCGATTGGCGGCGTGCTGCCATTACCCGGCAACACGGCCCACAACGATCTGCGTGCATCTCGCACCGGCTGGATGCCGGTGCTCGATCGTGACAAGTGCATCGACTGTGGCATGTGCGACATGGTCTGTCCGGATCTGTGCCTGGTTTGGTCGTCAACTACTGACGACGACGGCAAACCGGGCGTCAAACTCGACGGTATCGATTACCAGTACTGCAAAGGCTGCATGCGTTGCGTCGAGACCTGTTCAACGCTTGCGATGACACGTGAACCGGAAACAGCAGGCCGCGCAGATGAATTGCGCGTACCACTGTTCCCGGATCTGTTCGCAGCAACCGGAGACAATAATGCTTGATGAGGCAAGAGTACCGCCGACGAGCGGCGGTCGGGTTCGCCAGATACACGACTTCAAGAGCGGTAATGAAGCCGCGGCGATTGCTGCGCGTGACATCGGCTTTCATGTCATGGGTTATTTCCCGATAACGCCATCAACCGAAGTTGCGGAAACCTTGTCACAAATGCAGGCAGACGGTGAACACGACATCGTGATGATTCCTGCCGACGGCGAACATGGGGCCGCCGGCATCTGCTACGGAGCAGCACTTGGCGGTGGTCGTGTGCTGAATGCAACTTCCTCGCAGGGCCTGCTATATGCGCTGGAACAATTGCCGGTGCAGGCCGGCACACGTGTACCGATGGTGCTCAACGTTGCGACCCGCACAGTATCGGGGCCGCTCGATATTCGTTGCGACCACTCCGATATTTACTTCGTGCTGAATACCGGCTGGATCATATTGATGGCGCGCGACCCGCAAGCGGTCTATGACATGAATTTCGCCGCCATCAGGATCGGCGAACACCCGGATGTACGCTTGCCGGTCATCGTTGCCTACGACGGCTTCCTGACCAGCCACCAGAAGCGCCGCATCGACCGCTTCGACGACCCGGAAGAGGTCAAGGCATTCCTGGGTGAACGCGAAGACCCGTTTACCGCTCTCGACATGGATCACCCGGTGACCTTTGGTCCGTACATGAACGACCCGGATCTTATTAATAACAAGGTGCAACAGTCTGAGGCTATGGATGCGGCGCGACGCGTAATTCCGGAAGTTTTTGCTGACCTGCGGATATTCTCCGGGCGGCGTTACGACACCGTGGATACTTATCGCATGGACGATGCCGACGTCGCGCTCGTGCTGCTGAACTCCGCGGCAGAAAATGCGAAAGAAGTTGCCGACCAGATGCGTGAGAAAGGTTTCAAGGTCGGCGTCGTTTCGCCGAACATTCTGCGGCCATTCCCTTGCGATGAAATCCGCGCTGCACTCAAAAACGTCAGTGCCGCAGTCGTCGGTGACCGCGGCGACTCCTATGGCGCTGATGGCGGCAACCTGTCACTAGAAGTTCGCGCTGCCCTGCAACAGGACCCGGATAATCACACACTGATACTGAGCCGAATCTACGGCCTCGGTGGCAAGGACTTTTTCGATCGCGATGCCGAAGAGTTTTTCTACGAGGCACTCGAGGCCGCTGAAACCGGTCGCGTCGAAGTACCTTTCGAGTATCACGGCGCCTATGCCGGCGACCCGGATGAGCATCCACCAAAGGGTCTGCCGGCAATCAAGTCTGAAGAGGTTTCTCGCGGCATGGCCGAGGTATCGGAACATCCCGAGACCGGCCGCCTCGAGGTCGAGCTCAAACCATTGTGGGAAATGACCACGGTGCCGTCACGCATCGCCCCTGGACACGGTGCATGTCCTGGCTGTGGTTTCTTCCCGATGTTGCGACAGGCATACAGCGTGCTCGAGGGCAACGTCGTCGTGCTGTTCCAGACCGGCTGCGCCATGGTGACCACGACAGGCTATCCAAAAACCGCTCACCGCATCACCTACATTCACAACCTGTTCCAAAACGGTGCCGCGACACTGTCGGGACTTGTCGAGATGTATCACGAGCGCGTTCGGCGCGGCGAGCTGCCGGAAGTTCCCGAAGGCGAAGACACGACGTTCATCATGGTTACGGGTGATGGTGGCATGGACATTGGCATGGGTGCGGCGCTCGGCACGGCGCACCGCAACCACAAGATGATCATCCTCGAGTACGACAACCAGGGCTATATGAACACCGGCTCGCAGCTGTCGTACTCGACACCATTCGGCCACCGTACATCCACCAGCGAAGTCGGCGGCTCGCAGTCCGGCAAGCGCTTCCATCATAAAGACACACCGCAGATCTTCGCCGCGTGCAACCTCCCCTACGTGTTCACCGCGACCGAAGGCTATCCCGAAGACTTCATGCGCAAGATTTGCAAGGCGCAGTGGTACGCACAGCGGGAAGGCATGGTGTACGGCAAGGTTCTGTCCTTCTGTCCGCTTAACTGGCGCACGACGGACGATGCCGCACAGGAGGTGTTGCAGACGGCCATCGATACCTGCTTCTTCCCGCTTTACGAAGTGGAAAAAGGGCACACGAATATTACCTACGATCCTGACGCGATTGGACGACGTCGCAAGATGGCCGAATGGCTCGGAGAGATGGGCAAGACCAGGCACATCCTCGCACCCGAGCACGCAGACCAGCTCGAGGCCATCGAAGACGAGGTCGCCACGCGCTGGCGGCGGTTAAAGATCAAGCACGAAAACCCGGAGCTATAGAGTGGCAAAGATTCTTGAGAAACGAGCACTGACGCCGGTCACCACGCTGTTTCGTGTCGAGGCACCTTTGGTTGCAGCCGCAGCGCAGCCCGGGCAGTTCGTCATCGTTCGTGTTCGCGAAGGCGGCGAGCGAATTCCACTGACGATCGCGAATTACGATCGCGACGCCGGTACGCTCGCGATCGTCGTACAGGCAGTCGGTGTCACGACCAATCAACTCAGCACGCTCGAAGTCGGCGACGACATCCTCGATCTCGTCGGCCCGCTCGGACTGGCGGTAGACGTTCCCGCTGGCGGCCACGTCGTTGGCGTCGGCGGCGGCTTCGGTGCAGCAGCATTGTGGTGCCTGATGAGCGAGTTGTCTGCTCGCGGCGATCGAACAACCATCATTCTCGGCGCGCGGGAGAAAGAATTACTCATCCTGACCGACGAACTCAGCGGGGTTTGCGACAACCTCGAACTGTGTACCGATGATGGGTCGGAAGGCTTCAAGGGTTTCGTAACGGAGCGGCTCGCACAGCTGATCGAGGGTGCTGGCCCGGGACGGCCGGACAGCGTCGTGGCGATCGGCCCGATGCCGATGATGCGGGCAGTGACCGAGACCACCCGGGAGGCCGCAATTGCGACACTGGTCTCGCTCGACCCACTGATGATCGACGGCACCGGCATGTGCGGAGGCTGCCGCGTCACCGTCAACAACGAAATTAAATTTGCCTGTGTCGACGGGCCGTTCTTCGATGCGCACCAGGTCGACTTCAATGAAGCCGTGCGACGCAACAAGATGTACGTCGCTCAGGAACAGAGCGCGAAGGATCGGGCGGTTTGCCGATCAGCCATGACAGGACAGGACTAATGCCACTCAAACGCGTTGACAAGACACCGATGCCAGAGCGCGATGCCGTGTTGCGGTCGCATGACTTCATCGAGGTTAACGAGGGCTACAACATCCAGCGCGCACGTTTTGAAGCTGAACGTTGTCTGCGTTGCCAGGACCCCGTCTGCATTGACGGCTGCCCGGTCAAGATCCCGATTCCGGATTTCGTGCACGCCATTGCTGCCGGCGACATGCCCGGCGCCGCGAAGATCCTGCGGGCAGCCAATCCATTGCCGGCAATCTGCGGACGAGTGTGCCCGCAGGAATCGCAGTGCGAGGAAAAATGTCACGTTGGCACACGCTTCATTCCCGTCGCGATCGGCTACCTCGAGCGCTTCGTCGCAGACTGGGAAATGGGCCAGCCACCCGGCGAAGAACCCGCACAGCCGACACGCCCGGAAAAGGTCGCAATCATTGGGTCCGGACCGGCCGGCCTCGTCTGCGCGGGTGAACTTGCCCGTCTCGGGCACCCGGTAACGATCTACGAAGGCTTGCACGCGCCTGGCGGCGTGCTGCGTTACGGCATTCCCGAGTTCAGGCTGCCCAAGGGCATCCTCGACTGGGAGATCGAGCAACTCAAGCGCCTCGGTGTGAAGATCGAGTGCAATGTCATCATCGGCAAAACCATCTTGCTGGACGACCTCTTCGATGAAATGGGCTACTCGGCCGTGTTCGTTGGCACGGGCGCCGGCCTGCCGCAGTTCATGGGTATTCCCGGTGAGAACCTCAATGGCGTGTATTCAGCCAACGAATTCCTGACCCGCGTAAACCTCATGAACGCCAATCAGTTCCCCGAGGCTGACACGCCTGTGATGGTTGGCAAGAGCGTTGCGGTCATTGGGGCTGGTAACACGGCAATGGATACAGTTCGGGTCGCTCTGCGTGTCGGTGCTGAGAAAGGCATGATCGTGTACCGCCGCAGCGACAAGGAAATGACCGCACGCATCGAAGAACATGAGCACGCTATCCAGGAAGGTGTGGAGTTCCACTGGCTCACGAATCCGGTTGAAATACTCGGTAACGAAGACGGCTGGGTGACCGGGCTCAAATGCGTCAGGATGGAACTCGGCGAGCCCGACGACTCGGGACGCGCGCGGCCACTACCGATTGAGGGATCGGAGTTCATCATGCCGGTCGACAATGTCGTGCTGTCGATTGGCAACCGACCAAATCCGCTGCTGCTGCAGACGACCCAGGGGCTCGAGTCCAACAAAAAAGGCTGCCTGATCGTTGAAGATGAGACCGCGCAGACATCGCTGCGCCGTGTCTTTGCCGGCGGCGATGCGGTTACCGGTGCTGCGACGGTCATTCTCGCCGCGGGTGCTGGCAAGAGTGCCGCTGCGACGATTCACGAAGATCTTTGCGCATAAACATTGCAAAAAAAAACCCCGCTCTAAGAGCGGGGTTTTTATCAGGTCCTGTGTGGACCAATATTTCTACAGCATGTCGTACTTCAAACGCAGGTACCAGAACGAGCCGTTAAATCCGAATGGGCTGAACTGGCTGTAGCGATTGCCTACGCCAGCTGCAGCACCCGGGTTCTCGTCAGGTGTTGTATCAAAAGCATTCTGCGCACCGAGAACAACGGTCAGGCTGTCGCTCCAGTGGTATGCCGCTTCGAGGTCGACGAGGCTCTTGCCACTGTAGGTGTTACCGTCTTCTGAATCGTACCAGTCATCGTAGTAGCTGAGCCGAGCCAGGAAACGCCACTTGTCCCAGTGGTGATTCGCGGAGATGTTGTACCGCGTCTCAGGCAGGCCTTCCTCGTACTCACGAATTCGCGTCTCGCCAACAGCATCGGTGGCAGCTGTAACACTTGTATCCGTGTTGTTGTATGCGAGGCTGAACACCGTGTTCGAGTTAGACCAGTCCATGGGATAAGTCGCGACGATATCGAAGCCCTTGGTCTCGGTATCGAACTGGTTAGCAAAGAAACGGAAGTTCTGCAGGTTGCCAGCGCTCGTAATACCCGCGTCGATCAGATCCTGAACCTCTTCAGGTGTTAGAGCAAAGTCCTGTGTCAGACTCAGACGATCATCAACATCGATCTGGAAATAGTCGATGGTTACGTCAAGAGCCCCAACATGGAAGAACGTGCCGACCGTGAGGCTTGTCGAATCTTCAGGCTCCAACGGCGCGCCACCGCGCAACAGTGCAGGTGGTGACGTCGAAGGCACCGTGCCATTGTTGACGAGATCCCCAAGATCAATATCGAACTCTGTTGACACGTTGAACGCGTTTGACTGCCCCGGTGTCGGCGCCTTGAAGCCAGTACTAATCGTACCGCGCAGGCCGAAGTTGTCGGTCACCCGGAAGTTAGCAGCGAGCTTGTAGTTGGTCGTCGTACCAAAATCGTCAAAGTCCTCGTAACGAACGGCTGCAGCGACCAGCAATTGGTCAGTTGGCTCCCATTCACCATCGACATACAGAGAGATGTTCTTGCGACTAAACACGCCACCAGCGATGTTGCTGAAACCCGGGAAACCATTCGAAGCAGCACTAAAACCCTGATCTGCCAGAGAACCGATCGCAAATGACTCCTCCTGGCCAACCGTGACTTCGAACTGTTCGTTTCGCCATTCAGCACCGAACGCAATATTGGTGCTATCGGTTGGCGAGTAACCGAAGTCCAGGTTAAACATCTGCTCAACCTGCGTGTAATCACCCGGGTTAAATCTCGTAGGTGTTGCAGGCCCGAGCGACGCATTCACAGTATTGTTAATAAAGAAATCGACGTCGTTCATGCCAGCTCCGGCGCTAACATCCCACCGAATGCCATTTTCCATTTCTCCGCGGACACCAGCGGTCAGCGCAATATCTTTGACATCACCGCCGAAGCGTGGCGTAAACCCGCCCGGGAATATCTCCTGGAACGAGAAACAGTTGGGATCAGCAAAAACCTGTGCCAGGGCAACCGGATCCGGCACGTCGTCCGTAATAGTAACGGTAGGACAATTGGCAGAGCCATCCAGGATGCCATCTTCCGCATCAAGCATGTCGCCGATCAACAAAGTGTCACCGCCGTCACCGCTAAATACAGCACCGCGGTTGTTGGGATTTCGGAAGTAGAAGCCGCCGTCTACATGTTTCGTGGCGAAATTACCGTGAGCGTAAGCGCTCGTTCCGTTGCCCATATCAAGGCCGAAGTTTGCGAATACCTTTAGCTCGTTAGTGATTTCCGGTGAGCCCCAGATTTGTGCCGGATTGGCAACCGCTGTGTTACCTGCAGCAATTAGGCCTGCGGCATCGTCACGTTGTACGGATCGATCCGTAGCATCGGCTTCCCCGTACTCAAAACTGAAATTTGCGAAACCATCATTACCTAATGGCAAACCGATGTTTCCGGAGATGCTGTAAGCCTGCCCATCGCCTTCGCTGTATTCGCCAACCTTAGCTTCAATCGATGCGCCTTCGGCGTCGTCTTTGAGGATGAAGTTCATCACACCGGCGATTGCGTCTGAACCGTACTGAGCCGCGGCACCGTCACGCAAAACCTCTACCCGCTTCAATGCAATCGAAGGAATAGGGGAAATGTCGGGCCCCTGCGCCCCGTCCGCTACGCCGTTGCCGAGCCAGTAAATAACTGCAGCTCTGTGACGACGCTTACCATTCACCAGAACCAGCGTATGGTCCGGCGCCAAACCGCGCAGGTTTGCCGGGCGAACGATTGTCGCGGCATCACTGATCGGTTGGGTATTGACGTTGTAGGAAGGAACGATATTTCGTACGAGGTTGACGAGATCTGTGTCACCCTGATCCGTAAAGTACTCGGCTGACAATACGTCTACTGGCGCTGTTGAGTCTTCAACAGACCTGGCGCGCGAACGCGTTCCGGTCGTCACGACTTCCTCAATCATTTCTTCGCCTTGAGCAAACGTGCTTTGCGGTAATACGATAGCTAGCGGCAGCGCCAAGCTAAGCAATACCCCCTGCTTGGTTATTTTCATAATCACTGGTAATTCCCCTTAAATAAATTACGCTGCGCGGCGAAACGGCGGCAGAATCCTTCCAACGAGTCGATTTGCGTAGCGATCACCTCTTTTTTAACAGATTAGGTTAGATCAATGTTAGTTGTTTTTTTGCAACAAAAAGGTACAACTGCAACTTTTCGGCTTATTTAAGTCATTTCCTCTGTTGGCAAAATGCCACGAATCCTTGTACCTGTGCGCCGGTAAGAGGCCATACGGCGAAACGCGCGCGAAGCTTGCTGAGCTCGCATGCCCGGTGCGGTAATATCCATCGGCCCCGAATATAAGAATAATAAGAGGATCGGCAATGCCAGAAGCGCGACCCGCACGCACCAATCGATGTTCTCTGCAGCGAGCACTGTGGCTTGGCCTGGCCTGCCTTATGGCCGCGATGCCTGTGCGCGCTGGCGAGGAGCGCCTGCCGGTAAAAGTCGTAATCGCTACAATGTTCGAGCGGGGCGAAGTGACCGGAGATGTCCCCGGGGAGTTGCAGTTGTGGGTAGAAAGGCTGCATCTCGATAAATCGCTGGCCTTTCCGCTTGGACAGCAAGACCTTTTTATGAACGATGACGGTGTTATGGCCGTTTTACTCGGTGGTGGCATCGCGAACGCCACAGCGTCCGTGATGGCGCTGGGTCTTGATCCGCGTTTTGACCTGTCGAAAACCTACTGGCTGATTGCAGGCATCGCAGGTGGCGACCCGGCTGATATTTCGCTGGGCTCTGCCGCGTGGGCTCGCCATGTCGTTGATGGCGACCTGCTGTACGAGATCGATGGCCGGGAAATTCCCGATCACTGGCCGTACGGCATGGTGCCGCTGGGCGCGAGCGAACCGGCTGACGATCCTGAAGACATCAAGACCGGCTGGACCGTGGACACGATTTCTTTCAGCCTGAACGAACAACTGGTCGACTGGGCTTACTCGATAAGCAAGGATATCCAACTTGCAGATTCGGAGGGTATTGCCGCTTACCGCGACATGTACGCCGGCTACGCGCAGGCGCAGAGACCACCTTTTGTGACGATAGGCGATACGCTGAGTGCCAGCACATACTGGCATGGCGAGTTATTCAATCGCTGGGCAAACGACTGGGTCAAGCTGTACGCAGGAGCCGACGCAAGTTTCGTGACGTCGAATATGGAAGACAGCGGAACGCTGACTTCCCTGCGGCGCCTGGGGCGAACCGGCCGTGTCGATACAGACCGGGTGCTGGTGCTGCGTACCGTAAGCAATTACACGATGCCGCCGCCAGGCAAGACAGCACAATGGAGCCGCACCGCGCCCTTCCCAGACAACGGTCTCCCGTCACTGGAGGCCGCGTTCGTTGTCGGCAACACTGTGGTCCAGGCACTTCTGGCCGACTGGCCGCGTAATCAAAAGCGCTTGCCGCAAGCCAAGAGTGATGAGTAAGTCGTGAGCCTGGATTCCTTTTTTGAGCTGAAGAAGCACAATACAAGCCCCGGCATCGAGTCGATGGCGGGGCTTACTACCTTCCTGACGATGGCTTACATCACGGTGGTTAACCCATCGATCCTTGCAAGCGCAGGCATGGATTTCGGCGCCGTATTTGTCGCGACCTGTATTGCCGCAGCATTCGGATCAATCGTGATGGGTCTGCACGGCAACTACCCAATCGCGCAGGCACCGGGCATGGCGCAGAACGCGTTCTTCACATTTGGCGTCGTGCTCGGCATGGGAAATAACTGGCAGACCGCCCTGGGAGCCGTGTTCATTTCCGGCGTCATTTTTGTGGCTCTGAGCCTGTCGCCGGTGCGCGAATGGTTGGTCAACGCGATCCCGAGAAACCTGAAGCTGGGAATGGCTGCGGGCATCGGACTGTTTCTCGGCTTCATAGCACTCAAGAATGCCGGCATTGTCGTCGACCACGAGGCAACGCTGGTCGCCCTCGGTGACATCGTTAGCTTCGAGCCAATCGTCTGCATGATTGGGTTCGTTACAATAGCCGCCCTCTCCGCCCGAAAAATTACCGGCGCTGTCATCATCGGAACCTTGCTGGCCGCATGCATTGGCTGGCTATTTGGTAATGTCGAGTTCAACGGCATCGTTGCAATGCCACCGTCACCGGCACCCGTATTTCTGCAACTCGATATCGCCGCCGCATTTAAATTATCGATGGTGACCGTCGTGCTTTCGATGCTGATCGTCGATGTCTTCGACACCGCAGGCACACTTATCGCTGTATCGACGCGAGCCAACCTTCTCGATGAAAGCGGCAAACTACCGCGCTTGAAAAAAGCACTGTTGGCGGATTCGAGCGCCACGGTTGTCGGCGCCCTGGCCGGCACATCGTCGACGACAAGTTATATCGAGAGCGCCGCCGGTGTGGAGGCTGGAGGACGAACCGGCCTGACGGCGGTTGTTTGCGGGCTGTTGTTCCTTGGCTGCCTGTTCTTTGCGCCACTGGCGCAGAGTGTACCGGCCTATGCCACGGCTTCTGCACTGTTATTTGTGGCCTGCCTGATGGCTCGCAGTCTTGCTGATCTCGATTGGGATGACATCACGGAAAGCGCACCCGCGGTAATCGCAGCAATCGCGATGCCGTTGTCTTTCTCCATTGCCGAAGGCATCGGCCTCGGATTCATCAGTTATATTCTTATCAAGATTATTAGTGGACGGGCCCGTGATTGCTCCATCGCCGCGTATGTCATCGCGGTCATCTTTGGGCTCAAATACATATTCCTGTGAGTACCCCGTGATATGAAAAAAGTACCCATGCTGTACCTGGCAGCACTTATAGCTGTATCTATTTCAGTCACGACCGGCACTGCATCAGCCCATGACGGTGAGGAGCATGACAATCTTGCGCCACCACTTATCCTTGGCGTACTTGATTTCCCCAATTCGGGTTCTGACGACGCACAGGACGCCTTCGATCGCGGCGTAAAACTGCTGCACAGTTTCGAGTTCAATGATGCGCGCGCTGCGTTTATCGAAGCACAGTCGATCGATCCCGGATTTGCCATGGCGATCTGGGGCGAGGCGATGACGCTGAATCATCCACTCTGGGCACAACAGGATCGCGAAACAGCGCTGGAGGTACTGGCCAAGCTGCCGCGACGCGGTGAAAGAAAGGCCACGGCGCGTGAGGAGCGTTACCTCGATGCGGTTTTCACACTCTACGGCGAGGGCGACAAGCCATCCCGGGATCGCGCATACAGGGATGCGATGCGCAAGATATATGAGGACTACCCAGACGACCTCGAAGCGGCCGCGTTTTACTCACTTTCTATACTGGGTTCTGTCTACGAGCGGGACTTTCGCACTTACATGAAGGCGGCGTCCATCGCCGAGGAAGTATTTGCCAAACAGCCCAAACATCCCGGGGCCGCTCACTACCTTATCCACAGTTACGACGACCAGATTCACGCGCCGCTGGGCCTTAGGGCCGCGCGTGAGTACTCGAAGATCGCACCGGCCGCGTCACACGCTCAGCATATGGTGTCGCATATTTACACGTCTCTCGGCATGTGGGATGAGGTCGTCGACGCAAACATTACAGCCGTGCGAGTTTCCGAGGAAAGCATGCAGCGATCGGGCCGCGACCTGGCAATGCGCAGCAAGCACGCGCTGCACTGGCTCGAATATGCGCTGCTGCAACAGGGCCGCTTCGACGAAGCACGGGACGCGCTGCAGATGATGAAAGCGGATGTCGCCGTCCTGCCGGATGCCGGGAACCGTCGGCACAACGCAATGTTGCGCGCCAGTTATGCCGTCGAGGATCCACTTGCGGCGCGCATCCTGATGCCAACCGATACTACCGGGCTATCGCTGTATGAATACGCCATAGATAGGTTTAGCAGTGCCTTCGTCGCGATCGCAAAAGGCAATGCCGATACAGCACGCACTGAGCTTGACCAGCTAAAGGCACGAATTGAAGGCGCCAGGGTGCTAAGTGTGGAGGAAGGTCTGCACGGAGACGACAGCGCCTCATCAGCAGACGACTTCCTCCTCGCAACGATCGTTGCGCGTCAATTAGAAGCACTGCTGTTGTTTCGCAGCGGCGATGCCGATCAGGCCATTCGTATCATGGCCAGTGCTGTAGAAGACGAGAATGCCAGGCCGTTGTATTACGGCCCACCTCATGTACCCAAGCCTTCGAGCGAATTGTTAGGTGAAATGTTGCTGACGCTTGGCCGACACGATGAAGCGATTGCACAGTTCCAGGCTTCCCTGGAGCGAAACACCAGCAAGTCGCAATCCATGCTGGGGCTGGCACGAGCGCAGGAGGCTGTAGCTGATAGCGCAGCAGCTCAATCCTGGCAACAGGTCGCGGACAACTGGCGGGGTGACATCGACACGATCCGCAATCTGCAATACAGCTGGCTGACAAGCAGTGTCAGCAAATTAGCGCCGTCCGGAAACTAGTGCGGCGCACGCAGAACGACTGTAGTCAGATCCTGACATAGCAAGAGACACATCCAACACGGGATGGAGTATTCAGGCTGCAGAGCCGGCGATCTTTACAAGCAATGCCATGAAATCGGCGGCTGACAGCGCCGGGCTACAGATATAGCCTTGAATATGTTGGCAGTTGTGGCTGCGCAGAAACTCAAGCTGCTCCCTGGTTTCCACGCCTTCCGCAACAACGTTCAAGCCCAGTTGATGGGACATAGCGAGGATAGCTGCGCAGATCGCAGCGTCGTCAGCATCCTGATGGAGATCCTTTACGAACGAGCGGTCGATCTTGATCGTATCGATTGGAAAGCGTTTCAGGTAACTCAGTGACGAGTAGCCAGTACCAAAATCGTCGATTGATAAAGCGACGCCCGCTTCCTTCAGGATCTTGAGTTCAACCAACGTTTTTTCGACGTCCTGCAGGAGGACACTCTCGGTAATTTCCAGTTCCAGAAATCTCGTGTCAATGGCGGCATCCACTACCGCCTCATGGACGTCTTTTACAAGTCCGCCATCACGAAACTGGTGGCTCGAAATGTTGACTGATACCGGTACGGCTCCCACTGGCGACGTAGACCATACTTTCACTTGCCTGCAGGCTTCACGAAGAACATATCGACCAATCGGTACGATCAGTCCCGTCTCCTCCGCTATAGGCACAAAATCACCGGGGGCAACCGCACCTCTTGTAGGGTGATGCCAGCGCAACAGCGCTTCTGCACCCACCAGCCGAAATGTTTCCGCGTCAACTTTCGGCTGGAAGTGAACTTCGAACTGTTCTTCGTCGATTGCCGTCCGAATCAGATTTTCAAGATCCAGTCTGTGCAATGATTTCGTGCGCATTGTCTCGGAATAGAATTTGAAGTTATTTCGGCCGACATTTTTCGCGCGATACATTGCCGAATCAGCGTTCATCAGCAGCTCTTCGCCAGTTTTGCCATCCTGCGGATAGATGGCTATACCTATACTCGGCGTTACGACGAACTGGTGTCCGGCACAGGTGAACGGCGGTGTCAGGGAATCGATTATGCGATTAGCAACCGTGGCAACCGATTCTTCCGAATCGACGCCGTACAGTTTGATTACAAACTCGTCGCCACCGAGACGTGCGAGTTTTATATTGCCACTTGCCGCGGGATCAAGGTGCGCGACTGAGTCAGTGGACCGAGTGCACTTGGCCAGCCTGTGAGCAACATCTTTGAGCAACTCGTCACCAATGGTATGCCCAAGTGTGTCGTTGATACGCTTGAATCGGTCGAGGTCGACAAACAGAACCGCGAATTTCTCACCGTCTCGTTTTGCGATTCCTATGGTTCGCTCCAGGCTCTGGCTGAAAAACTCCCGGTTAGGCAGTTCGGTTAACTCATCGTAATACGCAAGATTGTAAATCTTTTCCTCTGCACTCTTACGTTCGGTTATGTCCCGAACGATCGCAAGAACAGTGTTCTTGTCTCGAGTAACAAACCGGGTTTCCAGGTGGATATCGAGCGCCTCAATAACATGCTCGTACACTTGCGGCTTACCCGTCTCAAGCGCTTTCCTTATGCACGCAAGTGCGCCGTCGTCGTTTTCGCACGGATAGAAATGAATTTGCGATGCGGTCGACAATGCTTTCAGTTGCAGCGTATGTGTCGCGTCCGGACCGCTCAATCCGTTCTGAACTTCCCCGTCTTCATTGACGACGAAGATGAGGTCAGGAATGGCACGAATCAGTCCGGTGAGGTCGCTAAGTGAGCGGGCAGTTTTTAGTGCGTACCTAATGCGATGCGGCAGGACTGGCAGCGAGATCGGTCGGAATATGATGTCAGTGGCACCAATACGATAGGCACGCTCTACAGAATCTTCGTCATCCCTCTCGGTGATCATAAAGATCGGTGTCTCCCGACCGGACTCCAGTTTTCTTATCGACTCACATACGTCGAATCCGCTTGGATCCGCCGATTGAATATCCACTAGTACGGCATCGGGCTGCGTCTTCACGAACAAGTCGAACGCCGACTTACCATCATCGGCGGACACGATGCGAAAACCGAATTCGCTGAGAACGGTCCAGATCAACTTGCGCTGATTGGCGTCGTCGGCCGCAAGCAGCACGAGCGGTTTTCGCATTATTTGTGTATTGGCTGACATGCCACTGATTTTTTGCGCCATTACCCACGGTAAGTTCTTGTAATCAAAAAGAATAAGGTTAGACCTGAGGTGAGTCCGCGACGGGGGTCACAATTAGCACATGTCAATAGGGATATTGCGAGCGGAAACCTGGTGATTGCCGGATCTAGCCGCGCCGACTTAAGTCCGCTGTGGACGAAGTGAGAATCAATCTCGTCGATGGCGATGGCAACCGGAGATCGACGGATTCTCTCCAGGTTGCCGGCAGGATTGCAAACGGCTAACTGCTGAGCAATAGTCCCGACTGGGAAACTAAACCGGGAAATCTGATGATAGCCAGATCCGCCAGACTTGTTCTCGTGCTTGTGTGTTGCATGCCTTTGCAAGCGATACTTGCCGGGCAACTCGACGATATCGTCAACTACCGGGAGTACTCGTCAATGCTCTCGAGCTCCGGACAACCGAGTGGGGAGCAGCTGCAATACTTGCGTGACGCAGGGTTCGAGCGTGTTGTATTCCTCGCCTTCAGCGATCATCAGGGTTCTGTTCCGAATGAAGACCGAATTGTGAAGGATCTCGGCATGGACTATGTCCACATCCCGGTCAATTGGGACGCGCCGTCAAAGAGTGACTTTTATGCCTTTGCCGCCGTGATGCAGCGTGAACCCGAGAAGAAAACCGTGGTGCATTGCCAGGTAAACTTCAGGGCTTCTACTTTCAGCTTTCTGTATCGCGTGCTCTACGAGGGCGTGCCAATGGGTGAGGCAAAGGAAGATTTGAACACCGTGTGGGTGCCTGACGATACCTGGAGAAACCTGGTTTTCGACACGCTCGAGGAAAACGATGTCTCGCCACATTGCGACACATGCCTTTGGGAAGGCGACCAGGCGAAGATGCACTCCCAGTAAAAAGGGCAGCCGAAGCTGCCCTTACTCGCAATCATTTTCTCAATGTTACTCGTCGTCTTCCGTGTCGTGATAGTGCCCGACGTTCGTCTCGGATCTGTCTATGAGACTCTGGTATTCGGACATCAATGCGTCAGCAGCCTCCGCACCGCCTTCCTGCTCGGCAAGCGCCTCCCGCCATTTAATATTGTTTGCTGAACGGTACCACTCAAGATCGGCCATGCCACCTTCCAATCTCCATACAAAGACCGCATCCCACTCGCCCGTCTGGTAGTGAATTACTCCGAGTGGACCCGGCGTACCGGCTGCCTCACCGGCCGGCACGAAATGGTCGGCAATGATCTGCATTGCACGCTCGCGTTTACCGGGTTTGTATGTGACATGCATGACTCTGACGTATCTTGCGTCGTCGCCCTGTGTAATCGGACCCTCGTCATCTTGCGCTGATGCCGGGACTGCGAAAACCGTGAGTGCCGCAGCTACGGCGAGTACTTTACCCCATTTGAATATCTGCATCGTGTAACCCCTGTTTTGTTATTAATTTTATTGCGAGAGAGCACAGCATAGATAGTTTCAGCAGAAACACAAATCAGGGAGTCTGACGAACGCCTTAAATCGTAACGAGAATTACCAAACCAACTGCCATATCTTGAGTGCTTGCCTCAAAATCTGACACCGACGTCTTAGTCGCGCTGCAAGAACTGCGGCGGAGTCTTGTCAATCTTCGGTAGCAGAACAAACACGAGAATTACGGTTGACACAATCATATACAGCGGGCCGAACAACCAGAATATCAACGGTACAAGATAGTAGTACGACCGCACACCGACACTGAAAAACTGACTACCACGATTTAGCTGGCTTGCGACCATGGCATGTGAAAAATGCGTTCGACCTGGCGCCTCCTTGATAGATATCATGTAGCCAACGTGATTGGTCACTCGGATCGCATTTACAAAATTGAAGAACGCATAGAAAAGCAACAGCAGAATGCAGAGCAGTTTGGTCAACCAAAGCGCCGGACCGAGCGTTCCAAATACGTTAAGGAAATGCCACGCTTCTTGCAAAGACTTGGCCTGACCAGTCAAAGTAAGCACACCCACCATCAACAGAATTGCGGTCGACGCCAGAAAAGACGATGCCATGCTGGAGTTTCTGAGAGTTTGCACGGCAAGCAGCGCGTCGTTATGGTCGGCCATTACTGTTTCGACCCAGGCGCTGCGCGCCAGCGTCGCAGCGCTTGCAAAAACAGCGGCAGAATTGCGCCGCGCCAGCCTTCGCAGCTGCACCTGGTAACCAAATATCATCGCCACAACGAGTAGCACCGCAATCAGATCATTGGCGTACTCAGCGAAGTTAATAGTATTCATCGTGATCTCCCTGAGTGATAAGTCCTGGCCGCCTACGAGTGGGATAATAGTGCAGACGGCGTCTATTTTCGTGATCTCGGCAATCAACTCCTGAAAATAACTGGTCTCGATCGGTTTTTCGCGGTCTGGCCATATTCGAAATTTGATTAGGCGGTTAGTGATACCCCGAACTCGCGCAATATCAGGCCGATCGCAAAAAAGTATAAAGTGAACACCAACGCACTTGTCGTCAACGTGGCAACCGACCGGAGTTTTTGGTGTCGCTTTACTCGTTCATTCATCGATGCGCGACCGGCTATTTGCCGGAGCAGAATCACAATGAGATGGGTGGCGACTGCAAGACCAGCAAATGCAGCAATGCGCCATGCGAGATTCAGGCTGTTGATGCTCGTTAGCAGATCATCCACAAGGGACTCCCGGTCGCTAGCGTTGTCATCAGCTCTGCGTATTTTCCTGACCCGACTTACGCCGAGTCGGCCTCCTCCGGACCCACATCAAGCAGCTGACGACGCACGAGATCGATGTCGCGTCGAAGCTTATAGAGATCGTCTTTGTAAGAGTGTGGCACCGAGATCGTCACTGACTGATTATCCAGGTCACCAAGGGCTGCGATTCGACGAGCCCTGTCCACATCGCTCACCACGGCTCTACCCCTCGGATCCAGCTGCCCAAGTTCCGCATAAACCCGCAATATTTTGCGCCGGATTCGCCACTGAAAAACCGGCGGTACCAGCTTGATTAACGGAATGGCCAGGCCGATTATCGGGAACAGCATGATCCACATGCGATCAACGAGGGTTGCGGCCCAAAATGGCAAATAGCGCATCAGGAATGGCGGGCCGTTCTTGAAATAACGCTCCGCGTCCTCGCTCAACGGCAGGTCGACGTATTGCCCGGTAGGAAATTTTTCACTATCAGCGAGGATGCTGTGCCCGCCGTGAATATCGGTCGCCGCTAGCAGCAGCAAATTAACCAGGGCGGGATGGAAGTCTTGCCGCGCAACCAGCATCGCCGTCAGGGCGACCGTTTCTACATCTTTGCCCGGTAGATTCGCACGCAGGTCGAGTACGCCTTCCGGCAGAGATATTGAAGTGAGATAAGAATAGCGTCGTACATAAGCATCGGCGCGCTCAAGACTGTGCAAATCTACCGCCGACGTTCGCAGCAGCTCGACTATGATGTCAGCGCCGGGGTCGGCAATTACAAAAGCGGCGTCAAGCTCGTCACCGACAAAAGCTTGCGCCAGTTCCTCCGGCTCCACAGCGGTAAAATCGGCCGCATCGTCTGCGACACCGTGCGCGGCAAGCAGGGTGTTGGCAACAATACGCGTGCCACTTCCTTCGACGCCGATAGACACTCTCGCACCGGCAAGATCCCTCATGCCACGAAACTCGAAATCGCTGCGTACGAACAGCCATAGTGGTTCCAGGTAAAGTGATCCGACTGCCATAACAGTCTCTGGATCAGCCCTGCCCGCCAGGCCTCCCTGCACAAAAGCAATATCGACGCCGGAGTCGGCGGACAGCGACTCGAGGTTCTCGACCGAGCCCGCGGTTTCCCGCAGCGTTACCTCGATACCTTCGCGTGCCAGGTAAGCCGCGAACTTCTCACCGTAGCGCTGGTAGGCGCCGCTATCCGGACCCGTGGCCAACACGATGCGATCCGGCGGTGCCGGATCCACGAACTGATAGGCAACCAGGAATCCAGCAAGGATTAAAGCGACCGCGATCAACGACACTACACCTGCGCCCAGTGACCCACGCTGTTGCCAGCGTAACTTGCGCGACAGAACGAGCGCCCTTCTCGGGGAACCGATCGGCCCCACCGTCAGCTACCCCCACCGTTCGTCGTCAGCGACATTTGCATGCGAATGTCCTCGTCATCATCGCGCGAAACAGTCGACGATTCGACAATCTCGATCCGTGCCTCCAGTTCCGGGTTCGCGCCAATGATCGCCACTTTTGTATTATTTGCACGGGCGGCGGCCAAATCTGACAGTTCCTGTTCGTTCAGCGGCTGACGGTCAACGAGGATGCGGCGCAAACTCTCTGTGTAAGCCAGGGCGTCAAACTTTTCATCGCCTGTATCCGCAGAGCTCGTCGTATGTGAGGCACGCAATTCGGCCAGGCCGGCACGCGCATCTGCCGCAATTCCCGACTCCAGGTATAACTTTTCGATAACCTCGAGACGATGTTCGGCATACGTTCCATCACCCGACTCCTCGGCCGTCAGGGACACGATACGCCGCTCAACCTCGGCATCGAAGGATGCTGTTCTAAGCGCTGCGCCATCGGCCTCCGGGTCCACGACACCGCCAAATTGCAGCAACAGCTCGGGCCGGATCGCCAGAGCTTCTGCAACTTTGGCGGTCTTCTCAAGTTCCGGCGGTGCAAGGTCGGATCGACCATCGGTAAACCGCAGGTACTCAAGTTCGGATGACTCGGCCCCGACGAGATTGGCCAGCAATTTGAAAGGCGACGCTACGATTCCCGTAATCAGGTTGCCAAGCGCCTTCAAGACAACGCCACCGTACTTGAACTCAGGATCATCGACGTTGCCCCGAACCGGCAAGTTGATATCGATTTTGCCATCCGCGTCCTTGAGCAGTGCGACCGCAAGACCGAGTGGCAAACTCATTGCGCCCGGATGTTCGATCTTCTCGCCGAGCTC
Organism: Gammaproteobacteria bacterium; assembly: GCA_024640305.1. Lineage (GTDB taxonomy): Bacteria > Pseudomonadota > Gammaproteobacteria > Steroidobacterales > Woeseiaceae > UBA1847. The sequence goes on from JAHEFG010000045.1 coordinate 30,491, forward strand.
GAAATCGCGCAGGACAGCCTTGTTTTCTCCCATTAGCTCACCCGCGACGACCTTATAGCCGAGATCAAGATCCAAACGCCCGTTGGCGATCTCGCGGCCAGCGAATGGAATCGTGTAGGCAGAAAATTTCGGCATCTCGACGTTCTCGAATACGACCTTGAGATCGGTATTCGTTGATAGATCGACGGGCGTTGCGTAACCGCTGATTCGCACCAACCCGAATTCATCCACCTTACCTTCCAGCGATACTGTTGATGGCTCGGCACTTGCGGTGGCAATCGTCGACAACTCACCGTTGAGCCCTGCGATTTTTGCCTGGAACGGCAGAGGCAATGAAAGATCAGCAAAATCGGCGGCAGCGTTCGTCACCAACACGCGACCGACCGTGACCTCCAGCGCGTTCTCGCTATCATCCGTCGGAACCTCTGCTTCCGGCGCAACAATATCGTCAGTCGCGCCATCGTCGTCGGTCCGCTGGACGCCTTTTTGAACGCGACCGAGATTGACGCTGCCGTCCTCGGCAATCAGAACATCGGCATAAGGTTTGTCCAGTCGAATTTCTGATATTTCCAGGCTTCGATTTGCGGCGCTCAATGTCAGACTGTTCGCTTCTAGCGCTGTCCAACTGCCCAGGCGGGATCCCTCATCTGTTTCGGTAATCAAGAAATCCACTATCTGTAGATCACCAATCAGCAATAGGGGCTCAGTGTCAGTACTGGTCATATTGCCTGAAAAATTCAGCGCACCGGAATCGAGATTGACGTCCGCCAGCGGCTTCAGATAGGGGTGTGCGTCGGACAATGCGAGGTTTTCGACGCGCAAGTCAAAACTGATATCGGGCGACGGCAACACCCCTATTTTGCCATCCATCGACACGCTACCCGCACCGTCGGCGAGCAGTGTCAGCGATGTCGGAAACACGGCGGCTGGCTCGTTACTGATGTCTCTTATCGACAAATTCAGCGAGCGAAAGCCGATGTTGGCCGCGGGATCGACGCTGTCATCCTCGAGCTTGAACGCCATGCGGTTGATGGCGAACTCGGGCAGAGTGAAAGACCATGTGTCCTCTGTCACCGACGACGGCTCAGCCTCGGGAGGGTCGCCGGAATCCTCGACCGCCGGAGCGCCGTCAGTCGGCGGCACGATGTTCAGCCGGCCTGCGTCATCACGATACAGGCTGACTCTGGCATCATCGATAGAAAACGCTTGCGCAGACACTCTGCGTTCCTGCAAGTCAAATGAACCGCCGCTCAGCTTCATCAACGGTAGCCGCAAGACCTCACGATCGGGCTCGCTGATCTTGAAGGCCTGATTGAACGTATTGATTAGCACGTCATGAAAAGACAAACTGAGGTTAGCAATGCTCGCATCGAACTCCCCGTCGTCTCGCAGCGAGAGTCCGTAGTCCAGTTCGACATCGACTGTGCCATCGATAACGTCGAATCCCGCTTCGTGCTTGAGATAAGCGGAGGCCAACGGAAAGTGTGACCCCTTTACCGACGCATGCCCTTCCGACATCAGCGGATTAAGATGCAGGCTACCGCTCCAGGCCAGCGTGCCGTTCGTCTCCGTCGTAATGACAACATCCTGTTGCCCGGCGCGGTCGGGCAGCGTATTCAGTTCCGCGATCGCAATATCGACCGGGCCGAAGCGCGTCACGACCGGATCGACGGGTACTTCGTCGCTCCAGTTGATGACACTTTCGTTAATTGCGAGATCAAAGATCAACAATCTCGGCGGCTCCGATGCGCTCGCATCCTGTTCCTCGCTGGCGGATGGCTCAACGCGCTGTGGTACCAGGAAAGCCGCATTCAGCTGGCGATCGCCCGCGCGGGCAAGGAAGACTTCCGGTGCATCGACGCGAACTTCGTCGAATGTCCATGCCCAGCGGAATAACGAACTCAATTGAAAATTAACGAACACCTGCTGAACGCGCAGGAACGGCGCGCCCGATGGATCTTCCAGTTCGATGCCATCGACCCGCAGGCTCAATACATACGGGTTAACCGCCACTTTCTCGATCTTGAGTTCGGCACCAAATATATCGCCGACAACTTCAATGGCATTCTTCTTGACGAGCCACGGTGTGAGGAAAAAACCGACCACCGTATACAGGACCAGGACGGCACCGGCTATCCCGATCGATCGCCGATGGTTTCTCGCAAAGTCTGTAAGTGAATTGTTGCTCTTATTTGAAGGCCCGGCCACGACGTCCGTCCTGCTGAATCACCCGTTCAGAAGCGTACCAGATTAGCGACGGCAGGACGATTTGGCACATTGGATAGTCTTAGACGAAGTAAAAAAAAGCCACCGAAAGGTGGCTTGCTTAATTTTGAGGACGCAAAGGTAGGTCTGCTTGTCGCGTTTTTCTGACTTTTCACCAGTTACGTAACCTTTCGACCACATACCTGCTTCCAAGCTCGAATCTGTTCTTGTATCGGGCTACCTGGCATAGCACCCCTGATTCTTACCGAGTTCCTCAAGAATGTTCCTGCTACTCCACCGATCTGCTTTCACTTCTCGCTTTCGCTACAGGTTCTGCCTCCTGCGTCCACCGCCCCCAACACTGTCGAAGGCTCGGACCTCCATTCGCAGGGCGGTTGTCAACAAGCGAACTTGTTGGCGCTGAGGCTTTCGCCTCATCATGAAATGTATTCCCATCCAGGACGAAGACAAAATGTTTTTTTTGAAACAATTTGTTGTCGAAAAGCTGACCCTAAATTAACTAAATACATCCCTGTCTTTCTTCAAGTAAATTCGTAAGTACGCAGGGCAAAAACTTAGCCGGAGATGCGCAAGGACGCGCTACCGCTGACACTTAGGATCTACCGCCCGCGCAACCCGCGGGTAAGTCTCTTGTACCAGTGTGCTCGGCGACACCGCGATGAACTCGATGCGGCAAGGCTTGTTTGCCGATCTCCCGACCCGAAGTTCCGAAGAGCAGAAACCCACCCAAGATGCTATGGTTGCGCTACCGTTGGTGGACGCAGTGGAAGCGCCAATGATGGAGCTTGTCAGCGAATTAAAACGTCGTAACGTGTTTCGCGCCGGCCTTGCCTATCTCGCTGGTTCCTGGCTGATGATCCAGATCGTCGAAACCCTGTTTCCGATCTTCGACCTGCCACCGGCATCGATGCGTGTCGTCGTCATTATCCTGGCCGCCGGCTTCGTACCGGCGCTCATTATCTCCTGGGTGTTCGAACTGACGCCCGGCGGGCTCAGGCGAGACAGCGAAGTACGGCCGGAATCGTCGTTCACCAAACGAACCGCAAAGTCTCTCGATCGCACCATCCTGGTGGTCCTGGCTCTCGCGTTGTCCCTGTTTGCGATCGACAAATTCGTGCTCGCCCCACAAAGGGAAGCCGCCCTCGTCGAAGAAGCCACGCGCACGGGCGCCGAGCAGGCACTGGAGGAAGAACGACTGAAATCCAGTGCGATCCCCGATGAGTCCGTAGCGATTTTGCCGTTCGTCAACATGAGCGGCGACGCGGATAACGAATATTTTTCGGACGGATTGACCGAGACGCTGCTGCACATGCTGGCGCAGCTCCCCGACCTCAAGGTACCGGCGCGTACATCGGTCTTTTCCTTCAAGAATAAGAATGCCGACATCCGGACCATTGCCGAGGCGCTGGGCGTTGCGCACGTGCTCGAGGGCAGCGTGCAGAAAGCAGGTAACCGGGTGCGGGTCACTGCGCAGCTGATCCGGGCAGACGACGGTTTCCATCTCTGGTCGCAGAACTACGACCGGACGCTAGACGATATATTCGCTATCCAGGATGAAATTTCGACCGATGTGGCAGCAGCACTGGGCAGTTCCCTGCTCACAGCGAGTTACTCGGGAATCCGGAATGTCGACACAAAGAATTTCAGTGCTTATGACCTGTATCTCAAGGCGCTGGAGCAGCAGCACATCAATACCAACGATGCGCTGATCCGCGCGGAAACCCTGTTCAAGTACGCCATCGACAAGGATCCCGACTTTGCGGATGCAAAGCTTGGCCTGGCTCGCAATTACTTCTGGAAGCGTTGGAAGGGGATCGGCGACGGCGAGGAATATCTGCAAGTCAGGTCACTAAGCAGGGAGGTACTGGCGCGAGCCCCGGACAACCTTCCTGCGCAGGCAATGGATACCTGGGTTCAGCTCTACATCGCTTACGACGAGCGCAACGACAACTGGGGAATCGACGAGTCGATTGAACCTATGATCGACGACATGCTGGCGCTTGTCCGGACAGGCAACGTGGGTTCCTTCCTGGTACGCAATGTCGTCCAAAATCTCTCGGGGCCGCCCCGCCACAGGGACGATGAGGCACTTGAAATCCTGCGCGCGGCCTTGCGGGTCGACCCGCTCAATTTCGAATTACTTTGGGCACAGGCGAGCCTGTTTCGCGATACCGAGCGATTCGAGGACGCGAAACAGTCGCTGCTGACGGCTATACAGATTGCCCCGGAGAATCCGCTCTTGTACTCGTCGCTGAGCAACACAGCACTTGACCTCAACGAACACGTCGAGAGCATGGACTGGCTTCGGCAAGCCTCGATCATCGATCCTTCGGATCCAAACTACCCGCTATTAATTGCCGAGCGGTTCTATTCCTTTGGGTTAAGGGCACAAGGTGATCACTGGCTCGAGCGGGCGCGAGACATCGATGCGACTCGAGCCGCGATTGCGGACACGGAGTTGTTGTCTGTCGCGCTCGCAGGGGACGACGAACAGTTACTTGAGGCGGCCAGGAAAATACTTCCGGAGACGCTCGAGCCGGAGCCGAAATACGACAATTTCTGGCCCATTAATTACTACGTCGCCGTGATGGCTCGCCATGGCAGGGCACGAGAAGCGCTGGACTACCTCGGCAATCTCGTACCGGGCCTCGAGGATTACTCGAAGCTGGCCGGCAATAACCGGGGGACTTTTTATACACAGGGAGTCAGTTGCTGGTTACAGCAGTACGTCATGGACCACGACAGTTACCGGGCACTGATGGAAAAATACATCGACACGCTGGATACGGCCGGCATTGTCTGGAGAGAGCCTGCCTCGAACGTAGTCTCCATGGCAGTGTCGATGGGTGACCTGCAAGAGGCTAAGAAGCTTTTTCTGGAGCACCACGATTCGTGGCATTGGGCCAACTGGTGGCAGCTGATGGTTTTTCCCTGGCTGGAAGAATTTCGCGCCGAGCCCGAGGTGGCACCGATCATTCAACAGCGCCTGCAGGAGAGAGCGCGCATTGCCGACGAATTGAAGAACATGTCGATGCAACCGGAATGGAATCTTTAATGACCGCTATATTGGACGAATCGCGAGCAACAATGCGTGCGCCATTGACCTGACCCCCTGGAAGGACCACACCAGCCTGCCGTCAGCACCTATGGAACAGAGCTAGCGCAGGCATCCTTTTACATTTGGACTTATCCAAACAACAGCACCCTTTCCGTGACCAATCCATCCGCGGGCCTGCATGTCGGGGAAGATTACATATAGATGCGAAGAAGCCTAACTAGGTCTGTAAGGTATCTGCCGTAAGTGATTGTAATTCCGCATTAATCTAGCCTTCGGCACGGAAGTTGCTAGATATAGGAGGAATTCGGTCTCGGGAGCACTACCTTGCGACAAAAAAGACTAATACTTGCAGCACTCTTTGTGATGTTGCCGTTTGCTGCTAACGCAGAACCAATCAGCGTTCAATACGATGGTACGTTAACGAGCACATTCATGGGTTTTCCCGGCCTTTTGAATTTTGACGTGGAGTTTGTATATGACAACGATCTGATAACGTTCGAGAGTACTCAGGTAATTCGGTATGCAATGACGAGTGCAAGCGCAACGTTGAATGGCACTGCGTACGCACTTTCAACCGCAACCGCAGTAGCCCAATTCGTTGATCAGGTTGGGTTTGTTCCGCCGCGCGACAGAGTAAATCTTTATGTTTCTGGACTGAACATTGTGCTTGGGGGCGTGGTTATTACTAATATGGGCCTGAATCTTGAAGGAGAGGAGTCAGCCTTTAGTGCTCCCAACTGGCCATCTGCCCCAAACCTTGCTGATTTAGCAATTACGAACTTTGCCTCCTTCGTCTTTACGGGTGGAACCTGTCCGAGTTCCTGCAGCGTGAGCGCAGGCTTCGACCCATACAACAACCATGGATCGCTCAATGTCACAACCTCGGCGACAAGCGTCCCAGAACCCAGCACCTTGGCGTTGCTAGGAATTGGCCTCGCAGGAATAGGATGGGCTAGACGCAGACACGAAGCCTGAGCGAAAATAGGGAATACTAAAGACCCGCCCACGTGGCGGGTTTTTTTGTGCTCATCGAATTGCCTTGTATCTCAATGAGTGCGTATAAGCCGACATTCAATTAATTCAGGCTCTGAGTATACGTAGCCGAGACTGTAAAAGAGGAACACGCCCATGTCGAAACTCCTCACATCGGCAATTCTTGTAACTCTTTGACCGAAACACTAATTTCTTCTGCCGGACCAACATGAAAATAGAGCAGCGCAACTTCTGTCCGAGTGAGGTCACGCTTATCCGGAATGCAGTCCGGAAGGCTGATCTCTCCCACTCGTGCCTAGAAGTAAATCATGAGGTTTTCGAGCTGTAACCCGAACTTAATGTAGGACGTTTTGTCGAACTAGCTACTCAAAATTCGCATTATTTTCTTTACTATCAAATACCTAATAAAAAAATAGTGTTGGTGGAGCGAGTCGTTCGCGGAGGTTGCTCCGTCAGGATTCTGCAGCAATACAGCAACTGAATCGGAGGATTAGATGATGGAACCCAATCGCGATCTGCCTGGCCCAGCCTCGTTGTTAGCCCACGCATTTGTCAGCATGATCCCGCTACTTCTCCTGGCGGGGACTCTCGGCGCGTGCGAGAGCGCGGAACCGGTCGACACCAAGCCACGATCGTTCGTCGCTGTGGATATGCCACCTTTGACCTCGGATCGCGCCAGTACAGGCGGCGTTTCTTTTACCGACTACGACAACGATGGCGATGCCGACATCTATGTTACGAACGGGTATGACGTGTCGTCGTCAGACCCTGATCCGCAAGCCAACCGACTCTATGAAAACTCTCAGGGCCATTTCGAGGCACGCACGATTGAGGGCCTGACTGACGTTGAGGCATTCTCCTCGGGAAGTGCCTGGGCCGACTTCGATAATGACGGTGACCTGGATACGTTTATCGCGAATCAAAGGGACCAGGAGAATGTGCTACTGCTGCAGGAAGTCGCTGAGGATGGCACTGTGCGTTTCATCAGGCGTGCCGCCGCCAAGCTGGCCGAGGACAAGGGCTGGTCTTACTCGATCGCGGCTGCCGATGCAGACAACGACGGGTTTGTCGACTTTTACGTGTCCAACGGTGGATTGTCCCATAGCGGCGTGAACTTCCTGTATCGAAACATAGAGGGCAACGCCATTGAACGGGTTCTCAATACCGAAGCGGTCGACAGTAACCACGCCAGCGGTGGCGCTTCCTGGTCCGATTACGACGGCGATGGTGACCAGGACCTGGTTGTCGCAAATCGTCCGACAGCCGACATGCAGGGCTTCAAACTATCGCTCTTTCGAAACGATGGGAATCTGAAATTCGCGCGGATGGACGAGAGCGCCCTGCCCTTGGATGCGACGTTCCCGATGTCTGTCGCTTGGGGCGATGTCGACAACGATGGTGACCAGGACCTGTACGCGGGCAATCTCTATGGTATGGCCAACAATCTCTATGAGAATCTCGGGGATGGCACTTTCCGAGTTATGGACGGCGGTCGAGCGACAAAGGATGCCGGATCCAGTTATGCCGTTACCTTCGGGGACCTCGATAACGACGCCGACCTCGACCTGGTCGTCGCGAACTGGGGAGGCGCCAGCGAGATTTACCTGAACGATGGTGCCGGGCATTTTGAGCAAGTGCATTCAGATGCATTCCAGCGCTCAATACAATATGCCTCGAGTGTGGCCGTTGGTGACTATGACAGTGATGGCGATCTCGACATTCTCATCGGTAACTGGCCGAACCACCCGGGCGAAGGCTTTGAAGAGAACGTGCTCATGGAAAATCGCTTTGCGGACGGGAATTGGGTCAAGGTTGCGCTGGAAGGCGATGCTTCAAACCGTTCTGCGATCGGCGCTTTGATCCTGGTCGAGACCGCGACAGGGGGCACTACCCGGCAACAGATTCGCGAAGTCAGCGCCCACTCCGGCTGGCGGAGCCAGGGCGAACTCACACAGCACTTTGGCCTGGGAACCGCGACCGCTGTTTCGAAGATCGTGATTAACTGGCCGTCAGGACATTCCCAAACCGTCGTCGAACCGTCGATCAACCAGATCCTGAAGGTGCGCGAAGGTCGCTGAGAACTACAGGTCGCGAAAACGGAATCAGATGCATGGAACCGCTCTAATTGACTGCTTCAGAGGGTGGCATTGACGCTTCGCGTCCCCACTTGCGGCTGCGCCTCTGCCTGAGTTGAACGGGGTTCTCATCCTGGATCCTCTGCTGCTCTTGGGAACTGCTTCGTGTACTACCGGTTTTTCGGTCGGGACTTCGAGGTATCGAATCAACCACCCTCGATGGCAGCCAAAGGCACCTCGTAGATTTCGTCACCGTTGATCGTAACAATCCAGGTATCGCCCTCCAGCCTGGACTCCACCTGGCGGTTTGTGGCGTTGACGTAGTCGTTCATGAAGTTGATCGTGAACTGCTCGCCCCCGGGACTCAGCACGACGATTGAGGCCTGCCTGTCATCCATCCGCAGGATTCCCGCAGGACAGCTGCCAAACTCGACCCCGTCTGCGGCACGGCATCGCAGAAACGTGGTTGCGTCGTAGTCCTTCGTCGAGAACGGCCGTGTCGGATTGCTCATTTCGTCTGGATCGAGCGCGGCCGTGCTCCAGTATACGTACACACTCTCGTCCGGAAAGCGAAAGATCAGACCTTGATCTCCGAGGCCGCTCTGTCGATAGACGGCACGTCCATTCTGGTCGATAAAGTTTCCCGACGTGTCTTCGACCGGCGCAAGCTCGTGCGTTACACCGTCTTTCCGGATGATAGTCACGTAACCCTGGCGTTGGCTAAAAGTGCAGGCAATCATCTTATCGGTATGGTCAGAACCAGCCGGATAAATGTCGCACCGGGCTTCAGTTGAGTCCGCCCAGGCAGGCATTGCCCAACCCATCACCAGAACAAGCACTAACAAAGCCGAGAATCTCACAATTAATTCCTTCCGAGCCGGCGACATGGCGATCGAATGTCGCGCCCCCTGCCCCCGACAGAGCGAACTGCCGTTTCACTGCAGATAATAATGACACGAAGAACCATGCAGGCAAAGATAGGTTTCGGTAACTCTCGGATTGCGTGGAGGGGGCCGCCAGGGCCTCAATTTTTGATTGCTGGCGGTGGGGTGAGTCTTGTGCGGAGGATGCTCCTAGCGACTGCGACGACTGTCCGGGGTGCGCATCCCATACAGCTCATTGTATTTGATAACGGTCCGGAGCCCCTCCATCGTGTCCACTCGGCGAGTTGACCAGGACGATACGGCTTGCGGATGTCTTAACCTGATTGACCAGAGGTAGCGGCCACCCGGTTCCAGCGGTTTCTGCAGATGATAGCGCGGCTCGGTCAGGCCCTCGATGTATTCGACCACGCGCCCTGCCTCATAGCCACCGCCGGGTTTCCCGCCGCCCGCGAGGAAGCCGGCTTTCTGGTAGTAGGCCCGATACACGATCACGTCATACGATATCTCTGCCGTTGTCGACGGTTTCCATTCCAGAGTGGGCGTCAGTGTCTTGATGCTACGAAATAGACGCGACCGGGTCTGTTTCGGCCGTTCGACTTCCACACCGCGACGGTGCTCGTCGCAGGAAATGCCGAATGCTGCAATACAGATCGGCACCCCGGTAATCCTCCAAAGCTGGTCCTCGATCGTCAACAGGGACGTTGCCACGTTGTCCGTGGAGTCTTTTCCGCCGGCCAACCAGGAAGAAGCCTCATCAGACTCATCCTCAACCGCAATCTCGAGACGCTGATTCTCGTCAACTGTCAGTAACAACGTGCCTATGTACGTTGCATCGGCGTCGTTCGATACCGAGAAACGGGCCCACAAACGATCACCTCGAAACGTTCCACCGGCCGCTGCACCGCCAGCATCTCGGCTCCACTCGTAACTGGCAACCACGTAGTCGCCGGCTTCAAGCTCCATCAAGAAATCGCCCGACTCATCGACTTCAACGCGAGTCGCCTCGTCTTCCGACTCATTGAGGACCCACAACAGGAACATGTCGCCGGACTTGAATACGCCCGGTTTGTCCAGTTCGATCGATTCACCAGAGTCGAGACTCAGCTTGACGCGCCCAAAGGCAGCCCTTTTGTCACTGGCGTCCGCGTCGGGCAGCACGACCAGCGTCGCACCAAGAAAAACAATCCCAGGAAGCAGCCAAAACCGCAGAAACCTACGTGGACGAAAGCCGCTGGCAATCAACAAAGATCTCAGAGTATTGCCTCCTAAAATGTCGCTTCTGTCTCATTCGTCGCACATAGTAACGATAAGCGCCGGAAATCGACAGGTACTCGCAGAAAGCGAATACAAGGATCCAATTATAAGCAAATACCGCCTCGATGCTAAGCCAAGCGCCAATGACAGACTCGCCCTTCAATTCCTTGTAGGGGAGGACAAACAAGCCCGATAACAATGCGGCGGACAGCCGGCTGACGCCGGACCGCTAAATCTGGCCGCAGAGACGACGCCGGTCCGGCACCCTGGTCCACCCTGTCTGTTGATGTGAATCCAATCTCATCCGACGTGCATCTTCTGACATATACACAGCATGTAAGGGGAAGCGGATGAAAGCGATTTTTGTAAGTCCTGAAGACGGACGGCTGCGCGCCGGCTGGCGAATACTGGCATTCATTGCCGGGTTGATGGCACTGAATGCGGCCATGTTTCTTGGTGTTCGCGCGATCAATGGCAGCTTGCCCAAGGACTCCATATTGCCGTTTTTGATATTCGGATTCGTGGCAACGGTATCGGTTTACGTGGCGAGACGATTCCTCGACAAACGCAGTTTCCGCTCCCTGGGGCTCCGTCTGGATCGGTTTGCCATAGCGGACGTTATCGGTGGCGTCCTGGTCAGCGCACTCGTTATGGCGATTATGTTCTTCATGCTGCTGGCGGCTGGCCTCATTCAATTTGAGGGGTTTGTCTGGTGGACCGATAATCCGCCGGGAACTGCCGTACTGAGCGCCGCGGTTTTACCGGCTATTCTCATGGTGTTGCTTGAGTTGGCGATCGTCGCCTGGTGGGAGGAGCTCGTATTCCGTGGCTATCTGTTCCAGAACACCGTGTCCGGCCTCGGGCTCATGTGGAGTGTTGCCGTGTTGTCGCTCATCTTTGGGCTGCTGCATGCCATGAACCCGAACGCCACGTTGCTGTCGTCCGTGTTAATTACCTTGCTCACGCCACAATTGTTTTACGCCTACCTCAAAACCGGACAACTATGGCTGCCAATCGGTATCCATTGGGGATGGAACTTTTTTCAGGCCTCCGTATTTGGCTTTGCGGCCAGTGGTCAGTCGTCACCGACCATGATTGCGCAATCGCCGATCGGGCCGGACTGGCTTAGTGGCGGCGCCTTCGGGGCTGAAGGTAGCGTCCTGATCATTCCGGTGACCGCGTTCTCCATGGTCGTCATCCACTTCTGGGTACGTGCCACGAGAAAGTCCAGCCAGCGGCCAATGCAAATGCTGGCCTCTTTTCCCGACAGAAGTGAACTGGCCGAAGCAGCATAGCGAGATAGCAGCGATGAGCAGCTGGTTGACTTGATCGAACAGGCGTTTCTTGAGGGGCAGATTGGCGGAGACGTTGGGATGGCCGCTTCGCGGCCTCACTTGCGGCTGCGCCGCTGCCTGAGTCGAGCAGGATCCTCACCCTCAACCACACTCAGCGAGAAAAACAAAAGGCCCCGTGAAGGGGCCTTTGATTTTTCTGGCGGTGCGGCAAGTCTGTTGCGGACGGTGCTTTGCGGAACTCTACCGCGGCTTGTCGTAGTATGCTCTGGATACCTGTGGACCCCTGCCTTCCGGCTCCAATCGGCAGCGCGCTAGACGACCCCATGATTTTTTTGGCGTGCGGCCGGGTATCTTGCACGTGTACGTCGCTAAAATAGCGATCCAAGAATCAATGCCAGCCGAAATGACGAAGCGTTTTGAGTACTGGCCGTTCTATGTCGTCGTCATGATATGGGAACCAGCCCGAAAACTCCTTACTGTCCGTGTCGCCATAGTCTTGGTGCAATTTTTCGACAATCTGCATTGCGGCAGGTTCGTCGCCAATGGACAACAGGGACGCAGCCAGTATCTGCCTGCCGAGCCAGAAGTCCGGTTGCATGCGAGTTGCCCAGTGGGCCGTTGCTAGCGCATCCTGGTGATTACCGAGATGCAGATCGGCAAGCGCACGCGCCGGCAGGCACAGGCCGAGCCCGCTGTCCCCAATGCGAAGACGCAACGCCGTTCGAATGTATGATTTCGCTTGGTCGAATTCGCCCATCATCAACGAATGATAACTATGGCCGGTCGATGCCCAGGCGAAGCTCGGGTTCAGCGTAACTGCACGCTGCAGGTAGTCGAGCGATTCAATGTGCTGGCCCTGCCAATCGAGAATCTGCCCAAGGATATTGCAGGCCTTCGCCTCGCATGGGTCGATTTCCAGTGCACGCCGTGCCCTCTTCTCCGCCAGCAGCATCTGTTCGCGCCAGTCTGCTTTGCGATTGATCTGCGCATCCAGGTAGCGGGTAACAGCCAGCATTGCGTGTGCGTGTGCATAGGTATCGTCTTGTTCAGTGGCGGCCGTGAATTGGGAGATCGCACTGGACCAGTTGCCGCAATAAAACTGCTTGTAGCCCCTGACGAGGTTTTGGTAGGCATCGACGCATCCGGTGGCTGAAAGCGCCGGTTTGTGGCTGAAACGCGTTTCGTTGTCGGCCAAGGCTGGATCCAGCGCCGCCACGATCAGCGGACAAACATCTCGGGCCCAGCTAATAATCTCGCAGCTGGTGGCGTCATAGCGTTTCGCCCAGCTGATCAGGCCCGTAGTTGCATCGGCAAGCTCGACAGTGACCGACCAGTCTGGCCCGCGTTCACTAATCGCACCATAAACGAGATAGTCAGCTCCCGTCTTTTGCACGAAATCTTTGATGATGAACGTTTCGTGCGACGGAACACTGTGTGTGGCACTGCGCGACAAGACCCGAAACCAACGGCACCCGGAAAGCATCAGCGTGATGTCCTCGCACATTGCGGCTGCGAGCTCGAAACCCGCTTGTTTATCGGACAAGCAGCGAAATGGCAGTACGGCTATAACGGGTGCCTCACTGGATCTCTTCCGCCAGGGATCTCGTTCACGAAAAGCTTCTTCGCGACGCGGAAAACGGAATCGCTGGTCCTGAACCGGTGCGGATTTCAGTGTCTTATAGGCATCCTGTAGTTCAGGCGGTGGATGCATATCGAACTCCAGTTTCAGGTGCCGCGCATGCCGCTCGTATTTACGTAGCGCTTCGGCCACGCGCCCGTTTCGCGCATCGATTTCGAGGAGCAAGACGGCGGCCGCCCAGCACATGGGGCTGATCTGCAACAGACGCTCGAGCATAGCGCCCGCTCGTTCGTCCGAACCGTCGTCCACGCACCTTACCGCCGCGGCAATGACTGTGGACTCAAGCTGTCCTTCCAGGCGAGCCTGCTGAATTGCGACCCAATCTTGAAACGGCTCGGCACCAATGGCCGGACCGTCGAGAAATGGTCCCGTATAAAGCTGTAGCGCCCGATCTGCGTCGGCCGGTTCGTCCGTTCCTGTACAAGCATCGAAAGCCCATATGTCGCATTCCTCGATAGCAGGTCCCAAAACCACCTCGGTTCGTGTTGCAGAAATTAGTGGTGCAGGCTGAGAGCATCTCTTGCGCAGCTCGAACAGCACCTGGCGCAGACTTGCCTGAGCCTGCTCCTTGAAGCGGTTTGGCCAGAGCATATCGACCAGAATTTCGCGTGACTCCCTGCGGCCGTCTTTCAGAGCGAGGTACGCGATCAAGGCGCGTCCACGCTTGAGCGCGACGTCCAGACGATGTCTGCGATCGTCCGTCAGATCGAACCCGGCAAACATTTTGAGTTTCATGGTTCGCCTCGTTCCGGTAATCGTCCAGCGGACTCCCAGAAAATATATCAGGAATAACGATGTGCTGACCGGGCTCCGGTTCGGAAATGACGCGGAAATAACGGTCGATTGGGATAATTGATTCTGCCGCCTGAGGATGCTGAGCCGGCATTACTAATTCTAGCAAAGAGGATAATCGTCATGCGCAAGTATCTCATAGAAAGAGAAATACCGGGCGTTGGAGAATTCGACGCCGGGCAACTTTGCGGGGCTGCAAAGACGTCAAACGCCGCTCTCGACAAACTCGGTTCCGGAATACAGTGGTTGCAGAGCTTCGTCTCCGGCGACAGGACGTTTTGCGTGTACCTTGCCAAGGACGAGGAAATAATCCGGCGCCACGCAGAAATCAGTGGCTTTCCTGCAAACCGCATTACAGAGATTTGCAGCGTCATCGATCCAGCCACGGCCAGCGCCTAGTAGTGACAATCATGATCGAGCCTGACAAACAGGCGCTGACCCCTGATTATCGCGAGAACAACAAAAGGCCCCGTGAAGGGGCCTTTGATTTTTCTGGCGGTGGAGCGAGTCTTGTGCGGAGGATGCTCCGTTCAGATGTTGATGACACCTTTGGCGATCTTCGCTCCCATATCCGCAAGCGCTGCGTCATGCTCTTCAAGAAGACGCCTGGCGGCCTGTCGAATCTGCTCTTTCGGGATCTCCTCCCAAGCACTCGCATCCGTCCGGTACTTGCCTTCGAGTAGAAGCCTGGACAGGCCTTCAATGACGTACCAGTTTGCCAGCGGGTGTGGGGCATTCTTGACGCGGTTAGCGGAGTTGGAAAAATGCTCGAGCAACCGGTAGGTCCCCTCCTCTGAGAATGCCAATTCGGTCAGCTTGCCGCGATATTCGAGATCGGATGCCTGCAGCTCCGGATATAGCTCGTAGTCCGCAACGTGCCGCGCTTCATGCTTGAGGAAAGACAGCTTGAATCGCTCCGAATCAAGATCGTAGTGACGGCACAGGCAATACAGACCGTCTTTTTCCGCCCAGCCCCCAGTGCTGGTCATACCGAACGCGGCAAAATTCGACCAGCCGTAGGAGACAAAGTCATCCAGGTAATGGAGATCGACCTCGTAGACACCGTTTGTCAACTCGATCGATTCCCTGGCAACCTCGTCCTTGGTCCAGATCATCAGATCGAGCAGCGGTGGTGTGCGGCCGCTCTGGGCGAAGTAGCCCTCGTTACGTATGAGCGCCTCCACATTCGCGAATAGCATATCTTCGTCGTCGAGCGCAGTTGCGAATCCCCCATCGACGAGTAGTTGATCAAGACGGTTCTTTAGGCTCTCTTCGAGTGACTCGAGAGACGCTGTTTGCATCAACGCATCGCGCCAGTAGGACTGGAACAACACGGCAATTTCGAGCACAACCGGACTATCAATACCGGTCATATCGAGCCCATCGCCATGCTCGACGAAGCGACGTTCAAATTTACCGGCGAGCATCTTTGATCCAGTGTCATCGGGGTCGCTGGCAAACAGGGAGGCCGCCCCGGATATGTCTCCTGCAAACACCATCTTGAAATAGTCATTCAATACAGGCGTCATCTGTGCGTGTTGCGCCCGGACAGGACCAATTGCGACAACGCACACCAGCAGCGCAATTATCGCTGTGATCGTGGCACGAATGGGCAAGCTCTTGTTCAGCATGAATCGGGGCCTCTCTGGTGACAGCTGACACGAGTATGCCGACGTGTAAGACGAGCACACCAGAACTATTCGATACTTGCGGCGATTTTTCGACAGCCGGGACGAGCTATCGGTGAATGGGAGACGAATGGGACGCCTCAGAGCGCCTCTGGCGTCAGCGACTCGACCACTTCCTGGTATCGGCGACTCGAGCGAATTTCCTCCCCGCTCTGCAGTTTGATCCAGTATTGCCCCTTAGTGGGACCTGCAACAGAGACGATCTTATCGCGGTTTACGATGATCGAGCGGTGGACTCGAACGAACGGACCCTTTCCCAATGCCCGCTCGTAGAAACTGATAGTTCCATGCTTCAGGTAGCTTTCACCGCCCGTGCATAGCTCGACGTAATCACCACTGGCCTTGATGCAGGAAACATTTGCCGGGTCGAGCTTAAATACCTGGCTGCCTTTCGTTACGGTAATGGACTCGACTGCCGACGTTACTCGCGATGACGAAGCAAACGATCGGCCGGTTAGCTGCAGATACAAGAGGCTCCATAGAAGGTACAGCAACACATAATACAGCCCGTCCTGGAGCAAGCTGCGTAAGGGCATGTCACCAAGTTTGTAGCCGAGCATGCCAAAGGTTATCGGATTGACGATCAGTGCCGAGATCAGCGCGCCGAGAATTGAAAGCGCACCAATCAGCAGCAGCCGATTGCCGATGCCCGCCGGAAACCGGCTTTCGTAGACTGCCCTGATGAGATACGAGCAGGCAAGACCAACCAACGGGTTGTACAGATTGCGAACTATTGCGACCCGTACATGACCGTACGTCAACCCGTATAGAAACAGGGCGATAGCTGCCAACGCCCAGAAGACAGAGTGAAATATCCAGAAATCGCGAGTGGAGCGTATCAATTGTCTTACTCGACCGACCTATGCCTGATGAATGCCCGAATCTGTGCCCAGAGCGTCTATAGAATAAAGCAAAAGGCACGCACAAGGGGCGCCACTGTTTTCTGGCGGTGCGGTGAGTCGTGTGCGGAGGATGCTCTCGGGGCCACCAACGGTGCTTTTCGTTCCTGTGGTCTCTTTGGACGAGCACAGAGACAGGGAGTTACAAGTCTGTTGCGCTGCATCAGCGAAGAATTTCCCTGGAGCCAGGCATCTTTTTTGCGATACTGCGTCTAATCGAATTCCGGGCTGCGGAGGTTCTGATCCCTGCAGATAAGGTGACTGACTATCGCAAGCATGAAAGCTATAAGAATTTCCGGGATAGGCGAGAGGCTTACACAAACGCATATCGCCATACCGATACCGGCAGCTGGCGAGGTCCTCGTCGCCGTGAGGGCTGCCGGCATTTGTCACTCCGATGCACATTATCGGTCGGGAATCGGATCGCTCCGACAGTTACCGATCACACCGGGCCATGAAGTTGCCGGCATCGTCGAGTCGGTCGGCGCGGGCGTCAGCAGAGAGCGCGTCGGTGAGAGAGTGTGCCTGCACTACCTCGTGACTTGCGGAAAATGTTCATACTGCCGCGGCAATATCGGGCAGTTTTGCCCCGACGTTGCCATGATCGGAAAGGACAGAGACGGTGGATACGCAGAGTATATCTGCGTGCCGGAACAGAACGCATTCACGTTACCCGACGAGATCCCGTTCACGCATGCCGCGGTAATGATGTGTTCATTTGCTACGGCACTACACGCATTGCGAAAAGCCCGCTTCGCCGAAGGTGAAAGCGTGGCGATTTTCGGCGCGGGTGGACTGGGAACAGCTGCGATCGCGCTGTCAGCAGCGATGGGTGCTTCCAGCATTATTGCTATCGACAACATCGGCGCCAAAGTAAAGGCCGCCCGATCCATGGGCGCAATCGGCATCGATGCTAGCGATACCGACGTAGTGGAAGCGGTAATGGATTCTACGGACGGCCGGGGGATAGATGTCGCGCTCGAATTCGTCGGCTTGCCCATTACATCCGAACAGGCTGTAAGATCGCTCGGCGTCCAGGGGCGGGCAGCCATGGTCGGGCTGGCGAGTGCGCCGACGCCGCTCGACATGTACAGGGATCTGATCGGGAAGGAGCGCGAAGTCATTGGTGTTTCAGACCACCTTCCCGAGGAGATCGACGAATTGCTCGCGCTCGTGCAGCAAGGACGCCTTGACATCGCGCCCGTGATATCCAATACCGTTCCATTGGACGAGACTGCTGTAAACAAGGTCTTTGAAGAGTTTGACAGTTACAGCGGAAAAGGAATTCGCACAGTTATCACGATTGAATGATGAGGCACGAACTGCGGAGAGGGTGAGATTGAGTTGCGCCTAAGGCGCTGCCTCGCCAACTCGCAGCTACGCTGCCACGTTGGTCGAACAGGGTTCGAAGTCCTCAACCCCGCTCGGCGAGAAAAACAAAAGGCCCCGTGAAGGGGCCTTTGATTTTTCTGGCGGTGGAGCGAGTCATGGGCGGAGGATGCTCTGTCGGGATTTGGACGGATCCGCCTTCAGTGTGGCCGCTGCGTGCAAATAGCGCGTTATCGATCGGAAATGAAGGGACGCACGTCTACCGCAGTGCGGCCCGCGTCCAGCGCCAGAAGGTCCCTGAGTATCGCGGTATGCCCCTGCCCCGCGATGGCCAGAATCCGCTCGCCCGGCTGCGCAAATTTCTGAATATTGGCGTACATACGGAAATTGCGCCGCCACCAGCTTGCGGCGGCATCGGCGCCGACAAAGTTGTCGCCGGCTCCTACGTGATTTGTCATCAGGTACAAGTACTTGTTCAGGCTGTCGTATTCGGGTTCGTTACTCTGCAGCAGGAGTTCTGCCAGCGTCTTCGTCTTGTGGGCAACCTCCTGGTCGCTCGAGATCTGCGCGATCAAATCATCCACTTTTTGATTTGTCTCGGGATCATTCTCCGGCATGTATTCGAATAATGGCCCTGCATCCCAGTGGACTTCCCGTTCGTCGAATCCATGTACAGACTCAACGCCGGCTTCGCGCGCAATGCGGAAGCCGAGCTGATAGGTCTCGTTGCTCTCCAGCTCATACTCGCCATCGATGTACTGACCGTAACGTTCCTGCATGCCGGCTTCATTCTTCGCATCGAATTCGAGCAGGACGACCGTGGGTTGAAATTCGGCAATACGCTTTGCCAGTCGCACTAAGTAGTCCTGATTTTGCAACGTCATGACGTTGGTCTGTTCGCTCTTTACCATGTCGCTGCCAGGATTGGCAAAGTGGAATACGCCGAACAGCATGACTTCGGCCTGCGGCTCGTCCGCGGCCACAAGGCCAGACAGGGCAAGCAGCAATAGCAAGGGAATCGAGCGTATTTGTTTGACCATCAGTATCTCCCAGTTTAACGGAAGTTTGATGCCGCTCCCCCGGGATTGGTTTGCAATGAGCGAATGAACGGCGCAGAGCAGCCGAAATCACCACCCCATTCTCGGCTTGTCAGGCTCCCTGGGAGACCTACCTCGGTTCTGGCGGAGAGGGTGGGATTCGAACCCACGGTACGGGAGACCGCACACCTGATTTCGAATCAGGCCCATTCGACCACTCTGGCACCTCTCCACACGCCCCAAATCGGTGGGGAGGCGGATTGTACGCAATGCCGTAGTCGTTCGCCAGACGTCGCGGCCCTCACTTTGTGGCAATATTCACTCCACGAGGTTGCGGCACGGAGATGGCGTTGCGCCTATTGCTCTACATTTCAATTGCCGCATTGCTCGGCACCTGTTCTTCGCAGCCCCCGCTGCTGGACCAGATTCTCGAGGTTGGCGAGTTGCGGGTCGTAACGCGCGACAGCCCGACAGCGTACGTCCTTGGCCCAGACGGTCCGTCCGGTCCGGAGTACGATCTCGCCCAGGCCTTCGCCGATGAACTCGGCGTAGAACTCGTTATTGAGCCCGTCGTCAGCGTCTCGGAAATTCTGCCTTACCTGAATGCCGGCAAGGCGCACATGGCCGCAGCCGGTCTTTCTGTCACCAACTCCAGGCGCGAATACGTCAGCTTCGGCCATCCCTACGATATGGTGGACATGCATTTGATCTACAAACTCGGCACGGGCAAGCCGCGGTCAATCGACGACGTTATCGGCCGGCCTATCGAGATTGTGGCCGGCACCAGCCACGCGGACATGCTCATGTCATTGCAGCAGATTTATCCCGATCTGGAGTGGACTGAGAACGCTGATGTTGAAGTAGCTGATCTCATGGCAAAAGTCGCCGATGGCGAGGTTGACTTCACCATATCTGATAGCACCGAATTCAATATTCAGCGGCACTTTTACCCGGATCTTCGCGTCGCTCTCGACCTGGAGGTCGGCGAGCCCCTTGCCTGGGCCTTTCCCATTGGCAAAGGCGACAGCCTGCTAAGCGTTGCAGATGACTTTCTGGTCGGGATAGATCGAACCGGCGTACTGGCGCAGGTCAAAGACCGGTATTACGGCTATACCGACCAATTCGACTACGTCGGCACACGCAACTTTATCCGCCATTTCGAAAGCCGCTTGCCGCGATACCGAAGCACATTCGAAGAAGCCGGCGCACGCTTCGGCGTCGACTGGCGATTGTTGGCCGCCATCGGTTACCAGGAGTCGCACTGGCGCTCACAAGCCGTTTCACCAACCGGTGTTCGCGGCATTATGATGCTCACCGAAGATACGGCTCGCTACCTCGGGCTCGAAGATCGCGTTGACCCAACCAACAGTATCTTTGGTGGTGCGCAGTACTATGCGAGACAAACTGAGCGAGTTGCCGATTCCGTGGATGAACCTGATCGCACCTGGATGGCACTCGCCGCATACAACGTGGGTTTCAATCACATCAAGGACGCCCGGCAAATTGCCGAGTGGCAGGGCGGCAACCCCGATACCTGGGTCGATATCAGCAAAGCTCTGCCGTTGCTAGCGCAACGCAAGTGGTACACACGAGTGCCATTCGGCTACGCAAGAGGTTGGGAGCCTGTGCTGTACGTCAACAATATTCGCAGTTACTACAACATTCTCAAGTGGCTGACGAGAGATGATGAACCCGTCATTCTCGAGCTCACTCCCGAGATAGAGACGGAACTCGCAGACGAAAAACCGGCTGAAGAAACTACAACCTAGCGACGTTCGCTGAAGAACTCCTTGAGTACAGCGCCGCAGTCCTCGGCCAACACTCCGCCCATAATTTCGAAGCGATGATTGAATGCCGGGCTGTCACTCAGATCGATAACGCTGCCCGCCGCTCCTGCCTTCGGGTCGTAAGCACCGAACACGACTCGTGCCACTCTCCCCTGCGCAATCGCACCGATGCACATCGGGCATGGCTCGAGCGTCACGTACAAGGTCGCATCGGTCAGGCGATGGTTGGATAGTTTGCTTCCGGCAGCCCTGAGCGCCACAACCTCTGCATGCGCACTAGGGTCAAAATCACGAATCGAACGGTTCTGGCCTGTCGCTATAATCTCGCCGCCGACAACAACGACCGCGCCAACAGGAATTTCCCCGGCTTCGGCAGCTTCAACCGCCTGCTCGAGCGCAACGTGCATGAATGCAGCATCGTGCGCGCTCATTCATTCCCACTCGATTGTCGATGGCGGCTTGCCGGAGATGTCGTACGTCACACGCGAGATGCCATCCACTTCATTGATGATGCGCAGTGATACGTGTTCGAGAAAATCATATGGCAGCCTTGCCCACCGCGCCGTCATGAAATCTATGGTTTCGACCGCCCGCAATGCAACCACGTATTCGTATCGGCGGCCGTCACCCATAACGCCAACAGACTTCACGGGCAAAAACACAGCGAAGGCCTGGCTGACATCGTTGTAAAGGTTCTGCTTGTGCAGCTCCTCAATGAAGATGTTGTCCGCCAACTGCAATTTTTCAACGTACTCGCGTTTGACTTCGCCGAGCACGCGAACCCCGAGCCCTGGCCCAGGAAACGGATGACGAAAGACCATTTCACGCGGCAAGCCGAGTTCGAGGCCTATCTTGCGAACCTCATCCTTGAACAGCTCGCGCAGCGGCTCGACAAGCGACATACGCATGTCGTCCGGCAAGCCGCCAACATTATGGTGTGACTTGATAACGTGTGCCTTGCCGGTCTTGCTCCCTGCCGACTCGATAACATCCGGGTAGATAGTGCCCTGCGCCAGCCACTCGATGCTCTCGAGCTTGTGCGCTTCCTTGTCGAATAGTTCGATGAAGTTGCCGCCGATGATCTTGCGTTTTTTCTCGGGGTCCGACTCGCCTTCGAGCGCGTCGAAAAACTGATCGGCTGCATTCACGCGAATGACGTTGATATGCATGTGCTCGGCAAACGTCTCCATGACCTGGTCGCCTTCGTGAAGGCGTAACAAACCGTGATCAACGAAAACGCAAACCAGCTGGTCGCCAATCGCCTCATGCAGCAGTGCAGCCACTACCGATGAATCGACGCCTCCCGAAAGTCCCAGCAGTACTTTTCCGTCACCAACCAATTCACGAACGTGTGCAATCGCATCGGCAACGATATTCCCCGGCGTCCAGTCACCCGGACAGCCGCAGATTTCGCGCACGAAACGTCGCACGATCGCGTCACCGTGTAGCGTATGAGTGACCTCAGGGTGAAACTGTACGCCGTAGAACCGCCGCACCTTGTCTTCCATGGCAGCCATCGGTGAGTTGGGACTGCTGGCCGTAACCTCGAAGCCGGGCGGCGCCTCTTCAACGCGATCACCATGGCTCATCCAGACCTTGAGCATCGGCTGACCGCTATCCGAATCACTGAAACCGCCAAACAAGTCCGAATCACCCGGCGAGATCTCCGCATAGCCGAACTCGCGATGCTCTGAGGCCTCGACCTTGCCGCCTAATTCGGCAGCCATTGTCTGCATGCCATAGCAGATTCCGAGCACCGGCACGCCGAGTTCGAAAACGGCGTGGGATACTCGTGGCGGATCGTCGAGATTGACCGACTCCGGGCCACCGGAGAGCACGACTCCCGACGGCGCGAAGCTGCGAATGTCGTCGTCAGAAATATCCCACGGGTGAATTTCGCAGTAGACGCCGCATTCGCGCACGCGACGAGCAATCAGCTGCGTGTACTGGCTGCCAAAGTCGATAATCAGCAGTCGGTGCGCGTGGATATCGGGGTGCTGCTTATTTCGAAGCTCTGCGGCCTGGCTCATTGTGTGATCTTTATCCGTTGGAGCGGTAGTTAGGCGGTTCTTTGGTGATCGTCACATCGTGCACATGACTCTCTTTCATTCCCGCACCCGTTATCTGTACGAACTGCGGTCGGGTGCGCATTTCCTCAATCGTGCTGCTACCTGTGTAGCCCATTGCCGCACGTACACCGCCGATCAACTGATGCATGATTGCAACGAGACTGCCCTTGTAAGGAACGCGACCTTCGACGCCCTCAGGCACTAGTTTTTCGAGTTCTTCGGTCGCATCCTGGAAATAGCGATCGGACGAGCCGTGCGACTGGCCCATGGCACCGATGGATCCCATGCCTCGATACGCCTTGTACGAGCGACCCTGATACAGCTCGACCTCGCCGGGCGATTCCTCGGTGCCTGCGAACAGCCCGCCGATCATGACCGTGTGCGCACCGGCGACCAGCGCCTTGGCAATGTCCCCCGAGTAGCGAATCCCGCCGTCGGCGATAAAAGGCACATCTGTGTTCTTTAGCGATGCCGCCACATCGCCGACAGCCGATATCTGCGGCACTCCAACTCCGGCGACAATCCTGGTCGTGCAGATAGAACCGGGGCCAACGCCCACTTTCACGCCGTCAGCACCTGCCTTAACGAGTGTTTCGGCAGCCTCGCCTGTCACGATATTGCCGCCGATCACCTGGATATCCGAATACGCGTCCTTAATCTTGCGCACGCGCTCGATGACGCCTTTCGAAAAACCATGAGCCGTATCGACGATGATGACATCAACACCAGCCTCGACCAGAGCCTCCACACGATCATCGGTGTCGTACCCTGTGCCGACAGCTGCGCCGACGCGCAATGCGCCGCTGCTGTCTTTGCAGGCCTGGGGGAAGTCTTTGGCTTTCTGGAAATCCTTTGCTGTGATCATGCCGCGAAGCTCAAAGTCATCATTGACGACCAGAACCTTCTCGATGCGGTGCCGGTGCAGCAGCGATTTCACCTCATCGTCGCTGGCGCCCTCAGCAACGGTGACAAGTCGCGCTTTCGGAGTCATGACCTCCGAGACCGGTACGTCCATACGAGTCTCGAAACGCAGATCCCGACCCGTGACGATACCAACCGTCTTCTTGCCATCGACTACAGGTACACCTGAAATTCCCATCGAATGGGTAAGGTCGATAACCTCCCGTATCGTCATATCCGGCGGAACCGTAATCGGCCTGCGGACGATACCACTCTCAAATTTCTTGACCTGTGCAACTTGGCGAGCCTGCGCCTCGATTGCCATATTCTTATGGATGATGCCGATGCCGCCTTCCTGCGCCAGCGCAATCGCCAGCCGGGCCTCGGTCACAGTGTCCATCGCTGCAGACACAATAGGAATATTGAGTCGTATTTCTCGCGTCAGCTGCGTGCTCAGATCCACTTCGTGGGGCAATACCGACGAGTAGCCCGGTTGCAGCAGAACATCATCGAAGGTCAGGGCTTGCTTGGCGATTCGCATAGTGTGATCAGATCCTTGGATGAAGTTAAACGATCAATTGTACGCCCATGAGAATTTCGGCAAAAGCTTTGCGGCGTTGGTTATACTGGCGAGCATGGAAGATTCGGGTCAAGCGGGCGCTATCGCAAGCGCGATCACGGTCAGCCAGCTCAACCGCCAGGTCAAGACTCTGCTCGAGCAGGGACTCGCGCGCCTCTGGATAGAGGGCGAAATCTCAAACCTCGCCAAACCCGCCTCCGGCCACCTTTATTTCAGCCTCAAGGATGATTCAGCGCAGATTCGTGCTGCATTTTTCCGCCAGCGCCAGCGTGGCCCGACTATTGGCCTCAAGAATGGTGATCAGGTCGTCGCATATGGCCGGGTCAGCCTGTACGAGGCCCGCGGCGATTATCAACTCATCGTCGAGCAGGTCGAGCCTGCGGGCGAAGGCGCGCTCAAGCGCCAATTCGAAGTACTTAAAAAGATGCTCGCCGCGGAAGGCCTTTTCAACGAGGAAAACAAGCGGGAATTACCCACCCTGCCCGAGCGCATCGGCGTTATCACCTCGCCAAGCGGCGCTGCTATTCGTGACATCATCAGCATACTCGGGCGGCGCTTCCCGAGCATACCAGTGGTCGTATATCCCGCTTCGGTTCAGGGTGATGCTGCCCCGGGCGAACTCATCGCAGCGCTCGCCACAGCAGTTAATCGCGACGAATGCGACGTCCTGATCATGGCTCGCGGTGGTGGCTCACTTGAAGATCTCTGGGCTTTCAACGACGAAAAGCTGGCTCGCGCCATGGCCGCCTGCCCTATTCCGATCGTCAGTGCTGTCGGCCACGAAGTCGACTTCACGATTGCCGATTTCGTTGCCGACGTGCGCGCGCCCACACCGTCAGGCGCCGCCGAAATAGTCGTACCTGACCGGGAGCAATGGTTACGCGCCGTTAACTCACTCGCCGCACGCTTCGGGCGGCTTGGTCAACGTGCTGTGGAAGATCGGGCTCAATCGCTCGACTGGTTAAGTCGCCGGCTCGCCCAGGCATCACCAACAGCGGTCGTGGAGCGGTCTGTCTCCCGCCTTGCCAACCTGCGACAAAGACTCAATATGAGCGCCCGCGAGACCGTATCCGCAACAAGTCACCGCCTCGAGCTCGCGATGCGCGGGCTGCATTCTGTCAGTCCGCTGGCCACCCTGGATCGAGGCTACGCCATCGTCGAAGACGCCAGCTCCGGCAAGGTACTATTGAATGCCAGCGACGCGACACCGGGTGACGATATTCGTGCGCGCCTTGCGCAGGGTGAGTTAATTGCAACCGTGAAATCGACCAGGCCAAAGAATGATTAGAGGCATACTGCTTTCGTTGTTAGTACTCCTGTCCTCAACAACGAGTGCCAGCGTCACCACTTGGCCCGGCGGGATCGCATTCATTGACCTTGGCACTGCACAAGGGGCTGCACCGGTTGCCGAATTCAACGGCAAGAGGGTTCTCGTGATGAACGAAGCCGGTCAATGGCGTGCTGTCATCGGCGTACCACTGGACGCAGAAATCGGCGCTGCAGCGATCACCCTCGCCGATGGACAATCAATCGAGTTCGCTGTTGAAGAACATGCTTACGCGGAACAACGGCTGAAAGTCGCGCAAAGCTATGTCTCACTAAGTGAAGCCAATCTGGAGCGTGTCGGTCGCGAGCGAAAAATTATCGATGGCGCACTCACTAGCTGGCGTGACGCGGATCTTGACGGCGTGCACCTGGCTGCGCCGCTGCAAGGTCGGCGTAGCTCAAGCTTCGGGCTGCGCCGTTTCTTCAATGACGAACCGCGTTCGCCGCACAAGGGTATGGATATCGCTGGGGGCGAAGGTGCAGCAATCGTTGCGCCGCGCGGCGGCATCATCACAGCGACTGGCAACTACTACTTCAATGGCAATACCGTGTTTATCGACCATGGTCAGGGCTTCGTTACGATGTATTGCCACCTGAGTGAAATTGGCGTCGAAGACGGCCAGCACATAGCGGCAGGCGAAACCATCGGCGCCGTTGGTGCAACCGGTCGCGTTACTGGCCCTCACTTGCACTTCGGTACTTATCTGAACGGCACCGCAGTTGATCCAGCGCTACTGTTGTCCGATTAGTCGGGTCCAACATGTCTCTGCTACATCGAGATATTAGTAGCGATGCAACGTATCGAGTACAGATTTGCCTTTGTCGAGCCTGGTTTGATGAACGCTCATTTGTTCGATCTGCAGGTGTCGCACTTGTGGCAGCCATGCGACTAGCTCCGGCCGCTTACTGAATCGCTCCGCAGCCGCCCTGACTTCAGCGAGATCGAGCTGAGCGTTCTCAATATTATCCATGTTATACGGATCGAAAAACTTCACAGTATCCTGACTGAATACTTCCTGTTCGTGGCTGAGAATACCTGCGACCAATTCAAAATGGCGGTGTTCTGTCGCAAACTGCAACGGTCTGTACTGACGCTGACTTTGGTCGTAACCATAGTAGTCATACAGCGCATCCTTGAGATCCTGGTCCAGGAGTAATCGCATATTGCCCGTAGAGCGAAGGTCTTCAAACGTGTGCGACGTAAGGCTCGGCGTGTAGGTGTAGGCCGCCTGGTTTACTGCTCCGACAAACTCAACAGGCCGCGTTATCGCGACCGCGGGTTCGCGTGACACTTCCATGAGTAAATCGGCCAGGCGAAGTCGCATAGACGCTATATCGATGGCGCGCTGAATAGCGGCAACGTCCATCTCCATGTCGCTAATCAGGCGCTGAACGTACTCAGCCTCTTTCTGCCGTTCGCCCCGCTGCTCTACCCAGCCGTCGAGCTGAAGTGCCAACATCAGGCCAACCACGACGACGATTATTTCGACGAACACGGCAAACCAGTCGTGCTCGCGAATGAACCTGGCCATGCGCTTGATGATCATGCTACGTGCAGCAGCTCTCAAAAAACTCGCAAACGACCGGACGAAATGCGTCCATATCTACGAGGAAAGAATCGTGACCGCGAATACAGTCGAGCCTGACGAGTTTCGTGTCATCGCAAACCTCTGCCAGCCCGTCGGCGAGATCCTGTTGTTGCTGTATGGGAAAAAGAAGGTCGGTCTCGACACCAATAACCAGAGCGCGCTCCAGATCCATGCGTTTGAAACCAGATTTCAACGACCCGCCGTGCTCGGCGAGGTCGAACAGGTCCGATGCCCGCGACAGGTACAAATAGCAATTCGGGTCGAATCCACCACTGAACTTGTTGGCATGATTATCCAGGTAAGCCTCAACCGAGAATGCGATTTTGAAAGGGTCGTTGACGTTTTCCTCGGTCGCGGTCGTGCGTTGGCGGCCGAATCTCTGATCCCACTCGGTAGGTGATCGATATGAAATCATGCCCAGCTTTCGCGCCAGCCGCTGTCCCATGAGCGGAGGATCGTCCGGGTCGTAATCACCATTCTTCCATTTCGGATCGCAGCGAATCACCTCGCGCTGCAGGGAGCGGAAGGCAATTGAGAATGGCAATGCTCGTGTCGCCGACGATATGGAGATGAAGTTGCGAGCTGCCTCCGGGTGTCGCACGCAAAAAGCCAGGCCACTCATACCGCCCATCGAACAGCCGATGACCGTATGCAATTTCTTGATGCCCAGCTTGTGTACTACGCGATAAGCCGCTTCTGCAACATCCTCAAGCGTTAGCACCGGAAATGTCAGTCGGTACATCTCGCCGGTTGCCGCGTTTATCGACGCCGGGCCCGTAGAACCAAAACAGCTGCCCAATGAATTCACGCAGATCACGTGATAGAGGTCCGAATCCAGGGGCAAGCCCGGACCGATCATATCTTCCCACCATCCTGCCGACGGATCCTCGGCCGACGACGCCGCATGGGCAGACGGCGATAAACCGCTAAAGATCAAGATAGCGTTGTCGTGAGCTTCGTTAAGTTCGCCCCAGGTCTCGTAAGCCAGGGTCGGGGAATCGAGGTGACCTGCCCTGTGCATCGGGAAGCGTCCCTCGAGCGTTACAGTCTTTGTTGCAGGACCCATATCCAGCTCCGGGTTGGTATTCTTTGTTATATCACGCTATTTTTTTACGCGCTTCATCAACCGGTTACGTTTTCGTTCCTGGCGCGGCGTCAGTTTGTTGCGCTTGCCCTTGAACGGGTTTTCGCTCGTCTTGAATGCCAGTCTCACTGGCGTGCCCTTGAGTTTGAATGCCTTGCGAAAACGATTTATAAGGTAGCGGCGATAGGCTTCGGGGACTTTATCAGTTTGGTTGCCGTGAATTACGATGACTGGTGGATTGCGCCCACCCTGATGCGCGTAACGCAATCGAATGCGGCGACCGCGAACCAGAGGCGGCGGATGCGCCGTAACGGCAGCTTCCAGCTCTCTCGTCAGTTCGGTGGTGGACAAGTCGCGCGTAGCCGCCCTGTACGCACGCTCGACAGCCGGCAACAGATCGCCGACCGCGGTTCCGTGCAACGCCGATATCGAAATGCGTTCTGCGAAATCGAGAAACGGCAAACGACGATCGAGTTCATCTCGCACATGTTTTCTATCGGACGCCGTCATGCCGTCCCACTTATTTGAAACCACGACGAGTGCTCTACCGCGTTCCATGACAAGCCCGAGCAAACTGACATCCTGCTCGGTTACGCCTTCATGTGCATCAAGTACCGAAATCACAACCTGCGCGCGCTCGATTGCCTGCAGGGCTTTGACAATGCTGAATTTCTCGATCGCCTCGTGCACCTTTGACTTGCGACGAATTCCGGCTGTGTCGATCAGCTCGTATTTCCGGTCGTTGCGCTCAAACGGCACGGACACGCTGTCACGAGTCGTACCTGGCTGATCGTAGACAACAAGACGATCTTCGCCAATAAGGCGGTTGATCAGTGTCGACTTGCCTACGTTGGGGCGGCCAACAACCGCGATGCGAAGTTCGCGCTCGTCGTCCTCCTCTTCAACCGCAGCATCAGCATCTTCGTCGATGTCGAAGTCAGCCAGCACCGCATCCATCAGTGCTTTGACGCGATCGCCATGCGCCGCCGAAATAGCCAGTGGCTCGCCAAGCCCGAGCGCATGAAATTCGCCGGTGGCAATTGCCGCATCAAGACCTTCAGCTTTATTAGCTACCAACCAGACCTTTTTCGCGTTTTTTCGAGCAAGTTCCGCTACATGCTCATCAGCGGCGGTCAGACCGTCTCTGCCATCTACCATGACGATGGCGGCATCGGCCTCTTCCAGCGCGCGAACGGTCTGGTCGACCATTAATTCTTCAATGCCTATTTCACCACCGGCCACGCCGCCGGTATCGATAACGAGATAGGGAACCGGACCAAGCTTACCGAAACCGTACTGGCGATCGCGAGTTAGCCCCGGGTAGTCGGCAACGATCGCATCGCGAGACCGAGTCAGGCGATTAAATAAAGTGGACTTACCGACATTCGGTCGGCCAATGAGTGCAATAACTGGAAGCATCGGACCATTCAGGCCGCCGTGTTTCAGGCGCCGTTATCTTCTGTGTCAGGCGCTTTGCGCGCAGGCTTCGGCTGCTGCACAGCAAAGGCATACAAACTGCCCGAGTCGCTTTGCACAAACAGTCGATCGGCGACAACGACGGGATCGTTTGAGATCGCCTTGCCACCGACTTTGAGGCGCGCAACCGGCTCGCCATCCACATTGCTGAAGAAATGCAGGTAACCGTCGAGATCACCTACGGCCACTGTCGTATGGAATGACACCGGCAATGTGGGTTCGCGGCGCAGGAGCGAGTCCTGCCGCCAGACTTCATTACCGCTGCTTCGAGACAGCGCTACGAGCTCCCCCTCCTCGGTTACGGTGTAAACATTATTCCAGTCTGCGGAAACACCTTCGAACGACGACAATTCCCTTGTCCAGAGGATCTGACCTGACTCGGACGCCATCGCAGCAAGGTTGCCCTGGTATCCGGCAGCGTACAGATCCTGGCCGACGACACTGATCAGGCCGTCGACGTCTGACAGGCGTTCAAGATCCGAACGCCCGCTCGGCGGTGCCAGCAAAGCCTCCCAGACCACATCACCGGACGAGATATTCAAGGCCGCCAGCCGACCGTTGTCGAAACCGGCAAAAACCGTTGAACCAATAACGGCCGGAGCTGCTGACCCCCGCATCGTCAGTAGCGGAGTCGACTGCTCGAATGTCCAGCGTTCGCTGCCATCAAAGGCCGACAACGCATGCAGGCGATTGTCGATAGTCGCTGCTATCACGAGGTCGTCTTTTATTACGGGACGGGCAAGCGACTCACCGGTTAAATCGGCACGCCAGCGCTCGGCTCCAGTATCGGAATCAAGCGCAATAATTGCGCCATCTGAACCTACGACGACGACGAGGTTTTCACCAACCCCCGGACCCGCCGATAGCTCCAGGTCGAGCTTCGTTCGCCAATGCTCCTTTCCATTTGCCGGATTCAAGCCGACAACATTGCCGTCAATACTCGCCGCATAAATGCGAGCGCCGTCTCCGGCCGGCTGCAAAGCAACGCGCAGGAACTCGGCGTCACCACCAATGTTCGCACTCCAGACGCGCTTGATATTGACCTTGGTTTCGATTTTTGTGAGCTCTTTTGGTTCTAGCTCCTTGTCATCGTCACTTCCAAAAATGCTGCAAGCCGACAACACCAGTGCCGCCGTCAATAACCCTGCTGTGCGAAAAATTGGTTTCACTCAGACTCTCCGCCCTCACCTTCAACAGCTGGTTCTGCCTGTTGTTCAGGCTCGGTGGCGGCCGGCGCCGGGGCAGGCGCGTCCGGTAGATCAACCAACTTCATCTGTACCATGCCTCGGTTCACGGTTTGCGATGTATCGGCCAGGGCAGTGCGATATTCGTCGCCCGCTTCGTTAATTTCTCCGAGCGCAGCGTAGGCATCGCCCCGCATCTCAGCAAACAACCCAGCGAATGCGGCGTCATCCTGATTCGCCAGAAGATCAATGACTTCCTGTGGCTTGTCCTGATAGAGGAGGATTCGTGCGAGTCGCAATCTTCCAACTTGCTTTAGCGCCTTGTTGCCACGCATGAGCAGGAGTTCGTTCAAGACTTCTGCAGCATCCTGATCGCGATTCTTATCCATGTAGAGCTTCGCCATCGCGAGGTTCGACTGGGCCGCGTATGCCGTGTTCGCGTAATTGCTCGCAAGGTCATTAGCAACCGACTCGGCATTATCGAGGTCGCCGTCTGAGACATGAACCGTTAGTGATTCATACAGCACTGAAGCCTCAACCTGGGCCGCCAACTTACTGCTTTGATATTGGTTAAACCCGAACAGCAAACCAACTGCAATGACCACACCGGCAATCACATAGCGGCCGTACTCGGCCCACCATGCACGCATCTCTTCGAGTTGTTCTTTTTCTGACTGTAAATCGTCCACGAACTACGCCTTTCTTAATAATCCGGCCAGCGTCTCCGCCAGCGTTTCAAATGCAATACTGCTTTGATCCTCAGTACTGCGTAATGGTTTCAATCCAACGCACTTTTGTGCAATTTCCTGCTCGCCCAGAATTAATGCGTATTCGGCATTACTTTTGTCTGCGCGCTTCAGCTGCGACTTGAAGCTGCCGCCGCCAAGATTTACTTCGACCCGAATGTCCGCGACTTTGTCCCGCAGTTCTTCGGCAATCGCAAACGCCTGTTCGAGCGCGCCGTCTCCGACCGCGACGATGTACACGTCGGCGTCAGTTGCTGGTGCCTTGCCACCGCAGGCTTCATACAGCGCAACGAAGCGCTCTATGCCCATCGCCCAGCCAATGGCGGGCGTCGCACGGCCACCAAGTTTTTCCACCAGACCGTCATAACGCCCCCCCGAACAGACTGCGCCCTGCGACCCCAGCGCATCTGTTACCCACTCGAACACTGTGCGGCTGTAGTAATCGAGCCCACGAACCAAACGCGGATTTACCGTATAAGCCACGCCGGCAGCGTCCAGCAAACTCCTAAGCTCCTGAAAATGCTTAGAAGATTCCTCGTCCAGGTAGTCGATCATAACCGGCGCAGCCTCGACGACCGCCTGCATTTCCGGGTTCTTGCTATCCAGTATTCGCAGCGGATTCTGCTCAAGCCGCCGAATACTATCCTCATCAAGCTGACTTTTCACGCTGGAAAAGTACTCAATCAGGATGTCGCGATACTGTGTGCGCGACTCAGCGGTGCCGAGGGAGTTAATTTCGAGCTTCAGTTTCGAAATACCAAGCGCCCGCCACATCCGGGCACACATGATAATGAGCTCTGCATCAATATCCGGCCCCTCGAAGCCCAGGGCCTCAACGTCAAACTGGTAAAACTGCCGATAACGGCCTTTTTGCGGCTTCTCGTAGCGGAACATCGGGCCAGTCGTCCAGAGTTTCTGCCGCTGGTTGTGCAACAAGCCATTCGTGATACCGGCACGCACTACGCCCGCCGTTGCTTCCGGTCGTAAGGTCAGGCTCTCGTCGTTGCGGTCGAGAAAAGTGTACATCTCCTTCTCAACAATGTCGGTCACTTCACCGATCGAACGACGAAAGAGTTCGGTTCGCTCAAGCAGCGGCAAGCGAATCTCTGAGTATCCGTATGACTGGACGATGTCCCGCACTACCGTTTCAAGATAGCGCCACGTGCCGGATACGTCCGGCAGGATATCGTTCATTCCTCTGATTGCGGTCGGTTTCACGGTCGTCTGTCAGGGGGCCATGATCGTCAGGCGCGCCGTGCGGCTGCCAGGATTTGACGGCGTGACAGTGTAAGCAGCGCCATCAACTCGAACGCGGACATTTTCGGTATTGCCAAATAACACGTCAAAGGGCGCTTGCCCGCTAAGCTCAACTGTTCGCCCGGAACGGCCCATATCGAAGAAGAGCCGCCGTCCTGTCGCATCGCTGATCTCGGTCCAGCAATCGCCTGTGAAGTTCAATGACAACAATACTGCACCATCGCCAAGAGCAGGTTGCTGGCTCGTATCTGCCGGCAGATTTTCGACTTCCGGCTCACTGGCAACCGGCGCTTCCTCGGCCGGTGTCGTAATCACCGACACAGTCTCCTGGCGAACAGGCAGTTCCTCTTCTGCCCGCTCGGGCATTGTTGGTGTTTCTACAGCAGGAGCGGAGCCGGGCGTTGTCTCCGACCGTGACGTAAACCAGAAATATGACGCAGTCGCGACAACAATTACGGCAATGACGGCGATCCATGGACCAGGCGATATTTCCTGGCTGGTTCGAGGCCTGCCGATAACGACCGGAGGAATTTCCGCCGTATGCGTCATGCGGTAGTAGTCGGTAAATACGTCATCGACGTCGACACCCACGAGTTGTGCATATTTGCGAAGATGGCCCTTTGCGAAAACCGGCGCGCCGAGTACGTCAAATTCATTGCGCTCGAGCGCACGCACCTTGTGCTCGTCAAGGTGCAGCTCTTTTGCAACCTCGAGAACACTGATTTGTTGTTCGCGACGCGCCTCGGCCAACCGTTCGCCAGCAAGCGGCCCCGTGTTTTCGGGCTCTGTTGCCTCTTCTACCGGTTTGTCGTCTTCTTCGCTCATAACCTATCCGCTTTCCAGAATGCGCCGAGCTTCCGGTGATGCCGGAAACTCGCGCAGGAGTCGGTTTGAATATTCGGTTTTGGCGCGCTCATCTCCGAGCTTGTCTTCTATCTGGGCACCAAGGTACAGAACTCCTGCTGTTGGAATGTTGCCCCCCAAATAGCGTTGCAGGAAAGCGCGCGACGCAAGGTAATCACCCTGAGCGAACTTCAGCAGGCATAGCTGAATGAGCGCCTCACCATGGTTCGCCCGATACTCAAGCGCCTCGCGAAAGAATGCCTCGGCCCGCACCTGGTCCGGCTTCTGCATCATGCAGACACCCGCATTTGTCAGTGTGATCTCGGCATTGTCATTTTCCGTAATCTTCGCTGCAGTTGCGAAATGCTCGCCTGCTCCGTCAAAGTCGCCCTGGTTGCACAGAAAAACGGCATAGGCGTTCTGGACTTTGTAGTCTTTCGGCGAAATTCGAACCGCTTGTTTGTAAGACTCGGTCGCGAGACGCAGATTCCCGATGGCTTCGTATGCCAGTGCCAGCGTGTAATGCGCTACAGCATTCTTGGGGTTGAGCTCGATCGAATACAGGAGCCGATCACGCGCCAGCTCGAAATTACCGTTACGGTAGTAACGGGCGCCCAGCTGATAATTAAGCTCCGCAGCATCGCTCTTGTCCGCGTCCGGCTTGACGCCGCCAGTGGTCGTAGTGGTTGAAACGCAGCCTGTCGCAAGCAGGCAAACCAGTAATCCGGCCAGTAATCTCTCGCTCATATTCACGCTGTCGCCATCCTTTTGTTCTTTTCGCTCAATCTGTTCCGCACCCGGTCGCTCACTTTACCAGCCAATTGACCACAAGCAGCATCGATATCGTCACCGCGGGTCTTGCGCGTCGTTACTACGAGGCCGCGATCTCTCAGCCTGCTTTGAAATAGCCCGATCGTTTCGGCTGAGGAACGCGCAAAATCATTGCCATCGAATGGATTGAACGGAATGAGATTCACTTTCGCCGGCTTGCCTTCAAGCAAAGCAAATAGCTCGTCAGCATGTTTTAGTGAGTCATTTATACCGTCAAGCATGACGTACTCAAATGTAACGAACCGGTTTGCGCGCTTTTCTGCGTATCGCCAGCAGGCATCGAGCAGGCTGGCAATCGGGTGCATCTTGTTAATCGGCACTAATTCGTCACGCAAATCATCGTTCGGCGCGTGCAACGATACCGCCAGCGCCACATTAAACTCGTCGCCAAGACGCTCCAGGTTTGGCACCAGCCCCGACGTACTTACTGTAACCCGCCGGCGTGACAAGCCGTACGCCAAATCGGAAGTCAATAAATCGAGGACCGGAACGACATTTCGATAGTTGGCCAGCGGCTCGCCCATACCCATGAACACGACATTCGTAATCGCAAAATCTGCGTCGTCGTTATCGCGACGCGGCAAGGTCTGATTAGCATGCCAGACCTGGCCGACTATCTCGGCTTTGTTCAGGTTGCGGTTGAAACCCTGCGCACCCGTGGCGCAGAAAGCACAATCGAGCGCGCAACCAACCTGTGACGAAATACACAAAGTGCCGCGCCCGGCTTCCGGAATGTACACCGCTTCCACGGCCTGCCCTGAGCCGCTCTCGAACAACCACTTGATCGTGCCATCCGAAGAGTCGTGCTGCGACAGTACCTTTGGCACATCGACCGTTGCCGTCTCTGCCAGGCGTTGCCGCAGCGACTTGGACAAGTCCGTCATCGCCTCAAAGTCGGTCACGCCTCGCTGATAGATCCAGCGCATAAGCTGGCGAGCATGAAACGGCTTTTGCCCGAGCTCGACAAACAGCGCCTCCAGTTCGCCTTGCGGCAAACCCAGGAGATTCTTCTTTTTGGTCTCGCCCGGCACGATGCCTCTTAGCGCGTTCTCGGGCAGACGCCGTCGTCGCCAAAGAAAAAGGCGATTTCGACCGCGGCAGTTTCAGCTGCGTCTGAGCCGTGCACGATGTTTTCTTCGATGCTATCGGCAAAGTCGGCACGGATAGTGCCAGCTTCTGCATCCGCCGGGTTCGTCGCACCCATGATGTCGCGATTTTTTGCGACTGCATTCTCACCCTGAAGCGCCTGCACCATAACCGGACCCGATGTCATGTATGCGACAAGATCGTTGAAGAAGGGCCGCTCTTTGTGGACTGCGTAAAACCCTTGCGCCTGTTCGGTCGACAGGTGCAGCATTTTCGCAGCAACCACTTCCAGTCCTGCTTTCTCAAAGCGGCTGTAAATCTCGCCAATCAGGTTCTTTTGCACGCCATCAGGCTTAATGATGGAGAGCGTTTGCTCAACGGCCATACGGTTTTCCTTTTCTCAATGAATTGTTGAAGATCGAGGCTCAGCGTCAAATCCGAGCCGGTAGACGTAAACGGTTAATTTTACTTCAGATGTTGAAGCTTTCGCCACAGCCGCATTCGCCTGTGACGTTCGGATTTCTAAAGCTGAAGGCCTCATTGAGGCCTTTTTTGACAAAGTCGACCTCGGTTCCGTCGATCAGGGCCAGCGCATCGGGGTCGACAACGACCTTGACGCCCTTGTCCTCGAATACGATGTCGGTTTCGCTCACCCGGTCGGCGTAATTGATGACGTAGGAATAGCCGGAACAGCCCGTTTGGGTGACGCCCAGCCGCAAACCAACGCATTCGCTCTTGGAATCGAGGTAACTGCGCACGCGCTCGGCAGCTGAATTTGTTAACGAAATTGCCATGATCTGTCTATTTAGGGTTCCTTGGGGGATAGCTTGACGAGTTCCTGTGCCAGCAAGCGCACAGTATCCTCGATGACGAGTATACGTCCGGTCTTCTCCACGGGTACAGAAAGACTTTGCATAAGGCCGGATGTCGAGAAATCAAGCAGCTCTGCCACATTTCTACCCTCATAGTCCGCACAAAACGCCTCTGCGGCCGCGATGACATGCGGGCAGCCCCATGCCTGGAATCGAAGCGCCTCGATCCGGCCAGCCGCCAGCTGCGCCGAGAATGCAATCCGAACACCCTGATCCTCCAGCAGCGCGCCCGCAGCATCCGCCAGCTGCCCGGCGTGGACTGGATCGGCAAACAGCGCACGCACTCGCGCGCTATAGGGATCAGCGCTCATGCGACGCCACCTGGCGCCAGATTGCGCAACCTGGCGACCGAACTGCGATAACGATCGACAGCAATATCGATGTCACGCGCGCTGGTCGGGCGCCCAAAACTGAATCGAATTGCGCTCTGTGCGAGCGCATCGCTGGTTCCGAGTGCCCGCAGAACGTAAGAAGGCTCCTGGTTCTTCGAGTTACAGGCTGAACCGGTGGCGACACAAAGTGGTTCGAGGGCGAGCAGCAGACTCTCGCCTTCAACATCTTTGATGCTGACATTCAGGATTCCGGGAAACGCGCACCCGATAGCGCCATTCGTCGATAGGCCAGGAATATCCTGGATCCCGGACCAGAGTCGGTCACGCATTGCGTTGAGGTGCTCGAGGTCGCGAAGCATGCGTGACTGTGCGATCGCTGCTGCCGTCCCAAAGCCGACAATTTGCTGCGCTGGTAGCGTTCCGGGCCTCAGTTTCCGTTGCTGGCCGCCACCGAATAACAGCGGATCAACATGAACACCGGCACGATCGGCGATATATAACGCGCCAATGCCTTTTGGCCCATAGACCTTATGTGCCGTCATCGACATCATGTCGACGGGCAGTGCGGACAGATCGACAGGTATTTTGCCGACGGATTGCGCCGCATCCACGTGGAACAGAATGTCGCGATCGCGGCATATCGCGCCAATTTGCGCAATGTCCTGGATAACACCGGTTTCGTTATTGATGTGCATGATGGACACAAGCTGCGTGTCATCTCGCAATGCCTCTTCAAATTTCGCCATATCAAGCAGGCCACTTGGCTCCGGATTGAGCCAGGTAATGCTGTAACCCTGTCGCTCCAACTCGGCAAACGTATCGGTTACAGCTTTGTGCTCAGTGCGCATGGTTATGAGGTGACGGCCGCGTTTCTGCCGGTAGTGCGCGCCGCCGAGAATCGCGAGGTTATCGGACTCGGTGGCGCCCGATGTCCAGATCAGACGCGACGGATCCGTGTTCAGGAGTGCGGCGAGTTGCCCCGCCGCATGCGCGATAAATTTAACGCTCTGCCTGCCGGCAACGTGCGTTGATGATGGATTGGCATAGTTGCCATCGGCAGTCATCAGCGCCGTCATTGCCTCAACCACCCAGGGATCGACGGGCGTGGATGCAGCATAGTCGAGGTAAATAAGATCCACGTGCTCAGCCATCGGGCGCATCCTTTTTTTCTACCGCCGTCAAAATGCCGCGCAGTATGTTGACCTCGTTCTTGTCGGGGCGCGCGCGGATAAACAAGCGCCGCAACCGGCGCATGAGGTGTCGCGGGTTATCCGGATCAAGAAAGCCGGAGTCATTCAGCACCTGCTCAAGGTGGGCGTAAAAGTGCTCGAGCTCATCGCTGGTGGCAAGCGGCGCATCCGGCTCGTATTCCACGGATTTGGCGCCGACCTGGGCGGCCCGAATCTCGTAGGTCAGTACCTGGACCGCCATGGCCAGGTTCAAAGAGCTAAATGCCGGGTCGGTCGGAATAGTCAACAATGTATCGCAATGGTCGAGGTCGGAATTGCAGAGCCCGGACTTCTCGGGACCGAAGACCACAGCGACGGTGCCTCGGCGACTCTCCTCGATCAGCCTGGCGGCGCAGTCCTTTGGCTCCATGCACGGCCAATTGATCGATCTTGAACGCGCGCTGGCCCCGGCAACGTATACGCAGTCGCTAATTGCCTCCGCCAGCGTGCCCAAGACCTTCGCCTGCTCAAGCAGGTCATTGGCCCCGGATGCCCGTGCCGTGGCCTCCTCATGCGGAAAATGGAGTGGGTTCACCAGCGCCAGATCCGTCACTCCCATGTTTTTCATCGCCCGCGCACAGGCGCCGATATTACCCGGGTGTGTGGTTCCGACGAGGACGATACGTATCGACATGTGTGGCAATGCTTCCCTAAAGTTCGCTATTCTAGCGCCACGGCACGCTGTGGCCGAGTTCTTTCACACTGATGAGATCGTTAAATGCACGCACTACTCAATGTAGCGGTGATGGCGGCACGACGCGCCGGTAGCACGCTAATAAAGAAAATGGTCAATATTGACAAGCTTAAGATTGAGGAAAAGAGCCACAACGATTACGTCAGTGATGCCGATAAAGCAGCCGAAAAGGCTGTGATCGACTGCATTCTCAAACATTATCCCGACCATGCCATTCTTGCTGAAGAAAGTGGCGAACAGGGTGAATCCGATACCGTCTGGATCATCGACCCTCTCGACGGTACCACCAACTATCTGCATGGCTTTCCTGTTTTTGCCGTTTCGATCGGTGTACAGGTCAAAGGCCGGATGGAACATGGCGTCATATACGACCCGATTCGTCAGGAGTTGTTCACAGCGTCGCGCGGCCAGGGCGCGCAGGTCGACGGCCGGCGCATTCGGGTAAGTGGCCAGAAACAGCTGGAACGCTCGTTGATCGGTACCGGCTTCCCATACCGCCAGGCGGATGGCGAAATTGAGCCATATATGAATATGCTCGCCAAAATCATCAAGAACACGTCAGGCGTGCGACGTCCTGGAGCCGCAGCACTCGACCTGTGCTATGTCGCAGCTGGCAGGCTGGATGCGTTCTGGGAGACCGGGCTCAAATCCTGGGACCTGGCCGCCGGCAGCCTGATCATTCGTGAAGCGGGCGGCATCATTAGTGGGCTGGATGGCAGTGAGAATTTCCTCGACCACGGCCATGTCCTGACCGGCACGCCACGAATCTACCGCGAAATCGCCAAACTCTGCTCCGCCGAGATCAAAGCGCTCGTCTGATACGCCGCCGGTCGATCACAGAGCTGCGCCCGGTCACTACACAGCCGGCAGACGAGCCATTCCGGAAAAAAATGATGCCACGCTAGACGGCCGTGCGCTGTTCCGGATCGCGGGAGCAGGCCGTATGAAGCACTGGTTCGATGGCCGTACGGGATAGACTATGGCAGGTCGTCGATCAGGTCGGGATCTTTGACGGGTTCCAGCAAGTCCTGTGCATTAACGCCGAGCAGCAAGGCCGTGGCGCTCGCCGTGTAAATCGACGAATAAGTACCCACGACGATACCGACGATCAATGCAATCGAGAACGGTGCAATCGACTCACCGCCGAACAGCAGCAGCGCAATCAGCACGAACAAGGTTGTGAAGCCCGTGATCAAAGTACGCGCCAACATCTCGTTGATCGATGTGTTCATCGACTCTTCCGCCGAAATACCACGCAGCTTGAAGAAATTTTCACGGATACGATCAAAAGCAACAACCGTGTCGTTCAGGGAATAACCGATTACAGCAAGCACCGCCGCAACAACTGTCAGATCGAAGGGCAGGTGAAAAATCGAGAAAAACCCGACCGTAACGATAACGTCATGCGCCAATGCCGCGACAGCACCTGCCGCGAACTTCCACTGGAAGCGGACCATTACGTAAACGAAGATAAGCAACAACGCGATAATCATCGCGAGTCCGCCTTGCTCTGCAAGCTCCTTACCAACCTGTGGGCTTACCGACTCAACGCGTCTCAACTGTACGTTCGAAATATCGCCGGCAACGGTTCGCCTCAATTCCTCGCGCAACTCGTCCGGGTTCCAGCCCTCCTGCGGCGGCAGGCGAACGAGCACATCGGTATCTGTACCAAAGCGTTGCACTTGTGCGTCTTCGAATCCAGCGGTTGCGAGGGCTGACCGAATAGTCTCGATATCCGCGGGCTCCGGGTAACCGACTTCGAGCAGAACACCGCCCGTGAAGTCAATGCCGAACTCCAGCGGAGGATCGTCCACGATGAGTGAACCGAGTGAGACAATAACCGCGAACGCGGAAATAGTCAGGGCGATCTTGCGGCGAGTCGAGCCGAGAAAGTCGATGTGAGTCTTGTTCTTGAGTATTCGCATCAAAGTATCCCTAAACCGGCAGTGACGTGATCTTGCGTCCGCCAAATGCAAGATTGACGATTGCCCGCGTACCGATGATAGCGGTGAACATTGACGTAACGATTCCGATCATCAACGTTATTGCAAATCCTTTGATCGGCCCGGTACCAAACGCCAGCAGTACGATCGCTGCTATCAATGTCGTTACATTGGCATCCGCGATCGACGACAGCGCTTTTTCGTAGCCAGAATTAATCGCAGCCTGTGGTTGCACGCCCGCCGCAAGCTCTTCGCGTATTCGTTCAAAAATAAGCACATTCGCATCCACGGCCATACCGACGGTCAAGACGATTCCGGCGATACCCGGTAACGTCAGTGATGCACCTGCCAACGACAATACTGCGACGATAAAAACGAGGTTCGACAGCAAAGCGACATTCGCGATCATGCCGAACCAGCGGTAATAGACGGCCATAAAAACGATCACTGCAAGGAAACCGATTTTAATGGCGTTAAAGCCGCGATCGATGTTGTCCTGCCCCAGGCTCGGGCCGATGGTGCGTTCGTCGACCTTGTATACAGGCGCTGCCAAAGCGCCCGCTCGCATCAGGACCGCAAGTTCGCGAGCCTCGTTTGGCGTAAGGCCGGTCGTCTGGAAGCGGTTCTTGAACACACCGCGAATTGTCGCAGTACCTATAATCTCTTCAGTCTTGAATTTCCGCGATACGGTCTTGCCACCGCGAGTCACGCTCTCTTCCCGCCACTCGATAAATACCGTGGACATCGGCTTACCGACATTTTCGCGAGTTGTTGCGAGCATGCGTTCGCCGCCGGCCGAATCGAGTGTAATGTGCACGGCCGGCTGCCCTTCATTCGTAAATCCGGACTTGGCATCGATAATCTCATCGCCCGATGCGATGACTTCGCGCCTGAGGATCTGCGGCGTCTCGTCACCCCGCCCCGGGTAGCGGCGAGATCCGGGCATATCGCCTGTCAGGTCGACCATGCGGAATTCCAGCGTTGCGGTTGCCGTCAGGATCTTTTGTAACTCGGTCGGATCCTGGACGCCGGGTAACTGCACGACGATACGGTCGACGCCCTGCCGCTGAACAAGCGGTTCGGCAACGCCCAATTGATCGACACGATTGCGCAGCGTCGTCATGTTCTGCTCAATAGCGAAGTCCTGGCGCTCTTTGATCTGAGCCTCCGTCATTCGCACGATCAGTGATTTGCCGTCGGTGCCATCGCCAATCAACACGTCCGAGTCTGCAGCGGAAACAATCTCTCGTGCTTTTTCCATGTCTTCGGCTGACTGCAGCCGAATCGTAAGTACCTGGTTATTGAGGTCGACCCGATGGCGAATGCGTGCATCACGCAAGCGGTCATCGAAATCCTGCTCATAGCCCTTCATACGATTTTCGACCGCGGTATTCATATCGACTTCGAGCAAAACGTAAACGCCACCACGAAGATCCAGCCCCAGGCTCATTGGGTTGAGTCCGAGTTCGCGCACCCAATCAGGCATACTTGGCGCGAGCGTCAGCGCAACGTTCGATTCGTTTTCGTAACGGGCGCGCAGACGTTCACCGGCTATCTGCTGGTCTTCAATTGCACCCTTCGCGAAACGAATTACCGCCCGGCCATCGCTCAGGTATGCAGACTCCGGCTTAATACCGTCGTTCTCAAGCGCCCGGACATAGTTATCAAGTTGCGTCTGCGTGATATCTGCACCATCGATATCCGCCAACTGCACGGCGGGCGCGCTGCCATAGATATTTGGCAACGCAAGCATGATGCCGACCAACAAAATGACAAGCACCAGGGAGTTCAGCCAGGCTGGATACCTGTTCACGGCTTACTGCCTGCGGAGCTCAAGCTTCGTCGAGGGAAAATATTCATCAAAGTAGGGCTCGATCAGGCGTTTTCGAAAGTGTCTTTAGGCACGACTTGCGAAACACTGGCTTTTTGAATTTTGATCTCTGTGTTCTCTGCAATCTTTACAATCGCATAGTGCTCGCTGATGCCGGTGATGACACCAAGGATGCCGCCGGCAGTCAGAACTTCGTCACCGGCCGAAAGATTACTAATCAGTGCCGTATGTGCTTTTTGCTTCTTCTGTTGCGGGCGAATCAGCAGGAAATAAAATGCGCCAAAAATGATGAGCATCGGCAGTAAGAAGCCGAACGGGTCGGCTTGCGGTGCAGCCTGTGCATAAGCGTTTTGTATGAAGAAATCCATGAGTCCTATTACTTTCTGTGGCGGGCCGTTTGAACACCCCTAAAAATAAGCGCGGTATTATGGCATAGAGATATCGAAATAAGGGCGAGTTTCGCAAACCCAAGCAAAACCGCCGAAAAAATGGCTATTTGGCGTAGGCCGCACGAACTCCGGCCACGATCTCCGGTAAATTTCCGGTTTCGATTGCCTGCCGCAGGCTATCCATAAGCTGTTGATAATAATAAAGATTATGAATTGTCGCGAGACGAGGCCCGAGAATCTCGCCACATTTCACGAGGTGCCTCAGGTAAGCAAGGCTGAAATTGCGACAGGTATAACAGCCGCAGTCCGGATCCGGCGGGGACGTATCGTCAGCGTACTGGGCGTGGCGAAACTTGATTGTGCCGCGTGCAGTGAACAGTTGGCCATTGCGCGCATGCCGTGTCGGGATCACGCAATCGAACATATCTACACCGCGCAACACTGACTCGGCAATGTCGACCGGTGTGCCTACACCCATAAGGTATCGCGGATGGTCAGCTGGCATCTTCGGCAGCAATGTATCCAGCACGGCAATGCGCTCAGCTTCTGGCTCGCCCACGGCGAGTCCTCCAATTGCGTAGCCGTCGAAACCGATATCACGGAGGCCGTGCAGAGATTCTTCACGCAGCTCATCGTAGATACCACCCTGAACGATGCCGAACAGCGCCTCACCGCGGTCGGGAGCCAACTCACGCAGCTCATCGAAGCGAGTCCGGCTGCGCTTCGCCCATCGCAACGATAGCTGCATCGATTCTTTCGCCTCAGCCTCGCTCGCTGGGTAAGGCGTGCACTCATCAAAGATCATCGTTACGTCCGCATTCAGGTCGTGCTGTACCTCAATGGATCTTTCGGGCGACAGAAAAACCTCATCGCCATTGACCGGAGACTGAAAGCGCACGCCAGCTTCCGAGAGCTTGCGCATTGCTGCGAGCGAGAACACCTGGAAACCACCGGAATCAGTCAGAATCGGGCCATCCCAATGCATGAATTCGTGCAAGCCTCCATGTTTGCGAACGATGTCAGTACCTGGACGCAGCATCAGGTGAAATGTATTGCCGAGAATGATCTGCGCACCGCTAGCAGCAACTTCTTCCGGCGTAACACTTTTGACGGTTCCGTAGGTTCCAACCGGCATAAATGCCGGAGTCTGGACCGCTCCCCGTCGAAACGTCAGCTCACCACGTCGCGCAGCACCGCACTCATTACTCAGATCAAACTTCATGTCGTGGTATCCGGAGTCAGGAACATCGCATCACCGTAACTAAAAAAGCGGTACTTGTTCTGCACAGCATGGCGATATGCGTTCATTATTCTATCTGTACCTGCGAATGCCGCAACGAGCATCAGCAGTGAAGATTGTGGCAGGTGAAAGTTTGTAATCATCGCGTCGACGCACCGAAAGTTGTATCCGGGCAGGATAAAGAGGTCAGTTTCGCCGTCAAAGGGCCGCAGTACGCCACTCGCCGAAGCGCTCTCGAGCGCGCGCACCGATGTTGTGCCTACAGCGATGACGCGACCACCAGCGGCTCGTGTCTTTTCAATAGCGTCACAGCAGGCCGCACCTACCTCTACGCGTTCGCTGTGCAGGCGATTGGCGGCGATATCCTCATGGCGCAACGCCTGGAACGTGCCTGCACCTACATGCAAGGTTACGAAAGCATGCCGGACTCCGTTGGCGCGTGTTTCGTCAAGCATTTCAGCATCAAAATGCAGGCCTGCCGTCGGCGCCGCTACGGCACCAGGGTCTTTGGCATA
This sequence comes from Gammaproteobacteria bacterium, assembly GCA_024640305.1. GTDB lineage: Bacteria > Pseudomonadota > Gammaproteobacteria > Steroidobacterales > Woeseiaceae > UBA1847. The sequence continues at coordinate 75,463 of JAHEFG010000045.1, forward strand.
AACAGTCTGGTAACGCTCATCGTCAGCCGATTCTGCGGGCCGGTTCAGGTACGGTGGCAATGGCACTTCGCCTTGCTGTTCGAGTAATTGCATTACGGGAACTGAGAATAGCAGCGAGAAAAGCTCGCCATCACGCCCTTCAACAGTGGCTTCGGCTCCATCGCCAAGAATCAGTTTGCTACCGGGCTTTGGTGACTTGCTCGCTTTGACATGTGCCAGCGCCGCTCTGTCGCCAACAACCCGTTCTATTAAGACTTCGCTACGACCACCAGACGCCTTGTGCGCATGCAGCCGCGCACGAATAACACGGGTGTCATTAAAGACGAGTAAGTCGTTGGGCTTGAGAAGGTCAGGTAACTCAGCAAACTCACGATCCACCAGTGGGTCACGCACGTCCAGCAAACGGCTCGCGCGCCGCTCACTTGTCGGGTACTGCGCGATCAGCTCGGCAGGAAGCGTATAATTGAAATCGGAAATTTGCATGGGCGCGCATGGTAACAAAGCCATGCGCGCCCGTTTGCAAAGTGTCGGTTTTTTTTAGGTTTTCTCGGTAATCATTGCGGCCCTTGGCGCTGCCGGGATCCTCGCGGGCCTAACCTCCACCGGTGCGCGCAAGAACATGCTCATGCGGTCATCCGGCATGGTTACTTCAAGCTTGCGGCGCTTCTTGTCACGATAAACCTCAATTACAACCGACTCGCCAGCCTGGTAGGAATTCAGTATGCGCAAGGCGTGGCTCACAGATGTTGGCTCACGCCCATCAATCTTCTGGATGACATCACCATCTTCAAGCTTGAGCACATCCGACTTCGGAGCACTAACAACGAGTACACCGGAATCCGTACCGAAGTACTTGCCAAGCCCCTCATTCAACTCAACCAGCTCCATATCGCCCCAGGCACTTCCAATCCAGTGAAAATCGAAGTCTTTTCGCGGTCCCTGAACAATTTTTGGTGCTATGTGCATTTCATGCGGCATGGATCCCATCGGGGGACCTCCAGGAGTGCTGCTGAATGCGAATACATTAACGTCGCTGGGTTTCGGTTCGACTTCGACTGCACCGACTTTGCCATCGCGCAAGTATTCGATATCGAGCGTATCGCCTTCTTCAACACCCGCCATAAAGTCCAGCAGCTTTTCTGTCGCTTCTTTTGAACTTGCGGCGCTGAGTGACTCATTGTTGATGGCCGTCAAAATATCACCGGCGCGTATTCCCGCCTCATCACTCGCACTACCAGGCGTAACCGCCATGATACTGACACCCTCGACAGGGCCTTTAATGTCCCTGTTGCCAATAGTCACACCAAGGCGCGGCCGGCCATCATTAATTATTTCGATGCGACGCTCCATTTGACGTAACTGCGGCAGGCGCTCCGACGTGAGCTCGGCAATCGTGCGAGCTGCTTCGGCCATTTGCCGTTCAGCGCTTTCCAGTTTTTCCTGCACCAGGGCCTCGCGCTCCTGTACTTTCCGCAAAGCTTCCTGTTGCTCTTTTACTTCGGTTTGCGCAACAGCCTGCCCGGCCAGCAACAAGACCAGCGCAACAGCAACAATCAATTTCATAGTCTTCATTAAATCCATCTCCTCGTTCAATAAGCCGTCCGTTGCGCTTGCGCATAACGCAGTCGGACTAGCAATTTCATTAACCTGACGCGTTCACGCCAGAATATTTCTGTCTCCTCGGACGTCATTTGCACGTTCGGGTCGCTTAGTTGGTAATCGATCGCGGCAACACGATCCTTGATATCTGAAATAGTCGAGACGGTACCCGCCTGCATCACGCGTGGTTCATCCGGCAGCGAGCGGAGGTCACTTTCCAGCTGCCGCGACTCGACCATCAGCGCCTGCAATGCATCAACCTGAGTTGAATTTGTCACCTGGGAATTCTGCGGTTCCGTGACCGCCGGCGGAACACTTGGGCTATTCATCATGACTGGCACCAGCACCGCTGCTAATGCAATCGCGGCGGCAAGACCAACCCCGCTGTACCAGGTCATTGGCTTGCGAAGATAGTCCTGCTTGATGAGTCCTTCTGCTTCGGCCTGCTCGCGAATGCGGTGCCACACAGCACGCGGCGGCATTGTGTCCGGCAGCATTGTCAGCTCCCTTCTCAACACGCCCTGTTCATCTGCTGTCAGTCCACAAATCATCTCTTCATCCTTATTGTCTTTCGACATCGTCAAACACTCCTGAGCGCCGCACTCTCTGCACGGGCGTCTTCATCCGGCACTGTCAGCATCGGTCGCAAACGCTGATAGGCACGTGACAACTGCGACTTGGAAAAGCTCTCGGTACGCCCCATTAGCCCAGCTATCTCTTTATGCGTATATCCTTCGACGTCGTGCAGCCAGACAACTGCGCGCGCCACCGATGGCAAATTTGCCAGTGCCGCATCAAGATCCAGGGCCTCGTCGGGATGCCGCGATATGCCATGGCTTGCGGCATCGCCAGGCGTTACTTCGTTCCAGTCGTCGCCGAGTGATTGGCTCCGCGCCGTCCACGCGGAACGCAGGAACATCAGCGCTTTGGAGATCGCGATACGTCGAATCCAGCTGCCTATCGCTGCTTCGCCGCGAAATTTAGAGATTGATCGCATGACCTCGATGAAAGTCTCCTGAACCAGATCCTCGGCGTGTGCCGGAACCTTCGTGAATCTCAAACACACGGAATACACCGGTGTCGCGAATGCCCGATAGATGATCCCGTGAGCACGCGCGTCGCCGCGTGCCGCCCGTTTCACAATCGCCGGGTCAATCTGGATGTCAGCAAATTTGCTCATATCTCGAAATATTAGATGCCGGGAGCAAAGAAAGGGTCGCAATTGCGAAATTTATTTAACGCTCTGGCGACTTCGCCAAACGGCGCATATACTGTGCGCCTTCCGGCTAGCGGTGTCTCGTCCAGGCCCAGTCGGTCGAGAATTGCCGGGATGGCGGAACTGGTAGACGCGCTGGATTCAAAATCCAGTTTCCGAAAGGAAGTGGGGGTTCGATTCCCCCTCCCGGCACCACCTAGTCTTGCGGTTTCAGGCCATATCCTTGCGGATAAGCGCCCCATTGCGCCTCGAGACTTTTCTCAACGCTGAACTTGCCGGATTTCCAGATCAGCAATGTCGTAGTCAAGATGACGACGGTGCCAAAAATGGACGCCTCTGCACCGAACTCGCCTCCGCTGATCCAGTCGGCTCCCTGGGCTTCGGCAGAGAAAACGCTCCATTTCACATGGTAGCCGCTCACTCCCATTCCCCAGAACGACGCCTGCATCCAGTTCCACCCAAGATGAAGGCCCGTTGGCAACCACAGCGACTTTGTTTTGAGGTAGCAAACGCTCAGCAGAACCCCGGCAAGGAAAATATTCAGCGACGACGGGACAGTCGCATCGGGATTATCGATATGCATTACGGAGAATATTGAGCTGAGCACAATGACGGCGATCCACACTCGCGAACCTTCAATAAACGCCTGAAAGATGTAACCGCGAAGCATTAGCTCTTCCATCAACGCTGCGACGAAGAAAACGAGCATTGCCTTGGCCAAAGCGCCAACGAGAGAAACCGTTATGTCGTTGAGCGACAGCGACACCCAACCACCTGCCCACAAACACCCGAGGGCGACAGAAATCATCGTAATTCCGATGATCAGCCCGAGTCCGAAATCGCGCTTCCACCCTTCCAAAAACCCTAAACCAAGGAGTGTAATCGGCCGGCGATCTACCCAGCGAAGCGTGATGTATGCCGCGAGTATCATTGCGATCAGGGAGCCACCTCTGCGCCCAAACTCTTGCCAGGTAATCAACTCATCGCCTTCATCGGGATAGGGAATAAGACCGGCTAGCCAGCCAAAGGCCATTAAGAGCAGGAACGTTATTATTATTAGAAGTCCAATCCGCCAAACCGCCCGAAGGTGGCCGAACTGGTTGATGAACCAGGAGTGATAAAAAGGCATACGAGGCACCTGTATTACGTCCCCCCCATCCTGCGAGTCGTATTCCGTGCTCATAAGTTCACTTCCCCCTGTGTTATTTAAGTAGTTCGCCGACCGCGCCTAAAATCCGATGGCACAAGAATACGGCAAAAATCGCTGTATTGCGGATTCCAATGCGGTCTAGTACCGTTGCGGCGCCATTTAATTGCTGACAGAAGACCTCGATGAACTACTGCTCTGACTGCGGCCAAACCGTCTCCCGAAAAACACCTGTGGGTGATACCCACGCACGCTGGGTATGCGATGCCTGCGGCACCGTTCACTATCAGAACCCATTGGTTGTCGTTGGCTGTGTGCCGGAGCGCGACGGCAAAATCTTGCTTTGCAAGCGCGCCATTGAGCCGCGTTATGGCTACTGGACCGTGCCAGCAGGGTTCATGGAACTGAATGAATCAACGGCAACGGGCGCAGCGCGCGAAACGCTCGAAGAGGCATGTGCAAAAGTAGAGATCGGACACCTGTTCGCAGTCGTCGACGTTGTCGACGCCGGTCAGGTACACCTCTTCTATACAGCCAGGTTATTGGGGGATTTTGCTGCGGGCGACGAGAGCCTCGACGTTGCGTTATTCAGCCAGGACGAAATTCCGTGGGACGAAATCGCGTTCCACAGCGGCCGCTATGCATTGAAAAAGTACTTCGAGGATGGCGGCGAGAACAACGGCGCCCACATTCACGAGCTGCGTCGCTCACGTTCCTGAACTTATTTTTGGGCCGCGTTTTGCGCGAGGCGAGCCGCAAGTTGATCCGGCGGCAGATAACCACCAATTAGCGTGCCGTCGTCGAGAACAATTGCGGGAGTGCCAGTGAGGCCAACATCCCGGCCAATGACATAGTGATCCTGCACGATGTGCGAATCACATTTTGATGACTCAAATGCACGATCAAGTTTCGCCAGCGTCAATGCATCAGCGCGGTCATTTGCACACCACACTTCTTCTGCTGTGTTCCAGGATTTCGACGCCGGGCCGTTACGCGGATACAGCAAGTAACGAATCTCTATGCCATGCGCCATATACTCTTCGATCTGGCTGTGTAACCGGCGACAGTACGTGCAGTCGACATCCGTAAAGACAGCGACGGAGTACTTAACCTCGGACGGCGTGAATTTGATGACCTCATCATCGGATACGGTTGCCATGAGCTCACGGCGCGCTTCCGTGCGACTTACTTCGCTGAGGTTAAGCTGATTCTCCAGATCGATCAGGTCACCTTGTAACAGGTAACGACCGTCACCCGAGATATAAGCTGTGATGGCGCCTTTCTGGATCGTATACCAACCGTCGACGGGGCTGGCTTTGACATCCTCCGGCTCGATCATGTCGAACATCTCATCCACTTTCTTGCGTACCAGCTCGAGCTGCGCATCGTCTTCGGCAGCAGCTGGTGCCGCCGCGAATATCGCTGCGGCTGCGGCCAGGAGTGGAACCAACAGAGCTGGGTACTTGCGAATCATCAATAGTGTTCCTGAATAGCTAAGTGTGCGTCATGGAGTAGACAGGCGTGAACCGCTGCGGTTCCACGACCCGGCTAGTGTAGCAAAGCTATCCGCGCGGGTGATGTTCGCCGTGCAGGTCTTTCAGTCGCTCCCGAGCAACGTGGGTGTAGATTTGAGTCGTCGAGAGATCGCTATGGCCCAACAGGAGCTGAACAACGCGCAGATCGGCACCCCGATTCAGCAAATGGGTCGCAAAGGCATGTCGCAGACTGTGCGGCGACATCTTTTGACGGACGCCGGCTTTTTCAGCGTAACGCTTGATAATGTGCCAAAAAGCCTGGCGCGTCATGCGGTCGCCACGGCGTGTTGGGAACAGGTAATCCGTTTGCCGCTCCAGCAGAATCTCCATTCGTGGCCCGTCTATGAACTCTTTGAGCCAGCGCTGCGATTCATCACCCAGCGGAATCAGTCGCTCGCGATCACCTTTACCGATGATGCGCAGAACGCCCTGGTTGAAATTAACTTGTGACTGCTTGAGATTGATCAGCTCGGAGACGCGCAGCCCAGTGGCATACAGCAATTCGAGCATCGCACGGTCACGGTGACCGAGCGGCTCGTCAGTATTCGGTGCATTAAGCAAGGACTCAACTTCATCTTCGCTCAACGTCTTCGGCAACGATCGGCCGATACGCGGCATTTCGATATCAGCAGTCGGGTCTGTGTCACGCATGCCTTCGCGCATGATGTAACGGAAAAATCGGCGGAAACTGGACAGCTGGCGCGCAGTGGAACGAGGTTTGGCTCCACCTTCCACGCGGCCGGCGATAAAGGCCAGAAGATCCGCTTTGTCGGCCTTTTCGATGGTCTTCTCGTCCTCAGCAAGACCGCGACCCAATGTCATCAGGTCGGCACGATAGGCGCCTAAGGTATTCTGCGACAGACCGCGTTCCATCCAGATCGCATCGAGGAATCGATCGACGAGTTCCTCCGAGCGAGCGACGGTTTTCGATCCTGGTTTGTTTTGCTCTTTGCTGGCCATAAGTTCCATCTGTTCAGTCGCGCAATCCTTTGCGGTAGCATACGCCGGATATCAATCTCCAACGTGGGCATCAGCCCTACCCGGTATAATTACCCGGCATCGCCAAGCGACGGATTTATCAAGGTTTTAAGTATGGTCATGACGTCTTCAAACCGGCGTGATGGCTGTCACAGATTCAGAAGGCATTAACATAAAGTGACCTACGTCACAGTTGTAACCCGTGCACTGTACGGCCTGTATGCCTGGCTTGTTTTCGCCCTGTGCGCATTGCTGGCGCTTATCGCGACTATTCTTGTGCCCTTTGCCGGGTTGCGCCATAGATTGGCAGCAGATGCTTCGCGACTCATATTTATTCTCGGCGGTGTCCCGGCCGAAATCGTCGGTCGTGAAAATATCCCCGACGGAAATGCCGTTGTCGTGGCCAACCATGCGAGCTTCGTCGATGGCTTCCTGCTGAAAGGTTACCTGCCCGCCCGATTCTCATTCGTCATCAAAGGCGAAATGCGAAAGATCCCGATCGCGCACTTTTTGTTGCGGCGGTCCGGCTCAAACTTCGTCGAACGTCACGAGGCGGGTGGTAGTGCGCGGGACGCTCGCAAGATCGTCAAAGCGGCGCAGGACGGTCGATCGCTGGCTTTTTTTGCCGAGGGCACTTTCTACCAGGAGCCCGGTGTACATCGATTCCGCCCAGGCGCTTTTGTCGCGGCCATTCGTGGTTGTATGCCCGTCGTGCCCATCGCAATCTCCGGTACCCGCCAGATGATGCCGGCCGATCGTCTCTGGCCATGGCCGATCAGGCCTCGTATCGAGATATTGCCGCCGATCTATCCGGGCGACGCTTTGTTCGAAAATCACCGCGAACTGGCTGAAGCCGCCCGCCAGGCAATTCTGACCGTGCTCGATGAACCAGATCTGTGTAAAGTACCAGAATAAGTTTTAATGAGGATTAAAATATGAGCTCGAATGACATCGTAATCGTTGCTGCGAAACGCACGCCGATTGGTGCGTTCCAGGGCGTTTTGACCGGTGCGACAGCACCTGAGCTTGGTGCAGCGGCAATCGCGGGCATCCTTGCCGAATCTGGTATTGATGCGGCTGATGTCGACCAGGTCCTGATGGGCTGCGTTCTACCGGCCGCTCTCGGTCAGGCACCCGCGCGGCAAGCAGCCATCAGTGCCGGCATTCCGGTGGGCACCGCCTGCACGACTGTTAACAAGATGTGCGGCTCAGCGATGATGACAATCATGCTGGCACACGATCAGCTAAAGGCAGAAAGCGCCTCCGTCGTGATCGCGGGCGGCCTCGAATCGATGACTAATGCACCCTACTTGTTACCCAAAGCACGTCGCGGATACCGCCTCGGTCACCAGGAAGTGCTCGACCACATGTTCTACGACGGCCTGCAGGACCCCTGGCAGGGCAAGATGATGGGCTTTTACGCAGAAGAAACCGCAGAAAAATATGGTTTTTCGCGCGACGAGCAGGACGCGTACGCTGTCGAGTCCGTGACCCGCGCGCAGACCGCGGTCGCCAATGGCACCTTCAATGACGAAATTGCAGCTGTCACTATTAGCTCGCGCAAAGGCGACATCACCGTCGATACGGATGAAACGCCGGGTGTGGTCAACATCGACAAGATTCCGAATCTGCGCGCCGCTTTCAAGACAGACGGCACAGTAACCGCGGCAACATCATCGTCGATCGCCGACGGGGCCGCGGCGCTGTTGATGATGACCGCCGCCGAGGCAGAACGCCGCAAGCTGCAACCCCTGGCGCGGCTCATCGGACATTCCAGTTTTGCGCAGGAACCGGCGTGGTTCACTACTGCCCCCGTCGCTGCCATCAAGAGCCTGCACGAAAAACTGGGCTGGGCGCCGGACAATGTGGATCTGTACGAAATTAACGAGGCGTTTGCAGTAGTAACGATGGCCGCTATGGCCGACGTTGGCATCGATCATGCGAAGGTCAACGTCAATGGTGGCGCATGCGCGCTTGGACATCCAATCGGCGCAACCGGTGCTCGTATCACAACGACCCTCTTGCACGCATTAAAGGCTCGACAATTGAAGCGTGGCGTCGCCGCACTCTGTATAGGTGGTGGCGAGGCCGTCGCGATTGGCGTTGAATTGATCTAGAGGTAGGAATCATGGAATTAGCAACTGCGAAAGCCGTTATTTCCGGCGGCGCATCCGGGCTTGGCTTTGCCACAGCACAACGTGTGATCGAAGCTGGTGGCCAGGTTGTCCTTTTCGATATCAATGACGAGCAGGGCAACTCAAGTGCCGCAAGCCTTGGCGACAGGGCAAGCTATATCAGGACTGACGTCTCGGACGAAAGCTCTGTCAAAGCAGCAATAAAACAAGCTGCTGAAGCAATGCAAGGCATCACGCTGGCCGTTAATTGTGCCGGTGTCGCTACGGCCGGTCGCGCGCTCGGCCGTGAAGGACCGTGGCCGAGTGAGCTGTTCAACAAGGTTATCCAGGTCAACCTGGTCGGCAGCTTCAACGTCACCAAGGAAGCTGCGGCTGTCATGCAGTTAAACGATGCGAACGACGATGGCGAACGCGGCGTCATAATCAGCACCGCATCCATCGCAGCCTTTGAAGGCCAGATAGGACAGGCTGCTTATTCGGCATCGAAAGGCGGCGTAGTCGGCATGATGCTGCCTCTCGCTCGCGAGTTCGCGCAGTTCGGCATTCGCGTCAATACGATAGCGCCGGGAGTATTCCTGACACCGATGGTGTCGGGCATGCCGCAGGAAGTGCAGGACTCACTCGGTAAGCAGGTGCCGTTTCCGCCACGCTTAGGCCGGCCGGAAGAGTATGCCGCGACAGCCGCGTTCATCTATGAGACCACGATGGTGAACGGTGAGACTATCCGTGTAGATGGCGCAATACGGATGCAGCCAAAATAGCTTACATACCGGAGTAGTTTGGCCCGCCGCCACCCTCCGGAACCGTCCAGACGATATTCTGTTTCGGGTCTTTAATGTCGCAGGTCTTGCAGTGCACGCAATTTGACGGACTAACCTGGAATATCTTCTGGCCGGCTTCTTCGACAATTTCGTAAACGGCTGCCGGACAATACCGTTGCGCCGGCTCGTCAAACATCGGCAGGTTGAAGTCGATCGGAATGGACTCGTCCCTGAGTATCAGGTGCGACGGCTGATCTTCTTCGTGATTGGTGCTCGACAGGAAAACCGACGATGATCGATCGAAGCTGATCACGCCATCAGGTTTCGGATAGTCGATGACTTTGCAGTCGCTCGCTTTCGACAGCGTTTCGTGATCCGGTTGTTTATGGCGCCACGTGAATGGCAGCTTGCCAAAGAAAATATTCTGATCGACAAACGTAAACGCAGCTCCCAGCAACGTCCCGAATTTCGTTAACGCGGGTCCGAAATTTCGACCGGCATACATTTCCTTGTATACCCAGGACGCTTTGACACTTTCCTCATAGTCGGTAAGTTCCGACTGGCCGGTATCGCCTGAGGACAGCGCCTTGTGAATGCTCTCTGCCGCCAACATGCCGGTCTTTATGGCTGTGTGCGCCCCTTTGATCTTCACACCGTTGAGAAAGCCCGCATCGCAGCCAACCAGCATGCCGCCTGGAAATGCGAGCCTGGGAATTGACTGCAAACCACCTTTGTTCACGGCACGTGCACCGTAGCCGATGCGCTTGCCGCCTTCCAGGTACTGCCTGATTTTCGGGTGGTGTTTCCAGCGTTGAAATTCATCAAATGGCGACAGGTGCGGGTTGCTGTAACTAAGCGCGACGATGAAACCGGCATAAACGCGATTATTCGACGCGTGATAAAGAAAACCGCCGCCCTCAGTGTGGTTGTCGAGCGGCCATCCTGCCGAATGCACAACAAGCCCCTCGTCGTGTTTCGCAGGGTCAATCTCCCAACTCTCTTTGAAGCCAATGCCGTAATGCTGCGGATCGGCGTTTTCGCGTAGATTAAATCGCTCCATGACCTGCTCGCCCAGGTTGCCGCGCACGCCCTCTGCGAAAATCGTGTATTTGCCACGCAATTCGTAGCCGGCCTGGTAACTGGACTTTTTCTCACCGTCTTTGCCAACGCCCATATCACTGGTAGCAACGCCGGTAACGCCACCCTGCTCGTCGTACAACACTTCCGCAGCCGCGAACCCGGGAAATACGTTAACGCCAAGGGCCTCGGCCTGTTCGCCAAGCCATTGGCTTAATTCACCCAGACTGATGATGTAGTTACCGTGATTGTGCATAGGCCGCGGCACGAACAAACCGGGTGTTCGGATGGCTTTCTCTGCGCTCGTCATGTAGTAAACGTCGTCGCCCTTGACCTCGGTCTTGACCGGCGCGCCCTGCTCTTTCCAGTCCGGGAACAACTCGTCGAGGCCCGTCGGTTCAAATACATTCCCCGACAGGATATGGGCTCCAATCTCCGAGCCTTTTTCGACCACGACGACTGCCAGGCCGTCGTCGAGTTGCATGAGTCGGCACGCGGCGGCAAGGCCGGCCGGTCCGCCTCCGACAATCACTACGTCGAATTCCATTGACTCGCGTTCTGTTTGTTCCGTCATAATTTTCCAAATCCCGCTATAGTCTCGCCCGTCACATGTTTCATACACAATATAGGATATAGGGTACGTTGAGCATTCGCGATGCCTACAATCAGTGCCACACGCAACACGGCCACGAGAATGACCCGGCTCAGGAGTCCATTGTCGCGCTGTTCGAGCAATTACAACAGCGCCTGGTCAGCGAACAATCTCGTCAACGTGGTCTGCGGCGTTTTTTTGGCTCTGGCACAGACCAGACCATTCAGGGTCTTTACCTGTGGGGCAGTGTTGGCCGCGGCAAGACTTTCCTCCTGGACCTGTTCTTCGAAACACTCGACATTGAGGCAAAGAAGCGCATCCACTTTCACCGCATGATGCACGAGGTGCATACGCGGCTTCGAGAGCTCGGTGCAATCGAAAATCCGCTGGCACAAGTCGCTGCCGATATAGCAGGAGAAACACGGGTACTGTGTTTCGATGAATTCTTCGTCAGTGACATCGGCGACGCGATGATTCTCGGCGCATTGCTTGAAGGTCTGTTTCGAAACGGCGTAACGCTGGTTTCGACGTCTAATTCGCAACCAGATGAATTGTATAAAGACGGCTTGCAGCGGCAGCGATTCCTGCCCGCCATAGAGCTGCTGAAAAAGCACACTCAGGTCGTTCACATGGACGGGAGCACCGATTATCGCCTGCGTTTGTTGCAGCAGGCAGGCACCTACCTGACGCCCGACGATGCTGCCGCGCGACTAAGATTGCAGCATTATTTTGATCAATCCGCGTCAAGCAGGATAACGCAGAACGACTCCCTCGAGATCAATGGCCGCGAGATCAGCGTGCGCATGAATGCCAAGGGTATCGCCTGGTTCGATTTCGCCGCGCTCTGTGATGGCCCGCGCAGCCAGAATGACTACATCGAGATAGCGCGCTGGTATCCAACCGTTATCCTGTCAGGCGTACCGCGCCTTGATGAGACGCTTGAAGACCAGGCGCGCAGATTCATCGCTCTGGTGGACGAATTCTACGATCGGCGCGTAAAGCTCATCGTATCGGCTGCAGAGAGCATTGATTCTCTGTATTGCGGTACTCGCCTCAAGTTTGAATTTGAGCGCACGATCAGCCGGCTCATCGAAATGCAGTCAACTAACTACCTGGCATTGCCTCACCTGGCGTAGAATATGCGTATGGACGACGAACTGATTCTCGAAGAATTTCTGCCGTACAGGCTTTCCGTGCTGTCACACACTATCAGCACCAATATCGCGCGCGTTTACGAAAAACGATTTGGCGTGTCTATCCCCGAGTGGCGCGTAATTGCCATACTCGGGCGCTTTCCAGGGCTGTCCGCGGTTGAAGTGGCCGACCGCACATTAATGGACAAGGTTGCCGTCAGCCGTGCGGTTACCAAGCTAATAAAAAATGGTCGTATCGATCGCCAGTTTGCAGACGCGGATCGTCGCCGCTCCATCCTCAACCTGTCTGAAGAAGGCCGCAAAGTGCACAATGAAATAGCGCCGCTGGCTCTGCAGTTCGAACGCGAGCTACTGCAGGACATCTCGGAAGAGGACTACGCGACGTACAATTCGATCCTTGATCGCCTGCTCTCGAAGGCGCGCCTGCTCGGCAGCTAAACACCAATCTCGGTTCGCACGCGGATCAATTCAGGAAAAAACTCGGTATCCAGCGCCTTCTTCAGGAATGGCACACCGGAGGACCCGCCCGTACCGGGTTTATAACCAATGATACGTTCGACCGTCTTCAGATGGTGGAAACGCCAGTACTGCACATTAGACTCCATATCCATCAGCGCCTCGCACATCTCGTATTGCGGCCAGTATTCCTCGCGATTCTCATAAATCTTCTTCAGAGAGGCCACCACCTCATCGCTCTCGTCGCGCATCCTGCTGAAGTCGCGATCAATGGCAGACTTCGGCATTGGCAGGCCGATACGCGCAAGATGCAGCAGCAATTCGTCGTAGAGGCTCGGTGCCTCGATGGCGGCGACCAGCTTCGAGTGCCACTCCGGCTGATGCTCGTATACGGACATCAGCGCACGACTCTTGTTGCCCATGACGAATTCGAGAATGCGGTATTGCGCGGACTGGAACCCGGACGCCTTGCCGAAAACATGCCGAAACTCTGCATATTCGCTGGGAGTCAGGGTATCGAGCACTTTCCACTGGTTGTAAAGCTGGCTTTGTATCTGCCGCGCCCGCCCGAGGTTCTTGAGCGCCGGCGATATCCCATCCTGCCTGAGCCATGCCATTGCCCGGCCAATTTCATGCAAAAGGAGCTTGATCCAGAGCTCCGCAACCTGGTGCTGGATGATGAACAGCATCTCATCATGGTGCGGTGGATCGCTGAGCGGCTTTTGAGAACCAAGCAGCGTATCCAGCTGCAAATAGGCCGTATAGTCGTCGTCACGGGACAACTTTGTATGAATCGTCTTTTCGAGCTCGCGTTTGGTCATATCGAGAGGATTGTTTCAGCTGAAATAATTGTATAATGTCGCGGCGTTGTTATGCGACCGAGCCCGGAGATAATACAGTGACACAACAAGAATTACGCCGGGGTAGCGATCGCAAAAAGCGCATCGTGCAGCGTATCCTCGACTCCCGTGTTCAATCAGAAGTTCTAAGGAGCAAACAGCAGCGGATACCGTTTCTTGAACAGTATTTCGCGAACATACCCGTCGAAGACCTTGAGGGTCGCGAAGAAGCCAAAATGGCGCAGGCTGCGCTGGATCATCTTGATTTTGGCGCAAAACGCGCAAAGAACAAACCTTTGCTGCGAATCTTCAATCCGACTGAAGATGAACACGGCTACGTTTCGACGTTTACGATCATCGAGATGGTCAATGACGATATGCCGTTTCTTGTCGATTCCATATCGGCGGCCATCGGTCGTTTGGAAATGTCTGTGCACATCACCGTGCACCCGATTATTCGCGTCTTGCGCGATTCCCGCGGGAACCTGAAGTCCATTGCAAAACCCGACCAAAAAAACGGCCATTCCGAGTCGTATATTCGCCTGGCGGTCGACCGGGTAACCGACCCCGACCGGCTCGACGTTATCGTCAAGGAAATCCGCAGTGTGCTGGCCGATGTCAGGCTCGCCGTTGCCGACTGGAAAAAGATGCTGGCAAAAATGTTGGAGGCTCGTCAGTCACTGCAAATCGCACCGCGAGGCGTCGATGCCGCCCTGCATGAAGAAAACCAGGCATTTCTGAAATGGCTGATTGACGAACATTTCACGTTCCTGGGGTATCGCGAGTACAAACTGTCTGATAGCAACGACAAATTGACGCTGCAGCCGGTGGCCGGCAGCGCACTTGGGCTGTTGTCACGCAAGAAAAATGGTAACCGCAAGACCCAATTGACGCCGCAAATGAACCGCGTAAAGCGCGCGAAAGACTGGCTCATTCTGACGAAAGCCAATTCTCGATCGACCGTGCATAGAAGCGCCTATCTCGACTACGTTGGCATCAAGGTTTATGACGATAGCGGTGAAGTCTGTGGGGAGCGCCGCTTCATTGGACTATTCGCATCCACGGCCTATAGCGAACCACCAGGCAATATTCCTCTGCTGAGATACAAGATCGCGAAAATCTATGAGCGGGCTCGTCTCCAGCCGGTCGGACATCGCGGCAAGGCGCTGCTGCACATTATCAACACTTACCCGCGCGATGAGTTGTTCAACGCTTCGATACAGGACCTTGCCCGTACGACGACCGGTATCATGAATCTGCAGGACAGGCGACGCGTAAAGTTTTTCCTGCGGCGCGACAGGTTTCGTCGCTTCTTCTCATGCCTTGTTTTTGTCCCCAAAGAGAAATACACAACGGCCGTACGTCGCAAGATTGAGGCAATACTCATGGAGGCATTTGCTGGCTCGTCTGTCGACTCGCGCGTGCAAATTGCCGAATCAGCGTTAGCCCGTGTGCACATTGTCGTGCGCACGCCCACTGGCGACAGACCACGTATCAGCATTCATAAGATCGAAGCACAGATCGCTGAAGTGGTTATTACCTGGGCGGACAGGCTGGGGGAAGAATTGCGCAGCAATTTCAGCCAGGACGACGCCACCAAATTGTACAACCGCTACCAGGATGTATTTCCTCTCGGTTACCGCGAAGAAGTGCGCCCGAGCGAAGCCTGCAGCGATATCACTCGCATCGAAGACATGCTCGCCAACAACGCGCGGCGCTCGGTTGAGCTGTATACGCCCGAGGACAGCGAGCCCGGCCACATGCACTGCATGCTCTATGGCTTCGACGAACCGCTTCCTCTATCGGCTGCGATGCCTTTGCTCGAGGACATGGGTGTCGATGTCTACACCGAACATCCGTACGAACTGAAGCTGCAATCCGGTAGTTCCTTCTGGATTCAGGATTTTCATTTGCGGCACGACCTTGGGACTACACTCGATATCGCATCGGTAGCGAATCGGTTTGAAGACTGTTTCCTGCAGGTACTTGAGGGGCAAGCAGAAACCGATGGCCTGAATCGCCTCATCCTTAGCGCCAGGCTCGATTGGCGGCAAACGGCTCTGCTGCGTTGCTACGCCAAGCATATGCAGCAACTTGGCATACCTTTCAGCCAGGCCTATATGGAAGATGTTCTTGTTGCACATTCCAAGCTGGTAAGTCGGCTAATCGAGCAATTCGAGACACAATTCGATCCGACACTTCAAAAGAGCAAGCGCGAGGCCGCCCTGACCTCGATCAGGCAGGCGGTAGAACGCAGCGTCGCGAAGGCGCGCAACGTAGACGAAGATCGCATTCTCAATGCTTTTGCAGAAGCAGTCAGCGCTACGCTAAGAACGAATTACTTCCAGACCAACGAAGATGGCAGCCACAAGCCGTACTTCTCGATCAAGCTGGATCCTTCGCAGTTGAGAGAAGCGCCACGCCCTCGACCAAAATTCGAGATCTTCGTGTATTCGCCCGACGTTGAAGGTGTCCATCTGCGTGGCGGTGATATCGCCAGAGGGGGCATTCGATGGTCAGACAGGCGGGAAGATTTCCGCACCGAAGTTCTGGGTCTGATGAAAGCGCAGATTGTCAAAAACACGGTTATCGTACCGACCGGAGCCAAAGGCGGGTTTTTTCCCAAACGGCCACCTGTCGACGATCGTAAGGCGATACTAAAATCGGCAATCGACTGCTACAAGACCTTTGTCAGTGGCCTTCTCGACATCACAGACAATGTTATTGAGGGCCAGGTCGTCACGCCGGAAAATGTCGTGCGACGAGACGGCGAAGACCCCTATCTTGTGGTTGCTGCCGACAAAGGAACAGCGACTTTTTCAGATATAGCCAACGGTATTTCGGAGAGCTATAACTTCTGGCTTGACGACGCGTTCGCCTCTGGCGGATCCGCCGGCTACGACCACAAGAAGATGGGCATCACCGCGCGTGGTGCGTGGGAAGCAGTCTCGCGGCATTTCCGTGAATTTGGTGTAAACATCCAGGAAGAACCTTTCACTGTTATCGGCATCGGCGACATGAGCGGCGATGTCTTTGGCAACGGCATGTTGTTGTCGAAACAGATCCGGCTCGTCGCCGCTTTCAATCACATGCACATATTCCTGGATCCCGATCCGGATGTAGCAGCGAGTCTTCGCGAACGAAAGCGATTGTTCAGGAAGGCCCGTTCCGGATGGACCGATTACGACACCAGCATCATCTCAAAGGGTGGCGGCATTCATTCGCGCAAGGACAAGACCATTCGCCTGAGCCCGGAGGTGCGAAAGCTACTCGGCGCCAGCGAAAAATCGATGCGACCCGATCAATTGATTCGTACGATTCTCGGTATGCACGTTGATTTGCTTTGGAACGGCGGCATTGGCACTTACGTTAAGGCAAGCAGCGAAAGTAATGTCGACGTGGGCGATCGAAACAATGACAATCTGCGAATCGACGCCGACAAACTGCATTGCAAGGTTGTGGGTGAAGGCGGCAACCTTGGTCTGACACAGCGCGCACGAATCGAATACAGCCAGAATGGCGGCCGAATCAACACTGACTTCATTGACAACTCTGCAGGTGTCGACAGCTCTGATCGCGAAGTAAACATCAAGATACTGCTGAGTGAAGTCGTTAAACATCGCAAGATGTCGCGCAGTCGACGTAATGAACTGCTGGCGTCGATGACGGACGATGTTGCGAAGCTCGTGCTGCGAAATAATTACCTGCAAACGCAGGCGATCAGCATGATTGAAGTGCAGTCGCCGGAGCGACTGGATGACATTGCACGGCTTATCGGCAGCCTTGAAAAGACCGGCCTGCTCGATCGCCAGCTTGAGTATCTTCCGGAAGAAGAAGAAATCGAAGAGCGACGCGCGCGCAGGCAGGGTTTTACGCGGCCTGAACTGGCCGTTGTGCTTAGCTACGCGAAGATCGATCTGTATAACGGGCTCATCGCGTCGGGCCAGACGATGGAGGATTTCCTGGTTGTCGACCGGCTGCGCTATTTCCCTGACGTATTGCGCCGTCGCTATGCCGAATTTCTTCCGGGCCACCGTTTGAGCCGGCAAATACTCGCAACGCTTATTGCTAATGACCTGGTCAACCGCATGGGCCCGTCATTCGTCAAGCGCATACAGGCCGATACCGGTGCGAATATTGTGACTGTGGCGCGCGCCTACACGATCGCACGGCAAATTTGTCGTGCCGGGACGTTATTAAAGACCATCGAAGACCTGGACCACAAGATTCCGGCAACCGTGCAGATGGAAATGATGTTCGAAATTAGTCGAACGTTGCGCCATGCAAGCTATTGGTTGATAGAACGTTTCGGTGACAAGCTGGCAATCGAGACGACGGTCGACCGGCTAAAATCCGGCATGACATCGGTGTATGCGCGGTCTGGCGGTGTCATGTCTACTGCCGCCCGAATTCGTCACGATAATGCCGCCGCAAAGCTCGAGAGCATGGGCGTATCGGAGAAGCTTGCTGAACAGATGTCCACGCTGCTTCTTACGAGACCGGCGCTGGACATGGCTGACCTCGCTGCTACTTATAAACCCGACGTCATCGAAATCGCAAAAATGTACGCCACGTTTAACGAGAAACTCGGCCTCTATTGGCTGCATGTTGCTGCAGAAGATCTTGCAGTTGGTGACCGGTGGCATGCGATCGCTCGCGGTAAACTTCGCGACGAATTTTTCCTCATGCGACGAGATCTGGCCATCCAGATATTGCGCATGCGAGGCAAGCGAGACCTGACGTCAGCAGCCGATCTTTGGCTATCTCAACGTAAAGGTCGCGTCCAGCGATTCAAGGACATGCTTGAGGAAATGAGGCTACGGAGCGAAGTTGATTTTGCTACTCTTTCCGTTGCCGCGCGCGAACTGCGCAATCTTATTGCAACCTGATTCAACTCAACAATCGCGGAGAAACAATGGCGGGCAAGCTCGTACTTTGTCGTCACGGCCAAAGTGACTGGAACCTCAAGAACCTGTTTACCGGCTGGCACGATGTCGATCTGACGGAACAAGGCATTCAAGAGGCCATTAGTGCCGGTAAACTCCTAAGCGAACTGGGCTATGACTTCGATATTGCCTACACATCCGTGCTCAAACGGGCTATTCGTACGCTGTGGCTCGTCCTCGACGAAATGGATCGCATGTGGATTCCCGTGATCCGCGATTGGCGCCTGAATGAACGCCATTACGGTGCCCTGCAGGGTCTCAACAAAGCGGAGACGGCAGCCAAGTATGGTGACGAGCAGGTGCATATCTGGCGCCGCAGCTACGATATCCCTCCGCCTGCACTCGACCTGGATGATGAACGTCACCCGTCTCATGATGTTCGCTACGCGGGCATCGAAGGCCTTCCGGCTACCGAGTCCCTTGCCACTACTCTTGAACGGGTATTGCCATGCTGGAATGACGTTATTGCAGCAGATTTGCGGGCCGGCAAGAACGTGTTGATCTCAGCGCACGGCAATAGCTTGCGAGCGCTCGTGAAAATGCTCGACGAGGTTTCCGACGATGAGATCACCGGATTCAACATCCCAACCGGCATCCCGCTGGCCTACGAACTGGACGACAACCTCAAGCCCATTTCCAGGGAATTCCTCGGCGATCCCGAGGCGGTGGCGAAAGCGGCTGCGGCAGTCGCAGCACAAGGCAAAGCGCAGTAGACCGAATTACCCTCGCTTTTCAAGGCGCACGCAGTCGCGCCCGGCACGCTTGGCCTCGTAGAGTGCCGCATCGGCGCGCGCGATCAACGTATCGACCGTGTCAGAATCGTTGGTTTCCGCGACTCCAAGGCTCAGACTGACCTGTATCTGCTCGTCTCCGCATTGTATTGCATCGTTCTTGATGTGCAGGCGCACGCGCTCCGCTATATCCCCCGCCGCCTTGATTTCAGTGTTCGGAAGGATGAACAAGAACTCCTCGCCGCCATAACGTGCGATTTCGTCTCCATCGCGTGCAGCCGAAGTCATTCTTGCTGCGGCGATGCGTAATACGTGATCGCCGACCAGGTGACCGTACGAGTCATTAATCGATTTGAAGAGATCCAGGTCGGCCATAATTACGCACAGAGGTGACCTCTCTGCTTTCGCTTGAATGAGGGCCCCTGCCAGGAATTGCCTTGAAAATGAATGGTTATGCAGCTCCGTTAGCCAATCCGTAACCGCGAGGTGATGCAGTCGTGCGCTCTCACCGCGCACGTTCTTCAGAGATTTCTCGAGAGCGACCGTTCTTGCCGCGCAGTAACTTTCGACGGCAAGGGACATGTCCAGTGCTGCAATCCTGAGGATGAACTGAATCATCTTTTCGAACGCGGAACTATCCGACCGTAGCTGTTGCGGAATATTTTGGATTAGCAGGTATTGAAGCGACTGATAAGAACACTGATACAGACTCTGCGGCACGCCGATTCTCTGATGGACAGATCCTATCCGCAGCCGCTCCTCAAAATACCTAACCGTGTCAAACCCCACGCCCAGACCCAGCAGGTAGCGTCTTTGCGTATCCTTGAGTTTCTCTGCGTCGGAGTGTGCGTTAATGAAATTACTGAATTCGCCCGTCGCAGCGATCAAATCGTAGAGACTATTCGCAATTGCATCGACATTGGGCCGGATTACGAGGTCTTGTAACGCCTCGGCTTGTGCCTGGCTGCCTGGTTCTGCGAGGCCAACCAGACTCAGGCGCTGGGCGATTGATGCCGCGTCGAAGCCACGACTTTCGCACAACTCGAAGATCACTTAAGTCCGCCCCATTGCTGCCGATAGCGCATCGGTGAACGCGACTATCTGCGCACAATTGGGGCTGCCTCGACAATTCGGGATACTACCTATCTTCTTGAAAAAAAAGAACTTTAAAGGACTTAATCAGACTGCGTTAGACTGCAGGCTAACGACTGACGACGGATTGTCCGAGAAGGGAACCGACTGATGAGTATTTGGGCGCAAGCCACACAACTGGCGGCAAAAACGCCTGAAAATCGCAATCGATATGTCGATTTTCTGCGTGCCGTTTCCATACTTGTCGTCGTTTCCGGCCACTGGTTGGTCGCGGCACTCTATTATCATGACGGCTCGCTCTCGCCGGCTGAAGTCATGGAGATACAGCCGGATACACGATGGCTGACATGGATCTTCCAGGTAATGCCAATATTTTTCATCGTCGGCGGATACGCGAATGCCGTTTCAATTCAAAGCGCTCGACGTCGAGGAATCGACTATGCGGGCTGGCTTGCAGCTCGTTTGAGTCGGCTGGTCACGCCGACACTGTTCTTGTTGATGGCCTGGGCTGGTCTGGCAGCCATTTTGCACTTTTCCGGTGTCAGCGGGCGAGTGTTACAACTGGCGACTCGTGCCGCATTAATTCCGACCTGGTTCCTGGCGATCTACATCATGATCGTCGCACTGGCGCCGGCCACGTACATCGCATGGCAGCGATGGGGATTCGCATCGCTTTGGGCATTCGCGCTTCTCGCTACACTTGGCGACCTTGCCTATTTTGGCTCAGAGTTCAAATGGATAGGCTGGAGTAATTACTTCTGGGTCTGGCTCGCAGTTCATCACCTGGGCTATGCGTGGCGCGATGAACGTCTCGGTAGTCCCGTGATGCTCGCCGCTTATTCAGCGCTGGGATTTGCGGCGTTGGTCCTGCTCACGCAGATGGGGCCCTACCCCGATGCCATGGTGGGATCACCAAGCGGAGAATTGAGTAACACAACGCCACCAAAAATCACTTTGCTGGCGCTGGGCATCTTTCAATTCGGCTTACTACTGTCAATCGAAGCACCGATGCGACGTCTGCTGTCCGGACTCCGGCTTTGGGCTGCGACAGTCCTGGTTAACAGCATGATCATGACACTTTATCTATGGCACCTGACCATCATGGTGATCGTAGTTGCATTGGCATATCTGGCCGGCGGTGTCGGGCTCGGACTTGAGCCGGGCAGTTTCGACTGGTGGATGACGCGCCCCCTGTGGATCGGGTTTCTCTTTGCGGCATTACTTCCGGCGGCCCTTTTACTGGCCCCGCTTGAGCGACGCGCGCGACCGTCCGACTCGCCAATCCCGGCGGCCGGAAGGCAAGTCGTCGGCGCAGCACTTATTTGCCTCGGCATTGCCCTGCTTGCTATGTATGGATTCGGCGATTCGCCGCTGCCGCACCTCGATATCGCGGCATTCCTTATGGTCCTGGCTGGCGCTGGCTTGACTGGCCTCGTGCCACTCCGGCAGAAGTGAGGACTTCGAGCCGATAACTAGCGCTCAACCTCAAGCGTCATTGCCGACGGTCTCGTCGGTTGTTCCTCTTCGACTTCGAGCGCTCTGCCGAGGCGACGGCCAAACAGCAAAATAAGCGATCCGCCGGTTGCGGCAATTGCGGCATGCATTATCCAGAACGACGTCGGGCTCATCTGCTCGTAGAAGCGCCCTATCCAGCCAATCAGGTTATTCGAAATAAACAGAGACATGAACGCAATGCCCATCATCGTCGCATTTGCCCTCGCAGGGGCAGCACGCGACACCAGTGCCAACAGAGTCGGCCACTGGTATAAAAACGCAACGCCCAGCCCGGCACAGTAAAGTGCAGGCCAAAGCGGATGGATGGCCTCGCCGCCAGACGTCACGATAGCGACCACGAGAACCAGGTTGGCAGCCGCAGCAATCCATGCGCCAATGCCGATTTTCCCGAGTTCGCCAGGCTCACCACGGCGACTTGCCTGCAGTTGCCAGAGCCCGAATAACAGCGGCACGGCGATAATACTGACCAGAGGATCGATCGACTGATACCAGGCAACCGGAATTGTCAGTGTGCCAACGCTCAGATCGACACTTTGCTGCACCCAAATCATGAACACATTGGCAACTTGATAGTAGCTGACCGAATGGAAGATAGTGATTAGCATGACGATGATCAGCACGCGAATAACACGCCAGTCTGCGGATGAGAGCCGCGCAGCATCATGCTGCTTTTGCCGGCGACTTACCTTTGCCGGCAAATGGCGATAACCGGAGAGATACGTCGCAAGGCCTGCGAGCATAAAGATCGCTGCCACACCGAAGCCATAGTGCCAGCCGTAATATTGAGCCAGGAAACCGCATAACAGGGGTCCACAAACCGCTCCGAAATTGATCGCCATACTGAATATCGCGAAGCCACGTGTGCGCCGCGCTTCCTCGCCCAACGGATACAAGGCGCCAACCTGTGCTGATATATTTCCCTTCAGGAAACCGGAACCGACGATGAGCAGCAAGAGTGCCAAAAGAAAGGTTTGGTCGAAGCCCATGGCAATATGGCCACCGCTCATTAGCAACGCACCAATTACGACGGCATTGCGCTGCCCAATCCAGCGATCAGCGATTATTCCGCCAAGCACGGGTGTGAAGTAAACGAAGCCGGTGTAGAGACCGAACATCTGGGACGCAAGCGCCAGCGGTGACATCGGCCCGACAATAGATTCCAGGCCAGCGCGAAAAGCGGCGAAACCGGCTATGTTCTCGACATGACCCGGCAACAGCACCTGGTTGACCATGTAGAGCACCAGCAGCGCCGTCATTCCGTAATAGGAGAACCGCTCCCAGGCCTCGGTAAATGCCAGGTAGAACAGCCCTTTCGGATGGCCGAAGAACCACTGACTGTTATCGGCCAATGTTGCCCCTGAATCGCTACTCATGCATTTGCTCTCTGAAGAAAATTATTGTGCGCTCATTACGTGGCGGCGAGCAGAAGGTCGACCTTCGGTTCCAGCAAGATTGGTGGCATGCTTTCCTCTATCGCATCCGCCATCATCTGTTGCGCATCAACGTCCGCTGTTCCCGATTGCTGCGAACGTTCCCATGCCTGCCGATCCGGCCACTGGGCGTAGGCTACCCACCATCCATCGTCGGACAGATGCAATCGAGAACCCAGCCCTGATCTCTGCTCACGGATCACCTCTGTCATCCTGGTCCAACCCTGCCGGAATCTTTCCTCCGACCCGTGCCGAACCTTGAAACGGTAGATAACACAAAAGCCTATATTGTTCTCCATGGACCCCCCCGACCAAGGCAATGGACTTTTATTTTTAAGCACCTACGCTTGCAGGCGCGGATCAGATCTATCTGTAGCTCTCACTTTTTCAACGACCCGAACCAGGCCTTCCTGCGCAGTCGATGCAACGAGATGCCCGTCTCGCGAGAAGATCTGCCCGCGGGCAAATCCACGTGCAGCAGAAGCGTTCGGACTGTCCATCGCATACAGCAGCCAGTTATCGATCTCAACTTTGCGATGAAACCACAGGGCATGATCAAGGCTTGCCATGATTACCTGCCCCCGGCCAAATGGCAGGCCATGTGGCAGCGTACTGGTACCGAGCAATTCATAATCAGACACATAAGCCAGCAAATTCTTGTGCAAGGTCTGATCATCGGGTAATGCGGCCACAGCGCGTATCCAAACGTGTTTTAGCGGCGCCTGTTTTTGCGGCTCAAGAAAGTTGATCGGCTCGACCGGGCGAAAGTCGAATGGTCGCTTGTCCGTCAGGAAACGGCGCATTTTCTGTGGCAGTACGTTGAGCAACTCGGCACCGACATCTGAAAAATCCTTGAGACTCTCCGGCCCCGGCACATCCGGCATCTGCGCCTGGTGATCCAGCCCCTGCTCGGCAATTTGGAAAGACGCGGCAAGATTGAAAATCGGCCTGCCATGCTGGATTGCGACGACACGTCGCATCGAGAAACTACCTCCATCCCGAGCACGATCAACTTCGTAGACGATCGGCGCCGTCATGTCTCCACGTCGCAGGAAATAGGCATGCAGAGAATGTGCGCCACGCCCCTCTACTGTGCGTTGCGCAGCCGACAGCGCCTGGCCGAGCACCTGACCTCCAAATACTTGTGCGCTGCCGATATCACGGCTATCGCCGCGAAAGATGTTGTCTTCGATTTGCTCCAGCTTGAGGAGCGTTATGAGGTCATCCAGAACCGGGTGCATAGTGCGTCAGCTACTGCTGCGACCGCCGTCAACCGTGATTCCCGTACCGCTGACAAAAACTGCATCGTCACTGGCAAGGAAAAGCACCACTTTGGCTATATCGACCGGCTCGCCAAGACGCTTGGCCGCCGAGTTAGCTATGCAAAAATCACGTAGCGCCATATTCTTCTTGAATACCGCACGGCTTGTTGCCGTCATTACCGCGCCTGGTTGAACGTAGTTTGCAGTAATTCCGAATTCTGCCGTTTCAACGCCCAGTGCACGCGTTAATGCCGCAAGGTCGTTTGTGGACCTGGCAAACCCCTCAGATGCCTCGGCGGAAAATACGCTGCGCAAAAAACCTATATTGATAATTCGCCCGGCCGGACTCTTTTTTACATGTGGCAACGCAGAGCGGCACAGCGACATAATCAAGTCCGCTCTCGACTGCAGCAAAGTTTTGAGTTGCGGGTCGTCGTTTTTCAGCGGCGCATCAGGCTGCAGCGGAAAATCGTTGATCAAAATATCCAAACCGCCGAGACGTTCTATCGTCTCCTCAATGAGAGCCGGCATTCGGGTTGCATCGGTCAGTTTTGTCGAATAACCGTCTATTCCCTTAACGGCCTTGAAGTGCTGCTCGGCGCCGCTATCCGGCGTATCGACGGCGAGAACCGTTGCACCATGTTTAACAAGCGTCCGCGAAACCGCCTCACCGATTCCGCTCGAGCCGCTCGTTACCAAAGCCTTCAGACCATAAAGACGAAGGGGATCACCCATGTTTTCTCCATAATTGAAATATTACTGCACGCTGTCATTCGGGGAACTGATAGTCGGCGAATTGCTTACGCAATTCAATTTTCTTGATCTTGCCTGTTGCGGTGTGCGGCAATTCGTCCAAAAATATCACGTCATTCGGCACACACCAGTCAGCCACCTTACCGCCGTACCAGGCCAGTAGCTCGTCGCGCGTCACATCCTGCCCTTCTGCTTTGACGACGACAAGTAGCGGCCTCTCAGTCCACTTCGGGTGCGGGAGGCCAATAACGCCCGCCTCGCCTACCGCCGGATGATCCATCGCCACATTCTCAAGTTCGATCGAACTTATCCACTCGCCACCCGACTTAATGACGTCCTTCGTTCGGTCGGTTATCGCCATATAGCCGTTGCGGTCGATCGTCGCAACATCGCCCGTATCAAACCATCCGTCCCCGGTGTGCGTGCCTGCGGCGCCATCGAGTTTGAAATAGTCGCTGCATACCCACGGGCCCCGAACCTGCAACGCGCCATATTCGACGCCATCCCACTGCACCTCCACCCCTTCATCATCCACGATGCGCATGTCGCAACCAAACAGAGCGCGTCCAGCCTTTGTCGCGAGATCCAGGCGCTCATCAGGGGAAAGATCTTCAAGGCCTGCTTTGATGGAATTGCACGCGCCCAAAGGGCTCGTCTCGGTCATGCCCCAGCCTTGGCGCAGTTCGACATCGTGTTTGTCTCTGAATTCTTCGATCATAGAGCGTGGCACAGCAGCACCGCCCACAAGAGACTGCTGCAATTTATCGAGACGCTTGCCGGCCTGGGCGGTGTATTGCAACAGTGCGAGCCACACTGTCGGGACACCAAGTGCCTTGGTCACATCTTCGGAATCGAGCAACTCGAATAATGCTTCTCCATCGCCCATCTTCGGCCCTGGAAACACAATCTTGGCACCGGTCATCAGCGTGGAATAGGGGATGCCCCACGCATTAACGTGGAAAAGCGGCACAACAGGAAGCACGGTATCGCGACTGGAAAGATCCATGACGTCCGGCGCTACAGCGGCATAAGCGTGAAGAATGGTCGAGCGATGATCGTACAACACGCCCTTGGGGTTGCCTGTCGTGCCGGATGTATAACAAAGCGCCGAAGCGGAGCGCTCGTCGAATTCCGGCCATGCAAAGTCGGCTGCTTCGGCACCAATCAGGGTTTCGTAACAAAGCACGTTGTTAAGTGACGTCTCTGGCATATGTGCTTCATCCGTCATGACGATAAAACCCTCAACGTTCGCGATATGCTCGCCGAGTGCCTCCAATAGAGGCACGAACATCACATCGGTGAGAATCCACCGGTCTTCGGCATGGTTGATGATGTACGTCAGTTGCTCAGGAAACAGGCGCGGGTTGATGGTATGGCAGACGAATCCGGAGCCACTGATCCCGTAGTACGCCTCGAGATGTCGGTAATCGTTCCATGCCAATGTGGCGATGCGGTCACCATGGGCAAGGCCCAGTTTAGCGAGAGCATTTGCAAGCTGTTTGGCCCGCCCGATGCACTCGCGAAAGGTGTAGCGATGCCTGGGGTTGTCGGCGGTTACTGAGACGATTTCGCGGTCGCCATGATTCTTTCGCGCATGCTCCGCAATTGACGAAATCAGCAACGGCGTTTCCATCATCAGACCCTGCATCGTGTTCTTCTCCCCGGACTTGACTGGTGCGGCCAATTTAACAGAAAACCAGCTTTGATCCAGAACCTTTCCAAAACGACCTAATGCGCTGATTTATAGGCAATACGTGGTATCCTTGCGGCAATAATTCAGGCCTCATAATCGTTGATCGGGGGGGGGACCCATGAC
This sequence comes from Gammaproteobacteria bacterium, assembly GCA_024640305.1. Classification (GTDB taxonomy): domain Bacteria; phylum Pseudomonadota; class Gammaproteobacteria; order Steroidobacterales; family Woeseiaceae; genus UBA1847. The sequence goes on from JAHEFG010000045.1 coordinate 102,497, forward strand.
AATTAACTCACAAACAACTGATAAATGCGTAACACGTATAGGCGCAGCTCTCATAGCTGTCGCCACTGGTTTCATTTTCAGCATGCCCGCCAATGCTCAGGACGACAGCATCTTCGAGGAAATTGTCGTGACCGTGCAAAGGCGTGAGCAGAATATCATGGACGTTCCAGTGGCGGTCAGCGCGTTAACAGGTGCGCAGCTTACTGAGGCCGGCATTAAAGATATGTTCGACATGCAGCAGAATGTGCCCGGACTAATCGTCGGTCAGAGCCAAACTGCCACTACTACGAACTTCTCCATTCGTGGTATCGGCAGCACATCGAACAACTTCGGCGTGGAGTCTTCTGTCGGCTTGTACGTCGATGGCATATATCGATCACGGCAAAGCTCGATGATCAACGACCTGGTTGACGTTGAATCGGTAGAAGTGTTGCGTGGTCCGCAAGGCACATTGTTTGGCAAAAATACGGCGGCAGGTGCAATTAGTGTGCGCAGCGTGCGGCCAAGTCAGGACCGTGACGCATTTGTCGACGTTACCGTTGGTGATCTTGACCTTGTGAAGGTCAGCGCCGCCATGAACATCCCCGTTAACGATAACGTTGCGTTCCGTGGCACGGTTTTTTCATCTAAACGTGACGGCTACGTCGATGACGTTGCTTTTGGTGAAGACGTACACAATGACCGCGATCGTTTCGGTGTAAGACTTCAACTTGCATTCAACGAACCATCTGATGACTTCAACATGCGCATCATCGCCGACCACGCAGAGATTGATGAGATTTGTTGCGTAGGCATTACAAGAGTCGACAGCCTGTTCTACAAAGGAAGCCTCGCTAACCCGGCGACGATCTCACCGGGTTCAGATGCTGTGAATGTCGGTCTGGGCGGTACGGTTTTTGCGATGTACAACTATCCGCAACCGTTGCTGGATAGTCTTGCTGGTCTGCCCGGAACGGTCGTACCAGGAGGCGACTTTGGTAACTACATTACGGGCGTCACCCAGTTGCCGGTCTCCACAAATGAAGACACCGGCTTGTCGCTTGAGATCAACAAGTCGCTTGAGAACGGCATATCATTTAAGTCTGTAACTGCGCTTCGGACTTTCGAGACTTATGATTCAGTTGATATCGATTTCTCCGATGTAGATATGCTTCATCGTGTAAATACCGGAGAGCAATCTTCACTGTCGCAAGAGTTCCAGTTCAGTGGTGAATTCGGTAGTGGCAGCACCTGGGTGGCTGGCGCTTATTACTTCGGCCAAAGCCTGGACAGCACGACACTCACAAGTGCCGGACCATTGTTCAACAGTTACGTAAGCACGTTGCAACCATCTCTGGCGGATGTAGTCGCCAACGTGGATGCTCTGGATGCGGGTCTCGAGCTGGCTGGACTAGGTGGCCTGCTGAACCCCGCCACATTGCCGTTTCCTCCGGGAGCGAACGCGTTCGACGACGTCAAACAGGATCACTCGGGCTATGCCGTTTTCGGACAGGTAGATTATTCGATAAGCGAAAAGTTTACCCTGTCGCTCGGTGGGCGTTACACGGATGAGACCAAAGACATAGACGCGACCTACACGCAGACTGCCAATGGCCCGCAACCTGACATTCGACCTTGTGCTCCTGATCCCGCGGATCCGACTGGCACCAGCTTCCTGGGTGGTGCAATCTGTGTTGCATTGAGCGAGGCAGGGGCGTTCCTGCAGACCGGTGGTGCGTTTGGCAGCCTGGATGGAGTTATCGCCGGAGATCTTGCCCCGGTAACCGAACCCAACGTTGCCTGGGGTTCTTACCTGTTTGACCCGTTCGCGCCGCGTTCGAATGTCAGAGACACGTTGAGTGATGATCAGGTTACTGGCACGGTCAAGTTAACGTTTTTCCCGTCAGACTCTACGATGGTCTATGCCTCCTACTCGACTGGCTTCAAAGCCGGCGGCACAAATACCGACCGCATAAACCCGGCCTTCGATCAAATTTTCGCTGCTGAAACATCCGCGTCGACAGAGCTTGGCCTTAAGGGACGATACGGCCCGGTACAGGTTGTCGCATCGATCTACCAGACCGACTTCGAAGACTTCCAGGCTAACTCGTTTACCGGTACAGGCTTTAACTTGCAGAACGCAGGTGACCTCACTATTGAGGGTGTCGAACTAGAGCTGCTTTGGCATCCAACTGACTCGACGGAAATTCAGGCTTTTTACGCCCACAATTCAGGGAAGTTCAACTCCTTTGAAGCTGCCACCGCCTGGGATTCCTGGGTACGGCAAATCGGTGTTTGGCAGGGTCAGGGTGATCCTGGTTGTGACGGACCGGTTGACCCGAGCAACCTGCCCTCCAGTTGCGCACGTACCGGCGAAAAAATCCCCTATAACCCAGAGGATCGTGCATTCGTCGCATTTACGCAGACTTTCGACTTGAGCAGTGCTACTTCTGCATTTGTGCGGCTCGAATACACCTACGCATCTGAGCAAACCACTGATGGTGACAACGATCCATTGACGCTTCAGGACACTGTTCAAATGGTTAACGCCAGGTTCGGATTCAACTTCGACAATATTAACTCCAGCCTGACGCTCTGGGGCCGAAACATTACGGATGAGCGCTGGTATCACGGTTCGTTCGATGTCCCGGTGGCCGAAGACAAGATGTTGTCCTATCCAGCGGAACCCGCAACATTTGGTCTTACGTTCCGCAAGAGTTTCGACTAACGCAACAAGCTGTCAGAGGCGGCAGACACTCGTCTGCCGCCTCTTTTTTTTAGGGTGACTCGAATGCGTATATTAATCGCGGCGATCCTTATCGCGTTCCTCACGGCAGTGGCCGCTGCCGATCTTCCGCCTGGCTATTGGCCAATCGAGAAATCTCAGCCAATCCTGGATAAAACCATGAGGCTTGAGCTCGATCCCGACCTGAGCCATCTGACAGAGGCCGAATCGCGCGCTGTCAACGAATTATTGGCGGCCGGTGCTGTTATTCATGAGCTGTATGAGAAGCAACGACACGAACAGGCGTACGCTGCCAAGCTCGCACTCGTTGAACTCCATGAGAAGAGCGGCGAAACAGTTGCCACCCAGAACCTGCTGGATCTTTTTTACCTGTCCAAAGGGCCGATAGCGACAACGCTGGACAATCAACGACTGGCATTTGTTCCGGTCGACAAAGAGAACCTGGGCAAGAACATCTACCCCGCCGGTCTTCAGCGTGACGAGATTGACGCATATCTGGCCGCACACCCGACACAAGTAAGAGAATTACTCAGTCTGCGCAGTGTGGTGCGACGCGCGAGCGCAGAAAATATCGCTGCCGATCTTGCCAGGCTTGACAACTTTCCCGAGATCGATGCACTGCATATTGGTTTGCGTGCCCGGATTGAGGGCACCAGTAAAGATAGCAGCGCTTTTTATGCCATTCCCTATGCGCTCGCATACGCCGGGGAATTGCGGCAAGTGCGCGAGCATCTGAATGCCGCCGCAGACCATATCGCGGCGGAAACGCCAGATTTTGCGGCGTATTTAAGAAATCGCGGGCGGGATCTTCTGAGTGGCGACTACGAGTCCGGAGACGCTTCCTGGGTAACTGGCGACTTCGGCAACCTGAATATTCAAATTGGTAGTTACGAGACATACGACGATAGTCTGCTCGGCGTCAAGGCAACTTACGCCACAAGCATCCTTGCACGAGATGAAGAAAAGAGCCGCTCCCTGATTGATGCACTTGGTGGCCTTCAGGCGATCGAAGACTCTTTGCCCTACGACCATGCCAGGCAAGTGAGTTCGAGAATACCAGTCGGCGTGTACAACATAATTGCCGACTTCGGCCAGTCCCGAGGTGCAAACACGGCCACGATACTGCCGAATAATGCCGACTTCACGCGCAAATATGGCAGAACCATTCTTTTGCGCTACAACATCATGGCCAACCCGGCGATATTCGCAAACAGAAAGAAAAGTTTTGATGCTGTTGTCGATCCTTGTTGCAATGACCATCTGACGTCTGAAGGCGGCTTCAACCGCACTCTCTGGCATGAGGTCGGGCACTACCTCGGTGTTGCGAAAACCGCTGACGGGCGAAATCTTGATGAGGCACTTGCGGATACCGCCGATCTATTAGAGGAAATGAAATCGGACCTGGTCTCACTGTATGCGATCCCGGCACTTCGATCATCGGGATTTCACGATGACGACACAGCTCGTGCACATTATGCCGACGGCATCAGACGGACATTGCAGTCCGTCAAACCTCGTCCGTCACAGGCGTATCAGACGATGCAACTCATGCAATTCAATTTCTACATGGAATACGGCTTGCTCGAACCAGGTACAGAATCTGGATTGATCGTAATTAACTACGACAAGTACCATGAAACGGTCACGCAATTGCTACGCAGTGTTTTGCAGATTCAACGCGCTGGCGACTATAAAAAAGCCAAGGAATTCGTAGCACGCTGGAGCTATTGGGACGACAAGGTACATGGTGAAATTGCCGAACGCATAAAAGACGCAGGTGGCTATCGCCGTACGCTAATTCGCTACAGTGCACTGAACGACTGAAGAGCCGAAAACATCAAGAGACTTTCGCTATGAATCGACTTTACTCCAATATTCTCGAAACGATTGGCAACACACCGATCGTTCGTCTCAACAAATTAGGCCCTAAAGACGTAAATATATACGTCAAGATTGAGTCGTTTAACCCGATGGGGTCGGTTAAAGATCGCCTGGCCCTTGGTGTTATCGAAGACGCAGAAAAGACCGGGACGCTCAAGCCCGGGCAGACAGTCATTGAAGCAACGAGTGGTAATACCGGTATAGGTCTCGCAATGGTCTGCGCTCAGAAAGGCTATCCGTTGGTTGTGACGATGGCCGAGAGTTTTAGCCTCGAGCGCCGCAGGATGATGCGTTTTCTCGGTGCCAAAGTGATTTTGACGCCCGCTGCGCTGAAGGGCAGCGGTATGTTGGCCAAAGCCGTCGAGCTCGCGAAAGAGCACGACTGGTTTCTTGTGCGCCAATTTGAGAACGAGGCCAACGCCGACGCGCACTCTCGCACTACTGCTCCGGAAATTCTGGAAGCTTTCGCCGACGAAGGCCTCGACTACTGGGTCAGCGGCTTTGGCACTGGTGGCACGCTTAAGGGCGTCTCACGAGTTCTAAAAGAAAAGAGCCCAAAGACAAAGATCATCGTGTGTGAACCAGACAATGTTCCTATCCTGGGCAGCGGCATCCCTCAAAAACGCGAGCCAGACGGTTCGATCGTCGAAAGCCACCCGATGTTTCGCCCGCACTTGATGCAAGGCTGGAGCCCGGACTTCATTCCAAAACTCGCCGAGGATGTTGTCGCGGCAAAGTTTATCGATGAAATCGTACCAATCCAGGGCGACGATGCACTGCAGCTCGCAAAATCCCTGGCTCGTCAAGAAGGAATATTCGTTGGCATTTCGGCAGGCGCAACACTGGCAGGAGCACTGGCCGTTGCCGAGAGGGCGAAGCCCGGATCGAACGTACTTTGCATGTTGCCTGACACTGGTGAGCGCTATTTGAGTACGCCATTGTTTGATGGTATTTCAGAAGACATGAGCGACGAAGAAACTGAAATTTCGCGTTCAACACCCAATTTTCACTTTCACTCAGCTTCAGCACCAGCACCAGCACCTGCAGATGATGAAGATGAGCCGAGCGCTGCTGCGCCACCTGAAGCATTGGAATTCCTCGATCAGGCAACACATGACCCCGAAAACCCGGTCGTTTTATTCGCGCTCGAGTGGTGCGAATTCTGCTGGTCGGTCAGAAAGATGTTTGCCGAGTACGAAATTCCCTATCGGTCGATCGATCTGGATTCCGTCGCTTATCAGGACGACAACCAGGGTGGCAAAATTCGTAAGGCGATAGAACAACGCACCGGGCTGAAGACAATTCCACAGATCTACGTCGGCGGAAAGCACGTCGGCGGCGCATCGGAGACATTCGATGCCTGCCGAGATGGCAGTCTGGCCAAAATGCTCGAGGAGAATAACGTCAGCTGGAACCGTTCGGTGGATACCGATCCGTATTCGTTCTTGCCGGGCTGGCTGCACAAGCGCTGAGCCGGCAGAAGCCGCTCGCTATTCCTTAAAGAAGTACATCCCGAGTATTTCGGCAACACAGGCGGGTTTTCGCTCGCCCTCGACTTCAATCTTGACTTCGGACGACAGTAACAGCGCACCAGCTCGGCGGCGCGCCTGCAGGATCGTTGCTCTCCCACGAACCCTGGCACCGACAGGAACCGGCGTGTAGAACCGCACCTTGTTAGCCCCAAAATTGATGGCGCGCGCAAGATTCTCGAACTGCAAAAAGCTGTTCGACATCCCCGGAATCAGCGAGAGGGTCAGGTAACCGTGCGCGATTGTCTTGCCGTCCGGCATTTCTTTTGCAGCACGATCGGTATCGACGTGAATCCACTGATAGTCTGCCGTCGCTTCCGCAAACTGATCGATGCGAGTTTGATCGATTATCACCCATTCAGACAGGCCGATTTCCTCGCCTTCCATCGAGCTGGCATCTTCTATGGATGTAATTACACGCATGATTGTGTTGTAGATACACAGTTGCTTGTGCCGCTGCAAGTGTTACGAGCCGACATTTTCTGCTAGCGACGCTAGAATGGCACCACTGTGCTTAGCCCCCGGACATCAGACATCGTCGCACTTGTACTGGCAGCAGGCAGTGCCAAACGCTTCGGTGCGAGCAAACAGCTGGCTGAATTCGACGGCAGACCGCTCTCCAGGCGCGCACTGCAGGCTGCGACCGAAGTTTTCGGCGCGCGAACAGTGCTCGTCGTCGGTCATGATTGGCAAGCGGTTACCCGATCTTGCAGTCCGCTCCCGGGATTTCTGATCATGAATGATTTCTATCAACGCGGCCTCGGTTCGTCCATAGCCTGCGCCACGAGATCTGTGCGGCACACGGCGCAGGCCGTCATTGTGATTCTGGCGGATCAACCGTTAGTCACTGCAGATCATCTAAGAAACCTGCGAGATAACTGGTCAGGCTCTGATGAGGAAATTGTGGCGACGCGCTTCGGGGATACGGCCGGGGCTCCGGTACTGTTTCCAGGTAGCTGCTTCGATGATCTTGCAGCACTTAAGCGTGACAAGGGCGGACAACATCTTCTGGACGACGAGCGTTTTACCGTCAGAAATATCGTATTTGAACCCGCGTCGGTCGACATCGATACACGGGCAGATCTGGATCGCCTTATTGGCGGTTAGGCGTGCGACCCACAACGCTCGCAGTTGACCCAGCCTGAATGGCCGTCGGCATAGTGTTCTTTCTTCCAGATAGGCAGCCGAATCTTGATCTGATCGATGATGTAGCGGCAAGCCAGGAAAGCTTCGTCACGATGCGGCGAAGATACGCCTACCCAGACTGCACATTCGCCAATCTCCAGGAGACCGATGCGATGCACGCAGTGGGCGTGCAGATGCGGAAACCTGTCCTGCGCTTCTGTGAGAATCGACCTGCCCTCTGTCAGAGCGAGTGGCTCGTATGCCTCGTATTCAAGGCGAAGTACCGAATGGCCTTCATTCTCGTTACGTATCCAGCCTTCAAAACTCGTGAAGGCGCCGGCACCCGGATCGAAAAGTGTCCTGCGCAGCAAGTCCGGATCGATGACATCACTTGTAATCGAAATCACGTTAGCCACCAGCTACTGGCGGAAACAACAACACCGTATCGCCATCATTTACCGGCGAGTCCCAATCGGCCATGACATCGTTGATAGCAACCTTGCAATGCCCGCTTGGCTCAGCAGAACCGTGCCTGTCGCGCGTCGCCACGAAGACATCCACAGCGGATTGCGCATCGAGCGTCAGCGTCTCTTCATCCAGACCCGCATGTTCCCGAAACACGGCAAAATAACGCACCGTAATGGTCTTCATGATGCGACCTCGAGAACACTGCTGGCAAGATCATCCGGTGTATTGATATTGTCGAGCGCAACCGGGTTGGGCTGCTCGAGAAGCAGTGTGTCCGAACGTATGAGCATCTTGCGAGGGCATACGATGCCATCGTCTACAAACTGTCGAATAATCGCATCGCTACCGCACCGGTAAAGCGCACAGAGCGGTTCCGGCAAACCATCGTGATTGCTCTTGTATGCCGTAAATAGTTGTTTTTGCTTGGCATTTTGAACGAGGAAGGACAAGGTTGCTGCGTCAATATTGGGCAGATCACATGCGACAACCAGCCAATCTACCCGCGGGTGCGCATCCATTGCCGACAAAATGCCAGCGATAGGGCCGATACCGCTATAACGGTCGACGATATTTTCAAACCGGCTGCGCTCCGGATCGTCCTGTTGCTCCTGCCGCGACGAAACATATACCCGTTCGGTGACACGTTCGAGCAACGCAGCAATGTGTGCGAGCTGGCTGCGCCCGTCACGAATGAGCAGCGCTTTGTCGCGACCCATGCGGCGGCTTTCGCCGCCAGCAAGCACTAGACCGTACATTGCGTCAGTCGTCACGATAAAAATCCTGCTTGCCGCCGGTTTTCGAAATCAATCGTGTTTCACCAATAACAATGTCATGAGACATTGCCTTGCACATGTCGTATATCGTGAGCGCCGCGATTGACGCACCGGTTAATGCCTCCATTTCGACGCCGGTCTTGTGATGCACCTTGCACCGGCAGTCAACGACTGCCTGCTGGCCAGTAACATCAATTGTTATTTTGCATTTCTCGAGGCCAAGCGGATGACAAAACGGAATTAGCTCGTGGGTTCTTTTCGCAGCCATCACACCGGCGATGATTGCCGTTGCAAATACGGGGCCTTTTTTTGTTGCTATGTCGTCGCCGTCGAGTGCCGCAAGAACCTCTGTCGGCAACCTTACAATCGCACGAGCATGAGCTTCGCGATCAGTCACCGCCTTGTCACTGACGTCAACCATCGTCGGTCTATTCTGCTCGTCTACATGGCTTAGTTTGCTCATTTATCCACCAATCCTGTACATCTCGACTTTGCTTAACGCGTGATGTTCCGCGACATCCGGCCGGCGCAATTCGCTGTAGCGGTCCGCCCTCTGCAGCCATATTCGCGACAGTATGTCGCCCAATTCGTCATCGTCGGCACCGTTGCGAATCGGCTCTCGCAGATCCGTACCTTGCGTCGCGAACAGGCAAGTATAAAGCACGCCGTCTGCCGATAAACGCGCCCGACTGCAACTGCCGCAAAAAGCTTCGGTTACCGAGGAAATGAAACCGATTTCCCCGGCGCCGTCAACGTAGGCATAGCGACGGGCAACCTCGCCAGGATAATTGCGCCCGACTGGCGTCACGGGCCAGCGCTCCTGCACTCTCTCGAGCAGTTCCCTGGACGGTACTACCTGTTCCATACGCCAGCCATTGCGGTTACCAACATCCATGAACTCAATCAGCCGCACGATGTGCCCTGACCCCCTGAAATGTTCGAGCAAATCCAGCACGGTGTGGTCGTTAACACCCCGCTCCACTACGACGTTGATCTTGATTGGCGATAAACCCGCCTTCTCGGCGGCTTCTATGCCGGCCAGCACAGTTGTCAGGTTACCGCGACCACCGCTCATGGTCCTGAACACATCTTCGTCGAGGCTATCGAGGCTTATAGTGACCCGATGCAAACCCGCATCGGCCAGGGCACCGGCAAGTGGCGCCAGCAGGGTGGCGTTTGTGGTCAACGCAAGATCGTCGACGCCCGGTAATCCGGACAGCCCTTTTACAAGCTCCGGCAGCTTCTTGTCGAGCAGCGGCTCGCCGCCGGTGAGCCTGATCTTCGACACGCCCAGCCCACTTGCCACACGTGCCACCATGAGCATTTCGTCATGGGTCAGTCGCTGCGCCCTGGTCAGGAACTCGTAGTCTGCGTGAAATTCGGTCTCGGGCATGCAGTATGGACACCTGAAATTGCAGCGATCAAGCAGCGATATGCGCAAATCGTGCAAGGGGCGATCAAGGGCATCCAGCGTCCGCGTCGATTCACGCGATATCGGGTCATCAGCTTTCGAGTGCGAAGTCATGCCGTGCATTCTGCCCGATCTCGAGCCGTTGTTCTTTATTTTGATGCATGTTTGCTGCATGATTATGCGCCGCACGAAACCGCCAACAAGGTATCTCGATGCACTTAACGTTCACTGAGAAAGAGCTCGAGTTTCGTGACGATGTCCGAGCCTTCTTGCGCGATCAGCTTCCAGACGATATTGCGAAAAAACAATCGCAAGGCATTCAACTTGAGCGTAACGACTTTGTACGCTTTCAAAAAGCGTTGTACGAGAACGGCTGGGCGGGCGTCAATTGGCCCGTGGAGTACGGCGGGACCGGCTGGAACTCGATCCAGCAGTATATCTTCGCGACAGAGATGGCCAATGCCGATGCACCCATCATTATTCCTTTCGGCCTGGGCATGGTCGGCCCTGTTATCTACACCTTCGGAAATGACACCCAAAAACAGCGCTTCCTGCCCGATATTCTTGCCAGCGACGTGTGGTGGTGCCAGGGCTATTCAGAGCCAAATGCCGGCTCCGATCTGGCCTCGCTCAAAACCAAGGCTGACTTGAATGGCGACCACTACGTCGTCAATGGCACAAAGACCTGGACCACACTCGGGCAACACGCGGACTGGATTTTTTGCCTGGTCAGAACCAGCTCAGATGTTGCACGCCGGCAAGAAGGCATCAGCTTCCTGCTGATTGATATGAGCTCACCCGGCGTCACGGTTACCCCAATTATCACGATCGAGGGTGACCACGAGGTCAACGAAGTTCATTTCGACAACGTCAAAGTGCCTGTCGAAAACCTCGTCGGCGAAGAAGGTAAAGGCTGGACGTATGGCAAAGTGCTGCTGCAACACGAGCGCACTGGCACAGCAGGAGTGGCACGGACGAACTACCGGTTGCAGCAATTACGCGACCAGGCTGGCCGTTCCATACGCGGCGCGACGCCGCTGCTCGAGGATCGAAACTTCATGCGCAAGCTCGCCGCAACCGAGGTCGAACTCAAGGCGCTCGAATTTACGGAGCTGCGCACGCTTGCGGCCGTATCCTCCGGGAAAGCGCCCGGACCCGAGTCATCGATTCTCAAGATGAAGGGTACAGAACTGCAGCAAGCGACGGATGCTCTGTACGTCGAAGCGGCAGGGTATTACGCCCTGCCTTATGTGCCCGATCAATACGTGCTCGACTTTCCGAAAGATGACCGCATCGGCGAAGGCGCGGAAACCACATCTGCTCTGCGCTATTTCAATTTCCGCAAGGCGTCGATTTACGGCGGTTCCAATGAGATCCAGAAAAACATTATCGCCAAGCATGTGCTTGGTCTGTAAGAGCCGCCGAAGATGGATTTTTCACTAACAGAAATTCAATCAATGCTCGCCGACAGTGTTGCGAAGTTCATCAGTAACGACTATGACTTCGAAACACGGCAAAAATATGCGAGCAGCGAACTCGGTTACAGCGCAGACGCCTGGCAGACTTTTTCGGACCTTGGCTGGACTGCAGTTTCTCTGAGCGAGGAGGATGGCGGTTTCGACGGCGGGCCCGTCGAAACGATGATCCTGATGCAGCAATTCGGGCGCGGGCTCGTTGTTGAACCGTATCTTGCGAACATAATTCTGGCCGCCGGCATATTGCGGCGATCAGCAACCGAATTGCAGAAGACCAAGTGGCTGCATCCGGTGGTTAGTGGTGAATTACAGGCTGCACTCGCATTTGTTGAACCACAAAGTGGTTACGATATCGCCAATATTGAGACAACCGCGCAAGCCGATGGCGACGTTTGGGTCTTGAATGGCACCAAGGGTGTTGTACTCAACGGTGGCAATGCCGGGCTGCTGATTATTCCGGCCCGCACGTCTGGAGGCAGCACATCACAGGATGGCATCTCTCTTTTCGCCGTAGGCGGCATGTCGGATGGTGTTTCTGTTCGCGCATACCCGACGGTTGACGGACACCGGGCCGCCGAGATTTCACTGCACAATGTGAAGGTTGACGGCGATGCAGTTCTGGGTGCAATCGGCAATGCTTATACGACACTGCAAGCCACCGTCGACGAAGCGACGCTCGCCATCTGTGCCGAAGCGGTCGGGATCATGCAGAGCCTTACAGACAAGACAGTTGAGTACGCCAAGAATCGTATTCAGTTTGGTGTTCCAATTGGAAGTTTCCAGGCCCTGCAGCATCGTATGGTCGATATGCTAACGGCCTGCGAACAAAGCTACTCGCTCTTAATCTGGGCAACCATGGAAAAT
>JAHEFG010000014.1 GCA_024640305.1 Gammaproteobacteria bacterium
TCGTTTTCCATGGGCGCGAAATATATTGCTGGCTAGCCAACATTGCTAACCAAATGACCAACTTGGGAAAAAGAGACCAAGTTTTGAATTATCGACTCAGAAAGGTCAACTAGTGAAACTCGAAGAAACCTGCAGTTTTGTAGGGTCGGTCAATTTCCTACGAGCTTCAGCAACCCGCAAGTAGCGCTTCGAACTCTTCTTCGTTAAGAGTGCCAACTCCCAGGCTTTGCGCCTTCTTGAGCTTTGAACCTGCTTTGTCGCCGAAAACCACGTAGTCCGTCTTCTTGGACACGCTGCCGGTCACCTTGCCACCATGACTTTGAATCAACTGCTTGGCTTCATCGCGTGTCATCCCGGAAAGCGTACCGGTCAGGACAAACACTTTGCCGACCAGGGGGCCAACTTTTGCTACCGACTGAGGCTCAGTTTCCGGCCACGAAACGCCCGCTTCAATAAGCCGTGAAATAACGTCACTGTTGTGTGGCTCATCGAAAAATGAACGAATTCGAAGAGCGACTACAGGACCAACATCCGCGACCGACAGCAGGTCTTCTTCACTCGCCAAAATTATATTTTCGAGCTTCCCGAAATGCGTCGCCAGGCTCAGCGCTGTGGCCTCGCCAACTTCTCGAATTCCCAGTGCATAAAGAAAACGAGCCAGTGTGGTTCCCTTACTTGCCTCAATAGACTGCACAACATTCTCGGCCGACTTCTCACCCATTCGATCCAATTCGGCCAACTCACTAGCGGTCAGAGTAAACAAGTCGGCCGCCGTTTTGACTCTATTGTTAGCAACCAGCTGTTCAATCAACTTCGCCCCGAAGCCTTCTACGTCCAGCGCTTTGCGAGACACAAAGTGCTTCAACGCTTCCGCCCTTTGAGCTGCACAGAACAAGCCACCGCTGCATCGAGCAACCGCTTCGCCATCTTCACGAACAACTGCAGATCCACACACCGGACAGTCTTTCGGTAACTGAACAGGTCTTGTTCCCTTGGGCCTGCGGCTTGCGATGACGCCAACAACCTCTGGAATCACATCTCCTGCGCGTCGAATCGTAATCGTATCGCCTACGCGCACATCCTTGCGATGCAACTCATCGATGTTATGCAGCGTTGCATTGCTGACCGTCACACCACCAACGAATACTGGTTCCAGGCGAGCAACTGGCGTTATGGCACCGGTTCGTCCAACCTGGAATTCGATGCCCTCCACGACCGTCAACTCTTCCTGAGCGGGAAACTTGTGCGCAATCGCCCAGCGAGGCGCGCGCGATACAAACCCCAATTCCCTTTGCTGCCGGAGGTCATCGACCTTGTACACAACGCCATCAATCTCATATTTCAGTGCATCGCGACGCGCGCCAATGTCTTCGTAAAACGCGAGGCAGCCTTCCGCCCCTTCAACAACTTTGCGTTCCGGACACGCTTTCAACCCCCAATCCTGCAGCCGATCTAGAATTTCGCTGTGATGATCGGGGAGAATTCCTCCCTCGACACGTCCCACCGAGTAAACGTAAATATCCAGCGGCCGTTCCGCTGTTAGCCTCGGATCCAGTTGACGCAGACTGCCGGCCGCAGCATTCCGAGGGTTGACGAATGTCTTCTGTCCGTCTGCACGTGCCTTGGCGTTGTATGCCTCAAAACCCGCCTTCGGCATGAAAACCTCACCGCGTACTTCTAGCACCGCGGGATAGCCCTTGCCTATAAGACTCAATGGAATGGCTTCAATCGTACGAATGTTATGAGTGATGTCTTCGCCTGTCGAACCGTCGCCTCGTGTCGCTCCCCGAACCAACTTGCCACCTTCATAAAGAAGACTGACCGCGGCACCATCGAGCTTCGGTTCCGCTGTGTAACGGAGCGAACTCGCACCTTCCTCAAGCTCGAGGCGCTCGGTCACACGACGATGAAACTCGAACAGTTCTTCACTAGAGAACGCATTATCCAGAGACAGCATTGGCACCTGGTGTTGCACCGTACCAAACGCTGAAATGGGGGCATCGCCGACCCGTTGTGTCGGCGAATCAGCCGTAACTAACTGGGGGTATTGTTGTTCAAGAGCCTGAAGCTGACGCATCAGCCGGTCGTACTCAGCATCCGGAATTTCCGGATCATCGAGCACGTGGTACCGATAGTTGTGATGCCGAATCTGGTCTTTGAGAGAATCCAGCTCTTTGGCAATGGCGGCCGGAACAGTCATCGGAGTTGGTGTCGTAACCGAATCACGCGACCAGATTGCTGTGTTGGTACTGGATAATCTCTTCTCGCATGTACCTTTCACGCTGAATGCTCAACGTACTACCGGATTCGTCAAGTAATTCTGCGTCGAGCGTCTGCGCCAGGGCACGAGCCGCCGTCATCATCAAGTCAAACGCTTCGATACCATCGATCGGACCGGGCAAAACGAGAAACAGGCTAATCCCAGGAATTTCCTGATCCTTGATATTCGCAAGATCAAAACTACCGGGCTCAACCAGGCTTGCCGCGCTGAAAATCGTTTTTTCTTCGTCGTTGCCATCGTAGCGATGAAAGATGCCAAACTTGCCGTGCCGCAAACCTATGCCGCGCATGCTTAGAATGAGTTCGTCGCCGCGAAATGCGCCGCCATCGCGAGCGATTATTCGCAATGTGACTATCTTTTGCGGGGCTTCGGTGGACAACCCCTCGTCACTCGACTCCCGCTCCTCGCTGTCGGGTAATTCGGGATCATCGACGTCCGACTCGATGACTTCTGCGTCAATTGTGGGAGCGACACGAGGGGCGTCAGTGCGATTTTCCTGTGGCTTTGCTCGCTCTCTTCGCGTGTAAAAATAGACGCCAACAATTACCAGCACTCCAAAGAACAGCAACCACCAGCGTAAACCGTCCATCAGCCAACGACCTAGCTAGCCGCCATTTTCACTGCTTCATCCAGATCGACCGATACCAGGCGCGAAACACCTGGCTCTTGCATCGTTACTCCGCTCAATTGTCGGGCAAGCTCCATGGTCACCTTGTTATGCGTGATGAAGACGAATTGTACTTTGTCAGACATAGTCTGGACGATGTCACAGAAACGGGCAACGTTCGCGTCATCAAGCGGCGCATCGACCTCGTCCAACAGGCAGAACGGTGCGGGATTCAGCTCAAAGATAGCAAACACCAATGCGACAGCTGTCAGTGCTTTCTCGCCGCCCGACAGCAGGTGAATTGTGCTATTGCGTTTACCCGGTGGTCTTGCCATGACGGTGACGCCGGCGGACAACAAATCGTCACCTGTTAGCTCCATGTAGGCGTGGCCACCGCCAAACAGCTTCGGAAAGAGGTTCTGGAATCCTGCATTGACGTTGGTAAACGTTTCTCGAAAACGCGAACGTGTTTCGCGGTCGATTTTCCGAATCGCCCCTTCAAGCGTTTCCAGCGCACTGTTCAGGTCAGCCAGCTGGGAATCGAGATATTCCTTACGTTCAGACTGCTCTTTGAACTCATCGATTGCGGCGAGGTTAATTGGGCCAAGCCTGTCGATGCGGCGTCGTATTTTCTCCAGCTGTTCTTCCCATGCTGCAACCGTGACACTTTCATCCAGTTCCGCAACCAGTGCGTCCAACTCGAAACCGGTCGAATCGAGCTGTTCTACAAAGCCCTCGCGCCTGACGCGAACCTCGCGAAATCCCATCTCGGCTTCAGTTACATTGCTGCGCGCTTCTTCCACCGACTGATCTATCTGCAATCTCGACTGATCAAGATCTCGAAGTGTGGCTTCGACTTGCTCAACCAACTTGCGAGCCGACAACATTTCGTCCTCGACATCAATGCGAATCTTCAAATGCTCCTCAAGCGACTGCTTTTGATCCGCCAAAGGTGTTACTCGCTGTTCGAGTTGCTCACGAATATCAATTTCCCGGCTTTCAAACTGCTTCAGTTGCGCACGCATGCGATCAAGATTTTGAGCCGCCGAGTCTTTGCTTGAGCGGCGACTTTCGAACTGAATCGTGATGTTCTGCACCGACTGCCGATCTTCATCAGCCTGATCCCTTACTCGCCGCAACTCGGCGCGCAATTCTTCACGCCTCGCATCCAGGTTCGCACGCAACGCCTCCAGTTCTGTCAACGACTCACTCGCCTGATCGGAGCTTCGCCGAGACTCGCGTAGCTGCTCTTCAGCTTCGGTTCGGTGGCTGTCGATCTCGCTCGTCTCTTCGGCAATTGCTGTTTGCCGGGCATTCGCCTGGTCCATGCGATACTTGGACGCATCGAGAGCAGCCTTGATCTCAGAGTATTCACCCAGAAGCTTGGCGGCGTCTCCCTGTAACGCTTCTCGCCGCTCCTCCAGCTGATTGAGGCGCGTTCTTCCATCCTGCACCAATTTCCTGGCGCTATCGAAGCGGGCCTGGAATTCGCGATTCTCGGCCTTGATGCGTCGCATGTCGTGCTCACGAGAAAGGACACCCGCTTTCGAGTCTTTATCTCGCGACACGCGCAGCCAGTTCTTACCGAGCCAGACGCCGTCAGATGTAATCACGGAGTCCTCATCATCCAGCATGTCCCGAATCGACAGTGCGCTGCCCATTGAATCGGCGATCTGGACGCCAGCTAGCATGCGTCGAATGGAATCGGGGGCGCCGCTGACCTTGGCTGCCAACGTTGACGAATCGTCAGCCTCGGTCGCGCTACCTTGCTCCTGCAAAATGGTGACGTTGCCTTTCTGCAGCTTACCAATGCTCTCGGTGACGGGTATGAGGTCGCTGACACAGATTGCCTGAAGATAATCTCCGAGGACCGTTTCTACAGCCCGCTCCCAGCCATCGGCAACGTCTAGTGTCTGAGCCACCTTACGATTCTCATCGAGGCCGGTGCTTTCAAGCCAGTCCTGTACGCCCTCGTCACCCTCGCCCAGCGCGGCTTTCTGCAGCGCTTCCAGCGAAGCGAACTTACCTTGACCGGCCTGCAGCGAAGCACGACGCTCATCGACCAGTCGAGTCAGTTTTTGATCCTGTTCCCGAAGTTTGCGAATCTTTTCTGAGATGTCCGCCAGGTGCCGTTCGAATTCGTCGCGCGTTTGTCGTTTGCGTTGTTCCTGCTCCGTCAGATCGTCGAAATCCGACTGCAACTCACCCGAACTCGCCAAAGATTGTGCTTCGTCCAGCTTTTGGCGCCGCTCCGAGAGACTTAAAATTTTGGACTCGATTTGCTCGGCACGAGTCTGCTCGACATTGCGGCTTTGCTGCGCCTCATTATAACGAGCCGAACAATCGTCCCATTGCTGCTGCCAGTCAGCCAGCGCATCCTCAGCCTGCTGCAATGACCTGGACGACGACTTCTCGCTCTGACGTGCTTGCTCCAGCCCTGGAACCAACTCATTAAGGGTCAGTTCGAGCTGAGCTATTTCAGTCTTGTCTTTGTCGATATGCTCGCGGATCTCCCGAGCCCCGTTGATAGCCTGCTCAAGATCCTTCGATTGACGCTCTCGCAGTTCGTGCGCGTGCTCAATCGACTGCTCGAGACGGGCTATCTCAGAACCAACTTTATAGAATCGCCCCTGTATCTCATTAAAGGCATCACCGCACTCGCCTTGACGATCCCTGGCTTCCTCGATGTGCGCTTCAAGTTTTCTCTGCTCGGCGATAGCCGCTTCGAGTCGCGTCTTTCGCTCCGCAAGCTGACGATCGGCGTCATTGGCCTGGTCGTCCAGGTCTCTTATTCGCAGCGCGAGTAGTTCGGCGGCTGTACGACGCTCCTTATCTTTGTTCTTTCGATAGCGCTCCGCGGTCTTCGCCTGACGGTCGAGGTGCTTTATTTGTTTCTCAACCTCTTCAAGCACATCCATCAGTCGATCGAGGTTTTCCTTGGTCTGCTTGATGCGATTCGAGGTCTCGCGGCGGCGTTCCTTGTACTTTGAAATACCCGCGGCCTCTTCAAGGAATACGCGCATCTCCTCCGGTTTGGCCTCGATGAGACGCGAAATCATGCCCTGCTCGATAATCGAGTAGCTGCGCGGCCCGAGACCCGTCCCCAGGAACACGCCCGTAATGTCTTTGCGCCGGCAGCGAGTATTATTCAGGTAATAGTTTGATATGCCGTCGCGGCTCACCTCCCGGCGAATCGAAAGCTCGGCGTACTTGGCGTACTGTCCTTCCAGCGTGGTATCGGTGTTGTCGAACAGTAATTCGACCGACGCAGCGCCAATTGGCTTGCGTGAGCTGGATCCGTTGAAAATAACGTCCGTTATTGAGTCGCCACGAAGACGCGAGGCAGAGCTTTCGCCCATTACCCAACGAACCGCGTCGATGACGTTCGATTTGCCACAGCCGTTAGGTCCAACAACGCCAACCAGGTTACTGGGGAACGTGATAGTTGTTGGATCTACAAAGGACTTGAAGCCGGCGAGCTTGATTTTACTGAGTCGCATTTGCTGGTGTTATGCCATTAGCCCGTCAAATCCGGCTAGTGTAATGTAATTCCCCCAATAAAACGATTGTCTCCAGAAAAAGACAATCGACCCAGAGCCACGCCACACGGGGCTTTCAGGTCAGTTCAGCCGAGCGCCGAAATACCGAGAAAAATAGGCTTCCATGTCGCCGCAGGCAATGTATAATCCCGCCCTTTTCTCGATCTGGCAGGAGTCCAAAATGGCCGTAAAGAAGGCTGCTAGCAAGAAGCGGAAGAAGGCGCCCGCCTCTCGAAAGAAAGCCGCTGCGAAAAAGGTTAGCAAGAAGAAACCAGTAGCAAAGAAGAAGGCCGCCAAGAAGAAGGCTGTGGCCAGGAAATCTGTGAGCCGCAAGAAGACTGTCAGCAAGAAGAAGGTCACTAAGAAGAAGGTGGCCAAGAAAAAGGCTGCCAGCAAGAAGAAGGTCACCAAGAAGAAGGTCACCAAGAAGAAGGTGGCCAAGAAAAAGGCTGCCAGCAAGAAAAAGACTGTCAGCAAGAAGAAGGCCACTAAGAAGAAAGTGGCCAAGGCAAAGGCTGCCAGCAAGAAGAAGGTCACTAAAAAGAAAGTGGCCAAGAAAAAGGCCGTCAGCAGGAAAAAACCAGCTCCGTTAAAGAAAGTTGCGAAAAAGAAAGCCCCCGTCAGACGCCCCAGGGCTCGCGGTGACGTGCTATCCGGGCCGATCCATGGCATTCAACCGTACAAGGCGCGCCGTGGCGAAGAGTACATGGGCCAAAAGCAGCTCGATCATTTCCATTCGATACTTAGCGCCTGGAAGAATGAGTTGATGTTTGAAGTCGACCGCACAGTGCATCATATGCAGGATGAGGCGGCCAACTTCCCTGATCCCAACGATCGGGCCACACAGGAGTCTGAATTCGGGCTCGAGCTTCGCACCCGAGATCGTGAACGTAAGCTGTTGCGAAAAATAGAATCGGCACTTGCCCGGATAGACGAAGGAACCTACGGTTACTGCGACGAGACCGGTGAGGAAATCGGACTCAAGCGCCTCGAAGCGCGACCTGTTGCTACGCTTTGCCTGGAAGCACAGGAGCGCCGTGAGCTAGCGGAGCGTCAGTTCCGAGACCGGGACGATCGCTACCGCTAACCCGGCGTACGTCGGCCGGTTCGCGCCCTCGCCAACCGGCCCGTTGCACTTCGGCTCATTGCTCGCCGCGGTGGCAAGTTACCTGGAAGCGCGGGTCAATAACGGCTATTGGCTGCTCCGTATTGAAGACATCGATCCGCCCCGTGAGCAGCCGGGAGCAACGGATATAATCCTCGCCGCGCTCGAAGCCTATGGCTTTGAATGGGATGGCCCAATCAGTTTTCAGAGCGCGAGTCGCGATGCGCATGAAAACGCAATCAAGAGACTTGTCGACGCAAAGCAAGTCTACCCCTGCGGTTGCTCAAGGCGCAGCCTCGCTGCGGCTGCACATGGCCCGCTCGGCGTTATCTATCCAGGTACCTGTCGAAACGGCTGCAACTCGGACGAAACAGCCCTGCGAGTGAGAACAAATGATGAAGAAATTACCTTTATCGATGCTTTGCAGGGACGTCAATCGCAAAGACTCGAATCCGAATCGGGAGACTTCATAATCTTGCGACGCGATGGGCTGGTCGCCTACCAATTGGCCGTTGTCGTTGATGACGAAATGCAAGGCGTCACCGACATTGTCCGTGGCATCGACCTGATGGACTCAACCCCACGGCAAATCTGGCTGCAACGGTTACTGGGATTTACGACGCCGAATTACTGCCACATTCCTGTCGCTGTGAACACGGACGGGCAAAAACTCAGCAAGAATACCGGTGCCCCCGGACTCTCCCTGGACAACATTGCAGCCACCCTCTGCGCAGCCTTTCGGGCCCTTCGGCAAAACCCACCGCCGGATCTGGACGGCGCCTCTGTGTCGGATATATGGCAATGGGCTGTTGCACACTGGGATATCGGCGTGCTTGAACGCCAGAAGCAGTTGGCCTAAAACCGGCAACAAATGTTTTGGCCAAGGCCAAAATGGGCTATCTTAAGCGCCACTCAGCAATCCGCTGCGACCGGGCGCCTACTATCAGAGGTACGCATGAGCACAACCCGAATCATTAAAAAGTATCCCAACAGGCGTTTGTATGACACTGAAGAAAGCCGCTACATCACGCTGGCTGATGTCAGAAGTCTCGTACTGGACGGTGTGGACTTCGCCGTCATTGACAAGAAAACAGATGCGAACATCACTCGTTGTGTCCTGCTGCAGGTCATCTGTGAACAAGAACAGAACGGCGAAGCCATTTTGACCAAGGGTTTTCTGTCCGAGGTAGTCCGCATATATGGCAATGCCGACGCCATGCAAATGGCAGATCATCTTGAAGAAAGCCTCAACCGATTTATATCCCATCAGAACAATATTTCGCGTGATCTCTCGCCACTTCACTCCGAGTCCGAAACACCAAAAACTCCTTGACATCAGGGTCTTAGATGCCCTAGCTTGGGGGTTGCAACGGGGATACGCTCCCCCGCCCCCTGTTGCAAAGCCTGAAGGGTTTTACTCTCCACGGCGGGCCCCCTGCGTGAGCAGGGGGCTTTTTTTTCGCCTTGAATTTAAGCTCGCTAATCCACGAACATGACATCCAAATCGAGTGACAACCGCATCATCCGCAGCGAATTCAGGCCTGCACGCTGGTTGCGCCATCGGCATCTGCAGACAATGTACACGTCACTCCCCTGGGCGTGGCCACATCGCCCAAATATGCGCCGCGAGAGCCTGGAGCTGCAGGACGGCGACGTGACAGCTGTTGATTGGGTTTCAGATACAGAACACCTGCCGAAATCGACACCATTACTCGTCATTCTGCATGGCCTGGAAAGCTCGGCAGAATCAGCCTATGCCAGAATGCTCATTAACGAGGCTACGCAGGCTGGCTGGCGTTGTTGCGTGCTGAATTTCAGGGACTGCGGCGATTACAGAAACCGCCTGCCGCGCCGCTATCACGCTGGTGAAACCAGCGACCTGAGGTATTTCCTGCAACAGTTGGTCGCTAACGGACAGGAGGGTCCGTTACTGGCCGCCGGCTACTCTCTGGGTGGCAATGTCCTGCTCAAATACCTTGGCGAAGCTGGGGCGGAATCCCCGCTGAGCGGTTCAGTGGCTGTCTGCGTTCCTCTCGAACTAGCCAAGTGTTCGGACGCATTAAATACTGGTTTTTCAAAACTTTACCAGCATTACTTATTAAAAAGCATGAAGGATTCTGTGAGCCGAAAATTCGACCGGAACACAGCGGCATTCAACTGGGATCTTGCAATGAGCGCCACGACCTTTGCAGAATTCGACGACGCTGTGACAGCGCCGCTACACGGCTTCGACGGGATGAATGACTATTACAGCAAGTGCAGCTCCTCACGCTTCCTGGACCAAATAGCGAAGCCGACGCTAATCATCAATGCACTTGACGACCCGTTCATGACGCCCGACGTCATCCCCGAGCAGGACAAGCTTTCCGAATACGTAACGCTGGAACTTTCCGAGGCCGGCGGGCACGTCGGATTTATCGAAGGTGGAACACCGTGGCGGCCAAAATTTTATCTGCCGCCACGGATAATCCAGTTTCTTTCGAGCTACTCGGCGTCCACATCCTTCATGGACAGTCGCACGCGCCCCTGACGATCGACCTCAAGGACCTTGACCTTGACAACGTCGCCCTCGGCCAACTTATCGCTGACTTTCTCGACACGCTCATTCGAGATTTGCGAGATGTGCACGAGACCATCTTTGCCCGGCAGGATGGTGACAAAAGCACCGAAGTCCATGAGCCTCGCAACCTTACCTTCGTAAACTCGGCCAACCTCAACGTCGGCTGTAATCAGCTCGATGCGACGACAAGCTTCCTTACCAGAAGCGCCATCAATAGAAGCAACTCGAACCGTACCGTCCTGATCAATATCGATCGTAGCTCCGGTTTCTTCGGTCATCGCACGGATCACTGAGCCGCCCTTGCCGATAACGTCGCGGATCTTCTCTGGATCGATCTTGAAAGTGATGATCGATGGTGCCCACTCGGACATTTCATCACGCGGCGCGCTAATGACCTTGGCCATCTCGCCGAGAATGTGCAGACGGGCTTCGCGCGCCTGAATCAGGGCGACATCCATGATTTCACGGGTAATGCCCTGGATCTTGATATCCATCTGCAGCGCGGTAATGCCGTCTTCTGTCCCGGCCACCTTGAAGTCCATGTCACCGAGATGATCCTCATCACCGAGGATGTCAGTCAATACTGCGAAGTCGTCCCCTTCCTTGACGAGTCCCATTGCAACGCCTGCAACCGGTGCTTTCACCGGCACACCTGCATCCATGAGAGCGAGGCTTGTGCCACAGACCGAGGCCATCGAACTGGAGCCATTTGACTCCGTGATTTCGGATACGACACGAATGACGTAAGGAAAGTCGTCAAAACTCGGCATGACCGCCTGAATACCGCGGCGAGCCAACTTGCCATGTCCGATTTCCCGACGCTTCGGCGAACCAACGAACCCGGTCTCACCGACACAAAACGGAGGGAAGTTGTAATGCAACATGAACGGGTCTTTGCGCTCGCCATCGATCGCATCGATGATCTGGGCGTCTCGCCCGGTGCCCAGCGTGGTGGCTACAATCGCCTGCGTTTCTCCGCGCGTAAAGACAGCCGAGCCGTGCGCACGTGGCAGCACGCCGACATCGACGTGGATTGGACGAACTGTTTTCTGGTCACGACCATCGATTCGAGGGTTGCCACCGATAACACGGCCACGAACGACCGACTTTTCGAGCTTGTACAGCGCGCCCTTAACTTCCTCGGCGGACCACTGTGCGTCATCACTGCCAGCAAGCTCTGCAACAACTGCGGACTTTAGCTCACCCACTGCCGCCTGCCGATCCATCTTGTCGGTAATCTGATAAGCATCGGCGAATCCAGCTTCGGCCTGGGCCGCAACGGCTGCGGCCAACTCGGTATCCTCTTCCGGCCCCTGCCAATCCCAGGCTGGTTTGCTGGCTTCAGCTGCGAGTTCGTTAATCGCCACGATAGCGGCCTGTAACTGCTCATGACCGAACATCACGGCACCCAGCATGACTTCTTCAGACAGACGGTCTGCCTCGGACTCAACCATCAGGACAGCATCTTTCGTGCCAGCCACAACGAGCTCGAGATCCGAATCTGCCAGCGTGGTTTTGGATGGGTTGAGCACGTAACTGCCATCGACGTAGCCAACCTTCGCTGCACCAATCGGGCCAGCGAACGGCATACCTGAAATGGCCAGCGCTGCGGAGGCGCCGATAAGAGCCGGGATGTCCGAGTCTACGTCCGGATTCAGCGATATGACCGTGGCGATAACCTGAACCTCATTCTTGAATCCTTTCGGAAACAGTGGGCGAATGGGTCGGTCAATCAGGCGACAGACCAGCGTTTCTTTCTCGCTGGGGCGCCCTTCGCGCTTAAAAAAGCCGCCTGGAATTTTACCGGCGGCGTAGGTTTTTTCCTGGTAGTTAACTGTCAGGGGGAAAAAGTCCCTGCCCGGATCAGCGGCCTTACGACCAACTGCGGTAACCAAAACAATGGTTTCGGCCATGTTTACCAATACTGCGCCGTCAGCCTGACGGGCTATAGCACCAGTTTCGAGCGATACCTCATGCTCCCCAAACTGGAAAGTCTTCTTAATTGAATTCACGTTTTATCTCGATTTGAAATGATGACGGCAACAGCAAAAGACAGCGCACCCATGACGGGAGCGACTTGTCGATTAGCAAATTGCCATATTGGCCGCTATTTAGCGACGAAGTCCGAGCCGGGTTATCAGCTCGCGATACCGACCCTGGTCCTTTGCTTTCAGGTAATCAAGCAACTTACGTCGCTTGTTAATCATCTTCAGCAAACCCTGACGGCTATGGTGATCTTTCTTGTGCTCGCCGAAATGGCCGGTGAGCTCAGAAATGCGTGCAGACAGCAAAGCTACCTGTACTTCGGGAGATCCTGTGTCGGCTTCTCCGCGGGAATATTCAGCGACGATTTCGCTCTTCGCTTCAGTTGAAAGTGACATCCTTCGTTTACCTCAGTCTTCTCTTCATTGGCCCTTTTTGCAGCGCGGTATTCTAGCGTCTGTTTCCGGGCATTAATAGTCCAAAATCAAATATCTACGGGTTTTTTTCGCCGGTTAGAAACACCCGGCGAGGCGCGACCTGACCACTGTCAGAGAGCTCACCCACACCTAAAAATTCGCCAGCGCCGCCATAAACGCGCGTCAGCCCACTGGCAGCCTCATCCTGAACCGCTGAAACGGTCTGGCCGGCCGTAAAACGCTGTCCGGCACCGTTATCCAGGGTGACTGCGGGCAGCCCCTGTAACGCGGCATCTGGCGGCAGCAAGCTGTCTCGCAGTGCTGCCAGCCCTTCCTCAGCAGCAGCTTCAACGCGAGGCAACTCGATCATGTCGTCGGCCTGAAAATCAGCCACGGACTCGCGGTGCAACCTGACCGTGTGCGCCACCGTGCCTGCCTTGGCGGCGATATCCTCTACCAGGCTGCGAATATAGGTGCCTTTTGAGCAATGCACCGTAAAAACAAGCCGGTTTCCCGCAATCTCAAGCAACTCGATGGCATCGATACGGATCGGCCGCGGCTTACGCTCTACGGTCTCTCCCTTGCGGGCCAGCTCATACAGGCGTTTGCCACCCTGCCTGAGCGCCGAGTACATCGGTGGAATCTGTTCGGATTCCCCAAGAAACCCTTCGAGAATGGCCAGCCATTCGTCCCGGGATAACTCAGGAACATCTGCCGTCGCATTTTCTGTACCGTCAGCATCGCCCGTGTCTGTTGCTATCCCGAGTTTCGCGGTTACGCGATAGCTTTTGTCCGCATTCAGCAAGAAAGCACAGACCTTGGTTGCTTCGCCGAAGCACAGCGGTAGCATGCCAGTTGCTGCCGGATCGAGGCTGCCTGTGTGCCCTGCCTTTCTGGCGTTGAGAAGACGCTTGACCCGCTGCAACGCCTGGTTCGACGTCAGCCCGGCCGGCTTATTGAGCAACAGCAATCCGTCTACCGCATCAAAACGGCTCTTCGATCGACGACTCACGGTACTTATCCCTGCTCTTCTGGGTGCAAAGCGCTGTCGATCAGCTCGCTGATCTTCATGCTCTGCGCGGCGCTGTCATCGTGTGCAAACCGCAATTGTGGGACATGCCGAACCTTGATCGCCCGGCCGAGCTTCGAACGCAGGAAGCCGGTGGCTTTTTGGAGGCCTTCAAGCGCGGCTTCGGGGTCGTCATCGGGATTCATGAGGCTGAAATAGACGCGCGCCACACTGAGATCCCGAGACAGATCGACCGATGTCAGAGACACGCCTTGCAGTCTCGGATCCTTTGTCTCGAAGCGCAGCAATTCGCTCAACGTGCGTAGCACCTCGGTTCCGAGGCGCTGATTACGTGCAAACTCGCGAGGCATCAGTCCAACGTACGAGCTACTTCGATACGCTCGAAGCACTCAATCTGGTCGCCAACCTGGACGTTATCGTAGTTCTTGACGCCGATACCGCACTCGGTTCCTGAGCGAACCTCATTTACGTCATCCTTGAATCGACGCAAAGACTCGAGTTCGCCTTCATAGATTACGACGTTCTCACGGAGGACACGGATCGGATTGGAGCGCTTCACATAGCCTTCCGTTACGATGCAACCCGCGATATCGCCCAGCTTGGGTGATGAAAATACTTCCTTGACCTCGGCCAGACCGACGATCTGCTCACGTATTTCCGGAGCGAGCAGACCACTGACAGCCGCTTTCACATCGTCTATGGCCTCGTAAATAATGCTGTAATAGCGAACGTCGACGCCTGATTCCTTGATTGCCACTCGCGCAGCGGCATCGGCGCGTACGTTAAAGCCAATGATGACCGCATCTGAGGCCGCAGCCAGGCTCGCATCCGTCTCCGTAATACCACCGACTCCGCAGCTAAGTACTTTGACCTTGACCTCATCATTCGACAGATTGGTCAGCGCATCCCGAAGCGCTTCGGAACTGCCATGCACGTCGGATTTGATGATAATAGAAACAGAGGCGCTTCCTGTTTCAGCCATCTGGCTGAACACATCCTCGAGTTTCGACGCCTGTTGTTGCGCGAGCTTCGCATCTCGTGTCTTGGCCTGCCTGAACTCAGCAACTTCGCGTGCCTTGCGTTCGTTCTTGACGACCTGAAAGTCATCGCCAGCCGCCGGCGTCTTGGATAAGCCGAGGACCACAGCCGGGTCTGACGGTCCGGCCGATTCGATTGACTTTCCGCTTTCGTCAAACATATTTCGCACACGGCCGTATTCTTCGCCCGCGATGATCATGTCGCCTTGCTTTAGCGTGCCCGCCTGAACCAGCATTGTTGCAACGGCGCCACGGCCCTTCTCAAGACTCGCCTCAATGACAATGCCCTGGCCAGGTCCATCCGCAACCGCTTTGAGATCCATCAGCTCAGCCTGCAACAGGATCGACTCGAGCAGCTTGTCCACGCCTTCTCCAGTGTGGGCAGAGACGTTGACGAACAGTTGCTCTCCACCCCATTCTTCGGAGATGACCTCATGTTGCGACAACTCATTTCTAACCCGCTCCGGATCTGAGTTCTCACGATCAATCTTGTTCACGGCCACAACAATGGGAACACCCGCCGCTTTCGAGTGCTGAATAGCTTCGATAGTCTGAGGCATCACACCATCATCTGCAGCAACAACAAGCACCACTATATCGGTTGCCTGAGCACCACGTGCCCGCATCGCTGTGAATGCGGCATGGCCCGGCGTATCCAGAAAAGTAATCGGGCCCTTGTCGGTTGTCACCGAATAAGCGCCGATGTGCTGAGTAATTCCGCCAGCCTCGTCATCGGCGACCTTTGTACGTCGAATATAATCAAGTAACGACGTCTTACCGTGGTCAACATGGCCCATAATCGTGACGACCGGAGCACGACTTACCTCTTCTCCGGTAAGCTTTTCTTCGGCTGCAAGCAATTGCTCATCGACGTCGCCACCCGTAGCCGGTTTGGCAACATGCCCGAGTTCTTCAACAGCGAGCGTCGCCGTATCCTGATCAATGACCTGGTTTATCGTAACCATCGCACCCAGGTTGAATAAAACTTTGACGACCTCGTTACCCTTGATCGCCATGCGTTGCGCAAGCTCGGAAACCGAGATATTTTCGGGTATCTCTACTTCATGAATTACAGGCGCGGTCGGTCTTTCGAAACCGTGTTGCGAATCGCCGCTGAGTGAAACCGTACGCCGGCGCGCCGGAGCCTTGCGCTTTCGTCGACCACTTTTGTCGCCCGCTACATGCAATTCTCTGCGGCCATAACGCGTATCACCCTGCTTCGGCTTCGGCTTCGCCTTCTCTTTTGTACGGCGTGCCTTCGCATCCTGCTCCGCTTTCTCCAGCCGGGCCTTCTCTTCGACTGCTGCGGCGGCCGCCTGATCAGCAGCTTTACGCGCCAGTTCTTCAGCAGTCGCGCGTTCTTCCTCCGCCTTCTGCCGCTGCTCTTCCTCAAGCCGAGCGGCTTCTTGCTTCTTGGCTTCGGCCTGCTCTATCGCTTGCTTCTCAGCCTCAATGCGTTGTTCTTCCTCAAGACGCGCGCGATCGAGTTTCTCTTGCTCCTGCTGCGCCTGCTCTTCAAGGACATCTCGCTTGATGTAGGTACGCTTCTTACGAACTTCGACGTTGACGGTATGCGAGCGACCTTGCGCACCGGACAAACGAAGCTCCGACTGGGACTTGCGATTCAGCGTTATTCGTCGTGGCGCCGCGGCAAACCCGGCCGTCTCCTCCTGGCCGTGGCTACGACGCAGATGAGATAACAACTCCAGCTTCGCATCATCGCTAATCAAATCATCCGAACTACTGACCTTGATACCGGCTTCATCCAGCTGCGCGAGCAGCTTATCGACCGGCACTTTCAGTACCTCAGCAAATTGTGCAATTGTTACATCAGCCATTCTTTAACTCCGCGTAAGCCCGCACTCAGGCCTGCTGCTCTTCTTCAAACCAGTGCGCACGTGCCTTCATAATCAAGGCAGCCGCTTCCTCAGGATCCATTTCTTTGATGTCGAGCAAGTCATCGGTCGCAAGTTCAGCCAGGTCCTCGCGGGTGACTACACCCTTGCTCGCGAGGATGAAAGCCAGGCTTTTTTCCATACCTTCAAGGCTTAACAGATCCTCTGCAGGTTCTGCTTCATCGATTTTTTCTTCCTGCACGATCGCCTGTGTCAACAATACGTCGCGCGCACGACTTCGCAGCTCCTCGACAATGTCCTCATCGAACTCTTCGATTTCAACCAACTCGGAAGCAGGTACGTAAGCCACTTCCTCGATCGTGGAAAAACCTTCCTGAACGAGAATCAAGGCAACTTCTTCATCAACGTCGAGCTGCTTCGAGAACAACTCAATCAGCACTCGCATTTCCGATTCGCTCTTTTCATCGGCATCCGCAGCTGTCATCACATTGAGTTCCCAACCGGACAGTTCACTGGCAAGACGAATATTTTGTCCGCCGCGGCCAATCGCCTGCGACAACTTATCTTCCTCAACTGCGATATCCATGCTGTGCGCATCTTCATCGACGACAATCGAGACGACCTCGGCCGGAGACATTGCGTTAACAACGAATTGTGCCGGATTGTCATCCCAGAGAATGATGTCGACGCGCTCACCGGCCAGTTCGTTCGAAACAGCCTGAACCCGCGATCCACGCATGCCGACGCAAGCGCCAACAGCATCGATGCGACTGTCGTTACTTCTAACCGCAATCTTCGCTCGCAAGCCCGGATCTCGAGCCGCTCCGAGAATGTCAATGAGGCCCTGGCCCACTTCCGGCACTTCGATTTTGAATAACTCGATCAGGAACTGCGGCGAGGTTCGCGTCATGAATAACTGCGGGCCACGCAACTCGGATCGTACCTCTGTGAGCAACGCTTTGATGCGGTCTTGCGGGCGCACAGGTTCACGCGGAACCATCTGGTCGCGCGCAACAAAACCTTCGGCGTTACCGCCAAGGTCGATATAAACACCGTTTCGATCAACTCGCTTGACCAGTCCCGAAAGCATTTCGCCCTCGCGATCCTGGTATTCCTCAACAACCTGCTCGCGTTCGGCCTCTCGCACCTTCTGTACGATGACCTGCTTTGCGGTCTGCGCGGCAATTCGGCCAAACTCCACTGACTCCATCGGCACCTCGACGTAACCACCCGGCTCAGCGGCTGCATCAACATCGACTGCATCGATCATGCGTAGCTCCCGATCAGGAACCTCAAGCTCAGTCGATTCATCTTCGAATACCAGCCAGCGGCGAAACGTGTCGTAGTCGCCCGTCTCGCGATCGATCGCGACGCGAACCTCGATGTCTTCGCCATGTTTTCTGCGCGTAGCAGACGCCAGCGCGGCTTCGATGGCCTCGAAGATAATTTCCTTCTCGACGCCCTTTTCGTTCGAAACGGCGTCAACAACCATCAAAATCTCTTTACTCATTACCAGTAACTCCAAATCAACCGGGACTTCACTCGTCCTCAGCGCACCAGTCGTGCGGTATCGATCGTCGCAATTGGCAATTCATGCGACTCACCATCCACCTCGACCACTATATTCTCGTCATCCGATGACACCAACGTGCCCCGGAATCGCTTGCGCCCCAATACCGGGAAACGCATCTGCACTTTCACTGTCTCGCCCTCAAACCGTTGAAAATGCTCAACTTTTGTCAATTTCCGGTCCAACCCTGGCGACGACACCTCCAGGTTGTACTGACCTGGCAGTGGATCCTCGACATCCAGCAGCGCACTCACCGCCCGACTGACCTTCTCGCAATCCTCCAGCGCAATACCATCCGGATGATCGATAAAAATCCGCACCAGCCCATCCTTGCCACCCAACCTGGCTTCCAGATCCGATACTTCGTATCCCAAGCGCTCGATCGCTGGTTCCAGCAGTTTCCTTAGCTCGTCACCCGTCACCGAAAAACCTTAACTCTTTGTTTCAAAACAAAAAATGGGCCAATGGCCCATTTTTATTCGCAACAAAAAACCCCTTGTCGGGGCCTTTTCTGCGAAGACTCTGGCTACGCGGTGTCCATTGCCCACCACGACGTTCGCGCGGGATTATACGGCAGTCATTGCGGCCGACGCAATGAAAGGATTAGGAAAATCGCGAGCGCGCCTGGCAGCACTACTCCCTTACGTACGTACCCACCAGACGATTCATCCCGATCACATTCGGCTCAATCACTCGAAGGAGTTCCTCCAGCGACAAACCCGGCTCGAGATCGGACACGCAATCCAAGGCCAATATCCAGAAAAAATAATGATGCAGACCATGACCTTCTGGCGGCATCGGCCCACCGTAACCGTTATTTCCGAAGTTATTGGCGCCGCTGGTGTAGCTCTCCTCACCTTCGGTGAGCTGTGTGACCGAAGCCGGGATGTTGTACAGCACCCAATGCACGAAGCCGTAGTTGCCTGGTGTGACGAGCGGCGCATCGGGATCATGGCAGAACAGAGCGAAGGATTCTGTCCCCTCGGGTGCTTTTGACCACGACAAGGCCGGCGAAAGGTCGTCGCCCTCCCCGGTGTAATTCTTTGGAATATTACCTCGTTCCTGGAACGCTGAGCTGGAAAGCTTCATTTCTGATAGTGCGAATCCCATCTGAGTGACTCCTCTTCAATCTTGCCAATGGACGATTGACTAGTGACCCGGGATCATGATGTGGGCAAAAGGCGTTCCCTGTAGCATGAGCCATGGCCGAAAATGATCTATTTGTGCACTGAACCCGGTTCCCTCGGCGGTAGCATATGGCACGTGAATAACGGTAAGCGGCAGAGCCTCCTCAAATTTCTGGCCTCGAAGCGTATACCGAATTTCCATAGCCGGCAGAACCAGTTTGCCTGATTCAATCTCTGCTTCAAGTATCTCGCTTCTGTTTTCAACGCCGGACTCCTTAAGTTCACGATTCCTTTCGAAAAAGGTCTCCAGGCTCTTCGGAAAGCAAAGTACGTAGAAGGGCTCGTCAAGATTTGGCCTCGGATCGTCTGCCCAACACGTCATGCCGTTTGACCCTTTACGTAGCATGTTCCGCTCACCCGAAGAACTGTAGCCAATGACCGTCGCTTCCGCACGGAGCGCCTCTGGCAGCGCACTAAGGGCTTCGTGGATCTGTTCGTGAGCACTTTTTTGAGCATAAACCTGGGAACTAGCAATCAGGATTATGGCGATCAGCAGGATTCTCGTCATCTGGTACCTCCGATATCTAAGGCGGCCGCTATGAATCCGGTGAACTTGCCAACCGCTATAGCCAGCATGCCGCAGTGGCTTGCAATCTGCCAATGGATAAGGTCTGAGCATCAGGCGAGCGCCTAGTCGCTGTCGTTTGTCGACCCGGTCCGGCGAACCTTGCGCAACAATGCAGCCAGTTCATTACGCTCCCGCAAGCTAATACCCCGCAGACTCTTGTCTGCAGCATCCAGTCGCGACCGAATCGCGTCGTCAATCGCCCGTTTGCCCGCCGCAGTCAATGACACAATGACACCTCGCCGATCATTCTTGTCAGGCTGACGGCGCACGAGCTGTCGTGCTTCCAGCTTGTTGATGCGATTGGTCATCGCGCCACTACTGAGGCCGGTTTCTGCAGCCAGGCCAGTAGCTGCAAGCGCATAGGGCCGCCCCTGCCGCCGAAGAGCCGAAAGAACGTCATATTCGAACAGCTCGAGCTCCAGGGGTTCGAGGGCTTCTGCCGCCTGGCGAAGAAAAGTCCTGTGCAGTGACATTATTCGAATAACGACGCCGAGGCTGGCCGTATCAAGCTCCGGCCGCTCTTCAGACCACTGCTCAAGAATTTCATCAACAACGTCTTTTTTCATACGTTTGCTCAATATTTATATTTTTATATCAAACTACTTGACATGAAAGTATTTTCGCAGATACTTCGGCAAAAGGTCTACTTTTCAACATCGAAACCGAATCATGGCAATGCAACTACACCAGCCTACCCGATTCCAGCTGCCTGCGAGAGCGGGCACTAAGCCATACGCTTCGAACGAGTTACCGACCAGGCTGTCGCTGATAGACAGGATCGCCAACCTCAAGGAAATCGAGACGATCCGGAGCAGCAACAACGCCGCAACGTGCCAACTGGATGTATACGTCAGGCCAAACCTGTCTGCATCGCTCCGTGAACTGAAAGCGCCACAATTCCTTTACAGCGTGAACTGTAACAAAGTAACAATCAATGGCCTTGACCACAGGACAAGACAACAGGTTTTGGACCACGGTTGGGGCGAAATCTTGTCCGGGCGTCTGGTTATTCACATGCCACGTGACAACGAAGAACTGGACATCGTCTGGGGTCTTCTATTACGAGCATACAACTTAATTTCCATTTATTCGGCCCAGGAAGCCGGCACACCCATGGTGCCGAACTGGGGCTTACCGAGATTCTCACGCACATCCCTTCAATAGAGGAGTAAGGAAAATGCGTCGGTTTGAAAGCGACTATGATGAGTTCGATGAGCTTGACGAAATCAGCTATAGCAGCGTCGGAGCCCTTCGTCGCAAAGTCCATGACAGACAACGTCAGAAAAAGCGTAGCCGTATGAGCCAGCCCGAAAACGATTTATGGGATGACGATGACTTTGGCAATAGCGACGACTACACCGAAAACGACTTTGACGACTACCGCGAAGACGAGTTTGACCGAATGTCAGGATTAGATTTCGGCGCACGTTAACCAGGAAAAGATCCGCCCAATTCGCAAAGCACAAGCGCTGAGCGACTGCGGGATTTTCGAAAGGACGCCTATAGATCGAGCCGAGCGGCGACTGCAATGCCTGCGGCCTGATTTGACCGAAAGACCCAGACTCTTTCGTTCAATGTCGCGGATTTTCAACCGGTCGCCGCCTCCGGCTCACCCTCTATCTCTTCGATAGTAAATCCTGTAAACCCATAGATAACCGAAACCACCGGATTGATCAGGTTGAAAAACACGAACGGCAGATAGGCGAAAGTTGCAACGCCCAATGTAGCCGCCATGTAGGCACCGCAGGTATTCCACGGAACCAGCGGCGACGTTAACGTCCCGGAATCTTCGATTACACGGGACAGGTTCTTTGGCTTGAGGCCGCGACGCTGAAATTCGGCCTTGTACATCTTGCCGGGCAGAACGATGGCGATATATTGGTCAGCCGCGATGACATTAATCCCGATGCATGATAGTACAACCGTCATTATCAACGCACCGGTGGACTTGGCTGCGGCTAGCGCCGACCGGACCAGTCGCATGAGCATGCCGCTATGCTCCAGCACTGCACCGAATGCCATTGCGGACAAGATCAACCAAATTGTCACCAGCATGCTGCTCATGCCACCGCGCGACAGAAGCGCATCGACCTCAGCTACACCGGTAGCAGACGTGTAGCCGTTTGCCAGCGCCAGCCACACGCCTTTGGTCATAGCCAGCGCCGGCGACAGGTCCGGCGACTCGGCGAATGCAAGTACAGCGGTGGGCTGCAATACCAGTGCAACAAAACCGCCAAGCAACGCGCCGAACAGGATTGTGGGCAACGGCGGCACCTTGCGAAATGCCATGACGAACACTACGAGCAGCGGGATCAGCGCAAGTGGTGTGATATTGAAAGCTTCCGCCAGTGTCCCCTTTAACGATTGCAGTGAATCGCTGCTTGCCTGCACTTCGGTGCCAAGCCCGAGGGCCGCGAACAGGATCAGCGCGAGCGTGAATGACGGTGCGGTAGTCCAGACCATGTGCCGGATATGCGTAAAGAGATCCGTTCCGGCGACCGCTGGAGCCAGGTTGGTGGTATCTGACAGCGGTGACATCTTGTCGCCGAAGTAGGCGCCGGAAATGATCGCACCAGCCGCAATCTCCGCCGATAAGCCCAGCCCCAGTGCAACGCCAATCAGCGCCACACCGAGAGTGCCGGCGACAGTCCAGGAGCTACCTGTGGATAGCGCTGCAATTGCGCAGATAATGCAGGCCGCGACATAGAACCACTGCGGACTGAGTATTTCGAGACCGTAGTAAATCAACGCGGGCACCGTACCGGCCAGCAGCCACGTGCCGATAAGTCCGCCAACGGCCAGCAGGATCAGCACCGCACCCATTGAAGTGCCTATGCCATCAACGATTGCAGCGAGAATGTCATTCCACGAATGTCCATTCTGTATCGCGACAATTGCTGCGATCGCGGCCCCGAGCGTCAGTACGATCTGATTTGGCCCCAGCGAGGAATCCGAGCCAAAGAGTTTGACCGATAGAAACAACATGAGGATCAACGAGACGACTGGAATCAGAGCATCGATAAGTGTCGGTTCTTTCGGCCGATTCATGTGCGGGCACGCCCTCTTATTATTTTGCTAGCCACCAAGCAGATAGCTAGTTGTCGATAGCGATGTCATTTGACTCCGCCGACAATACCGACAAAGCGCCCGCAACTCCACTGCACATGCAGTTCTGTGCCCTCGCAGCCGCCCTCTAGTAGCTAATTCTGTCGCAGCGAGCGCCCGGTCGCATGATGAGCATTTGCACTGTCCCGGTAGCCCGTTCCAGGAACGCGCTCTCGCAATAGCACAGGTAAAATTCCCACATTCGTATGAATGCGTCGGAATAACCGAGCTCACGCACCTCTGCAATGCGGGCGAAAAACCGATCGCGCCAGGTCCGCAGCGTCGTCGCGTAGTGCGGCCCAATATCTTCCAGGTGTAAGACCCGCATATCCGTATGTTTGGTCATCGTATGCGACATGTCCGTAACCGACGTCAGGCAGCCGCCTGGAAAAATGTATCGATTAATGAAGTCCACGTCGGTCTTGTACTCGTCGTAGCGCTGGTCGGCAATCGTAATCGCCTGCAACAGCATTTGCCCATCCGGTTTCAACAGGTCACAGCACTTCTTGAAGTATTCATCGTGATACTCGTGACCAACCGCTTCGATCATCTCAATCGAGACGAGTTTGTCGAACTTTCCTTCGAGATCACGATAATCCCGGAGCAGCAAAGTAATCTTGTCTTCGAGACCTGCTTTAGCGACCGCTTGCTTCGCGTAGTTGAACTGCTGCTCTGAAATTGTCGTCGTAGTGACATGGCAACCATAGTGTCTCGCTGCATGAATGGCGAACCCGCCCCAGCCGGTACCGATCTCGATCAGCGAATCGTCCGCTGATAGATCCAGTTTTCTGCAGATTCGATCAAGTTTCTCGGTTGATGCATCTTCAAGTGATGTGTCGCGCGTATCGAAGTATGCGCACGAATACATCATCTTGGGATCGAGCCAGAGTTGGTAGAACTCATTGCCGAGGTCGTAATGCGCCGCGATATTCTTGCGACTGCCCTTTCGTGTGTTTTTATTAAGAAAATGGAGCAATTTCTGCGCTGGCTTGCTCAGCAATGCCAGCCCCGAATCCATCTGATCGAGAACTTCTCTATTTCGAAGAAGAATGCGCAGCAAATCGCTGAGCTCAGCGCAGGCCCAGTAACCATGGATGTAAGCCTCACCCGCTCCGATGGATCCGCCGAACGCTACGTCACTGTAAAACTTTGGATTCAGCACGCGCAGTTGCGCAGTCAACGGAAGATCGTCCGTCAATTTACCGAACGTCAGGTGTTCACCGTTCTCACTGACGACAACCTGCCCGTCCTGGAGCTTTTCAAGACGCGACAACACTATTCGACGGGCCAGCTTGTCCAATACTGTCCCTTTGACAATCTCTTTGCTAACTTTGGGTGAGTCCAGGGAAACGAATCTCGTGTTCATCGGGGAACAACCTCCTTTTCCTTGCCGGGGTGTACATACAGGGGAACGCGTTTCATCCAGAGCCGCAGCGCTTCCCAGTGGATCGCGAGAATTATCTTGCTTGTCATGAGCGGGAATCGCAGCAGCACCCCGGCCAATGACCAACTGCTTATCCTCTTACGGCTCAGCCCCATTGCAGCATCAAAGATCCGGGCACCATTCATGGCGTTCGCCATATAGACCGAGAGCCGGTCAGTCGGTTTGGACAATGCCCAGTCGTATTCGACATCCATCGGCATGAACGGTGACACATGCATTTTCTTTTTCGGGCGGAATCGCCAGGACAACGACCCAGGTTCTCCACGCTGACAATCAAGCACATACGTATCGCGCTCGCCCCACGGCGTATTATTTACCTCAGCGACGATGTATTGAACCGTGTCACCGTCGGCTGCAAAGCAATAGTAAAAGCTGACCGGGTTAAAACAGTAGCCGAAGTAAGATAGGTTCGTCAGCAGTCGAATAGGCCCCTCTGGTCGATTGCCCGTATCACTTTCGA
Source organism: Gammaproteobacteria bacterium (assembly GCA_024640305.1). Taxonomy (GTDB): domain Bacteria; phylum Pseudomonadota; class Gammaproteobacteria; order Steroidobacterales; family Woeseiaceae; genus UBA1847. The sequence goes on from JAHEFG010000014.1 coordinate 24,749, forward strand.
CGAGATCGCGGATAACATCGGCAAGCGGTTTATCCCTCGGACCCAAGTGATCATCGCGTCGAAACCGCGCGAGTGCTGGCCGCGACACTGACCAGAACCAGCGCCCGGCAAATATAGTTGGCAACTCATCAAGATCCAGGTACATCATGAACAAGCGATAGCTGAACTGATGCGTCACCGGCTTTTTTCGAGTATGTCTAACTCGCCCTTCGTAGATGCAGCTGTCCATCGGATAGCCTCTCCTCGAAATGCTCAAGAGCGTTGAGTGCGCTAACGACGCCGTCCTCGTGAAAGCCGTTCCGCCAGTAAGCGCCACAGAAAAACGTGCGATCCACGTTTACATCGACCTGTCGCTTCTGGGCAGCAACGGACTCGCGTGAGAAAACCGGGTGCTCGTACTGCTCCGTCCGAATGATCTTGTCAGGGTCGATACACTGATCGTTATTCAGAGTTACGAGATACTGGGTGTTTGCCTTGAGTCCCTGCAGAATATTCATGTTGTAGGTAACGGCAACATGGCGGGCCATATCGCGTGGAATATGATAATTCCATGCCGCCCAGGCACGACGTCTTGTTGGCATTAGCGATTCATCAGTATGCAGTATTGCGTCATTGCATTGATATTTAATCGCGCCAAGAACATCACGTTCTGCAGCCGTCGCATCCTGGAGCAACAACAGAGCCTGATCACTGTGGCAGGCCACGAAAACGTAATCGAAAACTTCTTTGCCACCGGAAGCAGAATGCAGTTCTACGTAATCCTCAAAACGCCGAATGGACTGCACAGGGCTGTTAAGACGAATCCGGTCACGATGTGCCGCCACGAGCTTGGTGACGTACTCTCGTGAACCGCCCTTGATTACTCGCCAGACAGGACGGTCCTTAATTTGCAACAGGCCGTGATTGCCGAAGAACTGCACCAGAAACTTGACCGGCATATCCAGGATCGATTGCGGCTCGGCCGACCAGATTGCCGCAGCCATCGGCACGAGATAGTAATCGATGAACTCCCGGCTGTATCCATTTGCGAGAACATAGTCTTTCAGCGTGCCTGGGTCTGCGAGGTCTCCGACGCTAGCCAATGCCGTTTCATTAAAACGCAGAATGTCACGAATCATTCGATAAAACTGGGGCCGAAAAACATTTCGGCGTTGTGCGAATAACGAGTCAAGCGATGACCCACAGTATTCCAGGTCACTATCTTTATCTTGTACGCTAAAGCTCATTTCGCTTGGCTGCGACTCCTGCCCGATCTCATCCAGCAGGCGGATGAAATTCGGGTAAGTTCGATCATTAAAAACGATAAAGCCTGTATCAACAGCATACTTTTGGCCGTTTTCAAAAACATCTGCAGTATTCGTATGACCGCCAACATGGGCACCGGACTCGAACACAGTAATGTCGTGCTGCTGACGAAGCTTGTAAGCAACAACATTTCCCGCAATTCCAGAACCGACAATGGCAACTTTCATAGCATCACCAACGTTGCGGCACGCGCTGCACTTTAGACGTGTCATAGCCGAGCGAATCGATCAGTGAAACGAGTTCATCGTAATCCAGATCAGAGATAGTCGGGGTTCGCGCCATGATCCATACGAAGTCACGACTCTGTCGGCCGATGATCGTCTTCGAATAATCGTCGTCGAGGTAGACGATGCGATAATCCGCCTTGACAGGCCAAACAAAACGCATCCCCCAAAGGGCGTTTGACTCATCATCTGCAATGAAAGCCTTCGGATTGTACTCTTTCACCTTGCCGTCGAAGCCGCCTTTTCTAAAGGTGAAATGCGTAGCGATCGTTCCATCATCATTCAGCGTGTAAGTCTCAACAGCGTTGTGAGCATCTTTCTCCAGGAAGGTCGGGATATTAGCAATGACGTACCAGGGTCCCATAAAGCGTTCAATATCGACATGATCGACTGTCTTCATCTCAGGTCCTTTGGCTGCGCAGCCAACGAGCAAGATCGCTGTAAAGGCGACAAGCACCAGTTTCGAACAAGCGCTCATATCAGGACAGCTCGTAGCGGATAACATGTCCGCCTTTTGCAACTGATTCGAGCGCCAGCCATTCATCGTCCGGCGAGTACCATAGTGTCAGGTCCACTTCATAGGCTGTGACTTTGAAGCGCGTCGCTGTGACCGCCTGCCCACGAACCTCGAGCATTTCGTCTCCGACCTCTTCGACACGGACGTCCACGTACTCGCCGGTTTGCGGGTTCAGCAGCCGGGACTGTCCCAGAAAGTCCGGGTTCCAGTAAGCGAATGTCATAATGCACTCCGGCAGTTGTACCGGGGTGTCGCCTTTCTCGACAACAAAGCCATCGCCGGTTTTCTCTCCGGAAATCTGGCTATGTTTGCCATTGGCATTAGTGCTTGAATCGACAGTCATCAGGCAGTTATCGGCCCAACGCTCGGCAGCGCTGTGCTCATATCGATACGCCGGTATGAGTAATATCTTGTACTTGAAGCTGGCTTCACTCTGCACGTGTCTCACGCCGCCCACTTCCGCAACGGTAAACAAGTGCTTACCGACTTTCTTGTCATTCAGGTAAACATCAAAGTCCCAATTGGCGACCTCTTCTGCGCCCCCTCTTTCAGGCGAAAGAAACGTAAGGCTGAGCAGCCCAAGCATTACCAGGCCACGTAGTTTGAATTTCATTATTTAGCTTCCTCTAGTACAGATGGGCTACGACGTGGCCCCGGGAAAAATGCGTTAGTGCGGCGAATATATTCGGCGTAGGCCGGTCGCCGGTCGCTAATTGTGTTCTCGAGCATGGCCACTCCAGACACCTTCAAGAGCAACAGGCTCATGAGAAGCGGTGACAGGATGCTCCACCATCCGCCCGATGCAACAGCAAATAAGTAGAACGACCACCAGATACAGAAGTCCCCGAAGTAATTAGGGTGGCGTGTGTACCGCCAGAGCCCTGTGTCGAGGACTTGTCCCTTGCTATCCGCCCGGGCTTTGAATCGCGACAATTGGTAGTCACCACCCGCCTCGAAGATGAAGCCGACAAGCCATAGCGCGGCCGCAACACCGTCAATCCAATTGAGTGCGGAACCCGACGTAATAGCCGGAAGTAGCGGCAGCGCGATCACCCAGGCAAGTACGCCCTGCAAACCAAAAACGATGTATAGACTCTTGAATCTGAAGCCAGGCTCGTTGTTCGCCCGTATTGACTGATAGCGATAGTCCTCCGGCTCACCCCAGTTACGTGCGGTGATATAAATAGACAGACGCAGCGCCCAGACGGCGACCAGCACCAGAACCAATTGGCCCTTGTTGGACAGCGGCTCCGCTGCCAATGCAAATACCACGGCAGCGATCAGGAAGAACAATGACCACAAGCTGTCAACGAAACTGACATCGTTCTTGATAACGCTTAGCACCCAGCTGGCGACCCCAACGCCAAGAATGACGAACAGCGCAATTGTATAGGGATGCTGCAACATCAGCTGCGCTCTGCAATCCAGTTACGGCGCCGACCGGGCATGCCGTCCAGGTTCTCGGACAACCACATCAGAATCGGCATCATGATCGCCCAGCCAATCGCCAGGGCAAGCAAACTCGCAACCTGGTTAACAAGGACAATTCCACCGAGTTCCTGACCCGCGATATACGACGCCGGACCGCCATAGAAGCCAAAAAAGGCTGCGAGTTTGGGCTTGCCGCGCAGCCATCGCATCGAAACATTCAACGTTGTCGCGAACAGCATCCACATCGTTATGATCCAGTACGGCGCGAAATACTCGCTGAACAGACCTGCCTTATAAGTGACCCAACCCGCAGCGACGAGCATGCTGTCAAAGCCTGCGCCGATCATGGCACAGGTTAGAAGGAGCAATATTTCCTCAACCGGCTTACGCGCCGCCCGTAGATGCAATACCAGAGCCACCAGAACCGCAACTGGCCCGATCCATGGCATTTGCTGAGCGCCGCCGATCACGGATGACAGCCAGGCGATCTCAAATACTGCGAAATTAACAAATAGTCCCATATCAGCGAGCCGCCTTTTGAAACAGGTAGTGCCCTACATACCACTCGAGCCCATCGTCATAGTCGAACAACTCGGCGCAGGCCATGAAAAACATACGCCAGCGTTGCCACCACAGCGACGCATCGGCCTCTCCATAACATTCGGCCAGAATCGGCAGGATCGAGTCTTCGTTGCCGTCCATGTTTGCCAGCCATGCGTTGCACGTCTTGGCGTAGTGCTGGCCATTCCAGCTCCAGCGCTTGACGATGTTCAGGTTTTCGGTGAAGCGCAGGGGTAACTCGGCGCTCGGCATGATCCCACCACTGAAAAAGTGCCGGCTCATCCAATCAGTCGGCCCCTTGTCAATGTACTCGTAAGGTGTCGTGCGATGACAAAATATGTGCATGAAGAAACGGCCTTCTGGAAGCAACCACTCGTCGATACGCCTAAACAGCTCACGGTAGTTACGCATGTGCTCGAACATCTCGATTGAGACCACTCGATCAAAGCGTTTTTGGGTTGCAAAATCATTCATGTCACAAGCAATGACGTTGATATTCTGAATCGACCGGTCGCCGGCCTGCTTGAGGATAAACTCTCGTTGTGAATTTGAGTTTGAAACAGAGGTAACCGATGCATTGGGGAAATGCTCCGCGACCCAAAGTGACAGCGAACCCCAACCACAGCCGAGATCCAGCACCTGCATTCCATCCTCGATTCCGGCGCGCTTCACAGTCAGTTCAAGTGCGGCCTCCTCCGCGTCAGACAGGTCACCGCCCTTATTCGGCCAGTAACAACAGCTGTACTTACGGTGGTCTCCCATGACGTGGGAGAAAAACTCAGCCGGCACTTCATAGTGCTGCTCATTGGCGAGGTCCGGTACCAGCGCAATGGGAGACTCATTCATCATTGCAATGAATCGATTGGTTGTAGCGGCGGCGAACTCGACATCGCCCGAGTGAATCTCTTTGCGTTTCGATTCAAGCAATCTGCGAATTCCAGCTCGAATGACCGAATCCGGCACGAGGCCCGATTCAGTCCAGCTGACCGCTCTTTCAGTGATGGCGCTCATGGCTGCCTCCAAAACAAGTTGGCAGTAATATACGGCCCGTAAATTGAGCCAACAATGGCCAGAGACGCTTTGTTACATTTGCTTACACCTTGTCGAACTTCAGCAATATATTATTGCGTTATCACTGCCTTTGAGCGTTCTCGGAATGCAACCTGTATTACTTTGGTTTCGACGAAATCTGCGTCTTTCGGACAATGCTGCGCTGATCGCCGCGGCGGATTCCGGTCGCCCTATCGTCCCTGTATATATCCTGGATGAACAGGATCTCGGCGAATCCCGGCGATGGTGGCTTCATCACAGCCTCCTGAGCCTTGATCGCGATTTGCGCAACCTGGGCGGGTCGCTGCTAATCCGTTCAGGTCGGCCCGAAAAGGTGTTGGCTGACTTAGCGGCCGAAACCGGTTCCACAGCCCTCTACTACACGCGACGATACGAGCCCGTCAGTCGCCGCCAGGAATTTGAGGTACATGCTGCGCTTCCTGACGCTTCTGTTCATGTGTATGACGACAGTCTGCTGCACAATCCCGAAGATGTGAAAACGCTTGGTGGATCGCCGTATCGTGTGTTCACACCATTCTGGAAGTCCGCAAGTGCGACCGGTGACCCACCGACCCCACTTTCTGCCCCAGAATCGGTCAAATTCGCTCGCAACCTTCCCGAATCCCAGAGCTTGTCCGAATTGGATCTGCTGCCGGCTTCGGCGGAGAGAAGCGAGGGCCTGAGTTCAGCATGGGCTCCCGGCGAATCAGCGGCACTGAGCCGCATCGACGAACTCGAGTCGATACTGGGCCACTACGACCGGCATCGCGACAGACCAGACTTTGACGGCACATCCCGGCTGTCACCTTATCTGGTATTTGGTGAAATCAGCGTTCGGCAAGTCTGGCAAGCCGTGCGTCAACTCGAGTTGCTGCTGCGCTCTGCGACTGCGAGTTCAGCCCTCCTGCGCCAACTGTATTGGCGGGAATTCAGCACCTATCTCCTATATCACTTCCCGACCCTGCCGGATAAGCCGTTGCGCAGCGAGTTCGAGCAGTTTCCGTGGTCAGGAAACGAATCTCAGCTGCAGGCCTGGCAGCAAGGGATGACGGGGTACCCAATCGTTGACGCCGGCATGCGCCAGCTTCGGCAAACCGGCTGGATGCACAACCGCGTACGCATGGTTGCAGCCTCGTTCCTGGTCAAAGACCTTCTCATACCGTGGCAAAAAGGAGCCGCATGGTTTCTGGATGCTTTAGTAGATGCCGACCTTGCCAATAACTCGGCCAGCTGGCAGTGGGTTGCGGGGTGCGGTTCGGATGCAGCTCCATACTTTCGAATCTTTAACCCGACTGTGCAGGGCAAAAAATTCGACCCGCATGGAGACTATGTGCGGCGTTGGATTCCGGAGCTCAGCGAAAAGGCACAGTCAGCGTATCCGGAACCGATAGTCGATCACGGCAGCTCAAGAAAGGAAGCGTTGGAGGCATATCAGTTGATTAAAGGAATGCGAACCTCAAAACTTGCCCCGTGATCATCGGTCGGGAGCAACCTGAGTGAACCCGAATGGGCTTTAACAACGAGCGTTGCAAGGTACAGGCCAAGCCCGGTGCCACCCGACTCCCGGGCTCGCGAAGCATCGTCGCGATAGAAAGGTTCGCCAATGCGCGCTGCCTGACCTTCTGACAGGCCGGGGCCGTGATCGGTAACGGTCATCACAAGCTCGCTGTCCGTCGCTGAGATCGCTAGCTCCACCAGACCATCTTCCGGCTGCGAGTACCGCAACGCGTTACTGAGCAGGTTTTTAAGAAGCAAGCCGATCCTCGCTTCATCGAGCTGTGCGGAGACGGGCTCGTTCGGCAAGCTAACGTGGATCCGGTCTGCTTCCCTTGCAAAGTAATTATCAAGCAGCTTGCATATCAGCTCTCCCACGATCACCTGGCTACAGGTCAGCGGCGAGTGACGGCTGCTGAGCCTCTCGGCTTCAAGCAGTGAATTTACGATACTCTCCATTTCGGCAATTTCCGCCTTCAGGCTCTCGACATTCTCAGTTTCATCGAAGAACTCAAGCTCCAACCGCATTCTTGAGAGAGGCGTACGAAGTTCATGGCTAATTCCAAGCAACAGAGATCGCTTCGCATCCAGCATGTTTTCGACATCTCCTGCCATCCTGTTGATATCTGCTGCCAGATCGCCAAGTTGGTCGCTACGAACGTTCGAGATACGAAAGTCAAAGTTACCCTGGCCTATATGCTCGGCTCCGTCACGAATCGTCTCGATCGGCCGAAATAGCCATCTGACGGCCGTATAGGCGATCAAAAGAAAAGACAAACCGAGCCCCAGAACGAGTGGGATGAGTCCAGGTCCTTCAGATACATCCGAAATTCTTGGCGTCGAGACCACGACTTCGTAATCGCCCTGTCGCATACGCAGGAATTCATGATTACCCAGGTCTGCGAAATCGACGCCCTGAAGCTCGCCAGCCCAGGCGCCCGGATCGTCACTGAACCTGGGGCTGGACGCGAATTCAAGTTGCTCAAGTCGTGGGAATGCCGGATCCGATGCCCAATCGATATCTGGACCCAGAATCCGGATGTCGACCGGGACTTTTTCCGTAATCGCGATCGCTCGGTCGATACGAGGTGGAACACCGATGTCTTCGCGCACGTAGCTCACGTGCAGGGACAGGTGCCCGCTAATAAGCCCGCGAATTTGATCACTGTTATAGAAGCGCTGTATCGCTTTGAACGTACCAAACACGAACAAGCCGCCCAACACAATGAATATCACCAAGAGGCGAAACGACAGGGAACGCGTCAGACGGTTAAGCATCAGCCAGAGGTATACCCACGAACGAATAGCCTCGACCCCAAATCGTTTGAATAAAACGTGGCGGCTTGACCGTATCACCAAGCTTCTGTCGCAGACGGCTAATCATGATATCGACGGATCTCGTCAGAATTGCCGCATCAATGCCCCGCAGTTCGCTAAGAATATCGTCGCGGGAAAGCTTGCGACCATGCCTGCGTGCGAGTATCAGGAGAAGTTCATACTCCATCGACGTCAACTCAACCGGATTGCCGTCAACGCTAACCGTTCGAGCATCAGTATCAATCGATAGCCCCTCAAAATTTAGTTCGCCGACTGTTGAACCTTTAAGTTCCGACCGGCGCAACGTCGCTTGTACACGTGCGACCAGTTCACGCGGCTCGAATGGCTTTCCAATATAGTCGTCTGCGCCTAACTCAAGGCCTGATACCCGATCGATTACGTCGCCACGCGCGGTAAGCATGATGATCGGGATGTTGCTGGACTTGCGTACCTCGCGACAAATCTCGAAGCCATCCTTACCCGGCAACATGACATCCAGCAATAGCAAATCCGGTTCTTCCCGAGCCAGCTTCTTGAAGCCCTCTACAGAGTCATAGGCACACACGAGGTTGATGCCGTAGCGCTTGAAGTACGCCTGCATCAAATCGGAGTGTTTCCGGTCATCATCTATTAGTAGCACCTTTGTCATCACACAATGATAACCGCTGTCCTCCCGATAGTCCCGTAGACCGGCTATCAGTTACATTTAGATACACTCTGAAACCAATACGAAACCCTTCCTGCATCCAGTTCTGTGACACTGTAGACCGATTTCGACAAAGCTGTTTCATCGAAACCCGAACCCCCTGCGCACCTTTGCGCAAACAAGCTTCTCCCCGCCTCGTGCGGGGATTTTTTTGCTGATTTCAGTCCCGTTTTCCAGCTGATACATCTCGAAACATCTCGTTACAGAAATCGGGTTAATTGAATGCCAGAAAACTCTAAGCTGCACCCGTCAATTTTGAAATCGTTAGTCAACTACTACTAATCAATATTTAGGAGATCGAAAATGAAAAGGTTTTCCCACGTTGCTTTACTCGCGACGACAACCCTGTTCCTCGCGGCCTGCGATGGCGACGACGGTATGGACGGTGCCGATGGTACAAACGGATCAGACGGCTTCAATTCGCTGGTTGCGTTCCGCGACTTGCCCGTCGGCGACCTCGATTGCCTCGGTGGCGGACGCGCTTTTGATAGCGGCCTGGACACCAATCGTAACGACGTTCTCGACCTTGATGAAATTGTTGCAACAGAGTTCGTCGAGTGCTCAGTCACTCCCACATTGCGCGCCCTGCACGCTTCTCCTGACGCCCCGTTAGTAAACATCTGGATAGATGGCGCTCCTGCGCTTCCGGGTGTTGACTTCAACCAGGGCTCTGGGTTCGTCAAAGTTGGTCAGGCTGCAAATGTAACCGAGACCGGTGCAGACGTTAACGTGCAGGTTGAAGCTATCCTGCCGGGAGACGACGGTGTGGTTCTGGATGCTGACCTGCCCCTCGAGTTTGGCACAGAGACCACGGTCATCGCCTCGGGAACGATCGAGGGCGGAGATTTCGGACCGATCCTGGTAACCAACCCAATTGGCACGCCCATTGCCGATGGCAGCTTTCGCGCGCAGGTTGTTCACGCAGCGCCGAACGCTCCTGACGTCGATGTTTACGTAACAGCCTTCGACGCTGCTCTCGAGAACCCTGTAAATGGGGCGGCACCGCTAACATTTGGCGCTAGCACAGGCCAGTTGGAAGTGCTTGCGGGCGACTACCAAATTCGTGTGGTCGCGCTCATCGCTGGCGAACCCGTAGTTTATGACTCCGGTGAGATTTCGCTGCCGGCCGGCGCCGACCTGATGATCGTCGCAACCGAGAATGTTTTCCTCGGCGAGTCTGCTATCCAGCTGATGGTACTCGACGGAACAGCCGCGACACTGTTGTACGACGCAGCTACGCCTGCCGCAGCCCTCGCTGTGCACCTGTCTGAAGATGCACCGGCTGTAGACATTCTCGCAGACGTCGGTTCCTCTGCTGAGATTGAGGCACTGAAACTTGTCGAGAACCTTGCCTACACCGAGTCCTGCGCACTCGAGAGCATTGGTGCTCCCGAAGACTACACGCTAAGTGTGGTTGCAACGGGCGACACGACCAGCGTTCTTGATATCCCGTACGGTGCTGTCGTCAATGAGGCCACTGCTGTTATCGTTAGTGGACTGCTGTCAACAAGCACCCTGCAGGCGATCCCGCTGGCCATTGACGGTCGCAGCGTATTCACTGAGGCGAAGATTCGCCTGACGCATGGTTCACCGTCTACGCCGAACGTCGATATTTACCTTCTGCCCGAAGGCGTCGCGATCGGTGACGAAGGTGCTGATCCTGCGTTCACTGACGTACCGTTCGGCGCTGATACCGGCGTTCTGTCGATCGACCCGAGCGTCAACTACGACGTTTACGTAACAGCCACCGGCAGCCTTACTCCGGCCATTTCTGTAACCGGATTCGATACGACTCCGGGCCAGGTACTGGACATCATTGCTCGCGATGCCACGGGCGAAGAAGTGGGTCCTCAGGTGCTGGTTATCGACTATGACGCATTGGATACTTGCGTAGTCGCAGACTAAGAGTGGATAAACCCGTGCCGTAACAGCCGGGATAGCAAAAACAAAGGCACCTGGAGCGAAAGCTCCGGGTGTTTTTTTTGCCCGGCCGTTTCTTCCAGTAACTATTTCGGTTCAACGATAAGGAATACCGTTGTTGCATCGCCCACATTCAATACTTCGTGCCAAATTATGCCGTCGCTCGCAAAATGGACATCGGCAGCCAGATCCACTTCGCGTGTGCCATTTTCATCAGTGATCTTCATGCGACCACCGGCAATCGTATAGCCAAAATGTTTGTCATGAAAATGGCGTTCATGTCCTACGCCCGGCGGGAATGTGCACCTGAGAATTCTATGATCCGAATCTTCGTGCAATTTCTCGCAAACTGGCTCACCGTCCCAACCAGCTCTTAACGGATCCGGAAGGGTCGTCTGGGGTACACACGCCGCCAGCGCCGACACGCTTGCCGCGAATACAACGGCAAAGAGAGGATCAGTAAAATTTGAAATAGAACTCAAAACGAACCTCGACTGCGGTTTCCGCTCCACTTGTAAAAGCTCCTCCGATCCAGATTAACTTCATCATAGCGCTTTGTCATAGCTGCGCATGCAAAGTCATCCGATACTTCAAGGCAGTCTATTTCGGCATCGCTGCCAATGTTGTTGTGTCGAATTAGCCGGCAAGTTGCACTCGCAAATCCTCTTCAAGGGAAGCGGCATCGGACGGGGCAATCTTCAGAGAATCCCGCAAATGATTCAGGAGCACCCTCTCCTTCTCCGATATCCCGCCCGGTAACGCCTCTTCAAGTGCTGCCTCGTAGACCTGCAGCTTGCGATACGCTGCATACTCTGGCGTGTTCTGCGCATTCGGCATCGCCAGTGTGGCGACGCGATCTGCAAACCTCTGCAACGGCGCGAGGAAAAAGACCAGCAGTGCAGTTGCCAGCAAACCGATCCAGTTCCCGAATTCCGACGCGAAGAAGCGATCTGCGCCCTCAGTAACCAAATAGAAAACTGCGAAAAATGCGGCAGCCAGTGTCGACTGTTTGATTGTCCAGCGAATCCGCAGGTCGATATCGAAAAGTTGCGTTCTGAGGATGCCGTAGGCAATCAGTGGAACGGCAAGCATCGAACCCAGTGCGTAGATAACGTACAGCGGCCCGGGCGCATCCGGATCGACGACTTGATATGTCCCGACCCATAACATCCAGGTCGATACACCGTAGGCAATACCCCAACAGATATCCCGGGCGCCGAACGCGAGCGCGAAAATGCCTGCGCGGGAACGAGCCGGCCCCGACGCCGTATGCCAGGCATGCACTGAAGCCACAAGTGCATAGCTGAAAAGCACCGAGAGAAAGACGTAAAGCAGCGTACCCCCAAGCTTGATCGGCCCCCAAAGAACAACTGTACAAAGCATGAGCGCCGCGGCGGCAAGCACAATGCGCACTCGCAAACTCGAAAACGGGCGGGTCAGTTTGGTTCGCAACGCCACGGCAAGAAACGGCGGATAAAGTGCAAGCATCGCGCAATCGCCGACCGTATGCACAATTTCCTCGGCGCGAAAAAATGTCGGGTAAAACGGAAGCGCTCGTGCAGATTCAGTCAGGAATAAGTCAAGATAACCGGTTGAAATCAGAGTTGCACCCTCGACAACCAACAACAGTGACAGCATGCGCGCTACGCTTCCTGCACTACCAACATGAAACAGTACGGCAGCAAAACCCCAGCACATGGCAAACGCGACCAGCGCAAACAATCCTGTTGCATCGAACTGAAGCATCCGAAGCCTCTATCTGTGCTGATCGATAAGAATCTGATTTCCGTCAGGATCGGACAACATGACACTCGCCGGACCAGTTGTTGAATCATCAGCTTCGCTGTCGAGCGAAACCTCACGACTCCTTAACTGGCGCTGTATCTCTCGCACATCAGTGAAAGAGTCGAGCTCGTTCGCACCTTGATCCCACCCAGGATTGAACGTCAATATGTTTTTCTCAAACATGCCTTGAAAAAGCCCGAGTACGTGGTCGCCGTTTCTAAGGATTAACCAATTCTGTTCTGCATCACCACCAGAAGACTCGAAACCCAGTTTCTCGTAAAAGTCTCTTGATGCTGCAAGGTCTTTTACCGCAAGGCTTACCGAAAATGCGCCCAGTTCCATATCTTCCCCCTACTTGATCAGCTCATTCGCAATGATCCACGATCTTATCACTCGAACATCCGATTCCGAGTTCAATCTCGTCATGTAGGCCAACATGATATTGCCGGTGTAATGAACACGGCCGTATCAGAATGGTATAACTGAGCTTCCTACTCGCACACGGGCTAAGAAGATGAGAAAACTAGCCATACTCTTACTCGCTCCTGCTTTGGCGCTCGGCGGCGACACAAACGGCGGCGAACTCAACTGGCTCGCGGGCTGCTGGGTAACGCCCGATCACAAGACCCAGGAGGTCTGGGTTGTTGACGATGAGCGCTCCTTAATGGGGTTCGCGGTATCGATAAACGACGATAAAGTCGGTTTTTACGAAATCCTGCGTATTGAATTGGATAGTAGCGACAAATGGGTCTATAAAGCCCATCCATCCGGACAAGCGCCAGCGTCATTCGTGGCGGTACAAATCAGCAAGTACAGTGTGGTTTTCGCCAACCCTGATCACGATTATCCACAGGAAATACGGTACAGGAGGGAGGGTGATCGCCTCTACGCATCTGTATCACTGCTTGGCGGCGACAATCCAAACTCGTTTGATAAAGTCGCATGCGAGTCGGGCTTACGCTGAATCTCTTGAGGTGGTTTGTACATTTGGCATGCGTTCCCAAACCAGCCCCTGCGTCAACGCAACTACCTCGCCCTCACCTATCCGCTCCCACGGTTCGCTTGTCAACGGCACACTGGCAACAAGTACCAACTCCTGAGCCACCGGCGCCATAATTACACCAGACTTCGACAGGTCTACGGCCTGCTCGCTGCATGAACGTACGAGCAAGTGCAGTCCCGGTGCGCGGATCCCGCCATCACTTTGGACTCTGCGATGCGCGTGCACGAAAAGCGTGTCGCCGTCGGTATAGACAAAGTTCAATGGGCCTAGCGACCGAAAGCGCGCGGCAAAGTCGGAGACTATTTGCAGACGTGATTCGACCGACGGCAGCTTCCCCTTAGCCCCGTCCCATAATCTTGCGAGTCGTTCGAGCAGGCAGCAGAATGCGAACTCGGAATCAGTCTCGCCGACAGGCGTAAAGCGATGTGAGACAAGACGACGCTTGTCTTCAATGCCCGGCAGGTTGCCGTTGTGCGCAAACACATGTGCGCGACCACCGAGTTCCCGCTGGAAGGGCTGCGTATTGCGCAACGCCTTCTCCCCCTGAATTGCGTGGCGGATATGCGAGATCACGAGCTTACTCGGCGGCCCGTTCTTCTCCATGAATTTAACCAGATCACTTGCCGCGGCGGGACTGGACTCGCGTAGCAGAAGTGCATCCTTATCCTCGTAGTAGGCGACACCCCAGCCATCTTTATGGGGCCCGTCCTGCCCACCACGTCGAGCCAGCGTTTCCAGCGAAAAACCGACGGACGTCGGATACCGACTCGACATTGCAAATATTTCGCACACGTCGTTAGCGACTCTCTGGCATTAAATTCAGGCAGAGTATAGCCATATCGAAAGCAGAAATTCGACCTGTTGCGTAGCAGTTTCCAGTTTGAGTCAACTCAAAAAAGCCTCGTCGAAACGAGGCTCTTGATATGGCGAAGAACGAAGGGGTTGCTACTAACCGGCATCTAGCGTTGTCGATCGCCACCCGCAAAGTATGCGATTGTGCAATCCCCGATGGCGATCAGGTCACCACTTTTGAGCAGGTGTCTCTGGATCCGGCGACCATCGACGAACGTACCGTTCTTGCTGCCGAGATCCACGAGACCGACACCTGCCGCCGAGTTCACAATCAATGCATGATGCCGGCTGACTATAGAACTGGCCACAGGGATATCACACAAGGTGTCGCGGCCAATGAGAATATTTCCGCCGTTGAGAGCCTGTTCCTGGACAACTGCGCCATTCATGCGGGCGACGAGTCTACCAGCCTTCAATCTCGCGCCTTTTACCGGCTTCGGCTCGAGCTTCGCAGCGGCAGGCGGTGTTTTCCGGTTCTGCCGAAGGAGCTTGTCTGCTTTCTTGACCAGCGCCATCGATATTGGATCCGAACCTTGTTTTTCAGCCAGGTTAATGCACTTGCAGCAGAGAGCATCAATGCTATCGAGCACTCCCGAAGAGATTTCATGTATTAGAGTGACAGCGTCAAACTCGAATACTTCACTGATGTCGGCGACTTCGGCCGCCTCGACTTCTCGCGAAATGTAATCCCTCGTCTCAGCCAATGTTAATGGGCCAAGGACAATCCGAGGCCCGGCGAGAGCACGTATCAAATCGAAGGAAGGCTTAACAAGCATTTCATTCAGGCCAGGACGTCCCGATAGTATGACCATCAAGCCTGAATCGCCCTTCGCCTGCAACTCTATCAGGCGTCGTACCGTGTCCAACACCCACCATGCTTCATCTTGTGTTTCCTCGAAACAAATGATCGTGCGAAGACTGTTGTGGCTCTGTTCGGACAAGAAAGCCTTGAACGCGCTTTCCAGATCAGCAAGGCTCATATCTTTTGGGTCGAGGCCGACCGCCTGCACTACCTTGCGCATTCCGTCGTCAGCATCTGAACAGGGCTCGGTAATTCGAGCTACAGAGATATCGCTTTCGGTAGTGTCGACAAAGCAGTCGATAAGGTAGCTCGCACTGGTTGACCTTTCGCCAACTAGAATTGCCACCGGCCGGGCTTCTTCGAATGCCCTGCCCAGCTGGTCGAGCGCGCCGCTATGACCATGGGTGAGATACGGAAATGAGGATCCTTTCTGTACTTGTGCAGCTGGCGCCGCAGCACTCATTGTTCATGACTCATAGTTGTCACCCCTTGTGGCCTTTTGGAAACGATAGCGCAAAGGCTCTTGTTCAGATGAGTTACTGACTCAAGCAGTCTAGATTACCCCTAAAATTATGTAAAGTACTCTAACAACATGCGACTGAAACGATGGCAATCTGTATGCTACAGAGTGAGCTATTGGAAAATCGAGCAAGTAGCAGGGCTCCGATCACGTAATATATTGGACATTAAATATGCTACATAAACCGCTGTTATTTATTGTTTTTTTCTTACCTCTATCAGTGCTCGCACAAGATCAACCCTACAAGTTTGAAATCACGCCATTCGCAGCATATCGAATCGGCGGAAGCCTGGAAGAAAAGGACGGTGACGGCCAGGTTGAACTGAACGATTCAAACGCATTGGGAGTCATGTTCAACATTGAAGCGAATCCCAACGGCCAGTATGAATTCCTCTACTCACGTCAGAACACCGACGCTCGCACTGAGGGATTCCTGCCCAATGATCCAACGGTCGATATGGACGTCGAAACTTTCCACATCGGCGGCACGTATCTGTTTGATGGCGAAAAGACACGCCCTTTCCTGGCACTGACACTCGGCCTGACCCAGTTTGATCCCGGTATCACCGACTCAAACTCCGAGAGCTTTTTTTCGGCTTCCATCGGCGGAGGCGTTCAGCTGAACGCGACCAGGCGACTGGGGCTCCGCCTTGAGGCGCGGGCGTTTACGACGTTTGTAAAAGACGATAGCAATATCTTCTGTATCAGCTCCGGCGGCACCGGCGGCTGCCTGATCCAAGTGGCCGGGAGGACGCTCACGCAATGGGAAGCGCGAGCCGGGCTGGTTTTTCGGTTCTAGGCGCCCCGCCTCTAGCCCTCTGGATTTTTGCCAAGTGAATTGCGAAGTTCGTGATCCTGCCACGCCAATCGATACGCAACGTAATACTTGAATATGTTTCTGACGTAGCGAACCGTCTCGCGACCGATCTTCCGTGCTGCGATCAACTCCACGTTGTCCAGCCACACGTTTGGGTCATGACCTTCGACGGCCGCCAGATTTCGCAATCGCTGAATTTTCGCAGGCCCTGCATTGTAAGCTGCCAATGCAAACAACCATCGCTGCATTTCTCCCATCTCGGGATCGGAGAAATAACGATCCATCAGGAAGCGCATATACCTGGCGCCGGCCTCAATGTTGTCTGACGGTCGAGAAATGTCGGCGATGCCAACATTGGGGTCGGCGGCCGTCGACGGTTTAACCTGCATAATGCCGACAGCGCCGACCGGGCTCTCTCGACTGTGATCAAGCTCAGACTCCTGGTACGCCTGTGCTGCGAGCATGAGCGGGTCGAATTTATTCTCCGAGCCACTGGAATTGAAATGCACCAGCAAGGGGAGTAATCGCTCGATTCCTTTGTCCGACATTGAATTCCTGACCCAATCGAGATTTCCCAGGTAGCGATTGATCAGCACATTGCCAATCAGCGTGCCCTGCCGATGGCCGCGAGCAAATTCGTTGACGACCTCTGCCAACTGCGGGCTGTCTTTGCGAAATGCCCAGGCAATCTCTCCGCCGGCGTGCACGATCAGATCTTCCCTCACCTGCATATCTGAAAAAATCCCCGACCAGGAACCCGCTTTGTAGCTATCGACAACGGTTGCGGTAACTAAACCGGCATTGACCATCTCCAGAATATCCTGAGTTCTAAGGAGTTCGTTTGCCGCGTCAATCTGCACAGGCGACAGTCCGCGGCTGACTAAATCATCATTGTACTCAGTCAGATGTTCGAAATAGCTCGACGACTCACGGACATAAACGCTGCGGCCGGCCAGATCGTCGAGCGACGTAACATCATCACCTTCACCCGGGGCAAAGACGACGACTTCGTCGACGTTGCGCGCAAATGGAACTGAAAAGTCGACCAGGTCGGAGCGGATATCGGTGATAGTGAGATCGGCAGCGACGAGATCTGCCTGACCAGCAATCAGCGCCGGAATTAGCCGATCACGACTGACCGGCATCGGAATAATCTCAACCTGGTTCAGCCGGCGATCTAGCCCGACGTTCAATTCTTGCTGCAACAGCCCTAGCAATTCGGCAGTCATCCCACGGGGTTTGCCGTCGTAATAGAAGAACTGTGGCCCGCCTGAGACAATCAACGTCCGGATGTGTCGCCGTTCCGTCATCCCATCCAGATCGCCGAACCATGGCGCTGTAAGGGCGCCAAACTGCTCAGGCAGCAAATCGTCCAGCGTCGAGAGTGAGTCTTCCGGCTGCTCGTCTTGTAGCTCGTCCTCGGTATCCACATCAGCGACAGGCCTCGCCTCTTGTTGCAGATCCGCGGAGCGCTCAGGCTGATCCGTTGCCTGCGGATCCGAGCACGCCACCTGTAGTGATAGCAATACGCAGATAACAGCCCTTACTGCGTCTGCTATTCTACCACCTGAATTTTTGCCACCGACTCCGTTCACCGTTCAGAATGCTACCACCGAACGACTACCAACGGCCGAATTCCCAACTGACGTAGGCCGTGTAAACCGGTCCTTTGAGATCACCCGAGTCGGCTCCCACCGCCTCGATAGTCCCAAAATTTGCGTAGTGTATACGGCCTCCGATGACCAGGCCTTTTATGACCCGGCCGCTCAAGCCCACGAAGCCACCGAGCACGTCGACGTCCGCCTCGGCATCGAAGCAATCCGGAATGACGTCACACTGGACATACATCGTGCTGGCGAGGTAGTAGCCGAGTCCGGCGTCGATATCCAGGTAGCTTTGACCGGGCTCACCGAACCGATACTTCAGAAAAACATCAATGTACGTGGCATCGAGCGCCGATCTATCGGGGAAATCAGGTTCCAGCAGGCTTGTGTTAAATCCCAGAAAACCAATATTGACGCCAGCAAAGAGCCAATTGTTGTTTCTTTTGGAAATGCTTGTGTAGGCCTCGAATTCAAGGCCGTTGCCGGTCGTGTCGAACGGGCCAGTGCTGCCCGCCGGCTCCAGGTCTCCGAGGCCATCCCACGAAGAATAATTCAGGCCGATGCGAGTACCCCAGCGCTCCCCGAATACGCTGCCGCCTTCGTCGGCAGCTGCCAGCAGTGGAAACATCAGCAAAAAGGCAATAGCGAGAACCCGCGGCCAAATACTTTTCGGAGACATAGCGCCTTCCAGGTTTGCACAACCCCAATCCCCGTTTCATGCGGGCGAGCGACACGACAAACAATGCGTATAGGTACGTACGATCTCAAATATCGTAATGTCGCAACGTAAGTGTC
>JAHEFG010000037.1 GCA_024640305.1 Gammaproteobacteria bacterium
CGACTTGCCGACGCCGTTCGGGCCGACCAGGATGATGTTGGCCGTTTCCTTGATAAAGCCGAGGGTCATGAACCCGGACACCGCCACCTTGTCACACTGATCCGGCCAGCTCCAGTCGAAGTCGGCGAGTGGCTTGAAGCGGCCGATGTGCGCCGCGCTCAGTCGACGTTCGAGTCCACGCCGCTTGCGCTCGACTTCTTCCCACGCGATCAGTCGCTGTACCCAGGGTAATTCGGCCTCGGGTAGCATGTTCCAGTGGGCGATCAGGCCGTGAAGTTTGAGCGCGGCAGCGCGCTGCATGAGTTCGTCGCGCAGGATTGGATCATGTGGTATTGCCATCGGCTTGCTCCGTATCATTTGTGGTGTCGGTGTCGGTGTCGGTGTCGGTGTCGGTGTCGGTGTCGGTGTCGAGTTGGTCGTAGCGCGCCAGCGATGCCACACGGACAACGATGTTTCGCGCCTTGTCATTGTCGGGAAGCGTGAGGGTTAACGGCGGCAACCGGTCGCGCTGCTCGCGGCGCCGTTCAAGGACTTGTCGTACGCCGTTCGGATGGGGTACGTCATTCTCGAGTGCCTCTGTGATGGCGCGCTCGAGTTCGGCCGCGCCGTAGTCGTCAAGCAGTTGCACGAGTTGTGCGGTGACGCTCGATAGCGGGGTGCCGCGGTGTGCGGCCTGTTGCAATAGTTCACAACTCATTGGCACGGCATGCGCCAGTCGGTCCTGACCGCGGTGATGGCGTGCGGCGCGCTTGGCACTGACCAGCGCCTCGATGTGCGCCGGATTCTCGATCTGCTCACCCTTGCCATAGACGCGCCGGTGCTCGGCGATTACCACGGTGGCATCGAGTACACGCACACGGGTCAGAGAGGCCATGACCGTGACGGTGCGCCGTACATGGGTGTGCGGCACACTGTAGTCGTTCAGATCGAAGCGTATATAGGGTGTTTTGCCGACACGGACCTCAACCTGCTCGTCCGTTTCGAAGAGGTTGTCCGGCAACGCCAGCAGTTGTGGCTGTTCCTGCGCAAAGGCCTCACCCACCGTCATGCTCCGCTCTTCCGGACACGGTCGGTTGGCAGCCGGGCCTGCGCACCAGGCGTCGGCCTGCGCATTCAGATCATCGATATCGGACCACTGACGACCGGCAAAGAAGTTGTCGCGAATATAGCGTATCGCGCGTTCGACCCGGCCCTTCTCGTTACCCCGGGCGACGGCAACCGGCCGGGGTTCGAAGCGGTAGTGCGCGGATAACGCCAACAGGGTTGGATGGAACCGGATCGCATCATCACGACGCTCGAGCACCGCTGACTTCAGGTTGTCATACAGCAGCACCCTCGGCAATGCACCCCATGCGTTAAAGGCGGCGACATGGCCGCGCAGGAAGCTCTCCATGCGTTGATTGAGATAGAAGCGCAGGAAGATCTGACGGCTCCAGCTGAGCACCATCACGAAGGCCATCAGCGGTCGCTTCGCACGGCCGATCTGAACATAATTGAAGTGACCCCAGTCGACCTGTGCCTGCTCGCCAGGCAATGTCCGGAGTCGAAGATAGGCTTCGCTCGGTTTGCGCGGACGCAGTTGCGCAACATGCGAGCGGAAATGGCTGGATCCCCCCGGGTAGCCGCGCTGCTGTGCCATCGCATACAGCCGCGCGGCCGTGAGCATGGGGTATTGCGCCAGCGTCTCGATGATGAAGGGTATGTAGGGATCAACGATCGAGGCCTGGCGGGTGCGCTCGGCCTTGGGCATGCCCGCCTGAGACAGTACCCGATCGACGGCCGAGTGATGAATGCCGAGCTGGGCGGCAATGGTATGCGGGCCCCAGTGCTCGACAAAGTGATAGCGAAGAATCTTCGCTTCGAGTTCCTGACTGATAGCCAATCGTTACCTCCTTCGATCAATGACTGCACAGTGATCCGTGCTGTTGAGTGCGTTACGGCGGTCGTAGAAAGTCACGTCTGAGGAAGGAATCGCATTCGCAGTGACAGACATGGCAGTAAATGGCTGTCTCTGTGCGATCGCACCTGTATTCGTGATAACTTTCCCCGGTGTTCAATGCCAATAGCAGTAGAACAAGGCCGACGATCGGAGGGGAACCCTGATGCGTTACTTTTTCTCGTTGCCGCGCCCGGAATCGGCGCTGTCGATCCGCATTATTGTGCCGGCCACGGCGGGTTGAACGGTAACGTTTGGCTGCTCGGTGCAGCGAGGCGGATCGCGCCAGATCAGCACAGCCATTTGCGCAATAGACGTTACCGCGGTCGCAGTGACGACAGATAATGACCTGGCAGTGGCAACGCATGCATTGAAACATCCGGGCACTGGGGTTCATCGGCATGCAAGGCCGATGAGGGCTGGAGTTTGACCCGTCTTGGTGAGATCATGGACGGGCTGTGCGAAAGCACGGTTTGGGGCATAGCGTCAGTTTTTGACCGTCAAATCTTGGCTGGCGCTATGCCTGTCTCCTCGGCTACAGCTTCCATACCGGTTTTCCGGCTCCATGTCATCTAATTAGTGTCCGTCCATAAAGGCACGAATTTCAAATATGTGTGCAACTATAAATTCACGATTGAGCTACCGATGCCTAATATTATCGCGCAGGCATTCAAAGATGCACTGTATTTTGTCAATTTAGTCGCTGATCTGCCTACGATACACAAACAAACCCCTGAGCAACCTGGCTCATCACAACCCATCCCACATTGGCCGCTATCAGGCCGGTTTTAATCGCGCCAGCAGCGCCAGATTGTGCGCTACAACAGAAGACCAGACGAATGACTTGAAATGCCCCAGCCCCTTCCAGGTGCAGCGCGTCAGTCCATACGTCCGCTTGAGACAGGAGATACCGGCCTCTATGCCAGCACGAAAGTTACGTAACTGCCGATACACCCAGGTGCTCTTCACCATTTCCTCAATACGCAAGCCGCGCTTCTTATGGAACGCAACATCCTCAATGCCACACGTCTTGGCTTCATCAAGATTGTCTTTACTCGCATAACCGCCATCGACCGCCAATTGTTTGGGCGCACAGCCATAGTGGTTGATGTGTCGTTTAATCATCGGGAGTAAACGGTCAGTATCCGCCGGATTGCCTTGTTCAATGACCACATCAAGAATCAGCCCGCTTTTCCCTGAACTGAGATTAAGCTTGTGTCCGTACTGGATGTCACGATTGCCCTTGATGATGATATCGGTGTGGGTCTCAAACAGGCTAAAAACCTTCTCATCTGCCGGTACGCTTTCACCCTGGAATACACGGCGTTGCGTCTGATCAATCACCCGCTTGATCAAGGGCAGATAATGACCCACCTCAGCATGCCAGGCTTCCAGTTGCAGTGTCGTGCCCCCTGTAACGCTCAAGATCATCTTTGCTTTTTCAAGATACACCAGTGTATTCATCGTTACTTTGATCAAATCCCGATACAGCGCGGCCTTCTTGTCCCTGCCCCGGGTATAGATGATGGCGCGTGCCCGCTTCTTCGCACGTCGGCGATGGTTACAAAATTCAATCTCTGCGGT
>JAHEFG010000006.1 GCA_024640305.1 Gammaproteobacteria bacterium
GGACCGACTCCTGCTCCGCCCTCAACATCCAGGCGCCAGTCACCTGGCAGAGTGACTGGTTCCGGACAGTCCTCGTCACAGTACAACAAGGTACTACCGTCACTGGTTGTATTTACAGCCTGACCCAGTTCACCACTGATGTCCTGGTAGACAATCGAGAAGTAGATCTCACCGAGGACGTCGGCCTCGGTAATTTCACGAACCGCGTACCAACCATTTACCCTGCCAACCACCTCGGCCGCCACGTCGTTAATGGTGACGAGGGGAGTCATCAGAGCTTCGCTGGCGACAATGTCGACGCGGACAAACTTACCAAGCTTGACCGTACCGTTCGGCTTTGCAGACTTGGTACTTTCCCTGATGCTGACGCTCGTCAGCGTAGGTGGTACGCCGTCCCTGGAGGGGGGGTCAGTCAGGTTGTTTTCCGTGACATCTTTGGTGCTGCCGCCACACGCGGACAGGAGAAGCAGGCCTGTCATGGCCAGTATTGCACCAAAGCGACTGGCATATTTGCCGAGTAGCCCGTGCTCTGAGTTCAAGATTTGCCGTTGCATTACGCCCCCTAAAAATAAGTCTTTCGCTGCCTGACCAAGCTAAAATTTGTACTTTGACTGGGCCATCAGTAGTCAGCGGCTTCCGTCAGTAGTCGAAGTTGTAGCGAACCCCAAAGTCATATCGAGGACCACCCTGAACAGCCTGCATCACCTGTTGTTTCGTCAGGCTGTAGACGTGCCTTGTCTCTTCAGTGAGGTTCAACCCGGAGAAATATAACGTGAGGTTATCGTTGTAGTAATAGGTAACTCCCAGATCCCACTGCCCGTAGGCCTCAACAAACTGGGGGTTGGTCCGTGTGCCCTCGGCCTGGCCAACTCCGGAGATGAAGTCGTCGCGCCAGTTGTAAGCGAGACGAATCTGCAGGTCTTCACTATCGTAGAAAGCAATCAGGTTAGCCGAATCACTCAATCCATTTAGTACAAACTGGCCTTCCAGGGAGTTAAAGAGGTCATAAGAGACATCTGCGCTGGCAAACGTTGCGTTAACAATAAACCCGAACGGGGAATCATCGAAGGTGTGCTGAAGGTTCACCTCAACACCGTCCACCTTTGCCGTTCTCTGGTTTGTAGGCTGGCTCAGATCAAAGACGATGGATGGGTCGCCCGCTACGCTAACAATAGTCTCGCCATTCACTGCCGGGTCATCCTGATAGTTGTCCAGGATGTACCGACCGACCGCGGTATAGTTGTTGGGATCCAGGCCGCTGTCTGCAAGGGCGCGGTTCCAGAGGGCGCCACCGACAATGTTGGGAATCTCGAACGTGGTACCTGACTCGCGACCGGTGCCGATGAAGTTATCTACATCCTTTTCGAAATAACCCACGGACAGGTAGCTTCCGCCCGCGTAGTACCACTCAAACGACAGATCAGTGTTAAACGACTGAATAGGAACAAGACCCGGGTTGCCTGCAGATGCCGACGGCCGCGTATTTGGGAAGTACTGGGTGCCGTCGGGCGATAAGCCACCCTTGATGTCATTATAATTCGGACGGGTGATGGTTTCGCTGAATGAAGCTCGAAGGACAATATCCTCCCAGGGCTCGATATCGAAATCGAAGCTGGGCAGCGTGACATCGTAGTTACCCGGAACGTTAGTGAAGCTCTGAATGATATTACCGTCGGCATCTCGAGCTTCCGTAATATTGAGCTCGTTGCCTGCGCCTACCCATGAAGAGCCGTCATAATTCGTATTCAATGCGGCAGAAGTTACATCTGTCTCTTCGTAGCGAACGCCCACATGCAGATTGGCAGGCATATCACCGAGTACCCCGGCCCAGTTGTATTGAAGATAAAAGGCAGTAGTCTCCTCAGTGGTTCGAAGATCGTCCCTCCATTCAGTAGAAGCACAATAGCCCGTACCACAGTCACCGACCTCGGCATATTCTGCACCGCTGCCGGCGTAGAATGCCTCACCGGCGGCCTGAAGATCGGCGAGATTGGCCGTGAAGTACTCAGTCTGCAATTGCGGATGATCATGACCGGACAGCTCGTCGAACTGACCCTCAATGCTTGAACGAACAACGACATCCGAGATGTCTCCAGGCTCACCAATACCGCCCCAGTTGTCCAACTGCACGACGCTGAACACCGAACGATTGCTGACCTCTGTCGTCTGCACACCAAAATCGACGCTGGAACTTTCGAAGAAATCGAAACTGCCACTGAACCTGGCCTGATTCAGATCCATCTGGGACGCACCGTTAGTGAACACACTACCCGTCAGTATCATGTCATTCTTATACAGAGGGCGATTCGCCTCTCCCCCGGAATTCAGGTTTAGTGCCATGATCGGCAATTCATAACCTGTAATAAAACTCTGACCAACCTTGTTAAAGCTCGCCATGGTGATCAGCGAGCTTGTGCCGTTAGGACCGTTGGCCCCGTTTTCAGCCGAAGAATCGTGGTAGTCAAATTCGAGGCGGAGCCGATCGGTAAGGAACCACTCGAAGTTGAACCCAACTGACTGATTCAGGTTTTTGAAGCCGTCCCTGCCAGTTCCCATGGCAAAGTCATTATTGTCATTCGTCTCTGTGTAGATAACCGGGCTTGCAATAGGGCCATCGGTAAATTCACTGGCTTGAGAAAGGGCCGCCGTATTGGAGAACCAGGCAGAAAGATCGCTGTAGGATCGGTTCAATTCAAATTCAGACCGGATGTAATCCACCGTTGCAGTAATGTTCTCTGTCGGTGCCCACTGCAGCACAAGCTGGGCATTGGTCCTTTCACTTTCAAATTCTGCAATGTTGTACGCTACCGCCTGCGGGATGGAATAGCTTTCATCGGCCGTCTGCGGCCGGTTTATCTGGTTCTCGTCATTTATGACCCTGACATCCGTGCTTCCATCTGGCAACACATCGTCACCCGGCCTGGTGTACCAACCATTCACCTGTGCTGAATTCACACCATTATTTCTGGTCTGGTGGCTTGCTGTGACGGCGATACCCACGGTGTCATCCATAAACTTACCGAGGTAAATGCCGGAGAATTCCGGTGTAACCGTATCGCCGGTGCGACTCGAAGTATCATATACAGCCTTACCCGCGATACTTGCAGTCGGTTCACCTTTGAGTGGCTCAGGCGTGGAAATATTGATTGTGGAACCGATACCGCCGGAGGGCACATCGGCTCGACCGGTCTTGTAGACCTGGACACCCGCTACACCTTCTGCAGCCAGATCAGCGAAGTCAAAAGAGCGGTTGACGCCGTTGTGAGTTGGCATCTGACGGCCGTTAACAGTCACCAGGTTGTATTCCGGACCGAATCCACGCACTGTCACCTGACTGCCCTCGCCGCGCTCACGGTCGATGGACACACCGGTCACCCTTTGCAGGGACTCTGCCAGGTTTGCATCAGGAAACTTACCAATATCTTCCGCAGAAATTGCGTCTACAACGCCTTTTTCATTGCGCTTTATGTCCATGGAGCGATTCAAGCTGCCGCGGATACCGGTAGTGACAATTTCCTCGATGACTTCGCCGTCCTGCGCTACAGACACCGAAGGCGTCGCGAAGACCGCGCCCACCGCGACAGCGACGGCCACAGCGAGTGGTTTCCTGTTAAAAGAAGAATCTTGCATGCCTGAAGTCCCCCCGGGCTCTTGTATACAAACATGTATCGCGTGCCGCCGGAACAAAGCTCCTCCAGCAACCCGCCTGTTTTTCGTTAGTGCAGCAGAGCCCAGTGGCTCTGCTATATTTTTTGACAACGCTGTCAATAGTGTACTTATAATAGAGGCTGACAGCGCTGTCAACTCGAATTGCAAAAAGATCAAACAGCACTGTCAACATACGTAGGGGGGTGACATTTGAATATTGTGAGTGCTGATCCGGTTAAAATTCGTGCCGCATGGCAAGGGCGGATATCGGGCTGCATACTGGGCAAACCGGTAGAAGTCCTGTCATTTCAACAGGGTCTTGACGGGTTGACCAACTATCTCGAGGGCACCGGCGCGTTGCCACTGCGCGACTACGTGCCGGCCGAGGCAGGCTCCGCCGTGGATCGGATCGGGAGCCCCTGCTGCCGTGGCCACATTGAGCGCGCCGAGCCCGATGACGACATTAACTACACGGTTCTCGCCCTGATGCTGCTCGAGGAACGCGGCATCGGATTCGACGTCACCGACGTGGCCCGTGCATGGCTGCGGCTGTTGCCCGCCGGCGCCACATGGACAGCCGAGCGCGCCGCTTATGCAACTTTGCTCACCAATATGGACGACGAGTTCGTCAATGGGGACGAACCGGGCTTCGATATCACTATCTGTTCGCAGAACGACTACAACGATTGGATCGGAGCCCAGATACGCGCCGACCTCTATGGCTGGGTATGCCCGGGGCGTCCCGCGCTCGCCGCGGAGCTCGCCGCCAGGGATGCCTCGCTGTCGCACCGCGGCGACGGCGTCTACAGCGCGATGTTTGTTGCAGCCCTTGGTGCATCAATACCAACGATTGACGATCTCGATACGGCGATCGATGCCGCGCTCGCACAAATCCCGGAGGGCAGTAATGTCGCGGCAGCTGTCGCATTTGGCCGAGAACTAGCCGGTCGCGAAGACGCCGTCGAACGACTGCACCGGGAATATGCCGGCCTGTCACCGGTACATACACTGAATAACCTTTCGCTCGTCGTCTGGGCACTGTTGTCTGCAGGCGACGACTTCAGCGCTGCTATTGGTGATGCCGTGGCGGCGGGCTGGGACACCGACTGCAACGGTGCGACTGTCGGCGGCCTGTTCGGTCTGACCGGGCATGCAATCCCCGAACGCTGGACAGCACCCTGGAACGAGCGTGTCGGTTTGAGCCTGGCCGGCCACTCCGAACTGTCACTGGATGAACTCGTTGCGCGTACGGTCGCCGTAGCCGACAGCATCGGAGCGAGCCATGTTTAGTCGCGCGATACTCCTTGTACTGTGCATGGCTGCCGGCAACGTCGATGCCAGGCCGCACAGTGATGGCAGAAGCCTTTACAAGGCGCCGTTCGCCGCTGAGGCGCCGGTCACGGACGGCAATATCGACGACCCCGCCTGGAGCACTGCGCGATGGCGCGACATCAACTATCGCTGGCTTGGTCCCGAATATGCTGAAACGGATTTCAGCGGTAAATTCAAGGTCGTCTGGACCGAAGAGAGGCTTTACATTGTTGTGGTAATCGTAGACGACATCCTGTTCGATTCTCACCGCGATCCGCTGGTGCAGTACTGGGACGATGACTGCCTCGAAGTATTTCTCGACGAAGACTACTCAGGGGGCGATCACCAGCATAATCACAACGCATTCGCCTACCACATGTCATTAGATAATCGTGCCATCGACATCGGCACGAATGGCGAGGCGCGAGATTATTCTCACCATGTCAACAGCCAATGGCGACAGCATGGGGAGACGATCGTCTGGGAACTGGCGATTGATATATACAAAAGTGATTACATAGACGAGTCACCCAACAATGTGCCCGTCATATTGCAGTCGGGCAAAGTTATGGGACTCATGATCGCCTACTGTGACAACGACGGAAGTGAGCTTCGAGAAAACTTTGTCGGGTCCGAGTCTGTACCGAGCGGCCCAAAAGACCGTGGCTGGATTGATGCCGGGCTTTTTGGGGCGCTTGAGCTCGTGGAGTCAAATTGACGTGTTGAAAATTCAAGAAGAAAGTATCGTCGCAAGCCAGGATGCCGTGTCTGGTGAGTTCGTAACTTGTGGCGAAGAGCGTTACTACGCAATCCGTAACGTGGACAAGATGGCACCGTTTCTAATCAGTGTTGTGTCGAGTTCGGATCACTGGCTGTTCGTGTCATCGACCGGCGGGCTGACGGCTGGTCGCATTTCACCCGAACAGGCCTTATTCCCTTACATCACGGTGGACAAGATTCATGACAGCTGGCCGCACACAGGTTGCAAGACCCTGCTCAGGGTCGAAACTGGCGGCGGACATGCTGTATGGGAACCATTCGATACTGCGCGCAGCGGCGAGTTTTCAATATGCCGTAATCTCTACAAGAACGTACTTGGCAACAAGCTGCGGTTCGAAGAGATCAATCACTCGTTGGGACTTGCATTTCGCTATAGCTGGGTCACAAGCGATCGCTTCGGCTTTGTGCGGTGTTGTGAAATCGAAAACCTGCGTAGCAAACCGCAGAACGTAGCCATATTGGACGGCCTGCAAAATCTTCTGCCGGCGGCAACTCCCAGACACTCTCAAAGTGAAGCCAGTAACCTGGTCAATGCTTACAAATGGAGCGAACTGGATGCAGAAACCGGGCTGGGAATGTACGCCCTGTATTCCAGTATTTCGGATCGCGCCGAACCTGTCGAGTCACTGCGAGCCAACACTGTCTTTAGCCTCGGTCTCCCAGGTTGCAGAACTTTACTATCTTCGCGCCAGGTGGAAGCATTCCGGGGCGATGGTAACGTGGTACAGGAATCACTGGTTCGCGGAACGCGCTGCGCGTATTTCGTCAATGCAGAGCTGGAACTTGGGCCGCGCGAATTGCAGCCCTGGCAG
This sequence comes from Gammaproteobacteria bacterium, assembly GCA_024640305.1. Lineage (GTDB taxonomy): Bacteria > Pseudomonadota > Gammaproteobacteria > Steroidobacterales > Woeseiaceae > UBA1847. Next base: position 6,552 of record JAHEFG010000006.1, read on the forward strand.
ATTGTCGCCGACACTGAAAAAACGCAGGCAGATGTGGCAAGTCTGAGAGATGAATTAAAAGACCCGGACGCCATCGCGGCCCAAATCTCATACTCGATCGACCAGGGCTCGGATGAACTGGCGCGTATCATTGGCACATCGGACGGATTCCAATGCGCGGCCGAGGAAAACGTTACTGCACACCACTACGCGAACGTCCTGTTCAATGTGATGCGTGGAGGGGTCTTTGCCGATCAATACAGGGTTTACAGCGAGGACCTCGCCAGTTCAGTTCGCCAATTTAATCGCCAGGTTTTCGAGCGCCATAGGAAATTGCTTACCGAGCTTCCTGATTCGATTCAACTTTCGGAGCTCCTGGAAAAGATCTTGCAACAGGACGACCGCCAGCTGGCCCGTCTTTGCTACGAGTACCTGCCCATCACGTTTGGACGACGTCACGGTGACCCGAGCAGACCGTGGAATCATTTCGCAATTAATTTGAAAGATGAACACGGGAGGCCGCTCCTTTCTTACGAAGGTAATTGGAGGGATATTTTTCAGAACTGGGAATCACTCGCACTGAGCTTTCCGGAATTCATAGAAAACATCATTGCGAAGTTCGTAAACGCATCGACAATGGATGGCTACAACCCTTACCGGATCACCAAGAAGGGCATTGACTGGGAGATAGAAGACCCTGACGACCCATGGAGTTATATCGGTTACTGGGGTGACCACCAGATTATTTACCTGCTTAAACTGCTGGAACTGTCGCAACATTTTCATCCGAATCGTCTGGCGCGGTTGCTGCGCGAACCGATTTTCTGCTACGCCAACGTGCCATACCGAATAAAAAGTTTTGAGGAACTGCTCGCGAATCCGAAAAACACTGTTGTTTACGACTCGAAACTGGCAAAACGCATTGAAGAGCGTGTCGAGGCTATCGGTGCCGACGGCAAACTCGTCCTCGACGCAAACGGCGAGGTCTACCAGGTAAACCTGCTGGACAAACTGTTAATCCCGTTGCTCGCCAAACTTGGCAATCTCGTGGTCGATGGTGGCATATGGATGAACACTCAGCGCCCCGAATGGAATGACGCGAACAACGCACTGGTTGGCCAGGGTCTTTCGATGGTAACGCTCTACTACATGCGTCGTTACGTGCGTTTCATGCAAGACCTCCTCCACGGCGACACGCAGTCGGTGGAGTTATCCATCGAGGTTACTATCTGGCTAACGGAAACTGCGACGGTACTGCATAAGATCTGTTCGGCGCTGGACGGGCATCGAATCGATGCCGAGCAGCGATACGATTTCCTGCACCAACTGGGGAGAGCTGCTGATAGATATCGACAAACTATTTACAAACAGGAGTCATTCTCGGGCAAGGCGCAGCTACCCGCATCAAAGTTACTGGCGATGCTCGACGACGCACTCGCGGTAATCGATCACACGATAGGCACCAACAAGCGTGACGATGGCTTGTATCACGCATACAACCTGCTCGATGTTGGCGAAGATCGCATTGATATCGACTCGCTCTACCTGATGCTGGAGGGACAGGTCGCCGCTGTCAGCAGCGGTGCCCTCGATGCAGCCGAGGTCGCAGCGATACTCGAATCACTGTTCGTGAGCGAAATCTACAGAGAGGACCAGCAGTCATTCATGCTGTACCCGGACCGGCAACTTCCGGGCTTTCTGGAAAAGAACCGCATTTCACAGCCAGACGCGAACCAAATTCCCGTACTGCAACAAATGCTCGACGCTGGCGACACACGGCTGATCCTGCGCGACTCGGATCGGGTCCTGCGCTTCAATGCCGACATAGTAAACGTGCGAGCTCTCGATACCAGGCTCGATGAAATCGCGTCCGACTACGGCAACGAGCTGCAGAAGTCGCGACAGTCATTGCGGACTCTGCATGAAAAGGTGTTTCTGCATAACAAGTTCACCGGACGGTCGGGCACCATGTTCGGATTCGAAGGATTGGGATCCATTTACTGGCACATGGTAGCCAAACTCATGTTGGCCACCGAAGAGGTGTTCTTCAAGACTATCGACGATGGCCCAGACAAGTCTACGCGCCAGTCCATAGGGCACCTGTACTACCGTATCCGCGACGGAATTGGCTTCAACAAATCTCCGCTCGAGTATGGCGCGTTCCCGACCGACCCCTACTCGCACACTCCGGCGCACGCAGGCGCACGACAGCCTGGCATGACCGGTCAGGTCAAGGAAGAGGTGCTTTGTCGGTTTGCAGAGTTGGGCGTCCGTGTAAGTGACGGCATCGTCAGTTTCGATCCGGGCCTGCTGCGAGGGCGAGAATTCTGTACCACGAACGGATCATTTGAGTATCTGGACATAGGCGGCGACTGGAAAACAGTAGCGGTTCCCGAGACCGCACTCGCATTTACCTGGTGCCAGGTGCCAATCCTTTACAAGCTCGTCGATGATGGACGACCGGGCGTCTTAATACATCGCGGAGAAGGCAGCACGCAAGCTAGCGACGGTCTGCGGCTCTCTGCAGAGGATAGCAATGCGCTTTTTCAGCGCAATGGAGATATACGCCAGCTGACGGTGTCCTTTGCGCCAGACGTGTTATTGGCCGACTGACATGTCTAACCCCTACCAGCGCCGACTTTCCTTATCGGGTGTCAATACAGCGTCCTTGTCTGAGGGTGAATTGAAGCAACTGGTTCACCAGATCCTGGAGTCCGGAATCCACGGCATTTCATTCAGCCCCTACGGTGCAGACCAGGGACCCGGGTCGCATTTAGGCGAAGACCAGTTGCGAAGCCGGCTCGATATCGTACGGCCGCATGTTCAGTGGGTGCGAACGTTTTCGTGCACGGATGGCAACGAGTTAATACCGTCAATTGCGGCTGAGAATGGCCTGAAGACGATCGTTGGCGTTTGGCTAGATGACAATCGCGACAACAATGAAAAGGAACTCGCTGCCGGGCTCGAAATTGCCGGTCGTGGACATGCGGACGTTCTGGCGATCGGGAACGAAGTGTTGCTTCGGGACGAATTATCCGAGGACGAATTGATCGACTATTTGCAGCGCGCAAAAAGCGCAGTCCCCGATGTCGACATTGGCTACGTGGACGCTTACTTCAAGTTTGAGGGGCACCCGCGGGTTACTGATGCATGTGACGTGGTGTTGGCCAATTGCTATCCGTTCTGGGAAGGATGCCCTGCCGAGCATGCTCTGCTCTATATGAAAGAGATGTATCGTTGTGCTGTCAGAGCAGCAAATGGCAAAAAGGTAATCGTCAGTGAAACAGGCTGGCCAAATGTCGGCACAAATACCGACGGAGCGGTGCCATCATTCGACAATGCGATCAAATACTTCATCGATACGTATCGATGGGCTGAGCAAGATGGTATAGAGATTATCTGGTTTTCGTCATTCGACGAGCCGTGGAAAACCGGTGCCGAGGGTGATGTAGGCGCATACTGGGGCCTCTGGGACCACGACGGGCAGCCCAAGTACTTTTGAATTGTCGGCTAAGGACAGCGCTGTCATCAAATCAGGATTTCTCCTATACTTCGGTCAGTAGAGAAGCCCGTGAGACAGCCCAGGCATGCCGAAAGCCACAATTGATGACGTCGCCAAATTAGCAGGACTATCCATCAAGACCGTCTCACGCGTCGTCAATCGCGAACCAAACGTACGCGAGCAGACACGCGAGAAGGTCGAGAAAGCGATTGCGCGACTCAACTATCGGCCAAACAAAGCGGCGCAGAATCTCGCCAGTCATCATTCGCATCTGATTGTGCTGATCTACGACGATCCGAGCGCATACGAAATCCCGAGTGCGGGCTTCATCATTCGCATGCAGGAAGGCGCCTTGCGTGCTTGTCGTATGGCGAATTACGAGTTGCTGATTCATCCCTGTCGCTACCGCGGCAAGAACGTCGTCGCGGAACTCAATGCAATGATCGAACAGGTGCGGCCCGATGGCATCGTGCTGGCTGCGCCCTTGTCGAATGTGCGGAGAGTCGTCCAGACGATCGAGGCTACCGGCACGCCCCTTGTTCGCGTTTCCCCCGGCAAGACCAACGGCAATCCGCTGTATGTTGCCACCAACGATCGTGAAATCAGCTCGGAGATGACGCGCTACCTTGCCTCTCTGGGCCACAGGCGCATTGCATTCATCAAGGGTCACCCGGGCCACAAGGCTGTAGGCAGCCGCTACCAGGGCTACCTGGATGGGCTCGAGCAGAGCGGCCTCGAAGTCTGCGACGAACTCATTGCCAAAGGTGACAACTCCGTTCGCTCCGGCGAAGCGGCGGCGCTTGAACTGCTTAAAAGGCGCGACCTGCCGACGGCAATCTTCGCGGCCAACGACGATATGGCAGCCGGCGTGATGCGCGTGGCTGATCGCCTTGGCATCAAAGTCCCCGACCAACTCTCGGTAGCCGGCTGCGACGACATAGCATTGGCACAGCAGATTTACCCGACGCTGACTACGATCAACCAGCCACTCTCGCAAATGGCCGAAGCCGCCGTCCTGATGCTAATCGAATCGCAGCGTAAGAAGAAGAAACCAGATAGTCCGACCGTCGTGCCAGGCACGCTCAAGGTCAGGGAATCGACAGCAGCCCGGGAAGACTGAAGGCTGCGGAAATATCAGGGCTCGCCGCTATAAACCCTGACGTAATCTACCTCCACTGTCACTGGGAATACGGTTGATGCATCCGGCGCCCCCGGCCAGTTACCACCTACCGCGACATTCAGAAGGATGTAGAAACGCTCATCGAACGGCGCCGGGAATGGCGCAGCCGTCGTTGACCAGTTGTTTTGCATTGCATATAAGATGCCGTCAACGTACCAGCGCATCTCCGACGCATCCCATTCGAGCGCGTAGACATGAAAGTCTGTGGTCGCATCAGTCGCCACTTCGTATCCGCTACCAGTCGAGACGTTGTTCGGCCATACCCCACCATAGTGCAGTGTGCCGTGGACTGTGTTGCCGCCCGACGCGCCGAGGTTTATGGCTTCCATGATGTCGATCTCACCGGAAGCTGCCCATGTCCCGTAGACTTCATCCTGCGGCAATAACCAGAACGCTGGCCAGATGCCCTGCCCGCCCGGCAGGCGCATACGGGCCTCGATTCGTCCATACCTGAAAGCGAAGCGATCCCGCGTGTTGATCCGCGCCGACGTGTAGTTCCTGCCGTTGGACACCTCGTTGCGAGCCGTAATCACGAGGTTACCGTTTTCGAGCTGCGCGCTGTTCGGCAAGTACCACTGCAATTCGTTGTTACCCCAGCCCGGGATACCGTACTGGGAACCATCGCCCTCCTCGAAAAACCAGCTCTCCGGGTCGAGCTGCGCCGCATCGAATTCGTCGCTCCAGACTAGTGTCAACGTATCGCCAGGCGATACCGCAGAATTGTCGGCAATGACCAACGTTGGGTTGTTGATATTGACGTTGTCCCCTGTCGGTGGGGGCGGCGGTGGGGGTGGTGGTGGCGGTGAAGGATTATTGCCAGCTCCGCCACCTCCTCCACAGGCGGCCAGTCCAAACGTCATCAGGATCAATACGAGGTGTTGCTTGCTTGTTTTCATTACTTACTTAACCATTACTTGTTTCGGTGCCCGATCGACAAAGAACAGGCCCCAGTGCTTCTCTGCACCAAGCGGATCATTCTCATCACCTTTCCAGGGCTCATCGAAGGCCTCAAAAAAGAATACGGTTGTATTTGTCTTCTCGGACCAGGCAGACATCTCCTCGAAATAGCGGGCCTGATCCGGCTGATTGGCACGCTCGCCGAACTCATTTGCCGATGTGGCCCACCCGGCTTCGAGGATCGCGATCGGTGTACCGGGCAGCGCCGCCCGCACACGGCGGATGTTATCGATCGTGTAGTCCAGCGCCTCGTCAATCGGCTTGTTCTCCCAGACCGGGTAGGTATGCACGCCGACGAAATCGACCTCGGTTGCCAACGGCGCACCATCACGTATCCACCATTCATAGTTGTCGGCCACGGTGACAGGCTGCTCGATTGATGCCTTGACGAGGCGAACCAGTTCGATAACCCGGTCCAGCGACACCATGTGGTCATTCCACTCGACGAGTGCCTCATTACCCACATTTACAGCAATAATGATGTCGTCGAATTCGTTCGCAAGTTCGATGCCGCGCTGCACCTGAGTCGCGTTTTTCAGCACATTGGCATCCAGCTGCTGCTGCGGAATAGGCTCGTCAAGCCATGGGCAACCCTCGTGATTGCTAATCTCGGCCCGCAGCCAGATGCCCAGCAACACCTTGATCGGCAATTTGTGCTCACGAATCAGTTCGAGCGTGGTCCGGGTGTTTTCCTCCGTGTCGTACATCCTTACGAGCCTGAGGTTGTGCGCCAGCAATATATTGAGATCCTCAAGAATTTCGGCACGGCTCGGGTTCGCGGCACCCGAACCACGGTCAGGGTGTTGGCCGGCGCGAAAGCCCGAATAGGCGACCGCCATTGTCTCACCCGCAATCAACGCATCTTCTGGCTGAACCAACGACGTCTCCACCAGGAACGGGATATTGGCGTGAGCCACATGACCATGATCATCGGAAGCGTACGCAAACAACCGGTATTGGCCGGGCTCCGGCGCCATCAATCGAGTGACCGCCGCATCGGGGTTCGACAGCAAGCCTTCAAGGTTATCGATGGCCTCTTCGAAGTCGCCACCTTCTGCGGTCTGATCACTTTCGGATTTTACTTCCCACCGAAAGGTCAGTGGATCACCCTCGAGATCGAGGACATCGAACTCGGCATCGTAACTTTCTCCTGACACCAGCGTAACGCTTTGTTTGTGGCCTCTGCCGTCAAGAAGCATTGAGCGAACCTGCGGAGTGCGATTATCTGGCCACTCACCGTTCCAAATATAATGCATCGCATCGACTGCCTCGGTTTCCTCACCTGCATCGGTGAACAACCCAAACCAGGTCGAGGTTCGCTCCTGCTTCTGGCCCCAAAGGAACGCGTAGGAACCTATCATCTGCCCCTCGAGCGGACTCAGGACCTCGCGGTCGGCACGCAGGAACACGTCGGCTTTTTCAGTACTCGTCAGTTCGACCGGCACACCCCAGGTGGTCTTCTCCATCTCCCAGTAGCCTATCGTGCCCCATTCCGTCATCATGAACGGGTCTGTGAATCCGAGCTGATTCAGCTCATCATGCAACCCGAAAAGACTCCCGTACATCTGGAAGCTGATGAAATCGAGCTGCGGCGCCCGCAGCTTGATTTCGCCTATTACGTCGGGCTTGAAGCCTGACAGCGTTGTGGTTGTTGGGTGATTCGGGTCCAGCTCATGGATCATCGCGGCTACATCATTGACTGCGTCATAAACAGCCGGGTTGGAATAGCTGTGATTCAACTCGTTGCCGATTATCCATACAAGCAGTGCCGGGTGATCCCGATACTTGATGACATCCTGGCGAAACACTTCGAGCTGTCTCTCTACAGCTTCAGGATTATCGTAGTCGAATCCGTGGCGTTCAGCCCGCATTGGTAAGCCAAGCGCAACCGTCACACCGTGTGCGTGGGCAGAATCCAGAAGTGCCAGGACATCCTGATACTCGCTCGTCGTGGTCCAGTTGCGAATCGAATTACCGCCATGTGAGGCGAATCGTTCGATATCGTCAATACCCATGCCGGCACCCTTGATCTCGTAGCGCTCGCCACCACGCATGAGCTGGTAGCCGACGTCTGTTTTAACGATCTCGACTTTCACGGCAGATTGCATCTCTTCAGTTTCGGGAGTGCATGCAGCCAGAACACACACCATTACAAGAACAAAGGACCTCATGTTGACCCCGTCAGATGACTCACTCGCTATTCACTAATCGAAACTCACTGCGCAATTCGGTATCCGAGCTACCACCAATCCAGACATGGAAATCGCCGGGTTCGGTCGTCAACTGCATGTTGCGTCCAAAGAATGAGAGATCGTCCATATCAATTTCGAAGTCGATAGTAACCGTCTGTCCGGGCTCAACAAGGACTCTCTTAAACCCTTTCAGTTCCCGAATCGGCCGTGTCACGCTCGCTGCGAGATCCCGAACATATAGTTGCACAACCTCTTCGGCGGCGACGTCACTGTCATTGGACAGATCAGCGCTGATCGTAACGGTGTCACCAACACTCATCTCTGCAGGACTGACGCGAATATTGTCGTAGCGAAACGCCGCGTAGGACAGGCCGTGCCCGAAAGAGTACAACGGCGTGTAACCAGCATCGAGATGATAGGCCGTGTTGCCCACAGACGTCTGTCTTGCGCCAACCGGAATATCGTCTATCAACACGGTTGTCTCGGGTATTGGCGGCTTCCCCGTGTTCTTGCGATTATAGTAAATCGGCACCTGGCCAACCACGCGCGGAAACGTCGCTGGCAACTTGCCCGATGGCGATTCGACACCTAACAACAGGTCAGCTATCGCGGGCCCACCCATCGTGCCCGGATGCCAGGCAAACAGAATCGCATCGACATTGTCGACAATATTGCTCAATGTCAGTGGCCTGCCGGCGAGGACGACCGCGATGACGGGTTTACCCGTCGCCTTGACACGCCGCACGAGCTCCGCCTGATCACCGGGCAGGTTAATGTCCGCTCGTGAATGTGCCTCGCCCGAGAGGATGGACTCCTCGCCCAGAAACAGCAGCGCAACGTCTGACTCGCGCGCCGCATCGACAGCCTCGTCAAATGCAGGACTCACTTTGCTGCGTGAAGTCTCCATCGCCCGCACATAGCGTATCGCTACTTCTTCACTAAGTTGATCTCTCAATGACGCCAGCGGCGTGATAGTGAGTTCGGGCTCACCGTCGAAAATCCAGGTGCCCAGCTGTTCATACGGAGCGTCCGCCAGCGGCCCGATCACAGCCAGCGACGAGATACTGTCCTTTGATAACGGTAATGCGTTCGCATCATTCTTCAGCATTACTACGCTTTGCAGCGCAGCTTGCCTTGCTACCTGCAACGCGTCGTCGCTTACAAGGGGCGGCAGTCGACTCGGATCCGTATATGGCTTTTCAAAAAGCCCGAGCTCGAACTTGATCCGCAGTATGTTAGCGACGCGTGTGTCGATGGTGTCCACGCTCACTCGACCGTCTTCGACCAGGCCTTCGAGGTGACTAATGTAGGCATCGCCGGCCATCTCCATGTCGACACCGGCAGTAACTGCCATGTAGGCCGATTCGCGGTCGTCCGCAGTTAGTCCATGCACTTGTAATTGACGCACCGAGTCCCAGTCACTGACAACAAAACCGTCGAAGCTCCACTCGTCCCGGAGCACCTGCCGCAGCAGGAAGTCGTTACCGGTAGCCGGCACGCCGTCCAGTTCGCTGAACGATGTCATGAACGTAGTAACGCCGGCATCCACAGCAGACCTGAACGGTCTCAGGTAGACGTTGCGTAGTTCGTTTTCCGGTATGTTTGTGGCGGAATAGTCGCGCCCGGCTTCACTCGCACCATAACCGGCGAAGTGCTTCGCGCATGCCGCAATTGTTCCTGTAGCCGCAAGATCATCGCCCTGGAAACCCTGCACCATGGCGGCGCCGAGCACACCAGTAAGAAAGGGATCTTCACCCAGGCTTTCGGCGATACGCCCCCAGCGCGCATCGCGCGAGATATCGATCATCGGTGCAAACGTCCAGTTAATTCCAGCACTCGCTGCTTCGAGAGCGGCAATGCGCGCGCCGTCTCGCGCAACATCAGGATTAAAGCTTGCAGCCTGTCCCAATGGAATCGGCATGATGGTCTTGAAGCCATGGATGACGTCGCGGCCGACAAGAAGCGGAATGCCGAGTCGGCTTTCTTCGACAGCAATGCGCTGTAGCTCGTTGATAACCTCCACATCGGCGACATTTAGCACCGAACCGACTCTTCCGGCCCGCAGCGCATCTCCGAGGTAATCCGGCGCATTCGCGTCACTCGCATTGAGTTGGCTCATCTGGCCGATTTTCTCCGCGAGCGTCATTTGCCCGAGCAACGCCTCGACACGTCGCTCGATAGCCGCAGTTTCTTTCGTCGATTCAGCTATCGTGGCGCTCATAGTCGTCATCCAGCAGAAGCCGCAGCACGCGGCCACAACAGAAATTTAATCGCAGGGTGTGTAATGCCCCCCTAGGTCCGGCTGTACCACTCGTCATTTGGCACGGCCGTACCGAGCTTGTAACAACGTTTGACAGCGCTGTCAATATGATACACGATGCGCCAAGATGAAGCATTATCAGACAGCGCCTGAAGACCGCATTCCAATTCATCAAAAGCTTATCTATGGTCTCGGCGCCCTCGTCAACAACCTGCTTGCCGCCGCCATTGGCGGCATGGTCATCGTACTAAACCTTGGTCTTGGTATGAACCCGGCCCTGGTCGGGCTGCTTGGGGCGCTACCGCGCATAACAGACGCCATCACTGATCCTTTGATGGGGTATATCTCCGACCACACCCGCACCCGATGGGGCCGCAGGCGCCCGTACATATTTGTTGGCGCAATAGCCGTTGGCATAGTGTATGCCGTGCTCTGGCAGCTACCGGACGGCAAAAGCGAAGCCTGGTACTTCTGGTATTTTCTGTCCGGTTCGGTGATTTTTTATCTTGCCTATACGGTTTTCGTAACCCCCTGGGTTGCGCTGGGCTATGAATTAACACCTGATTATCACGAGCGTACACGCTTGATGGGCACGCAGAATTTCGTTGGCCAGATTGCCTACATGATTTCGCCCTATTTCCTCGCCATCATGTACAGCAAGAGCCTGTTTGACAACGAGGTCGAAGGCGCTGCCGGTCTGGCGTTGATGATTGCTGCGGTTGTCATTGTGGTGGGCGTTCTGCCGGCAATTTTTTTGCGGGAGCGATTCGCTTTCGATCCCGATACTGCACAGCCGCGACAGCACACATTCTTCGATGGTGCGCGTGATTTCTTCAGGGGCTTTGCCATCACACTGAAGTTCAAACCATTCCTGAAGTTGTGTGCAGCAACCTTCCTGGTCTTCAACAGCTTCATACTGATCGCAGCCTTCCAGTCCTACGTTATCATCTATTACATTTTTGCAGGCGATGCGACGGAGGGCGCCAAATTCATAGGTCACTCGGGTCTACTGCAAACTGTCAGCGCGCTGGGCGTGATTGCAATAGTCACGTGGCTCGCCACTAAGATTGGCAAGCGGCGTGCATTCTTTGTTGCCATCGGAATCTCGATGGTCGGTTATGCGCTTAAATGGTTTTGCTATACCCCTGAGAACCCATGGCTTGTGCTCATTCCTGCGCCATTGATGGCATTTGGCCTCGGCGGACTGTTTACGCTGATGGGCTCAATGATTGCCGACGTTATCGATATGGACGAACTGGAGACGAATGAGAGACGCGAAGGCATGTATGGATCGATTTTCTGGTGGGTCGTGAAGCTCGGCCAGGCAGTCGCGATCGCAGGTGGCGGCCTGCTCCTGAATGTTACTGGTTTTGATGTTGCGTTACAGGGAGGTCAGTCAGAGCAAACAATTACTGCAATGAGATTCTTCGACGCATTCGTGCCGGTCATTGCATCGGGTATCGCTATCTGGGCGATCGCATCCTATTCAATTACGGAAGAGAAAGCGCACGAGATCCGGCAACAGCTCGAAGCGCGCCGAGGATCCTGATTTGGAAACTTTAAGATTCAGAGAAAAACTGGGTTACGGCCTCGGCGATACCGCATCCAATTTCTTCTTCGCCACATTCAACGTCTTCCTGCTCTACTACTACACAGATATTTTCGGCCTGTCCGCTGCAGCTGTTGGCACGATGTTCCTCGTCACCAAGATACTCGACGCTGTCAGCGACCCGATAATGGGCCTGATCGCCGATCGGACGGATTCCCGCTGGGGTAAGTTTCGACCCTACTTGTTGTGGGCGGCAGTTCCATATGGTCTTTGCGGCTATGCGATGTTCGCCAATCCCGACCTTTCTTATACCGGCAAACTGATTTATGCCTATGTAACTTATTCGCTGATGATGCTGGCCTACACCGCAATCAACGTGCCCTACTCGGCGTTGATGGGAGTGATATCGCCCTCGTCGATCGAACGCACCAAGGTTGCCAGCTACCGTTTCTTCTGTGCTTTCGCCGCAGGATGGCTGGTTGGCACGTTTGTTACACCGCTGAAAAACATCCTCGGCGGTGGCAACGAAGCCCTTGGATTTAAACTCACCATGGCAATCTTCGCGGTTGTCTCAGTTACCCTGTTCTGGATCACGTTTGCGACAACCAAAGAACGTGTCATTCCCACGCCCACCAAGTCCGATTTGAAACTTGATTTTAAGGCTTTACTCGCAAATGGCCCCTGGAGAGCATTGTTCGCGACCGGGATCTTCACGTTGATCAATATCGCCGTGCGCAATGGCACCTTGTTGTATTACTTCAAGTACTACGTGGGTGACGATGGCACCCGGATTTTCCTGATCTTCGACAAGACTGCGGTGTTCCTGTCGTTGGGCCTGCTGGCGATGATGGTCGGCGTTGCGTTGACGAAGGCATTGAGTCAACGTTTCGAGAAACGCCAACTCATGATTGTGCTGTCCCTGCTGAATGCACTTTCGATGGCAGCGTTCTATTTTACGCCTCCGAATTACTACTGGCTGATGGTTGCCATCAATTGTGCGGGCATGTTAGCCGCGGGACCGACTCCGGCACTGGTGTGGTCCATGTATGCAGATTGCGCTGATTACGGCGAGTGGAAAAGCGGACGGCGCACAACTGCACTGGTGTTTTCCACTGTGCAGTTTTCGCACAAGATGGGCCTTGCAGTTGGTGCGGGTTTTGCCGGAATTATCCTGTCCTGGTTTGGTTTCGTGGCAAATGAAACTCAAACGGCGACGTCAATGGCGGGCATCCGATTTATGTTCAGCATCTTTCCCGCCGCGTTTGCGATCATGGGTATAGTCGCTATCTACTTCTACCGCATTGACAGAAATACGATCAGGGAGATGGAGCGGGACCTGTCAGCACGACACAGCCCCGCTTAGTCCTCGCAGATATCCTCGTCGGCCAGTTTGTGGCCCCAGCCCTGCTTTGCAGCCAGGTAACGGCGATTCGATCTGGTGACGCCAAAAACATGTTTTACGGCCGTGATATCGGTCAACCCGGCAGCCGTCAGGTCGTCGATTTTCTTCGGGTTATTCGTCAACAGTCGAAACGGCCCATCCTTGCGGAAGAATTTGATTAACGCCGCAGCATCGCTGAAATCCCGAGAATCATCTGGCAGACCCAGCGTGCGATTCGCCTGGTAAGTATCCTCGCCGCCATCCTGTAACAGGTAAGTGGCCGCCTTCGCCCACAGACCGATGCCTCGCCCTTCGTGACCCGACATGTATATCAGCATGCCGCCCTGCTCATCTTTGCTGATCAGGTCTATCGCAGACTGAAATTGCGGCCCGCACTCGCAGCGTTGCGAGCCAAAGACATCACCGGTCATACAACTCGAATGCACGCGCACAAGTGGATTCGTCCAGGTCTCCGGGTTTCCGATCAACAAGACGCTGTTGACGGCCATCGATGACGCCAGTTCAGCGAAAGATCGCTGGCCGTGCTTCGCGCTCAACTCGGCGGCGAAGTCTTCGATCTTCGTCAACTCGGTATTGCGCACAGTGGCGTACCACTGCACATCGACTGTGTTCTCGCCGAGAAGCAAGGGCAGCGGTATCGGACCCAGCGCGCTTATGCTGCCGCTCCCGGACGCCGCCTGGTCGATCGGCACTTCAATACCCTGCCTGTCGATGCGGAACAGTTTGCCCGCCGCGACCAGGCGCTCCCGGACGGTCGGATCAATGTAAGTAAACATGGTCCGCATTATGAACGAATCCACCGTTTGTGACTCATTTCACTTGCTGACCCATCGGTCATTAACTATAATTACTGACCCGTTAGTCAGTAATTGGGCGCACTCATGCCAGAACCCCGTTTCCGTCGCCGCAAGGAAGACAGACCTCAGGAAATAACCGAGGCCGCACTCACCGCATTTGCCGAAAAGGGCTACGCCGCAACACGTGTTGATGACGTTGCCAAACGTGCCGGTGTCAGCAAGGGCCTGCTCTACCTGTACTTCAAGACGAAAGAGGATCTGTTCAAGGCTGTCATCCGCAGTTTCGTTGTACCGAGAATCGACGCGCTAACGACCATTATCGACAACTCGGAGATGTCCGCCGAAGAGTTTCTGCGCGGTCCCTTCTTTGAATTCGCAAGGACCTTGCCGGGATCGCACATATCTATTCTCATCCGGCTGATGATCGCCGAGGGTCCGAAGCACCCGGACCTGTTGCAGTTTTATTGGGACAATGTCGTGTCGCGAGGCCTGGGCGCCATTTCCGAGCTGCTCGAGCGCGGTGTGCAACAGGGAGAATTTCGTCGCTCAGCTGTAAATGAACTGCCGCATTTATTTGCGATGCCGGTGTTGTTCTCGGTTGTATTCCGATCGCTGTTTGAAAAGCAATGCCCAGACACCGACAAGCTGATCGGTGCGCAACTCGACTTGCTCATCGCGCACATGAAAGGAGACGTAGCATGAAGCTTCATAGCCAATGGGCAGCCATGGCATGTGTGCTGATGATCAGTGCTTGTGACCCATCCTCGAACGGCGACCATGTCGTTGGAGAACTCGCCTCCGATCGCATTGAACTGACTGCCGAAAACTCGGAACCAGTTGTCGAGATACTCGTGGCCGAAGGCGAAGCGGTGATGGCAGGCCAGGTGTTGATGCGTCAGGACAACGCTCGTGCAACGGCACGCCTTGCTGAGTCGGATGCTGCGCTCGGCCAGGCGCAGGCACGGCTTGACGAGCTCGTGCGAGGGCCTCGAAGTGAGCAAATCTCTGCAGCGAGAGCAAACATGGACGGGGCCACTGACGAATTGACGTTTCGTCGTGCTGATTACACGCGCGTTCAGGAAATCTTCGCGAAGAATCTCGCATCACCTGATTTACTGGACCGCGCCAAGGCTGCACTTGACGCGGCGGAAGCAAACTCCAAATTGCGACGCGCCCAGTTACAGGAACTCCTGAGCGGAACGACCATTGAGGAACTCGCCCAGGCAGAACAATCGCTTAAGCAGGCAGCGTCGCGACGTGACTTGCTTGCAGTAGATCTATCCCGGCATGACATCAAAGCACCCGTGGATGGCATCGTGGATAGTCGCCTGTTTGAACTCGGTGAACGCCCGGCGCCGGGACAGACGATGCTCGTAATGTTGCCAGCCGGACAACCCTATGCGCGAGTTTATGTTCCGGAGCATCTGCGCGTGCAGGTCAGTGTCGGTATGTCGGTTCTGATTTACGTCGATGGACTCGACGCCGCAATTGACGGGCGCGTGCGCTGGGTCTCTTCCGAAGCGGCATTCACTCCCTACTACGCCCTTACGGAGAGAGACCGCGGCCATCTGACTTATCTCGCCAAGATCGATGTAGTCGAGGATCGGGAGCGTTTGCCGAACGGTATACCAGTCGACGTCGACCTCATGCTGAGTAACTCCGAGTGAGTGACGAATTCGCCATTCGTGCGCGCGGGCTGAGTAAACACTTCGGAGAACTTCGTGCCGTCGATCGTCTCGACCTCGATGTTCCCAAGGCGTCCATCTACGGCTTTCTTGGTCCCAATGGATCAGGAAAATCCACAACCATTCGCATGCTGTGTGGTCTTCTGACCCCAACCGAAGGCTCCGCTGACGTATTAGGATACCGCGTCCCGCAGCAATCGAAGAATCTGAAACCGAAGATCGGTTACATGACGCAGAGATTTTCCCTGTTCGGCGACATGACTGTGGTCGAGAACCTCGAATTTATCGCCGAAATCTACTCCGTTCCGTCCGCCCTTCGCGCCCCGCGCGTCGACGAGCTATTGCAGAAATACGATCTCGTGCCGCAGCGCAAACAGTTCGCCGGAACCATGAGCGGAGGCCAGAGACAGCGCCTCGCCCTGGCCTGTGCGGTGCTGCATAAGCCCGAGCTGTTGTTGCTCGATGAACCAACCAGCGCTGTGGATCCGCAAAGTCGGCGTGATTTCTGGGCCAATCTGTTTCGCCTTGCTGAAGCCGGCACAACCATTCTTGTATCTACTCATTACATGGACGAGGCGGAGCGCTGCCACAAGCTCGCAATTCTCGATCACGGCGTCAAAGTCGCCGACGGATCGCCGCAGGAGTTGCAGGCCAATACCGGCATGACAATCGTCGAGATACTTGCCGAAGACCCGTACCGGGCGCAGACGATAGTCAATGATCTTCCAATGGTTGCCAGCGTCACGCAGCTCGGTATCAGGCTGCGAGTACTTGTTCCGGAATCATTTGGCGACGCACTGCAGCTTATTGAACAATCACTGAAGAACAATAACGTGGTCGCAGAATCACACATAGCCCATGCGACACTCGAGGACGTGTTCGTTGCGGTCACCCTGCAGCCAATGCAGCGTGCAGCATGAAATCCCTGGGCAGACTCATCGCGGTCACGCGCAAAGAAGTTCGTCAGTTGCGGCGTGACCGACTTACATTCGCGATGATCTTCGGCATGCCGATGATGCAGATCCTGTTGTTCGGCTATGCAATCAACACCGATGTTCGCAACCTGAAAACCGCCGTCGCTGACGAGGCAAACACACATCTGTCGCGCGAGCTCATCTCCCAAATAGGTCAATCGCAGGTCGCCAACATCGTAAAACGCGCAAGTTCTGTTGCCGAATTGGAATCTTTGCTGCGCACTGGCGATGTATCGATTGGCGTTGCTATTCCACCGGATTTCGACCGCCGCGTAATTGACGACAATCGCTCGGCGATACAACTCCTCGTAGATGGCAGTGACCCGACGGTCCTCGGTGTCGCCAACCAGTTGCGCGGCATGCCTGTCAGCTTCGACTCGAATCGGCGCCAGACGGTACTATCTGCTATTGAGGTGCGTCCGTACTACAACCCCGAACGACGCACTCCCGTGAACATCGTGCCCGGACTTATGGGCGTCATACTCACAATGACAATGATGATTTTCACGGCCGTGGCCATCGTGCGTGAGCGCGAGCACGGCAACCTGGAGTTATTGATTAACACCCCTGTCACTTCCTTCGAGCTCATGACAGGGAAGATCCTGCCGTACATCGCTATAGGGATGATACAGCTGGCAGTGATTCTGGGAATCGGAGACCTCCTGTTCGATGTGCCAGTGCGTGGCAGTGTGCTGGATCTGTATCTTGCTGCCAGTTTGTTCATTGCAGCGAATCTGGCATTGGGTCTGTTCGTCTCGACGATGGTTTCGACCCAGTTTCAGGCCATGCAGGCCACTTTTTTCCTGATGATGCCGTCGATCCTGCTATCCGGCTTCATATTTCCATTCGACGGCATGCCCATCGTCGCGCAGTACATTGGCGAAGCGCTTCCGATTACGCACTTTATCCGCTTGACGCGCGGCATCATGCTGCGCGAGGCAACGTTGGGCGATTTGCCATTCGCCCTGATCTACCTGGCCACATTTTCAGCTGTCGCGATGACCGCAGCAGCATTGAGATTCTCGAAGCGCCTTGACTAGCACACGCTCTGCTCCCGCGGCTCGGTTCACTACACGGCCGTCTAGCGGGGCGTTTATCGAGGGAAGTAGAGCGCAGCGTGCGCAGCACGCGAGCCATGACCGAGAGAAATGCGCCGTTTGCCGGCCGTGTGATGCTCCGTATCGCGGGCGCAGACAGTGAAGAGGAAGCACAATACTGCCGTCATCCGTTCAACTCTAAACTCCCTTAGACTCGCAATACTCGACCAATTCTGATCCAATCAGCACCAGAATGAACTGACCCCCGGTATTATGACGCAGAATCTAGACAAGCAAGCTACAGTTTTCATCGTCGATGACGATCCCGCAATTCGGTTCGCGATGCAGGCGCTGATGGACTCGGTCAACATTGAGCACGAGATCTATGCTTCAGGTGATGAGTTCCTGGAGAGCGCGGCGGAACAGCGTCCGGGCTGCCTCGTGCTCGATATCCGTATGCCCGGTCTCGGCGGCCTGGAGCTGCAGGAAGAACTGATTCGGCGCGGCAGCAGCTTGCCGATCATATTTATCACCGGGCACGGCGATGTGCCAATGGCTGTCGACGCCATGCAGAAAGGTGCTGTCGATTTCATTCAAAAGCCGTTCCGCGACCAGGATCTGCTCGACCGGGTACACGAGGCACTGAAAACCGACCAGGAAAGACGTGAGGAACAACAGGCACACGCTGAAGTTGCTGAGCGACTCGCGCGCCTCACGAATCGCGAACGCGAAGTATTCGACCTCGTTGTCACAGGCAAGCCAAACAAAGTCATTGCTTATGATCTGGGCGTTAGTCAGCGCACCGTCGAAATTCACCGCGCGCGCGTCATGGAGAAAATGCAGGCCAGGTCGCTAGCCGACCTTGTCAAAATGCATATGACAGCCTGACCCTACAACCTCCTGCGTTTGCGCTCGTCAAACTCGGCACATTCAATGCACTCATCCGCATACGGATAAGCTTCAAGTCGGCCAAGCTGAATTTTTTCGCCGCACTCCACGCACGTGCCGAACTCGCCTGAGTCCATGCGTCCTAGCGCAGCAACGATCTTGACCAGTTCTCTGCGAGCCTCGTTGCCCAGGGCATCAACGACTTCGCTATCCTCGAGCTCTTTTGCCTGTTCCTTGGAATCTGCATTCAGGCCGCGACGCAGATTCTGCGTGATCCGATCGAGTCGCAGACCCAGTTCGTTCTTTTTTTGTTCAAGCTGCAGGCGCAAGCCCTCATACCCCGGCATGGCGAAGTTCCTTCTAAATTCGTCTTGCTAATCTACGCGTCAGGACAGCGCCTCGGTAATTAGTACATCCCCTTACGCTCCCGTACGTAAAAGCCACTATGCCCTAGGCATCACGCCTTATGGAAAGGTCGGTGCAACGGAAATATTCTCTTTCTTGAGTGGTAGGTGTATTTCGAACAACAGAGGAAGTTATGCGCACGATTACCAGGATTCTGTCGGTCATAGATCCGACAGCAAAAGACCAGCCGGCATTGCGACATGCGGCCTGGCTTGCCGAACGCGCAGGTGCGGAACTCGAATTGCTAGTTTGTTATTACAATGAATACCTTAGTGGAGACCGCCTTTTCGACTCACCATCGTTGGAGAAAGCACGCGGCGAGGTCATTGCCAACCAGGAGCAACACCTCGAACTGCTCGCCGAGCCGATTCGCAAGGCCGGGGTCGTCGTTACAACGACAGCGGTTTGGGATCACCCCTTGTTTGAAGGCATCGTGCGTCATGCTATCAGTAGCAATGCGGACATCGTCTTCAAGGACACGCACCACCATTCGGCGGTAACGCGGGCGCTCCTGACAAACACTGACTGGAACCTCATTCGCACTTGTCCGATTCCTCTTTGGCTCGTCAAGCCAAAAGACCTCCCCGAAAAGCCAATTTTCGTCGCGGCCATCGATCCGATGAACCAACATGACAAGCCGGCGGCGCTTGATGACGAGATAATACAAATCAGCAAACTCCTCGGCGAAACGGTCGGAGGCGAGGTTCACGCGTTCCACTCTTACGATCCGCGCATTGCGGTCGCAACGGCGACAGCCAATGCCTATATCCCCGTCTCGCTGCCGTTCGACGAAATCGAGCAGCAGATGCACGAGGACCATCAGAAACGGTTCACTGAGATCACCTCCTTCCATGGCCTTGCCGACGACCACGCGCACCTTGTTGCGGGCTTAACTCACGAGGAGCTTCCGCTGATCGCTGAAAACCTTAAGGCCGACGTTGTTGTAATGGGTGCTGTTGCGCGCAATCGCTGGAAGCGGCTATTCATCGGCGCAACTGCGGAACGAACACTTGAGCACCTGCCTTGCGACCTGCTGATTATCAAGCCGGACTGGTTCCAGTCACCGGTAGAGCTGACCACACACAACGCCGCCTGATACCGCGCTAAAGTCTCTGCTTATCTCGATGCGCTGACACGAGAGAGGCTGTCGTCGAGGATGTCGATCATGTAGTCGGCATCTTCGTTCGACAGAACCATGGGTGGCCTCAGCTTGAGGATATTCGCATGCGGCCCGATCAACCCACTCAGCACCCCATGTCTGCGCAAATCATTGACCACCCTGGCAGCCAAGGCCTCAGCCGGCGTGCGGTCTTCCCGGTCAGCAACCAGATCCAGCGCCAGAAAGAGCCCAGTGCCACGAATATCGCCGATGCATTCGTGTTTTCTGGCAAGGCCCAAAAGGCGATCAACAATGTGCTGCCCGACATTCAGGGCGTTTTCCTGCAAACGCTCGTCTTCAATAACATCCAGTACGGCGAGCGCAGCAGCGCAAGAGACCGGATTACCGCCGAAGGTATTGAAGTAGCCGCTACGCTCGGCAAAAGCGCTGACGAGATCGCGCCGTGACACCACCGCTGCTATCGGGTGGCCATTGCCCATTGGTTTGCCCAGGGTGACAATATCCGGAATGACCCCATCCTTCTCAAAGCCCCAGAAATGTGTCCCTGTTCGACCGAATCCTGGTTGAACCTCATCGGCAACGAACAGTCCGCCGGCACCGCGAATAATTTTCGCCATACTGCTTAGGTAACCTTGCGGAGTCGACACAACTCCTCCGCTGGAAACTATCGTGTCGATTACCAACGCGGCAGGCTTATAACCACGACTTCCCAGGAGCTCGATCGCTTCGTGCACGTAAGCTGCATATTGCGTCCCGGCATCTGCGTCACGATGCTCTCCGCGATAGGTGTCCGGTGACGGCACTGTGACGACATAGTCCGGTAATTCCTGCGGCGAAATACTATCGGTTGATATTTCAAATGTTGCTTTGGAATTGCCATGGTACGCACTGTCGGTAACCACGATACCCGCTCCACCCGTTACGGCGCGGGCAATTCGCAGCGCGAGCTCATTGGCCTCGCTTCCCGTACAACAAAACATTGCCGTATCGAGATCGTCCGGTAATTTGTCCGTCAGCCGCTCAGCATAGTCGAGTACATTTTCGTGAAGATAGCGTGTGTGCGTATTGAGAACGCTGGCTTGCTGGCAGATCGCATCGACTACGCGCGGATGGCAGTGGCCCACATGGGCCACGTTGTTGTACATGTCGAGGTATTTCCTGCCGTCCGCATCGAATAGCCAAACGCCTTCACCACGCACGAGGTGCAGCGGCTCATCGTAAAACAGCCGATAGGCAGAGCCCATCAGCTGTTGTCGTCGTTCGAGAAGTTTTGAGGTGTCTGCCGTCACTACCGATTAGATTACCGGAAGCAACGGCAGACTGCGATGATCAATATCCCGCTGTGATCATGACCCCAAAACTATAGGCGGTACTTGTCATTAGTAGATATCGTTTAGCGTGTTAAAGACGTTGAACTTGCCCGTCGGCGTGACAACCTCGGGGCCTTTGATGACAGCCTTCAGCTTGCGCGTTTTGTCATCGACGATGACGATCGCTGACTCCTGCTCCTTACCACTCCAAACAGAGAACCAGACTTCGTCGCCCGCCTTGTTGTACTCCGGTTGAACGACTCGCTTTGGCCCTTCGCCAAGATCGGCCCACTCACCGATAGGCAACATTTCGAAACCAGCATCCAGGTTATTGATGTCGTACACAGCAATACTCTGGCTGAGATGCTCTGCCGGGTTCAAAGGTGCGTCGACCCACAGGTTGCTGGAGTTCGGATGTGACTTAACGAACAGCGAACCACCGCCCATGCCATTCAGAACCCGAACCGTCTTCCACGCACTATCCGGATGCCCCACCGGATCTGTTCCCAGGAAGGAGACATTCGCGTTGCCCAGGGCGCTTGTTATCCAGACCGGACCGTAGTCAGGATCTTCGATATTCGCGCCGCGACCCGGGTGCGGAGTTTTCGTGACGTCGGCCAATGCAACAAGCTTGCGCTCCTTCGAGTCGACAACAGCGATCTTGTCGGACTGGTTTGCTGCGGTCATGAAGTAACGCTTGCTGCGATCCCAACCACCGTCATGCAGGAATCTGGCAGCGCCGATATCTGTAATCGCCAGATCGTCGATATTGCTGTAATCAACAAGCAGGATGTGACCGGTCTCTTTGACGTTAACGATGAAGTCGGGATGCTCATGTGACGCGACGATTGCTGCAACACGTGGCTCCGGATGATATTCCTGCGTGTCAACGGTCATACCACGAGTCGAGACGATCTTCAGCGGCTCAAGCGTATCACCGTCCATAATGACAAACTGCGGTGGCCAGTAAGCTCCGGCGATCGCATATTTGTCCTCATAGCCTTTGTACTTCGACGTCTCAACGGAACGTGCCTCGAGACCTACTTTTATCTCGGCAACGATGGCTGGCGGATCCATCCACAGATCGATCATGTCGACTTTGGCATCGCGGCCAATTGTGAACATGTAGCGACCCGAAGCTGATGGACGCGAAATGTGAACGGCATAGCCTGTCGGCACAATACTGACGATCTCTTTCGTATCACCGTCAATAATCGCAACCTTGCCCGCATCGCGAAGCGTTACTGAGAAAAAGTTCTCTATATTTCGATCATGCTGCGGCGCACTCGGGCGGTCTTCAGGAGCGACGACCACCTTCCACGAACCCTTCATGTCAGCCATGCTGAATTCCGGTGGGGCCGGCGGTTCCTGCTGCAGGAAACGCGCCATGATGTCGATCTGTGCTTCCGTCAGGTCACCGGACGTTCCCCAGTTCGGCATGCCCGCCGGAGATCCATAGGTGATTAGCGCTTTCAGATAGTCGGTGCCCTTCGCCATCGTAATGTCCGGTGTCAGCGCCTTGCCGGTCGCGCCCTTGCGCAACACTCCGTGACAGCCTGCACAGCGCTCAAAATAGAGCTTGGTGGCTGTCGAGAATTCGGCTTCTGAAAGTACGGGCCCGCCCGCACTCATGATCTGGCGTGTATCCGCGCCGGTCATGGCAACAGGTGCGCCTTCATACGTCAGCTCGCCTTCTGTCGCGCCGACGTGCCGCTCCCCTTCTGCACGATCAACTTTGCCCAACTCGGCACGCAGGGCTGCGACTTCTTTCTCGCCAACTGCGGCTCCATCGTTGCCCCATGAACGAAATACATACGTCAATGCTGCGGCAAGATCTGCGTCAGTCAGGTGACCAAGGCTTGGCATTACGCCGTTGTATTCGACGCCATTGACCGTGATGGGCCCGGACAGCCCGAACAATGCTGCTGCCATAACCTGCTTGCGGTCGCCTTGCAGAAAATCGGATCCTGCAAGCGGCGGAAATGCTCCGGGAAGCCCCTGGCCATTCGGCTGGTGGCAAGCGGCACAATTTGCTAGATATGCGGCCTCACCCTTCGCCATTAACTCGTCAGTTGACGCAGCGGCAACCTCTGCCGTGTGCACAGCGGTGTCGTCCATAGCTGACGAACTCGATTGTTCGTCTGATTTCTGCGAGCAAGCTCCGATGGATAGCCCTACAAGCGGAACTACCAAGAGCAGGCTCAGTTTCTTAAGTTGCATGACTTACACTCCTGTCATTACGGATTATTACCAATTGACGGCCAGGCTTACGGACGCGCTGCGTCCGGCCTGAGCGAGAGTTGGAAGAATTGGGTCATTGGGAGACAGGCCACGCACGTCGGACCAATTCCAGTACGTGCGGTCGGTCAGGTTATGGATACCGGCACGAACAGTCGTTTGTTCGCCCAGCTTCTGTGTCAGGTAAAGATCGAATACGGCGTACCCGGCGGGTTTAAACAGTTCACCGGACGTCTCGTCGCGGTCCGACCAGTCATCGGTCAGTGTTGTCTTGAGCCGTAACTGGCGTTGCTCATCCTGCGAATGCCAGCTAACACCTAGCACAGCCTGAGGAGGACCAACCGAATTCAGGGCCTCGTCTGTCTCAGTATTGACGCCGCGCGCATAGAACGCAGAACCGTCGAACCCAAACTGATCAAAAGCCCCACCAAATCGAGCGGACCACCCGGCCTCTATACCTTCAATGCGTGTTTCACGCAGATTCAATGACTGGAACAAGACGCGGCCGCTAACCGGATCCAGCCCAAGTCGAACCTTTGACTCGATAAAGTCGTCGTAGCGCGTATGGAATACCGACAACCGCGCGGACGAGTTAATGCCGCGCCAGCGCAATCCGAGATCGAAGCCATCCGATGATTCCGACCTGAGATCCGGGTTTGGAATAGCGCGGTAATTGAAAAGCGGCAGGTCGAGGCCTATGTTTGCGTCCGCATATGGAGGCGCGCGAAAACCATGCGAATACTGCAGGTACACATCAACACCCGGCGTTATCTTGTAAATCACGCCAAGTTTGGGTGACAGATCCGATTCCGTTAGCGACACGAGTTCGGCAAATGGATAGTCCTCGAGGTACATCGGATCCTGGTTCGGCGACAAATCGAATCGATCTGCCCTTAGCGCTGCGATGATGGTCCAGTCGCCAGCCGATATCGTGTCCTCAATATAGGCACCGGTCTCGCGGGTCTTCGAGATCGGAAAATCGCGGAGCGGGAAGACCTCTCCAAGTAGGACGTTGGTCTGCTCGCCAGTCACCATGTCCGTTGACATGCCGTCGCGATACTCTTCGCTGCGCCGTTCGCGGTACTCGAGGCCGAAACCAAGCCGATGAGACCATCTGTTGCCGGCGATGTCCTTCCAGAGATTTAATTCAAGACCCTGTATTTCCTGCTCAAACGAAAAATAGCGATCAATGGATACTGGTGTGCTCGCCGCGCCACGCTCATCCAGGGTTGTCTGCCGGACGTCTGCAACTTCGTAGTAGCCGCGCACGACGCCGTTGTCGACCCAGCCATCCGGCGAACCGAAATCGTAGGAAATTATCAGGACGTCCATTTGGTACTCGTCGTCGCCCTCCAACGCAGTCGTTGAACGGTATCGACCCTGGCCCAGCATGGAATTAAGGTCAGACAAAGTGTGCGAGTCCTGGTGGATCAGACCCGCACGCCAGGTATTTCCGAGCCGATCATCCGCGACCACTTTAAGTAGCGCCGTTTGTCTCTCTGTATCGCGTGTATCTTTGTTGTCCGGCGCAGCTGCCGACTCCGTCTGCCCACCATTTCGCCAGCTGATTCCTGCGGTCACGCCAAAAGAACTGTCACCGAGTGCAAGCATCGCCTGGCCATGTGCACTCTGATCCGCTCCACGCCACGTCGCAAGCAGATCGCCACCGTTGCCATCGGCTCCGGCCAGGTCATGAGGATCCGGTGTTTTTACAGCGACAACGCCACCGATCGCCGAACTTCCATACAGCGCAGATGCCGGACCATGCAAGACCTCGATATTCTGAATAAGCCCGGCATCAATGAAGTCGCGCGTCGCATTGGAAAAACTGCCAACATCGAAATGATCGGACAAAGGCACGCCGTCGACGACTATCGCGACCCGATTGCCGCCGATGCCGCGAATGTTGATGCCCTCGGTACCGAATCGTGTACCTGAACCTTCGTAATCAACGCCTGGAACATAACGCAGTACATCGCCAATGGATGTCGCGAGTTGATCATTGAGATCAGCACGCGACAAAACCGTGACATTCGCTGCAATCTCTCGAACTGACCTCTTGTCTTTGTGTGCGACAACAACAACCTGCTCGACTACCTCATCTGCCGGCACTGCCATAGCATCGGCCAGGACAACGGTCGGACAAAAAAAGGCGCCCACCACTGCAATAGCGACGGGCGCAAAAAAGGTACAATTTATTCGTCGCACGTGTGAATTGCTACCTGATAAGATCCAATTAGTTCGACACCTTGCCAAACACCACCGTCAATACCATAGGTAGCAACCCGTACTCGCTGCCGAGACTCAATTAGCAGCTAAAGTGGTGATGTATGTATCTGATTATCAAGAATATTCACATAGCGTTCGCCACGCTGACAATCATCGGATTTTTGCTGCGAGCGTATTGGAAGGCGATCGGGTCCAATTTGCACCAAAATCGCGCAACCAAAATCGTGCCGCACACGATCGACGCCATGTTTCTCGCAACGGGAATCTGGCTGCTGATGATGCTCGACATGAACCCTCTGCAGCAACCATGGCTAGTCGCGAAATTCGCGGCCATTTTTGCCTATGTGGGCCTTGGGATGGTCGCGTTTCGCTTCGGCCGTACGCCCCGGATAAGGTCACTTGCCTTCGTCGGCGCGCTGGCGTCGTTCGCGTTTGTCGTTGGAGCTGCCCTGAACAAGAACCCAATGAGCTGGCTGGCCTTCGGCTAGTCTTGCGGAACCTTGCCCGTGCGCGTCGCTATTCTGGCCGCCGCGAGCAAACGAGCAGTATTAACAGGTTTGCTCATCAAAGTGCTGTTATCGACCGGTCGCGCGTCCTTCACTACTTTCGACGTATCGCCGCTAACGATAAACGCAGGAATATTCCGGTCGTAGAACTTGCGAATTTCGCTAACGGCCTCGACGCCGGTCGAGCCATCAAGCAAATGGAAGTCCGAAACGACCAGCGCAGGTACATCGTCGAGATGCTTGATCAGTGCTCGTGTTTCGGTGGCCGATGCCGCGGTCGCGACACGATAGCCCTCTGCTTCGAGCAACATGCCCCACGCATTAGCGACGTTGACATTGTCTTCAATCAGCACCACAAGACCGGAAACCGAATCTTCAGAAACGACACCAAGGCCATCATTATCGTCTGCCGCCTTACCCTTGGTATCCACAATCGGCAGTTTCACGGTAAAGCAGGATCCGGTACCAAGATCGGACGTCACCTCTAGTTCGTGGCCAAGCAAATCGGCTAACCTGCGAACAATGGCAAGGCCCAAACCGAATCCCTCCTTGGCGCCGCCCTTTGCTCGTACTTGGTGAAACTCGAGAAATATGGCCTCGAGTTGATCCTCGTCGATACCAATGCCCGTGTCTTCGACCTTAATATGGCAATGTCCGTCGCGCTCGACACAGCTCACCGAGACCTTGCCCCTGTCGGTGTAACGAATCGCGTTGGCCACCAGATTCTGAATAATTTCACTGAGCAAGTTCGGATCGCTACATACACTCGTATTGCAAGGACTGGACTCAAACTCCAGGCCTTTGTGCTGTGCCTGCCGCGCAAACTCCGCCGACAGACGATCGACCAGTCGCTGCATCGGAAACTCTTCCAGATCCGGTGTAATTGCACCTGCATCCAGACGACTGATATCAAGCAGGGAGTTCAGGAGATTCGTCATCGCGGTCAGGGAATGCTCCTGGCTTTCGATCATCTCGAGCGCCCGGTCATCTTTGACCGTGCGGCGCAAAGCTCCGTTGAGAAGGCTTAGCGCCTGCACCGGTTGCCTCAAATCGTGGCTGGCGGCAGCGAGAAATGCACTATTGGCCTTGTTGGCCCGTTCAGCTGCCTGCTGCGCAGCAATAATATCCTGCTCCATGCGTTTGCGGTTGGTGACGTCGCGGATAACGCTTGAGACAAATGATGTCTTTGGCGTCGAAACCGGGCTCAGGCTGATTTCAACCGGGAATTCGCTGCCGTCCTTGCGCCGCCCAACCAACTCCATCCCAGATCCCATCGGCCGCAGACTGGGGTCATTTGTATAGTCTGTGCGGTGTTTGACATGCGACTTGCGGACTGAGTCCGGCAACAGCATTTCGATTTTTTTGCCGAGCATCTCCGCGCGGTCAAAGCCAAACATGCGCTCTGCCTGACCATTGACGATCGTAATTTCGCCGGTATCATCCACAATGATCATCGCGTCAGGTGCTGATTCGAGCAGATTGCGAAAATACGCCTCTGACTCGTCGGCCTGTAATTTATCTGAACCCATTAATCCTGCCATAAGCACCACTGGATATTGTAAGTATACCGTCTTGGGGAGCGCTCATTGTCGGGCGAGGAAGGGCTACAGGTACAATAAGTATCGTCACGTATGTGTATCGAGCCAGTACGCTGCTAGCCTGCCTGCCGATATGGCAATGTTAAAAACCAATTAGGGGTCCGTCCATTGGACAAGACAGCTTCATATAACGACAAAGTGGTGCGGCAGTTCGCGATTATGACCGTGGTCTGGGGCATCGTAGGAATGCTCGTTGGTCTGATAGTCGCCGCGCAGTTGATCTGGCCGCAGCTCAACTTCGACGTGCCGTACCTTACCTACAGCCGCTTACGGCCGCTGCACACCAATGCTGTAATTTTCGCGTTTGGCGGATCAGCGTTATTTGCAACTTGTTATTACGTCGTGCAGCGAACCTGCCACGTTCGCCTCATGTTTGACAAGCTCGCAGCGTTTACGTTTTGGGGTTGGCAAGCCATCATTGTACTTGCCGCAATCACGTTGCCACTGGGCATCACACAGAGCAAGGAATATGCCGAGCTCGAGTGGCCGATTGATCTGTTAATCGCTGTTGTTTGGGTGGCTTTTGCGATCGTCTTTTTCACGACGATCGGCAAACGTCGTATCAAGCATATTTATGTTGCTAACTGGTTCTACGGTGCGTTCATCATCACCATCGCCGTTCTTCATATTTTCAATAACCTGGCGATCCCCGTTACGTTGACCAAGTCCTACAGCATTTACACAGGTGTCGTCGATGGAATGATGCAGTGGTGGTATGGCCACAATGCGGTTGGATTCTTCCTGACCGCAGGATTCCTCGGCATGATGTATTACTTCGTGCCAAAGCAGGCCGGACGACCGGTCTACTCATACCGCCTGTCCGTTGTCCACTTCTGGTCCCTGATTGCCGTCTACATGTGGGCCGGCCCCCATCATCTGCATTACACGTCATTGCCAGACTGGGCACAGACACTTGGCATGGTGTTCTCAATTATTCTGCTGGCGCCATCATGGGGCGGCATGATCAACGGCATCATGACGCTATCGGGCGCGTGGCATAAGCTACGCTCGGATCCGATTCTCAAGTTCATGATCGTCGCGCTGTCGTTCTATGGCATGTCGACCTTCGAAGGTCCCATGATGTCGATCAAGACCGTCAATGCTCTGTCGCATTACACCAACTGGAACATTGCCCACGTGCATTCAGGGGCGCTCGGTTGGGTTGCAATGATGACGATCGGCTCGCTTTACTCATTGATTCCGCGCCTCTACAACCGAGACTCGATGCATAGCATCAAGCTCATTGATGTTCATTTCTGGACATCAACAATTGGGGTCGTGCTATACGCAGTACCCATGTGGATTGCCGGTGTCACAGAAGGACTGATGTGGCGAGCGGTCAACGATGACGGCACGCTGACCTACTCATTCGTAGAGTCAATAAAGGCTGTAGAGCCTTATCACGCGATTCGGCTGCTTGGGGGACTCGTGTTCTTCAGCGGTATGATCATCATGGCGTATAACGTCTGGAAAACAATCAGCGACAGAAAACCGGTACCGGTCGCCGTCATTGACCCGGCGTAGAGGAGCTCACCGATGCGTCATGAAGTAATTGAAAAAAGCGTAAACCTGATGATGGTGCTGATCGTAATAGCGATTAGCATCGGTGGCTTGGTCGAAATTATCCCGCTCATGATGAGCGCGGATGCGACCGATCCGGACGAGAATATCGCGCCCTACTCGGCATTGCGTCTTGCGGGTCGCGATGTTTATGTTCGCGAAGGTTGTTACGGCTGCCACTCGCAGATGATTCGACCATTCCGCAGCGAGACTGAGCGATACGGCCCGTATACGACTGCAGGCGAAACAGTTTACGACCGTCCCTTCCAGTTTGGCTCGAAGCGAACAGGACCTGATCTGGCACGCGTTGGTGGTCGCTACTCCGATGAGTGGCAGCGGCTACACCTGATGGATCCACGTGCACTCGTGCCCGAGTCCAATATGCCTGGGTACCCATGGCTGGCTGATCGAAAAATCGACCCGGAACTCATAACAAGCAAGCTCAAAGCATTGCGCTTGCTCGGCGACCCGTACACCGATGAGCAAATAGCGTCGGCTGCGGCAGAAGTAGACGGCAAGACCGAGATGGATGCTGTCATTGCCTATCTGCAGGAACTCGGCACCAACCGCCGGGCGCGCAGGTAACGCATGATGGATATCAACGATCTGCGCGGATTATTAACCGCTGTATTACTTTTTTCGTTTCTCGGGCTCTGTGTCTGGGCCTGGAGCAGTCGTCGCAACGCCGACTTTGACGCCAGCGCGGCACTACCATTGGAAGAGGATCATTTCATGACTAACAGCGATCAGGAGAGCAACTGATGACTGCATTCTGGGCGTGGTTCGTTGCAGCCGGCACGGTCATATTTGTCATTTATTGTATCTGGCTGATTACCTGGTCGGCGAAGCAGGGGCCAACAAACAAGGAAGACGCCGATCTCGTCGGCCACAAGTGGGACGGTGACCTCGAAGAGCTGAACAACCCGGCACCAAAATGGTGGCTATACCTGTATTTTGGCACGATAGTCTGGGCACTCGGCTACCTGGTATTTTATCCCGGCATCGGCATTTTCGAAGGAACGTTGGGCTGGTCGAAATATGGGCAGTACGAAGAAGAAATGCAGGCCGCTGCAGATCGTTACGAACCGATCTATGCGCGCTTTGCTGAAATGGACTTCGACGTTTTGGCACAAGATCCGGATGCGCAACAATTGGGCAAAAGCCTGTTCGCAAGCTATTGCACAACTTGTCACGGCTCCGACGCTCGCGGCGCGGCCGGCTATCCAAACCTGACCGACAACGACTGGATATGGGGCGATACCGAAGCAGCGATTACAACTACCATTCGGCAGGGGCGTAACAGCATCATGCCGTCATTGGCGGCTGCTCTTGGTGGCGACGCCGGCGTCGACAACATGGTCAATTACGTACGCAGCCTCAGCGGTTTGGTCGAGGCGGACAATGCCGCGATGACAGCACAGCCAATGTTTGTAGCTCTTTGCAGCGCCTGCCATATGCCCGATGGTACCGGCAACCAGGTTCTTGGCGGGCTCAACCTGACGGACGACACATGGCTGTATGGCTCGTCGGAAGATGCGGTACGTTCAACAATCGTTAACGGCCGCAACGGGGTTATGCCGGCACACGGCGATTTGTTAGGTGACAAAAAGACGAAAATCCTCGCGGCTTACATATCCAGTCTTTCTGCGGCGCAGTAGTACCTGACGGCGTGATCAGCGAAGATTATCGGGGCACAAAACAATGGAGTCGTAACCGGCAAGCGGTTGCAACCGTTGCCTGGATTTCTTTCCTGAGTGCGGCAGTAGCAACCATGTTGTTTTTTGCACTCTTTGATCCGATCGAACTCATCGCTGCATTTGATCCCGATCTCGAAGCAGGCCGCGAGGCCGGCTATGCAATCGGGTTCTTCTTTTTCTGGATCCTCGCTGCTTTCTGTTCTGGCGTCACTGCCTGGCTGGTACGCACGGCTCCAAAACGCGATCAGCGACACCGCTAATGGCCGCCCAAGCGAAGAACAAGGGGGCCGCAGAAGGCTCTTTGTACCAGAGCGCGGCGAAAATCTATCCGCGGGAAATCGGTGGTAAATTCGCCAACCTGAGCAGACTGGCAACCGTTACCCTTCTGGGTCTGTTCTACATCGTCCCATGGCTCATGTGGGATGACCGGCAGGCAATCCTGTTCGACATGCCAGCCCGCAAATTTTATCTGCTCGGCTTGACCCTTTGGCCGCAGGACTTTCCATTCCTCGCTTTGCTACTGATCATCGCAGCATTGTCATTGTTCTTTTTTACGGCGCTTGCCGGTCGACTCTTTTGCGGTTTCGCCTGCCCTCAGACTGTCTGGACGGAAGCTTTCATCTGGATGGAACAACTCACTGAGGGTACGCGTTCACAGCGCATGAAACTCGACAAAGCGCCATGGTCACTAAACAAGTTGCGGCGCAAGGGCTCCAAGCAACTGCTGTGGATCACGTTTTCCCTGTGGACAGGCTTTACCTTCGTCGGTTTTTTTGTGCCGATTCGCCAGCTCGGTATCGACGTCGTCGCATTCAACATCGGCGGGTGGACGCTGTTCTGGATGTTCTTCTACGGATTCGCGACATACGGTAACGCGGGCTACATGCGCGAACAGGTTTGCAAGTACATGTGCCCGTATGCACGTTTCCAGAGCGCGATGTTCGACAAAGACACGCTCATTATTTCTTACGATGAGAAACGCGGTGAGCCGCGCGGGGGTCGTAAACGATCCGTCGACCCGAAGCAGGCAGGGCTTGGCGATTGTATCGACTGCAAACTGTGTGTACAGGTATGTCCGACTGGCATCGATATTCGCGATGGTCTGCAATATGAGTGCATCGCCTGTGCCGCCTGCATCGATGCCTGCGATTCAATAATGGACAAGATGAACTACCCCCGCGGCCTGGTGCGATATTCAACCGAGCACGCCATGAATAGCGAATCGACGAGGGTCTTTCGGCCAAGGATGTTCGTTTACGGGGCGCTGCTGCTGGTTCTTGTCGGCGGCCTGTTGACAGCGATGGCATCGAGAACGCCGGTCTTACTCGACGTTATTAGAGATAGAAACTCTCTGTACCGCGAGCTCCCGGGCGATGTCATCGAAAACATTTATACACTCAAGATCATCAACCAAAGCAACGATGCACGACAGTTTCGCTTGTCGGTCGAGGGCATTCCCGGACTCACGCTGGATGGTGTTGCAGACCAGTTCAGCGTTGAAGGCGGTGGCGTTCTGTCGATGCCTGTAAGGGTTCGCACCAACCGCGATAACGCCTATGGCATTATGAACATCACGTTTAACCTGAGTGCCACAGACGATGAGAGTGTCAGCGTGATTGAGGATAGCCGCTTCCTGGGACCAACACCCTGATGTCCGAGCGCGACAGCAAGCCCTGGTACCGATATTTCTGGCCCTGGTTCGTCATCGGTCTGCTGGCCAGTGCGGTGAGTGGCAGCTTGTACAGCGTGTACCTGGCGATGAGTACTGCGGAGCCCGTGTTGACGGAGACGCGCGAACGTCAATGAGCACCAGCGCCTGCTTTCATTGCGCGCTGCCGGTCGACCGCGACGACGAATTCCAGGTTGAGATCGACGGTAGCCTGAAACCCGTTTGCTGTCCCGGCTGCAAGGCCGTCGCCGAACTCATCCGCGATACCGGCATGTCGAGCTATTACGCCATGCGCGAGGCGCCGCAACCCGGCGTTGGACGCCCGGCCGATGACAGTACCGAATGGCAGGTGTTCGACCGCGATGATATGGTCGACGCGTTCGCCGAAACCAACGACAAGGAAGCAGAGGCAACGATTTACATCGGCGGCATGTACTGTGCTGCGTGTAGCTGGCTGATCGAATCGACGCTGACGTCCCTGCCCGGCATCGCGAGCGCGGACGTCAACCCCGTGACTCATCGGGTTCGAATTCGCTGGAGCCGCGACGATATTGGCCTGGGTCGAATTCTCGGTACACTTGCCGGCCTCGGGTACGAGCCGCAACCGCTGGCACCGGAGTCTGCTGCACGCCCGGAGATCGCCGAGCAGCGAACCGCACTTAAGCGGCTTCTCGTCGCTTCGCTGGGCATGATGCAGGCGATGATGTTCGCGGTTGGACTTTATGCGGGCGATTTCCAGGGCATGGATCCTGACATGCAACATTTCCTGCGCCTGGTTAGTTTCTTTGTGACGACGCCTGTCGTCTTCTACTCGGCACGTCCGTTTTTTGCCGCTGCGTGGCGCGGAGTCATATCACGACGGCCGGGCATGGACTTGCCGGTTTCGCTAGCTGTTGGAACAGCCTATGTCGCATCGGTGTACGCCACGTTTACACGCGGTGAGGCGGTCTGGTTCGACTCTGTAACGATGTTTGTATTCTTCCTGACTGTGGGACGTTTTCTCGAGATGCGGGCCAGGCATCGCTCGGTCGACCGCAGCAGAGCACTGGCTACAGTATTGCCGAACACCGTGACCCGAATCGAAGGCGGAGCAAGTGTCGTAGTGCCACTGAGTCAGCTGATTGCCGGGGACACGGTTAGCGTCAGAGCGGGCGACGCAATTCCGGCAGACGGTTACCTCATGACCAGAGTTGCGTCTGTCGATGAGGCGCTGCTGACCGGGGAAGCCATGCCGCAGGCTAAATCATCGGGCGACCTCCTTGTCGCTGGAAGCATCAATCTCGACTCCATGATCGAGATGCAAGTAGAGAAGACCGGTCCTGATACGACACTTGGCACGATCAACCGGCTTAGTGAACGTGCGCGCTATGCGCGGCCTGCCTTCGTGCAGCTGGCCGATCGCATAGCGAGTTATATCGTCGTTGCGATCCTGCTTATCGCGATCGCCGTGGCCTCGTTCTGGCTGTTCATGTCGCCCGACCGCGCCTTCGTCATTACATTGTCCGTTCTCGTTGTCACTTGCCCCTGTGCACTGGCGCTTGCTACTCCTGCCGCGTTTGCAGCAGCGGGGTCGCGGCTGGCCGATCTGCGCCTGCTGCTTACCAACGGCAACGCTATTGAGGCCCTTTCCAGGGCAACCCACATCGTCTTCGACAAGACCGGAACGCTGACGAAAGGCTCGCCGGTCGTGGTGGCGACATCAATAGTCGATCCCTCCTTCGACGAGACCAACTGTCTGCACATTGCAGGCGCCCTGGAGCTCGCCTCCTCTCATCCTATTGCGAGCGCGTTTTCACAGCAGCAAAGCAACATTGTCGCCTCGGACCATCGCATCGCGATCGGCGAAGGTGTTGCCGCTACGATAGGCGGTCGTCGCTGGCGACTTGGACGCTGTTCGTTTGCCGCACCGGGCGCGCTGGCAGGGATCGCCAACTCCGACGCAGCGCGTGTTTTTCTTGGTGTCGACGGGCAATTAGTCGCAATTTTCGACCTCGAAGACGAAATTCGAACGGACGCTTACGAAGTGCTGCAGCGGCTCAGAGGACTGGGTCTTAATATAGTGCTGGCAAGCGGGGATAATGACGCATCCGTGTTGCATGTTGCCACTGCATTGGCGATCGATGACTATCGCAGCCGTTGCTCGCCTGAGGATAAACTCGAGCTTATTCACACAATGCAGGAAAACGGAGACACGGTGATTATGGTCGGGGACGGCATCAATGACGCGCCTGTTCTCGCCGGCGCAGATGCGTCCGTTGCATTGGCGGATGGCGCCCTCCTCGCGCAAACCAGCGCTGATCTCATAATGCTGGGCCACTCTCTCGGCCCGCTCGTTACAGCGTTTCGAACAGCCAGGCAAACCATGCGCATCGTGCGACAAAACCTGGTGTGGGCTGTGGTTTACAATGCAACGGCGTTACCACTTGCTGCGATGGGTATGGTGCCGCCGTGGGCAGCGGCAATTGGAATGAGTGCCAGCTCCCTAATCGTGGTGTTGAATGCATTACGTCTGAGTCGGTTCAAGTAGTCATGAGTATTCTTTACGTCCTGATCCCTTTGGCGCTGCTGCTGCTCGGTGGCGCGGTGTGGGCTTTTTTCTGGGCGGTCAGTTCCGGCCAGTTTGACGACCTGGACACGCCTGCCGTGCGAATCATCCTGGATGATGACGACAAGCCACCTGAAGATTCGCAATCATGACCGACCTAACCCCTGCTTTGACCGCCGCGCTGCTCACCGGGCTCCTCGGCAGCGCACACTGTGTCGGCATGTGCGCCGGAATCTCCGGATTATTTGCAGTCAATACAAACGTCGCTTCACTGCGTGGACAGCTGCCAATGGCACTGACCTATAACTTCGGACGCGTTCTGAGTTATGCCGTTCTCGGCCTCGTTGTCGGCTCGTTTGGCAGTGTCATTGTGAAAGTGTCGCCGTCCATTGGCGGCCCTATTCGAGTCGTGAGTGGCGCCGTCATTATTCTCGTTGGTCTCAAAGTGGCGTTCGACTGGCGCTTCCTGAACATCGTAGAGCGCATGGGAAGCACACTTTGGGCGCGCATCGCTCCAGCCGCAAAAGGTCTGGTACCTGTAACGAATTATCCACGGGCGCTTGGTCTTGGCCTGGTCTGGGGCTGGCTGCCGTGTGGTCTCGTCTACAGCGTCCTGCTAATCGCGGCAACCAGCGCGAAACCGCTGAGCGGTGCCCTTGTCATGTCAGCATTCGGCATAGGAACTCTGCCCGCCATGGTCATGACAGGCCTCGGCGCGGCACAACTCTCCAGAGTCATGAGTCGGCGCGGAACGCGTATCGGCCTCGGCTTGCTCATCGTCGTTCTTGGCCTACTGACGATCGCGATGCCAATCGCTTCATGGCTGTCGCCGGCGATGCCACAACACCACTAGTCAAGACGGCTGAGACCAGTCGTCACAAGAATCCGATCAAATTCCAGCATCAACCTTCACAGTGTGCTTGTGGTCAAGGACAACAAGCTGGTATTTGACGAGTCTTTCTCGGGGAAGGATCAGAACCGGGGTGAGAACTTCTCAAACGGTGGCTTCGATAGCGCCGCGACCAAACTCACCGTAAGCGATAGGCGTATGAAAGGCTGATCGTATTGTAGTCCCCGCCAAAATCTGTCGCGATGTCATTGGTGAAGCTGAATTTCAACAGGTGACGGCCTGAGAACGGATAAGCTATCGAGAAACCTAGCCTTGAATTTCGCTGATAGTCCACGTTGATCGTGTTGTCGACCTTCGTGCGACCTCCGATGTAATAAGTCCCGTCAAGAGATGCCCAGAACCCAGGTCTGATTCTACGAATAAGGCTGAGGTCGAATGCGGTAATTGGCTTTTGCTGGCGGACACCGCTTACAAAATCCTTGTTATCCTGGAAGAACCAGGTTCCTGCCGATAGTTCGAGAATCCAGAGATCAGTGAGCGGCTGAATGTAGCCAAGCCGTACGCGTGTGGCCCAGCGGTTGCTCCCAATGTTGACCAGTTTGTCATCATCGTATTGACCGAAAGGAGCAACTACCTTGATACCAACACCCAGGATTGGTCGCGGATTTTTTCGAAATGACTGAAATGCCTCGGGGCTAAACGACGGCGCGCCAAGCAGGTTTATTGACAACGTTGCAGCAACATCCCCCATGCCCGAAACGTCTCTTCGTGCAGGAACTCCCATAAGGTTGGCGCGCGACGAACCGGAAGCAAATGGCAGCTCAACTTGAAGGTTCGTAGTTCGCCCGAATAGGCTAAGTGTCTTTTGATACGCAAAAATAAAGGAGTTGCTTCGCGATTCCGCGCCATCAATTGGCAGAGACTGATCAGTAATAACATCCCCCGCTTGATGCCCATAGACCAATACAAGCAGATTTGTGCCGTTTGGCGCAGGCCAATATGCGCGAGGTGTAATCTCCTGTGCGAAACAGAACCCCGTCATCAGCAGCGCAACGCTTATCGTTAAAATTCGGGTCATTTGCATTAATTCTCAGGAATCGTGGATACCGGGTGCTCTAACTGAGCATAGCGTAACTGATGGCGGTGCAAAATTTCAAAGTGCCTGGTCGCCGGTTTTGGCCACGTCCTGCTGATTGCCGATTTTCAAATCGTTGGCGCAACCCTGACATGTATCATAGGCGCTATTGAACGGCTAGCGAAACCCCGTCTACCGCAGAGACAGCCAATGACAGAACAACTCGCCGAAACCCTGAACAGAGATTGCTACTGTATCGCTGTAAATAAAGAAGCGCTTCGCAATAGCCTGAAATTCCACCTCAGAGATTCAGGTCTGCCGGAACAACTCCTCGACTCTAACAGCCACCTATTCGCGGATTCACCTGTCTTTCTGGAGCGTGAACATCTTCGAAAAATGGAGCAGCTAATTCACGCCGTGGAGAGTGTTACCGGAAACACCGCTTATCGAGGTAAGGTGCTCGCCGCTGCACCCGCCTCCGCTCGTCAGGACTTCGGCCCACGAGGCGTCTTTTTTGGTTACGATTTTCACCTCGGCGCGGATGGCCCGCAGTTAATCGAGATCAACACGAATGCTGGCGGAGTATTGCTAAGTTTGTATTTGGCTTCAGCCCAACAAGCCTGCTGTGAAGAGGTCACGGCCTTCTTTGGCGGACGAACGAACTTCGCGGATGCCGAGAACGAACTGATCGAAATGTTCGAGAAGGAATGGAAATCGCAGCGTCCGGATACGGCCTTACATACAGTCGCCATTGTTGACAACAAACCATCTTCGCAGTTCTTGTACCCTGAGTTTCTGCTCTTTCAGTCGATGTTTGAACGGCATGGTATTGAAGCAATAATAGCCGATCCCAAAGACTTCACAATCGAAGACAACAAGTTGAGTTGCGGCGGGCAGAAGATCGACTTGGTTTATAACCGCCTCACGGACTTTTACCTGGAGGCTCCTGAATCCGCTTGCTTGCTCGAGGCCTATCGTAAAGGTATTGCGACAGTCACTCCGTCACCGTACCTCTACGCTCTCTATGCGGACAAACGTAATCTGCCACTGCTTTCAGATGCAAAACAGCTCGAGGCACTTGGCGTTGCGGCGGAGGTTATAAATACGCTGGGTCGTTCATTGCCAAAGACAGTGGCTGTCACGAAAGACAACGCCGACCAACTCTGGGCGAATCGAAAACAGCTTTTTTTTAAACCCGCAACCGGATATGGCAGTCGTGGTGCATATCGTGGCGCCAAGGTCACGAAGCGGGTTTGGGAAGACATCATCCGCGCTAATTACGTTGCCCAGGCGATGATCCCACCCAGCAAACGGCAACTCATTATCAACGGCGAGAAGCGGTCGTTAAAACTCGATATCCGTTGCGTAGCCTACAACGGCAAGATTCAGCAATTATCGGCCAGATTATACGAAGGCCAGACAACCAACCTCAGGACCGAGGGCGGTGGCCTCGCTACTGTCTTCTCAACTCCGGAAAGTCGCCTTGCGGGTCAATAACACTTACTCCGTTCCCCATTTAGTCTCGACGTTGATGCCTATCGTGCGTAAAAACGCACTCGGCAGAATTCCGCCAGCTGAGACGACGACTGCATCGTTCGGAATTGACTCATTTGTGCCTTCCACGTCGATTATGACGCTGCGTTCGCCAATAGCCTGGACGTTGGAATTGAAAAGCACGCGAATTCGACCAGCCGCTTCCATCTCTTCAACCAGTTCACGGTTCTTGAGCTTTGCTCGTGAAAAAGCGGCAGACCGGTACGACAAAGTGACCGTGGTGCCAGGCTCAGCAGCAATAGTCGTGGCAGCCTCCAGTGCACTATCTCCACCACCAACAACAAGAACGTTCTGATTGCGGTGTTGCCCGGGATCGATAACCCGGTATACGACTTTGGTCCTCTCTTCGCCAGGCACACCGAGTTTTCGCGGCGAACCGCGACGGCCAATTGCCAGCAATACGGTACGTGTGTTGTAGCTGGTGGCATTGGTTTTCACTGTAAATCCACCGCCAGCTGCGCCTTCAACCGCCTCGACGTGCTCGTCGTAATTAATCGAGATTCCGGTTTTATGCTCGACCTGCTGCCAGTACTCGATCAGTGTTTCCTTTTGCACTTCCTTAAAGCTCATGAGACCAACCATGGGCAGCGATGCAGGTTGCGTCATGACGAGCTTGCGCCGAGGAAAGTGGGCAACTGTACCACCCAGCTCTTCCTGCTCCAGAGTGGCGTATCGAAGCTTCGATTCATGCGCCCCAAGCGTCGCCGAGATACCTGCAGGACCAGCACCAACGATAACAAGGTCCAGCTCATTCTGATGCGGCTCTTTGACGACAGCAGCAATATTTTGTAATGCCTGCTTACCCTGCTCCACAGCATTCCTGATCAACCCCATGCCACCCAGTTCTCCGGCAATAAAGACACCTGGCACGTCGGTCTGAAAATCGGGGTTCACGCGTGGAATATCGATGCCCCGCCGGGACGTTCCAAATACGAGCGTAATCGCATTGACGGGGCAAACGGTCTTGCATGCACCATGGCCGATACAATCGGTTGGCCCGACCAGGTGAGCTTTCTTTCTGATCATGCCCAGTACCGCATGGGAACTCTGCTCCGGACACGCCGCCACGCAATTGGTGCAACCGATGCACTTCGTCAGGTCGATCTCCGGATGCAGCGTCGGTGGCTCAATCATGCCGGATTCAGTGGACGTCACAAGAACGCCCAGACTGGACGATTCCTTGTGCCTGTGACTTCGCATGTACAACGCGAAAATCACTATGACTGGCACCGCATAGAGAGCTATATGTAGAGCATTACCCAATGGCGATCACTTGTAATTGCGCAGTAAGGGAATTCAAGGTTAGTGAGGCTGCAATTTCCTAGTGTGACCCGAATCACAAAATAGTCCAAATAGCAGTCAATTCGGCCTTAATCCTGTCGGCAAAAAGAGACATCAACGCAAAATCGGGAACCATTCCCGCTTTTTGTCCGTGTTAATGAGTAATGTCTCTTCTAGCCGGCAACAATGTTGCCAGAATCGCGTCAGGATTGGATATGTCAGGATTATTTTGGGTAGCCAGCATCACGTTGGCCAGCGTCGCCTTTGCCTTTGTGGGCCTGCCGCTGCTATCAAACGGCAGGCGCAGATTTGTACTCGTCGCCGCGGTTGCTGTGCCGGTTTTTTCGGGCGG
Source organism: Gammaproteobacteria bacterium (assembly GCA_024640305.1). Classification (GTDB taxonomy): domain Bacteria; phylum Pseudomonadota; class Gammaproteobacteria; order Steroidobacterales; family Woeseiaceae; genus UBA1847. Next base: position 46,943 of record JAHEFG010000006.1, read on the forward strand.
ACTTTATTGGACGTTAGGTACACCAGCAGCAGCTGGCGGAGTGCTTTCTTCAGGCGATGCGCCGCACGTGAGTCGCAGTAGCTCATCGAGAGCAACAGGACAACCGGTTGGTTCAGTTGCCAGCATGGTCGACGGACTTGCCGTCCGACTTGAGGCCAATCCGGAAGACGGCGCGAGCTGGCTGTTACTGGCGAAGTCCTACAAACACCTTGGCCAAATCCCCGAAGCTATCGCAGCGTACGCAAGGGCGGCGGCACTTGGCAAGACCGACCCGGATCTGGCAGCCCTGTCCGGTATTCAGACTCCTATCAACCAATAAAAAGACCAATAACCATGATGGAAACAACTGTCATTACCCAGGCGGCGACGCAGGAAACGGTCGAACCGAAGCAACCGACGAAAGTAAAGTCACGCATTGGCCTTTACGGTTACCTGTTTTTATTCGCCGCCTTGATCGGCGGTTTGCTATTGCGGGAACAAAAACTCGTGAACCCGCAAGTCGGTTTCGGCTATTGGCTCGGCATCGTCGGCGGATCGCTGATGCTGTTCCTGCTCCTGTACCCGGCCGGCAAGAAGTCGGCGATCCTGCGACGAATGGGCCTCGTTAAGCACTGGTTTCGCATCCATATGATTATCGGCCTGGTCGGTCCACTACTTATTCTCTATCACTGCAACTTCAGCGTGTCGGCCATGAACAGCAAAGTCGCGCTCTATAGCATGCTCGGTGTTGCGTTCAGCGGCCTCATCGGGCGCTATTTCTACACACGCATTCACCGCGGCCTTTATGGCAAGCGAGCTGGTATTGAGGACCTTCGAAGTGAAATCGCAGATGCCATGAGCAACAGCCGCGGCCTTGCGGCGATATTGCCAAATTTTATTGGCGAATTACACGCCGTTTCCGCTGACCTTATCGGCGACAAATTCACTCGTGCAATCAGCATGCGGCGAAGCCTCTTGTGGATCATTAAGTATTACGTCGTACGAGCCCGGCTTTACCTCACGATTCAACGCGAGCTACACGGTCGTGCCGCCAGCTCAGACACAATGCGCGCCAACACGAAGAACCTGCGAAAGACCGCCAATGCGTACGCCGCACAGCAGGTTCGCCTCATGCGGCAGGTCGCGCAACTTTCATTTTATGAGCGTCTCTTTTCGCTGTGGCATGTCTTTCACATGCCACTTTTCATTTTACTCGTGATATCGGCACTGGTGCATGTGCTCGCAGTTCACATGTACTAGCCACGTATTCGAGTGGCATGAGCTGGCACAAATACATATTAATCGGATTGGCGATGACGCTTGCGGTCCTTAAATATACCGACGCGCCTGCGCAGGAGATCGAGACGCTGGTAATGCCCGGGCAGGTAATTGCTGGACATGCGGATATCGAGCCCGAGTGTGCGTCGTGCCACAAGATGTTTGACAGAAAGGCTCAGCCGCAACTCTGCATGGACTGCCACGAAGACATCGGCGCCGACATTGGCTCTTCCACTGGCTTTCACGGCCTTCATCCGGAGGCGAGCAAGGATCAATGTTCAAGTTGTCACGCTGAACATGAAGGTCGCGACGCTGTCGTTGTGATCCTCGACGAGAATCTTTTTGATCATTCATTCACTGACTTCGACCTGTCCGGTGCACATCTGGAGGCCGAGTGTGCCAACTGCCATGCAACCGGTAAGAAGCATCGCGAAGCCCCTTCCGACTGCGTGAATTGCCACGAAGAGGACTTGCCTCACGAAGAAACCATGGGTACCGATTGCGCAAGCTGTCACCAGCCGACCGAGTGGCGGCACGCCATGTTTGATCACTCGACGACGGACTTTCTACTCGTTGGCAAGCATCAGGATGCTGCATGTCTTGATTGTCACGAGGACCGGACATTTCCGAGTCCGGCATCGACTTGTGTTAGCTGCCACGCAGAAGATGATGCCCACGACGGCCGCAGCGGCGATGACTGCGCAAACTGCCACACACCGACTGGCTGGAATGATACGACCTTCAATCATTCCCGCGATACGGAGTTTGAATTGCTCGACAGCCATGCGGCCTTGTCATGCGGCGACTGCCACTCCGAAAATCCGTTCGAGGATCAGATGGAAATGACCTGTGTGTCCTGCCATCTGGAAGATGATAGCCACGACGGCCATAACGGCGACCAATGCGACACCTGCCACCGCAGTACGTCCTGGGAGGAACCGTTTTTCGACCATGACCGGGACACGAAGTACCGACTTCTCGGCGGACACAAGGAAGTCGCATGTCTTGACTGCCACCTCGAGCCGATTTTCGAGGTAGCGCCGCTAACGAGTTGTGATTCCTGTCATCTGGACGACGACGCTCACGAGGGGTCGTTGGGATCGCGTTGCGGAAGTTGCCATACAGAAGTTAAGTGGCAGGATCCTGTGTTTTTCGACCACGACCTTACGAGGTTTCCTCTCCTTGGCGTGCACAACGAGAATGAATGCGAGGATTGCCACGAGACACAAGCTTTCGGCCACCAGGAAGGTGACTGTGCCTCCTGCCACCGCGACGACGACCCGCACAACGGTCACTTCCATGAGCGCTGCGATACCTGTCACAACCCCGTTGCCTGGGAGATCTGGGCATTTGATCACGACTTACAGACGAGCTTTCCGCTCACTGGCGCGCATGTCAGCGTCGTCTGTGAAGAATGCCACCGAAGCTCGCTGGACAAGATGATGTCGATCAGCAATAGCTGTCGCAGCTGCCATCGCGCAGATGATATCCATGATGGTGAATTCGGATCAGATTGTGGTCGTTGTCACACCGCCGACTCGTTTATCGAAGTGAGGTCACTGCAATGAAAGAACCAATATTGAAGACCTCAATTCAACCGGGTGCGGCGTCAAGAATCTGGCACCTTTTTCTGCTATCGATCGCCATCATCGGCCTGTTTGTGTCAGGCGATGCGTTATCTCAGCAATCGTTCGATCACTTTAGTACCGGCTTCGTACTCGATGGGGCCCACACCAACGTTACCTGCGAAAGCTGCCATGCGGGCGGAACGTTTGGCCCGACCGACGCTTCCTGCTCAAGCTGCCATTCGCAAACCGGAGTCGTGCGCGCATCGTCAAAACCAGCAAGCCATATTGCGACGTTGGGAGAGTGTTCGGATTGCCACATTACGGCAAACTGGGCCGTCGTAAGCTTCATAGACCATTCTTCCCTGACTGGTAACTGCGTTAGTTGCCACAACGGCTTCCAGGCAACCGGAAAGACTCCGACACATATTTCATCGGGCGATCGATGCGAAGATTGTCACAATACGACAGGCTGGCTCCCGGCGAATTTCGACCACTCCGGGATCATTGGAAACTGCGTCAGCTGCCATGACGGCACTGCCGCGACCGGCAAGGGCCCGACACATGTGCAGACTACGAATGTCTGCGAAGACTGTCACAGCACGATTACGTTCGTTCCGGTCACCACTGTCGATCACACGCAAGTTCTGGGCGCATGCAGTTCCTGCCATGACGGCATAACGGCGACTGGTAAACATGCTACTCACATTAGTAGTGGCACGAATTGCGATGACTGCCATTCGACGGTTGCCTGGTTGCCTGCCAATTTCGATCACATCGACATCACCGGCAATTGCGTGAGTTGCCACAACGGTGTCGAAGCGACCGGCAAGAATTTCTCGCACATGCAGACAACGAACGTCTGTGAAGACTGCCATAACCCCAATTTATGGGCGCCGACATTTACGGTTGATCACACGCAGGTACTGGGAACCTGCGGGTCTTGCCACGATGGCGTAACCGCAACGGGCAGGAATCCAACCCATATTTCGAGTGGCATCAACTGTGACGACTGCCACGCGACAACGGGCTGGTTACCCGCCAACTTCAACCATGCCGATATCACGAATAACTGCAGCAACTGTCACAACGGCGTGGACGCGACGGGCAAAGACCTTACTCACATCCAAACCAGCAACATCTGCGAAGACTGCCACAATTCAAACGTATGGGTCCCGGTGAACACGGTCGACCACACGCAGGTCACAGGAACTTGTAGTTCATGTCATGACGGTGTAACGGCAACTGGCAAGAACCTGACACACATCACCAGCGGTGACACCTGTGACGATTGTCACTCGACAGTTGGCTGGCTGCCGGCGAACTTCGATCATTTGAACATCACCGGTAGCTGCATTGACTGCCATAACGGCGTGGATGCCATCGGTAAGGGTGCCACGCATATCCAGACCAGCGACGTATGCGAGGACTGCCATAACACCAACGTATTTGCGCCCTCGTTTACAGTCGACCATACGCAGGTCATCGGCGTCTGCAGCTCTTGTCACGATGGCATAGTCGCGACCGGCAAGCACCCGACGCACTTTGCCAGCAGCGATACTTGCGATGACTGCCACACGACAGTTGCATGGCGACCAGCGACATTCGATCACCTGGACATTACGGGCAATTGCGTTAGCTGCCACAACGGTCTGGATGCCACGGGCAAGAACCTGACGCATATGCAGACGAGTAACGTCTGTGAGGATTGCCACAATAGTAATGCGTGGTCTCCAGCCGATACGGTTGATCACACACAGGTACTGGGCAGTTGCGGCTCCTGTCATGACGGTTTTACTGCAACGGGCAAACATCCAACGCACATCACGAGCAATGATAGTTGCGACGACTGTCATTCGACAGTTGGCTGGTTACCAGCTAATTTCGATCACGCCGGCATCGTTGGCAATTGCGTCAGCTGCCATAACGGCGTCGAGGCCACCGGCAAAGATCTCACTCACATCCAGACGACTGACGTCTGCGAGGACTGCCATAACCCGAATGTCTGGACACCGGTTTTCACGGTTGACCATACACAGGTAATTGGTGCCTGCGGCTCCTGCCACGACGGAATAATTGCCACAGGCAAGAACGCAACACACATTACCAGCGGCACTAATTGCGACGACTGTCACTCAACGGTCAGCTGGCTGCCTGCCAATTTCGATCACGTAAATATTACGGGCAACTGTGCCGACTGCCACAATGGTACCGATGCGACGGGCAAGAACCCGACACACATTCAGACGACCAACGTGTGCGAAGACTGCCACACGTCCAACGTCTGGGTTCCCGTATACACCGTCGACCACACGCAGGTCATTGGTACATGTGGTTCCTGCCACGATGGCAACATAGCGACCGGCAAGAACCCGACGCATATCGCCAGTGGCAATAACTGCGATGACTGCCACACGACAGTCGCGTGGCTGCCCGCCAACTTCGACCACGTCAACATCGTGGATAACTGTTTCAGCTGCCACAACGGCACTGATGCCATCGGTAAGGGACCGACCCACGTCCAGACAACCAATGTCTGCGAGGATTGCCACACCACAACGGTCTGGGCACCTGTTACAACGGTGGATCACAACCAGGTTCTCGGCTCATGCTCGTCCTGCCACAATGGCACGACGGCCACCGGACAAAACCCCGGCCACTTCAATACGTCGCAAGACTGTGGCGTGTGCCACAGTCCCGTCGCGTGGCAGCCGGCTGACTATCGGCACACCGGACTTACGTACGAACCGCAGGATCATCGTGGCAACTTCGCCTGCACCGAGTGCCACCAGAACAATTCGGACGTGGTCAACTGGTCGTCGCCCGGATACCAGCCAAACTGCGCAGGTTGTCACGCCGGTGACTACAAGGCCCGCGTAGACAAGCACAACGGTCTGTCCCAGGATCAGAACTGTGCGTCCAGCGGCTGTCACAGAATCAGTGACAGAGAATGGTAGCTTCGTATTTCAACTGTGGCGGTCGCCCATTCGGCCGCTGGGTAACTGCTACTTTGCTGGCTTTTGCGACCCAAGTGACGTGGGCGGGGCCGGGTTTCATTAGCAGCGCCCGGGTTTCAGGTGATGACCTGAGCGCCGAGATTGCAATCAGTTTTAATTGTAAAGCCCAATACATTCGACATGAGCCGCAGGGCAGCGGCGACTATGTGCGCATTTATTTGGATCCAACCGGGATCTGCAATGGAGTGTCCCCACTCGTCACGAATTCCCGAGCACTGATGCGTCCGATCAACTCCGACATGGCGCACCTGTCTGATCTGGAATACGACGGCGACTCAGCCGCTGGTTCGGTACTTACGCTGAGCTTCAGCGAACCGGTTGACTACACGGTGGAGATGTCGGGCATCTCCTTCGAACTCGTGGTTCACGTTCATCCTTTCTCAGCGCAGCCCGTAGCAAAGGCAGAAAAGCCAGCCGTTGACCACCGACGCGTCCCCCAACAGCCGCTCGAGACGCCGGACTACGCAATCAATCTGGCGTCGTTTCAGCGCATACCAACCATTGCGGATGCACCCGGACTGGTCCCCGCATCCAACCAGAGACTTTACTACTCGGAGGCGAGTGTCGACGGTAAACCCTGGTACCGCTTGAGCCTGGGTAATTTTGTCTCTGTCGATGAAGCCTCAGCAGTACTCACTGGCCTGCGACAGAAATATCCCGATGCCTGGATAGGCGAGATCGACACAGATGATGTCACCGTCGAATTGACTGCCGTGGACGATGACGAGATGTCCGCACTCAGCAACTTGGGCGACGGCGCCAGCAAGGTCGATTTGCTGATGGAGGAAGCGCGCAAGACCATGGTGGCAGGCGACACGTCCAGAGCGATCCAGATCTATACCAAAATTCTCCAAATGCCAGAGAACTCCCGCCAGCCGGAGGCCCAGGAGTACCTTGCCCTGGCTCGCGAGAAAAATGGACAAATGGCACATGCAAAAGCGGAGTACCAGCGCTATTTGTCCATGTACCCCGATGACGATGGCGCCCCCCGAGTTGCGCAGCGGCTTGCCGCCCTGCTCGCAAGCGGCCGTCAAGCTGGAACCGTAAGCAATGGGCAAGGCAATAACAAAATCGCGAAGCGCAGCGACTGGCGAATGCAGACGTTCTTTTCTCAATACTATCGACGTGATGCGAACCAGCAGAATGAGCAGGAACAGATACTCAGCCAGTCAGCGCTATACTCCGACGTAAATTTCGATGCAAGGCGGCGTGGCGAACGTTTCGATTTCAGCAGCCGAGTATCTGCCGGGTATCGCAACGACTTTCTCGACGAGGAAGTGGCCACAGGCAACGATACGAGAGTTTCCTATGCGTATGCTGATTTGGCAGACGCGAAAACAGGATGGCGTGGAAGACTTGGTCGCCAGTCCAGAAATACTGGCGGTGTACTCGGTCGATTCGACGGTTTGAACATCGGCTACCAGGCGAGCGAGAGACTGCTGCTTAACGCCGTCGTCGGGAAGCCGGCATATTCCGCATCTGAAGGCGTCGATTCGTCACGCTCGTTCTACGGTGCCAGCCTTAATTTCGGGCCAGTTTTGGACAACCTCGACGTCGGGCTGTTCTATATCGACCAAAAAATTGAAGGCATCCAGGATCGGCAAGCAATTGGTACCGAGTTCCGCTACTTCGGCACCAACCAGAGCCTTTGGGGCATGATCGACTATGACGTTGCATTCGGCGAACTTTCCAGCGCGTTCCTGCAAGGCAGCTGGCGACTACCATCGCGGTTGTCAATTCACGGAGTTATCGATCGGCGCGGTAGCCCATTCCTGAGTACCGGCAACGCCATCATCGGCCAACCAGTGACATCGTTTGATGAACTCGCTGTTATCTTCAGTGAAGATGAGCTGCTGCAACTCAGTCGGGATCGTACGCCCATTTCGACGACATTCACGGTCGGACTGTCTTATCCGATTTCGACGAAGTTGCAGATCAACGCCGACACGAGCCAATCGACAATTGAGGAAACCCCGGCATCTGGCGGCGTCCTGTCAACTCCCGGCGCAAGCTACAGTTACTATTCAACCAGCCTTATCGCCAGCAGCCTGTTCAAAGAAGGCGACGTGACGATATTTGGTGCTCGCTACTCGGACTCGGATACGACAAAAGTTATATCGCTCACGGTCGACAGCCGCTACCCAATTGGTAGAACCTGGCGGATAAACCCGAGGTTAAGGGTTGACCGGAGACAAAGGCTGGCGGATTCGAGTTACGAATGGCTTTACACGCCTGGATTACGAATCCAGTATCGGCGTAGTCAAAAGCTGCGCGTCGATCTCGAAGTCGGCAAGCAATTCGCACAGCGAGAAACGGTCGATGTAAATTTGGATCGCGAGTCCTATTTCATTAGCCTCGGCTATCAGCTGTTCTTCTGATGATGTTGGAGCAATCGAAAATGTCGTTGCGGAAATTGCAGTGTCTCCTAACCGCGGTCGTGCTTGCTTCATTCATCGGGTGTTCGTCTACTGACTCAATGCCGACTCAGAAACTGGATCCGTTGACCGCAGTCACGATCACATTTGCCAAGTCGCCACTTGTCTTCTATCACGACCAATCCGGTCGCGCCGCATATGCGCGAGACTATATTCATATGGCACCGCTCGAGGTTAACCGAGGCGGAACTTACCGCTATTTTATTTGGCTCGGAATCTGGAACACGCAACAAGACAGCCAGACCGGCGGCCCGCGTGATGGCTTCGAATCCATTATCGTATTAGCAGACGGAGAACCCAAAGTACTGGAACTAAGCGGCTGGACAGCGGCTTCCGTTGGCGCGAGTGAACCGATATACCTGAAACCGGTTGCTTCGTCGTCGGATGCCTACTATGAAGTGACTGCCGATTATCTTCGGCTGCTCGCCGAGTCGACGGAAATTCAGGTTCGATCGAGCGGCTCGCGTGGAGCATCCTACGAACCCTGGGACAACCAGGAGCGAGCTTTGATTAGCCTGCGCGATTTCGTGCGCGACGTCAGGTACTGATCGCCTCGGCCTAGTTGCCTGCCGCGGCTCTAAAATCGCTGATCCACTTTTGTGCTATTTGCTGAGCTTTGGCAACGTCTTCGGCGGACAATCTCTCCAGGAGTTCATCGCGTTTCAGCCCCGCACCCATGTCATCACCGACCTGAGCTGCGATGTCGTACCAGGCGAATGCCTGAACGCGGTCTTTTGTTACACCCATACCGTGGCCGCAGGCGTAAGCCAGCGCCTTCTGCGCTGGTACGAATCCTTGCTCCGCTGCCAGCAGGTAGTAACGCGCGGACTCTTCCCAGTTCATATCCACGCCCCAACCATTTGCGTACATGACACCAAGATTGAACTGGGCTTCGGCGTGACCGGCATCGGCCGCCAGGCTATACCACTTAATCGCCAAGGCGTCGTCCATCGCCACGCCAAAACCGTTCGCATACAAGCGGCCAACACAGAATTGAGCCCCCGCATTGCCTGCATCTGCCAATGGCTGACACTCGGCAAGTGACGTCGCATAGTCTCCCTCATTGAACGCGGCTAACCCTTTTTTCAGATCGGCAGAATCAGCCAGTCCGGCCGCATGCAGAAGCGCAAGAACAATTGCGATTCTGGTAATAACACGCATGATGCTTAACTCCTCCTGGCGCCGCCACAATCGACTGCAGCAGCATCGCTCCCATTTGCTCAGGAAGGACTCTTAATCTCAATCGGGAGAAGTACTTACGATTCCGACGGTCTATAAAAAACCGAGAATTTCGGCATGGTGCCTGAGGTGGTCTTCGACGAAAGTCGAGATGAAATAGTAGCCATGATCGTAGCCGTCGTGCATCCGTAGCTCCAGGTTCAAACCACTTTCGGCACAGGCTGCTACAAAAAGATCCGGTTTCAGCTGCTCGGCCAGATACGCATCATCCGCACCCTGGTCCACGAGAATCTTTGGGCGCTGGGCGCCATCAGCTACGTTTCGGGCCACTTCGCACGCGTCATACTCATGCCAGGCGGCCTTTTCATTGCCAAGATAGTAGCGCAGTGCTTTTTGGCCCCAAAGGCTGTGCAGCGTGGTGCAAATCGGCGCGAACGCCGACAAAGACTTGAATACGTCGGGATGCTTGAGCCCGATCGTCAGTGCACCATGGCCGCCCATTGAGTGCCCGGTCAGCCCGTGCCGGCTTGCATCACCAGGGAAGTTGCCAAATACCGCCGGCTGCAATTCGTCCATTACATAGTCGTACATATTGTAGTGGCGGGACCAGGGTTCTGCGGTCGCATTGAGATAGAAACCGGCACCCAGGCCGAAATCGTAATCATCGTCCGGGTCATCCGGCACGCCGTCACCGCGCGGACTGGTATCCGGGGAAACCAGCATGATACCGAGCTCGGCAGCGATTCTTTGCGCACCACTCTTAACCATGAAATTCGCCTCCGTGCAGGTCAGGCCTGACAGAAATGTAACAACGGGGACAGCACCATTCGTCGCCTGGGGCGGGACGAATACTGAGAATTGCATGTCGCAGTTGTTGGCGCTGGACGGATGGCGATAGAAACCCATCTTGCCGCCAAAGCAGCGGGTTTCGCTAAGTGTTTCGAGTGTCATGTGAGCGGATTATGCCCGGACATCAGCTCTTCTGAAATACCAGCGTCGCGTTAGTGCCGCCAAAGCCGAAGCTGTTCGACATGACGGTCTTGATACCGGCATTGTCCAAACGCTCTGTCACCAACGGTGCACCTTCGATTGCGGGATCCGGGTCGTTGACGTTGATCGATGGCGCAATGAAGTCGTCTTTAAGCATAAGGAGGCAGTGAATTGCTTCCTGCACGCCGGTTGCGCCCAGTGAATGGCCACACAGTGACTTCGATGACCCGAATTTCGGCATGGCATCGCCAAACACCGATCGCATCGCCGTAATTTCGGCAATATCACCAGCCGGCGTGCTCGTGCCATGCGTGTTGATGTAGTCGATTGGGCCGTCGACCGTCGAGTTGGCTAACTCCATGCATCGCTGCGCGCCTTCGCCCGATGGGGCAACCATGTCGTAACCATCAGATGTCGCACCGTAACCAACGAGTTCAGCGTAAATTTTCGCACCGCGTGCTTTGGCGTGCTCGAGTTCCTCCAGAACGACCATACCGCCGCCCGCTGCAATGACGAATCCGTCACGTGTCGCGTCGTAGGGTCGAGAAGCCGTCGTCGGTGTGTCATTGTACTTGGATGACAAAGCGCCCATCGCATCAAATAGGCATGCTAGTGTCCAATCTTCCTCTTCGCCGCCGCCGGCGAACACTATGTCTTGCTTGCCGAACTGAATTTGTTCGGCACCCGCTCCGATGCAGTGGGCACTCGTAGCACAGGCCGATGTGATCGAATAATTTATGCCTTTGATCTTGAACGGCGTTGCAAGACACGCCGAAACAGTGCTGCCCATCGTTCGCGTAACCATATACGGACCGATTTTTCGCACACCACGATCGCGCAACTTATCCGCGCTTTGTACAATGTTCGCGCTCGAGGCGCCGCCCGATGCCGCGATCAGTCCTGAGCGGGCATTGGAAACGTCTTTTTCCTCAAGGCCGGCATCGTCAATAGCCTGTTGCATCGAGATATAGGAATACGCTGCTGCGTCGCCCATGAAGCGCCGTACTTTTCTATCGATGTGATCGGCAATATCGATATTGACGGTTCCCGAAATCTGGCTGCGAAGACCCATCTCCTGGTAGGACTCATTCGCAACGATACCCGACCGGCCATTGCGCAATGATTCAACAATTTCCGCCTGGCTGTTGCCAATGCACGAGACGGCACCAATACCTGTAACGACAACTCGTCGCATCGCTATTTCCTAGAAGTCATCCGTGGAAGTGAATAAACCAACCCGAAGGTCTTCAGCCACATAAATTTCACGCCCATCAACCGACATTGTGGCATCGGCAATAGCCATGTTCAATTTGCGCTCAATGACACGTTTCAAATCGATTTGATAGGTCACCAGCTTCGCTGTTGGCAGAACCTGGCCTGAAAATTTGACCTTGCCTGAGCCCAGCGCCCTGCCTCGCCCGGGCAGATTTTTCCAGACCAGAAAAAATCCAACGAGCTGCCACATGGCATCCAGCCCGAGACAGCCCGGCATGACCGGATCGCCTTCGAAGTGACAGTCGAAAAACCACAAATCGGGGCGGATATCGAGCTCTGCCTTTATCTCACCCTTGCCATATTTACCGCCCTCGTCCGAAATATGCGTAATACGATCCATCATCAGCATATTGGGTAATGGCAATCGACCGTTGTTAGGCCCAAACATGTTGCCGTGGGCGCAGTCGATGAGTTCGTCATAACTGAATGAATTCGGTCGCCCGGGAGTTTCGGGTATGGAGGAATTATTGGAATCGTTCATTTTATCTCTAGCGCATTCGCGTCTTGTAAGGAGTCATCGCGCAAGTGTGCGCAGTCTCGCTATATCGATCATACCGATTGCGAAAAGAGCCTGCTTGCGAATACGCGCCAATCGCCCCGGATTATGGTCAGTCAATCATCCACGGTTTGCGGTTTCCCGGCTGGCAATGACACCTGCAATACAAGATAACCGCAAGCGCCGGATAGCAACGATCCAAAGATGATGCCCAGCCTCTCGTCAAAGAGCAGGTTAACCCCCGTCTCCTCGAACGCCAGAGATCCTATGAACAGGCTCATCGTAAAGCCCACGCCACACAGCAAAGAGACGCCATAAACGCTCATCCAGCCAAGATCGTCCGGCAATTTCGCCAGGCCAACGCGCACACTCAACCAGCAAAAGAGAAATATTCCGAATTGCTTGCCTATGAACAAACCCGCGGCAATGCCGAGCGATACCGGGTGGATCAGATACTCCAGTGACACGCCGTCAAGCGAAATTCCGGCATTGGCGAAAGCGAATATCGGCAAGATAAAGAATGCTACCGCCGTATGCAGGTCGTGCTCGAGCTCGTGCAGTGGCGATTGTCCGCGTTCGGAGTTTCGAATGGGAATGAAAAATGCCAACACAATTCCCGCGAGAGTCGCATGCACACCCGACTTCAGAAGCGCCGCCCACATGACCAGCCCAACCAGCAAGTAAGGTGCCCGCTCAAATACCTCGCGACGATTGAGTATATAAAGTACCGGCAGGCAGGCAAATGCGACGACCAAAGCGGTGACCGAAAGTTTGCTCGTGTAAAACAGCGCAATAATGACAATCGCGCCGATATCGTCAAATATCGCTATCGATACCAGAAAAACCCGCAGCGCAATCGGCACACGATCACCAAGCAGCGCAAGTATGGCCAGTGCGAAGGCAATATCGGTAGCCGCCGGTATTGCCCACCCCTGCAATGCTGAAGAATCACCCCAGTTAATCCAAATGTAGATTAGCGCGGGCGCCAGCATGCCGCCTACCGCACCGACTGCTGGCAACGCTGCCTGCTTCATGTCAGAAAGTTGGCCCTCGACGATTTCTCGTTTCAGCTCCAGGCCTACCATGAGAAAAAACAAGGCCATGAGCCCGTCGTTGATCCAAAGAAGCATCGGCTTGGCAATCTGAAAGTCACCGATCCGAATCTCGACAGGCAAATCAATGAGCGACGCGTACAGCCCCTGCAACGGTGAATTGGCCACGAACATTGCCGCCACAGAGGCAACAACGAGAATCATGCCGCTGGCCGTTTCGAGCTTCAGAAAATCGCGGAGTGCACTTAGCATTTGTTGTCTCTATCTCAGTACTAAAGGGCTGCGCCTATTCTAATCGGAAGACAGATTCAGAGTATATCGGAGCCCTATTGTTCGCGGCGCTTCCAGGAACGGAGCGCCAGGGCCCGGGTCTGTAACCGGATTGCCAGTTGCAGCTGCAGCCTGCACATCCTGATTTTCAAGGTTCTTCGCCCACAGTCCCAGCGACCAGTTTTTCCCCGACGGGCGATACGTTACCGCCACGTCGGTCTTGGTGTAGCTATCCTGATAGAGACCGGACGAGTGCGAAAAATCGCCCCAGAATCCACTCTCATATCGAGAGCTGATACTTGCCTCTACGGAAGCGCCGGCCTGTAATTCCCATGCCCGAAAAAAGCCCAGAGTCGCCGTCCAGTCTGGCGCATTTTGCAATTGACCATCGTTAAAAACATCCAGTGAGTCGACCAGGAAGTCCTCGTAGCGGGCATGCAAATATCCGAGTGACAACGTGAAACGCGTATTGCTTATGCTATCTGGCACGTACGCGAGATCGAGTTGATCTCCGTAGATCACAACGTCGGCATTTGACAGGCGATTCGTTCCGGTCGCTGCATCAAAAGACTGTGTCAGAAGGTTGTCGAATTCGTAGTAGAAAATCTCGTTGTTCAATAATAGACGGCCATTGAGGAAGTAGTTCTTGGCACCAACTGTGAATGCCAGCAATTCGGACTCCTCCGTCGTCGTGTCCGGAAACACATCAAATGTACCCGGTTGAAAACCAGTCTGTATCGTTGCGTACAACATCGACTCGTCACCCGCATCAAATTCAATGCCAAGCTTCCAGTCGACGTGGTCCCAGCTCTCGCTGTTCGACCAGGCTGGCGGCGCGACACCGGTAAACAAGGCCACGGGGTCTGTGCTCACGGCAGGCTCGGTGACGATGTCTGGTTGAAACCCGAAGCCTTCTCGATCATCGCTTGAGAGTCGGCCGCCAGCGACAAGACGCGTGCGTCCGCTGATCGCCCAGTTCACCTCTCCAAAAAGCGCGTTGCCTTTTAGTTCGTGATATCGAACATCACTTGCGTCGAGCCAAAGTCCCGCAGGCGAACCCGAGAACAACTCATCCGGCCCGAATTGAATGAACAGCTGCCCGTTCGTTTCGATCCGGTAATCGTAGAGACCTACAAGCCATGTGACGTCACTGCCATCATCGTAGGCGAGCCTCAGTTCATGAGTGCGTTGATCAATCTCTTCGTTGAAATCCCCATTCTTGTGGGTCAACCAGTATCCCTGACGCCAGTCAAAATTGAGGTACGACGGCACGTAGGTCAATGACAGCTTGTCACTGATTTTCCAATCCATCTCAGCACCAACAAGAACGGTATCCCACTCTCGATACTGCGCATCGATCGGGCCCAGCGTCGCGAATGACGCCAGGTCACCTTCGAGTCGATCATCCCACGGGTCCTTATTGGGAAATGCCTGGCTGCGGGGGTTGCCTACCTGCCCCTTACTCAACAGGTTGGCTGAGTAGCCTTCGCGATTTTCCAAATGGCTCCATACATGAATACTCAGGTCATCGCGTGGCATTATTTCGAGGGCGAGGAAACCGGCAAGATCATCGGCAGAATCGGCGCCACTCTTGAGGTACCCGTCACGATTGAGATAACTCAACGAGCCTCGCAGGCGCAGGTGTTCGCTGACAGGAATGTTTTGTGTAACTGTCGCGCGCAGGTGCGAATAATCACCGGCCTCGACAATCGCCGTCGTCTCAAACTTGTCTGTCGGACGACGCGTAATTGTATTGACTACGCCTCCGATTGCGCCGCGCCCATACAAAGTTCCTTGCGGGCCGGGCAACACTTCGATGCGTTCCACATCTACGAGCGATGCCGACGTAACTTCGCGAGGTATATAGACCCCATTAATGTTGTACGCATTCGGCGGCTCAATCATCGGCACATCGAGCGTCGACCCCACACCGCGAATATAGATTTCGGTTGATGCTGATTCCTTTTGTAGCCGAACTGAAGGAACCAGGTTCTGGATATCTGCCAGTGTTGTTACGCCGCGAACATCCAACGTATCGCTATCGATTGCCGTGATGGCCGCCGGTATATCCTGGATTACCTGACTTCGCTTTTGCGCCGTTACGACGATCTCATCCATGAAGATGCCGGCTACCGACGCGGATTCATCGCCTGCGGCAATCGCATTGGTCGAATATTGCAGAGCTGCTGCAGGCAGCAGTGTTGCAGCCAGGCGTAACAGACCCGATACCTGGTTGCGGGATAGAGGACGTTTCAATTTCAGCATTTCCGTTGTTTTTTATCGAAAGGACACATTGGTGCGGAATCCTACAGGTCTTTTTAGATCAATTCTGCCTAAAAAAGATCTGCTCATGCGATCATGCGCGAATGACGATCAGCTATGAGTTCGATTCGACGCCGGAATTGGGAAAATCCTTACTCATTGCCGATGGCATCCGCTGGCTGCGCATGCCCCTGCCTTTTGAGTTGGCGCATATCAATCTTTGGCTTCTCGAAGACCGCGATAGCTGGGTGGTTGTTGACTCGGGAATGCGCACCGACGACAGTCAGGGCGTCTGGAGGAAAACGATTGCTGATCTGATGCAGGACAAGCCGCTCAGACATATCGTCGTTACTCACCTACACCCCGACCACGTTGGTTGCGCCGGTTGGCTGGCCGACGAACACGGCGCAGACCTCTGGATGTCGCGTGCCGAGTATCTGCTGTGCCGCATACTCGTCGCCGATCACGGCCGCAGCGCTCCCGAAGAAGGAATTCATTTCTACAAGTCAGCCGGATTTCCGGATGATGCGCTCAGTAGTTACAAAAAAATGTTTGGCATGTTCGGTAAGTATGTCGCACCACTTCCGGAGGCTTACAGAAGGATAAAGGACGGTGATCAGCTCACGTTTGCGGGCCATCGCTTTGAGATAGTCGTCGGCCGCGGCCATTCGTTGGAACATGCATGCCTGTTTGACGCCGAGCGAAACCTGTTTATCTCGGGCGACCAGATACTGCCGACGATTTCGTCGAACGTCAGCGTGTATCCGACTGAGCCGGACGCAAACCCCCTGCACGATTGGTTGCAATCGCTGCAAATGCTAAAGGAGCGCCTGCCTGAAGATGTCCTCGTCTTGCCGTCACATGGCAAACCTTTTCGCGGCGTATACGACAGGCTGGATGCGTTAATTAAAGAGCATCTGGATGGACTCGACGCTTTGCTCGCCTATTGCGATGAACCTCGCCGCGCTGTCGACGTGTTTCCGGCCTTGTTCAAAGGCCGCATTACTCGAAGAAACATGATCATGGCGACCGGAGAGTCCATCTCTCACCTTAATTATCTCGTCCAGGAAAACGAGATACGAACAGCGCGTGACGCCGATGGCGTCATCTGGTACCAGCGGGCATAGCCTCTGCTGCGCTGGCTTAAGAGCTCGTGACGCTGCGCTTCTTCATGGTTTTCCGAACCCTTATCAGGACTGTTTAGTCGTCTAGTTCGTAGGCAAGCAACACATTGCCGGGCATCTGGCCGAACATGCCGTAACCGGAATACACGAACAGACGCTTGTCATCAACGACAACACCCGAGAGGTCGATTGCACCGCCATGACCTTCAAGACCATTGTCGGCATCGTAACGACGTTTCGTATCTATGACTTTCAGCAGCTTGCCAGTCTGCGCGTCGATAATCCGCAGCTTGCCATCCAGTGCGCCCGCATAGAGAACTCCATTTGCATATAGCGGCGCGGCTGAATGACCGTAGTAAAAGGAACAATCCGGCCAAGGATTGCGCGGTCCGGCGTCGCGCATGGCAGCCAGTCCAACACGCGGCGCTTCGGCAGGATCGAATGTGCAGCCGCGACTGACGGGCATCGACCAGAGCGGCTCGCCGTCAGCAATATTCACAGCGTAGACCCCGGGTTTGGGGACGTAGCCTTCTCGCTGCCGCGGGGGATCGGCAACTGCAGCCCATATCGTGTCCCCGTCTGTTGCAACACCCCAGTGAATACCGCCATTAGAGGTTCCCATGCTCAACCGCTGCTGCCAGATAAGCGCGCCATCGTTGTCCGGATCAAGTGCGTAGAGGTGTCCGGATTTCTGCCCGGCGACAATAATGTCCTTACCGTACTTGTCCTGGGTCAGCGTAATGGCGCCGCCAAAATCGAAATCCGGCCCCGCATTATCCGGACAATTCGCACCGCCGAGATGGCATGCCACGTTCCAGATATCACCTGCCAACGCCTGGAAAACCCACGCCTCCTCGCCCGTTTCGATATCGAGTGCAATGACGGAATCGCTATTATCCGTTGCCGGTGCAGACATGTTTTGCGCAGTGCCGATGACTATGCGCCCACGCCCGGCATCAACAGCCGGCGTTGTCCAAACGGCCGCGCCTGATGGCCCCCATGTTTCAGTGCCGGCACGGGTCACGCCAGTTTTCCTGGCATGTTCTGTCGTGTGATACGCCCACTGCAACGACCCGTCCGTCGCATCAATGGCTGCAACACCCCCGTGGGAACGACAACACGGGTAGGTGTCGAGCCCGGCAAGCGCCGTCTCGAAAGTAGACACCGGAACGAACAGGCGATCCTCATGAAACGCGAAGGATCCGCTGATAACCGAAACCGGAAACCAGCGCAGCGACGTCTTCCATAGAAGCTCACCGTCATTGGCTGACACTGCGTAGACCGTGCCAAGGTCATCGGCGAAGAACAGCGTCGCAACGCCGTCCGCGGTTGTGTCGAGGTTCAGCGACGAGCGAACGGAGCTATCTGCGGCAAAACGCCAGTGGATACAACTGCTTTCCTGGTCTATCGCGAACACATTACCGTTGGCTGTGCCTGCGAACAGAACTCCATCCGCAGCAACAGGTTGCGAGCGCATTTCTGTTACGCCCGGGAACGCCATTGACCACTTGAGTCGCAATTTTTCCACGTTCGATGGTGAAATTTTGCTGCCATCAAGCACCCGCGCATTGCCTGAGCCAAAGCCCCAGTTATCCTCGGGCCCCGGCTCGACAGACAGGCCTCTGCGTGGTGAACACATCTGCGAGGCGATCCACTCGTCCCGGCTCTCGGAACTTCCCGCACTAAGGAACTTCGCAATCATCAGCCGCTCATCGGGCTGCAGGTGCGCCGCCTGTTGCATCATCATGCCGAACTCAAGTGCTCGGGCGATGCGGGCAAACGGCATTTGCTTTAGCGTACTCAGGTCTGGCGCTTTGAGTTCAGCCAGGGCGTGGCAAGAATCGCAATGCTGCTCGTACAGAGCGCTACCCTGCTCGATAACCGGATCGACAGATTCCACAGGATCACCAACATCGACGCGTATTAAGGTCGGTTGCCCATCCTCGATCATCCAGCTCGGAAAATGTGAATTACTCGTATACACACCGCCGTCTTCGCCGAACTCGATGTCTCGAGTGAAGGTGCGCTTTTGTGACATGGGATATACGCGCCAGGTCTCGGTCGCGATATCGAACGAAATAATCGTGTCGGATTGATTGCCGTTTATCCAGACAACACCATTCTCTCGATCGACATTGAGCGCATACGGCGTTTCACTGACGATCGGCAGCTCGTAAAGAGAAAAAACTTCGGCGACAGGATCGTATTTGGCTAACTTACCGCCTGAAAAAGATACGATCCAGACATTCCCTTTGGCATCAACGCGCAAGCGACGCGGCGCATTGAAAGGCGTTTCGATCATCGTTACTGCGTCGGTTTCCGGATCGATTCTCGCAATATCGTTGGCATGCAGGCGCGTCGCCCAAACCGTACCGTCAACTGGCGACACGTCGATGCCGTATGGCAATGGAAACCCGGTTGTCTCCCAATCGACGTCCGGTCTGCTGCCTACGTAGCCATGACCCAGACGAAAATTGATGATCTTTAACGCCGCCCACTCCTTGAAGCCCCGAGCCGGAAGGTCGTAATACTTGAACTTTTTGGTATTGCGATCGAACATCGCGACCTGGGATGACAGCGCGAGCGTAAACCAGAGACGATTCTTCCTGTCAGCCCGTATTGTGTGCGGGTAGAAGCCCTCGTCCATTTTGTAGCGGACGAATTCTCCGCTGTCAGGATCAAACTCGATTAATTCCTGCTGCATCGACGGTGTCAGAAATATGTGTCCGTCTCGCGGAGATATGGCAAACGAATGCACCCCCATGTAGTTATCCGTCTTGGGGTAGGTTCCCATGCGCTTGCCCAGGATACCGCCGTGTTGTGCTCCTTCATCGTGTGGCACTTTGAATACTTCGTAATCATTCGTTGCCGGGTCGAGGGCATAGATTCGATCCATCAGGTTGTCGCCGATGTACACCTTGCCATTTGGGTGCGCAATGAAGTCGTGCATTTGCGAAAAGCCATCGCCTATCGGCCATTCGGTAATCGTTACCGACGACAGGCTCGCATCCCACTGTTCGTAATCAGGCAACTGCGCGTGCTTACGGTTTAGCTCTGCATAGCCTTCAACCAGCCCGGCTGCGGCACCATCAACGAATTCCTCACTCGCCATAGCACCGTATATTTGCATGCGATCGATGATATCGGCCCACTGCTGTTCTGTTCGTGACAGGCGCATAAAGACCGAAGCCTGCTGGTGGCAAAACCCACAATGCAAAAGGAAGTGCTCTCTCGCCTGCACCGGATCATCTGCCCAACTGAAATCCAGCGCCGAAAGCCACAGGTTGGCCGGTTTGCTGTCGGCAATATCTTTCGCATCCGAAAGGTTTTCGAGGACAACATTCACGTCTGCGCTGTCGTCTTTCGCAGTAACCACGACATCCTTATATCCCTGCTTACGAACGCGATAGCTGCGTACGCCGGCAGTTTCGAGCGTGTCGAAGCTGACTGCCCCATCAGCATCGGTGAACCGTGTATATCGCGGCGCCACGGTATTGATAAACCCGGGTTTCGGATAACCGTTATCTGATGTATCAACGCTGTCGGCCCCAACAATCGTGCGCGTCACCATCGCCGTAGCCAGCGGCGCGCCGGCGGAGTCCCTGACTTCGACTGTCGCAGCGTGTGACAGGGCAGAAAACAGGCAAGTAAGTCCTGCTACGTACAGGAAACGCGATGTCAGCTTATAGGACATGCAAGAAACTCCGGTAGTGTCTCGGCTCGTTCGCTAAATGCCACGAGCGCGGGATGATCCTCGAGTCTGGCTTCGGTCGGTGCGGCGTGAACAATGAAGCGCCACGCAACCGCAATTGTCAGGTCAGCCTGCGTTACGCAGCTACCGAACAACCATTCATTGTCGCCCCGGTTCGAGACCGCCGATTCCATCCAACCCAGAGCGGACGCGAGCTGCTCGTTAATGCGCTCAACCCATGGAACATATTGAAGATCGTCTGGGCGAATCTTTAGCTCATAGATTCGCTGCGCAACTTTCTCCATTGCAACAAGTGCTACACCGATGAGCTGCAGAGCTTTCTTTTGCTCGCTCGGCCTCTCCGGCATTATAGATCTTCCGGCGATTGATTCCAGATGGCTGATGATTAACGTCGATTCGACAAGAACTGTACCGTCGTCACAAACGACCGTAGGCACTTTGACGAGAGGGTTTATCGCACGAAACTCGTCGTACGAACTGAATATAGACAGCGGGTTGTGGTCGTATTCAATGCCCAGCATTTGCAGCGTAATAGCCACGCGTCGTACGAACGGCGAATCCAGCATTCCAATTAATTGCATGGTCGAATCCTATCGTGGCAACTATCCAATGGCACCAGGTTCCGCGCGTTTGCGAGGCCCCACCCATTGCCTGCACATCAAAGATGTACCATTATCGTACACAAAAGGGGGGGGCATTATGAGCAATGAAAGTAATCCCGAAATAAACCGCGATGAAATGCCATTCGTCGCTCCATGTCGCAAGCTGTCACCCTTAGCGCCATTTCGCTGGATAAGATTAGGCGTCAGAGACTTACTGCAGGCGCCTCAACAAAGTTTGTTCTATGGCCTGGCCGTAGCGGTCATGATCGCCATCGTCAGCCTGCTCGCCTGGTTCCGGGGCAGCCAGTGGATAATGTTCGCTATGCTGGGCGGCTTCGTATTTATCGCACCTCTTACCTGCATCGGCCTATACGCAATCAGTGCTCAGCTCGAGCGTGGTCAACCACCATTACTGATGCGCAGTTTGAGGGCTGCGTTCCGGCGTCACCTTGGCAACGAGATGATATTCGCCATCGTTTTGCTCATTATTTTTCTTCTCTGGGCTCGCGCAGCCATCATGATCACTGTATTTATACCGACCGACGGCGACCTGACATTCCGTGAGTTGTGGCCATACCTGTCATTTGGCAGCGCTGTTGGCGCAGTGTTCGCAAGTGTGACATTTTCTGCGAGCGCGTTTTCCTTACCAATGATTATGCATCGTGATGTCGACAGCATTACTGCAGTTGTCACGTCAGTAAATGCCGTGCTGCGCAACAAAAGAGCAATGACCTTGTGGCTTGCCCTGGTAATCACCAGTTTGTTGATTGGCCTCATGACTGCATTCGTAGGGCTTGTCGTGATAATCCCCGTCATCGGCTACGCTGCCTGGCATGGCTATCTCGAGACGATAGATGCAGACGAGTTTCCGCGACACGATATCGGCATAACGTCAGTGCCTCGCTCTGCGGCAAGCGAAAACTGAGTTAGCAGCTAGTTCGGCAACATTTGCAGAGCGCAATAACTTGCGCCGAGCAGTCCGGGGTGCTCGTGCAAAATCAACTGCGTCGGTATCCGCTCCACAATCGACCGATGTCGGCCCTTGCTTTCAAAGCCCGAGCGAAAACGGCTGTTGGTCAGCAGATCCGGGTAACGTCGCGCGATACCACCGGCAACGAAGATCCCATCCTCGGCACCGAGCGTAAGCGCGAGATCACCTGCGAACTGCCCCAGGACTTCAAAGAATACTTGCACTGCCTCAACCGCACGCGGATCACTATTGTCGAGAGTCCTGGCAAAAATATCCGCTGCCGCAAGTTGCGGCCGCTTTTCCCCATGCAGGCGAGCAAGCGCCCAGTAGATATTTTCCAATCCGGGCCCCGATACAAGCCGTTCGGCCGACACACGATCAAATCGTTCGCGCAACGCTGTTAGGATGTCGACCTGTACTTGTGATTCCGGCGCGAAGCCGCTGTGACTCCCCTCGCCCGTTATCGGGAGCAGCAAATCACCATGCTTTTTCAGGCCCACTGTCCCCAGGCCGGTTCCCGGGCCGAGAATAGCGACTGTGAAATGTTCACGGTCGAGGCTCCCGGGTTCTGGCAGACCAATCGGCAGACAGTCTTCGGGCTTGAGAAATGGGATCGAATAGGCGATTGCCTCAAAATCATTGAGCAGCCGCACGGAGGAACCCGAAAAGTCCTCAGCCAGCTCATCGGCCGCAATGCTCCAGGGGTTGTTCGTGAAACGCACACGTTGGTCAACGATAGGGCCGGCTGCCGCAAGGCAAATGACGTCGGGTGACGGCGCGGAGACTGACTCAAGGTATTCCTTGATAGCGGCGTCTGCGGTTACATAGTCCGCGCATTGCAGCGTCATCGCGTCGGAAAACCCGGGCGAATTCCTGTCGGCCAACGCGAATCGCGCGTTGGTGCCACCGATATCACCGATTAGCAAACTGGAGTCAGCCATCGATCGTCCTGCTCGAATATGGGAGGTCTTATGCTCTCACATGCCACGCCGAGCCGCATTCATCACTCTCCACCGAATATTGTAGCGCCCGTTTCGGCGCCGCTAACCTGCTTCCGGAACGCCGCAAATAGCTCGCGGCCCATGCCGACATGGTCTGCGGAAATGTCACGTGACTCTGCAGACCGAGCCACCGGATCATCATCGGCCGACACCGACAAGACGCCGGTCACCGCATCAACTGTTACCAGGTCGTCATCTTTGATCTTGCCGATCGTGCCGCCGCTGATTGCCTCCGGTGTTACCTGGATAGCGGCCAGCACCTTGCCCGACGCGCCCGACATTCGGCCGTCCGTGAGTAACGCCACTTTGAAGCCACGATTCTGCAAGACTCCGATGTACGGCGTCAGCTTGTGTAACTCCGGCATGCCGTTAGCGCTTGGACCCTGATATGGCAAGACCGCGACGAAGTCCATTTCCAGCTCGTCATTGTTAAATGCTTCGATAAACGCTGCCTGGGAATGAAATACTCGCGCCGGCGCACTGACCCGATAATGTTCCTCGGAAACGGCGGATACTTTAACAATCGCCCTGCCTATGTTGCCATCAACAACGCGTAACCCGCCTTCTTCATCGAAAGGTTCACTAACCGGACGCAGTATGTCTTTGTCGAGCGACTCCGCCTGTGCATCGCGCCAGCCCAGCGTACCGTTCTCAACCATCGGCTCCCGGCAAAACCTGTACAGTCCGCTGCCGAGAATAGTCTGCACGTCATCGTGAAGCATCCCCGCGTCAAGTAGCTGGCGAATCGTGTAGCCGAGCCCACCCGCCGCGTGAAAGTGATTAACATCTGCCATGCCATTTGGATATACGCGGGCCAGGAGCGGAACCTCGGCCGACAATTCGGCAAAGTCGTTCCAGTCAATGACGATGCCGGCCGCAGCTGCGATCGCGACGAGATGTAATGTGTGATTCGTCGAACCGCCGGTCGCGAGCAGGCCGACGATAGCGTTGACGATCGCTTTTTCGTCCACGATGTGAGCGACCGGCACATAGTTGTCACCGAGATCGGTATTGCCCAGTACTGTTCGCACGGCCTCTGCGGTCAGGTGTTCACGCAACTCCGTGCCCGGGTTTACGAACGATCCGCCAGGCAGCTGCAAACCCATGAACTCCATCAGCATCTGGTTGCTGTTGGCGGTGCCATAGAAAGTGCAGGTGCCGGGTCCGTGATACGACGCCGACTCAGCGGCAAGTAGTTCACTGCGGCCTACTTTGCCGGCCGCAAATTCCTCGCGAATCCTCGCTTTTTCCTTGTTTGGCAAGCCGGAGACCATGGGCCCCGCCGGTACAAAGGCGACCGGCAGGTGACCGAATGATAATGCGCCTATCAGCAACCCAGGCACGATTTTGTCGCAGATACCAAGACACAAGGCTGCGTCAAACATATCGTGCGACAGGGCGACCGCGGTCGACATTGCGATGACGTCGCGACTGAAAAGCGACAGGTCCATGCCGTCCTGGCCCTGTGTTACGCCGTCGCACATCGCAGGAACACCACCCGCGAATTGGGCGACCGCGCCTTCGGCCGCCGCGACCTTTTTGATAAGGGCCGGATAATGCTCAAAGGGCTGATGTGCGCTCAGCATGTCGTTGTACGCGGATACAATGCCAATGTTTGGCAACGTCGTACCGGCCAAAGCGTCTTTTTCGGCTCGAGCAGATGCCGCCATGCCGTGGGCCAGGTTGCTGCACGACAGTGAACTGCGGGACGGGCTCTTGCTCGCTGCAGCGCTGACTCGTGCCAGGTACTCCCCGCGCGAGCGTACGCTTCGCTTCGTAATTCGTTTCGTGACGCGCTCAATTGCTGAGTTCATAACGAGTTCTCTCTAAGGTGCCCAGTACACATGTACTGGCGCACGTTTCTGCAATAGCAATCGGGAAACCGGATAGCCGTTCGAATCTGCCTTTGCTTGCTCATACACCTCACGTTTTGCTGCGCCGAAGAAGAGCAGAACGACGACATCACTTCGTGACAATGCCGCCAGCGTCAGACTGATACGCGGATGTGGGCTTGCTGCCGTATTGACCGGCAAACACAGTTGTCCGCTGTCTGTGTCTAGCCCCTGCCTGAGGTTTTCCGCATCCGGGAACAATGATGCGAAATGACCATCCTCGCCCATGCCTATGAGGGAGCAGGCAAATGGAAACGGAAGAGTACGAATGGTCTCCTCAATGTCTTCGCAGCGTTGCTCGATAGCGACGGATCCGTCGTAGAAAGGAAGGAAACTGGCCGCCGCAGCGTCGCCTTGCAACAGGGACTCACGTATCAGCTTCTCGTTGCTGTCATCGCTGTTGGGCGGCACCCATCGTTCGTCGCTCAGCAGTACATGCACTCGCTGCCATTCGACCGGCATCGATGCGAGTTCGGTAAGACACAGTACGGGCGAAGTACCGCCGCTGACGACCAGCGATGCCTCTGACTGCTGCTGCAGGCGACTCGCCAACGCGGCTTCAATTGCGCCGGCAGCAGCGACGGATGCTTCTTCGCGCGTTTCGAAAAACGATTCCATCATGATCTCTTCACTGGATTAAAGTTCCGGGTACCAGGCACGGCCATCGCGATCCAGAAGCATGGACGACGCTGTCGGCCCCCAGGATCCGGCGACGTAGGTTTCTATCTTCTGCCGAGATTCCTCCCAGCCAGCAATTATTCCGTCAATCCACGTCCAGGCGGCATCCACTTCGTCTCGACGCATAAACAACGCCGGGTTGCCACGCAGCACTTCCATGAGTAGGCGCTCATATGCATCGGGATAACGAATTCCAAACGTTTCCTCGAAACTGAGGTCGAGCGAAACGGATCGTAGATCAAACCCACCGGGTCCGGGTTCTTTGGCCATAAGCGACAGCTTGACGCCCTCATCAGGCTGCAATCGGATCGTCAATCGATTCGGCATGACATTGAATTCTTGTTCCGGGAAGATTGAGTGCGGCACATCTTGAAATTGAATGATGATTTCAGAGTGCTTGCCCTTGAGCCGCTTGCCGGTACGAAGATAGAACGGCACATTTGACCATCGCCAGTTGTCGATCTGGACTTTCAGGGCGACGAAGGTTTCGGTACTGCTTTTGGCATCACCAAGCTCCTCGTCGTAACCCGGGACTGTATTACCTTTGATGGCACCGGCCGCATATTGGCCACGAACCGTATCGCCGCGCACAGCATCAGAGTCTATCGGCCTGAGTGCACGAAGCACCTTGATTTTTTCGTCACGAACCGCGTCATGATGCAGGCTCGACGGCGCCTCCATTGCAGTCAGGCAAACCAGTTGCAGTAAATGGTTCTGCACCATGTCGCGCAATGCACCGACGCGGTCATAGAAATCGATGCGGCCACCAACGCCGAGCTCCTCGGCAACCGTGATCTGCACATGATCCACAGCGCCACGCCGCCACAATGGCTCGAAAAGTGAGTTTGCGAAACGCAGTGCGAGCAGGTTCTGGACGGTCTCCTTGCCCAGGTAGTGATCGATTCGATAGATCTGGTTCTCAGCGAAACATCGACCAACCTCGTCGTTTATTTCCGATGCCGACGCCAGATCTCGCCCCAGCGGCTTCTCGAGAACGATGCGGCTATTGTCCGTTATCAGGCCATTCACTTTGAGGCCTGTTGCAATCGGTCCGAACAGACTCGGTGCCGTCGCCAGGTAGGCGACACGAATGCGATCTTCGTTACCACTCAGAACTGCTTTAAGCGCCATCCATTGATCGTGGGCCAGTGCGTCAGCTTCCACATACTCTATGCGTTTGCTGAATGCCTTCCAGAAATCGGCATCGAACTCTCCGCTATCGAGATTGTCCCGCAGCGCCTTTTCGACCAGGCCGAGATAATCGTCACGAGACTGTGCGCTGCGTCCGACCGAGACGATGCGGCTGTCGCCGGTTATCTGGCCGTCACGATCGCGGTGATACAACGCCGGCAATAACTTGCGCAACGCAAGGTCACCGGTGCCGCCGAAAATTATCAGGTCGAAAACGTCGACCGGTACGAGCTGAGCCATAGCAAAATCCTGATGATTTGTGAAAGTTTACTACGTTTTTGCGGAGTTATTCCAGAATATGTGGAAAATCTCGCTCCATTTCTGTATTTTTGCTACATGTTAAGGCGTATCCAACAGCAAATTCCCGAATTGAGCCGAGCCGAGCAGCGTGTCGCGCGCTGGGTACTCGAGCACCCGAAGCAAGCAGCCAGGGCAACATTGGCAGAAGTCGCGAAGCAATGTGGAATCAGCGAGCCGACGGTCATTCGATTTTGCCGGCATGTCGGCCTCGGCGGCTTCCGGGATTTCACGATCCGATTGACAGAAACCCTGAGTCGGCCCGGCAGCAATGTACACACAAATGTCAGTTCGGACGATACCGCGTCGGATGCGACCACAAAGGTACTGGACGCGTCTATTCGATCGCTTATCGACATGCGCTCGCAGCTGTCATCAATGCCAGTAGAAGACGCTGTAACAGCGATGGTGCCAGCGCGACAGCTCGCTTTCGCCGGACTCGGCGCCTCCGGTCACGTTGCGAACGACGCCTGTCATAAGTTCTTCCGCCTGGGCATACCTTGCGCCACGCTGACTGACCCGCCGAGCATTTTGCAGTTTGCGGCGATCACAAACATGCAGGATGTGTTGGTGATTACGTCGCATACCGGGCGCTGGCCGGAATTAATTCGTGCGTCTGAAATAGCGCGCGATAACGGCGCGACCGTCATCGCTTTGACGGACCCCGCGTCCCCGCTTGCAGCTGTGTGCAGTATCATGTTCGGGTGCCCGGTGCTTGAAGATTCCAGCGTCTATACACCGATGAGTTCGCGGTTGGCACACCTGGCATTGCTTGACGCCCTGCAGGTCGCGCTCGCCCTGGCCATGGGCAGCACGGCCGTCGAAAGATTGCGGCGTAGTAAAGACGCGTTACAAGAAACAGCCAATGAACAATAAAACTGAACAAGAGGTTTTGCCACCTGGCAGGCAAGCCGGCGTTTGCCTGCACTTGACGTCCCTGCCGGGACCCTATGGCATCGGCGAAATCGGCGGACATGCGCGGCAGTTCGTCGACACGATGAGGGGCATGCAACTTGGCGTCTGGCAGTTTCTGCCGACCGGCCCGACAGGCTACGGCGACTCCCCCTACCAGTCGTTATCTACGTTTGCAGGGAATGAGCTCCTGATCGACATCGCCGAATTGATTTCCCTGGGTTTCCTGACCACGGAAGAAGTGTCGGAACTGACGACGTTACCGAGTGATTTCGTCGACTATGGCGCACTGATTCCCATCAAAGACCGCGTGCTGCGATTGGCCGCAGGCCGCTTCGAGGAAAGAGCCAGTCCCGAGCTAAAACAGGCCTGTGACGAGTTTGTTGAGAAAAACGACAGGCTCTGGCTGCATGACTATGCGCTGTTTCGGATCCTCAAGACGCAACACGACGAGAGGCCCTGGCCCGAGTGGGAGCCCAAATATGTGCATCGAGATCCGCAAGCGTTGCGAGAGCTTGAATTGACGGTCGATACTGAAATAGCCGACGTCAAGGTTCTTCAATTTCTGTTTTACCACCAGTGGCAGAGCTTGCGCAGCTATGCCAATGAACGCGGCGTACGGCTTTTCGGTGACATGCCGATCTACATCGCGCTCGACAGCTCGGATGCGTGGGCCAACAGGGAAATATTATGCATCGATCGCGATGGCAACCCCGATCATGTTGCCGGCGTTCCACCAGACTACTTCAGCGCAGACGGTCAATTGTGGGGCAACCCTTTGTATGCCTGGGATAAGCACGCCGCCGATGGCTACCGCTGGTGGATTGAGCGCTTGCAGGCGTCAGCCGACCTTAACGATATTGTTCGTATCGACCATTTCCGCGGCTTTGAATCGTACTGGTCTGTTCCGGCTGAATCGGAAACCGCGCGCACAGGCACTTGGGAACCAGGGCCTGGCGATGCAATTTTCGACGCGATGGAAGCAGCGCTGGGCAGTCTTCCGATTGTCGCCGAGGATCTGGGCGTCATTACACCTGCTGTCGATGAACTCCGCGATCGCCACCAGATGCCCGGGATGGTTGTGCTGCAATTTGACGTGGCGGATGAGGACTTCGATCTGCTCAATGTCACTGAGAGTAGAGTCTGCTATACGGGAACGCATGACAACGATACGACCGTAGGCTGGTTCCGCGGCAGCCCCGACGATATTCGCAGCGATATCGAAATCAGACAAACTCAACAAGCGGTTCTGCGGATCACCGACGGCACGGCTGAGACCATACATTCTGACCTGATCAGGGCGGCATTTTCGACGGATGCCCGATTGGCGATCGCACCGATGCAGGATTATCTGGGCCTCGGATCCGAGGCGCGGATGAATATACCCGGCACGTCCAGCAACAACTGGCGGTGGCGGGTCAGAGATGAGCAATTGACTAACGGTGTCCGGGCGCAGGTTGCCGCGCTGGTCAGCGAATCCGATCGCATACTACAAAACTGAAACCTAAGCAGTTTTTCCGAAAATGATGCCCGCTCGGGCCGTGAGTCTGGCAGACTTGAAGCGTCACAGTCTGACCTCGGGAATACGAAACATGGCCGCACAAAACTACTCGGACGATCCGCGATTTATCAGCCGACTAACGCGGGAAACACTTGCTTTGGTGCTTGCGGGCGGGCGCGGCTCGCGACTCTACGAACTAACGAACTGGCGAGCGAAACCTGGACTGTATTTCGGTGGCAAATACCGAATCATCGACTTCCCGCTGTCCAACTGCATCAACTCGGGAATTCGCCGTATGGGTGTGCTGACTCAGTACAAAGCGCACTCGCTGATCCAGCATCTCGTGCACGGCTGGTCGTGGTTCCAGGCCGGAAGTCGCGAATTCGTCGAGATTCTGCCGGCGTCACAACGCGTCGGCGGCGAGTGGTATCGTGGTACTGCAGATGCCATTTACCAGAACCTGGACATAATTCGCACGCACGAACCGAAATTTGTGCTGATCCTGTCCGGTGACCATATCTACAAGATGGACTATGGCCCGTTTCTGGCAGCTCATGCTGAGAAACAAGCCGACATGACGATTTGCTGTATCGAAGTGCCGCTGGAAGAGGCCGCCGGGCAGTTCGGTGTCATGACCGTCGACGAAACCGGTCGCATTATTGGTTTCGACGAGAAACCTGAGAAACCCAACCCAATTCCGGGTAAACCCGGCCTGTGCCTGGCATCGATGGGTAATTACCTTTTCAATACCGATTTCCTGTACGAACAGGTCATCAAGGACGCCGACACACCTGGAACGCAGCACGACTTTGGTCGTAATGTAATCCCGTCGATCATCGATGAATACCATGTCTATGCCTATGCTTTCCGCGACCCGGAAACAGACGAGCAGGCTTATTGGCGCGATGTCGGCACGCTCGACGCTTACTGGGGAGCGAATATGGAGCTGGTATCGGTATCGCCACAGCTCAACCTGTACGACAAAAAGTGGCCCGTTTTTACGCATCAGGTTCAGTCGCCCCCGGCCAAGTTTGTATTTAACGAAGAAGACCGACGCGGTGTCGCCATACAGTCCATGGTATCCGGTGGCTGCCTGATTTCTGGCGCGAAAGTAACAAATTCATTGATGTTCTCGCGCTCTGCAGTCAAGTCATACAGCAGCATCGATCAAAGTGTTGTTCTGCCGGACGTAACCGTCGGGCGCCACTGCCGCATTACTCGCGCAATTGTCGATCGCGGCGCAGAAATTCCGGATGGCACGGTAATCGGCGAAGATCACGATGCAGATCGCGAACGTGGTTTCCGCGTGACCGAAAGTGGGCTGACACTTGTAACGCCCGACATGCTGGGTCAACAGTTACATTTCACGCGCTAACGCAGGTCAGCTGATATCGGAACAAAGCACGTCATATTTATTGCCGCGGAAAACGGCTCGCTGCCAGGAGGAAAAGTCGGCGGCGTAGGCGACGTCGTGCGCGACCTGCCTGACGCCCTGTCGAGTATCGGGTGGAAGGCCACCGTCCTTACGCCAGCTTATGGCATGTTTCATCGACTGCCCGGTGCGCAGCAGGTCGGGACGATTGCAGCTGAATTTCGTGGCAAGACACAGACACTGCAGGTGTTTGAGATTCCGGGCAGCGAAGATAGCGTGCGCAACATTGCGTTTGAACACCCGTTCTTCTCACCCGCCGGCCCCGGGGTAATTTACAGCGATGACTATCCCGATCGACCGTACGCCAGCGACGCCAGTAAATTCGCTTTTTTCTGCGCTGCGGCCGCCGCCTGGATTGATCAGCAAAAAGAATTGCCAGACATCGTGCATCTGCACGACTGGCACGCCGCCTTCTATTGCGTATTGCGTAGCTTTGCCGATTGTTTCGAGCACCTGCGCGGCATACGCACGGTATTCACCATTCACAATCTTTCTTACCAGGGAATTCGCCCTATTTCCGGCGACGAGTCCTCGCTCGAGTCCTGGTTCCCTGATCTGCGCTATACCTACTCAGCGATTCGCGATCCACATATTGCAGAATGCTTCAATCCTATGGCTGCGGCGATTCGCCTCGCGGACATTATCAGTACCGTATCTCCGACCTATGCAACCGAGGTTTGTCGACCGAGTAACTACGAGCAGGGCTTTATTGGTGGAGAAGGTTTGGAAAAGGAACTCGATACTGCCAGCCAGGACAATCGTCTGATCGGAATCCTCAATGGTTGTGACTATCGACAGCCCGTCGGTCGTCGGCCAGGATGGCAACGACTGCTCAGCATGGCAACGGAGCAGGTGGACACGTGGCTGGCAGCGAACCCGTCATCGCGTATGCATGCTCTGGCCAAACGAAAATTGGCATCGCTTCCGAAACGACGGCCGAAAAACCTCCTGACAAGCGTCGGCCGACTCGTGCGACAAAAAGCCGCCCTGTTTTTTGAAGAAATGCCCGATGGACGCGCCGCAATCGAACACGTTCTTGACGTCGTTGGCAAAGATGGCGTTTTTATCCTGCTCGGCAGTGGCGAACCTGAGTACGAGCAGCGTATGGTCGAGATCGCCGAATACGCCGATAATTTCCTGTTCCTCTGCGGCTTTTCCACAACGCTTGCAGATCCAATCTATCACGCCGGTGACCTGTTCCTGATGCCGTCGAGTTTCGAACCCTGCGGTATCAGTCAAATGCTCGCCATGCGATTTGCACAACCTTGCGTTGTACATGGGGTTGGCGGTCTCAAGGACACCGTTGAGCACAAGCGCTCTGGATTCGTATTCGAAGGAAATACTTCACACGAACAGGCCACCCACTTTATTGAAACAGTCCGGTCGGCACTAAACCTCAAAGCTAACGATCATGACCGCTGGCAAAGCATCTGTATTCGCGCAGCGTCCGAGCGCTTTAGCTGGAATGAGGCGGCTCGACAAACGGCAGAGAATCTTTATGAGCATTGATACCGACGTCAGGCGCAATGCCGAAGCCTTCGCCGCCCTCGCCGAGGGCCGCCATCGCGACCCGTTCGCTCTGCTGGGCATCCACAGGGCCGGGAAGTTGCGCGTCGTGCGGACCTTCCAACCGCAGGCAAAGCGGGTTGACCTTATCGATGTTGAAGGCAATCACCTTGCCGACATGCGAAAGGTGCACTCCCACGGACTATTCGTAGCAGCCATGCCGCCAAGAAAACGCCGCTACAGACTCCGGGTTACCTCACACGACGGTCAAATTGCAGACATTGAAGACGCTTATCAGTATCCGCAATCGCTCGGCGACATCGACCTGTATCTGCTTGGCGAAGGCTCGGACCAACAGATCTACAACAAACTTGGCGCGCAGGTCATTTCGCTTCTCGGAGCTCGGGGAACACGCTTTGCTGTCTGGGCGCCCAACGCGTCGCGCGTGAGTGTCGTCGGCGACTTCAATGACTGGGACGGTCGCCGTCATATTATGCGACTTCATCCGGCCAACGGCATTTGGGAAATTTTCCTTCCCGGCGTTTGCGGCGGCGCACGCTACAAGTTCGAAATGCTCGACAAACACGGCAAACTGCTACCGTTAAAAACGGATCCTTACGGCAATTATCATGAGCCCCCACCCGGCAATGCCTCCATCGTTTACGAGAGCGACTATCGTTGGAAAGACACCGACTGGATCGGCAGGCGCAGTGTCGTTCCAGATCTCGACAAGCCAGTCAGTATTTACGAAGTTCACCTCGGCTCATGGCGACGAAAGGCTGATGAGGGCAATCGTTATCTTACGTATCGGGAGCTCGCAGATGAACTCGTCGACTATGTTTCGGATATGGGCTTCACACACATAGAGCTGTTGCCGATTTCGGAACATCCGTTCGATGGCTCCTGGGGTTACCAGCCCATTGGCATGTTCGCCCCGACGCAGCGTTTCGGTAGTCCTGACGACTTTCGTTACTTAATCGACCGATGTCACAACGCCGGCATAGCAATCATCATCGATTGGGTTCCGGCACACTTTCCGAAAGATGAACATGGCTTGCGACAATTTGACGGTACCGCTCTTTATGAGCATGAGGATCCTCGCAAAGGCGAACACGCGGACTGGGGCACGCTGATATTCAACTTCGGTCGTCGAGAAGTGGTCAACTATCTTATCGGCAGCGCGCTTTACTGGATTGATGAATTTCACATCGACGGCATTCGTGTCGACGCGGTTGCATCTATGCTCTACCTGGACTACTCGCGGGAAGCGGATGAGTGGGTTCCGAACGAACACGGTGGCAATGAAAATCTCGAAGCTGTCGCGTTCTTACGCAAGCTCAATGCGGAGGTACACGCTCATGGGGCGACTTCGTTTGCAGAGGAATCTACTGCCTGGCCCGGGGTATCGCGCCCGGTTGACATGGGTGGTCTGGGGTTCACTTACAAATGGAACATGGGCTGGATGAACGACACATTGTCGTATATGTGCGAAGAGACTATTCATCGCAAACACCACCATGACAAGATGACCTTCGGGCTCGTCTACGCATTCAATGAGAATTTTGTCCTGCCACTGTCACACGACGAGGTTGTGCATGGCAAGCGCTCCCTGCTAGGGCGAATGCCCGGTGATGAGTGGCAGCGGTTCGCAAACCTTCGCGCCTACTACGCCAACATGTACGCCCACCCGGGCAAGAAACTGATGTTCATGGGCGGCGAAATCGCACAAGGCCAGGAATGGAGTCACGATCGATCACTGGACTGGCATCTGTTGGAGTATAAAAACCACAGCGGCGTGCAGAGCCTGGTTCGAGATTTGAATCACGTATACGTGCGAACCCCGGCGCTCCATGAAATCGACTTTTCGAGCGAAGGTTTCGAGTGGATAGACTGGGATGATCGCAACAACAGCGTTTTGTCGTGGATTCGCCGCGACAGGTCTGGCGGGCACGTAATTTGTATTTCGAACTTTACACCCGTCACTCGCCACGATTACCGAATCGGTGTCCCCGAGAGAAACCCTCTTAAAGAAATCATAAACACTGACGCGGAGAAATACGGCGGCAGTGGAATTGGCAATGGTGTTATCACGCCCAGCGAGCAGGAACATTATGGCAAACCGTTTTCGGCATGCCTTACGCTGCCACCGCTTGCCACACTCATACTATTACCTGAATAATCAGAAACCCTGACGGAGCCCGATGAATGTCTGCACGATCTGACGAAACAGTGGGAGTTGGTGAACTCGAGTTATTACAGGCACCTGACCTGCCGATGACTTCTGACGCCATTCTCAAAGACTTCACACACTACTTCGGGCGTATGCTCGGCAGACGCACTGTGCGTACGAAGTCGCCTTTTCTCTATCAGGCAGTTGTCTACGCAGCGCGCGATCGAATCATGGAGCGCTGGGGCAGCACACACAAAGCCATCGAACGCGAAGATAATCGTCGCGTAAGTTACCTTTCGCTTGAGTTCCTCATGGGCCGCTTGTTGCGAAACGCTCTTTTGAATCTCGGTATTGAACATGAGACCTCCGAAGCCCTGCAGCGCATTGGCCTCGATCTGGAGGACGTTTACGATCGCGAGCATGACGCCGGTTTGGGCAACGGCGGGCTAGGCCGCCTGGCTGCATGCTTCCTCGACAGTTGCGCGACACTTGCGTTGCCCGTGATTGGCTACGGTATCCGCTATCAATACGGCATGTTTCGCCAACGCATAGAAAATGGATACCAGCACGAGGAACCGGATTCGTGGTTGCGTGAAGGCTTTCCCTGGGAGATCGAGAGGATTGAGTTCAAACAGACTATAAAATTCGGCGGCCACACGTCAGTTTTCAAAGACGCAAAGGGTATTAAGCATCATCGGTGGACTGATACTCAGGATGTCCTCGCGATTCCATACGACGTGCCTATCCCCGGATACAAGAATGGCATCGTCAACACATTGCGACTTTGGTCGGCAGAGGCAACCGACGAATTCGACCTTGACGAGTTTAACGCTGGTAGTTACACGGATGCAGTAGCGTCCAAGAACCTCGCCGAAAACATAACGATGGTTCTATACCCGAACACTGCCACCGAGGGTGGTCACGAGCTGCGCCTGAGACAGCAATACTTCCTTGCATCTGCCAGCCTTCAGGATGCGCTGCGCTATTTCACCTACCATCACGGAAACGACGTCAGGCTGTTTGCCGAGAAGAACTGCATGCAGCTGAACGACACGCATCCCGCGATTGCAGTCCCCGAACTCATGCGACTTCTTCTCGACGAGTTTGGTCTCGAGTGGGACGAAGCATGGAAAATCACAAGCAATACCATGGCTTACACCAACCACACACTGCTTCCTGAGGCGCTGGAGATGTGGCCTGTTGCGATGTTCCGCCGGCTATTGCCACGCCTTCTCGATATCATTTATGAGATCAATGCTCGCTTCATCACTGAGATCGGCCGCCGTTGGCCGGGCGACAACGATCGTATACAGCGTATGTCGCTTATCCAGGAAGGCCACGAACCGATGATTCGAATGTCCTACCTTGCGATTGCAGGCAGCTTCTCCGTCAATGGCGTGGCCGCTTTGCATTCAGAATTACTGAAGGAAGGGCTGTTCCGAGATTTCGCCGAGTTATGGCCAGAAAAGTTCAACAACAAGACGAATGGTGTCACTCAGAGGCGCTGGTTGGCGGCATGCAACCCTGCCCTGGCGAAGCTTATTTCGGACAAGATCGGGTCGGGCTGGGTAACGGATTTATCAGAACTTAGTAAGCTCAGGAAGTTCGTGGATGATGAAGCCTTCCACGACGAATGGCGCGCTATAAAACTCGCCAACAAAGTGCAACTGGCGCAAGACATCGAGCAGAAGACCGGCCTCTCTGTTCCAACCAGTATGTTGTTCGACGTACAGGTGAAGCGTATTCATGAGTACAAACGGCAACTGCTGAATCTTCTGCACGCGATTCATCTTTACGATCGTATCCGTCGAGGTGACGGTGACGACATTGTGCCGCGCGCAATAATTATCGGCGGCAAGGCCGCGCCGGGCTACGAAATGGCAAAGGGCGTCATTAAATGCATCAACAATGTCGCTCGTATCATAAATACCGACCCGGCAATGAAGGATCGCCTGCGACTCATCTTTTATCCCGACTACAACGTGTCAGCGATGGAATTAATCTGCCCGGCGGCGGAATTATCCGAACAAATCTCGACAGCCGGTAAGGAAGCCTCCGGAACCGGCAACATGAAGTTCATGATGAATGGCGCAATCACTATAGGTACGCTCGACGGTGCAAACGTGGAGATTCGTGAAGCGGTCGGCGAGGAGAATTTCTTCCTTTTCGGCCTGACAGTTGATGAGATCAGGGAACGTCGTGGCCGATATGACCCACAGGCGATCATTGAAGCGGACGAGGATCTCAAGCGTGTCATGCACCTTATTGAGAGCGGCCATTTTAATCCTTTCGAAAACGGAGTATTCGACGCGGTAGCGCAGTCAATTCGTGAGCCCGCGGATCTCTGGATGACCGCGGCTGACTTCCGCAGCTTTGTTGACGCCCAGGCGCAGGCGGCGCAAGCGTATCGGAACCAGGATCATTGGACGAGGATGAGCATCCTGAACACGGCGTGTTCAGGAAGGTTTTCGACTGACCGCACGATGCGAGATTACAACGAAGACATCTGGAAACTCGACGCAATTAAGCTCAATCGCGAATGATAGAGGCAGGTAGTCCAACGCCACTCGGTAGTCTGGCCGATACCGAAGGCACTAATTTCGCGGTTTTTTCGTCCGTAGCCGACGGCGTCGAGTTGTGCCTGTTCGATGCGAACGGTAATGCGACGCAGAGTCACCAACTTAGCAAGGGCACAGACGACGTTTGGCATGGCTACCTGCCAGGTTGTGGCACCGGGCAGCTTTATGGCTATCGCGTGCACGGACCGTACGAGCCCGAAAAGGGCCTTCGCTGCAACCCGACCAATCTCCTTATCGATCCCTATGCGCGCGCCATACAAGGTGAGCTCGTCCGAAACGAGGCCGTGCACGACGAAAACGCTCACGACAGCGCAGCTTTCGTACCTAAGAGTATGGTTATTGCCGATAGTCAGGCCCACCGATTCAGTCGACCTCAGATACCGTGGTCGGAGGCTATTTTTTACGAGGCAAACGTGCGCGGATATACGATGCGCCACCCTGCGATCAACGCATCAGATCGCGGTACGTTTAACGCCATGCGTAACAAGGAGGTACTTGCATACCTCAAGGCGCTTGGCGTTACGTCTCTTGAGCTGATGCCTGTTCACGATTTCATTGATGAATACCACCTTGTAAGTAATGGCCTCAGAAACTTCTGGGGCTACAACACGCTGGCGTTTTTCGCGCCGAGCCAGCGCTACGCAATTGCGAACCCGATCGCGGAGTTTCGCGATATGGTGCGCGATATTCACGAAGCCGGGATCGAGGTCATTTTGGATGTGGTCTACAACCACACGGCCGAGAGCGACGGGCGCGGCCCTTCGCTGTCTTTTCGCGGTCTCGACAACCTTGCCTATTACCGCACAGAGCCTGATCGTGCAGATGTATACGTAAACGATACCGGTTGCGGCAATACACTCAATACTGACCACCCTCGCGTACAGCAACTAATTCTGGATAGCCTCCGCTACTGGCACCGTGACATGGGTGTGGACGGTTTCCGCTTCGATCTCGCGCCGGTACTTGGCCGTCACGATCGTGGTTTTTCTCCGAACCATGATTTACTCGCGGCCATTTCGAACGACGCACAATTGCTCGATGCGAAGCTCATCGCGGAGCCCTGGGATCCTGGCCCGGGTGGATACCAACTTGGGCAGTTTCCTCGGCGCTGGGCCGAATGGAACGATCTGTATCGCGACGACGTGCGACGTTTCTGGCGTGGTGACGACGATTCCAGTGGCGGGCTTGCACGACGTTTGCACGGTTCGTCCGAAGTATTTGAGCATAATGGTCGATCGCCGTTTACCAGCCTCAATTTCATCGCCAGCCACGACGGCTTCACGCTAGCCGACGTTGTCAGCTACGAGCAAAAACACAATGACGCGAACGGCGAGAACAGCCGAGATGGTCATTCTCATAACTATAGTCGTAACTACGGAGTGGAAGGGCCTTCCAGCGATCAGGCGATCGTCGAACTGCGGCGGCAACAACGCCTCAATATGATGGCAACGCTATTGTTGTCTCAGGGAACGCCCATGCTGCTGGCCGGTGATGAATTTGGACATTCACAACAGGGTAATAACAATGCGTATGCGCAAGACAATGACATCGGCTGGCTTGACTGGTCAGGCCTGGAACAGGATCCGGACTTCGCTTCGCAAGTTCGGAAACTCATAGAGCTACGCAAGCAGACGCCGCTTCTGAGACTGGAACAATACCTGCATGGACGCCTCGAGACCGACATGGGCATTTTGGAAATCAGCTGGCTGACACCGGACGGCAAGCCCAAGACTGACGAAGCCTGGGAGAACGGCAGGGCATTCTGCATGTTGATTTCCAGCTCTGGTACAGATGGGGAAGCGTCGGTAGCGGTTCTTGTTAACGGCACCGATACTGAGTGTAACTTTAGTTTGCCGTCACTCGGCGAGTGGCGGTTGGCGTTTTCGACGTCCGATTACAAACGACCTGCAACATCGCTACTTGCTTTGTCAATTGCGTTGTTGCTCTGCGATGACGCCTAGTTTCAGGCCATTAATGGCGATAGCGTCTTTCCGTTGCGGCAATCGCGGCACTCTGCTGCCATGTTGGTTTCGCAAGAGCCGACAAAACTGCGTTACAAGAGACAGGCGTAACTAGTATTTCCTGTAACACATGCAATGTTCGACGGCACCTTCGTCAATACAGACGCGGAGCTCATCTTGCGGACATTTCGGAAGGTCTTCTCCCATCTGCGTTCGCCTGACTTTCTCCCGAAGTTCGACGGCCGACCAATCACCGGTAACCAGTGCCTGTTGCTCCAGTTCCTCAAGAGGTGTCGCAGGCGCGCAAGCGCCTAATATGCTCAAGACAAAGATGCTGATTGCCATTTTCATTTCCAATTTTGACAGCCGACTCCACTATTTGTTCAGCAAACATTTGCTATGTAAAAAATATTTGACATCACTCAGAATTGCCCTTATTCTCTGATGTTAATAATCTTTGACATTTCGGAGTTAGAAAAATGCCGTTCCAAGAGAAATCCGCCTGGGTCATGTCACTCGCACTTTTGTTGGGGAGTGTGTTCTATTTTGGGGTTGTAGCTGCGATGTCAGAAGGTATTAGCCAGTTAGCACCGCCCACCGCGCCGGTCGTTGCCGCTTTTACCGTAATCTTGGTCGTCGCTGCCATTCTTGGCCACGTTGCTATTGCGGTATTTTCGCCGAAGGACGCCAGCGAGCCGCTTGACGAACGAGAGAGAGAAATTTTTCATAGAGCGGGTCATGTTTCAGGCAATGTGTTTGGAATAGGTGCGGTGACATCGCTCGGTATTTATCTCCTTTCCGGTAGCGGCACAGTTCTTTTCTACGGCGTTTTCATTAGCCTGATTATCAGTCAGCTTGCGGAATACGGGATCCGAATTTTCCTATACCGCTGCTCCATTTAGACGATGGCTAACCGACCTCCAATTAGCAACCGCGTGCGAGAGCTACGGGAGCAACATGGTTCCATGACGCAGGCTGAGCTTGGCGATGCTATCGGCGTTACTCGTCAAACGGTCATCGCCATCGAACAAGGTCGTTATTCACCTTCGCTCGAAAGTGCGTTCCGGATTGCACGGCACTTCGGTGTTGGCCTCGAGGATGTGTTTAGTTGGAACGAGTGATACCGACTCTTGCGCATTGTTTAAGAATCGCTGCGCCGGAGTATACTGGTACTTGTGGGCGATTAGCTCAGTTGGGAGAGCGCTGCATTCACATTGCAGAGGTCACTGGTTCGAGACCGGTATCGCCCACCACACCCTGCTTTTTGTTTGGTAGTAATGGGTGGAATTGACTCGAATCGGCTCTTGCCGATTCTCGCCCCTTCGGGGCGCCTTTGGCGTCCAAAATGCTGGCGCATTTTGTGAACCACCTGCGGTGGTTCCGCTTCCCCGCATCAGCACAAACAAAAAACGCCCCACAAGGGGGCGTTTTCTTGTTTGTTGGTGGTGATGGGTGGAATTGAACCACCGACCTGCGGGTTATGAGTCCGCCGCTCTGACCATCTGAGCTACATCACCTTGAGTCCTTCGGCCATGCAGACCGGCAGGGGGCGCAAATTGTCCTGACAGGGTGCCTCGGTGTCAAGGAGAGCTCAAAAAACGTCTAAATCGCTGCCGAGGACTACCGCTCCTGAGTACTTCTCCCGAACCTCTTTGAGTACAGTTTCCTCTGACGCGCCCCAGAATAGTATGTGGTAGAGCACCAGCAGCTTGGGCTGGGCCCTGCTCGCAAGCTCGCCGAGCTCGTGACTCGAGGTGTGGTTGCTGCTGTGGTATTTCTGCCAGTAGGGATCCCGGCGCTGAAATCCTTCTACTGAATACACCTCGTGAATCAGAATATCCGCATCTTTTGCGTACTCTTCCATTGTTTCATCAGGTGCCGCATCCCCCGAAATGACGATAACCCGATCAGGTGTTGTAAATCGGTAGCCAAACGCGTTCGGCCAGGTTCCATGACGTACACGAAATGCCTCCACTTTGACGTTTTCGTCCTCGAAAATGGTTCCTTCACTAACCGTGTGTGCATTGACGCGCCAACCTTGATTGTTTGCCGGCTCCAGGCCGTAAATACGATACTTGATGTCGGCGTCATAAGCCTCGAGAACATGCTGCGCCATCTCCTCGGTTCCTTCCGGGCCGTATAGCTCGAGAGGACGATCGCGCTCAAGTACCCAAGGCGTCAAAATCAGATCAGGAAGTCCGGTCGTATGGTCTGAGTGAAGGTGCGTCAGAAAAGCGTGTTCGAGCCTGTCGACCTCAAGCCCCGGGATCGCGCCGCCGTAACTCGGCGACATAGCGGCTGCCTGACGCACAACGCCCGGACCAAAATCGACAAGGTACGGTGTGTCATTGACCACGATTGCGACAGCAGGTCCCGAACGAAGCGGATCCGCGTTCGGCGTGCCGGTACCTAACAACACTACCTGCGTAATGGCCGATGGTGCCAGTTCAGCATAAGCGACAACGGACGCCAACGGGCTGAAGACGAGGATTAGCAGGGTCAGAGTTCTCATGGGTGCCGTATAATGCGCCATCGTCCTGAGCGGAGCAACGATGTTCCAGAATCCCGAAATAGAGCCTGCTGATCTACCAG
This sequence comes from Gammaproteobacteria bacterium, assembly GCA_024640305.1. Classification (GTDB taxonomy): domain Bacteria; phylum Pseudomonadota; class Gammaproteobacteria; order Steroidobacterales; family Woeseiaceae; genus UBA1847. The sequence continues at coordinate 88,861 of JAHEFG010000006.1, forward strand.
GTACTGACAATGTCCAGTGGCAGGCATTGGATCCGGCATTCAAGCGATTACGGCAATTGCAGAATTCCATCGGCATTCTCGCTATCGTAGTGCCGCTTGTGATCGTTACCGTCGTAGCGAACCTTCCCCTTCTGGCCGTCGCAATACTATTCGGGTGCTGGGTCGCGTTCGCAGCGCTCTTGCTCACATGGCCGGGGATTTCACTGCCGAAACGTGGCTACGTTTTGCGTGACAAAGACATCCTCTTCCGAAAGGGGGTGGTATGGCGCTCAGTGACGGCTATCCCGTTCAATCGTATCCAGCACGTCGAGACGAGTAGCACACCCTTCGATCGAAAATTCGACCTTGCGACCCTGCAACTATTTACGGCCGGCGGCTCGGGTGGAGACCTGAAGATCGACGGGCTCGGTGCGACCATCGCCGAACAGCTACGAGTTTTTATTCTCGAGAAAGCCGGGGCCAGTATTGAAATCTCCTGATATCGGCACCTGGACCCGTACCTCGCCGTTAGCAATCCTGTTCTTCTTCGGCAGGATCATTCGCATGGTGACGAAGAATGCCTGGCAATCCTTTGCGCCTTTGTTCGCTCTTCTCTTCGCCTATCAGGGAGACCTTGTCAGCAAATTGATACTTGGTGGCAGTGCGGTGGCGATCGCCCTTGTGACCGGTTCGGTGTTGAGCTGGCTGTTTTTCCGCTACCAGATTCGCGACGACTCCATTCTTATTCGTTCGGGCGTAATCAAAAAGAAACAGCTCGATATCAAATTCGATCGTATACAGGGTGTCAACACACAGCAGAACCCGGTTTATCGGGCGCTGGGTCTCGTAACCGTTTCATTCGACACGGCCGGATCATCTGGAAACGAAGGCAACCTGCCGGCCGTAACCCGAAAATTCGCGGATGAGCTGCGCGAGAAGATTGGTGGTCGCAAAACAAATCGGGCAGAGGACGAACCGGCTGCGAACGTAAATCAGGCCCTGCTCAGGCTCGACTGGCGCGACATGATACGCATCGGCCTCGCCGATCGACGTGCATTGATAGTTTTTGCGTTCATCGGGCCGTTGATGGAGCAAGCAGGCGATCAGGTTGAACAGGTAGTCAAGAACGCTTTGCAGTCCGCGAACCTCGAATCGTTTCAGGTCGATGTGGGGACGGGAGCCTTGCTTGTAGCAGCTCTCTTACTCGTGGTGGTATTGCTGCTATCAATGGTTTCGATAGCGGCTGCGTTCCTGCGTTACCACAATTTCGAATTGTTCCTTGATGGCCGAACGTTGCGGTCGCGTGGCGGTTTGATTACGCGCCACGAACACTCAATGGATATCGAAAAAATTCAGACTATCCGTTTGCAGCAAGGCGTCGTTCAGAGCTGGCTCGGATGCTTCCGGATGACCCTTAGGCAGGCGATCAGTGGTCGCAAACAACGCAGCCAGAAGATGTTCACTGTTCCCGTCGTTACTGCCGAACTTGCTGACACCCTGCGCCCACTGCTACTTGCGTCAGAATCTGGCCGGTTGACGCAAGATCCAACAGCCGACCTGTTTCATGCAGTTTCGCCCTACTACATGCGCTCACGCATTTTGTTTGTTGGGCTGCTACCTGCCGTCGCGTTGACCACTTTACTCGTAGCCGCATTCGGCATCACAGGACTGATCGCGCTGCTCTGGCTGCCACTGGTCGCGCTGCTCTCGTGGCGCAACTGGAAGCGAGCTGGATACCTGCACGACGACAATGAAATTATTCGTCGTTCCGGGCTGTTGGGGTACCGAACCGTTGGCTTGCTGTTTCGCAAAGTACAACGCATCACCATTTCACAATCGCGCTACCAACGCCGCAAGGATCTTGCCAGCCTGCGCCTATACATGGCATCAGGGAGTGTGCGCATTCCGTATATCGCACATGAGACAGCGAAGCAGCTACGAGACTATATTTTATACAAGGTTGAATCGAGCCAGCGGGCCTGGCACTGAACTGGCGGCTAGACGTTAAACCGAAAGTGCATGACATCGCCTTCCTGGACGATGTACTCCTTGCCTTCCAGACGTAATCGTCCCGCCTCTTTCGCACCGTGCTCGCCGTTACCGGCAACAAAGTCGTCGTATCCGATCACTTCGGCGCGAATAAAGCCCTTTTGGAAGTCAGTATGAATTTCGCCGGCGGCTTCAGGCGCAGTCGCACCGACCTTCGTCGTCCAGGCGCGTACTTCCTTCGGGCCTGCCGTGAAGTAAGTCTGTAACCCGAGCAACGTATAGCCGCAACGAATAACGCGATCGAGCCCGGGCTCTTCAAAGCCGAGATCCTCGAGAAATACAGCTTTGTCATCATCGTCGAGGACAGCGATCTCTGCCTCAATTGCGGCACAGATCGCAACATATTCCGAGCCTTCGTCTTTTGCATATTTGGAGACGGCGTCGAGGTGAGGGTTATTCTCAAAGCCGTTTTCATCGACATTCGCGATGTACATAACCGGTTTGGCCGTTATCAAATTAAGGTCACGTATTAAAGCCTTCTCGTTCTCATCCAGTTCCAGCGAACGAACAGGTGATCCCTCGTCGAGGTGCTCTTTGACCTTTTTCATCGTGTCGCGAACGTACAGCGCTTCCTTTTGGCCTGTCTTGGCATTTTTCTCGGCTTTGTACAGCTGCTTTTCCACCGATTCGAGGTCGGCCAGCGCCAATTCAGTGTTAATCGTCTCAATGTCGTCGATTGGATCAATGGTTCCTGACACGTGTGTCACATCGTCGTTTTCGAAACAGCGGACAACATGCGCTACAGCGTTGGTTTCACGAATATTGGCAAGAAACTTATTGCCGAGACCTTCCCCTTTGGAGGCACCTGCGACAAGCCCGGCAATATCGACAAATTCCATCGTCGTCGGAATGGTCTTTTGCGGGCTTACGATGCGTTCGAGCACACCAAGGCGTGGGTCTGGTACAGGCACCACACCAACATTCGGTTCGATCGTGCAAAACGGATAATTTTCGGCCGGGATCTCGGCTGCCGTCAGCGCGTTAAAGAGGGTCGACTTGCCAACATTAGGCAGGCCAACGATGCCGCATTTTATAGCCACTTATTCTTCCTTTGTATGTAACGCCTTCGTTGCTGCATTCAGACCATCGTCCATCAACAGCGGCAAGACAGCGATGGCCTCATCGATATTGTCTTCGACAGCACGCTCGACGTCCGCTGACCCGCGCTTGAGTACATAACCTGTCACCCTCGTTTTCTCACCAGGATGGCCAACACCCAGTCGCAAGCGCATGAAATCGGCACCACAGTGCTTAATGACATCACGAATTCCGTTATGCCCGCCGTGACCGCCACCTTTCTTGAGTCGCACCGTGCCAGGTGGCAGGTCAATTTCATCGTGAGCTACCAGCAAGCCGCCGGGTTTGAGCCGGTAGTAGTCCATCACGCCTCGTACCGGCCCGCCGCTCAGATTCATATAACTTTGCGGCTTCACGAGCCAGACCTCCTCGCCCTGAATGTTGATGCGACAGCATTCGGCATCGAATTTTTTCTCGTAGCGAAACTGGCCGCCGTACTTTCTAGCAACAGCATCGACGAACCAAAAGCCCGCGTTGTGCAGCGTGCGTTCGTATTTGTCCTCGGGGTTACCGAGGCCGACAATGATATTGAGGTGGCTCATAGTCGTTCCATTTTAGACGAGGTTTGGTATCGACATACAAAAAGACCGCCTCTTGGCGGTCTTTTCGCTGACATAAGGCCAATTGCTAGTCGTCGCTGGACTCGCCCTCGCCAGATCCGGTCGCAGCATCGCCTTCGGCAACTTCGCGTGCTTCGCCTTCGCCTGCTTCGCCTTCGACGGCCTCTTCCTCGTCTTCGAGAACCACTTCCTTAATGATGTGGATCGACACAATCGGTTGAGTCTGTTCGACTTCGTGCGCCAGCTCGGGAATCTCAACACCTTCCGGCAGTACGATGTCCGATAAGTACATCATCCCATCGAGTTCCAGCGCTGATATGTCAAGCTCAAGGTACTCGGGAAGATCTCTCGGGAGACACACAACCTCGACATCCGTGCGCATACGCTGGACCTTGCCGCCACCTTCTTTAACGCCGACAGCAATGTTTTCGCCGAGAAAGTGAATCGGCACGTTCATGCGAATCACCTCGTCTTCGACGATTCGTTGCAGGTCAATATGCATTACGCGGGGAAGCGATGGGTGGCGCTGCAGATCCTTAACGATCGCGGCCTGGCTCTTTTTGCCAACCTTGATATTCAGGACACTGGAATAGAACGACTCGTTTTCGAGCTGTTTCATTACTTTGTTGTGGTCAAACACAAGCGCGCGCGGCGGGCGGCCGGCGCCATAGATGATTGCGGGAACTTTATCCTCTCGACGCAGGCGGCGGCTCGCACCTTTCCCTGAGTCTTCTCGGATTTCCGCAACCAGATCGAATTTGTCAGCCATGACTGAGCTCCGTTATCTGATTGATTTTACTTGATATTTTTCAAGCATGAACCTGACCAAAACTGCGACCATTCCGGTCAGGGGCGCGCATAGTAACCTCGGATGGCTACGCTGGCAAGTAAGGGATGCTTCTCGCCCGAAGCAAAGTGGAGCGCAGCGACCTGCCGTCAAGCGGGATCGAGACTTGAAGGCAAGAGGTATGCCGTTGGCAGCCCGTTAGTCGACGTACAGCGAGCTGACCGATTCTTCGTTCGAAATCCGCCGCATAGTCTCGCCGAGCAGTTCGGCAGTAGAGAGCTGCCGAATCTTGGCGCAAGCTCTCGCCTCTTCGCTGAGTGGAATGGTGTCGGTTACGACGACCTCGTCAAGCTCCGACTCTGTGATTCGGCTCACCGCCGGTCCAGAAAGAACGGCGTGGGTGATGTAGGCGCGCACACTTGCCGCCCCGTTCGCCTTCAGGGCCCCGGCGGCGTGACAAAGCGTCCCTGCGGTATCGACCATATCGTCCATCATGATGCAGTTCTTACCTTTGCATTCGCCAATGATATTCATCACCTCTGACTGGTTCGCTCTGGCGCGACGTTTGTCGATGATGACAAGATCCGCATCATCCAGGCGCTTTGCCAACGCGCGTGCACGAACCACACCGCCCACGTCAGGAGAGACTACGATGAGGTCATCATATTTCTGCTTCCACAGGTCTCCGAGCAAAATTGGTGATGCGTAGACATTGTCCACCGGGATGTCGAAAAAGCCCTGAATCTGATCCGCGTGCAGATCGAGAGTAAGTACGCGATCAACCCCGGCCACGGCGATCATCTTCGCGGCCAGCTTGGCTGTGATCGGAACACGGGAGGAGCGCGGCCTTCGATCCTGGCGAGCGAAGCCGAAATATGGGATGACTGCCGTTATTCGTGCTGCAGATGCCCGCCTTGCGGCATCGACCATGACCAGCAGCTCCATCAGGTTTTCCGAGGTTGGCGGGCATGTCGGCTGCACGATAAACGTCTCGCGACCACGAATGTTTTCGAGTATCTCAACGTTGATCTCGCCGTCGCTGAAGCGACCTACAAGTGCACGAGCCAGCGGTATGTGAAGGTAACGCGCTATATCCTGTGCGAGTTTCGGGTGCGCGTTGCCCGAAAAAACTGCCATTGATGCCGGTTCCACGAATCTCCCCTAATCGATTCAGATGGCTGGGGCGGCAGGATTCGAACCTGCGATACACGGGATCAAAACCCGATGCCTTACCACTTGGCTACGCCCCAATACGCTCACTGTGCGGCGCAATTGTGTTACGGGGTACCGAAGGTGTCAACGCTAGTCAAAAAACACCCAGTGATCGATGACCAATCTCACTCTGGTATCGGCATTTTCTGCCGTCAGCCCCCTGGGCATGAGCTGCCCGCCGCCCTCAGCATAACTGGAAATGACCACGGACCAACCCCGTTGCCTGAGTCTTTCCAGCTGACCGTTTTTATCGAAAACTGTCTCGGCCGGCGCACGGGGATCGGGAATGCCCAGCGCCCAGTAGCGCAAACTCGCCACCGGGATCGTCCAGCCATATCGAACCTGCAGCTCAGCCTCGGCGTCCCTGAGAACCGTGCGGTTACCGTCCTTGTCAGTCAGAACGACGGATGAGCCATCTCCTTCTATCCTGATCGCCCCGGCGCCTAAAGGGCCGCTCGCGGTTGCGCTGAATTCATCCTGCTCCTGGGTCCAGCGCAGTTTGCCATTAAATCCATCGATCTCGCTGCGAACGGCAATGCGACCATGGAATTGCCAGTCGTCCAGTGCCGCGAGCACCAGGGTGCGCGTTTCCCAGGCTTCGATATTCGGCAACAGGGCGCTCTTGGGAGCCGCACAGCCATACATGAGCAACAGCGCAACGACAGGCGCGATGCGCCCGGCGAAGTTACTCAGAATCGGGGAAAAGGCGCTCACGTACATCTTTTAGCAGCTCGCTGTCCGGATCCTTGACGTCCGCCTGGGCAAGCAATTCCAGTGCCTCATCGGTGCGTTCAAGTGCCACCAGCACTTCTACGAGATGCGCAGCAACCTCGTGATCTGGATATTTTTCATATGCGATTTCGAGTTGCCCGGCGGCTTCGTCATAGCGACCAAGCTTGAAAAGCACCCAACCCAGACTATCGATAATGGCCGGGTTCTCCGGCGCAATCTTCAGCGCGCTGCGAATGTACTTTTCGGCTTCGCGATATTGTGTGGTTCGATCGGCCAGCGTATATCCCAGCGCGTTCAGGGTAGTTGCACTATCGGGCCAGCGGCGGGCTGCCTCACGATAGGCCTTGATCGAGTCAACAACCCGATCCATACGCAACAGGAGCTCGGCTCTGCCGAGTACCAGCCCCTCTTCATCAGGCCTGAAGACGATCGCCTTGTCGAAGACATCTAGTGCTTCATCATGCCGCTGCAGTGAGTTCAATAGTTGCGCTCGGGCAACCAGCATATCGATCGCGTACTGCGGGTTCCTGTTGCCGAAATCGATGAGCCTTTGCAGCCCTGCTTCGGGATCCTCGCCCTGAAATGCCTCAAGTGCAGCGGCCCGCCGCTGCGCAGAGACTGCGTTCTGCCCACCCTGGACGTCGGCATACAATCGAATCGCATGCTCGTACTCTTTCCGGTAGTCCGCTATTCGCGCGAGATAAAACAGCGCGTCCATAGTGAAGCGACCGCTGGCCAGGAGATCCATGAAGTCGTCCCAGGCTGCGTCGAGATTGTTCTGGCGAAAATTGATGATCGCCATCAGGCGCAACGCATCCGTGCGTGATGGTTGCTCAAGAAGTACCTGGTTAACCTGGCTCAGCGCATCGTCATCTCTGCCGTCTGACAGCAGCATCAGAGCCAGCTCCATACGCGCATCCGGATCCGGGTCGGGATCGTCACCAATGATGCGAGCCGTATATTCGATGGCTTCGTCCCGTTCTCCTGATAACAACAGCGCGCGCGCATACAGCAGCTTCGCTTTGAGCCAATCAGGATCGAGCTCTGCCGCTCGCTGGGCGCGCAACTTCGCATGCTCGAAATCATCCGCCTGCAAAGCCGTGGCAGCCGCGGCATAGTTTGCTTTTGCCGAATTCTTGTAGGACTTGGTCAGCAGACGCATCAACGCGTCGACGTCCTGTGGGTTTTCATCAGCCAACAGCGGCATCAGCGACAGCAGTTGCTCATCCGCGTGCTGTTTGCCGCGTTTGATGAGCGTCTCGAAACTCTGCCGAGAGTCCTCGATCCTGCCAAGCCGCAATTCGAGCTGAGCGGTGTAGGCGAGCGCTTCATCGCTGGCCTCGTCCAGCTCCAGCCAACGAGCCGCAGACCGTAACGCCTCTTCGTTGAAGCCCAGGCCAAAAGCAGTGCGGGTTGCCAGACGTGCATTATCAACATTGTCGCTGAGCTCGGCGGCCATGCGATATTCCTGCACCGCGGTCAGGTAGTCATCGTTCTGCAGCGCAACTTCGGCCTGCAGGAGATGCACACCAACGGCTGCCCGGTTCTCATCTTGTGCCAGTACGGGCACAGAAATGGCCAGCAACAGTGCCAAAAAGCCAAGAAAAGTGGGAATTCGTCGGGATAAGTCGCGCATTACTATTTTGGAGGTCATTCAGGGGCAGCCGTATATTTTGGGGTCTGTATATCAGAGACAAGGAACTGAGCCGTCAGTTCGCATACAATTATCCGCTATGCGGCTGCAAATACTTGGGCTAAACCATAACACGGCACCTCTCGAAGTTCGCGAACAAGTTGTTTTCGCGGGGGATGAGGTCGGCCGGGCGCTGCTGCGTCTGCGGGAAATTGAGGGCATTGACGAAGCGGTCTTGCTCTCGACGTGTAATCGAACCGAGTTTTATGTCATCACTGGTGACAATGGCCGCGAGGCGTTGCAGTCCTGGTTACACAGCGAACGTGCGCTAGATGGCGCCTTTAGCGACTCCTTGTTCTCACTCGAGGCAGACGAAGCGATTCGGCATATTTTCCGTGTTGCCTGCGGGCTCGACTCGATGGTGCTCGGCGAACCGCAGATACTGGGGCAACTAAAGGACGCATTTCGCAGTGCCCAGCAAAGTGGCACAGCAGGCAAGCAGCTGGAGCGTCTGTTCCAGCACACCTTTTCGGTGGCGAAAAAGGTGCGCACCGATACCGAGATCGGGACTAATCCGGTTTCGGTCGCTTCGGCGGCGGTCAGCCTCGCGCAGCAGTTCTTCTCCAATTTTGCGAAGCACACAGCGCTGCTCGTAGGTGCCGGCGTTACCGTTGAGCTCCTGGCCAAACACCTGTCCGCCCGGCAAATTGGTCGGTTGTTTGTCGCCAACCGGGACGTTGATCGAGCACGCCACCTGGCTGGTCAGTTCGGCGGGTATGCGCTGCCGCTGTCTGAACTCGAAGGCACGCTGCCCGAGGCCGATATTCTTATCACCTCAACAGCCAGCCCTGAGCCGATTATTACAAGCGAACAAATGCAGGCCGCCATCACTGTTCGCAAACGCAAGCCCATTTTTGCGGTGGATATCGCGGTGCCGCGTGATATCGCTGCGGATGTGGCCGACCTGGACGATGTCTACCTGTACACGATCGATGACCTGCACAAGGTTATTCAGCAAGGCCAGACCAATCGCGAAGCCGCGGCGGTAGACGCCAATCGAATTCTCGACGACGAAATTCGTCGATACCTGAGCATCGAGCGCGCAAAGAAAGTATCGCCGGTTATTACGTCGCTGCGGGAACACGGTGAGTCGATTCGCGAAGCCGTTCTGCATGAAGCGCAAAGGCGGCTCAATAAGGGCGTCGATAGCCGAGAAGTCGTCGAATTTGCAACTGCATCGCTGTTGAAGAAATTGCTACACAACCCAAGCGTGCGTCTGCGCGAAGCTGGCGAGGCCAGTGAGTTAGAGATCATCGAAGCCACTCGATCCCTGTTTGGCATCGACGACGACTGAAAGGAATTCAGGTGAAGGACTCCATACGCAACAAGCTAGAGTCGGTGGCAGACCGCTTCGAGGAGATTTCGGGCTTGCTCGCGGACCCGGATGTCATTTCCGACCAGAACCAATTTCGGGATCTGTCGAAGGAGTACTCGCGCGTCGAACCGATTGTTAAATTGTTCGGCGATTTTGAGTCGATCGAGGAAGAGATCGCCGCAGCGAAGGAAATGACCGAAGATGCTGACAGCGAAATTCGCGATATGGGGCAACAGGAGCTGGACGAGCTCATGGTGCGTCGCGAAGAACTGCTTGTCGATCTGCAGAAATCGCTAATTCCGACAGACCCTTACGACGACAGTAATATCTTTCTGGAGGTGCGGGCCGGCACCGGTGGCGATGAAGCCGCCATTTTTGCGGGCGATCTTTTTCGGATGTATTCGAAGTACGCAGAATCCATGAGTTGGAATGTCGAGATAATCAGCGCACGCGAAGGTGAGCACGGCGGTTACAAGGAGATCATCAGCCGCATGACCGGCAATGGCATTTACGCGAAGCTCAAGTTCGAATCGGGCGCGCATCGCGTGCAGCGAGTGCCAACAACGGAGTCACAGGGACGCATTCACACGTCCGCCTGCACGGTGGCTGTCTTGCCAGAACCGGACGAGGTAGAGGCCGAGGAAGTGAACCCCGCCGATCTGCGTATCGATACGTACCGCGCATCTGGTGCTGGCGGGCAGCACGTCAACAAGACGGATTCTGCAGTACGCCTCACCCACATACCTTCGGGGATCGTCGTCGAGTGCCAGGACGAGCGATCGCAGCACAAGAACCGGGCAAGAGCGATGTCGCTGTTACAGGCTCGCTTACTGGACGCCAAAGTCTCCGCGCAGGCCACCGAACAGGCGGAGGCGCGCAAATCACTGGTAGGCTCGGGCGACCGGTCTGAGCGAATTCGTACCTATAACTTTCCACAGGGACGGGTCACAGACCACCGCATCAACCTGACGTTGTACAAACTCGATGAAATACTCGAAGGCAGCCTCGATCAGGTCGTGCAACCGTTGATAAACGAATATCAGGCCGACCAGCTCGCCGCACTCTCCGACTGATTCTGTCCGTTAACCACCTGGTCCCGCGATGTTCGGATCACTACACGGCCGTCTAGCCTGGCATCATTTTTTCCGGAATGGCTCGCTTCGCTGCGCTTTATTTCCGAAAAAAAGATCCCACGCTCCCGGCCCTACGATCATCATCGCGAGATCTGCGAGTTACGGAGTTCCGAGTGCCTGGTCGAGGTCGGCGATCAGGTCGTCGAGCGCTTCGATGCCCACCGACAGTCGAATCAGTTGATCCGAGATGCCGAGCTTGGCGCGCTCATCTGCCGGTACTGATGCATGCGTCATGATCGCGGGATGGTCGACGAGGCTTTCTACGCCACCGAGACTCTCCGCCAGCGAAAATACCTGACAGCGCTCGAGGAAGCGCCGCGCATTTTCAAGGTCACCTTTGATGAAGAAAGTTACGATGCCACCAAAATCGTCCATCTGCTTTTTGGCCACCTCATGTTGCGGATGTGATGGCAGTCCCGGGTAAAGCACACTATCGACACGCTCATCCTGCTCAAGCCAGCTGGCTATCTTTGCTGCGCTCGCGCAGTGTCGCTCCATGCGAACATCAAGGGTCTTGACTCCACGCAATGCCAGGAAACTGTCGAACGGCCCGAGAATGGCGCCGATCGAGTTTTGCAAATACGCGAGCCGCTCTGCCAATGCATCGTCGTTCGTAACCGCGATACCCCCGACCATGTCGGAGTGCCCATTAATGAACTTCGTAGCCGAATGCATGACGATATCGCAACCAAATTCGAGTGGGCGCTGCAAATATGGCGTCGCAAAAGTGTTGTCCGCGACGAGCAAGATGTTGTGGGCCTTCGCAATCGCAGCGACGGCCAGTAAGTCGACGATCTTAAGCAGCGGATTTGTAGGGCTTTCTACCCAGATCATTTTCGTGTTGTCACGTACGGATGCCTGCAATGCGGCAATATCCGTCAAATCTACGTAGCTGAACTCGACGCCCGCACTATTTCTGCGGACACCTTCGAACAGGCGGCGCGTACCACCGTAGAGGTCATCCATCGCAATAACGTGGCTGCCGCTATCCACAAGCTCGAGAATCGTCGCCGTTGCTGCCATGCCGGATGCAAAGGCGAAACCACGTGTTCCCGATTCAAGATCAGCAATACATCTTTCAAAAGCGAAGCGGGTTGGATTGTGGGTGCGCGAATACTCGTAACCCTGATGAACGCCCGGACTCGCCTGTACGTAGGTCGATGTAGCATAAATCGGCGGCATGATCGCACCGGTGGTCGGATCCGGGCTTTGTCCGGCATGTATCGTGCGCGTCGCGAACGCTTTCTTTTTATCAGTAGTGCTCATTGTTGGAGTATCTCAGATCTGCCGACGCAGGTAATTCAAAACATCAGAGCGCGTAATCAAGCCGTAAAATACCTCGCCATCCATGATTGCCGCGTATGGCTGAACGTGCAACATTGAGACGAGGTTATTAATGCTCGTATCCTTGTCGAGCTTGATAAATGCCGTCTCCATTGCATCCGCAACATCTGCGTTCATGAGTTCAGGTTTGCCAAAGACGAACTGGATGATCGCATCCTCAGTAACAACGCCAACGAGATTGCCTTTGTCCATCACCGGCAGCTGTGAAAAGCCCGCATTGCGCAGCCGATTGTGAGCGGTCGTCAAGACGTCAGTTGGACCAACCGTAATCGTCGCTCGCTCGTTATGCGGCCTGCCGATCAGGTCACGGAGATCTCCACATTGCTCACGCTTGATGAAGCCCTGGTCTTCCAACCAGAAGTTGTTGTACAGCTTAGAGAGATACTTGTTGCCCGTATCGCAGGCGAAAGTAACAACGCGTTTGGCCTCCGTTTGTTCGCGACAGTACTTCAGGGCGGCTGCCAGTAAAGTGCCGGTTGACGAACCCGCCAGAACACCTTCCTCACGCAGTAGTTTGCGCGCCGTCGCAAAAGATTCGTAGTCGGAAATTGCGAACGCTTTTCTTATGCGGCTGAAATCTGCTATCGAAGGAATGAAGTCCTCACCGATACCCTCGACTAGCCAGCTGCTCGCTTCTCCCAACTCGCCTTTATTGACGTAATCAGTGAGCACCGAACCAACCGGATCAGCGAGAATCAGATCAACACCTGGTGCGTGCTCGTCAAGATACTTGCTAATGCCGGACACCGTGCCACTCGAACCAACGCCGAGTACTATCGCGTCCACATCGCCGTTCATCTGCTCGACTATTTCCGGGCCCGTTGTCTTTTCATGCGCCAGCGAATTGTCGGGATTACCAAATTGATTGATAAAATAGGCGCCCTGCTCTGTTGCGATGCGTTGCCCTAGATCCTGGTAGTACTCCGGGTGCCCCCTGCCGACATCCGAGCGCGTCAGAACAACCTCCGCACCCATCGCGCGCAGATTGAAGATTTTCTCCTGGCTCATTTTATCCGGCAACACGAGGATCATCTTGTAGCCCTTTTGAGCCGCGACAAGCGCCAGGCCCAGGCCCGTATTTCCAGCTGTTGCCTCGACGAGTGTGTCTCCGGGGCTGATATCACCGCGCTTCTCGGCTTCCTCGATCATCGAGATACCGATACGATCCTTGATCGACCCCCCCGGGTTCATGAATTCAAGTTTAAGAAACAGCCGGCATGGCCCCGTGTCGAGATGTGTAAGCTCGAGCATTGGCGTTCGACCCACAAGGTCGAGAATGTTGGAATAGACGTTCATAGAATGTTGGAGGCGGGTTAGCCAGTATGGTTACAATTGAAAGTAGTATGCAGTGTACGCGATGCGCGTGTCCTGCGACCAGAGCAGGCGGCGAAAAGTGAGCAACGCACTGACCATAAGATCGGTTCTCGCCCAGACAGCGGCCCGGCTTGACGACGTCAGTGAGTCGGGTCGACTCGACGCCGAAATACTGCTCGCGCGAGCTATTGATATGCCACGCAGCTACCTGTTTGCCCATCCCGAAGACACTATTGACGATGCGTCGGCTGAACGACTGGAGACAACAGTTCAGCTGCGGCTGTCGGGCGAACCGATGGCCTATATCACGGGCGTGAAAGAATTCTGGTCGCTCGAGCTCATGGTGAGCCCGGCAACGCTGGTGCCGAGACCTGAAACCGAGATTCTTGTGGAAAGTGCGTTACGCGAAATACCGCGCGATGCGGCCTGGCGCATACTTGATCTGGGCACGGGAAGTGGTGCGATAGCACTGGCCATTGCCAGTGATCGACCACTCTGCGATGTCACCGCGGTTGATATTAGCCCGGAAGCACTAGCGATCGCACAGCAAAATGCGCGGCAACTCACGATCAGCAATGTCAGCTTTCTCGAAGGCGACTGGATCGAACCCGTCGCAGACCAGCGCTTCGCGGTGATCTGCTCCAACCCACCCTACGTCTCCGAAGGTGACGAGGCACTCGCCGCGCTGGCCGCAGAACCAAGGCTCGCCCTTTTGTCTGGCAACAGCGGTCTCGATGCAATCGAGTTGCTGGCTCGCGACTGTGTTTCGATAATTGCAGACAATGGCACCCTGTTCCTGGAACACGGCGCAACGCAAAAGGATCAGGTCGCCGAAATTCTGAAGTCGTATGGCTGGACCTCGATCCAGTGTTACGATGACTACGCAGGGCACCCACGCGTGACCTGCGCCCATTTTTCCAACAGCGAGACACCATGATTACAATCAAGACAAACCACGGCGATATTTGCGTCGAACTTTTTGAAGACAAGGCACCAATTTCCTGCGAAAACTTTCGCCAGTACGTCACCGATGGCCATTTCACCGATACGATTTTCCACCGCGTTATTCCGAATTTCATGATTCAGTGCGGCGGAATGGACGAGAACATGTCCAGCAAACCGACGCGCGACCCCATCAAAAATGAAGCTGACAACGGCGAACCAAATATCAGAGGCACACTGGCGATGGCCCGTACTGGCGTTGTCGACAGTGCTACGTCCCAGTTTTTTATCAATGTTAGCGACAATGACTTCCTGAACCACGGTGGCCGCGACTTCGGTTATGCCGTGTTTGGGCGTGTCAACGACGGCATGGACGTTGTCGACAAGATTGCTGCCGTGCCCACGGGAAGTCGCGCCGGGCACCAGGACGTGCCACTCGATACTGTGACTATCCTGGAAGTCACAATCGACGACTAGCGCCACTGCGGCGATGTCCGAACCAAATCCAAACCTGAGCCGTCACGCCCGACACCTTGCATTGACGCAAGTTGGGGCGAACGGCCAGGCGCGGATCGACAAGTCTTCTGCGTTACTCATTGGCGTGGGCGGCATTGGCTGCGCCGCCGCGAGCTACCTAGTCGCCAGCGGCGTAGGCCGTGTCATTTTGTGTGATTTCGATACTGTCGACGAAACCAACCTCGGTCGGCAGACCATCTACTCACCGAATGACGTCGGTAAGCAGAAAGCTACGGTTGCGGCATCGCGATTTGCGGCAACAAACCCCGACATCGAAATTACGGCAATCACTGATCGCCTCGATGATGACGCGCTTGCCGCGGCAGTTGCTGCCGCCGACGTGGTCCTGGATGGCTCGGACAACTTCGCCACGAGGTTCCAGGTAAACAACGCCTGTGTAACAGCAGGTCGCTGCCTTGTCTCCGGCGCGGCAATACGCCTCGAAGGGCAGCTGGCTGTTTTTGGCCCGGACTTCGACACGTCGCCGTGCTACCGCTGCCTGTATCAGGAAAGAGACGAGTCTCTCGAGAGTTGCGCAGGCAATGGTGTATTGGCAGCGGTTCCTGGCGTCATCGGCACACTAATGGCAGCTGAGGCACTCAAGTATCTTGCTGGCATCGACTCGACTCGTGGCAGGCTACTTCTGTTTGACGCCGCAAGCGGCGACTTCAGGTCTGTTGTTATTTCAAAGCGAGGCGATTGCCCGGTTTGTAAAACTAACAGTAGAAGATCACCTTAATAGAAACAGTAAGTCAAATGGCCCGCCCTCACCTTTTTGGCCGTCACGTTCAGCCAAAAGTTACCCAGGATCAGCAGAACGCTACGTTTTCGCTACGTTGTCGAAATTTCTTCGAATGTCTGCTTTCACCAATAACAGCCGCTCGAGTGTCTCAAATTGGCGCTGTGTGACAGTCTGCTAACGGCCAAGAGCAGACATTCAGTATACGTACACGGCACCGGCGTTCTCTGCCGAGTTGTCCGCCTGATCACCATTGATGCCGGTGGCGCTGCTGTCCTCCCCGTTCGCTCCGACTGCCAACGTATTACCGTCAGCGCTTAGCGCAACACTGCCGCCGAAACCATCAAAGGGGTCTGTATTTGACGACTTGACGTAGGTCTGCTGCTGCCAGGCATTGCCACTAAAACGGAACAGGTAGGCCGCACCAGCACCGGGTGCAGACATATCAGCCTGATCGCCATCGATGCCGGTGGCGCTGCTATCCTCACCGCCCCCTCCGACTGCCAGCGTATCGCCGTCGGCGCTCAGCGCGAGACTTCCCCCAAAAGCGAAGCTGGCATTGGAGGCCTTGACGTACGCCTGCTGGTACCAGGCATTGCCATCAAAACGGAACAGGTAGGCCGCACCAGCACGGGACGCAGAGTTATCGGCCTGATCACCATTGATTCCGGTGGCGCTACTGTCCTCATAAGGGGCTCCTACCGCCAGCGTGTTGCCGTCGGCGCTCAGCGCGAGTCTCCAGCCAAACCTGTCGTGGCCGTCGGTATTGGAGGCCTTGATGTAGGCCTGCTGGTACCAGGCATTGCCATCAAAACGGAACAAATAGGTCGCTCCAGCCCACATAACCGAGTTGTCACTCTGATCGCCACCGATGCCGGTGGCGCTGCTATACTCCCCGAACGCTCCGACTGCCAGCGTATCTCCGTCGGCACCTAACGCAACCGACCAGCCAAAATAGTCGTCGAAGCCGACATTGGAGGCCTTGATGTACGCCTGCTGGTACCAGGCATTGCCATCAAAACGGAACAGGTAGGTCGCACCAGAGACGATAGGGGTACTCTCCAGATGTGCCCCGACTGCCAGCGTATTGCCGTCGGCGCTCAACGCAACACTGCCGCCAAACTGGTCCCCAGCATCGGTATTGGAAGCCTTGATGTACGCCTGCTGGTACCAGGCATTGCCATCAAAACGGAACAGGTAGGCCGCACCAGAAGCCGATGCAGAGTTATCAGCCTGATCGCCATTGATGCCAGTGGCGCCGCTATCCTCTCGACGCGCCCCAACTGCCAGCGTATTGCCATCGGCACTCAGCGCAACTTCTTCTCCGAAATTGTCGAGTTCATCACTATTTGACGCCTTAATGTAGGCTTGCTGACTCCAGTTATTGTCATGGTTGCGATAAATATAGACCGCACCGGAATCCGGTGATGCGTTATTGGCTTGATCGCCATTAACTTCAGTCGCTTCACTGTCTTCATTTCCAGCAGCCAAAGCCAGCGTCATACCGTCAGCACTGAGCGCAACCCGTGCATTGAGCCCATCGCCGCCGTCAGTGTTTGAGGCCTTGAAATAGCCAACGGCATCCAACATTCCATTTATGACATTGATTTCAGTCGATCTGCTGCAAAGGTAGTTATTACATGCTTCCAGTATGTAAAGGGCATTGGCGAAGTCGAAGAGATGAACCGCGATGTCCCGGCGGACTGACCCCATTTCTGCCGGGATATCGTCGCCGACCTGGGTAAAGCCGGAATGACCGTCGGGATTCTCAAGCAGTTTGTAGTAGGACGCTTGCCAGCGCACGTCAGCCCGAATGGGCCAGTTGAAGATAAGCTGTTTAACGCCAACATCGACACTTATGGTGGGTGTTGGCGGCGGCTGAGGTTCTGGCGGCAACCCACTCCCACTCCCACTCCCGCCGCATCCGGCAAGAAAGGCCACTAAACAAAACAGGACAATTGATTCGAGTTTCAAGTAGTTGCACATATGCTCATGTCCACAGTTAACTAAGGCTGACCGTATAGCCTTAGTCTCAGCCCCCTCGTTACTAATGACCTGATAGAAATGGGAGGATAAGCTGATGAATACCTATGTCAGTGGACAGCTTCGGGATTTGCAGCCGAAGTACAAAGCCAGGTCGATGGTAATCACTGCAATGTCCGCTTTGGGTCATAAGCAGTCCTTCAAGCCTAGTTTAGCTGAATGTCTGCTTCCGGGGGTAAAGCAGCCGCTCAATAGACCGAAATGCGATACGCCCGCATCAAATGTCTGCTTTCACCTATAGCGGACGCTCAGAATTTCGTTTTCGAGTTGAAAGGAAGGGCAGCTTTCGGCCAGAAGCGGCCATCCATGTCCTATTGATCTCGAATGCAAGACGACCAAATCAAAACTGCGTCAAGCGCGCCGTAGTATTGTGCATGAATGAGCACTCGGGACAACGAAAAGGGCCCTTACCAGGGGCCCTCTCGCTCACCAATATCAGTTGCTATTTCTGCTTGTTGTTCGCGTTGCAGTTCATTGTCTGGAAGAAGCTCCACCCTGGAGTATCGACTCCCTCGAACGCGTACCACCGATCGGCAATGCCCAAACTGAAACCGCCAGCTTTCATCAGGTCCCCATGGAACTCGTTGCAGTGGTTGACGGCCGAAGACTCCGTATCTGACCAGCCATCGTAATAACTGTCGCGGCGAGTTGAGACAGACTTCGAGTAGCTCATGGGATCAAGCCACTCACCTCTGACCGGCCGTGGATCAGTCCAAGCTGCGGGCTCGAAAGTGTAGCCATTAACCGGGTCCCATGTGACCATTTGGCCATCGCTATAGCAGCCGGGAGCATTGGGGTCGAGTACGACTTCGAGAGTTACCGCGTCGGGTCGAGCCGTTATAGCACTCTCGTCAACGACGCAATTCAGCTGACGCCAGCGTTCGGTCCAGCTCCCATCGTCAAATGACCTGTGTGTGTAGAGACTGATAGCTACTTCGGTATATTGAAATGTGCCCTTGACGTCATAGTTTTGGGAAGCGTACACGTTCACGCAACGATACAGGTTATCGAACGTGTCGCAGCGATCGCCGCCCATCGAGTTACCGTAGGTGCGGTTGTTATCGTGAATTGTTGGTGGGCCCGCCGTCGCCGACGTTGCCATGCAAGCTGCTACAACAACGCCGAACCAGGCCTTGTGAAAGAAACGAGTCATAGTGTTCTCCTCCTATCAATCCAGAGTCTCAGTTACGACCTTTCGATATTGATCAGAAATACATGTTGTACGCCGTAACGATCGACTCGTTGCAACGCGGCTAGATAGCCGCTAATGGCGGCAGCCCGGCGATCTTGGGGTCCTTCGGGGAGTCAAAAAGGCTACTCGGAGGAAGCGAGGACCCGTGGCTTTGCGTTTCTGGCTATGGCCAGACTTGCCTTTATCGCAACATCGATGATCTGCTGACAGGGAGTTTTGTCAATTCGGAAGAATACTTATGACCGTCCACTTTGGGTCAAAAGCAGTCGTTCCGGCCCATATTAGCTCAATGTCTGCTATCGGGGGTAAAGCAGCCGCTCAATAGACCGAAATGCGATACGCCCGCATCAAATGTCTGCTTTCACCTATAGCGGACGCTCATTTTCTGCGGTCCATTGAAGGCGCTCAAGTATCTTGCCAATCCAATTCGAACGTAGACATCACTGTGGCGATTCAATACCCAATCGTTCGAACTCCGACGAGATTAATTCCGCCGCAGATTCAAGTGCGTTTATATTCATTCGATTCCAGTAGATCGCGTCAAACGTTAGCGATTGACTGGCAGAAACCGAGTTATAGAAGCGGCGATCCTGGCAGATTGTTTCCAGGTCAAACCGAAGATTCTCGAACCTAATTTCTTGGCCTTCCGGCTGAAAATAGCGCACACCGGTATCTACGTAGACTTGGTGCGAGGTAACGCGATCCATCAAAGAATTGTAGAAACTCAACACATAGCGTCGTTGAGAGAGAAGGTTGTTGATCTCCTCCCGCAATTTCAGCGACTGAATTACAGTCATCTTCCCCGTTGATAGCATCTCCTGCAACGTGCCATCTGCCAAATACGGCGGCACAATCTTTCCGAGTTGGAACAGCCCGTTCGCGAAATCCAGTTGGTCGTCAGTTTCTATGGAGCAGGCGTCGAGGCTCCGCAGGACGACCGTAGCGCGGGCAGCATGATTCTCCATGAATGCAATGGCGGCCCGTGACGTATTAATGGATTGGTCTATGTCCGCATGCAGGCGCAATATGTACTTGCGCTCCTCTATGCGTTCAACCCGCCACTCATTCCAGTTATTTACCTGGAGCGCAAGAAGGACCCCAAATACGACAGCAAAAATCTCTAGGCAGACTGTAAACCAGTCTTGCTTTCTGATGTTCTCACTTAGTCGACTGAACAGCATCACTCGCTCAAGGGCGCGCCGATCTCCAGTATTCTCAATGTCCGCTTCGTGGTCATTACCAGCCGCTGAGTCTACCATTAGGTGAGCGACTGCTCACGGCCAATAGCGGACGTTCGCGACTGCCCGATTCGAGCACAATAGTATAGTGGAATTACTTAGTTTAGCTCGATCTCAATTGCTTCGATTGCTTCTTCAATCCGGGAAATTACGCGTCGATAATAACTGGCTTGAAGTGACTTGTTTTGAGCAACTCTAACTATTTTCCCCCGAATATCTGCTCGTGCTAATAATTCCTGCCCTTCCTCATTTAGAGTGAAAGTGGGTGGTTGCAGATCGAAGTCACCGAGATGCTGATAGTCCAAGCCCGTTGCGATCATTGCTCTTAGGTCTTGCACTTCACGCGATGAGGTACCTGACAGGTGCTGTAAATACGGCAGCATTTCGTAGGCCTCTGTAACTGCAGTCACGATTTCTGGATTGGATATATCCCGGAGCATGCCAGTACTCGTCAGCGACCTATACTCTGCTGATTCGGCTGTAGGTGTTCTTGTCTTGAATAACTCTGTGAGGGCCGTTTCCGCAGAATCTTGCGAGCGTTCGGACTGTCCCGAATTGATAAATATCTGTGCTGCTACCCATGAGTGTTCCAATGTCTCAACATCGGTCTGGAGATCCAAAAGTGTAGTCTTAAGATTGTCCGATAGCCGCGCCAAAGACAAACGAATGTCTTGTTGGTTTTGAGACTCCTCCCACCATGCATCTATTGCGAACGCTAGCAATATACTGGCGACGATAGCTGTCGCTTCTATGGCGATTCGCTTCCATGGAATATCTTTTGAGTCGGTCGCTCTCAATCGCTATCCTCTAACGGGCGTTCGCTTTGGGTCAATACCAGCTGTTGAGTGTATCACCAGACCAGGGGCTGCTTACGACCAAAAGCGGTCATTCGCCGGATGATAGACTCAGCGGCTGGTAATGACCCAAAGCAGGCGTTTGGTGATTGCGTATATTACGCATGGAAACTGGGTCTTGCTGAATATGCAGAGGAGACTGTGTGGCGCTTATTGCTATTACGCGCGAGGTAAATACTGCCATACGCAATTGCGAATTGTCTTTTTTGCCAAGAGTCAGTATCGACATTGCCCTGGCGCTTCAACAGCATCAACACTATCAATCGGCGTTGTCTTCCCTCGGCTGTGAGATCATCGTCGTTCCGACGGAACCGGGCTTGGCGGATTCTGTTTTTGTCGAGGATACCGCGATAGTTCTGGATGAGGTCGCAGTGTTGTTGCGGCCGGGCGCTGCAACAAGACTGCCGGAGGTGGCGGGTGTCGAGAGCGTTCTGCAACAGTACCGAATGCTTACCTCAATACAGCCGCCCGGCACCTTGGATGGTGGCGACCTGCTCCGCATCGACAATATCATCTTTGCCGGGCTCTCGAAGCGATCGAATCAAAGCGGTATCGAACAGTTTCGTGACATTGTCATGGACTACGGATTTTCTGTTAAGACAGTGAAAACGACGAAGTGCCTGCATTTGAAGTCCGCCGTTTCGGCAGTTGCGCCCGGCACGCTTCTAATCAATCCGGACTGGATCAGCAGCTCTACTTTCGGCGATTACGAGCTGATCGACATTGATAAGGAAGAAGCGCACGCCGCCAACGCACTCTTGGTGGGGCAAAGCGTCATTTATCCGTCCTCGTTTCCACGCACTACAGACAGACTTGTGACCCGCGGCATCAATGTTATACCTATTGATCTGTCGGAACTACAAAAGGCAGAAGGTGCAGCTACTTGCTGCAGCCTGATACTCACGACTTTATAACAAAGCTCGAGTATCTGATTTTCATATCTGCTCTTGGTGGAAACGGACATTCGGTTCGCGTAGCACAGGTCCGACTGGAGCCTTGTCACTAGCAGCGAGGAATGGCGGCTCAATCGTTGCGTATCGGCAAACTTACTCATTCATGTTAGGCGTCGTATCGCGAAATATTTACGAATATCTCCCACAAGGTAGGAGCTCTTTCATA
The DNA here is from genome assembly GCA_024640305.1 of Gammaproteobacteria bacterium. Classification (GTDB taxonomy): domain Bacteria; phylum Pseudomonadota; class Gammaproteobacteria; order Steroidobacterales; family Woeseiaceae; genus UBA1847. The sequence continues at coordinate 110,699 of JAHEFG010000006.1, forward strand.
GTCGGATTAAAGCATGCGGTCTTGTCACTTCTGTTTCGACCGTGGTCCTGGCTCGACCCTTTCGTAACTTTACAGGCGCTAGTGGTCAACCTTTCTGGCGGCATCGACATAACTCACGTTGGAGGATCGAAACCCGATGGTGTTTTTTTGCCTTTGGAGTCGTTGGAATCAAATGCACAGCAGAAAGAGAAAGCTCTACAGTACGGATTCGCCACGATTTTCTTCGCCGTTCTCGGAGTATTAGTCTGGAAATTGGTCATTCCAGAGTTCGACCCTACCGTCTGGTCTCCTGGACTTCTTGTCACTCTCCTGGCCGTAGGTGTTCTTGCAATTGTCATCAACGTCGCTATTTCGAGGTTTCGCAAGTAAATTTCACCGTCCGCTTTGGCCGTGAGCAGTCACTCACCTAATCGTAGACTCAGCGGCTGGTAATGACCACAAAGCGGACGTTCACATTCCAAACATCTAAACTCAGACTAATTCCAGTTTTAAGTACATTCCAGAATTGACAGCGCCGCCCGATGGCGCAAAATCTCCTCAGCGATAAAGGCAAACCTGACCAAAGTCAGGGGCGCAAAGCCACGGGTCCTCGTCTCCTTCGTGACGTTCGTCCCAAGGACCCCAAGATCGCCGGGCTGCCGCACTTGTGCAATTTGCTGAGGAGGCAGTCATGAAAAAAGTAGCCATGTTTCTTTTCAGTGTCGGCTTGATATTCTTAACGCTTCCCATATTCGCAGAACCTCTATCCAATGCGGGTGTCACGCGCACTGAGATTGAGGGCTACGATAATTGGGGATGGCAGGATAATCCGCTATCACTGGGTACTATTACGTGCCCTGGCGGCGAGTTGACGTTCGACCCATTTAGTATGCCCTACTGTGCGGACTCGACCACGGGTCGCTTACACTTTCGTGACGCAGTCTTCTGGTCTTGCATGACATCTAACGATCCACGCACAACTGGTGTCGCTGTGTTCACAATCAAAGGAACCTTTGATGCTGATTCGAGCGGCCCGGTATGGGGGACCTGGAAGATCGTGCCAATGGAGGACTGTGACAAAGACGGGCTTTATCCCGAAGAATTGGTAGAGACTTCAGCAACGTTCTGGCGTGGCATCTGGAATGGTAAGCGCCTGTTCTACAGCGTCATGGGCTTTGACGTCTGGATTGGCGATTTTAGGATAGTCGGCAAAGGAATCGGAGGAGACATTGACGGCCTGCACTTCGAGGGCACGGAATTGATCCAGACGTACACGCCGTTTCCGGTTCCGTATGAATTCCTGCCGCCTGAACTGGGGCTGTTTGACGAGCCAGAGGGGTATTTTACCGGCACGATCACGGAGTAAGAATTACGTCTAGGAATTGAGAAGGGCTGCCAAGACTTGGTGGCCCTTCAAGTCCGGAGCAAGATCACCGCGGAAATACAAATGGCCGCTTATGGCCGTAAGCAACCTGTCAATTTTGCTTAATCTGCCCCAATCCAACTTCCGGTATTGGGAAAAGCAGACGTTTGAATCCGCGTTTTCAGAAAACGCCTGTCGTGTGGCCGCTTTGCCGCCGAAACCGGCCATTCGCCTGAGTATGATGCTGACAGGCTGCTTATGACCC
>JAHEFG010000007.1:0-18898 GCA_024640305.1 Gammaproteobacteria bacterium
CTGATGCGCTGCTCAAGTTCCTTGTGCAAGGTCTGCGTGCCGCAGATAAACCGAACGGAGGCCATACCGTAGCCAAATTCATCTAGCGCCTTGTGTGCTGCAGTGATGACCTGCGGGTGATTGGCCAGACCCAGATAATTATTAGCGCACAGATTGAGCACATGCTGCACGTCACCATTACTTCGCACATCAATTGCGGCCTGCTGTGGGCCTGCAATCAGGCGTTCTGACTTGTATAGACCCTGAGACTTCAGGGCCTCGGTTTGTTCGGCAAGAGACTGTAAAAACTGGGCTGACATTGCGCTACGCCGCTATATTCAAGAGACGCAAAGTATAGCAAGATGCGGGGCTGGGAAATCTTGAAAACACAGGGTATTGACGATGCGATTCACTGATCAACCGGCCGCAAAACCCGGCGCAATTCCGTCCATTAATGACCTCTACCTGACGGATGAAGCAGCACTCGTTCGCGAGTTGGCAGAAGCGGCCGACTCGGGCGAGGCTATGCGTTCGAAAATTCAGGAAACGGCGAGCGAGCTCGTTCGTGCAGTACGCAAGAACAGGGCCAGGGAAGGCGGTATAGACGCGTTCCTGCAGCAATACGACCTCTCGTCCGAGGAAGGCGTGCTGCTGATGTGTATTGCTGAAGCATTACTGCGCATTCCCGACGCGGATACCGCAGATCGTTTGATTGCTGACAAAATTACCTCGGCCCGCTGGAAAGACCATCTGGGTGTGAGTGACTCATTATTTGTCAATGCGTCGACCTGGGGGTTGATGCTGACGGGACAATTACTGCAGCTCGACGAGTCAACCAAGAAGAACCCGGTGAATTTGCTGGGCAAGCTCGTGAATCGTGCCGGAGAACCCGTGGTGCGCACCGCAATGCGACAGGCCATGCGGATCATGGGTCATCAGTTCGTCATGGGCAGGACGATTGGCGAGGCGCTGCGTCGTTCGGCAAAGGGCGGCAATAGCGGCTATCGCTATTCATTTGACATGCTCGGCGAGGCTGCGCTGACTTCGGCCGATGCGCAGCGTTACCTCGAGGCGTATCACGCAGGAGTGGCAGAGATCGGTGCGGGTCCATTGCAGGAAGCGGCGGACATATTCGCAGCGCCGGGTGTTTCTGTAAAACTGTCTGCGCTGCATCCGCGTTTTTCGTTTACACAGCAGGATCGCGTACTGCAGGAGCTCGTCCCAAAGGTCACCGAGCTTGCCATGCACGCGAAGGAAAGCGGCATTGGTCTGACGATCGATGCAGAAGAGGCAGACCGCCTGGAACTCACTCTCGAGCTGTTCGATCGCGTCTACCGGGACGCCGGGCTTGACGGGTATGAAGGCTTTGGACTCGCAGTACCGACGTATCAACGACGCGCACGGGACGTATTCCGGTGGCTTGTGGAATTATCGAATGACGTTGGACGTAGAATTCCGGTGCGATTGGTCAAGGGCGCCTATTGGGATGCCGAGATCAAGCACGCCCAGGAGAACGGTTTCCCGAGTTACCCGGTATTCACGCGAAAAGCACACAGTGACGTGTCATATCTCGCTTGCGCGCGGCAAGCGCTGGATGCCGGCGAGGCCTTGTATCTGCAGTTTGCAACGCACAATGCACACACACTCGCGAGTGTTATTCATTTCGCCGGGTCGCGGCGCGATTACGAGTTTCAGCGCCTGCACGGAATGGGTGAGGAGTTGTATGCCGAAGTGATCAACCCGGAACGATTCAACCGTCCTTGCCGTGTCTATGCGCCGGTTGGTAGTCACGAGGATCTGTTGCCGTACCTCGTCAGACGTTTGCTCGAGAATGGATCCAATACCTCGTTCGTAAATCGAATCGTTGATGAATCGATCGCGGTAGAGGATATCGTCGCCGACCCGATTAGCACGACGCAGGCGCACGATTGCCAGCCACACTCGAAGATCGATGCGCCAGCAGACCTGTTCATGCCGGAGCGAATTAATTCCAAAGGTATGAACCTGGCTGATCACAACGTGAGAATTCCTCTGCTGGCCGATATGCAGGCGGTGCGTGACAAGCAATACGCGGCGCACCCGATCGTAGGCGGTGAGGCCATGGCTGGTGAAGAGATGCCCTCGATAAATCCGGCCGATAACTCGCATGTTATTGGTATTTGTCAGCAGGCAAAGCCAGAACACGTCGACGCAGCATTGGATCAGGCGGTGGTCGGGCAGAAAGCCTGGGATCTCGTGCCCGCAACTGAACGGGCTGTAATCCTGAATCGCGCGGCGGATTTGTTCGAGAAAAACGCTGCGGAATTGATGGCTTTGATCGTATCGGAGGGCGGCAGAATAATTCCGGATGCGATGTCTGAACTGCGCGAGGCTGTCGATTTTCTGCGCTACTACGCTGCTCGAGCCAGTGAGTTATTTGGCGAGCCGACGGTTATGCCCGGCCCAACCGGGGAGCGCAACGTACACGGACTGCGCGGTCGAGGTGTCTTTGTATGCATTAGCCCCTGGAATTTCCCACTGGCGATTTTTACGGGCCAGGTGTCGGCAGCATTGGCTGCCGGAAACGCCGTGCTGGCAAAGCCGGCGGCGCCGACGCCGATTCTCGCTTTCAGGGCGATCCAGTTGTTGCACGAAGCAGGTGTCCCGCCGGCAGTGCTGCACTTTTTGCCAGGACCCGGACGCACCATCGGAGCCAGGGCGATAGCCGACCCACGTCTTGCCGGAGTAGCGCTTACCGGGTCGACCGAGACGGCACGTGTCATCAACCAGACGCTGGCGAATCGTGACGGTCCTATAGGCGTCCTGATTGCTGAAACCGGCGGGCAAAACGCAATGTTTGTGGATAGTACAGCGTTACCGCACCAGGTCGTGATCGACAGCCTGTATTCTGCGTTCAACAGCGCGGGTCAGCGCTGTTCGGCGTTGCGCCTGCTGTGCGTGCAAGACGATATTGCCTCGAAAGTGGAGGACTTGCTCATAGGGCACATGGAAGAGCTGTCAGTCGGTGATCCCGCATTGTTTGCAACAGATGTCGCACCAATTATCGACGATTCCGCGAGGTCATCGCTGATCACGCACGTTGAACGCATGTCGAAGGAACAGAAAATCCTGCACCGCTGCACGCTTGACGACACGACGAGCGCGGGCACGTTTTTCTCGCCGACGCTTGTCGAGATCGACTCGATCGACGCATTGACGGAGGAGGTATTTGGGCCGGTTCTGCACGTGTTGCGATTCAAGGCCAGGGACCTCGAGAAGACGATCGAGGCTGTAAATGGCACGGGCTTCGGTTTAACGATGGGCCTGCATAGTCGCATCGACTCGCGCGCCAGGGCGCTTGCACTACGTTCGGGCGCCGGCAACCTTTACGTCAACCGCAACATGATTGGCGCTGTTGTGGGCGTACAACCATTCGGTGGGCGTGGCCTGTCGGGAACCGGGCCAAAGGCCGGCGGCCCGCATTACCTGCCGCGTTTCGGTACGGAATATACGGTAAGCACCAATCTCGCGGCCGTCGGCGGCAACGCGAGTCTGCTGACACTAGGCTCGGACTGATCTGTGGCAGCGATCAGCGTCTTCGATATCTTCAAGGTTGGTATCGGGCCATCCAGTTCGCACACGGTCGGACCGATGAAAGCCGCGGGGGAATTCGTCGGGCAACTCGATTCGCTGTCTGAGCAAGTAGCGCGAATCGAAGTAACCTTGCACGGATCATTGGCTTTCACTGGCAAAGGGCACGGTACGGATTCCGCCGTGATTCTCGGCCTTATGGGGCTTACGCCGGAAACGATAGATCCCGATGCCATCGAAAGTACATTACTTGGAGTGCGTCGCGACAAGCTTATGGATATGCCGGCGATCGGGAAGATTAATTTCGATCCCGAAGCCGATTTGAAGTTCGAGTTCAAGAAAGAATTGCCGAGGCACACGAACGGCATGCGCTTTGTTGCATTTTCGGCATCGAACGAAGTGTTATCCGAACAAGAATACTATTCGCTGGGTGGTGGTTTCATCGTGCGCGGCAACGAACCTGAAGTCACGAGTCAGGATGGCGAACCACTGCATTTTTTTAATAGCGGTAACTCCCTGCTCGAGGTGGCCGCGGAAAATGGCCTGAGCATTGCAGAGCTCGTTTACCAGAATGAGAGGCAATGGCGATCGTCGGATGAGATCGAGAAACGTCTGATGGGCCTCTGGGCGGCAATGCGTTCTTGTATCGAGCGTGGTTTGCACAGTGAAGGAGCGCTCCCCGGCAGCATGGCCGTATTGCGACGTGCCGGAAAGTTGCATCGTCGGCTTACTGAACGCGAAGAGACGTCAGCGTTGGACGCCATGGAATGGGTCAACGCATTCGCAATCGCTGTTAACGAAGAAAACGCTGCCGGCGGACGTGTCGTGACATCTCCGACCAACGGCGCCGCGGGTATCATCCCGGCGGTATTGATGTACTACGTCAGGTTTGTGCCAGGCGCGTCGGACGAGGGCGTGCGTACATTCCTTCTTACAGCAGGTGCCATTGGCATCCTCTACAAGGTGAATGCCTCAATCTCCGGTGCAGAAATGGGTTGTCAGGGCGAGGTTGGGGTTGCGTGTTCAATGGCGGCAGCAGGTTTGGCGGCGGTATTTGGCGGTTCCAACGATCACATTGAGGAAGCCGCGGAAATCGGTATGGAACACAACCTCGGTCTGACCTGCGACCCAATTGGCGGTCTTGTGCAGATTCCGTGCATAGAGCGCAACGCCATGGGCGCCGTCAAAGCCATCAATGCGGCAAGACTGGCTATGCACGGCGATGGCACGCACAAAGTGTCACTGGATCAGGTCATCGAAACGATGCGGCAAACAGGTCTCGACATGTCGTCAAGTTACAAAGAGACCTCGAAGGGTGGCTTAGCCGTCAACGTACCGGAATGCTAAGTTTTTTTCGGGTAGTCGTAGATGACCAGCTTTGATTCCGGCCTGTCGAACAACAACCAGTCATCCCGGTCAATTTCAACCGAAACCACACCGGCTGTCGGCAGGTTATTGGTCAGGCCTGGCGACAGGTAGTTGGCGAAGTCTGTGAGCCCCGGGTTGTGGCCGAACAACATCAGGTTGTTGAAGCCGGCATCCTGAGATGCAACGACCTCCAAAAGCTTGTCGAGCGATGCAAGATAAATATCATCCTCGCGCTGCAAAAACTCGATCGGGTAGCCGAGTTCCTCTGCAAATATTCTTGCCGTTGTCCAGGCACGTACTGCCGGGCTGGAAATTATTAATGAAGGCCTGATGCCGGCTTCGGCGGCGCGTCCACCCATAATCGGCGCATCGCGCAGGCCCCGTTTGTTGAGTGGACGTTCTCTATCACTTAGGTCGGTGTCGTGCCAGCTGGATTTGGCGTGGCGAACCAGGGTTAGAGTTTTCATGGTCGGCTGCTGCGTTGCGTATCTACTAAATTCTAGGTTGGCCAGGTCATTTTACATTAGCCCAGTCTGAAGTCTTGCTTCATCGGACATCATACTCTGGTTCCAGGGCGGGTCGAAGACAAGCTGAACGTCAACGTCCGAGACCGTCGGGATCACCGCGATTTTCTCGCGTGCATCCTGCACCAGCACATCACCCATGCCGCAGCCCGGCGCTGTCAGTGTCATGTCAACTGTGACGGAGCGCTGGCCATTGCCCAGTGGTTCTATCTGGCAGCGATATATGAGCCCCAGTTCGACGATGTCGACCGGAATTTCCGGGTCGTAGCAGGTCTTGAGCTGAGACCAGATGACAGCTTCAATGTCGGCATCAGATGGATTGTCCGGAACCTCGGGAGGTGGCACCGGCTCCTTGCCCAACGCGTCGGCGTCAGCACCGGCAATGCGGAACAGATTTCCTTCAACATACACCGTGAAGCTGCCTCCGAGGGATTGCGTAATGAACCCGGTGGTACCTTCGCGCAGCGTTAGCTCTTCGCCGGCGGGAATGATGATGGCCTTGACGTCCCGTGACAGGGCTATTGGTTCATTGGTGTGACCAAACATGGATAGTGTTACTCCGTTGATACCGGTGTGGGTTGATTGTCTAATGCCGAATTCATGGCCTGCCAGGCGAGCGTCGCGCACTTGACTCGCGACGGGTACTCTCGCACACCGTCGAGTGCCTTGAGTTTGCCAAGGTCAATCGAGCCAGGCTCGGCATCGTCTGCACCGGGAACGCCAAGTCTCTGCATAACTGCGTTGTAATAGTTTTGTACTTGAGAAGAGGGCAGGCCAATGATCAGGTCGGTGAGCAACGACGCAGATGCGACGGAAATAGCGCAACCGGATCCCTCGAAACCGGCGGCGGCGATTGACTGATCCTCGTTAACACGCAGATACAGTCGCAGCTTATCGCCGCATAAAGGGTTAATGCCGTCTGCGCAGTGTGTTGCATCGTCGAGCTTGCCGAAGTGACGCGGATTTCTGGCGTGATCAAGTATCAGCTCCCGATACAAGTCGCGCATGTCATCACTGTTGTCGAAGGCCGTGTTCATGCGAATAGTTGTTGCGCCTTTTTGAGGGCAACAATCAGTTGGTCGATATCTGCAGCATTGTTATAAAGCGCGAGAGAGGCGCGCGCCGTTCCCGGAATCCGGAAAAAGCTCATAACGGGCATGGCGCAATGGTGGCCCGTGCGAATAGCTACGCCCTGGTGATCGAGTATAGTGCCGAGGTCATGCGCGTGAATGTCGTCGAGCAGGAAAGATTGCACGCTGGCTTTGTTCTCAGCGGTGCCGAAGAGGCGGATGCCATCGATCTTGCTGATTTCCCGGGTCATGTAGTCGAGTAACCATGACTCGTGCTGTGCTATTTGCTGCAAACCAACTGATTGCAGATAGTCCACCGCCGCTCCAAGCCCTATCACGCCGGATATATTCGGGGTTCCGGCTTCAAATTTGTACGGCAATTCGTTGAAGACTGTGCCATCGAATGACACCTCGATAATCATGTCGCCGCCACCTTTGTAGGGTGGCATCGCCTCAAGCAGTTTCTCACGGCCGTACAGAATGCCGGTACCGGTCGGGCCATACATCTTGTGCCCGGAAAATGCATAGAAATCGCAACCGAGGTCCTGCACATCGATTTGCATGTGCGGCACGCCTTGCGCGCCATCGACAAGCACAGGGATGTCTAACGCATGGGCTTTCTCAACAATCTCTTTGACCGGGTTGATGGTGCCGAGCGCGTTCGAAACATGACCGATGGCCACGAAGCGAACCTCGTCAGTCAGCAAGTTGTCAAATTCGTCCAGGTTTAGCTGGCCACGGTCATCAATGGGTACGACGAGCAGTTCGGCGCCGGTCTGCTCGCAAACCAGTTGCCAGGGCACGATGTTGGAATGATGTTCGAGCTCCGTAGCGAGAATTTTGTCGCCTGCAGACAGCAGTGGGCGACAATAACTCTGCGCTACCAGGTTGATGGATTCGGTAGTGCCGCTAGTATTTATAATTTCATTTCGGCTTGCCGCATTGATGAAGCCTTGAATTTTGTCGCGTGCACCTTCGTACGCTTCGGTCGCCCGATGGCTGAGCGTATGCACGCCGCGGTGCACGTTCGAGTGGTCGTTGCGTTGATATTCGGCGACAGTGTCAATGACGCATGCGGGTTGCTGAGCGGAAGATGCGCTGTCGAGGTACACCAGCGGGTGACCGCTAATCGTCTGCTGTAGTGCCGGGAAGTCTTGCCGGTAATTTTCAACGCAGGCTTCATTTGACCGGTTTTCTTGTGCATTGGTCATTTGACGACTGCCTCCAGCATTCTGGAAAGTCGGGCGGAGACCAGTTCGGCAAGAGATTCGCGTGGCGATTCAACAGGGAGTTTGCTCACAATCGTCTGCGCAAATGCTGTTGTCAGAATTTGCTTGGCGCCCACAATGTCGATGCCGCGAGTTCGTAAATAGAAAAGCGATGTTTCGTCAAGCTGGCCGACGGTTGTACCGTGGCTGCACTTCACGTCGTCGGTGTAAATCTCGAGTTCGGGCTTGGCATCAATCTCTGCTTTATCCGACAGCAACAGGTTGTGATTGGCTTGTTCAGCATCGGTTCCGTCAGCACCTTCGTGGACTATGGCTTTGCCATTCCAGACGCAGCGCGCGTTCGCCGTCAGGACACCGCGATACTCCTGCTGCGAGGTCGCCGGTCCGACTCGATGGTCAACTCGTGTGTGATTGTCGATGTGCTGATCCTCGCCAGCGAGATACAGGCCGTCGAAGACTGCTGCCGATCCGGGCTCGGCAATATCGACAGCGAGGTCGTTGCGAATCAGGCGGCCGCCGAAATCGAACGCGCAATGATGAAATTGACTGTCGCGGCCAAGCGTGACGGCCGTCCGGCCAGTCTGGTTATGTGCGCGGTCGCGATCCTGGATTCTTACCCAATTAGCCCGAGCATTATCTTCCAGCGTCAGGTTGATCACAGAGTTAGCGTAGTGCTCGCCTTCCCCGGAGGACGCGTGATACTCAATGAGGTCCAGGGTGCTGTTTGCACCGACAATTACATCTGCACGGATCTGGCTGAGGCTGGCCGCCGTTGCGGCGATGTCGACAACCAAAATGCCAATGGGCCGCTTTATAGAATGATTGGCATCGACAGTGATACGCAAGCCGTCACGCAACAAGGCGCTATTCAGGTCAGTCAACGGCGCTGAAAAATTAGCTGTGCTGTCATGTTTGCTAAGCAGTTCCACTGTGACGCCATCCTGAGCCAGGGCGGCGATCGAATTCGCATCGACTTGCCCGTTAGAAATCAGCAGCCAATCGGCATCGATACTTTTCTGAATGGGATCAGATACATCTGAAGAGTCGGCCTGTGGCGTTACATCGTCACCCAGATCGAGCCATTGGTTGCCAATGTCCACGAGCGGAGCGAGGTCGGTATATTTCCAATCTTCGTCACGTTTCGTCGGCAGCCCGTGCTCACGGAGGTGCGCGAAGGCCGCGTTTCGTATGGCTGTGAGGCGGTCGTCCGGCAGTCGCGCGATTGCGTCACCAAGCGCATCCATTGAGAAGTGCCTGGACTTCATCCGGTTGCCGCCTCGCGTACCCAGTCATAGCCTTTTTCCTCGAGCTGCAGCGCCAGCGATTTGTCGCCCGATCGAACGATACGTCCCTCTGAAAGAACGTGCACGAAATCCGGCTCGATGTAGTCGAGCAAGCGTTGATAATGCGTTACGAGAATAATGGCTCTTTCCGGCGTGCGCAGCGAGTTAACGCCTTCGGCGACAGCACGCAGCGCATCGATATCAAGGCCGGAATCGGTCTCGTCCAGGATGGCAAGACTTGGTTCCAGCATGGCCATCTGCAAGATTTCGTTGCGCTTCTTCTCACCGCCGGAGAAGCCCTCATTGACGCCACGATTCAGGAACTTCGGATCCATGCCGAGCAGTGCCATTTTCTCCTTGGCGAGCTTAAGAAATTCAAACGCATCAATTTCTTCGAGACCCTGATGTTTACGCTTTGCGTTCATCGACGCTTTGAGAAGGTATGCATTGTTTACGCCAGCGATTTCGACCGGGTATTGAAAACTCAGGAAAATGCCTTCTCGCGCACGTTCCTCGGGTTCGAGTTCTAGGAGGTTGCTGCCTTTGTAGGTTACGGTGCCGTCGGTTACTTCGTAATCGGCGTGACCCGCGATAACTTGTGCCAGCGTGCTCTTACCAGAGCCGTTCGGGCCCATGATGGCGTGAACTTCACCGGCTTTGACGCTAAGCGATAAACCACGGAGTATTTCTGTGGTACCGATAGTCGCTTTGAGATTATTGATTTCGAGCATTGAGGGTTCCTTAGCCGACGGCGCCTTCGAGGCTGACGTTGAGAAGCGCTTGTGCCTCCACAGCGAACTCCATCGGTAGTTCTTTGAAGACTTCCTTGCAGAAGCCATTAACGATCATGTTGACGGCATCTTCTTCGCTGATGCCGCGCTGACGACAGTAAAACAACTGATCCGCCGAGATTTTCGAGGTGGTCGCTTCGTGCTCGACGCGTGCCCCGGGATTCTTGATTTCCATATAGGGAAACGTGTGCGCGCCGCAGTTCTTGCCGATCAGCAGGGAATCGCATTGCGTGTGGTTACGAGCACCATCGGCCTGTGGCATGACGCGTACGAGGCCGCGATAGGCATTCTGCGCATTGCCAGCAGAAATTCCCTTGGAAACGATCGTGCTACTCGTGTTACGGCCAATGTGGATCATCTTCGTGCCGGTATCGGCCTGCTGATAATTGTTGGCGACGGCGACCGAGTAAAATTCGCCGACAGAATTGTCGCCGCGCAACAGGCAGCTCGGATATTTCCAGGTGATTGCCGAACCCGTTTCAACCTGCGTCCACGAGATTTTCGAGTTGGCGCCGCGGCAATCGCCGCGCTTGGTAACGAAGTTATAAATACCGCCAACACCGTTTTCGTCGCCCGGATACCAGTTCTGAACGGTCGAATACTTGATCTCGGCATCTTTCAGCGCGACGAGTTCCACTACGGCGGCGTGTAACTGGTTTTCATCGCGCATCGGTGCTGTGCAGCCTTCCAGGTAACTTACGTGGCTGCCTTCGTCAGCGATGATGAGCGTGCGCTCAAACTGTCCGGTGTTGGCTGCGTTGATGCGGAAGTAGGTGGACAATTCCATCGGGCAGCGCACACCTTTCGGTATGTAGACAAATGAGCCTTCACTGAACACGGCCGAGTTCAATGCAGCGTAGAAGTTGTCGCGCTGAGGTACGACACTGCCAAGGTATTTCTGTACAAGTTCCGGATGATTTGTGACGGCTTCGGAGAACGGGCAGAAGATGACACCGGCTTCGGACAGCCTCTCTTTAAACGTCGTCGCTACCGAGACGCTGTCGAATACCGCATCGACTGCGACGCCGGCCAGCCTGGCGCGCTCATGCAACGGGATGCCAAGCTTGTCGTATGTCTCAAGGAGTTTCGGATCTACTTCTTCAAGGCTTTTGGGGCGCTCGTCATCTGATTTAGGTGCCGCGTAATAGGAGATCGCTTCGAAGTCGATGGGCGGGTAGTGCACATGTGCCCAATCGGGTTCCTGCATTTCGCGCCACTGACGGTAGGCACGCAAACGCCACTCGAGCAGGAATTCAGGCTCTTTCTTGCGGGCTGAGATAGCGCGTACGACATTTTCGTCGAGCCCGGGAGGCATGGTGTCAGTGGCGATGTCGGTGACAAAGCCATGCTCGTATCGGCGATTGACGATGCTATCGATATTGTCGGGATCAGTGGACATGGATCAGTTCTTTCTTTCTACGTTAATCGGCATGCCCGAGAAGCTAAATGTAGGCACCGGGCTGTTTGTTTTCAGAAGATCCAGCAGGCTGACGTCTTCGAGCGCCTTGCGGATCGCAATATTGATTCGTTGCCAGGAACCGCCGACGTTGCAGACATGCTCGTGCTCGCAGTTGCTGTCCGTCGCGCTGCACTCGGTAATCGAGACCGGGCCCTCAAGGGCATCGATAACGTCGGCAGCACTGATGTCCTGGGGCGCACGGGCGAGCTTGTAGCCACCGTTCGCACCGCGGGTTGATGTAACCAGACCGGCATGGCCCAGGGATTTGAGCAGCTTGCTGACGGTCGGCAATGCTATTCCAGTGGTCGCAGCGACATCGGCGGCGCTACACACCGCACCCGGATTACCGGCCAAATGGGCCAGCATTACAGTACCGTAGTCGGTGAGTTTGCTGATTCTGAGCACGCGTTTCTTCTGCCTCGCAGGTAATAAAGGACTATTTTAGTCCTATTTGCTTCGTGAGGCTATAGTTGCGGCATCCAGTTCACAGCGGTTTGTACGTATTTTTTGCTATGCTAGCGCCGCTCCGGCATTGCCCGCCGGGCATTGACATGGAGCCGGAAGCTGTCTGACTACCTCATAGAAGTGCACGACGTCGACTTTGCACGCGGCGATCGTTCGATCTTCAAAAATCTGAGTTTGACCATCGGACGTGGTGATGTAACAGCCGTCATGGGCCCCAGTGGCACTGGCAAGACGACGCTGTTGCAGTTGATCACGCGGCAGTTGGTGCCCGACAAAGGCCGAATAATTGTCGACGGCGTGGATATTGCGTCGCTCAGCCAATCCGAGCTTTACAAATTGCGGCAGCGTTTCGGGATGCTGTTTCAGAATGGTGCGCTGCTAACGGATATGAGCGTATTCGAAAACGTCGCATTTCCGCTGCGTGAACACACAGAGCTAAGTGAGCGACTGATTCGCCACGTGGTGCTGACAAAACTGCACGCGGTCGGATTGCGTGGTGCTGCTTACCTGATGCCAGGGCAATTATCCGGCGGCATGTCGAGGCGCGTTGCTTTGGCAAGAGCAATGGTCATGGATCCGGACATCCTCATCTATGATGAACCATTCGTCGGTCTTGATCCGATCTCAATGGGTGTTATCGCCAAGCTCATTCGTCAAATGAACGATGCGCTGGACCTCACCAGCATCGTCGTCAGTCACGATGTGAGAGAAATCTCTGAAGTATCAGATTTCTGCTACGTAATTGCAGACGGCGCAGTAGCAGCGTCAGGCTCTCCCGATGAACTCAACGCCGATACGTCGGCACTTGTCGAGCAGTTCATGCACGGCCTGGCAGATGGCCCGGTGGCATTTCACTACGATGCTCCGGACTACGAAGAACAATTGCTTGGCAAGGCCAGGGGTAATTAAGTTGCTGCGCGAAATACTGGATACGTTCCTAAAGTTCCTGCGCACATTTGGCGCGATGGTACTTTTTTTCGTGCGCGTATTTTTGCATTCGCCGGCCGTATTTTTTAGTCGATTCCCACTCGTTATTAAACAGGTTTACAACGCCGGTGCTTTGTCCATCGTAATCATTATGGTGTCCGGGTTGTTCGTCGGCGGCGTTCTCGCGCTACAGGCTTTTGCGAACCTGGAGAGGTTCAATGCGGAAGATACGACAGGAATCTTCGCTGGCTTCGCGTTGATCAAGGAAATCGGGCCGGTCATTACCGCGTTGTTATTCGCTGGCCGGGCAGGCACGGCACTCGCTTCCGAAATCGGTCTGATGAAAGCGACGGATCAGCTGTCTGCCATGGAAATGATGGCCGTGGATCCGGTGCGTTATGTCGTGATTCCGCGGTTTCTTGGCGGCGTGATCTCGATGCCATTACTGACCGCTGTATTTACGACAATTGGCCTGGCCGGAGCACATGTTGTAGCCGTTGAATGGCTTGGTGTTGACGTAGGCGCCTACTGGCAGCAATTGCAGCAGGCGCTCGACATGGAAGATGTGCTGGAAGGCATTTACAAGAGCATCGTATTTGGAATTATTGCGAGCTTACTCGCTGTTTGGGAGGGCTATAATGCGATCCCGACGGCAGCGGGTGTTGGCAGGGCAACAACACGGACGGTTGTTATTACGGCTATCGCTGTCCTGATTTTCGATTTCATGATTACTGCCGCCGTATCTTTGAGGTAACACTATGCAACAGACGCGCACGATGGAACTTGGCACTGGTTTGTTCGTCTTACTGGGAATAGGCGCATTGTTTTTCCTGACGACCCAGACGACGGGTCGCAATGATTTCGATGCGGATGAGACTTTCGCAGTTCAGGCCAGGTTCGAGAATATCGGTAGCCTCAAAACACGTGCTCCGGTGTCTATGTCCGGCGTCACGATCGGCAGGGTCACCGACATTCAATTCGATCCGGTGTCACTGGAAGCCGTAGTGACGTTTGTAATTGATAGTAAATATGACCAGATACCGGACGATTCCGATGCCAGCATTCTGACGGCCGGGTTGCTTGGCAGTCAATACATCGGTCTGCAACCGGGTGGTTCGAGTTTTTTCCTCGAACAGGGTAGCGAGATCCTGTACACACAATCGGCTATTGTTCTTGAGAATATAATTGGCAAGTTCCTGGTTGGTGGTCGTCCGGAAGGCGATGAAGAGTAAACGTTACGGGGTTGATGCGATGCGGCGACTAACGGTTGCAACGGTAATGATCTGTCTTGGCGTGATAGCTATTCCGGCGCGGGCGGCTACGCCGGTGGAAGTTATTACAGAGGCCGTCGAATTATTGAAGGTGGGCCTCAACACCCGAAAAGACGAATTCGTAGACGATAAGGATGCGCTGTACGAGTTTATTGACGGCATTCTTTTACCCAGGTTCGATCGCGAGTTCGCAGCCGGCGCTGTGCTTGGCAAACACTGGCGGACAGCGACAGATGAACAGAAAACTCGTTTCATTGAAGCGTTCTACTCTTCACTGGTGCACCGTTATGCTGACGGAATTCTCGAGTTTGACACTTCCCGGGTCGAGATCCTGCCGTATCGCGGTGAGAGCAAACGAACAGCGACGGTCAAGACGAACGTGCGCCGGGAAGATTCCACCAAGATTCCGGTGTACTACACCCTCGTTAACCGTGAAGACAAATGGCGGATGTTCAACGTAACCATTGAGGGTGTTTCCTACGTTCGCAACTACAAGATGGAACTGGAGACACAGATTCGCGAATCCGGTCTCGAGCAAGTCATACAAAGACTCGAAACCGAAGCAGGGCTTGTTTCGAGTGAATGACTTCGAACTCAAGGATCTTGGCAATGGAAAGTTCGCGATTTCTGGTGACATGACATTTGAAACCGCTGAGCAGATATTGCGCGCCAGTCGGCCAGTATTCAGGCGGTACGAAAACGTGCACGTGGACATGTCGGAAGTTGAAACGGCGGATTCGGCCGGGCTCGCATTGTTACTCGAGTGGATGAGTTGGGCGAGGCAGGGCGTCGCGAAAATCGACTTCGTTGCGATTCCTGCCAGCCTGCGGGCCGTTGCACAAGCCGCGGAACTGGAAGATATCGTCCGTTGCTCTAGCTAGCGTTAATCGTCTTCGAAGAATTCGTCAAAGAGTTCGTCTTCGTAGGTATCTTCTTCCGGTAGGTCGCCGTCATAAATACGGAAGGTTCGATTCTGCATATACGATTCGCGTACCGTAATGTACGGGTCCGGCGAATCGTCAAGTATCGAGTCCACTGCGAGCAATCGGTAGCGGAGTTCCACAATACGCAGCCCCCAGACCTTGCTGCGCACTGAGGTGTTGTCGTAGTAGGTCCAGAGGTCCGAGTAGTAGTCGACAGGCAGTGCGAATAAATCAGAGGCCATGTTTGGCCCCCACAATGGCATGACGATGTACGGGCCGTCGGGAACCCCCCACGCTGACAGCGTCTCGCCGAAATTTTCATCATAGCGTTCAATGCCGCCAGCACCGGCAATGTCAAACAGGCCACCCAGGCCAAGCGTGCTGTTAAACAGGAAACGACCAAGTTCACTAAGGCCCCGCTTCGGTTTTCCCTGGAGGAAGTTATTGAGGGCAGAGCGGGGCGTTGTCAGGTTGCTGAAAAAGTTGGTTACGCCTTTGCGGACCGGCGATGGCACGACCTTCTTGTAGCCTCGCGCGAGCGGGCGTAATGCAACCCTGTCCATCGCCATGTTAAAGCTGTGCACTTTCCGATTCATTGGCTCCAATGGATCGTAGCTAACCGCATCGGGGTTGCCCTGTGTGCTCGCACAGCTGGATAACAGCACCAGGCTTATTGCCAATGCACCCAGCAAAAGTGATTTCCGTGACGCCACGTAAATTGATGTTCGGCAATAACTCACGAGCTGCCATTCTGAGCAGCGACGCTTACCGGGCGGCTTCTTTGCAATTGTTTGAGCTGATCTTCGGTCATGTACTCACGAATGAAGTCGATACGGGCCTCAAATCGGATCCGCTGGATTTCCTGTAACTCAGGTATGGACAAAGCCCGGCGCAGAAACCCAATTCCGCCAATCAGGTCGCCTGTCATCAATCGGTATTCGGACATGTAGTAATACGACTCAGCTTCGTCGCCGGCTTCATTCGCGGCTCGCGCAATCAGGCGCACCTGCTCAGGCGTTGGCGGAACGTTGTTCATGAGATCGAGCAGCATGGCATGCGCTTCATTTGCTTTGCCGAGTTGTAGCAGAATTTCGCCGTAATGAATGACGATCGGCACGTTGCGCGGAAATAATTCCAGCGCGCGATCAAACGTCCGTTGCACTTCATCGTACTGCTCCAGGGCGAGCTGCGATTGCCCGAGGCCGATACGGTAAGCGATAACCTTCGGATCCTTCTCGGCCAGCTCCTCGAAGATCGCGTTGGCCTCTGGATGCCGCCCGGCACGTTGATAAGCCACAGCGCGACCGTACTTCTCGATGTCGGTCTGATTGCGATAATCACGTTGCTCAAAATAGCTGAGGGCCTGTTCGTCTGTCTCGTGCCGATCAACGATCATACGCACCCTGGCAATGCCGTAATTGGTCGTGTCGTTGCTTTGGCGTCGCTCATATTCACTGGCGCGGTTGCGAGCTTCGGCAATACGGGCCGTGGTTACCGGGTGCGTGCGCAGAAAATCGGGTATTCGTGTGTCGGGCGTGCCGGGCTGCAGGCGCGCCATAACCTCAAAAAATGATGCCATGCCATGCGGGTCAAAGCCCGCGTCGGCCAGTGCACCTATGCCGATCCGGTCGGCTTCATATTCATTCTGCCGCGTGAAATTTATTTGTTGCTGCGCGGCTGTTCCCTGCGCGACTGCCATTGCTCCCTGGACTACGTCGCCACTGCCTCCAGCGGCTCCGAGAACCATTGCGCCGAGCATCAGCGCCGTGGTCAATATACTCTGGCGACTGTTCGCATGGACGGCGCGAGCAATATGCCGCTGCGTGACGTGCGCTATTTCATGAGCCAGGACGCCTGCGAGTTCGTCTTCACTTCGACTGGCCTCAACCAGTCCCGTGTGGACACCGATGTAGCCACCGGGGAGCGCAAAGGCATTGACGTGCGGATCATCGACAACAAAAAAGGTGAAATCCTGTTCGCCATCGTTGGTTTGGGCGGCGATGCGATGCCCGATCTCATTGATGTACTCGGTGATCTGTGGATCTTCCACAACCATACCGCTGCGTCGAATGTCCCGCATGATCGAGTGCCCGATCTGCGATTCAACGTTCTTGGTAAGAATGGCGTCGGCAGGGCTGCCCATATCCGGCAATCGAATATCATCGGCCCCGGCACCAGTCACAAAGACAACGGTTACGGTGGTGAGCAGCAATAAGCTGCGTTTGAAGAACATTTTGATCAACGGCAGGTTCTCATACGGCAGGGTCTATATTGTCCGACCCAATTCGCTAGCTTCTGTTCAACATGATAACGCTTTCAAGAACCTCGGCGGCATGCCCTTTTACCTTAACGCTGCGCCATTCCTGGCGGAGTTTACCTTCAGTATCAATAAGGAAAGTGCTTCGTACTACGCCCATGAATTTGCGGCCGTACAGGGTTTTTTCGTGGATAACGTCGAACTTGCGACACAGCTTCTCGTCCGGGTCAGACAATAAATCGAACGGGAAGCTTTGGCGAGCCTTGAATTTCTCATGCGAGGCGATGCTATCCCGTGAAGCACCGAGAATAACGGTGTTTTGGCGTTTGAACTTGCCGTGCAGGTCACGAAAGTCCTGCCCTTCGGTCGTGCAGCCGGGTGTGCTGTCTTTCGGGTAAAAATACACAACAACGTTCTGGCCGCGCAGGTCCTTCAGCCGCACAGTCTTGTCGCCCGTAGCTACGCAAACAAAATCGGCTACGACTCGGTTCATTCTGGGTCCACTCAAAATCTTCTCCTGTAACTCAGGCCTTAACGGGCTCGAGTATCGCGTCAAGGTTCAGCCGATCGCTCAGTTCGAGAAATTCATCGCGCAGTTGTGCAAGGTTGACCGTCGAAGGGATATTGACGGCCATCTGAACGGCAAACATCGGAGCACCGGTGTGAGCGGCTGCATATCTTCGCGTTGCGACATCGGAAATCTCGATTTGGCGTGATGCGAAGAAGCTGGCGAGGCTAAAGACAATGCCGGGTGTGTCGAGGCTGACTACGTCGACGGCGTAGGGCATTCGATCCTCTTTGGTTGGCCGTGCGTCGGTCTTTCGAATTGTGAACGTGAGGTTATCGTCTTTGCCCAGTTTCTCCAGTCCGCGCTCGAGTTTGTCCAGCGTGTGCCAATTGCCAGAGACAAGCATTAGCGTCGCGAACTCTGCGCCAAGCGTCGTCATGCGGCTTTCTTCGATATTGCCTCCGCAAGCGAGTACTACCTTGGTGATGTCTTGCACGACGCCAGTCCGATCCGTGCCAATCGCTGATAAAACAATAAGTTGTGACATTTACTTAGAAAACACCTTAAAGATATTCATGATTTTGAGGTCGCTGGCTATCGCCATGCGACCCGGTTGTCCCCGCGCTGGCGGAGTTTCTTGCCAGCACCAGGGATGAACAGTAACATCGCCGCCTTATTTGTGGCGAGGACAAGCTGAGTTTAGAGTTTTTGTGGCCGAAAAGTTGTGGCCATTGAACGATGCCCTGTTTGTCGAATCAAAGCCCATATCGGTAAAATAGCCGTTGAATCAAAAGGGCCTGATGTCACATCATCTACAAAAAGTATCACCAACAATTGCGAGTGGCACAAGCGCTTGCAGGCATCGAACTGGAGAATGCGGCATGATTTTGGCCCGAGTTATATTTTTGAGCCTAATAGCAGGTTTGACGTCGTGCGGGGGCCAGTCCGAACTCAAGTGTGAGGAAGCTGGCGTATACGTGACTGCCACGCAGACGCCTCGTGTCACAGCGCCGGAAGATCTGGATAACCTGGATCCGCTCAGGGAAATGCCGTTACCGGAGGCGTCCCCTCAGCAGCCGAGGCCGGAAGGATCAACCTGCCTTGAAGCGCCGCCGACCATTATAGACGGTCTCTAGTGTACCGAGGTAGCAGGGGACTCCACTACAAGTAGATATCAACATTCGGAGAGGTGGCTGAGTGGCTTAAGGCGCTCGCTTGGAAAGCGAGTGTACGCTTATACCGTACCGGGGGTTCGAATCCCCCCCTCTCCGCCA
>JAHEFG010000007.1:18998-111449 GCA_024640305.1 Gammaproteobacteria bacterium
AATCCCCCCCTCTCCGCCAAAATGGGAAAGGCCCCTTTCGGGGCCTTTTGCATTTTTGCCGAGTGGGTTGAGGATTTGAACCCTGTTCGACCAACGCAGCCGCGCAGCGGCATGTTGGCGAGGAGGGCGCATAGCGGCCGACTCAATCCCCCCCTCTCCGCCAAAAATGACGTCTGGCTGTCGCAGGATCGAAGCCGGTCTCCTTCGGCCAGTGCGGAGAAGAGGGCAGGGTCGCCAGTAAGGAAGACCACTGCGCCATATGGTTTGGCCGGACTTACGAATCGTCGTTTGCATCCGATTCACCGGTTCGTGGATCCGATGCAGGTATCGATTTCAGGTAAGCAGCGATAGCCGCCCGGTCCTCTGTTGTGAGTTTTGCCATATTTTCCTGGACGGCAACCATCGTGCCGCCGACCGTGTCGAAGTCGGGTGTGAATCCCGACTCCAGGTAATAGGTGATGTCCTCGGCAGACCAGGCGGATACGTTCTTCCCCGCCGGCGTGATATCGGGAACACTGCCTTCACCGTCCAGGTTCGGGGCGCCGGCGAGCCATCGGCGTTTGTCCAGGCCGCCAAATTTATCGCGCGGCGTGTGGCATTCACCGCAGTGCCCCGCGCCCTCGACGAGGTACCGTCCCGCCAGGAGCTGACTGTCCGCACTCGTGGTCTCAATAACCGGGTCGACAGCGAGGTAGCGTCGCTTCCATAGCCCAATTCCACGACGAATCGAGTACGGAAACGTTAGATCGTGATCTTCGGGCTGACCAGCGATGGGAGGAAGACCGTCTACAAAAGCCCTCAGGTCCATGACGTCACGAATTCTCATGCGCGCATACGACGTGTACGGGAAAGACGGGTAGTAGTGTCGGCCACTGGGTGAGATCCCTTTTTGCATGGCGTTCACGAACTCGAGCATTGACCACCCGCCGATTCCGTCGCGTGGGTGTGGCGAAATATTTGGCACGCGGAACACGCCGAACGGCGTGTCGAGTTGCAAGCCGCCACCCAGCCGCAACTTGTCTTCGCCTTTCGCCCGCCGCCCGTCAACGGGTGTTGCGTGGCAGGACGCGCAACCTGCGGCCCAGAATATGCGCTCACCCGCGACTGGGTCCGGCGCGTGTGCAGGGAGATCGCTTTGGCCGAGTGAAGACGGGCTCGTCAGCCAGGTGGCGGTCAATACCAGTACCGCAATGACGCCGACAAATAAACTAGTCTTCTTCAATCCGATAGCTGTCGTGGCAGTTCTTGCAGGCGCCGAATACAGGTCCGACAACCGGTTTGGCCGCATCCAGCGATTGCGGATTGGCATCGACGGCGGCACTGATCGCGTCGCTCCATTCCTGGATGGCCGCCGCAAATCCATCCGGGTCTTCCCAGATTGCAGGTGCAGCCTCGCCACCTTCGCTGCCTTCGGGCACGAGGTCGCCGAGTTTCTCAGAGGCCTTTGCGAACGTTGCCAGTGATCTCTGCACAGTATCCGCATCGAACTCTTTCTCGCCCTTGAGCATCGCCCCAACAGGTTTTGCCGCATCGCGAACGCCTTCCATCAATTCGTGTCGCTCGTGGCCCGGATCGTCGCCGGCAATGGCGATGGAAGTTACAGAAATCGCCAGCGCTAAAAAGAGGTGTCGTAAAGAAGAACGAGTTGTCATTTATTTGTGCTCCTGATTGAAAATAGCTCTTAACTGCCGCTACAGCATACCGCACCAGCAGTGGTGCGGTTGTTACAAAGTATTTCCGCTATCCGGATGATAGCCGTCACAAGTCTCGGTGCGTCTCATAACTGGGAAGCCAAAGGCGATAAACGTAGCTCTGCAAACGCCTCGCGTCCGCGCCCAGGCAGGTAGCGATAATTGCGCCCGGCGAAGTCGGCACGGTCCGCGTAGCGGAGGCCGGGTTGTCTTCCGAACCCGCTTCGACGATTTTGTCGGCAGATGGGTCAACCATTGCCACGTCTTGTTGCACGAAGACAACGGTATGATGCAGGAAGTCGAATGCACGGACCATGCTTCGAAAGTCAACTACCGAACCCGGACCAGGGTGGCATCACCGACGATGTCAGCGGCCGACGTAGACGCAATCTCTCCGAAGCCTTCACTCGCGGTAATGTATCGACAGAATCTGTCATTTGTCGTGCATCGGGGTATCCACTAATTGTTATCCCGATATTGGCTACGCAACAATATGCGCAGGCTCTCATCTTTCAGGTGAACTCGCCAACCCGTGGCGGGTCAGATTCCTTAGAGGTCTGCTATGAGACGCAAACGGTCCGTTCATCGTGGTCCGTGCCAAATGGCCGGAATCATACTTTTGTGGCTGGTCGTGCTAACAGGCGCTTCCGCTTGCGGAGGCGGAAGTGGCGGAGGAGGGAATCCCTCATTATCTGCAATCGTCGTAGATAGCCTGTTGGACGATGCTTCGCCGCCAGCCGGTACCGTAACGCTTCGCTCTGCTCTGGCGTCAGCGTCATCTGGTCAGAGAATCACTTTCGATCAATCCCTCAACGGCGACACAATCGATCTGCTCTTCGTCGGTGCCGAACACACAGTTCTGGTCGGCGAGGTGATGGGCTTTGACGACGCTAACAACATCTCCTACCTGGTTGGTTATTTCGACCGGGATTACGGAAAATCAGCGCTGTTTGCCGATAAGAACGTTGTCATCGATGCGTCGAATCTTCCCGATGGCATTACGATAAGGTGGAACGGTGCAGACACCGCAAGGGTCCTGGCGGTGTCTGGTGATCTTGAGCTAACCAACGTTGCAATCACGGGCGGCAACAGTGTCTTTGAT
Source organism: Gammaproteobacteria bacterium (assembly GCA_024640305.1). Classification (GTDB taxonomy): domain Bacteria; phylum Pseudomonadota; class Gammaproteobacteria; order Steroidobacterales; family Woeseiaceae; genus UBA1847. Next base: position 21,792 of record JAHEFG010000007.1, read on the forward strand.
GCCGCAGCGAATGTCGGCCAGCATCCGGATGACAATCAGACTTCTACGCTGGCAAGAGGCGCAGGCATCGCTGTTTGGGGAGTTGCGACCTTAGTCGACTGCACCATTTACGACAATCATGCGGTTGGTGATGATGCCGATACATCTCGTGACGGGGGCGCTTACGGCGGTGGGGTCTATGCAGACACCGTAGTGATGGACAACTGTATTGTCAGCGGCAATTCGGTTTACGGCGGTGGAGCGGCCGGTGGAGGTGTTTTTTCCGTCGGTGGGCGTGAGACCGGCGCTAATGTCTCTTCGATCAGACGCTCAGCAATCACAGAAAACCGAATTGCCGGGCTTTTCGCCTACGGTGCCGGGGTGTACTCGGATGGCGGTGGCATCGGACTATCCACCAGGCTTCATGTCGACAACAGCACCATCGCGAGGAACCTGGTTGAACCGCCGTTGCTTCCTCCCTTCCTGTTTGATCTGCTGAATATCGGATACTGGAGAGGGGGCGGTCTCTATATGTCCAACGGACACATGCGGATTCAAAGCAGCACTATTGTCGAAAACCGCGTGCTTGGGAAACCGCGAACCAATGAGCTGGGTAAACCCAATTTGGCGGGCGGCATCGCCGCGACCATAGGCAACGCCCACGCTGTGGAGGATTTGATCATTGGTCATTCCATCGTTGTCGGCAACACGGTTCACGAAATCAATGGTGTGGGTCCCGCCGGCTATACGATAGGAAGTCTCTATCCGCACGATATTTTTACCGGTTCCGTCTTCTACTTCCGCAGCATGGGATATAACCGGATCGGGGTCGTCGATAGCAGCCAGATACTGGTGCCGATCGGCGAGCCAGAATGGGTTTCATTATCGCGCAAGCATTATCCGAAAGTGGATGATGAGGATGGCGTGGTTCCTGGAGATGTGCTTGGCAGTAAGATCCTGTCTACATTCATCAATTCCGCCGGTGTCGAAGCTGATCCTTTAGCGGTGCTGTATTACGAGCCCATTGGGAGCGCTCTGGATCGGCTCCCCAGCGGAAACTACGATGTGACCGAGATTCTCGGCGAGCTGGTCGGGCGAGAACATCAAGGCGGGAACCCGCTCCTTCTGCCTCTGGTGTTGGAGCGATTCCGGGATGTCTACGGTCAAACAGATTTCGAGAGTGAATTCAGGAGTTATTTTCAAGAGTTCTTACTGGATGTTGATCCGGATACTGAGGGGCCCCAGCGATATTTCAACTGCAACAACCTTGTTGTGGACACCATAGAACAGGCGTACTGGTGTGGGCCCGCACAGACATGGCCTCAAATGGAATATAACCATGCATATATCGAGTTCTGGCATCACCTCGATTCGGCGCTTGCGAACGAAATAGCCGAGGTCAACGTGGATCAGATTACAAATCTGGGGCCGGCCCTGATCAACGACGACGTGTGGACGTTACTGTTTGGGATCGGCAATAGCGATTTCAACGGTATCTCGGTAAGGCTGTGGGAAACGATTCGGGGTGTTGATCCACTGGACGAGGATCAGTTGGGCAATCCCAGACCTATGGATCTGCTTGGCGATATCGGCGCTGTTGAAATTGATAATTAGCATTGAGGCTGAGCGCAGCCCTGAAATACAGAAAGCCCCTTAATGGGGCTTTTTTATTTTGGGCGATGGTATGGGAAGTCGAAAGCCTGGTTCACCTGGCAGATCGTGGAAATGAACGTCAGTGGTTAAATAGACGAGGCGATCTTCATGTGTCGCAACGGAAAGTTGCAGAGATGCGATAGTTCGAGCTTTGTCACCTGCGCCGTACTTGCGTTTTTCACACAGGAATCTGAGAGCCGGTCGAAGACGCAGATTTCCCCTCTTAATGCGGCATAAATCCTGGATACAGCCAAATCTAGAAATAGCTCAGGAATTCGCATATTGCCTGACGCTGGTTTACCAGCGACAAAGTACTTTTAGATTCGGAGGTACATTGGCATGGAAAACAAGATGCGCAAAATGAGCAGCAATGCTTTGTGGGTTATTGGCACATTGCTCATCGCATGTGGCGGCTCGTTCGCGGCGCCGGGGCTATCGCTGCCGGCAGCTACTGACGACACTGATTACTATGACAACGGCGCTCCAGACCCGGCCAAAGTCTCACTGGGCGCACAACTATTTTTTGACAAAATACTGAGCGGTAACCTCAATATTTCCTGCGCCACCTGCCACCACGCGTTGACGGATACGGGTGATGGTTTGTCGCTGCCGATTGGTGAGGGAGGCCGCGGTCTCGGGGTGACGAGGGATGCCGGGGTTGCGGCTGACGCTGTCGATGAACGCGTGCCGAGGAATGCACCGCCGCTATTCAATCTGGGTTCGACAGAATTTACGCGACTGTTTCACGATGGACGCGTAGAGGTTGACGCGAGCCAACCGAGTGGTTTTGGATCTCCGGCTGGGTCTATGCTCTCTCCCGGACTCGACAACGTGCTTGCGGCGCAGGCGATGTTCCCGGTGACATCAGGCACAGAAATGGCGGGTCAGGCAGGCGAGAATCCGATCGCAGACGCTGCGGACTCGGGAGACCTGGCGAGCGTCTGGTCACAGCTCGCGGGGCGTTTGCAGATTGTCGATGGCTACGTCGCGCAATTCACAGACGTCTACGACGATGTTTCGCAGGCCGTCGACATTACCTACGTTCACGCAGCAAACGCGATAGCCGCCTTCGAAGCATTCAATTGGCGCGCGGACAATAGTCCGTTTGATCGCTATCTTCGAGGCGATCACGACTCTATGAGTCAGTCTGCAAGACGCGGAATGCGGGTATTCTACCTTGGGAACAAGGGAAACTGTGCCAGTTGCCACAGCGGCACATTCCAGACGAACCATGATTTTGCTGCGATCGCCTTGCCGCAAATAGGAGCGGGCAAGGGTGATGGGCCGAGCGGTCACGAGGATTTCGGACGCGAACGCGTAACCGGCGATTCGGTCGATCGTTTCAAGTTCCGTGTACCTACGTTACGAAATGTCGCACTTACCGCGCCTTATGGTCATTCCGGGGCCTTCAACACACTGGAAGGGATGGTCAGGCATCATCTGGATAGCGTTCGATCGCTCGGCACCTATGACAGGTCTCAGGTAGTGCTTCCGTCGCGTGCTGATCTTGATGCCCTTGATTTCCTGGTGATGGATAGCCCGCAGTTACTAGCTGGCATTGCTGCAGCGAACGAGTTGAACCCGGCAGAATTGAGCGAGGTAGAGATTCAGGATCTGATCGAGTTTCTCCACGCGTTGACGGATCGATCCAGCGTAGATTTGCGAAACGATGTTCCAAGGTCACTGCCGAGTGGAGACATTCTGGCGGAGTAAAATAACTTTGAAATTTCGACGGCGACTCCGGATGTATGGAGCATCCTCCTCTCCAGGTCCGGAGAGAATGTTTCCGGGGACTTTGCAGCGGCTGTCATGACGATAAAGGATCGGCGCTGGCAGGACACCGGGTTTCCAATCTGTTTCCCTCCGCTGGGAATCGTTTGTGACAAGCGGCGCTTTCGAACGGTCTTAAAATGCGCGAGTATTTAACGTATTGAGTCCGGCGCCGCGATCAGCGATTTCTCGACAATGTCCTTGACGAACTTCAGAATTTGCTTCGAGGAGTAGTATCGCGCAGGTGCAAGCTGTCCGTCATTCGTCGTACCAATTTCACGACCCTCGGGGTCAAAGAAAATGGCAACCGGGATGCCCCTGGTCAGATCGACACCGAGGTCGACTGCGACATCCCCATTACTGTCGAAAATGCCCACGTCGACATAAACAAATTGGAAAAGATCGTCGGTGTACTCTTTTACATCATTGCTCTGCAGATGGCTGTGCAGCGTTCGACAGTCCAGACACCAGTTGGCGCCAAACGTGATCATCAGGAATTTGCCATCTTCAAAGGCCTCTTGCCGGCCGGCGGAGACGATGGCGCGTGCGTCAGCGGCGGCCTGGTAGGGCAGGTCAGCAATGTCGAATACGGCATCCGGCCCCCGAAAACTGAATAAGTCCTCAGTTAACTCGTAATTCTCTGCCTGTAAATCGGTGATTAGCTGCAGTTGCTCAGCGAGGTCGTGCTGGCTGATGACGGCAAGTCCGCTCACGCGGAATGCGGTGAGGAAGATAATCGTTGCGGCAATCAGACCGGCAATAAAATAGAGGCCTGCATGGTATTTCGCGAAAGTGTTCAACAATCGGTTCCCGTATTTCAGCGCGCTTGAGGACAAATCAATACTACAGAATTTTGGCGAACTCCCACCATTGGACGAAAATCAAAGGCTTACAGTCGGTTCGATTGCACTCATGTCGCCCCTGTGCTACGTATTTACCGAAATAGACACATTTCAACCCGGAGGGACCAGTTATGAGGATTCGCATCGGACTTCTAATGGCACTTGCCACTACCCTGGTTGCTGGAAGTGCTTTCGCCTGTGGCGACAGCCTCTATCGGGTCGGCAAGGGAGTCTCGTACCGGGTTTATACCGCGCCACTTCCTGGCAGTGTACTCGTCTATGGCCAGGGAGTCGGGGCAGAACAGCTGGCGCAGGAACTCGCCCGCTCCGGTCACGGAGTGCGCCTGGTAAGTAACAACGAGGAATTGCAGTCCGAGCTCGGGTCGGGTGCCTATGATGTCGTCATCGCGGCCTACAGCGATCAGTCGACCGTCGAGTCAACAACAATCGCAGCAGCCGGCGCACCAACGTTTCTCCCAGTAGCGCTGGACTCCGAGGAGCAAGCGCGGGCAAGTCAGGAATACGAACGCGTGATGCTGGCGGAGCAAGATGAGATCAAGCACTACCTGAAAGCCATTCATCAGACTTTGAAACAAAGAGGCTGACGGCGATCAAGCTCGTCGGTGCTTTTGAAGGGGGCGGTTTGAGAAGACCTCCAGTTCATTCGCGTACGTTGCTTTTGGCAAGCGTGCTTTTGTTCGCAGTCGCGGGCGTGGCGCGTGGCGAGGACCAGTCACGTGGCGACGGCAGCATGCGTATAGAGTACCAGTCCATACGAACCGGCTCTTTCCTCTCGCAGGATCAGGAGTTCGATTACTGGACGACCGATACGCAGGTCGCAATACTGTCCGGCGACTATGCGATCAACGACCGCTGGACCGTATTTGCCGCGCTTCCGTATGTGCGCAAACGATTCAACTCCGAAGTGCCGTGGGGCGGTGACCCACACAACCCCAACGACCCATACTGGATCGATTTCGTGCCGCCGGACAAGCAATTCTGGGACGACGGTGACTACCATGGTGCCTTGCAAGACTTCTCATTTGGCGCCAGCTATCGCGTCCAGAAAGGCCCGTGGACCTTGCAGCCGTACATCAGCTATGGCGTGCCCGCATCCGACTACCCCTTTTTCGCAAAAGCTTCTATCGGGAAGCATCTCTGGACCATTCCGCTCGGGACGTCATTCAGTTACGTACCGTACTTTTCAGACTGGCATTTCGACGGCAACGTTGCCTACGTGTTTTCGGAAAAACCGCTGGACATTAATGTTGACTATTGGCTCGTCCACCTGTCGGCGGGTTATTGGTTCAACGCCAGCCTGTCGGTCAATGCCTTCGTGAGTCTGAAGTATGTCCGGGACGGAGTCTCACTATTGTGGCCCGAATTTATTGATGGTGATCCCGTCGGTGCCGTTTACCCTGACGACTGGGATACCAGGAACTGGTGGGAGCATGATCGCCTGGTCGGGAACCGCAATCTGAACTTCGGCCTCGGTCTCGATCACTTCTTTAGCCCGGAGTGGAAGGTTTCGGCGAGTGCGTACCAGAGTGTCTGGACCGACGAATCTAACGAGGTCGACTTTGCGTTTACGCTCGGCTTCACGCGCTTTTTCGGCGGCGAGTGACTATAAAGTGACGCCGTAACGCGCCAATGTTGCGGGAAGCCTGGCGCGCAGCAGCGCACGCCGTTCATCGAAGTGTCTGACGGTAGCCAGGTAGACGGGATCATCAGCAAATCGTTTGAAGCACTGTTGATCCTTTAGCATTGGTTCCCATGCAAGGATATTGCTCTCCTGTGCACGTTGCAGGAGCCGGCGTACTTCATCGTCGTTTTCCAAAACAGCGTGTCTGCAAGCGCGTCCGAGCGATATCCACCAATACGCGGACTCCGACTGGTAATGCGTGGCCAGCTCCCACTCGGCAAACTCCCGGGCCTCTTCGATTTCACCGCTACCGTAAGCCGCGTTTACCAACACAGAGAAACCATCTGTTTCCTCCGTGTTGCGGCGGGTGTGCGAATAAGTATCGAGCAATCCCGATGTGGTAATAATGCGTATAGCGGCATCGAATTGTCCTGTAGCACTGTACGCGAACCCAAGGTACACGCGCAGCTGGACGTCCTCGGGATAATCAATCATCAGGAATTCGGCCTTATCGATCATTTCGTCGTAGCGGCGCGTCTTGAATAACACGTCGATGCCGATATCTGGCACGAGCTCCGCCGCGGTTTCGTAGTCTCCGATGTCGGCGTAATACTCGGCAAGTTTGTCAATGTGCAGCGGGTTGTTTCGCTCTGTGTCGCGCGCTTTGATCGTCCACGCAATTGCATGGTCAACGTCGCCGACAAGGTCGAATAGCTTTGCGATTGCACGATAGGCTGTTGCGCCAGCAAATTTCATTTGCATCTGTTCCGCAAGTGCGCGGGCCTCGTCGGGTTGGTCGTACATCGCCAGGAAAGACCCCAATGCCGCATAGCGCGCCACATTTAACGGATCAAGGCTCAGCGCGCGCTGGTAGAGTTCGCGGACGCCATTAGTACCCACGTTGAACCAGTACCAGTGCGCGTAATCAGCCAGCGCATCCGGAAGGTTTGGATTGAGTTCCACGGCGCGCGCCAGGGGCTCGCCCATATTCGGGCGACCGCGCGCGAACAGGAACTTGCCGAGTGTGTTCTGCACTTCGGCGAGGTTCGGGTTCAATGACAAAGCTTTGAACGCGGGTGCCTCGGCGCCGTCAATATCTCCGAGGTACATGAGGGCACCGGACAGTCGGCTTTGAGCCAGTGCGGATTCAGGGTCGGCCTCGGTGGCCTTGCGGTAGTAGTGCACCGCCCGTTGCAGCAGGTCGGGGTCGACGTCTTGTCGTTCGCGAACCTGTTGTTCGTAATGCCGTGCCAATATCATAAGTTCATTCGCTGTAGCATTCATGGTCGCCGGTTCGGCGACCATGAGCTTGGATTCGGGGAATAGCTTGCGAACCACCGCCTCGGCGATTTCCTGTTGCACATTAAGCAGTTCCCGTGGGCCGCGATCGAACGTATTGCTCCAGATGACTAACCCGCTTGCACCATCGATGAGCTGGACTGACACAGTGAGGATATTGCCTTTCCTGCGCATGCTGCCTTCGAGCAAATTTGCGACGCCAAGGCTTTGTGCCATGGATCTTGCGCCCTGACTGTCCTGCTGCGCGGCAATTGAAGACGACCGCGCGGCAATACGCAGATCGGCCACGCGAGCCAGCTGATCTCGGAGCTCGTCGCTGAGGCCCGGTCCACGATAGCTGTCATCAGGATTTGGTCCGAGGTAATCAAATGGCAGCACAGCGACGCTATGAGGTGCGATCCCAACCGGGTCGGTTGTGGATCCGCCACCGTCCAATGCCGGTTTGATGAGGAAAAACAAACCCGCGGTGCCTGCAAGGAGGAGCACCATTGATACGGCAATGCTTGCTGTTCCGCGACGACTCGTGACACTTGTGCGGTGAATTCCGTCTGCGGTCAGGTCAAAGGTCCACGACAGGAACATCGCGATCGGGAAGCCAACCACAAAGAAAATGACGGCTAATGTCGAAACCCACTGTGGCAGGAACAGCTGCTGGACGACTGTGACAACAATCTCTGTAACACCCCAGGCAACAGCACCGTAGATTGCTGCGGCCTGTACGACCTTGCGCTTTCGGAGTTCGGCGAAAAACGACTGTTCGGGCATGGCTGGCGACCTTGGGCACCGAGAAGTCGCCGATTCTACCTTGTACGGGCGCGTTATTGGCCGATTCTCGCCCGGCTCTATCGGGCTATCTTCGATCTCGTTAGACGGCAATAACAGCCGCTTACAAAAACTCGTCGGCGATAATCTCGGCGAGTTGGGTCGAAGGGCTATCGTAATTGTCGAAAATGTAGGTGCGCATATCGGCGCTGTGCTGTGCGCTATTGATCGTCTCTATCAGTCGGCCAAGATAGGCCTCGCCATCAATCAGGAAAGAAATTCGGCCGGTCATACCGTCGGCCGATGAACCGAATCTGACGGATATCGCTACTCAGTCACTGATGCCCGCATAACAGTTTCCCGATGTTCTTGTAATGCCTATTTTCGGTGGTGGGGGCGCACCCAAAACCAGCTGGCAACAACTAAGGCGCCGAATATGGTGTAACAAGTGGTGAATGCCCAAGCCGGGGCATGAAAATACAGAATTGATTCGAGCCAGTGCGAAATGAATGATCCGGCGTACACGACATCGCCGGCACGTGCGCGGAACGCCATCTCCCACCTGGTTAGCGGACAAAAAACGCCCACCCAGGACTGCAATACGACTATGCCGATTGCCCCTAAATGTGCGAAGCGAAACCATGGGTTTCGCACCCAATTCCAGTCAAGGAGCTTCCCGAGCAGAATCAGCGCCAGGCCGAAGACCACGAATATGACGAACATGACATGCCCGAAAAGAAGCAAATCGGCGGCCAGGAGGTACAGGAAGCCGGACTCCATGTGGAACACCTGATTTCGTGTGCCAAATCAGAGCATATCACTTCGGTTGCGAGTAACTGTCTACAACTACAGTGTGATAAGGGTCTGGAATTCCTCGGACTTGCCCATATATAAAACCCCGGAGTAAGAAGTGCCAGGCAAAACGCAGCAATCGAATCAACAGGCCCCGGAAACACAATCCGGGACACGGGCGGGTAGGGAGCTTTTCAAAGCCACGACGCCGTTCGCCGTCGAGTCTGTGAGGACGAGTTGGTGGCTTGTCGGCTCGACGTTCGTGATGCTTATTGCGTCGCTAGTCGGTGCCGCCCTCGCACCTGGTTGGCCGCTACGGTTGTTGTTCTCCATTCTGTCGGCGCTATTAATGGTGCGCACTTTCATTACCTACCACGACTATATGCACAACGCGATTCTGCCGCGTTCGCGATTTGCATGGCTGTTGTACCGCATTTACGCGGCATTCGCGCTGACACCGCCGCGATCGTGGAAAAAGAGCCACAATTATCATCATGGCCATGTCGGCAAGGTCGCTGTCGCCAGCGTCGGTGCGTTTCCGATTATGACCACTGACATGTGGCGCAATGCCTCCCGATCGACGCGCCTGGGCTATCGGGTTGAGCGGCATCCGATGACGATACTGGCCGGGTATCTCACGATCTTTTTCTTTAGCGTAACTTTGCTGCCATTCATCAGAAATCCCGCCCGCCATTGGGATTCGCTGCTTGTACTGTTCGGCCACATCGGCCTGATTGCCGTTCTGTGGGTCGTTGGCGGTTTTGACGTTGCGTTCTTCGTCATCCTGTTACCGATGACGATCGCGTCGACGATCGGCAGTTACATGTTTTTTGCCCAACACAGTTTTGAGAACATGCATGTCTTGCCGGCGGACGCCTGGACGTATTATCGCGCGGCGATGGAGTCCTCCAGCTACATGAAGCTCAACAAGGTCATGCGATGGTTCACCGGCAATATTGGCTATCATCATATCCATCACCTGAACGTTCGCATTCCGTTTTATCGGTTGCCCGAGGCGATGGAGGCTATTCCCGAGCTTCAGTCACCTGTGACCATTACGATGTCGCCTCGCGATATCCTCGCGTGCTTCCGCTGCTGCCTCTGGGATGAAGGGCTACAGCGAATGGTCTCGTATCGCGAGGCGTCCGAGGTGGCCCAGGCAGCCTGACTCGGAAAGCCCTTTCAAGCTTGGTTCATCTTTTTTGAAGCGGCGTTTGATCGACGAAAATCAGATCGTCGGTAGCAAAGCCCAGGTCTGCTGCCTTGCTGACAAGTCCTTCGATGATCGACGGATCCAGGCTGGGTGTGCGGCTTAGCAACCAAAGGTAGTCGCGATCAGGACCAGCGACCAGGCTGTATTGGTAGTCAGCCTTGTCCAACTCGATAACATTGTAGCCGCCGTAGAAAGGTCCAAAGAAAGACACCTTAAGCTGCCCGACACTGGCGTCACCGGTGAAGTACGCTTTGCCAATTGCTTCGTCCCACTCGCCGGCTTCAACATCAAATCCCCTGTTAACCACTTGAACGCCGCCGTCACTGCGCATGCTGTACTCGGCTGAAATATGCGTCAGGCCTCGCTCGAACCTGTGGTCAAGCCGAGCAATTTCATACCAGGTGCCAAGATAACGGTCCAGCTCGAATCCGGTCACGGGATCAACGCCGTCAGGTGCGCCGGAGCAACCACTTTGGAGAGCTAAGGCAGGAAGCACGAGGTAGACAAGCCAGGTCGATTTCAGTGAGTTCATGTCAATGTTCCGTTTGATTGTTCAAATAGGAGAGGCCGGCAGTATCGAATGTTTTGAGTTGTCGATTCGCCAGTTTTTCAAGAGTCGCTGAATCGGCCACATTGTTTTCTGCAAGCATAATCAATTGATCGCGAGTAACCGGAAAAAAGGGTAACCAGTCAAGGAGCGATGCTGCGAGTTTCATCGGCGCAATAGGCATGGGCATAATCCACTTGCGGCGCTGGGTTGCTGCAGCGATACGACGAATCATTTCCGGCCAGGAAAGAATTTCGGGTCCGCCGAGCGTCAATGTCTTGCCGACGGTAGGCGTTTGCTCAAGTGCATTGCATATGGCGGCCGCGACGTCCCCGACGTAGGCGGGTGACATCAGGATTTGACCGCTGCTCGGGCTGACACCGGAATAGAATCCGAGTGCCGGCACCGGACTTACCACCATGTCGCGATACAACTGCGATGCAAATTCCATGGTTCCTTTCGGATCACCGAAAATTACCGACGGTCTGAAGATGGTGGCGTCCAGGCCGCTGGCATTAATATGCTCTTCGGCGCGCAGTTTCGTCTCCTGGTAAGGCGTGCCGGGTATTTTGATTCCGTTGGCACTTATCAGGATAAACCGTCGAACATTAGCTCGTTTGGCCGCCGCCGCTGCTCGAACAACCCCCGTGTATTGGGTGTTCTCAAATGTAATGTTCCGTTTCGGGAATTCTCGTAACAGGCCGACACTGTAGATGACAGCATCGCAACCCAGAAGCGTTTCATCCAACGCTGCGTCATTACTTAGGTCACCGGGCGTCGTGCGCCAAATCGTTGTGTTCGGAATCTTTTGCTCACTGCCCGGGCGAACCAGCAGCGACACATCGTGCCGGGCAGCGACTAGTGCATCTACAAGATGTCCGCCAACAAAGCCGGTACCGCCAAATAAAGCAATTTTCATCGATTCCAATCCATTCACTGAGGCTCGCAGGCTAGCATCTGTTGTCCGACAAGAAAATCGTCAGAAAATACTTGTTACAAATGATCGGGATGGGGCGCACGTGGAGTACTTTTGCTTAAGGCTGGATCAGTAGCGTGGTATCTTGGCGTGAACGAATATACGTCGGGAAAACGTCGGCAATTAAACAAGTGATCTGGAATGGCCAAAACGATTGACACGTGGCGGGACACGTGGCGGGAAGCAATGCCGGGACTGTTGCTGAGTGCGACGATCGCACTTGCCGTGAGATTCGTCAGCGACCGGCTTGGTGGTCCTGCGATGTTGTATGCCTTGTTGTTTGGTATGGCGTTCAACTTTCTTACCGAAGATGAGCGTTTTGCGCGAGGCATTCGCTTTGCGAGCCGCAATATTCTACGAATCGGAGTCGCGCTGCTTGGTCTGCGCATTACGACGGAGCAGGTAATGGAGCTCGGCTGGCCGGTGGTTGCCCTGATCGTGGTGAGCGTAACGGCGACTATCTTGATTGGCGGGCTCATTGGGCGTGCCTTCGGTTTGAAAGGTGATCAGTCCATTCTTTCGGCAGGCGCAGTTGCGATCTGCGGAGCGTCCGCTGCGCTTGCGATAGCCTCCGTACTTCCGGCGCACAAAGATTCTGAACGCAACACAATTCTGACTGTTGCGGGCGTTACTGCGCTAAGCACCGTCGCCATGGTCTTTTACCCGGTATTCGTAACTTACCTCGACTACGACCATGCTACTGCGGGCGTTTTCCTTGGGGCTACGATTCATGATGTCGCACAGGTGGTTGGTGCCGGTTATATGATTTCGGATCAAACCGGCGAGATTTCCACGCTAGTCAAACTGATTCGCGTAGCCTGTCTCGTGCCGGTCGTGATCACGATCTCGCTGCTGATGCGCCGCAGCCGAACCGCAGAATTCCGCAAGGAGCCCCTGTTGCCCTGGTTTCTCGTGGCATTCGTTGTGCTGGTCATCGTCAATAGTCTGGGTTGGGTTCCCGCACAGGCGCATGATGTCTTGACGCCTGTTTCGAGCTGGTCGTTGCTTACGGCCGTCGCAGCTCTGGGGGTCAAGACTTCGCTAAAGGCGCTGGTCGATGTTGGTCCCGCACCGGTTGGTGTCATGTTGATCCAGACCATTTTCCTTGCCGTTGTGGTAATTGCTGGTATCCAGTTCATCGCTTAATCGGCCGCGTCCAAACACGATTGCCTTGTCGCCCTGAGCAACGCCCGGGGCGGGCGGGAATTGCTGCACTCAACGTGCGGCGGCGATCCGTTTCCAGTGTCCTGCGGGACAAAGTTCCTGACGACACACACCCCTGTAAATCTACGTATAGAATCATTCGCTAATTTAGGGAAAGCTAATATATAAAGGTGATGTACGCCTGTGAACTGATCGTTTTGACAGGAGATAGGAATGAAGTTTGGCACACGCTGGCCGCCTATACCGGCTGGAATTCTAATCGGAATCAGCATGTTGCTTGCGTTCGTTGTAGCGGGTCGCGGCATCGGGGCGAGTGGGGCAATGACGCGGCTGGTAGCCTGGGTGCAGCACGGCCTTTTCCCGGCCGCAACTGAACAAAGTGCGTACTTCGGAAAATATTTCGCCGATGGCGCGCATCCGCTGAATGACTACGTGGTGTTTCTGCTGGTCGGATTGCTGGTCGGTAGTTTCGTCGCTGCTTGGTTAAGCGGAGAATTGCGGGTCGAAGTCTTGCGAGGGCCGCGGAGCTCTGTCGCTTATCGTCTTGGCCTTGCTCTTGCCGGCGGTATCCTTGTCGGGTTTGCCGCGCGGCTTGCGCGTGGTTGCACAAGCGGCCAGGGGCTGGTTGGCGGTGCTGAGCTTTCGGTAGGTGCGTGGGTTTTCCTGATGTGCATATTTGCCGGTGGCTGGATGGCTGCCTGGTTTGTGAGAAAGCAATGGATATGATCGCACCGCTCGTCAAAACCGGCGTTATTTCGTCGACTCTTAACCTTTGGTTGGCGTTGCCAATTGGTTTCCTGTTCGGTTTTGCGTTGTTTCATGCCGGCTTTACAGATAGTCGCCGCATTGCCTGGGCTTTCTACTTCAAGGACGTCGGGGTTCCAGTCGTTATGTTCTCGGCTATCGCAACAGGCATGCTCGGTCTATGGGGCTTGAGCCTGATTGGTTTTCTGGATATTTCGAAGGTCTATATGCTGCCCACTTTTTTGCTGCCGATGGCGATTGGGGGAGTGATTTTTGGACTTGGTATGGTGATCGGTGGCTACTGTCCCGGAACGGCGGCAGCATCGATCGCAACCGGCAAAATAGATGCGGTTATTTTCATTGTTGGTTTTTTGCTGGGCAGTCTGGTCTTCGGCGATTTTTTCCCGGTCTGGGGCGATTTCTATAACAGCGACTACATGGGCGTTTTTCGTCTTGATCAGTGGCTCGGCATTGGACTCGGCCAAACAGTTCTTTTAGTAGTGCTGATTGCTGTGAGTGGAACAATCTTCATGCGCTTTGTCCAGAACAAGGTCTGGCCACCTGCCGAAGTGGACCCGCAGGAGAAATACGTCATCAGACTTCACGCCGCCCTGATAGCCGTGGCATTGGTAATAGGAATTACGTTTACTTTCTTTCCCAGCGAATCGTTTATCGACGATAGTGTTGAAACGCCTTATTACATTGTCCCCAAAACAACGGTTAGTCAGGCCATATCGGAAGCTCAAACTTTAGAGTTTTCTGATCTCGCAGGAAGTGGCGCATGAAACGACGAGAGTTCATCAAGGTATCCAGCTTGCTTGGTACGAGCGCCGCTGTTGCACCGCCATTTATGTTGGGTGGTTGCGTAACGAATCCCCCGCCGGGAACAGGAGTCGTCAGCAAATCACCAACGATTTGTGACATGTGTTTCTGGAAGTGCGCGGGCGAGGTCTACAAAGAAGACGGGGAATTGTGGAAGATCACGGGCAACGAGGATGACCTGCACAGTGGTGGGCGTCTGTGCACCCGCGGCACCGGTGGTCCGGGAGCCTATCTTGATCGGGATCGACTCAAGAAGCCCCTGATGCGAGTTACCGTCGATGGTCGACAGACGTTTCAGGAAGTGTCCTGGGATGAGGCTCTGCATTTCATAAGTGAGAAAATGCAGGGCATAGCGGCCAGCGCAGGGCCAGAGCGATTGGCAATGCTGCATCATGGAGCAGGAGGGCATCATTTCCTGCATCTGTTGCGTGCGTTCGGGTCAAACAGCCATGCAGAGCCTGCATTTGCCCAGTGCCGGGGGCCACGTGACGTTGGCTTCAGGTTGACCGTCGGCGAGTCCGCCAGTTCTCCGGAGCGAACGGACATGGCTAATGCAAAGTGCATCGTATTGCTGGGCTCGCATATTGGCGAAAACCTGCACAACGCACAGGTACAGACACTTGCCGAAGCAATCAACAAAGACGTTACGCTCATAACAGTCGACCCGCGCTTCTCGGTTCCGGCAGGCAAGTCGAAATACTGGCTGCCCATCAAGCCGGGAACCGACATTGCACTTCTGCTTGCGTGGATGAATGTGCTGATTAGTGAAGATCTGTGCGACACCGACTATCTCGACCGTTACGCGATCGGTTTTGAACAATTGGCCGAGCACGTGCGGGAATACACACCAGAATGGGTTTACCTGGAAACCGGTATTCGTCCCGAAGTGATTCGTGAGACAGCGCGAGAACTGGCGAAAGCGGCGCCCGCGGCAATTGTGCATCCGGGGCGCCATGCTGTTTGGTACGGCGACGATACGCAACGCAGCCGTGCCATTGCCATGCTGAACGCCTTGCTTGGTTCATGGAACCGTAAAGGTGGTTTCTACATTCCAGAGAAGGTTGCTCTTCCAGAATATCCAATTCCGGAATATCCAAAGCCAAAATTTTCTACGGGGGATGCCTATCCGGGCAAGTGGCCATTTGCAAGCCAGGGCGTTACGAACGGTGTTATTGACGCATCGATAGGTGAAGACGCCTTTTTCAAGGGCTGGTTGGTTTATGGTACCAACCTGCCGCAATCGATTCCGGCGGTTAAGGACAAGCTGAGAGCAGCTGCGAACTCGCTGGATTTGCTGGTAGTCGTCGAGACCATGCCGTCGGAAATGACAGGTTATGCTGACGTCATCCTGCCTGAATGTACCTACCTCGAGCGCTACGACGACCTGCGAAACTCTGGCGAGCGGCACCCGTCGCTTGCTTTGAGAATGCCGGCGTTCGAACCAAAGTACGAGAGCAAACCCGGTTGGTGGATTGCCAAGCAGCTTGGTAACCGCCTCGGCCTCGAAGAATACTTTCCTTGGCAGGACTATGCAGAAAAACTTGACTGGCAACTGCAACAGGTGGGTAGTTCTTTGGAGGAAATGCAGAAGATTGGCGTCAAGAACTTCCCTCGAAAATACCCGCTGTACTTCCGCGATGGCCAGCGCGTTCAGTTCGCGACACCAAGTCGAAAGATCGAATTGTATTCGCAACAACTGGCTGACAAAGGTTTCGATCCGATGCCGGTTTACACGCCACCGGAGCCTGTACCAAGCGGCTACTATCGACTCAACTACGGCCGCATGCCAGCACACACATTTGGCAAGACCACCAACAACCCGCTGCTGTTCCAACTCGCACCGGAAAACCAGCTGTGGGTAAACCCAATGGTTGCGAACGAGTGGTCAATCAAGAACGCTGAGTACGTTCGTCTGGCGAGCCCGAGCGGTGCAATTAGCAATAAGATAAGGGTTCGCGTTACCGAGAGAATCGGACCGGATTCGGTGTTTATGGCGCATGGTTTCGGGCACAAGTCGAAGCGCTTGCGTTTGACTGCCGGTGTCGGAGCTGACGACTCAGAACTCATGAGCAATATAAAAATTGATCCGATTATGGGTAGCACTGGTATGCGCAGCAATTTTGTGACCTTTGTTAAAGAGCAGGCCTGAAGGAATTATCGATGACACGTTATGCCATGGTAATAGACACGAAGACCTGCATCGGCTGCGGCGATTGTGTAGTTGCTTGCAAGACTGAGAATAAAGTGCCCGAAGGTCTTAATCGGGACTGGGTCGTTGAAGCAACCAACGGTACTTACCCAAATCTTACGACGGAGTTTCGATCAGAGCGTTGCAACCACTGTTCCAACGCAACCTGTGTCACGCTCTGTCCGACAGGTGCCAGCCATCACTGGAACGATACGAATATCGTGCTGGTCGAAGCCGAAAAATGCACCGGGTGCAAAGCGTGCATCGCCGCTTGTCCTTACGACGCGCGACTCGTCATGCACCCCGATGGATACATCGACAAATGTACGTTTTGTCATCACCGCGTTGAGCAAGGGTTGGATCCAGCTTGTGTATCAAGTTGCCCGACTCGTTGCATGCACTTCGGCTCATTGGATGATCCGCATAGCAAAGTGAATCAGTTGTTGAAAACACGCCAGCACAAAGTGCTTATCCCGGAAACGGGCAATGACCCCAACGTCTATTACTTAACTTAAGGGCCAGGACCGCATGTCGGAAGAACTACTTGTTACCGCGAGAAGCAACGCGCTGATCGACCCCAGCCTGCACATATGGACCTGGGAAGTGGCCATGTACCTGTTCATGGGGGGGCTGACGGCCGGGATAATGATCTTCTCTGCCCTGATGATCGTGCGCAATAAGGGTCACGTCGCTCCCTTTGCAGCTGCCCGCCTGTCGCTGCTTGCACCAATCGTATTGTCGCTGGGTATGACAACTTTGTTCCTCGATCTGGAGCACAAGCTGTTCGTATACCGCTTTTATACGTCATTCCAGATTACTTCCCCGATGTCATGGGGCGCCTGGATCCTCATCGTTGTGTATCCGATATCGGTGCTGCAGATACTGTCGACCATCCGCACAGGTTACTCGTCCCTGGCGTCGTATATCGACAGACTGACGATAGGGCGGGTAGTGGTTGATTGGTGCGAGCGTAATCGAACAGAGATAGCTTTTGCAGTCATTCCATTCGCCGTAGCGCTCGGGATTTATACCGGTATTCTGCTCAGTGCTTTCGGCGCCAGGCCGTTTTGGAATTCCGGGGTACTCGGACTGCTGTTCCTGGTTTCCGGAATGTCTACCGCTGCGGCGCTGGTCGTGCTCCTTGCGCGCCAGAGTAGTGAGAGAGACCTGTTCACGCGGATCGACCTGGTGCTGATCTTCGCGGAGATTGCGCTGGTCGTGCTGTCACTGATTAGCCTGGCATCAGGATCAGGTCAACACATAGACGCGCTACAAAGCGTCATGGGCGGTTCCTATACGTTGTCATTCTGGGTATTGTTCGTCGGTATCGGCCTGTTGATACCAATGGTATTGGAGCTTCTGGAATTATCAGGGGTCAGCAAGTCTCTGGCCATGCTCGCCCCGGTTTTGGTTCTCGTTGGCGGGTACGCATTGCGGCAGGTCGTCATTGATGCTGGCCAGGAGAGCACATGGACAAGCTATTCCACTCAATACAGTGCTGAATTGCTGCAACGCCTGCCTCAACCAGATTAGAATACCGAACCAACACACATGCAGGGGGCAATGGTTTGTTGAAAAGAATCATAAAGGCGACTTTGCTTACAACAATGTTCGCATTCGTCGTTGCTTGTGATTCGTCGGACGAATCGCAGGTTTCACTGGCAGCGGTTGCACTGGCGGCAGCACAGCAAGACGATCGGGAAAGCGTTGAAGATCTGGCCAGGTGGCTGATCGAGGGGCGAGGGGATTTCAAGCTCATTGATGTACGCAGACCCGAAGATTTCGAGAACGGTAGTATTGCGGATGCAGAAAACATCCCCATCGCGCAAATCGTATCTCAGGATGTGTTATCTCGCTTGCCGACCGATCGCATGGTTATCGTGTTTTCGAACGGTTCCGAGAATGCGGCGAAGGCGGCAGTGCTGTTGCGGCTGTCAGGGATAGATGCGCACTTGTTGGCTGGAGGCTACAACGCCTGGCACAAGCGGATTCTCAATCCCGACATTTCGGCGGATGAGCTCGATGGCGAAAGCCTGAAAGTGTCGGAGCAACGTGCCTACAGTTGTTATTTCGTTGGCGAGCGATCCGAGCTTGGCGCAAAGCGAGAGCAACAATCGAGCGTGCCGTTTGTTCCCCCCGTTTTCACCGAGGGAGAAGAGCTGGCTGTTCCACCGCCTGCGGCTGGGGAGGAATCCTGCTAACTAGCGGGGTACCGGATCGTCTTCACCTTCGACTGGTATCAGTGCATTCAGCACGGCATCCATTTCCGCTTTGTTGAGCGGACGCTGACCGGATGCAGGTGTGCCGCCACCGAGCGTATTGCCGATATTCGTCCATGCATCTGCCGGGAGACCATCTCGAAGCAGGTGGTTAGCAGGTTTGAACACTATCTGGCCTGCTTTTTTTGTGAGTTGACCCTGGCCTAATCCCAATGCCTCACTCGAGCGGTGACACGACTCGCAGCTACGCGACTTTCCCGTTGTATGGGGCGACAGAGGAGCGAATATGCGGACGAACTTTTCTTCTTCCAGATCCGGATGATCGACCGTCATGACCATCCCGGGCACAAAAAGCTCAATGTGATCTTCGTCGTTAACGCCAAGGGCAGGCAAGGCGTTATTGACGTGCCATCGTTTGCTGCTCCATCGACCCGGAGTGATTGCGCGCTCGACGTGATCCCATTGCTCACCGTCGGCGTCATACTCCATGTGACAGCCAAAGCACTGCGGCGCCCATTGGCTGTGGCAGGAAGCGCAAGCAAGTCGCTCATGGCGTTCGTCATGCTCGTAAACGGTGCGAGTTACTGTCGGGATTTTCAGCGCTCTGCCAGTATTTTTTGTATGTAACCAGGCTCCGTCTTCTCGAAGTTCAACATGCCACAACGGAGTGCCTTTGTTTGCGGTCGTCAGGAAAGCGGTTTCACTGGTTGTCGCAAAAGGCAGTCGCGCGACGACACTGACAAGATCCCTGGGCCATTCGGTGAGATTGATTGTCGGGCGTTGGTTGTCGTGACAGTCGGTGCACGAAATATCGATGGCCTGGCGTTGGTGAAGGGCGTCGCCAGCATCGCCCATAAGACCAACGCTCGTGTGGCAATCGATACAACTCATGCCGGCCAGGTAGTGCACATCGCCCGGCATCTTCTCGACGTGCCGGCCATCGGGTAAGCGCATACCGCGATCGTCGCCAGAACCGGGTAGTGGGTCGACTTCTGCCAGTCCGGAGAAACTAAGTGATATCCGACCCGAGCGAGCGTGGCAGCCGAAACACCGTGCGTCGGAAACGTTGGCCGTTAGAGCGGGGTGTGCATTCTCCGGGTATTCGCCGACATGGCAGGCCAGGCAGCCGCCGCCGCGATCCCACATTACGTTGTGGCGGTGTTCGGTTTTTGTCTGGCCGATATGGCAACTTGCACATTGTTTGCGCAACATTGAGTCCGCGACACTGTGCCCCAGCGACTGAAAATTTATCGATTCATTCGCACCGCTATTGTTGTCGAGCAGCTGTCGAGTCACTCGGACGATGCCTCGACCGTCATGCATCAAATTATTCGTGACGGCAGCAACCCTGTCGTGATGACAATTTCCGCAACCACGTGCGGCATTTGCTAACTCGCCGGGAAAAGCAAGTAGCCCTGCGTGCGCGCTTTCTTCTGTGGATGCCGTGTTGTTACCGGCATGGCAGCTAACGCAATTATCTGCTGCGAAACCATGTGCAGGGTTAAACCCCGCTTGTTTGTTTGAATGACAAAGCAGGCAGGTGCTTGCCGCAGGCTCATCAGCCAGGGCGCTCGGCATTAGCTGCGAGGCCGCGGATAGTACGGCAAGCAAACAGAGATTTAGCGTGAGTCGTTGCAACATATTCTGGACTCTCGAACAGGGCCTTGACAGAAGACAACTGATTTTACACTGCTAGATAGCCCGAAAGGGTTGATAAATAAGGACTAATGCTTATGGTTTACGATGCGTCAAAGGAGGATAATTAGGCAAGTTTTGTACTCTCGGGATTCATACAAATGACAGACAATAAAGCGCCTGATCATGATAAAGCGCCACTGCATGCGGTGACGTCAAAGCCTGCCAAGCAGAAGAAGATCGACGAAAGTTCTCCTGCGCACATCTATGGTGAGATGCGTCACAGCCCTGAAATGATCAAAGAGCTGTTTCGAACGGGGCAGTATCCGTACAAAACCAAAATACGTAAAGCGGCCTATGAACAGCATAAAAGCGAACTTCAGGTCGAGTTGCTGAAAGTACAGAATTGGGTAAAGCAAACGGGGCAGAAGATAATCGTCATTTGCGAAGGCCGCGACGCTGCAGGTAAGGGCGGAACGATCAAGCGATTCATGGAGCACTTGAACCCTCGTGCCGCGCGTGTCGTCGCACTTGAGAAGCCGACGGAGCATGAACTCGGCCAGTGGTATTTCCAGCGTTACGTGAAACAATTGCCGACAGCGGGCGAAATGGTCTTCTTCGATCGCTCCTGGTACAACCGGGCGGGCGTCGAACGCGTCATGGGTTTTTGCAGTTCGTTGCAATACCTCGAGTTCATGCGTCAGGTGCCAGACCTCGAACGCATGCTGGTTCGTTCAGGTATTAAGGTATTCAAGTACTGGTTCTCGGTGACTCATGAAGAGCAGATGCGGCGCTTCCAGTCTCGATCCGGCGATCCGCTCAAGCAATGGAAATTGAGCCCGATTGATGAAGAGTCACGCGATAAATGGGCAGAGTACACCGAGGCGAAGGAAGCAATGTTTTTCTATACCGACACCGCCGATGCGCCGTGGAACGTCATCAAGTCCGATGACAAGAAGCGTGCTCGCTTGAATTGTATGCAGCATTTCCTGGCAAATCTGGACTATCCTGACAAGGATGAGCACGTTGTACACGGTCCGGATCCACTGATTGTCGGTACTCCGTCTCAGGTCATCGCAAAGGATCGTCATCTCTGGGGCTGATCGCAGATTACACGGTGCTGCGGCCGGGTTACTGTCAGAAATTGTCTGTTTGGATTGAGTCACGGCGCGGAAGCGGCCATAATCGCGCCCGGTCCGCGTCGGCTTCCCCGCGACGGTCAGCCGTAAACTCCGCCAGGCCCGGAAGGGAGCAACGGTAGCGGTGATACCGGGTGCCGGGGTTCAGCTGGCGCGGGCCACTCCTCGGGCTTGCTCCTCACTGTCCTTGCGATACACTGGTCTATTGCCACTCACTCTGGCCTCAGCCTCTCGGTCTAACGTATGAGCTATCTTGTTCTGGCGCGCAAATGGCGCCCCAAAACCTTCGCCGATACAGTCGGGCAGGAGCACGTGCTCAGAGCATTGGTGAATGCGTTGGAATCAGGTCGCCTGCATCATGCGTATCTTTTTGCCGGTACCCGAGGTGTCGGTAAGACAACTATTGCGCGAATTCTCGCCAAAGCGCTCAATTGCGAGGCTGGCGTAACAGCGGAACCCTGCGGCACCTGCAGTGCGTGCACCGAGATTGATGACGGTCGATTTATTGATCTTATTGAAGTTGATGCCGCATCCAAGACCAAGGTCGACGATACGCGAGACCTGCTCGATAACGTGCAATATGCACCGGCGCGGGGACGCTACAAGGTATACCTCATCGACGAGGTTCACATGTTGTCCAAGAGTTCGTTCAACGCGTTGCTGAAAACGCTGGAAGAACCACCACCACATGTGAAATTCCTGCTTGCGACGACGGATCCGCAGAAACTCCCCGTCACCGTTTTATCGCGATGTCTCCAGTTTAATTTGACGCGTTTGACGCCGCGGCTCATTCAGGATCGCCTCGAGTACATCTGCAAGGCAGAGGGGATCGAAGCAGACAGCTCGTCGCTCGCAATGCTCGCCCGGGCTGCGGATGGCAGCATGCGCGACGCGCTAAGTTTGCTTGATCAGGCTATCGCGTACTGTGGTGGCAATGTCGAGCAGGCATCTGTTGCGGTGATGCTGGGAACCATCGACAGGGAGCATGTCTCCCGGCTAATCGAGTTACTTGCGTCCGGCGATGCAGCCGGAATCATCTCCGCGCTGGAAGAGATCGATGCCCAGTTTCCGGACTATTCGCGGCTACTGGAAGATCTCGCGCGTGACCTGCAAAAGATCGCCGTCTGCCAGGTAGTCGGGAGCATCGATGATGACGAGGAACTCAGCAACGAGCACATTGCTGCACTGGCCGATTCCTTGTCTGCTGCCGATGTTCAGCTTTTCTATCAAACAGCATTGATTGGGCGACGCGACCTGCACCTGGCGCCGGATCCGCGGGGCGGCGTGGAGATGACCCTGCTGAGGATGCTGGCTTTTCGTCCGGCACAAGCGGACGAGTCGGGTGGCCCGGTGGCTTCCGGTGGGACGCAAGCTAAAGCCGCGGCGAAAAGAAAACCGGCTTCGGCAGCAGCCAAGCCTTTGCAGGCAAAGGTTAGCGATTCGGCGGACAAGGTGGCTGGCGAACCGCGGTGGCAAAATCCCGACTGGAAGTCGCTGATGTCTGAAATTGGTTTATCAGGGGCGGTGCGATTGCTGGCCGGCAATTGCGCGCTTCTAAGACGTGAAGGCAAGACGCTATTCCTGAGCCTGGATCCGCGCTCTGAGTCGATGCTGACACGGCAACGCAAAGAAGCGCTGGCGGCAGCATTGTCTGATCATTTTTCGGAGCCACTGCTCGTCGACATCAGCATGGGTGAGGCTGCCGCTGAAACTCCCATGCAAGAGGAAACAAGGCTTGCCGACGAGCGTATCGAGGCTGCCAGGGAATCGTTGGAGTCAGATCCAAACGTACAGGCGCTTAAAAACATGTTCGATGCCGAGCTCAAGACCGACTCGATCGAATTGATTAACCCGACGCAAAACGACTAGATACGGAGTAGGCAATGAAAGGTGGTATCGGCCAGTTGATGAAGCAGGCCCAGGAAATGCAGACCAACATGAAGAAAGCGCAGGAGGAGATGGCTTCGATAACGGTCATTGGTGAGTCTGGCGCGGGTGCTGTGCGAATCACGATGACTTGCCGACACCAGGTTCAAGCGGTGGAAATCGATGACGCGATGATCGGTGATGATAAGGAGATGCTCGAGGATCTTATTGTCGCGGCGTTTAACGACGCAATTCGCAAGGTAGAGTCGACCGTGCAGGAAAAGTATTCTGGCATGGCATCCGGCATGGGCTTGCCGCCCGGACTAAAGCTCCCGTTCTGAGTCGTTTCTTGACGTGTCCTATTCGCCACTGCTAATTCGTTTGATTGACGCATTGCGTTGCATGCCTGGTATTGGGCAGAAGTCCGCGCAGCGAATCGCTTTCCAATTATTGGAGCGGGATAGGGAGGGTGCTACAAACCTCTCATCAGCTCTCGCCGACGCAGCGACAGGAATTGGACACTGCAGCCGCTGCCGGATGTTCACCGAACACGAGCTGTGTTCGATCTGTGCAGCGAGCGGTCGGGACGAGTCGCAACTGTGTGTTGTTGAATCACCTGCCGATGTTATGGCAATTGAAGATGCCACCGGGTTCCGCGGCTTGTACTTTGTTCTAATGGGGCATTTGTCGCCGCTGGACGGAATCGGGCCGGAGGAGCTCGGATTAAGTATTCTCGAAGCGCGATTTGCAGAGGGCACTGCGACAGAGATTATTATCGCAACCAACCCCACGGTCGAAGGTGACGCGACTGCTCATTATCTTTCGGACATGGCTGCCCGGCACAATATTCAGGCATCGCGCATTGCCCATGGCGTTCCTCTTGGAGGGGAACTCGAGTATGTCGACGGCGGGACACTGTCACACGCATTTTACGGCCGACGGGTCATTGACTAGGACAAATCATGAGTTCAGCAGACTGCTTGTTTTGCAAGATTGTGGCTGGCGAATTACCGGCCGAGATTATTTACGAGTCTGAATCGGTAATCGCCTTTCGGGATATCAATGCTAAGGCACCGACGCATGCCTTGATCATTCCGCGTCAGCACATCGCGACTATTAACGACATTGGCGAGGGTGATGAAGCGACTGTGGGACATTTGTACATGGCGGCCAAAGCGATTGCGGCCGAGGAAGGGCTTGCTGACGACGGCTACCGGGTTGTGATGAACTGCAATGAGGCTGCGGGGCAAACCGTGTTTCATATTCATCTGCACCTGCTGGGTGGACGGACCATGGGCTGGCCACCATGGCCACCAGGCTGAAACATTTCGCTGCGGCGCGCTGAACCGTCTTTAGATGTTTTTCTCCAGTTTCTCGGTCAGCGCCAGCAAGCGCCGGTATGATTCGTAGCGTCTCTCACTGATAGTTCCGCTTTCGACCGCTGCTTTGACAGCGCAGCCGGGTTCTCGCAGATGTCGGCAATTCGCGAAACGACAGTCCAGCCCGGCTTTGTCGATCTCACGAAACCCCTGAATAACTTGTGGCGCAGAGTCCAGCGCCGGGGCGTAGTCGCGAACACCGGGCGAATCGATGATTACGCCGCCACTTGGCAGTGAGAGCATCATGGAGTTGACAGTGGTGTGTCGGCCCTCGCGCGATTTCTCGGACACCTGCGCGGTACGCTGTTGCTGGTCGCCAAGCAGCGCATTGATGATGCTCGACTTGCCGACTCCTGACTGGCCGACAATGATCGCCGCTTTGCCGCAGATCAGTTCGTCGAGCTTACTGATGCCATCTCCCGTCAGGGCGCTGCAGCATACGGTCTGATAGTCAGCGCGCCGGTAGTCCTGTAGTACAGTGTCCAGGTCGCTGTCGCTGCCATCCAGGTCGATCTTGTTATAGACGACGGCGGACGGAATTCCCATGTCCTCCGCGGCACAAAGGTAACGATCGACTACGAACCAGTCAGGCTTTGGCTCGCCGGCTGCTACAACCAGCAACAATTCAATATTTGCGGCGAGGACTTCGGTTTGTCCACGCATGTTTGGCCTGCTGAGCGCATTGTCCCGTTTCTCAATGTCGACAATCAGCCAGTCTGACTCGTCCGGTATTGGCTCGGCAACGACCCGATCCCCGCAGACGGGCTTGAGACGCTTGCCCTTTATCCTTGCATCAACTTCTTCGCCGTTTTCCAGGCGCAGACGCATGCGTCTGCTGTAGGTGGCGGTGACGATAGCCTTCTGTTGTCGCATGAATACAGGATTCCAGTGAATTCGTTGCAGAGTATGCCGCTATGCCCCAAGCCTTGCACTCTCAGGAGAGGTAAACTAGCGCAATATCCACAAAGAAATGACCAAGGATGCGCATGAGCAGTAGCCCAACCACTACCGATCGCGGCGGTAACCTGATCTGGATCGACCTTGAGATGACTGGTCTTGATACGGCGGCCGATACGATTATCGAAATTGCGACCATCGTTACGGACAGGCACCTCAATGAGCTCGCGGAAGGACCAGTGCTTGCGATTGGTCAGCCGAAAACCGTGATGGACAGCATGGACGAATGGAACACGCGGCAGCACGGTGAGTCCGGCCTTATCGACAGGGTGCTCAAGAGTGACGTGAGTGCAAGAAAGGCGGAACTTGCGACGCTGGAGTTCCTGTCGCACTGGGTGGATGCTGGTGTGTCGCCGATGTGTGGCAACAGCATTTGCCAGGATCGTCGTTTTCTGGCGCGCGAGATGCCTGAGCTGGAGCGTTATTTCCACTATCGAAATCTTGATGTCAGCACATTGAAAATTCTGGCACAGCACTGGGCTCCCGATATTGCATCTGGATTCAGTAAAGAATCGTCTCACCGCGCGCTGTCCGACATTCGCGATTCCATCGAGGAACTGATTTGGTATCGCGAACACCTGTTGGATCAATCTCGCCTGCAGGGCGTATGAGCCACAAGCCCTTTGCCGCATCGACCGAACGCAACAGCCTGCCGATACTGGAGGTCATCCGTCGCGAATTTCAGCACGCGTCGAGCGTGCTGGAGATTGGCTCCGGAACGGGCCAGCACGCAGTTTGTTTTGGCAATGCGCTGCACCATCTCGATTGGCAAACCAGCGATTTAATCGAAAATCATGGGGGAATAAACGCGTGGCTGGATGAGGCCAGGTTGCCAAACGTTCACAAACCGATCGAACTCGACGTGCTGACCGCCGAAGCACTGCCACAAGACTACGATGCCGTGTTTTCAGCAAATACGGCACACATCATGAGCTATGAGGCGGTCGTGAAGATGTTCTCGCTGGTTGGCGAAGCCCTCCGTGAGAATGGTATTTTTGGTTTGTACGGGCCATTTCGGCAGCGTGGCGAATTCAGTACGCAAAGTAATGCGGATTTTGACAGGTCGTTGCGCGAGCGGAACCGGGAAATGGGTATTCGAGATTTAGAGGCGCTCGACAAGCTGGGTGAGAGCGGTGGCTTGGTGCGGGAGCGCCTGTACGCGATGCCGGCGAACAATTGCCTCGCAGTCTGGAGAAAAACGGCAGGAGTTAGTGATGACAACACATAAAGGCGGGTGTCACTGTGGTCGTGTGCGTTTCGAAGTCGACGCGCCGGGAGATATTGAGGCAGACCAGTGTAATTGCAGCATTTGCCGCAAGTCGGGCTACCTGCACCTGATGGTGCCAAAGCAGGCTTTTCGTCTCATTTCCGGCGAAGATGACCTGCAGACTTACACATTCAACACCAACGTTGCGCAGCACTATTTCTGCAGGCATTGCGGCATTAAATCGTTCTATGTACCGCGCTCCCACCCAACTGGCATCAGCGTCAATACTAACTGCCTGGAGCCCGAAACTATCCTGTCGTTGAAGATAACGCCGTTTGACGGCTCGAACTGGGAGGAGAATGCGCATAAATTGTCGCCGTTAAGCGACTGATTTAGTAGATATTTAACTGGAAGGATGGTGAGCCATAATTTATAGTTGCTGCATTCGATAAATGACATAACGTGATGATTGTGAACCAAAAAAAATTGGCAGTTTGCCTGCTTTGCCTGATTCCTTTAGCAAATGTCAGCGCAGAACCCGGTTGGGTCAGTGACCAGTTTGAGGTCATGCTGCGCAGCGGCCCGAGTACGAGCAACGCGATAGAACGCATGTTGCCAAGTGGTACGGCGCTGGAGGTCATTGAGCGTGATGACGAATCCGGCTACTCGAGAGTTCGCACTACGGCCGGGACGGAAGGTTGGGTACTTACGCGATACCTGATGGGTGAGCCCAGTGCCCGTGAACAACTGACCACCCTGACGAGTCGCCTGACAAATGCCAATGCACAGGGTAGTTCGCTGACATCACAGCTTGGCTCGATTAAAAGCGAGTACGATTCTGCAACGCGGCAAATCGCAAGTCTCGAACGCGAGAAGCAGCAGCTCGAGCAGGAACTGGCCGAAATCAAACGCACCGCAGCCAATGTTCTGGCGATCAATAGCCAGAACCAGCAACTGCGCGAACAGTTAACGACCGCTGAAATCGATACTGCTACGCTTGAGCAGCAAAACCGCGAACTTTCGAGTCAGACAACAAGATATTGGTTTATGAGCGGCGCTCTTGTGCTGGTTGTCGGCATGATTCTCGGCATCTGGCTGCCACGTATCCGCTGGCAACGACGTTCTCGCTACGACCGCTTCTAAACGGCTTCGCCGGCAAGAAACATCCAGGTCTCGATAACCGTATCCGGATTAAGCGACATGCTCTCGATGCCCTGATCGAGCAGCCAACGCGCAAGATCCGGATGGTCCGATGGGCCCTGACCGCAAATTCCAACATACTTATTCTGCTTGCGGCAGGCTGTGATGGTCATGGCGAGCAGTGCTTTGACTGCGTCGTCGCGCTCATCGAATATGTCGGCGACGAGAGCAGAGTCTCTATCGAGGCCGAGCGCCAGCTGCGTCATATCGTTCGATCCAATGGACATGCCGTCGAAATGCTCCAGGTACTGATCCGCCAATAAGGCATTGGTTGGCAGCTCCGACATCATGATCACCTTCAGATCGTCCTTGCCGCGTTCCAGGCCGTTGTCTGCGAGCAGTCCAATCACTTCCTTGGCCTGCTTGACCGTGCGTACGAACGGGATCATGAGTTGCACATTACGCAAGCCCATCTCGTTGCGAACCTTGAGGATGGCCGCACACTCCAGCTCGAAACAGGGGCGGAAATCTTCTGCCACGTAGCGGCCCGCGCCACGAAATCCGAGCATCGGGTTTTCTTCGTCGGGCTCGTACTTGTCACCACCGATGAGATTTGCGTACTCGTTTGACTTGAAATCCGACATGCGGACGATTACGGGCTCCGGCGCAAAGGCGGCGGCTATCGTGCCGACACCTTCGGCGAGTTTCTCGACAAAAAACTCCACCGGGTCATTGTAGCCAGCCATCTGCTCATCAACGGCCGCTCGCGTGGCGTCATCGAGTTTGTCGTACTCCAGCAGTGCCTGCGGGTGTACGCCGATCATTCGATTGATGATGAATTCGAGGCGCGCCAGGCCGACTCCATGGTTCGGAATGTTCGCGAAGTCGAACGCCCGATCCGGGTTGCCGACGTTCATCATTATCTTGACCGGAATATCGGGCAGGGCGTCCAGTTCGATCATCGATTCCTCGAAATCCAGCCGACCATCGTAGATGTAACCCTCATCGCCTTCAGCACAACTGACCGTTACGTCTATGCCATCGCTGATTATTTCGGTAGCGTTGCCGCAACCGACAACCGCCGGAATACCGAGTTCACGGGCAATAATTGCTGCATGGCAGGTACGGCCACCGCGGTTAGTTACGATAGCTGCCGCTCGCTTCATGACAGGTTCCCAGTCCGGGTCGGTCATGTCGGAAACGAGCACATCGCCGGCTTGAATTCGGCCCATCTCGCTGACATTACGAATAATCTTGGCAGTACCGACGCCGATTTTCTGTCCTATGCTTCGGCCCGTGCAGATGACGTCGGAGTGAGCCTTTAGCGTGAAACGCTGAATACTTCGCCCACTATGACTCTGGACGGTTTCTGGCCGCGCCTGGAGAATGTAAAGCTTGCCATCGTTGCCGTCCTTGCCCCATTCAATGTCCATTGGACGACCGTAGTGCTTCTCGATTGTTACAGCCATCCGTGACAGCTCGATGATGTCTTCGTCACTGATAGAGAATTTGCGGGTATCAGTCTCGGCTACGTCTACCGTCTGCACCGTTTTCCCAGGCGTTGGATCGTCGCTGTAAATCATTTTTATGGCTTTGTCGCCGAGGTTTTTTCGCAAAATTGGGTGATGGCCCGATTCGAGAGCGGGCTTGTAAACATAGAACTCGTCCGGATTCACCGCGCCCTGGACTACTGTCTCGCCGAGTCCGTAGGACGATGTGATAAATACGGCGTCTCTGAACCCAGTCTCGGTATCGAGCGTAAAAATGACACCGGCGGATCCGACATCACTTCGCACCATAGTCTGTACACCGGCTGATAGCGCGACATGCTTGTGATCAAAGCCCTGATGGACGCGGTAAGCGATCGCCCGATCGTTGTAAAGTGAGGCGAAAACCTGGTGAAGAGCGTCAATGAGATGTTCGAAACCACGCACATTCAGAAACGTCTCTTGCTGCCCCGCAAAGGAGGCATCCGGCAAGTCTTCCGCCGTGGCGGACGAGCGTACGGCGACCGCGATATCCTTGCCGCCCGACATGTCATCCCACGCATCCTTGATATCTTTGTGCAAGCGCTCGGGAAGGGGTGTTTCAAGAACCCAGTCGCGTATCTGCTTTCCGGCGCTCGCCAGCGCATTTATGTCGTCGACGTCGAGGTCAGTAAGGACATCAGAGATGCGCTGGTCGAGCCTATCGGTCCCCAGGAAGTCCCTGAACGCGACAGAAGTGGTTGCGAAACCACCCGGCACGGCAACGCCCAGAGCGCTTAGGTTGCTGATCATCTCTCCGAGTGAGGCGTTTTTGCCGCCCACGGTCTCAATATCGTTCATGCCAAGCTCAGCGAGCTTGATGACATATGGCTCCAATGGATGCTCCCTTGTGTTCCCGCGCAGGAAATGGACAATCGATTTCGAAAAACAGTAGTTCAGCGATGGCAGTCATCGCTGCAAATTCGGAATTATCGTCTATGAACGAACGCACTGTATTCTTTCTGTCTGATCAGACCGGTGTTACTGCGGAAACGCTCGGACACAGCCTGTTAACGCAGTTTGACGGTCGGGACTTTCGGCATGTGACTGTGCCATTTATAGATTCCGAAGACAAGGCGCTCGAAGCAGTGCGCAAGATCAATGATGCGGCTGGCAAAGACACACTCAAACCGTTGGTATTTTCCACGCTCGTGCAACCCGAATTTCGCAAGATCCTGAAACAGGCGAACGGACTGCACCTGGACATATTCGATGTCTTTCTCGATCCACTGAAGGAGGAGTTGAAGCAGGAACCTACCTACGAATCCGGGCGCGCGCACGGTATGAGCGATATCAACGCTTATATGAAACGCATAGAGGCGACCAATTTCGCGCTGGCTAACGACGATGGCGGCACCAGCCGAAACTACGAAATGGCGGACGTCATTCTGGTTGGAGTATCGCGATCGGGAAAAACACCGACCTGCCTGTATCTTGCTTTGCAGTATGGCGTTTACGCCGCCAACTATCCGTTAACTGAAGAAGACTTTGAATCGGGTAAACTGCCTGACTTCCTGGTGCAGCAGAAGCGCAAGCTTTACGGCCTGTCGATTACGCCCGAGCGACTGCGCCAGATTCGCAAGGAAAGACGCTCCATGGGCAAATACTCGTCTGCGCAGCAAGTCAGCTACGAAATACGCGAGGCTAATAAACTCTTCAAGCGCTACGGAATTCCAAATGTCGATACGACTGAGTTTTCGATCGAAGAAATCGCCAGTCAAATTCTCGACAGTACCGGCGTCGAGCGGCGCGTTCGGCCCTGAAAATCGCCTGAGACAGGCATTTCCGGAACGTAATTTGCACGCCTTGGGCGGCAGAACCACTGTGCTATATTGAAGTCATGTTGCTCGATTGCCAGTTAGTGCCGCAGACGATAGTCAAGCCGAAGAGCTTTGTCGGCCTGATGTCCTTGTATGAGAGCAATTATCTGCGGTTGTTGCGGCTGATTCCCGAACTCGACCGGCTGGATGGCTTTTACCGGTCACGCGTAGCTGGTGACTGCGATCTCTGTGTCGAAATCATTGAGAGGTGCAGGTACACGGTGACACTTTCTCTGACGTACTTTTTTGAGGACGAGAAAGGTCGAATCGCGGATCCCGATGTGACGGTCAGGGCCTATCTCGACGGCCAATTGGCCGAATCAATGGCACTGTCGGGTGAGCACCGGCATGCAGAGCTGCGACGCCTTGCCAGCGAACATCGCCTTCAACTCAATGAACGGTGGCAACGTAACATCCTGTTAAACAAGTGGTTGGAATACCTGACAGACCAGGGGCACCTGGTCCTCGAAAAGTAAAAGCACACCAGCATCCGTCAGTGCACAGCAGACCCTAAAACTGTCGACTCAGTCAGAGACTCTCGCATCCTCAATTGCCATCATTCGTAATCATCCACTTTGCCTGTACGCTTTTGTGCAGGGATTATGTAAAGAGGCATGGCGGTGACAAGTTTGACGGCCATTTTTGGAGGCGCACAGGAAAAGCCAGAGGAGGAGAGCGAAAAGCTCCTGAATCTGTACTGGAATCGTGCCGAACTCAAAAAGGAATTCGCGAGCCTGCGCAGCGAACAGTTTCGCTTGAAGGACTGTATTAAGAGCCAGGAAGGTGCGACTGCGCGGATCCAGCAAAAACTCGATCACCTGGAACAGCTGTTACTTGACCCGGAGTGGGTCTACAACGTCCTAACCCACTATCAGCTGCAGGCACTAAACCTGCGCTGCATATCGAAACTCGGTAAATTCGCAGAACAGCTCAAGCAACAGCGCGAGCAAAAGCAGAATAAACAGCAATTGGCAGACTGGAACGGAAGGCGAGGTGAGGAATCCGCTGAAATCGAGTCGCAGATTGGTCAAAAACGGATGCAATTGCAGACGCTCGAAGATCAACTACAGTTTGAACGGCAGCGCTTGGTCTCGATGAGCGGGTTTGTCAGAATCTTTCGCCGTCGTTCGGTCATGAAGACCATCGACAGGCTTGCTGAGACTATAGACTGCACTCGCCTGGAAGAGGAGCAGTTATTGCTGCGGTATGACGAAGTGCAAAACCGTCTACCCCCGGATACGCAAGGTCTCGATATACCGACAAAACGATTGATAAACTGCATGATCCTGGCCTTCGCTCAACAGCTATATCTGCACTTCGGACCCGATGGCATAGCGGGTATGGCCAGGGAGGCTGGAGAAAAAAGCGTCGGCGCGATCAACTATGGCAGCAAGAAGGACTGCGACAGGGTGATCGCGCGAGCAGGTAAACGCTCGCAGTCATTTGAAAAAGAATCGGATTTCGCAGATGTCCTGCGGCAACGAGCCCATTTGATCGCCGAAAAGGCCCTTTACCGCAACGATGATGATGCGGTACCGGCTTCAGGCTCTGTTGCGACCGTATTCGCGATCAGCGAGGAGGGCGCCGTCAAGACGTCAGACGCAGATCTTCTGGGGCAAAACTATTGGGGTCTCGCCGGAATTCTCAGCCGCTAGATGTCGGTTCTGAACATTTCTCTGCGGAAGAGCGGAATACTGACGATCGAGTCACCTGGCGAGCGGGTGGTGATTTCCTCAAACCCCGAGGTCTCATCCGGTTTCCTGGCCTCGGGTTTGATTTCTTCGTACTCGGTAAAGACAGAAGCAGGTAGAGATTCTATTGCCTCGGCTGGCTCTGGTGCAGGCTTCGCGTCATCCTTGGCACCAATTCGGTGTACCGGCGCGTCGGTCTTCTCTATCAAGTTCGGTGAGGCGGCCTCAACAGCCGCTGACGGCACTGTGTCGGTGTCCTGGTCCGACTTGCCTGTAATACCGTTGGAGGCGAGGGCGGGAAGACACCAGGCGCCTGTCATCAGCAGTGCAGCGACCCCTGCGCATCTTGAAACAGCGTGTGTCTGGTTTGACTTCACGAGCTCTCCAATATGAACCCCGGCTAGGTGTTATGGTGGAGTATAACACCAACATACCGACTTGCAAATTCAGCTCAGGGGATGGCTTGTGCTGTGCGTTCCGGCACGGCTGCAATCTCCCGAAGCAAGGCCAAGTCTGTAACAATGCCTGCCGCCTGGTCAAGCTGAATGTCTGGTCGATCGTCTTCTTCCAGATCTTCCAGGCTCTCTATTGCTTCCAGTGAGAGTGCCGCGCGCCGTTCATTTTCGAGTTCCAATGCACGCTTCATCTGCGATTCTCGTTCCGCCCGGCGTGCCTCGATGTTCAGCGAAACAGATTTTCGGGAGCGTGATTCGCGGTCGTCCTCAATGAACTGAGTGAGATAGTTGAAGTTCGGATCCTCTTTCGAGCGTTCATCGTAATTCGCGGTCAACGACTCAATTGTATTTTGCAGTGGTTGTCCTGCCCGGAATCGGGTAGTTGCAATCGTGTCCCAGGGAAGGGCGCTGTCCCGAACACTTTCGCCGACAGATTCCGAGTCAATCGCTGATGGCAGCCTGATGTCGGGCTCGACGCCTCGATGTTGTGTGCTTTCACCGGTGACTCGATAGTATTTGCCGATTGTGAGCGTGAGCTGACCAAAGCCCTCGTCATCTTCGGGTTGCAGGTACTGGTCCAGGGAGTACAGATTTTGCACAGTACCCTTGCCGAACGTTTCCTGGCCGATGATGACACCACGCGCATAGTCCTGAATGGCCGCTGCGAAGATTTCCGATGCGGAGGCGCTGAATCGGTTGACGAGAACCGCCAATGGGCCGTTATAAGCGACGCGCGGAACCGGATCCGGGTCATCAAGTCGGCTGATCCGTGCGTTGGCGTTTCGTAACTGCACTACCGGCCCGTTATCGATGAATAGTCCGGAGAGTGCGGTGGCTTCCGTAAGATGACCGCCACCATTGTTGCGCAGGTCGATAATCAGTCCATCGATGCCCTTCGCCTCAAGTTCGCCGATGAGCCGTTTGACATCCTTGGTAGTGCTGGCGTAGTCCTTGTCACCGTTAGTCAGCGCCCGGTAGTCGCGGTAGAAGCTGGGCACCTCAATCACGCCGATCGACCAGTCACGGCCGTCGCGGGGGATAGTGACAATCTCGCTCTTGGCGGCTTGCTCTTCAAGGCGCACCTGGCCGCGATTAAGTTGCAGAACTTTCTCGCTATTGCCGGGGAGGGTGCCGGCCGGAATGATCTGTAAGCGCACAACCGTATTTGCTTTGCCCCGAATCAGGTCGACGACGTCGTCAAGTCGCCAGCCGATGACATCGACCATCTCGCCGTCCACACCTTGCGCGACTCCGATGATTTTATCGTTGGGTTCGAGCGTGCCGTCAATCGCAGCAGGCCCGCCGGGAATGATGTTAACGATGTGTACGTAGTCGTCTTCGGACTGCAGTGACGCGCCGATGCCGACGTACGACAGGCTCATCATGATGCGATATTCCTCGGAGTTTCTCGGCGACAGATAACTCGAATGCGGATCCAGTGTGTGGGCGAATGCATTCATAAACGTTTCGAACACGTCGTCGCTCTTCAGCTGATCCATTCTTTTCAGGTAGCGTGCGTAACGCTTTCTAAGCACCTCGCGAGAGTCTTCCCAGGGCTTTTCGGCCAACGCCAGGTTAAGCACGTCATTCTTGACCCGCATACGCCATACTTCGTCGAGTTCCGCTGATGTTTTTGCCCAGGGAGTTTCACTGCGATCGAACTGGTATTCCTCTTCGACCGTCAGGTCCGGTTCTTCTTCGAGTAGCGTCAGCGCATACTGGAATCGCTCTCGCACTCGCGTTCGGTAAATCGAGAACATGTCGAATACCGGATTGAGCGGCTCATTGCGAACAATGTCATCAAGTTTGTACCGATACTTTTCGAAGAATTCGATGTCGCTGGCTAACAGGTAAACGTGGTTACGATCGATTGACTCGATGTAACGATCCATTACGCGCGAAGACAGGTCGTCGTCTACAGGGATGTGGAGATAATGGGATTTTTGAACAAACTGTGTGACCAGTTGGCCAATATCTTCATGGCGAGGTTCCGGTGCCAATATTTCGTCCGCCTGGACATTGAGCGTGCTCGCTACGCTATGCGACGCAAACAGTACTGTTGCAAGGGCGGCCAGCCAGTGAATACGACGGTTCTCAACGGCTTTCAAATTTATCTCCAATCATAATGAAACAGTTTTGTAGCAACATTAATTCGGCTAGGCTAGATGCCTTGCGCGTTCTGATCAAGGGCGTACTGTGCATTAATCACCAGCTCTTCATGCTGGCAAATATACCATTTTGGAAAGTTTATCATGCGTCCTCTAACTGCGGTCACCGGCATACTACTGGGATCCTGTGCTGCAATCTCAATTAGTCTTGCCGCTGTGCTCTTCGTATTCCTCGTCCTCGGCGATGACTACCCGCGATTGCAGCATGAATTCAGACCGTTATCGCAAAGCATGCTCATCTTCCTGAGTATGACCATCATTAGCGCTGCTAGTTTCTATGCATTGCTCAAAAAACATCGGGCGCGATACTGGGCGCTCGGTGGAATGTGGTTGGGGCTTGGCGCGACGGTTTGGTTTTACTGGCCCTAATCGAAGAGTTTCAACGGTTCCTGGCGTGAACCATCAGAATTTCGAGTGTCACGGCGCCGGCGCATTTGGGATTGCAGCTCATCCCGCCGATCCTGTAGTGCTTTATCCCGACCTGTTTTGGTGCCATTTCCGCTATCTGAACGCAATTGATCGCGGAAACTGCAAAAATCACTGTAGGCTTCAATTTCGAATTCGAGCTCGCGAAGAACCAGTTCGACCATTATGGCGTCATCAAGAAAGCCAACGCCGGGAATGTGATCGGGAATCAGGTCCTCAGGTTCCGTGAAATAGGCGAGAGCGTTCAATACGCGCGTAGCCTCCTGGTGAGGCAGTCGCCATTCGAGGTCGGTTAGCATGCCGATCAGAAAGCGCAATTTCTGAATACGTTCGAGTATGAAACCTGGCGTGCTTGTGCCGAGAATAACGTGAAGTTGTTGTTCCGCGGCGGCAACTATGTCCTCCGGCGCCATGCGCGAGGCGGTCTTACGAGTCTCCCGCATGATCAGGCGAAAGTGCTTGAGATCATCGTCGTCAAGTTCAAAAGATACTCGAAGACCCATTGATGTCCCTCGAAAAAGCTGTGAAATCGTTGCAGTTTACCGCAAGCCGCGGCCGCATTATTTGAGGCGCTTGTCCCAGTGCTTGGAGCGGTCAAATCGACCTGTGTTGTAGGGGTCGATTCCTTCCTCTTCTTCGGTATCAATCATGGAATCATCTATGATTTTGAGCGTTTCATGCGTTCCGGTGTCCTCACGGACGTACTTGTTGCGAATAAGTACATTCTTGCCAGGCCCATTGTCCTCGATCCGCCCATCAATTTGCGGATCCAGTTCAACGTACTCGGGCTGACGCCTTGGCACGGCCTGCTTCGGCGTGGATCGCTTCGGCTGGATCTTATGGCTACCGCTTTGGCGCAGTTGTGCCGCTTGAACCAGATTCGGGCGCTTTGGCTCTTTCCTGAACGGCATCTTGGATGTAACCCATTTGGTGAAACGATTGCTCATTGGTGTTCTTGCGTCTAGTGCCTGTGGAGTGGATAGAAAACGAATACAAGACTCGCCTGAGTCGAGCATGCATCATTGTTAAGATATTTTCTATCTTAATGGGCCAATAGACTGTTGTTAAAGAAGTAAATGTGATCTGTGTCACACAATTGTCAGATTGTGCAGAATCAGGGTTTTGCGGGGGCAGAAACGCGTTGCCAGGCGAAGAACGTCAGTCGCAGCAGCTGCCATGCCAGATAAGGGGACAAGACAAAAAACCACGCGATTAGATCGCCGCCCCTGATTTTTGCGCTGAGCGTAGCGAAGAAGTCGCTATATCCTTGTCCGCCATACTCACCGAGAACGTTTTGGCCGACCCAGTAGATGGCAATAGGCGTAAGAACGAAGCCCACGAACAACAGGCCCGTAAATAAGGCCACTTCCTTCAGAATGCGCTGTTTGCGACGCGGTTGACTCACGATCGATCTCTGCAATATCGGAGCGATATCGTTGCTCACGAATGCGTAAAGATCAAGCGCTTAGCGTCGGTGCCGTTTGCGGTAAACGAAAACGCCCATGTGCAGGCATGCTGCGGCGAATAAGAAGTAGTGCGGCAATATCCAAAACCAGTCGCTGATATACAGAGTCGCGGCCAGCGCTGTGACACCCGCGGCGATGTAAAAATAGGGGAGCGCGACGTAGAGAACCCTGGGCAGCCAGATGATTCGCGACATGAACTGACCGGCGTCGCGAGTCATTTCATGGGTGTCGCCAAGTTGCATTGGTTTTCTCGATGTATTCGTGAGCATTTTGCTGCTGGCGCCATCCCTGGGAGTCAGCCAGGAGCATACGGTTAACCATGGCACATCGCCGTGACTGTCCTCACAATCTCAAGTGATTGATGTCGCTAGCTGTCGCGTTTTGGACGCTCTTCGTAGCGGAAATCGGCTGTGCCTATCGTCACCGTATCGCCGTTCGAAAGGAAGTGCTCAGTTATACGTGCCGAATTAACGAATACGCCGTTCTTACTTCCCCAGTCGATGACGCGTGTTTTGTCGCCATCGGTAACAATGACGGCATGACGCCTGCTCACGAAGGACGCCTTCAACTGGATATCGTTTTGCTCGGTGCGACCGATTGTGAGGCGGTCTTTGAATAGCGGAAAGCGCAGCTCCTGGCCCTCGACAGAGCCGATGAGTACACGCGTCACGCGATCACGCTCGATGACGATCGATTCATCGATGTGTTCGGAGACGCGGTCATCGATTTCGTCAATGACTTCTTCGATTTCACCGAGCGAGTCGACCTGCTGGGTCTTTCTGGCCAATTCGCCGAGAAGGTAGTTAACGGCTTCGCTTTTTGTTTGCAGCTTACCTTCCAGGTCGTCATTCGATTGACGCAACTTGCGATTTTCTGTTTCAAGTTGTTCGAGTTTCGATTGGTTTGATTCCTCGGATTTGTTCAGCATCTGTTCGAGATCGTCGCGATAGCCGCGTGTCGTGACCAGGTCTGAAGCCAGTTGTTCGGTGACCAATTCGTGCTGTGCGACAGTTTCCTGAGCTTCACCAAGTTCGAACCGGATTGTCCGTATTTCTGCAGCATGGGCATCTTTGATCTGATCAATTGCCAGACGGAGTTCCTCAGTTGTACGGGTTTCAGATTCGATGCTCTGCTCGAGTTCGCTGATTCTTTGATTTGCCTTGGCTAGTTCGGCTTCGAGGTAATCATGGTTGTTAATAGCGTGACTGCTAACTTCAATTCGGTCCTTTAATTGCTGTCGCAACTCGTCCGCATACGACTCCGTCCGATCGATCTGCGTACGCAGTTCACCAATGAGAATCTGGCTGCTTGCAAGCTGCCCAGCTTGTATCTTGCTGAATGAGCGCCCGTCTTGTGTATCGTCACCTGAAGGTTGAGTTGCCGCTTCGGCAATCTCACTAATCGATGCCTGCAGATTGTTGTACTCGCTATTGCGGTCTCTAATCTCGGACTTTAGAGTTTTGATTGACTGATCGCGCTTCTTCAGCAGCTTGCTCTTATTTGCAAGCTTCGTGCGCATCGTCTCAAGTTCGGAATTTTGCCGGTCGGTTATTTCCGTGCGCGCTTGGTACTCGGTTTCAAGGCCATTCCATTTCAGACGCAGTTGTTCTATTTCGAATTGCAGTTGGTCGATGGTCTTTGAGCGAGCCTCAAGTTCGGACTTGAGATTAGCAACTGCCGTACTGCTGTCGGCATCGGTATTTTTCTGGAAACCATGCGTCTTTGCAGAAACTTCGGATTGATCACTGCTGGCGTCCGGCAATACTTGCTTGAGCGAAAGGGTTTCCAGTTCCGCCGTTGGGTCATCATCATTGATGACTAATTCGTTGATGTTGTTTTTGTCATTAGCCATACAGGGATACTACCACGCATACGAGCGCTCACAACGATGCGCATGCTCCATCCCGCGTTACGTAAAATTGCGAAGACCGCCGCAGTTAGTCGCAGGGGACAGTGCGTCCGTCTGCCCATTGGCGCAGGGCTTCAATTTGCTCGTGCATGACGATCGAGAGTGGCCTGGTCAGTTCGATTTCATTGAGTATGTGCCGTGTTTCGAGCGCTTCTTTCTTACTGTGTGCGGCATAAAAGGCCGCGACGACGGCTTGCTCAATTTCAGCGCCGGAGAAACCCTGGGTTGCTTTTGCAAGCGCCTCAACGTCGAAATTGCGGACTTCTTGTTCGCGGCTAGTCAGGTGAATGGCCACAATCGACGCGCGAATATTGTTGTCAGGCAGGTCGACAAAGAATATTTCGTCGAATCGTCCTTTGCGCACGAGCTCAGGGGGCAAGGCCGTAATGTCATTGGCAGTCGCCACTACGAATACGTGGCTCTTTTTCTCTGCGAGCCAGGTAAGGAATGTCCCCAATACGCGTTGCGTGGTTCCGGTTTCCCCGCCACGACCGGCGATGCCTTTTTCGATTTCGTCTATCCACAGGACACACGGCGACATGACGTCCGCAGTTGACAACGACTCTCTGAGTTTGCGCTCGGTTTCACCGTGGTATTTATCGTAAATCGCGCCAAAATCCAGACGTAGAAGCGGGACGCCGAAAATTCCGGCCGTCGCTTTCGCCGCCAGGCTCTTGCCGCAGCCCTGTATTCCCAGAAGCAGGATCCCCTTTGGGGAATCGAGGTGAGCAGCGCTGGCATCGCCGCGAAAGACGGCCTTTCGCTGCGTAAGCCACTGCTTCAATCGCGTCAGGCCACCTACGTCACCGAAGCCTGCAGTTTCATATTCAAATTGAAGGGCGCCGCCGCTATTCAGGAGCTCATACTTCGCCTGCATGACGCCGGGGAGATCACTCCTGGTAATCGCACCGTCCAAATAGATCGCGTTTCTGGCGAGATGCGTCGTATCGCTGAAGGTCAGTCCAGCGAGGTTTCGAATGAGCAGTTCGTATGCTTTCGAGTCTGCTTGTACTCGTGAGCCAGGGTGCTCTCGAACCCATTCATCGGCAACGCTCTGGACAATCTTGCGCCGCTCATCTTCGCTCGGCAAAGCCATATCAAAACGCGCACTGAATGATTCGAGTTCATCGGGCAGCTTTACTGTGTGACTGATGAGGACAATCTGCCGTGGAATTTCTCTGTAGCGAATGCAGATGTCTTTCAGTAAGCGAATGTGTAACGGGTTTTCGAGGAACGGATGAAAATCCAGCAGAACGTAAATCCCCGGTTTGGATACTGCCCGGATATGCTTGAGGACGTCCGTCGGTTCAGAGTTTAATGGCTGTGGTTCCAGGGCGATATCGAGTCGCTGCAAACCATCAGTAACGGTCCAGCGAAACAGTGGCTGATAGTTGAGAGATGCTCCGGAGATCGTAATGGATTGCAGCATCTCGAGCATGCGCGCTTCTTCCCGTGATTCTATGATGATGATCGGGGTTCGCGAACGCAGAATTACTTCAAGATCGTGACGGCGGTCCATGTGGTGGCTTATGTTTTCCGGTTGACAGAGGCGATATTACGACAGCCGGGTAGCTTGTCGATGTGCAGTGTGTCCGCTTTATGGCCAGCAATCTGTTCGACAGTGTCGACCAGCATGGCCAGGTCGACATTTCTATCAGCGTGCCTGAGAGCACGAGCCACGTCGTCGAGGTTTGCCGCGCCATCCGTTCGCTCTTCGATTTCATCGTTCAATGCACTGAGGAGCGTTACAGCCAATGCGGTCGTTGCACCGGACGAGACAGGCAGGCAGAGACTTGTAGCTGAGTTTGCCCATTCGGCCGTATCGGCCCTGGCAATGGCAAAACGTTTGTCCGAAATCGTTCCGCTGCGGTGCAGGATCTCCAGGCTGTAGTACTCGGCTAGCCCTTCCACAATCCAGTCATAGCCAGCGTCAGCTGAGAGTCGAAGCAACAAGTGCATTACTTCGTGCAACAGCGTGCTGGTCGCGTTTTCGCTGATGAGGGGCCGCGATGAGTGTACAAACATTGACTGTGGCGCCGACAAGCCTCCGCGCCACATCGGCTTGCCTGCACTGACGATGGTGAGTCGAGCCGGCATATCCGGAAAAAGCCTGGAGACTTCGGGTAATGTCCAGCGCAGTAATGCCAGGGTATCCATTCGCCGCACGTTATTATCGACCGGGCCGGCAATCGCAACATGGACGCCTGCAATATCTTCGCGGCGCACCCCGAGCTTTCCCATCACGATCCAGCCATTCGGCTGGTCAAATCGCCTTGCCGGCTTATCGATTGTGAAATGATTGTTCTCACCTTGATACTCGGTGACGACAGACCATTCGCTGGGAATAGCAAAGCTCATTTGCGTTTCGCTCGTCGCGCCTTTCCGCGTTCGGGTCGATACGCGCGGGATAATGTCTTCGGCGCGGAATAAACCCCACTGTTTGTCCAACCAGGCGTCATGCCCGTTGCCATTCCGTCTATGTGGAACAGAAATCTGCCAGCTTATTGCCCCGCCATTTGCGGGTGGTTGCCAGCGCACGAAATCGGTGCCGATATCGAGCTCACCATCGGCTTTAAAGCCGGATGTTCGCGAATTCACTTGCATTGTCATTTCGAGGAGCAGCGAACTGGACTGACTCAGGGTGAGCGTGACCTCGACCGTCTGTTTTGCCGGGTTCGGTCGAACGTCGTAGCTGACGCCATAAGTTAACGAACCAAGTGCGAGTGCAGATTGAGCCATTTGCTCGCCGCAGCTCGCGATGCATACAAGACACGCGAATATGACCACGCGCGCTGTTCTTGCGGGCGTATTTCCACTGTTTCGAGATCTTAAACTTGAGATGCAGGTCATACGAATTCGTGGCCTCAATATGTAGTCTTAGGTGTCAAGTGCCGAGACAAACTGATGTACATGATATCGCAGCCCGCCCATATATTTCGCCGCCTTACACTGATTGCCGTCATTGCGGTAGCAGCTGCAGCGTGTTCGTCACAGCCGTCTGTAGCTCCGGCAGCAAAAATGGATTGGCGCGACGTTGTTGAGCCACGTACGCCAACCCCGATCGGCGAACGCGCCGCGGCGGTTGCCATAGGACAGCTTGGCGTCCCGTATCGATACGGTGGCAGCTCGCCGAACGGTTTCGATTGCAGCGGCCTGGTGCATTACGCCTACTCCAACGTCGGCATGTCCATCCCGCGCACGACAGCGGGCCTCTGGTCCGATCTTGCGCCAATTGAGAATCGGCAGTTACGGGTTGGAGACCTGCTTTTCTTTCGCATTGAGGGGAAGATGTCTCATGTCGGGATGTATCTTGGGAGCCGCAAGTTCGTCCACGCACCATCAAGCGGACGTCATGTTTCGGTGGCAAGTCTCGACTCCGAATTTTACAGAAGAGCGTTCATCCGGGCGGGTCGTCCGGAATAGGAATTAGCTCATCGGAACGATGGATCTCAGATTGTTTCTTCGTCGGTTATGAAGCTGTGTAATTGGTCGGCCAGTGTATGGCATGCCTTCGCCTGAGTTCTGGCAATAAACGGCAGAGGAATGACGAGTGCTGGCATGAATGATTTACCGCTCACATCGGTTGATACGGTTCCGGCTGACTCGAGGCCGTTCAGGTCCCAAACTGACGCATCGTAATCTGCATCCTTTTGCCACCACGCAAAACCAAAGCAACCGCCGCCTCCGGGGCCAGCCGCGCAGGACATGCTGCCGCCACCAGCGACTTTCTCGGTGTCTCCGGCAAGCCACACAATGTAACGAATGTTTTGTTCCGCAATCTTTTCGGCGACCCCGGG
Organism: Gammaproteobacteria bacterium; assembly: GCA_024640305.1. GTDB lineage: Bacteria > Pseudomonadota > Gammaproteobacteria > Steroidobacterales > Woeseiaceae > UBA1847. The sequence goes on from JAHEFG010000007.1 coordinate 64,985, forward strand.
CCGAGTCATGAGCTTAGCCAGGTTTTTGGTTTCCGCCGGAGCCGTTCGGGGTTCGAACCACGGAAACAGCGAGTCTACGAATTCTTTTCTCGGAATAACTCGCAGGCCTTCGCGACCTTGTGCGATCGCATCTTCCACGCATTGGATATATTTTGATTCGGTTTCGTTGCCAAGGTGATAGCTCTTACCCATGATGACAATAGCTTCGCCATCTCCAATCCCAGTGTCGCCTCTGCGAACATCCTGAACTGTCGAGGTGGTACAGCCGCTGAAAGCAACAATCGCCATCATTCCGGCCAGGATTTTAGGTGTTCGATCAGGATGCATCATCGGGACTTTCCTCGAGGGCATGAGATTGCACGGCGTCTCCGTCAACGGCGTCAGATATCGGCATTGCAACGGGCGTGCTGGCAGCGGGCGCAGGTCTTCCGAGTTTGCCGATGCCAGTAACTTCATCAAATTTAATGATCATAAGTGCAGCGGCATCGCGCATCGCTAGTATGGCGGCACGGTGCAACGCATCTGATTTATTCATTGCCGTTGTCTGGCTCTTGCCGTAAGCGCTGACCGGCCAATTGGAAACGAGTGTGCCGGCTTGATCAAATACTTTGAGCCGGTAACGAATCCATACGGCGAATGAATCAGTCTTGCTCTGTCCCGGGGTGGAAAACTCGAAAGCGTCAATGCTGGGTTCAACCAACGCATCTATGTCCATTAGACTCGGGTCGTCGTTTGCACCGACGAGTGTTACCCGATCGAACATATGGCCGAACAACTGTTTGAACAGAGACGCGTTAGAGTTGCCGAGATTAATCGTCCATTCTTCGCGACCGAAGACGCTTTCCTCATGCACAAAGTAATCAAAATTGGCCGGCATGCGCAGACCGACGGAAATCGGGATCTTGTCGGTGAGCGGAGACGGAATCGTCGGCGTGGCCAATTTGACGTTTCCAGCGCAGCCGGAAATCAGCGCAGCAAGCAGCAGCGCCGCTAATGGAGTGCATTTCACTTTGTTCAAATAGACGAGTCCGGTGACAATTATCGGTTCTGCGATTCCTACTATCAGAGCGCGCTTTAGCAGCAGAGTTCCGCTAAAAAGCCGCTAAATGCGATTCCTGACACTTTAGTGCGGCAGGCCATCAGAATCAATGCGTCCGGTGGCTTCAAGAACGGGTTGCACGCAGGTATAAAGGTTTTTCCCTGCGAGCCGATGCGAAGGTAGCTTTTCACAGTAATGCCACGACCAAAAATACTTGTATTTCAACATGTTCCGTACGAGCCGCTGGGCTCTCTGGACCCGTTACTCAAAGAATCCGGGTTTCGGATCCGGTATGTCAATTTTGGCCGCAACCCTGATCATCGGCCGACACTCGACAAATACGCCGCGCTCATCGTGCTGGGCGGGCCCATGAGTTCGGAGCAGATTGACACTTATCCGAATCTGCTTACTGAAGTGGAGATTATCCGCGAAGCCATCGACAGGGATATGTCCGTTCTCGGCATATGCCTTGGAGCACAATTACTGGCAAAAGCGCTTGGCGGTGAGGTTCAGCGCAACCCATTGCGGGAGATTGGCTGGTGTGACGTCGATCTGACAGAGGCGGGAGCAGCAGACCCCGTTTTGTCGACATTCGCGCGCCGCCAGCGCGTTTTTCAGTGGCATGAGGACGGCATAAGCCTGCCGCCCGGTGCGGTTCACCTGGCGAGTTCCCCGGCAAGCAACATCCAGGCATTTCGGCATGGCGAGCACGCCTATGGACTGCAGTTTCACCTTGAGGTCGACAGCTCATTGATCGAACGCTGGTTATCAGTACCTGAGAACCAGGCCACGCTGCAAGACGAAGCAGGTCAAACGGATCCCGACGAGATACGGGCCCAGACGCCAGGGTCGATCGACGCGCTGCAGTCACTCAGCAGAGCAACCTTTTCACGGTGGATCGATCGATTCGAGCTGGCGCCACGCCGGCGCCCTTTGCCATCCCGGTAGTTACTTGTTGCTTCTGCCCCTCAGAATCCGCGCCACTCGAGTGGCGCCTCCTGCATCAGCGCGACTTGCTCGCGCAGCGCAAGCACGTGATCGTCCCAGTAACGGCGCGAATCGAACCAGGGAAAAGCAATCTTGAATGCCGGGTCTTCCCATCGGCGTGCTATCCAGGCTGAGTAGTGCATGATGCGCAAGCTTCTGAGCGCCTCGACAAGGTGCAATTCGCGCGCATTAAACTGCCGGAACTCCTGATACCCCTCGAGCAATGCATGCAGTTGCGGCGTTTGTTCAGCCTGGTCACCCGACAAGAACATCCATAGATCCTGCACAGAGGGGCCTCGCCGTGTGTCGTCGAAATCGACGATGTGCAATTGCTCGCCGGCAACGAGAACATTGCCGGGGTGGAAATCAGCGTGCAAGCGAAACTGGTTGAACGGTTCTGCTCTTTCGAAACAGTCTTCGACACCACTGAGCACCAATTCAGCGACGCTCTCATAAGCAGGGTTCAATTCCGCTGGCACGAAGTTATTGTCGAGCAGGAAGTTGCAGGAGGCGATACCGTAGCTCTCGATGTCGATCGTCGGACGATCGGAAAACTCGGCGGTTTCGCCAACAAGATGGATTCTCGCGACGAGTCGGCCCAGTTGTTGTAACAGGTCGAGATTGTCGAGGTCGGGCGACCGACCTCCATGGCATGGATATACGGCCAGTCGGAACGGCCCGGAGAAATGCAAAGTCTGTCCGCTGAGCGACAACGGTGCGACGACAGGAATCTCAGCATCCGCCAGTTCCTGTGTAAAGCTGTGTTCCTCGAGTATGGCGGCATCGCTCCAGCGATCTGGCCGATAGAACTTCACGACAACCGGCGCGCTTTCTTCGATACCAATCTGGTAAACCCGATTTTCGTAACTATTGAGCGCCAGGAACCGACCGTCGCAGCGGTAGCCGAGTTCCTCGAGTGTGTCGAGAATCTGTTCGGGCTGCAGAGCGGCATATGCCAGCGTCGCATTGTTTGGGGTTTTCGTCATGGGCCTCGTGTAATAGTATCCGCCGCCATGACGATTACATCACGAAATCTGTTGCTCAGTGCTATAGCGTTTATGCTGGTAGCCTGCGGCGCTGATGAAACCCCACTGGACACCGCTGCCTACGAGGCGGAAATCCTGCAATGGCGGGAGAGCCGGTTCTCGAGCCTGATGAAACCCGATGGTTACCTGACTCTGGTCGGCCTGTATTGGCTGGAGAAGGATAGCGTGCGCATTGGTTCGGCTGCCGACAATGACTTTCAGTTTCCGGATAAGGCCGCCGAACATATTGGCCTGGTGCAAATAACGGAGTCTGGATTGACGCTAACGGTTGAGCCCGGCGTGGATGTACGCAACGGCGATGTTCCGGTGCAGTCAATATTGATGCGTGCCGACACCAGTGGTGAGCCTGTGCTGCTGACACACGGTTCGTTGGCGTGGATGGCCATCGAGCGTGACGGCAAATACGCAATTCGCTTGCGCGACTACGAAAACCCCGCACTCGAGTCGTTTCAACCCCTGGAGTATTTTGCGATTGACCCCGAATTGCGGGTAAGCGGAACATTGCGGCCATTCGATGAGCCTAAAATCATGAATGTGGACACGGTTATCGAAGGTCTGGGGTATCGGCCCGAATCTCCCGGAACAATTGCGTTCGAGATCGATGGCGAGACTTTCGAGTTGGAAGCCTACGAATCGGGTGACTCACTGTTCTTCGTTTTTGGCGACAAGACGAGCGGCCGGGAAACGTATCCGGCGGGACGCTTTCTTTACTCCAGCCAGCCGGATGAGAACGGCAAGACCATTCTCGACTTTAACAAGGCCTATAGCCCGCCTTGTGCGTTCAACTCGTTTGCAACTTGCCCGGTTGCATCACCGCGAAATCGTCTGCCAGTGCGAATAGAGGCTGGCGAGAAATTTGACGCTACGCTTTACGACGCGGATGCACACTAAGATCCTTGAGTAACATTGCCACTTCTTTTTTACCGCCTTCATCGGCGAGTGACCCGACTTGCCTGAACCCCTGTTTTTCGTGGAAACGCATGGACGTTTCATTTGGCGGTTTGACGTTAACCTCGCAGGTCATGAACTCTACTGATTCCGGAACCGATCTGGCGAAGTCATCATAAAGCTTTGATGCCAGCCCGAAGCGGCGAGCGAACTCTGCGACCGCAATTCTGTCGACGTACGCGAAATCGTCGTAACGATCGCAAAACCAGCGGTAGTTCAGACTTTGGTAACTCGTGCCGGGACGCAGTCCTATCAGGTAGGCCGCGAGTTTATTGTCGATAGTCACAGTTCGGAAATAGCTCGCATTGGCCGCAAACCACTTCATTCTGTCTAAATCGACACTGCCCACATGCGGTACTTCGGTCTGATTCAGAGCCAGTACGGCCTCGAGATCAGAATGCTGTATGTCGCAGATTTCCCAGTTCATGCCTGAAGTGTAGGCGGGCGAGGGCGAGGGCGCAAAGCAGGCAGGTGACACGATGCTGAACCTTCTCCCGTGCATATGTTTTATTACAGGGCCAACGAAACTCGCAATTCACAGTAATTATTTTGTATACTGCGAGCACGGCGGCAATCGATTCAATCGATGAACAATAATCAGACCGCCAGCATTCGCTACTTTACTCGCCTTGTTTCGGAAACCAGGGTTCCATGTCGGAACCTTGTGGCAACTTATTGTTTAGGAAGCTGTTCTCATGCTCAAGTCGATTGACAAAAAGGTCATTCTCACCGCCATTATCAGTGCGTTCATATTTGCTGCCTGCAGCAAGTCGGACGACAAAGGCGACACAACTATTCTTAGCTCGGACGATACAATTCTGCGCTACGTGGCAGCGGATACGCCGTACATTTTCGCCGCCATCGAACCATTGCCAGACGATATCCTGGACAAGATCGAACCACAGGTAGACCAGATGATGGGGTCGTATCGGGCAATTCTGAAGGCGGCCATATCTGCACAACAACAGGAAATGTCTGAGGAAGTGCGCAACAGCGAAGAGGTGCAGAAGCTCACAGCCGTTGTCGAAGAGATGACGTCTCTGTTGTCGATAGAAGGTCTGCGTGGCGCGGGCTTCAGTCGGGAATCTACGGGCGCGTTCTATGGCAATGGGCTGCTGCCCGTTATTCGATGGGAGTTGTCCGATGGTGCTTTATTTGAAGCGGCGCTCTCTGGTATGGAAGACAAGGCCGGGCAGAAACTGCCTGTCGCAGACATTGGTGAATACTCTTACCGCTACTTCGACGCAGATGAGATTCGCTTCATCATTGCGGTGCTGGATAACCAGGCTGTCATTACGATACTGCCTGCCGGCTCCGACGAAGCTGAAACAAGTGTCGCCCTGGGTTTGACGCTGCCGGCCGAGGGCATCACTGATGTCGACACTTTGCAGAAAATCGCAAAAACAAACGGCTATACAAATCATTACATCGGTTTCTTCGATTTCGAGAGGATTGCCTCACGATTCACCGGTGTGGCGTCCGGATCTGATGCCGACCTATTGGCCCTGATGGACTACGGTGCAGAGGAATTGTCTGACGTTTGTCGTACTGAAATTCAAGCGGCTGCAGGAATAGCACCGCGAATAGTTATGGGCTATACCAAGGTTGAGCTCAATCGTTTCGATTCTACGGTCGTTGTCGAGCTGCGTTCCGATATCGCGGCCGGGCTGGCGAACTTGCCGGCGGTTGTACCTGGGCTTGGTGGTGATCCGGGTGGGCTGCTCTCGTTCGGCTTCAGCCTCGACCCAAAAGCTGCGCGCGAATTTTTCGAGGCCAGGCTCGATGCGCTGGAAGCAGAGCCCTACAAATGTGAGCTGTTCGCAGGCCTGCAGGCCAGCGTTGCCAATGGCCGTGCGGCGCTAAGCCAGCCTGTGCCGCCAATGGTTTACGACTTCAGGGGCTTCCTTGCAGTTATCGACGATATTGAAGGTCTGGATATCAAGAACCAGACGCCACCGACGTCTGTGGATGGCCGGTTTATGCTGGCGATGGACAATGCCCAGGCGCTCGTTTCGATGGGCGCCCTGTTTAGCCCCGAAGTGGCTGAATTAAACCTGCAGGCCGACGGCAAGGCGGTAGAGCTAAAAAATGCTCAAATCCAGGCCATGGGTTTTAGCCCATATGCGGCTATGACAGAAGATGCCCTGGCAATAGGTTTGGGCGAAAATGCCGAGGCAGCTCTGGAAAAAATGCTCGCGGTCAAGGCGAAGGAGCCTGGTCCATTTATGAGTTTCAGCATGGATGCGGCGCGTTATTACGCATTCATTGGTGATGCCGTGGCGATGGCTGAACAGGGCGAAGACGGCAAAGCTCCACCGCCTGAAATACAGGCGGCCGTCAACGATATTATGGACGTGATTGCAGGGCTGTATGATCGCATGACTGTGGAAGTGGACCTGACTGAGCGCGGCATCGAACTGAGTAGCTCAGTTACATTAAAAGACTGATAGCCCGGAAATAATATGAAGAAAATACTGCTCTTGCCTTTGCTGCTGCTTGGTTTCGTCGCAGCTTGCGCTGCCGACGACGGAAGCGATTCGGCGCCGGGAACGTATGTTGAAATCGCAAGCGTTAACGCGAGCGGCCATGTTCGCGCGGTTGATGGCATTACGGCTGCCGGACAACCGGATGTGGCGGCGCTGAAGGTATTTGCTGATTCCGGCTACGTCGCGGTCGTTGATATGCGAGGTCCGGATGAGGATCGCGGCATGGCGGACGAAAAGGGAGTCGTCGAGGGGTTGGGTCTGGAGTACGTCCCATTCCCAATCACCAGCGAGGACGAACTTACGTTCGACAGGGCCAGGAAGCTGGATGAACTGATCCAAAGCTACGATGGGCCGGTGCTGGTGCACTGTGCGAGCAGTAACCGGGTGGGGGCAATGCTGGCATTGCGCCATAGTTTGAACGGTGCCAGTGACGAAGAAGCCCTTGAGTACGGCAAAGCAGGCGGATTGACGCGGCTCGAGCCGGTAGTTGTGAAGCGCCTGAACGAGAAATAGGCCTGCGCGAGCAGAAAAGAAAAGGCCGCCTGATGGCGGCCTTTTTGTTTGGTGGAGGTGGCGAGAATCGAACTCGCGTCCGCAAGCCCTCTGCCCTAAGGTCTACATGCTTATTCCGTCTTTAATCTCACTGTGGGCTACCCGACGGGCAGGGAAGACTCACAGCCAGTTCAGAAAGGATTTAACGGTTCGGGCCCTGAACATGCCCTTGCCGCGGTCCCGTGTCGGTGACCCCTGAACCCCAGACGCACAGGCACGTTTGGTCAGAGGGCGCTAAACTGGTTTTTAAGCAGCTAGTGCGTAGTTGTCGTCGTTGGCAACTATGGTTTTTACAGCTGGATTTACGAGGTAATCTGTCCCTCGGCATGCACTCGGAGTTTCGCGACCCACGTCGAAGCCAAATCACCCCCGTGTCGCACTAGTGTATGGCCGCCGCACCGAAAAACAATGCGAGCGTCGCACATTAACTTCAACCAGGGAGATTCCAGTACCAGACAGAAACTCGAATACACATTATAAAAGGTGTGTAACATATTGAAATTATAAATTAATGTTTTAGTATTCTAGCTTTCTGGCGTTGCCAATCCCGGTCTTTATCGGTTGCCCGTTTGTCGTGCTGTTTCTTGCCTTTTGCGACGCCGATGCTCAGTTTGGCGCGACCTTTGTGCCAATGCAGGTCGAGTGGCACGAGCGCCATTCCTTTGCGCTCGACGGCGCCGATCAGTCGATCCAGTTCCTGCCGGTGCAATAACAACTTGCGAGTCCGCGTGGGCTGGGCATTTATGTGAGTTGACGCTGTTTTTAGCGGGGAAAAATGTGCCCCAATAAGCCATGCCTCGCCATTACGTATGTAAACGTAACTTTCCGTAATTTGTGCGCTGCCGGCGCGCAGGCTCTTGACCTCCCAGCCTTCGAGCACGAGTCCGGCCTCGAAAGTGGCCTCGATGAAATAGTCGTGCCGCGCCTTACGGTTGGCGGCGATGAGGTTTCCTGCGGGCTTTTTGGATTTATTGCTGCTCATCGAGGGGCGGTCTGGAAAGTTGAAGCGGGACGCGATTATAAAGTCATGCTGTTGTCAGGTCGCGGTATTTGTATGAGAATCGCGGCTTCTTGCGAACTTAGAGAGCAAATATGTTGAGCAGCCAGGCCGACGGCGTGGAAAAACGCGTTTCCCTTCATGGCCATTGGTCATCCCGGCTGGCATTTGTGCTTGCTGTAACCGGCTCGGCTGTTGGTTTGGGCAATATCTGGAAGTTTCCATACGTGGTTGGCCAAAATGGCGGCGGTGCATTTGTGCTCGTTTATTTGGCTTGTGTCGCGCTGATTGGCCTGCCAGTAATGGTGTCGGAAGTCCTGATGGGGCGCCGTGGGAGGCGCAACCCGATCGCTACGATGGCGCTTCTCGGTGCAGAGGAAGGTACATCGCGAAATTGGCGCTGGGTCGGCGGCATGGGAGTGCTGGCTGGCATCCTGATCTTGTCGTTTTACAGCGTAATCGGCGGATGGACGCTGTCCTACGTGTTGAAGAGCGCCAGTGGCATGTTCTCCAATGCTACAGCGCCTGAGGTAACCGCAATAAGGGACGGTTTCACCGGAAGCTGGAAAACAGTCGTTTCATTTCACACGGTATTCATGGCGTTGACGATTTTTGTCGTCGCACGAGGTGTTGAACGGGGGCTCGAACAGGCAGTACGTTTCATGGTGCCGGCATTGTTGGGTCTCATGATAGTACTGTTGGGCTACTCAATATCATCAGGATATTTTGGTGCAGGCCTGTCGTTCATGTTTTCCGCCGACTTTGACAAGCTGACCTGGGACAGCGTGCTTGCCGCGATGGGTCAGGCGTTCTTCACTTTGAGTATCGGAATGGGTGCAGTCATGGCCTACGGAGCCTATCTGCCGAAAGAGACCTCAATCTTCGGTGCATCCGTTACCGTCGCTATTGCAGATACGATGATCGCGATTCTTGCCGGACTCGTGATTTTTCCTTTGGTTTTCGCCAACGGACTCGATCCGGCTGATGGCCCAGGGCTCGTTTTCATTACCCTGCCGTTAGCGTTTGGTCAGATGCAGGGCGGGGTCTTCTTCGCGACGGTATTCTTCGTCTTGTTATCGTTCGCTGCCTGGACGTCGGCAATCAGTTTGATGGAGCCAGCTGTTGCCTGGGTGGTTGAAAAATTTAATCACACTCGAGCCCAGGCGGCCGTGATGATCGGGTTGATAATCTGGGCCGCAGGGTTCGGTACCGCCTTATCGTTCAATGTCCTTTCTGATTTCAAGTTCTTGCGCGGAACTATCTTCGACAACCTCGATTATCTGACAATCAATATCATGTTGCCGCTTGGCGGCGTGCTGATTGTTGTATTTGCCGGTTGGGTGATGTGCCGAAACTCGACCTCAAATGAGCTCGGAAGCTCCGGTACTCTTTACCGGCTATGGCGCCTGCTGTCGCGATTTGTCGCACCCATTGGGATTCTGTTTGTATTTCTCAAGGCCGTTGGTTTATTGCCGGATCTTTCCTGATCCATAGACGAGCGTTATTCAATATCCGATATGCGTAGGGTCAATCGAAGCGCTTTGGTGCCGTACTCGGCGGAGCAAATGTTCGCGCTCGTCGAGGATGTGGAGGCATATCCATCATTTTTGCCCTGGTGTAATGACGTTGAGGTGCATTCTCGTGACGGTGATGTTGTGGAAGTGACGCTCGAGCTGCACAAGGGCAGTCTCAGCAAGAAATTCCGCACTCGAAATACCTTGCATCGCTGCGAAGCGATGGATCTTTCGCTCATCGGTGGGCCATTCAAACAATTGTCCGGCGGCTGGAGGTTTCAGCAGCTTGGAGAAGAAGGCAGCAAAGTAGCACTGGAGCTTGAGTTTGAGTTCGATAGTCGCATGCTGGATATGGTGATCGGCGCGTATTTCGAGGATATCTGCAACAAGCTTGTTGACGCATTCACTCGGCGAGCAGCCGTGATTTATGGTCGCGGGGATGCCAATGCCTGACCCGATTGCTGTGGAGGTGGTATTCGGTCGACCTGAATCACAAACGCTCGTGGCCTTGTCGTTACAGCAGGGCGCGACTGTTGCTTCTGCAATAGCGGGCTCCGGCCTGGCTGCGAAATACCCAGAGGAGACTTTTGCCGATTTGGCGGTTGGCATCTGGGGTCGCGTTGCCGCAAGAGACTGCATCCTGAAAGATGGCGATCGTGTTGAGATATATCGCCCGTTGCAACTTGAGCCCAGAGAAGCGCGACGCCGTCTGGCTCAAATGGGTCTGACGATGCGTGAGACAAAGCCTGTAAGGCGCGATACTTAGAGGTCTGGGGCTAGTTCCTGGTCTTTGCGAATTTCGCTGACGAGGTCATTCTCGAATTCCACGGAAACCCAGCGCTTAAAGGTCGCGTCTTCGCGGCCGATCTTGAGATAGTAAATGTATTCCCAGCGCGATTTGTGGAACGGGTCGTCGATCATGGGAGTGCCCAGCAGAAATCGTACCTGGTTGCGCGTCATTCCGACCTCAACCTGGTCGAGGTCCTCCTGCTTAACCAGGTTGCCCTGCGCAATATTGGATCTGTAAACGCAGCCGCTGGTAAGCGCCATCGTTGAAAAAATTAGTGCCAGAATTATTACATTTCGCATAGTGTGTTTGCTTTCGAACATCGAATTCCGTGGGACTCTTGTATCCGCAAGTCGGGCATGGAGCTAGAGCCTAACTGCCAACTGCGTCATAATAGGCGGGAATCATACCTTCTTGCCCGACGGCGCAACAGCCGTAATCACATTCCCGCGAAGAGACACAGTTCATGGAGCAACGTAAGGAACTACGCAAAGCAGGTCTAAAGGTCACGCTGCCCCGGCTCAAGATCCTGGAAATCTTTGAAAAATCCAAGCTCCGGCATTTGAGCGCGGAAGACATGTACAAGGAATTGCTTGATTCCAGCGAGGATATCGGCCTGGCGACGGTGTACCGGGTGTTGACACAATTCGAGGCGGCCGGGCTCGTGACGCGGCACAATTTTGAAGGTGGTCATTCGGTGTTTGAGCTGGATGACGGCGAGCACCACGATCATATGGTCTGTGTCGAGTCGGGCGAGGTCATTGAATTTTTCAGTGAAGAGATTGAGGTTCTGCAGCGCGCTATGGCGAAGGAGCACGGCTTTGAGCTGCTCGATCACAATCTGGTCCTGTACGTGCGCCCCCTGCCAGAATCAGCGGACGACGACTAGCCTAGGCGCGTTTTTGCGCTGCTCCGGATAACATTTCGGCAGCGTGGTCGATGGTTTTCTGGGTAATATCAACGCCGCCCAGCATTCGCGCCAGCTCCTGTATGCGCTCTTCTTTGTTGAGAACCTGAACGCGCGTTCGGGTTGCCTTGCCGTCACTGACCTTACTGATGCGAAAATGTTGATCAGCGAGACTGGCCACTTGCGGCAGGTGAGTGACACACAGGACTTGCCTGTTGGCACCCAGTTCGCGCAGACGATGGCCAACCATTTCGGCCACGCGACCTCCGACGCCGCTATCAACTTCGTCAAAGACCATGGTCGGAATAGCGCTGCCATCGCTGGCAATAACCTGGATTGCAAGGCTCATTCGCGACAACTCGCCACCGGATGCCACCCGCGACAAGGGCATTGGTTCCTGGCCTGGATTGGCGCTGATCAGGAAGTCGATTTCGTCGATACCCCATGGCTTGACGTCACCCTCTGCCAGCGCTGACAGCCGCACCTCGAAAACGCCGCCGGGCATGCCCAGCCCTGACATGGCTCCGGTGACAGCTGTCGAGAAGCTGGTTGCAGCGGATTTTCTGCCCGCGGACAGCGATTTGGCAAGCTTGGCGTACGCCGCCTTCGCTCTGGTGACTTGTGCTTCAAGCTCTTTGCCACGTTCTTCTGCATGGCTGAGCTCGTCGTGTTCGTCGCGCAGCCTGCTGCACAGTTCCTGTAATTCGTCCGCTGTCGTTCGATGTTTACGCGCAACGGACTGAAGCGCATCCAGCCTATCCTCCACCCAATCCCGGCGCGACGGATCCATATCGATCGAGTCGCTATAGCGTTGCAGTGCGTCGCTGGCTTCGGCCACCTGGATGCTCGCGCTCTCGATCAATTCGAGAACAGGGGAAAGTGCCTCGTCAAATTCGACCAGTGCGCCGATTGAGCGGCTCGTTTCCGCCAGGAAACTGTTGGCATTGGCCGTGTCGTCTTCCGACAGCTTGCCAAGTGCGGTAGCTATGCCGTCTGCCAAAGCGCCGCTGTTTCTAAGCTTTTGCCGCTCGGCAAGCAATTCGGCAGCTTCGTTCGGCTTGACATCAAGCGCGTCCAGTTCCTGCAATTGAAACTCGAGCAGATCCAGACGTGACGCGCGATCTGCATTGGCTGTCAGTAATGTATCAAGCCTGCCTTGCAGAGACCGCCACTGCTCAAAAGCTGCTTCGGTAGCGCGGCGCTTGTCCAGCAAATCGCCAAAAAAATCGAGTAAGTCTCTTTGCACTGGACGCCGGCCCAATGACTGGTGGAAATGTTGGCCGTGGATGTCCAGGAGCAGCTCACCAACAGATTTGAGTTGTTGCATCGTGACCGCATTGCCATTGATAAACGCCCGGGAACGCCCGTCCGCATTAATGACCCTTCGCAGCAGGCACTCACCGTCCTGATCGAGTGCTTGGGCATCCAGCCACGCACGAACCTCGGGCAGGACAGATATATCAAATTCAGCGCTGAATTCGGCGCGTGCAGCACCGCTGCGAACCAGTTGGCTGCTGCCTCGTTCGCCAAGCACGAGTGAGACCGCATCCACGAGGATGGATTTGCCGGCACCGGTCTCACCGGTGAGCACCGTCATACCTGGCTCGAGCTCGACGTTGATCTGATCGACGATCGCGAAATCACGCACTTGTAAGCTGGTTAACACTGCCTATCGAGCCGTCGTGTTTCGTCTGCGATTGTCGCGGCCCCAGAGCAGCTTGGATCGCAAGATGCCGTAGAAGTCGTATCCCGGGGGGTGGATCAAACGGATTCGTTTTTCGGCCGCGTTAATTGTCAGTTTGCCGTCTGCGTGAATAGGCCCGAGCGAATGTCCGTCGACCGCTATGTCAGCCTGCGTATCCTCGCGCTCAAGCAGTCGTATCTCGATTTCCTGTCCGGCGGCTATAACAATGGGCCTGTCGGCCAGAGTGTGCGGACAAATGGGTACTATAACCACGGCATCGAGCTGCGGTTCGATGATAGGCCCGCCACAACTGAGTGCGTAGGCCGTCGAGCCCGTGGGGGTTGCGACAATCAGACCGTCACCCGAATGAGTGTTGACGAACTGGCCCGCAACACTTGCTTCGATGTCTACCATGCGGCCAGTCCCGTGTCTCTGCAGAACCACGTCATTAAATGCTGTAGCGGAGATGGTTGTGCCATCTGCCAGCTTGAGTTTTGCATCGAGGAGGAGGCGCGCCTCAGTCGTGTATTCACCGCCCAGGACGTGATCGACGCTGGCGATCATGTCGCCCGGTGTCACGTCGGCAAGAAAACCGAGCCTGCCATGGTTGATGCCAAACAAGGGAACACCGCTCTCGCGAACAAGGCCGCCTGCGTAGAGCATTGTACCGTCGCCGCCAATGGCGATCACGAGATCCGCACTGTCGGCGAGCTGCTCTGTGCTGACTCGCTCGACCGGCAGATCGAGGGTCATTTCCTCAGCGGCCAGCACCACAATACCAGCTTTTGTTAAATGCTCGATTAACAGTGTCATCGGCTCTGCGACGCGGGAATCGTCGTGCCGACCGACTATGGCCACTTTCTGAAACTCAACGTTCATTTGTTCGTCCGAGAACCCTCTTGACCCACCGCCAAGCCATTGCTAGCGTGTCGAAAGATACCCTAACACAGCGAGTAGTTTGCGAAATTTTCGTATTTCTTGCGAATGTCTTCAGAAGCAATCACGACTCCACCTACTGATCGCGCCCAACACTTGTTGCGCGTCCTGATCCAGCGTTATATCCGTGACGGTCAGCCGGTCGGTTCGCGCACGCTGTCAAAAGATTCCGGTCTGGATCTGAGTCCGGCGACTATTCGCAATGTCATGTCCGATCTCGAAGATATGGGCATGGTGTCAGCTCCGCATACTTCAGCAGGACGCGTTCCTACACCGAAAGGCTACCGCCTGTTTGTCGATACCCTGGTTCGTTATCGACCACCCAAGGACGATGATATCGATATGTTGCGTTCGCAGATTCGCCGCAAGGTCGACGATGCGGGTGCCCTGGTCGTCTCGGTGTCGAATATGTTGTCACAATTCACAAGCCTGGCCGGCGTCGTGACTGTGCCACGCGGGCAGCACGCGGCATTGCGGCAGATTGAGTTTCTGCCACTTTCGGAGAATAGAATTCTTGCCATTCTTGTGATCAACGATCGCGAGGTTCAAAACCGGATTTTGCACACCGATCGCAATTATTCCGCCTCAGAGCTGCAACAGGCAGCGAATTTCATTAACCAGCACTATGCCGGGGTCGAGATGCCGCAGGTCAGGGAGCAGTTGCTGACTGAGCTGGAGTCCACCAGGGAGTCAATGAACAAAGCAATGCACGACATTATTTCGGTCGCGCATTCCGCGATGGGAGGGTCAGACCAGCCGGATGGCGAATATGTTCTGGCTGGAGAAACGAACCTGATGGGATTTGCAGAGCTATCGGATGTCGATACCCTGCGGCGGCTTTTCGAGGCCTTCTCGCGCAAGCAACAAATCCTGGATCTGCTCGACAGGAGTATTAATGCAGATGGTGTGCAGGTTTTCATTGGCGAGGAGTCGGGGTACCGAATCCTGGATGACTGTAGCGTCGTTACGGCGCCTTACAAGCTGGATGACGATACGATCGGTGTCCTTGGGGTCATCGGGCCCACGCGAATGGCCTACGATCGCGTAGTGCCCATTGTGGACATAACGGCGCGTTTGCTCAGGTCTGCGCTTAGTTCCTAGCCCCGGCAACGGTTTTTCTGTCATAGCTCTTGATATTTGTGGCCGTGTCCCCACACTTCACAGTTCATTTGAATAGGCCAACGCAATGGGGAACCGATGCCAATGAATGGACAACCCGATAGTCCCGAAGTCGAATCCGAGGATGTAAATCCCGAGCTTGAAGCAGACGCTGACACTGATACGCCGAAAGAGGTGGATGTCGATGCTGCGTTAGCCGAATTGCAGGCGAAAGCCGACGAGAACTGGGACCTTTACTTGCGCTCGGCCGCTGAAGTCGAAAATGTCCGTAAGCGTGGTGTTCGTGATGTCGAGCATGCGCGCAAATATGCGCTCGAGAGCTTTAGTAAAGAACTGCTCGACGTCAGGGATAGTCTTGAGTTGGGATTAGGCGCCGCGGATGCCGCCGATGTTGAGAGCATCGTAGCTGGCAGCCAGGCAACACTGAAGTTACTGACCACAACTTTTGAACGTTTCGGCTTGGTCGAGTTGGACCCTGAGGGCGAGCCTTTCGATCCGGAATTTCACGAAGCCATGACCATGCAGCCGTCGGCCGATGCCGAGCCTGGTTCGGTTTTGACTGTGATTCAGAAGGGTTACACGCTCAATGGGCGTCTCCTGCGTCCGGCGCGGGTCATCGTTGCGGCAGAACCGGTCGATCCTGAATAGCTGAAAAAGGGCTCGGATTGGCTTGAAACAGCCTCGCTCGGCCCCACCTCACAGCCAGATTTGCAGTATTTGTTAAAGAATTCGGAGTAAGAAACATGGGAAAAGTGATTGGTATTGACCTCGGTACCACCAACTCCTGCGTAGCAGTGATGGAAGGTGATACACCCAAGGTTATAGAAAACAGCGAGGGTGATCGCACGACGCCGTCGATTGTCGCGTTCAGTAAAGACGACCAGGTGCTCGTCGGCCAGTCGGCCAAGCGGCAGGCTGTGACGAACCCGACCAACACCTTGTTTGCTGTCAAACGACTCATTGGTCGGCGTTTTAAAGATGATGTTGTGCAGCGCGATATCGATATGGTGTCGTACAAGATTGTCGAGGCGGATAACGGTGATGCCTGGGTTGAAGCCAACGGCAAGAAAATGGCTCCGCCGGAGATCTCCGCGCGCGTGTTGATGAAGATGAAGAAGACTGCTGAGGATTATCTCGGCGAAAGCGTTACTGAGGCCGTTGTTACGGTTCCGGCTTACTTCAACGACTCGCAACGCCAGGCTACCAAGGACGCCGGCAAGATTGCGGGTCTCGATGTCAAACGCATTATAAATGAGCCCACAGCTGCGGCGTTGGCTTATGGTATGGACAAGAAGCGCGGTGACGCGAAGATTGCGGTCTTCGATCTTGGTGGTGGCACGTTTGATGTTTCAATCATTGAAATTGCAGAAGTGGACGGCGAACATCAGTTTGAAGTGCTGGCGACCAACGGCGATACGTTCCTCGGTGGTGAGGACTTCGACATGCGCGTTATCCAGTATCTGACTTCCGAGTTCGAGCGCGAGAGCGGTATCGATGTCACGAAGGATCCGCTGGCGATGCAGCGCGTCAAAGAGGCTTCGGAAAAAGCGAAGATCGAGCTATCGTCTCAGCAGCAGACTGAGGTCAACTTGCCGTACATCACGGCTGATGCGAGCGGGCCAAAGCACCTGACCATTAAACTCACGCGTGCCAAGCTCGAATCTCTCGTAGACGAACTCATCACGCGGACAATTGGGCCGTGCAAGGTCGCGCTTAAGGATGCCGGTCTCAAGGTCAACGAAATTGACGACGTTATTCTCGTCGGTGGCCAGACTCGTATGCCCAAGGTTCAGGAAGAAGTGCAGAATTTCTTCGGCAAGGAGCCGCGTAAGGATGTGAACCCGGATGAAGCTGTGGCGCTCGGCGCTGCGATTCAGGGCGGTGTGCTCTCTGGTGAAGTCAAAGATGTCTTGTTGCTGGATGTTACGCCGCTGTCTCTTGGTATCGAAACGCTTGGCGGTGTCATGACGAAGTTGATAGACAAGAACACCACCATTCCGGCAAATGCCGAACAGGTGTTCTCGACGGCAGATGACAATCAAACGGCCGTGACTATTCACGTTCTGCAAGGCGAGCGCGAGCGATCGGTGGACAACAAGTCCCTGGGACGATTTGATTTGGCGGATATTCCACCGGCGCCGCGAGGCATGCCCCAGATTGAGGTGACTTTCGATATAGACGCGAACGGTATTCTCAATGTGTCAGCTAAAGACAAGGCGACGGGCAAGAGCCAGAATATCGTAATCAAGGCTTCGAGCGGTTTGTCGGATGACGAGATCGAAACTATGGTCTCGGACGCCGAAAGTCATGCAGAAGAGGATCGCAAGTTCCGCGAGCTCGTCGATGCGCGTAACCAGGCAGATGGCCTGATCCACGCATCAGAAAAGACGCTTAAAGAGCTCGGTGAAAAGGCAAGCAGCGAAGAACGGCTCAATATCGAAAATGCCATTTCGGATCTGAAGTCTGCTCTGGAGAAAGACGATTTAGAAGCGTTGCAGACGAAGACAGCGGCGTTGGCCGATGCGTCCGGGACTTTGGCGCAGAAACTGTACGCTGAACAAGCAGAGCAGGAGGCAGGTGATGAGTCTACGGAGTCTTCGGGTGAAGACGTTGTTGACGCAGAGTTTGAGGAAGTAGACGACGACAAGTCGAAGTCCAAGTAGACTGCGGCACTTTAAGAGCAACTTGAGGGCGCCGCTTGCGGCGCCCGGTCTTTAGAAGCCATGGCAAAACGCGATTACTACGAAGTACTTGGGGTATCTCGAACGGCATCTGCCGATGAGATCAAGAAGTCCTATCGTCGGCTTGCAATGAAGCACCACCCCGACAGAAACAAGGACGACTCAAGTGCCGAAGGTAAGTTCAAGGAGGCCAAGGAAGCCTACGAAGTCCTGAGCAATGCCGAAAAGCGATCTACCTATGATCGATTCGGGCACGATGGTCTTAGCGCACAGCAAGGCGGTGGGCAAGGATTCGGTGCCGAAGGGTTTGGCGACATTTTTGGCGACGTGTTTGGCGATATTTTTGGCGGCGGTGGCCGGCAGCGCAGCGCCCAGGTATTCCGGGGTGCTGATCTGGGCTACGAGTTGCGGCTGGACCTTGAAAAGGCAGTTCGCGGCGATTCCGTAACCATCGAAGTGCCGACACAGGTTGCGTGTGAGACCTGCGATGGCAGCGGCGCAAAGAAAGGCACGGACCCGGTTACTTGTAGCACTTGCGGTGGAGCCGGCCAGGTGCGCATGCAGCAGGGCTTTTTCTCGATTCAACAAACCTGTCCGGCGTGTAAGGGTGCCGGCACGACTATTGGCGACCCTTGTGACGATTGCCACGGGCGAGGACGCATCCGCAAGACCAAAACCCTGTCCGTTAAAGTCCCGGCCGGCGTCGATGACGGTGACCGCATTCGACTGTCCGGTGAGGGTGAGGCAGGGCGTAACGGCGGCCCGCCGGGCGACCTTTACGTCGAGATTCGCGTCAACCCTCACAAGTTGTTTACTCGTGAGGGCGCGAACTTGGCTTGTGAAGTCCCTATCAGTATCGGCAAAGCGACTCTTGGTGGTGAGGTAGAGTTGCCGACGCTTAATGGCAATGTATCTTTGAAAGTGCCCGCCGGTACACAGTCGGGTAAGACCTTCCGGCTCAGGGGTAAAGGCGTCGTCACAGTGCGGGATTCGCGGACGGGCGATCTGTTCGCCAAGGTGCTGGTGGAAACACCTGTCAATCTCACATCTGAGCAAAAGGATCTCCTCAGCAAATTCGAGGAGTCTGTTCAGGAAGGTGGCGAAAAACACAGCCCTCGAGCAGGTGGCTGGCTCGATACGGTAAAGCGCTTTTTCGATCGTATTAGCTAGCCTGGGAGCCGTTTATCGACGTTATCAAGATCGGTATGGCAGGTTCTGGTCGTATGGGTTTGGCTATCGTCCGCGCGCTGCAAGATCAGGAAGGTCTCTGCCTTTCCAGTATGTGGGTGCGCGAAGGCCAGTCGATCGATAACCTTGCCAATGACGTACTCGTCACCTCCATCATCAATCAAGTAGCTGATGCCGCAGATGTGCTTATCGATTTCAGCTTGCCGGAGGGTACGGTTGAGGTTGTCGCTGCCGCGCTGCGCTACAAGAAGCCGCTGGTCTGCGGCGTTAGCGGGCTAAGCGGGGCTCAAAATGCCGACCTTGACGCGCTGGCGAAAGTCGTTCCTGTTGTTTACGACCGCAACATGAGCCTTGGCGTGGCCGTTCTCGAACGTATCGTCCAGCAGGCTGCCGAATCGCTGGGAGAGGGCTTCGCGGTTGAGATTCAGGAAACTCACCACGTACACAAGCTTGATGCGCCGTCGGGAACCGCACTAAAGCTCGGCGAAGTCGTGTCGGCAGCGCGCGGTACCGATCCTGGCGAAATCCAATATGACGTGCAGCGGCGCGGCGAAGTGCCCGGCGAGCACACGGTTATTTTGTCCTCGCCCAATGAGTCGCTAACCCTTGGCCACAGCGTTACGACACGGCGGGTTTTCGCCGAGGGCGCCATACGGGCTGCACGTTGGGTTACTGGCCAGAGACCGGGCCGCTATCAAATGCGTCATGTGCTTTTCGGCAATTCATGAACGCGATGTATGACGATTGCTAAAAAAACTCTCGATTAGCTATAGCGCCCAAAGTCCCTCTTAAGTAAACTACGCCGGATCGCTTAGCGGTCAGCGAAATCACGAGCGGAAGGCCATGTCCTTCCGCTTTTGTGCATCTGAATTTGGTAATCAGACTATAGAAAGTCGAGGATCGCTGTTGACCAAGCCTGCTGTTCTGGCACTTGCTGATGGAACAATATTCCACGGTACCTCCGTGGGAGCCAATGGGCAGACCATTGGTGAGGTCGTATTTAATACCGCAATGACGGGCTACCAGGAGATCCTGACCGATCCATCCTACTGCCGTCAGATAGTTACGCTGACTTATCCACACATTGGCAATACCGGCACCAACAGTTCGGATATGGAGTCGCCGGATATCCATGCGTCGGGCCTGATCATCCGCGATAGCTCATTGGCCAACAGCAACTGGCGCTCCGAGCGGTCGTTTACCGACTTCCTTGTGCAGGGCAATACCGTTGCGATTGCGGGCATCGATACCCGTAAGCTGACACGCATTATTCGCGAGAAAGGCGCACAGTCGGGCTGTATCATGACCGGCGAGGCGAGCGCCGAAAAAGCTGTTGAGCATGCGCGTAAGTTCCCCGGCATCGCCGGCATGGATCTGGCGAAGTTTGTGACTACGCGCAGGCCGTACCAGTGGTGCTGCGGAGTGACTTTTGGCCAGCGACCGCAAATTCTCAGCCGGCGAATAGCGCCTTACCACGTGGTCGCATACGACTTCGGCATCAAACGCAACATTTTGCGCTTATTGTCAGATCTTGACTGTCGCATGACAGTTGTGCCGGCAACGACTACTGCTGCGGAAGCAATGGCGTTGCTGCCGGACGGCATCTTCCTGTCAAACGGACCTGGTGACCCGGAGCCTTGCGATTACGCCATCACGGCGATCCGAGAGTTGCTGGAGCTGGGGATCCCGATTTTCGGCATTTGCCTGGGGCACCAATTGCTTGCGCTCGCCGCAGGCGCCAAAACCGAGAAAATGAAGTTCGGGCATCACGGTGCGAACCATCCGGTACAGAGCCTGGAAACAGGGCAGGTCATGATTACGAGCCAGAATCACGGCTTCGCCGTAGATGAGGACAGCCTTCCGGAGAATGTGGAGCCCACTCATCGTTCCCTGTTCGATGCAACGTTGCAGGGCATCGCGTTCAGGGATAAGCCGGCTTTTGGCTTTCAGGGGCACCCGGAAGCGAGCCCCGGGCCACATGACCTGATGCCACTGTTCGACCGTTTTATTCACGATATGGACACCAAGAAACGTAGTTTTAGCAGATCGATGTTGTCTAGATAATTTGTCAAAACAATGAGTTATATAGAAAACATGATAAATAGGATTAATTGAAGACACGTACAATGCCCAGACGAACCGACATAGAAAGTGTCTTGATTATCGGAGCCGGACCGATAGTCATCGGCCAGGCATGTGAATTCGATTATTCCGGTGCGCAGGCCTGCAAGGCGCTCAAGGAAGAGGGCTTACGCGTCATTCTCGTCAATTCGAACCCGGCGACCATAATGACGGATCCCGAAACTGCAGATGCGATTTACATCGAGCCTGTGCACTGGACTGCAGTAGAGCGAATCATTGCCAAAGAAAGGCCGGATGCGTTGCTGCCAACAATGGGCGGTCAGACAGCCCTCAACTGCGCGCTCGATCTTGCCCGTGAAGGCGTTCTCGAAAAATACAATGTCGAGATGATTGCGGCATCGCGGGAAGCCATCGACATGGCTGAAGATCGCGATCTCTTTCGTAAGGCGATGACAGAAATCGGCCTCGAAAGTCCCCGCGCTGAAATCGTGCATACCCTGGAAGATGCGCTCGAAAAGCAGGAAGGAATCGGTTTCCCGACGATTATCCGGCCGTCCTTTACGCTCGGCGGCAGCGGTGGTGGTATTGCGTACAACCGCGAAGAATTCGAGCGTATTGTCACGCACGGCCTGGAGATGTCACCGACGACAGAGGTGCTGCTCGAGGAGTCCGTGATCGGCTGGAAAGAGTTCGAGATGGAGGTCGTTCGAGACCGCAACGACAATTGCATCATCGTTTGCGCCATCGAGAATTTCGATCCGATGGGCGTTCATACCGGGGACTCGATCACCGTGGCACCGGCGCAGACGCTAACGGATAGGGAATACCAGCGTCTCAGAAATGCATCGATCCAGGTCTTGCGCAAGATTGGCGTCGAAACCGGCGGCTCAAACGTGCAGTTCGCGATCAATCCGCAAGATGGGCGAGTCCTGATTATCGAAATGAACCCGCGTGTTTCCCGGTCGTCGGCGCTGGCGTCGAAAGCCACCGGGTTCCCAATTGCCAAGGTAGCCGCAAAGCTAGCCATTGGTTATACGCTGGATGAGCTCAAAAACGACATCACAGGTGGCGCCACGCCGGCGTCGTTCGAGCCAACGATCGACTACGTTGTCACGAAGATACCTCGCTTTACTTTTGAGAAATTCCCGGGGGCCAACGATCGGCTGACGACACAAATGAAGTCCGTTGGCGAGGTCATGGCAATGGGCCGCACGTTCCAGGAATCTTTACAAAAAGCGCTGCGAGGCCTGGAGACCGGCATTACGGGACTTAACGAGATTATCGACTCCGTTGAGACCGACGCCGAGAAGTACAAGTTGCGCCAGGAATTGCGAATTCCCGGCGCCGATCGCCTGCGCTACGTCGCCGACGCGATTCGCCACGGATTTACGTTTGACGACGTCGCGAGAATTACCGGTATCGACCCTTGGTTCCTCGCACAGATTCAAGACCTGCTTGAAACCGAGGAGATAATACGAGGGGCGAGCCTGGCAGGTCTTGATGCGGCCTCGATGCTGGCTATCAAACGCAAGGGATTCTCAGACGCGCGGATCGCGCAGCTATTGGGCGTTACGGAACGAGCTGTGCGCAAACGGCGGCTTGAGCTGGACATCAGGCCTGTCTTCAAGCGAGTCGATACCTGTGCGGCCGAATTTTCGACGACGACGGCCTATCTCTATTCGACCTACGAAGAAGAATGTGAGGCAGAGCCGACGGATCGAGCGAAGATCATGATCCTGGGTGGTGGGCCAAACCGTATCGGGCAGGGCATCGAGTTCGACTACTGCTGTGTGCACGCGGCACTCGCGCTCAAGGAATCGGGTTACGAAACCATCATGGTCAATTGCAACCCGGAAACGGTTTCGACTGATTACGACACTTCGGATCGGCTCTACTTCGAGTCACTGACGTTCGAAGACGTCATGGAGATCATCGACAAGGAGCAACCGAAGGGCGTCATAGTTCAGTACGGTGGCCAGACGCCGCTCAAGCTGGCTCGCGATCTTGAGGCGGCGGGAGCCCCCATCATCGGAACGTCACCGGATTCGATCGACCTGGCTGAGGATCGGGAGCGCTTCAAGCAACTCGTTGAGTCATTAAACCTCAGGCAGCCGCCGAACAATACGGCGCGAAACAAGGAAGAGGCCCTGGCCAGGGCCGGCGATGTCGGCTACCCGCTGGTCGTGCGGCCGTCATATGTTCTGGGCGGCCGGGCAATGGAGATTGTTCACACCGACGAGGATCTTGCGGCATATATGGACGCCGCGATTGATGTGTCGAATGACAGCCCTGTCTTGCTCGACCGCTTTCTCGATCTTGCTATCGAGGTCGATGTCGATTGCGTCTGCGATGGCGAGCGTGTGCTGATTGGTGGCGTCATGGAGCATATCGAGCAGGCCGGTGTGCATTCAGGTGATTCCGGATGTTCGTTGCCGCCATTCAGCTTATCGAAGGACTTGCAGGATGAGATGCATGCGCAGGTCGTCAAGCTGGCAAAGGGCCTGAATGTAGTTGGCCTTATGAATACCCAGTTCGCTATTCAAAACAACATCGTTTACCTGCTCGAAGTAAACCCGCGTGCGTCACGGACGGTGCCATTTGTATCCAAGGCTATCGGAATACCGGTGGCCAAGATTGCGGCGAAAGTCATGGTGGGCGAGTCATTAGCGCAACAGGGTTTCGTTAACCAGCGCATTCCAGGCTATTACTCAGTGAAGGAAGCTGTGTTCCCGTTCATCAAGTTCCCGGGAGCTGACCCGATTCTGGGTCCGGAAATGAAATCGACGGGTGAGGTCATGGGGGTTGGCAGGACATTCGGAGAAGCCTATGCGAAGGCACAACTCGCCTCCGGCGTGGTCTTGCCCCGGCAGGGGGCGGCTCTGTTGAGCGTGCGCGAGCGCGATAAGGATAGTGCGGTCGAACTGGCCAAAATACTGGTCAGCCAGGGGTTTGATGTTGTGGCAACTCATGGCACAGCACAAAAGCTCGCCGCGGCTGGGGTATCATGCCGACGAGTCAACAAGGTTCGAGAGGGAAGACCGCATATCGTGGACATGATCAAAAAC
The DNA here is from genome assembly GCA_024640305.1 of Gammaproteobacteria bacterium. Lineage (GTDB taxonomy): Bacteria > Pseudomonadota > Gammaproteobacteria > Steroidobacterales > Woeseiaceae > UBA1847. The sequence goes on from JAHEFG010000007.1 coordinate 89,003, forward strand.
AGCGAAATTGACCTTATCGTGAATACCACGGAAGGCAAGCAGGCGATTAACGAGTCTGCGTCGATACGGGCCGAAGCGGTGCGCCGAGGTGTGACGTATTACACGACGCTGAACGCAGCGATTGCGACCTGTAAAGCTATTGAGCATCTGGATGATGGAGACGTGAATCGTCTTCAGGACCTGCATAAAGAGGTAGCAGCATGAACAAAGTACCGATGACGGTGCGCGGCCATGAACTGCTGCAAGAGGAGCTCAAGAAGCTCAAGTCAGTTGACCGACCGAGGGTGATCGAGGCGATTGCGGAAGCCAGGGCACACGGTGATTTGAAAGAAAACGCAGAGTATCACGCGGCGAAAGAGCAACAGAGCTTCATCGAAGGTCGTATCAAGGATCTCGAAGGCAAGTTGTCACACTTGCAGGTCATTGACGTGACGGCGATCGATGCCAAAGGAAAGATCGTTTTCGGCTCAACCGTGCAGTTACTGGACGAAGATACGGGTAAGGAAATTGTCTACACGCTGGTCGGAGAAGACGAAGCCGATATCAAGACCGGGATGATCTCCTACACGTCGCCTATTGCTCGAGCGCTAATAGGCAAGAGCGAGGGCGATGTCGTGTCGTTTCAGGCGCCCGGCGGCGAAAAGATCTTCGAGGTGCTCGAGGTCAGGTACGTTTGACGTTTACCGCTTTGGAATGATGATTTTTCTATTGTCGGCGTTTTCCCTGTAGAGCAACGCGACGTTGCCGATTCGTTGTATGAGCTCGGCAGAACTGGTCGCACAGAGTTCGTCGATAATCGCATTGCGTGCGTCTCGGTCGCCCACCCGAACTCGAACCTTGATCAATTCATGATGGGCGATTGTCGATTCATATTCGGCCATTAGAGACGCGGACAAGCCGGCGTCACCAACCGTAATGACAGGCTTCAGGGCGTGGCCGCGGCCACGCAGGTACTTCTTTTGTGATTCACTTAGAGTCATGGGCGCGAAGTGTAACAGTGTATGGGCGGCGGATCCGCTCCGAACGGATGATAAGCAGTGAGTAAACCCAGAGCCTCCAGTCGGAGTTGGCGTGAGCGCCAGGAGCGAGATCCTTACGTGGCCCAGGCGCGCAGGGATGGCTGGCGATCAAGAGCTGTATACAAACTCGAGCAAATCGTACAAAAAGAGCGAATTCTCAAGCCGGGCATGACTTGCATTGATCTCGGCGCGGCGCCGGGTGGCTGGAGCCAATACGTTACCGAGACGCTTAAAGGGCGGACACAGATTGTCGCAATCGACTTGTTGCCCATGGATGCTTTGCCGTCCGTTGAGTTTATTCAGGGCGATTTCACAGACGATGCCGTGTTGGAAGAAATACGTGCCGCCACAAATGATCAGCGCGTAGATCTTGTAATGTGCGATATGTCCCCCAATATCACCGGAACCAGGGCGATCGATCAGCCAAGATCGATGTACCTGGCGGAGCTCGCGCTGGATTTGTGCAAGGACAGGCTAAAAGGTGGCGGCGACTTCATTTGTAAGCTGTTTCAGGGCGAAGGCACCGATGCTTTTATCGTTGGCGCAAGAGCTGTTTTTGATCGTGTAAGAGTAATGAAACCAAAGGCATCAAGGGCTGGCAGCCGTGAGGTGTACTTGGTAGCGAGAAACTATCAATTGTAGTAGTGTCTAATTGGCTGAAACCTGTCTAAATAGACAGTACTTCTGCTTCCTCCCACCGCGGAAATAACTGTGAATGATCTGACCAAAAATATACTTGTCTTCGTTGTCATAATCGTCGTACTGCTTTCCGTAGTGCAAGGCTTGTCCGGCGTCAGCGGCGGGCAGCCTCAGTCGAAAGACTACTCCGACTTTTTGCAGCAGGTGCGTTCGGGCCAGGTTGCGTTGGTCGAGATTGAAGGGCAAAAAATTCGCTTTGGTAATCGCGAGCCTTACCCCTATTACACGATCAGTCCGGAGACGGATAACAACACACTGATCGGCCTGCTTGATGCCAACGGCGTTGAATTCTCCGCGGCAGAGCCGCAATCGCAGAGCCTTATTGGACAGCTGCTGATCAGTTCATTCCCGATATTGCTGCTGATAGGTGTCTGGATTTATTTCATGCGACAGATGCAGGGTGGCGGTGGTGGCCGTGGTGCGATGTCATTCGGCAAGAGCAAGGCACGGTTGCTGGGCGAAGATCAGGTAGGAGTGTCATTCGCTGATGTTGCAGGTGTCGAGGAGGCTAAAGCCGAGGTATCGGAAGTTGTCGACTTCCTTAAAGACCCGAGCAAATACCAGCGCCTCGGTGGCAAGATTCCCAAGGGCGTGCTCATGGTTGGTCCTCCGGGCACCGGTAAGACGCTGCTCGCCAAAGCTATCGCCGGCGAAGCAAAAGTACCGTTTTTCACGATTTCCGGATCTGATTTTGTCGAGATGTTCGTTGGTGTTGGCGCGTCCCGCGTACGCGATATGTTCGAGCAGGCAAAGAAGCAGGCACCTTGCATAATCTTTATCGATGAGCTGGACGCGGTCGGCCGCCATCGTGGTGCCGGACTCGGCGGAGGCCACGACGAACGTGAGCAAACGCTCAACCAGATGCTCGTCGAAATGGACGGTTTCGAGGGTAACGAGGGCATTATCGTAATTGCCGCGACGAACCGGCCTGACGTACTCGATCCTGCTCTGCTGCGCCCGGGGCGCTTCGACCGACAGGTTGTTGTGCCACTGCCGGATATCCGCGGTCGGGAACTTATCCTCAAAGTGCATATGCGAAAGGTTCCGCTTGACGACGACGTAGTGCCGAGCGTCATTGCTCGCGGCACGCCAGGGTTCTCAGGCGCAGACCTCGCCAATCTTGTTAATGAGGCCGCACTGTTCGCGGCGCGGGCAAATAAGCGCGTGGTCAGCATGGAGCAGTTTGAGCAGGCTAAGGACAAAATCATCATGGGCACCGAGAGGCGCTCGATGGTCATGAGCGAGCAGGAAAAGCTCAATACCGCCTATCACGAGGCGGGACACGCCATTGTCGGGTTCCGGGTTCCGGATCATGATCCTGTATATAAGGTGACAATTATTCCGCGCGGTCGCGCGTTAGGCGTGACGATGTATCTGCCAGAGGAAGACCGATACAGCACGTCAAAGCAGCAACTGGAAAGTCGGATCTCAACTCTGTTCGGTGGCCGTCTCGCCGAAGAGCTGGTGTTTGGTAAGGAAGCTGTTACCACCGGTGCATCGAACGATATCGAGCGCTCGACAGAGATTGCGCGAAACATGGTTACCAAATGGGGATTATCGGAAAAACTCGGTCCGCTCACATACAGTGAGGACGATGGTGAGGTGTTCCTCGGCCGCTCGGTAACGCAGCACAAGCAAGTATCCGATGTCACGGTACACTCAATAGATGAGGAAGTACGAGCGATCGTTGACCGCAATTACACTCGTGCGAAGGAAATCCTCGAAAACCATCTCGACCAGTTGCACGCCATGGCTAAAGCGCTGGTTAAATACGAGACAATCAACCTCTCGCAAATAGAAGAGATTATGGCTGGCAAAAAGCCGAGCCCACCTGAAGACTGGGACGACACACTGGACTCAAGTTCAACCACAGGCAAGCCAAAGTCTGAGGGTGAGAGTACCGGGTCGATCGGCGGTCCTGCCAGCGAGCACTAGTTACCGCTCCTCGCCAGTAATGCGCCAAACCTGATGTTGCGTCTCGGTCCCGTCAAACTGGACAGCCCTGCAGTGATGGGCGTGCTCAATGTCACTCCCGACTCATTCTCGGACGGTGGTCGATATTCGACGGTCGATGTCGCGTTGCGACGGGCGCAGGAAATGGCAGAGCAGGGTGCGGCGATAGTCGACGTGGGCGGCGAGTCAACCCGACCCGGCGCCAACGCCGTTGACGAACAGCAGGAACTGGATCGGGTAATGCCGGTCATCGAAGCACTGCGTCGTGCAATTGACCTGCCGATATCCATCGATACCAGCAAACCTGGCGTTATGCGGGCGGCCGTCGCGGCCGGAGCTTCGATCATTAACGATGTATATGCGCTGCGGGCCAACGGCGCATTGCAGGCTGCGGTCGAGTTGCAGCAGCCGGTGTGTCTTATGCACATGCAAGGGGAGCCTCGCACTATGCAGAATGAGCCGCAGTACGACGATGTTGTGGCGGAGGTCACACAGTTTCTGCGCGAGCGCGTGGCACAATGCATTCAGGCGGGGCTGGGCGAGGGATTGATAATTGTCGATCCAGGATTCGGTTTCGGCAAAAGACCGGCGCATAATATCGAGTTGCTCGCCGGGTTGAGGCAGGTTACCGAGATCGGCGTTCCGGTACTCGCGGGTCTTTCGCGGAAGTCGACGCTTGGCTGGATAACGGGCAAAGATGTGTCGCAACTGATGCCCGCAAGTATCGCGGCGGCCGTGTTGGCCGTTCAGCAAGGGGCGCAAATTATCCGTGCGCATGATGTTGCAGAAACGGTTGATGCATTACGAGTCGCAACAGCCGTCATGAACTCAGGAAGCAGCGAATGACTAAGAAGTATTTTGGCACAGACGGGGTTCGTGGCCGTGTTGGTTCCGATCCGATGACCGTGGATTTCACGATGCGTCTTGCCAGCGCAGCGGCCCAGGTGCTCGTACCGCAGGGTGGTACGGTACTCATTGGCAAGGACACACGCTTGTCAGGCTACATGTTTGAAGCGGCACTCGAGGCGGGTTTTGTTGCCGCTGGTGTTGACGTGCTGCTACTTGGGCCACTGCCGACACCGGGAATCGCACGCCTTACCCAGGAGTTCGAAGCTGATCTTGGTGTCGTTATCAGTGCTTCGCACAATGCGTATGACGATAACGGCATCAAATTCTTTGATCGAGCGGGAGCCAAACTCGGTGATGATGTTGAGCGAGCAATCGAGGCGCAGCTAAAAAGCCCGGCCATTACTCGCGAATCAGCAGGGCTCGGTAAGGCGAAGCGTATCGATACGGCGCGCGTTCGTTACCAGGAATTCTGCGCTTCGACATTTCCCAAAGGCCTCGACCTTGATGGCGTGAAGATCGTTTTCGACGGCGCCAACGGCGCTGGCTATAAAGTTGGCCCGCGGACTTTGGCCGATTTGGGGGCCGAAGTCATACCGATCGCCTGTTCCCCGAATGGCTGCAATATCAACGATGGCTGCGGTTCGACCAGTCCCGAGGTTCTGCAGCTGACGGTACCAGCCGTTCGCGCCGATATCGGCATTGCGCTCGATGGTGATGGCGACAGAGTCACGATGGTCGATGAGAACGGTGAGTTGGTCGACGGTGATCAGATTCTGTATATCCTCGCATTGTCGAGAAAGAGCGAGGGGCGCCTCAAAGGCCCGGTTGTTGGTACGGTTATGAGCAATCTGGGTCTCGAACACGCGCTGGTGGCTGAGAATATCGAATTCCGTCGCGCCAGCGTCGGTGACCGCTATGTTCTCGAGGCCTTGCGAGAGACAGGTGGAATTATCGGCGGCGAGACGTCCGGCCATATGATCGTTCTCGATAAGACGACCACGGGCGACGGCCTGGTTTGCGCATTGCAGGTTCTCGCTGTCATGAAACAGACCGGAAAGCCATTATCCGAGCTTGTAGCCGGCATGGCCAAATACCCACAAACAATGCTAAATGTCCGCACTGACAAGCGTATGGACCCTGGTACTTCGGAGGCTATACGTGATGCGGTTAGCGCAGCTGAAACCGAGCTGGCGGACACGGGGCGTGTGGTGCTTCGGGCCTCGGGCACGGAACCGGTGATTCGAGTCATGGTTGAGGGTCAGGATAAGAACCAGGTAATTGCTCTGGCTGAGCGGCTGGCCGCGGTTGTGACGGAAGCGGCTATCTGAAGATATCGGCTTCGGCGACCAGGTTGATCCCTGTAATTCGTTGATTTGCAGGGTTAGCCTCGGTATCCTTGCGCGCCTTTTGAGCTTGGGAACACACGTACTATGCGCGACATTCTCGTAGCAGGTAACTGGAAAATGAACGGCAGTATGGCGAGCAGTCAAGAGCTCGTTGCCGGCATTGTTGCGGGTGCGCCACAGTCAGGCAGCGCCAAGCTGTTGATTTGTCCGCCTTTTCCGTATCTTGCCGCGGTTGCGAGGCAGGTTTCCGGGAGCAGCGTGCTACTGGGCGCGCAAAATGTCTCAGAGCATGAGTCGGGCGCATTTACTGGTGAGGTAGCGCCAGCGATGCTACGGGACGTTGGTTGCGAGTACGTGATTGTAGGGCACTCCGAGCGGCGTGCCTTGTACGGTGAGACCAGTTTTGCGGTTGCTGCGAAGTTTAAAGCTGCCCTGGACGCCGGTCTCAAGCCGATTTTGTGCGTGGGCGAAACGCTGGAGCAGCGCGAGAGCGGCGGTACGGAATCGGTTGTCGAGGTGCAGCTTGGAGCGGTCATCGACAAAGTCGGCATAGCAGGATTCAAGTCGGCTGTTGTCGCTTATGAGCCAGTCTGGGCGATTGGTACCGGTGTAACGGCGAGCCCTGAGCAGGCACAGGATGTGCACAGCCATATTCGGGGCGTAATGGCCGGACATGATGCGGAAGTAGCTGGGTCGACACAAATTCTGTACGGCGGCAGCATGAAAGGGGAGAATGCGGCGGGATTACTTGCCATGCCAGATATTGACGGCGGGCTAATCGGTGGCGCGTCACTTAAAGCAGGCGACTTTTTGGCGATCGCGGAAGCGGCCGCTCAGGTTTGAGGAAAAAATGGACACGATTCAAAAAGCAGTACTTATTGCACACACACTTATAGCCCTGGGCATTATTGCCCTGGTATTGCTGCAGCGCGGCAAGGGCGCCGATGCCGGCGCAGCGTTCGGTGCTGGTGCTTCAGGCACGGTATTCGGCGCGCGCGGTTCCGGCAGTTTCTTCTCACGAGCTACGGCGATCCTGGCGACAGCATTTTTTGTCAGCAGCCTCACACTCGCTTATCTCAGTAGCCAGCGTTCAACCGGGCCGGAGAGCTTGCTCGAGGACGCAGCCATTATTGAGGAGCAGACTGAGGAAGCGCCGGTTATTAGTGAGGAGACGCCTGTATCAGATATGCCATCTTTGGATTTGCCGGACGACGAAGCTGCAATTCCAGCCCTCGAAGAAGAGGTTCCTGCAGAAGATCAGGGGCAATAAGTCGGGTAAACTTTTAGCACACGCTCTGGTGGTGGAATTGGTAGACACGCTGTCTTGAGGGGGCAGTGGCGCGAGCCGTGCGAGTTCGAGTCTCGCCCAGAGCACCAAACAACAAAAAAGTAGTGAATCACCCCGCACTAGGGGGTATTCAAAGCGCGCCACGCTGATACAATGTCGCGCTAATTCAGGGGCGAACTGGCGCACCGGATCTCAGGCGAACATGCTGCAAGAGTACTTTCCCATTTTGGTCTTCCTTGGTGTCGCGACAGGCATTGGTGTCTTGTTGCTCGGGCTGGGATTCCTGATTGGCAAGGGTAGCAAGGACGCCGAGAAACTCTCGCCTTATGAGTGCGGTTTCGAAGCTTTTGAAGACACTCGCACCAAATTTGATGTTCGCTACTACCTGGTTGCCATCCTGTTCATTATTTTCGACCTGGAGATCGCCTTCCTGTTTCCCTGGGCAGTGTCTCTCGACAAGGTCGGTCATTTCGGACTTCTCGCGATGGGACTGTTCCTTGCCATACTCGTCGTAGGCTTCGTTTACGAGTGGAAGAAAGGGGCTCTCGAGTGGGATTAGCGAACACGGCCGAGGCCAATGACGTAGCGACCGCTGAATCAGCCGAGGCGTCCGGCGAGAGCCTGCAGAAAAAAGGGTTCGTCGTTACCAGCGTCGACTCGGTAATGAACTGGGCGCGCACCGGCTCGCTTTGGCCAATGACATTCGGTCTGGCTTGTTGTGCTGTCGAGATGATGCAGGCAGGAGCATCACGTTATGACCTGGATCGATTCGGCATAATCTTTCGGCCGAGTCCGCGGCAATCGGACTGCATGATCGTTGCCGGAACTTTGACAAACAAAATGGCACCGGCACTTCGCAAGGTCTACGACCAGATGCCGGAGCCACGTTGGGTGGTGTCGATGGGTTCCTGTGCCAACGGTGGCGGTTATTACCACTATTCCTACGCGGTTGTGCGAGGCTGTGATCGCATTGTTCCCGTTGACGTCTACGTACCTGGCTGCCCTCCAACCGCCGAAGCGCTGATCTACGGATTGATGCAGCTGCAAAACAAAATCCGTCGAACGAGCACGATAGCTAGATAAGAATGAGTGACCGGAACGAGACATTAGCCGCTCAAATTGACGAGCGCTTCGGTGAGCGAATGACGCGAATCCCGTCGATCTGTGGCGAGTTAGGCTATGAGATCGACAAGGAGGATCTGGTCGAGATTGCCACGACGCTGCGCAATGATGGCGATTTCGGTTTCGAAATGCTCGTTGATGTATGCGGCGTTGATTATCTCAGTTACGGCAGCGACGAATGGACGACCAGCAGCGCGACCGGCACCGGGTTTAGCCGCGGCGTTGAGCGCGAACCCGTCATCCTTGATGAGGCTGATGAGTTCGAGCCTCGGCGTTTCGCAGTCGTGTATCACCTTCTTTCCATACAGCACAATTATCGTCTGCGTTTGCGCACCTTTACCGGCACAGAAAACCCGCCGATCGTGAAGTCCGTCGTAGATATCTGGAACGGCGCAAATTGGTTCGAGCGTGAGGTCTTCGATCTCTTCGGTATCCTGTTTGACGGGCATCCGGATCTGCGTCGCATTCTGACTGACTATGGTTTTATCGGTCATCCGTTCCGCAAGGACTTTCCGTTGACCGGCAATGTTGAAGTGAGCTACGACGCCGACAAGGGCCGTGTCGCGTATCAGCCGGTGAGCATTGAGCCAAGGACGCTTGTTCCCAGGGTGATACGTGATGACAACCGTTACTCAGCCGACCTGAAGGACGTTACTGATGGCTGAGATTCAAAGTTATACGATGAACTTCGGTCCGCAGCATCCCGCGGCGCACGGTGTGCTGCGACTTGTGCTGGAGATGGAAGGCGAGGTTATTCAAAAAGCAGATCCGCACGTCGGGCTGCTGCATCGTGCCACCGAAAAACTGGCAGAGCATAAACCGTATAACCAAAGCATCGGTTACATGGATCGTCTCGACTACGTTTCGATGATGTGTAACGAACACGGTTACGTCATGGCCATCGAAAAACTTCTCGGTGTCACTGTGCCAATCCGAGCGCAGTACATCCGCGTCATGTTCGACGAGATTACGCGCATTCTTAACCACTTGTTGTGGCTAGGCGGTCATGGGCTGGATATCGGTGCGATGACGATGTTCCTCTACTGCTTCCGTGAGCGTGAGGACCTGATGGACTGCTATGAGGCAGTCTCTGGCACGCGTATGCACGCGACTTATTATCGGCCCGGTGGCGTTTATCGCGATTTGCCCGATACGATGCCGAAGTACCAGGAATCGAAGTTTCGTAGCAAGAAAGATGTCGATCGCCTGAACTCCATTCGAGAAGGGTCACTGCTGGACTTCATTGAAGCATTTACAGATAAATTTCCGGGCTGCGTTGACGAATACGAGACGCTGCTGACAGACAACCGAATCTGGAAACAACGCACTGTCAACATCGCTGTAGTCTCGCCCGAACGTGCTATGCAGTTGGGCTTTACCGGACCGATGTTGCGTGGCTCAGGCGTCGAATGGGATCTTCGCAAGAAGCAACCCTATGAAGTCTACGATCAGGTTGACTTTGATATCCCTGTTGGCAGCAATGGTGACTGTTACGATCGCTATCTCGTTCGCATTGAAGAGTTGCGCCAGTCGAACCGCATCATAAAACAGTGTATTGACTGGCTGCGCGATAATCCGGGCCCGGTGATGTTCGACGATCATAAAGTGGCTGCGCCCAGTCGCGTCGATATGAAAGGCGACATGGAATCGCTTATTCATCACTTCAAATTGTTCACCGAAGGCTATTGCGTACCTGAAGGGGAGGCTTACGCCGCTGTTGAACACCCGAAAGGTGAATTTGGCGTGTACATCGTATCGGACGGCGCCAACAAGCCGTATCGCGTAAAGATTCGCGCGCCGGGTTTTGCACACATATCGGCAATGTCGGAAATGGTGGAAGGACACATGCTGGCGGATGTGGTGGCCGTTATCGGTACGCAGGATATCGTTTTTGGTGAGGTCGACCGATGAGCGATTCAGCTTTGCTTTCCGACCATGCGAAAGAAGTAATTGAGCAATGGAAGTCCAGGTTCCCAGAGGGCAGGGAACGATCCGCTGTCATCAGCGCGTTGCATATTGTGCAACACGAGAATAACGGTTACCTGACGGCCGAATTAATGAACGCCGTTGCCGACTACCTCGATTTGCCAACGATCCAGGTGTATGAAGTTGCAACCTTCTACTCGATGTTCCAGACGAAACCGGTCGGACGTCACAATGTTGCTATTTGCACGAACGTCTCGTGCATGCTGCGTGGTTCGGATGAGATCGTAGAGCATGTCGAAGAAAAACTTGGCGTCAAGATTGGTGAGAGCACCGGCGACGGTCGCATCTACCTGAAGCGTGAAGAAGAGTGTCTGGCGGCTTGTTGTGGTGCGCCCATGATGATGGTCAATCACAAGTACTACGAGAACCTGACGACGGACCAGGTCGATGAGATTCTGGATGGGCTCGACTGATGGCCTACGAACAGAACCTCACTTGTTTTTCCACATTTGGTCAGGAGCGGTCTTATTCGCTCGATACCTATGAGAAAAACCACGGTTACGAAGCCTGGCGCAAGATACTGGCGGGCGAATTAACGCAGGAAGAGGTTATCGAAGAAGTTAAGGCGTCCGGCTTGCGTGGTCGCGGTGGCGCTGGCTTCCCAACTGGGCTCAAGTGGAGTTTTATGCCGCGCAATGCGCCCGTGCAGAAGTATCTTGTCTGCAATTCGGACGAGAGCGAACCCGGAACGTGTCACGATCGGGAGGTACTGCGCAACAACCCGCACGCGCTGGTTGAGGGTATGGCTATCGCGGCGTATGCGATGGGCGCAACTGTTGCCTACAACTACATTCGTGGCGAGTTTATTGACGAGCCGGTACCGAGATTCGAAGCGGCCCTCAAAGAAGCGTACGACGCAGGTTTGCTGGGCAAGAATATCCAGGGTTCGGGGATCGACGTCGACCTATACGCGTTCGTTGGTGCGGGCGCTTATATTTGTGGCGAAGAAACTGCGCTGCTCGAGTCTCTCGAAGGCAAGCAGGGCAAGCCTCGCTTCAAACCACCATTTCCCGCAAATTTCGGCTTGTACGGAAAGCCAACGACTATCAATAACACACAGAGCCTGGCCAGTGTGCCGTCGATTATTCGCAATGGTGCGGCCTGGTTTGCCACGCTCGGGCCGGAGGGCTCGGGTGGAACCGCACAGTTTTCCGTTTCCGGCCACGTTGAAAAACCGGGCAACCTCGAGTTGCCGATGGGGATTCCCTTTAAAGACTTGCTCGAACTGTGTGGCGGTGTCTGGAAAGGGCGCAAACTCAAAGCGGTGATCCCCGGGGGGTCGTCCTGTCGCGTATTGCCGGCTGAAATCATCATGGACTGCACGATGGACTACAACTCATTGCAGCAGGCGGGATCGTCTTTCGGTACAGGGGCCGTCATGGTTATGGATGAGACGACCTGCATGGTGAAAGTGCTGCGTCGAATTTCCCGCTTCTACATGTCCGAATCCTGTGGTCAATGCACACCATGTCGAGAAGGCACGGGCTGGTTGTATCGGATGCTGACGCGCATTGTCGAAGGCAAAGGGCAGCTGGATGACCTGGAGAAACTGGTCGATGTTGCCAACAAGATAGAAGGCCACACAATTTGTGCGTTGGGTGATGCCGCTGCGTGGCCGGTGCAGAGTTTTCTGCACCACTATCACCACGAATTCGAATATATGATCCGCAACCACGGACGCAGTATCGTCGATGTCGCCAAGGAGGCTGCCGCATAGCCCGCCATGAATGATGACATCGTAAACATTGAGGTAGATGGCAATCCGGTCGAGGCACGTAAGGGCCAGATGATCATCGAAGTGACCGATGAGGTCGGCGCATACATCCCGCGATTCTGTTACCACGAAAAGCTGAGCATCGCGGCTAATTGCCGAATGTGCCTGGTCGAAGTGGAGAAAGCGCCGAAGCCAATGCCGGCCTGTGCAACGCCGGTGGGCGAGGGTATGAAGGTCTTTACGAAATCTCCCAAGGCAATCGCTGCGCAGAAAGCAACGATGGAGTTCCTGCTTATCAACCACCCCCTTGACTGCCCGATTTGTGATCAGGGCGGTGAGTGTGAGTTGCAGGATATTGCGATGGGATACGGCCGCGATATTTCGCGTTACAACGATGGCAAGCGTGTCATAAAAGATAAAGATATCGGACCGCTGGTATCAACCGATATGACCCGTTGCATTCACTGCACGCGTTGCGTGCGCTTCGGTGAAGAAATTTCCGGTAAGCAGCAACTCGGAACCACCGAGCGTGGCGAACATATGCAAATCAGCACTTACGTTGAACAAAGTATCGATCACGAGTTGTCTGCCAACATCATTGATCTTTGTCCGGTTGGCGCTCTGAATAACAAGCCTTACCGTTACAGCGCGCGTGCCTGGGAGATGGTGCAGCGTGCGACCATTTCGCCGCATGATTGTGTTGGTTCCAATATGTATGCGCACGTACTTCGCGGTACCGTCAAACGCATCGTGCCGAGGGCGAACGAAAGCATTAACGAAACATGGCTTGCCGACAGGGATCGTTTTAGCTACGAAGGTATTTATAGCGTCGACCGACTACTCAGACCGCGTGTTAAAGAGAGCGGGGAATGGCGTGATGTCGATTGGGAAGATGCATTGTCGTTTGCGGCAGATCGTTTGCGCGATGCGGGTGGCGACGAGACCGGGCTGCTTGCGTCGCCCAGCTCTACGCTTGAGGAAGCGCATCTGCTGTCCCGTATCGCTGAGCATCTCGGTACAGCGAATATTGACCACCGAATAGATCGGCGCGATTTTTCGGACCAGGATAATGACCCGGTCTATCCGTGGCTCGGTTGCGATATTGCAGATATCGAGCAGCAGAACGCCGTCTTTGTAATCGGGTCGAACATGCGTGCAGAAGCGCCGATTCTCGCGCATCGCCTGAGAAAGGCAGCACTGGCCGGTGCCAGCGTGAGTTTTGCGAGCAGCGAGGCGCACGAGTACCTGTTTGATGTTGCTAACTACCTTTCTGGTGCCGGACTTGTCGAATTACTTGCCGGAGTTGCGGCCGCCGCATGCGGCAAGACTCTGCCGTCGTCAGTAGCGGATATTTGCAATGGTGTTGAAGCCAGCGACGAACAACAACAAATCGCCGCCGCGCTCAAGGATGCCGACAATGCGCTTGTCGTGATGGGTAACATCGCTGGCCGACATGGCGCATTCAGTGCCGTGCGAGCGCTTGCCGCCTGCATCGCAGATGCGACGGGCGCGAAATTTGGCAGTCTTTCAGCGGGAGCTAACAGTGCCGGTGCGCATCTGGCGGGTGTGACACCGCATCGTAGCCAAGGAGGCCTAAAACGATCTGCGAGCGGCGCGGATGCCGGATCAATGCTCGATACGCCGCTTGATGCCGTTATGTTGCTTAATATCGAACCGGATGCAGATCTGATCTCGAATAGTGATGCAGTCAGCAAGCTGAAAAAACACGAATTCGTCATTGCGCTGACTCCTTTCTCTTCCGATGCGTTGCTCGAAGCGGCAGATCTGCTGCTGCCGATAGGCACTTTTGCGGAAACATCGGGTACTTACGTAAACGTCGCGGGTACCTGGCAGAGTTTCAGTGGCGTTGCCAACCCGGTTGGCGAGTCACGCCCGGCGTGGAAAGTGTTGCGTGTCATTGGGAATCTTATTGATGCACCGGGCTTTGACTACGTCACCAGCGAAGATGTCCGGGATGAAATCGCTGCGCAGCTAGGCGATGCCGAGCCGGACAACACCTACAAGGGTGAATTAACGCTTGGCAAGCCAAATGGAGAGGACGCGCCAGGCGCGGAAATCGATACGAGAATCTATTCGGTAGACTCGGTAGTCAGGCGGGCGTCTGCATTACAACTGACGCCAGCGGCCCTTGCGGGCTCCAGCGAGAGTAGCTCGTAATGCTTGCCGGTCTGATACCCGCATCTATCTGGGAGATATGGAACTCGCTGCCGCCGCTCGTTCAGTACCTGACTGTCGTCACCTGGAAAATTCTGTTCGTCACGATTGGCGTCATATTGATTGTCGCATTTTCGACTTACTTCGAACGTAAAGTCATCGGCAGCATGCAGGGTCGGGTAGGGCCAAATCGCGTAGGTCCGTTAGGGCTGGGCCAGCCATTCGCGGACGTCATCAAGCTGCTCATCAAAGAAGTCGTGGTTCCATCGAAGTCGAACCGGTTTTTGTTTGTCATTGCTCCTTTGCTAACTCTGATTCCCGCGCTGGCTGCCTGGGCGGTCATTCCGCTCAATGACTGGTATGTCATTGCCGATATTAATGCCGGATTGTTGTATGTGCTGGCGCTGACATCGGTTGGAGTATACGGTGTCATCCTCGCCGGCTGGGCGACCAACTCCAAGTACGCGTTCCTGGGTGCCATGCGGTCAGCGGCACAAATCGTCGCTTACGAAATCGCGATGGGCTTTGCGTTGGTTGGCATCCTCATGGCTGCCGGCAGTCTTAATCTCGGCGATATCGTGCGCGCACAGTCCGGCGGATTCCTGAACTGGTTCTTGCTGCCATTGTTTCCGCTGTTCCTGGTGTACTGGATTTCGGGTGTAGCAGAGACCAATCGCGCCCCGTTCGATGTGGCGGAGGGCGAGTCGGAAATCGTCGCGGGCTTTCATGTCGAGTATTCTGGTGTGGCCTTCGCGCTCTTTTTCCTCGCCGAATACGCCAACATGGTGCTGATTTCGTCACTTACGGCGATTTTCTTCCTCGGTGGTTGGGCATCGCCATTCGAAGGTATTGGTTTCCTCGAGCCACTCGCCGATATCCCTGTGGCAGGCCTGTTGGTTGAAGGTGGGTTGCACTGGCTGTTCTTCAAGATGGCGTTTTTCATGTACACGTTTTTCTGGTTACGCGCGACTTTTCCGCGTTATCGCTACGACCAGATCATGCGCCTGGGCTGGAAAGTATTTATCCCTGTGACGATCGTCTGGATCGTCGTCGAGGGCGTGATGGCCTGGTTCGAGATCGGGCCGTGGGCTGGGCTGACGGGATAATGGCAGGCAAACGCAGATGAATCGACTGGCTAGCTATATCAAGACGTTTGCTCTTTGGGAACTCCTCAAGGGCTTGTCAGTTACGCAGCGTAATTTCTTTCGCAAGAGTATTACGCTGGAGTACCCCGACGAGAAGACGCCGCAGTCTCCGCGCTTCCGCGGCTTGCATGCCTTGCGTCGCTATCCGAACGGTGAGGAACGTTGCATTGCCTGCAAGCTTTGCGAAGCGGTCTGCCCGGCGCTGGCCATAACGATCGAATCGAACGTGAGTGAAGACGGCACCCGCCGCACGTCGCGCTACGACATCGATCTCTTTAAATGTATTTATTGTGGCTTTTGCGAGGAGGCGTGCCCGGTCGATGCAATTGTCGAAACGCGACTCCACGAGTACCACATGGAAAAGCCGGGCGAAAACATCATGACCAAAGACAAACTTCTCGCAATCGGCGAAAAGTACGACGCGATGATCTCCGCTGACAAAGCGGCAGACGCGAAATATAGATAGGGCGCACGATAGTGTTTCAAGCGATTCTCTTCTATCTCTTCTCTGCAGTGCTGATGGGCGCAGCTCTTGGCGTAATTCTTTCGCGCAATCCGGTGCATGCAGTCATGTTCCTGGTATTGGCGTTTTTTCAGAGTGCAATTCTCTGGATACTGGCCGAGGCTGAGTTTCTCGGGATTGTGCTGGTGCTCGTCTACGTCGGCGCGGTTATGGTGCTTTTCTTGTTCGTCGTAATGATGCTCGACATCAATGTTGAGGCAGTGAAGCGTGGGCTGACGCGTTACTGGTTCCTCGGACTGGGCTTCACACTGCTCATGGCCGTTGAGATCGTGCAATTGATCTGGTTGCGCGGACAGGATAGCGATATTGCCGGTGGCTTTGAGCCTTACGCGGACGGCTACAGCAACACCAAGGCGCTTGGCTCCGTCCTCTACACCGAACACGTATACGCATTTGAAATTGCAGCTGTGATCTTGTTGCTGGCAATCGTCGCCGCGATAACGCTGACAATGCGAAAACGGCCGGGTCTCAAGGTTCAGAATATCGCAAAGCAGGTCGCCGTAAGGGCGAAAGATCGTCTACGCGTTGTGAAGATGGATGCGGAGAAACGGCAATGATCGGACTGCAACATTATTTGACTCTCTCGGCGATGTTGTTCGTGTTGAGCATCGCAGGAATTATTATTAATCGGCGAAATCTGATCCTGATCCTGATGTGCATCGAACTGATGCTGCTCGCCGTTAATTTCAATTTTATTGCTTTTTCCAGACATCTTGGCGACGACACAGGCCAGGTATTTGTCTTTTTCATCTTAACCGTGGCAGCGGCAGAAGCTGCCATCGGCCTTGCGATACTCGTCGTGCTGTTCCGCAATCGACGCTCTATCAATGTGCAAGAGCTGAATACGATGAAAGGCTAGCCGGCGATGTACAGCTACTACCTGACAATTGTTCTTGCGCCGCTGGCTGCTGCCATAGTCGCTGGACTATTTGGCAAACAAATCGGACGCGCAGGTGCACACTGGATCACGATACTGGCAGTGGGCTTGTCGTGCGTCTTGTCGATGTTCGTTCTCAAAGAAATGTTTTGGGGCGGGGCCGTTGCTGAGAATATTCATGTCTATACATGGGCGGTCACCGACGGGCTGAGAATGGAAGTCGGCTTCCTTGTCGACCGGCTGACGGCCCTGATGATGGTTGTCGTTACGTTTGTGTCTTTTTCGGTACATATCTACACGATCGGCTATATGCACGACGACCCGGGATACCAGCGCTTCTTCAGCTATATCTCCCTGTTCACGTTTTCGATGTTGATGCTCGTCATGTCGAACAACTTCCTGCAGCTTTTCTTTGGCTGGGAAGCAGTCGGTCTGGTGTCCTACCTGTTGATTGGCTTTTGGTACAAGCGGGAGTCCGCGATATTCGCGAACCTCAAGGCCTTCCTGGTTAATCGTGTGGGCGATTTCGGTTTTATTCTCGGTATTGCCGCGATCGTGATGTTTACCGGCTCGCTGGATTACGCTGAGGTTTTTGGCCAGGCAGAGTCGGTCGCGGCACAGCAGTTTGAAGTGTTCCCGGGGGCACCATGGAACGCGATGACGGTTGCCTGCATTCTGTTGTTTATCGGGGCTATGGGTAAGTCGGCTCAAGCGCCGTTGCATGTGTGGCTGCCGGACTCCATGGAAGGCCCAACGCCGATATCAGCATTGATTCACGCGGCAACGATGGTTACGGCGGGTATCTTCATGGTGGCGAGGATGTCGCCGCTGTTCGAGCTGTCCGAGACGGCGCTTGCTGTTGTTATCACCATCGGTGCGATCACCGCCTTTTTCATGGGTTTACTCGGCATCGTGCAAAACGATATCAAGCGCGTCGTCGCGTATTCGACCTTATCTCAACTTGGGTACATGACTGTTGCACTTGGTGCGTCTGCGTATAGCGCCGCTATTTTTCACCTGATGACGCATGCGTTCTTCAAGGCGCTGCTGTTCCTGGCGGCAGGCTCAGTCATCATCGCGATGCACCACGAGCAGGACATTCGCAAGATGGGTGGTCTGCGCAAGTACATGCCGATTACTTACTGGACTGCCCTGATAGGGTCTCTGGCCCTTATCGGATTCCCAGGCTTGTCCGGGTTCTTTTCGAAGGATCTCCTGATCGAAGCGGTCAAGGAGTCGCATTGGCACGGGCAGGGCGCGGTTTACTGGATTGCCTACCTGAGCGTACTGCTCGGTGTTTTCGTCACGGCCTTGTATTCGTTTCGAATGTTCTTCCTGGTGTTCCACGGTAAAGCACGCATGGATAAGGAGACGAAATCACACCTGCATGAAACGCCGTGGGTGGTTACGGCGCCGCTTATCATGCTGGCGATACCGTCTGCGATCATTGGCTGGATTACCGTCAACGATGTGCTGTTCAACAACTACTTCGGCGACGCGATCGTCGTCAGCTCCGCACACGACGTGCTGGCGCATATGGGTGAGAGCTTCCACGGTAGTTTGAGTTTGCTCAAGCATGCCCCGCAAACCCCGGTGTTCTGGCTGGCCGCTGGCGGTGTATTTTCCGCGTGGTTCCTGTATTTGAGACGACCGGATATACCGGTAACTATCAAGCGCAAGCTATCTGGTATCTACACGCTTCTCGATCGTAAGTACTATTTTGACGATCTTTATATCAAGGGCTTCGCGGCAGGAGGTCGTGGCATTGGCAGGTTCCTGTGGGAGAAGGGCGATCAGCTGATTATTGACGGCATTATCGTCAATGGCACTGCCAGATCAGTTGGCAAGCTGGCCGGTGTAATGAGGCAAATCCAGACCGGTTATCTGTATACGTATGCGTTCGCAATGATCATCGGCTTGACGATGTTGCTCAGCTGGCTCATCTGGTTCAGGTAGCCCAGGGAATACCATGGACTATTCACAATATCTCTTGAGCATTCTGGTCTGGTTGCCAATTATTAGCGGCATCGTATTGCTCGTGATCGGTGATGGTGGTGACGCAAAGTCGTCGAAAGCGAGCACGATGCGCATCATTGCCCTGGGAATGTCGCTGCTGACGTTCGTCCTGAGTATTGCGTTGTACGCGTGGTTTGATAACACGGAAACCGGTATGCAGTTTATCGAGCGGTTTGCGTGGATTCCCGCGCTCAACGCTTATTACTATCTCGGTATAGACGGCATTTCGGCGCCGCTGATTCTGTTGACAACATTTATCACCCCACTCGTCGTGCTGACGAGCTGGGATGTGATTAAGGTGCGGCCCGCACAGTTTTTCGCGGCCTTCCTGATTCTTGAAGGCTTGATGATCGGCGTGTTTTCTGCGCTCGACGGCTTGCTTTTCTATGTCTTCTGGGAAGCAATGCTGGTACCGATGTTCCTGATCATCGGCGTGTGGGGCGGCGAACGCCGCATTTATGCCACGCTGAAATTTTTCCTGTACACGTTCCTTGGTTCCGTGTTGATGCTGGTTGCTTTCATCTATCTGTACGGGCAAACCGGCAGCTTTGACATGTTTGGCTGGATGAACGTAACGATCGGACTAACGGCGCAGAAGTTCATATTTATCGCATTCCTGATTGCATTCGCCGTTAAGGTTCCGATGTGGCCGGTTCACACATGGTTACCGGATGCTCACGTGGAGGCGCCCACAGGTGGTTCCGTGATTCTGGCGGCCATCATGCTGAAGATGGGCGGTTACGGCTTCTTACGATTGTCTTTACCGATGGTTCCCGATGGCAGTGCCTACTTTTCGGGTCTCGTCATAGCGATGTCGCTGATTGCTATTGTGTACATCGGATTTGTAGCGCTGATGCAAAAAGACATGAAGAAGCTGATCGCGTATTCATCGATCGCCCACATGGGCTTTGTCACGCTCGGTTTTTTCCTGCTCTGGTCAATTCAGAGTGGCTCAGGCGCGGGACTTGGGATGACGGGCGGCATGGTGCAGATGGTGTCGCACGGTTTGATCTCGGGAGCCATGTTCCTCTGCGTAGGCGTTTTGTATGACCGGGTTCATAGTCGGAAGATCGCCGATTACGGCGGTGTTGCTAACACCATGCCGGTATTTGCGGCGTTCATGGTGCTGTTTTCCATGGCTAATGCGGGACTGCCCGGTACCTCAGGTTTCGTCGGCGAGTTCATGGTGATTATTGCCAGCTTCAAGGCTAACTTCTGGTTTGCGTTTCTCGGCGCATCGACGCTCGTACTCGGGGCCGCCTATACGCTTTGGATGGTCAAACGGGTTATTTACGGTGAGATTGCTAACGACGACGTCGCTGAGCTCGAAGATCTGAATATTCGTGAGTTCGTTGTGCTTGGTGTGCTCGCGGTCGCCGTGCTGCTGATCGGTCTGTGGCCGGCACCGCTTGTAGATATGATGAATGTGACCGTTGACCAACTAATCCAGCAGATAGGGCATTCCAAGCTATGACTTTGACGGATTACATGTCAGCCGCGCCTGAGATGACCCTGTTGGGCCTGATCTGCGTAGTGCTAATAGCCGACTTGTTCGTCGATGATGAGAATCGCGTCCAGACGTTCTGGATGAGTATCGCAGCATTGGCCATTACGATGTGGACGTTGCTAACGACCGCGCCCGCAGAAAGCCTGGTGTTGTTTGATGGCAGCTACGTTAGCGACCCATTGTCACAGGTACTTAAAGTTACCGCGGTTGGTTTTGTCGGTATCGCTCTGATGTATGGCCGTGACTATTTGAGAGCCAACGACCTGCACAAAGGTGAATTCTACATACTCGCACTGTTTGGGTTGCTGGGTATGATGATCATGATTTCGGCAAACAGTCTGTTGACGATGTATCTGGGGCTGGAGACGCTGGCATTGTCGTTGTATGCGTTGGTTGCCATCGACCGCAACAACGTTACGTCCGCGGAGTCGGCGATGAAGTACTTCGTGCTGGGTGCCATTGCGTCCGGCGCTTTGCTATACGGCATTTCGTGGGTTTATGGTGTCACCGGAACGCTCAAATTTGACGAAATTGCGATGGCGTTGGCGGCGAATCCGGCATTGAACAGTCTGCCGTTGTGGTTCGGCCTGGCATTTCTGATTGTTGGCATCTCGTTCAAATTCGGTGCCGTTCCGTTCCACATGTGGCTGCCCGACGTTTATCAGGGCGCTCGCACTCCGGTAACGCTTTATATCGCTTCCGCACCAAAACTTGCTGCGCTGGCGTTCACGCTGCGCGTGCTGACCGATGGACTTGGCGGGTTGCACGATGTCTGGGCGGATATGATCATGGTCGTTGCCGTGATGTCGTTGCTTGTCGGTAATGTTATTGCCATCGCGCAAACAAATATCAAGCGCATGTTGGGTTACTCGACTATCGCTCATGTTGGTTTCATATTGCTCGCCGTGTTTTGCGGAAATGACAAGGGCAACTCAGCGGCGCTTTTCTACACACTGACCTATATCGTCGCAGCAGCAGGTGCATTTGGTATTGTGATTCTGCTGAGTCGACGCGGTTTTGATGCGGAAAATCTGTCGGACTTCAAGGGCCTGAATGCGCGCAGCCCCTGGTTTGCCTTGATGATGATGTTCCTGATGTTCAGCCTGGCGGGCGTACCGCCGTTTATTGGCTTTTTCGGTAAATTGAACGTGATCGATGCGGTCCTGAGTTCAGGTTATCCAGGGCTGGCAATTCTCATGGTGCTGGCGTCTGTTGTTGGTGCGTTCTACTACCTGCGCGTCATCTGGTACATGTATTTCGAGCAGGCCGAGGACATGGCGGTTTTGCAGTCCAGCGCGGATACCCGGCTAGTGTTGAGCCTGAACGGCCTTGCGGTACTGGCCCTCGGAATCATTCCTGGCTGGTTGTGGACACTTTGCACCCAAATAGCCTTGTCAATGCGCTGAGTTGCCAGTAGTATGCGCTCCTGCCGATGCGGGGTGGAGCAGTCTGGCAGCTCGTCGGGCTCATAACCCGAAGGTCGTAGGTTCAAATCCTACCCCCGCTACCAAAAATCTCGCTAAAACAGCGACTTAAAAGGCCCTCACATTGAGGGCTTTTTTCGTTGGTGCAGATCTGGTGCAACTTGCTCGCCGGACCGATACCATCGACCTGTGTATCCAGAAAACAGGGCAAGGCAGTGGCAACATCGATATTCAGTCGCGGCGAGTCATGGCGAGCGCAGGTCCGTCGCGCAGGGTTCCCCAGCAAATCTAAGACGTTCGAGACGAAGCACGAGGCGAAGGCATGGGCGCGTAAGCGCGAGGCCGAACTCGACACCATGTCACCGACGCAAGCCCGAGCGGCTCACGGTCGGTGCGTGAAGCACGTCCTCAACGTATACGCGAAACAGCGGTGCGGATTCGCGCTGCAGTTCGAGGCGGACGACAAGTTCCACGACCTGTCGCCGCGGGAGGCGCTGAAGCGATACCTCAAAGACAAGAACAAGGCCGCCAACAAGCAGGACAACGTCGAGCAGGCGAAGACGTGGCGAGGCCTCGTGACGTATCTGCAATTCTGGCACGAGCGCATCGGCGAGATCCCGCTGGCGAAACTCACTCGCGATGACATCGTCGCGCAACTCGACGCGCTTTCGGACCTGACGCGCAAATCGCAGGACGACTATCACCGTGTACTGCAGGCAGCGTTCAACTGTGTCGTCAACTCGCGCCGTGAGAACTGGCTGACGGCCAACCCGGCAGCGTTCGACAAGTTGGGAGGCTACGTCG
>JAHEFG010000008.1 GCA_024640305.1 Gammaproteobacteria bacterium
CGCTGGCAGTACGCGGCCTGCGCCGCGAAGGCTTCGTTGATCTCGAACAGGTCTATGTCTTCGATAGTGAGCCCGGTTTGTTCCAGCAGTTTTCGAATCGCCGGTACCGGACCGATGCCCATGATCTCGGGCGGCACACCAACGACCGCATAGTCGCGAACATAAGCCAATGGCTTGAGACCCAGCGCTTTCAACTTCTCTTCCGACGTCAGCACCACCGCGGCGGCTCCGTCATTCATCGGTGAGGCGTTTCCAGCGGTCACTGTTCCGCCCGCCTTGAACACTGGATTTAACCTGGCAAGTCCTTCAACCGTCGTATCGGCCCGCGGACATTCGTCGGTATCGAAGGTAACGCCTTCTTCTTTGCCGTCCTTAAAGACGCGCGCCTTAACCGCAACAATCTGGTCTTTGAAACGACCGGCCTTTATCGCATCCACGGCTTTCTGGTGTGCCTTCGTGGCGTATTGATCCTGGTCTTCGCGGGTCACCTTGAACTGACTGGCGACACGCTCGGCGGTGGCGCCCATGTTTATGTAGGCTTCCGGGTGACTGTCTGACAGGTGCGGATTCAAACTGACTACGTGGCCGCCCATCGGCACCTGCGACATAGATTCCACGCCACCGGCCACGACCACGTCCTCCTGGCCGCACTGGATTTCCTGAGCCCCGTGCATGATCGCCTGCAAACCGCTGGCACAGAAGCGGTTAACGGTCTCCGCCGTTACCTCCGCCGGCCAGCCGGCCCTGAATACGGCGACCCTGGCGATGTTCATGCCCTGTGTACCTTCGGGCATGGCACAGCCCATCACCACATCACCCACATCCCCGGGCTCGAGACCCCTGGTCCGCTCAACCACTTCGTTCATAACGGTTGCCAACAGATCGTCCGGGCGCGTGTTAATCAGTGTACCTTTTTTGGCTCGACCCACAGCGGTCCGCACGCCACTGACGATAGGTACATTCAATCTAAACGTCGGCATAGCTTTCTCCTCAGACTCCGGGGTCAATTGCGCAGCGGCTTGCCGGTCATCAACAAGCTCTCCATTCGCGCTACGCTCTTTTCTTCACCGCACAATGAGACGAACGCTTCTCTCTCGAGATCGAGATAAGCCTGCTCGTCCAGCATGGTGCCCTCGGCCACCGTGCCACCACACAATACGTGCGCGACTTTGCGAGCAATCAGACCGTCATGCTCCGTGGCCCAGCCGGCTTCTACCATGCCCCAAATCTGAATGTTCATCGTCTTGGCCATATCTTCGCCGCCCGCCCTGAAGACCTGCGGTCTCGGCGGACGATAGCCGGCCCGGGCCATTCCCAGGGCTCTCTGTTTGGCGTGATAAAGAAGATGATCGCGATTCAGGGAAATGCCATCTGTCGGCCGCAGATAACGATATTTCCTGGCATCTTCAGCGCCGGTCGCCACCCGGGCGGTAGCGATATTGGTAAAGCCTTCGGCCAAAAACGGCAGCAGCGGCGCGGTTTCGACTTTGCCGGATTCTCCCGTCCAGCGTTCGACCATTCGCAAACAACCGGTTCCGGCCGGGAGCAGGCCGGCGCCGACTTCCACCAGTCCGATGTAGGTCTCGGCGTGGGCTTGCGTGGCATCCCCGGCCATTGCGATTTCCGCACCACCACCAAAAGTGAATTGGAAAGGCGCGGTTACTACCGGTACTGATGAATAACGAACCCGCTGCAGATTTCTCTGCAGGTCCGAGACCATCTGATCGATCTGGTCCCATTGCCCTTGTTTGGCCGCTGTAACCACTAACATCAGGTTGGCACCGGCACCGAAGTGATCGCCGTCATTGGCAATAACCAGGGCGTCGAAGTTTTTCTCGGCCTCATCCAACGCGTCGCCCAACATACTAACGACGTCGGCATCGATGGTGTTCATCTTGGTATGGACCTCGAGGCAGAGACAACCGTCTCCGAGGTCGACCATCGCGGCACCGGGATTCTCCTTGACGATGTTCTTCTTGTCTTCGTGCAAGGCGGCCAGGTGGATGTGCTGGGGATCCCTGGGCATCGACACGGGTTTGCCGGTGGCAACGTCGAAATATTTCTTGTCCGACTCGGTGCCGGAATAGAAGCTTGTCTGGCCGTTCGCCAGCATGTCCAAAACCCACTTCGGGACGTCGGTGCCGTCCTTGGTCATGCGCTCGACCGATTCGGGCACGCCGATAGCGTCCCACACTTCGAACGGTCCGAGCTCCCAATTGAAGCCCCAACGCATTGCGCGGTCGATATTCACGATATCGTCGGCAATCTCGCCCAACCGACGGGCGGCATACGCCAGCGATTTGGAGGTTACTTTCCAGGCGAACTGGCCGGCGCGGTCGTCGGCGTTGACCAGCAGCTTCAGCCTCGCACGCACGTCCTCGACTTTCTTGGCCGCGCCCAACGAATCGATACGGATCTTTTCCTGCTCTCGATACTCAAGGGTTTCGGGATCGAGAACCTTGATCTCCTTGCCCTCTTTTTTATAGAAGCCGGCCTTTGCTTTTTGGCCGGTTCGGCCGCTCGCCACGAGCTTGTTGACCCAGTCCGGCATCAGGAAGGTATCTCGCTCTTCATCGTCCGGTAGGGAGTCGTAGCAATGTTTGGCCACGTGCAGGAACGTGTCGATACCAACGAGATCTGCCGTCCTGAACGCTGCGCTCGAGGGTCGACCCATCGGTTTGCCAACGATCTTGTCCACTTCTTCAATGGAATAACCGTCAGCAATCATCGTGTGAATGACGTGCATGATGCCGTAGATACCGATGCGGTTGGCGACGAAGTTGGGCGTGTCCTTGCCGTAAACGATACCCTTGCCCAGGTCTTCACCAATTCGCGCGACTCGGGCAACCACCGCCGGGTCGGTCTTCGGGCCCGCTACGATTTCGAGCAGCCGCATATATCGAACAGGGTTGAAGAAATGCATAACCAGCAGGCGTTTTTGCACGTCTTCCGGTAAGTCTTCCCCGATTTCGGCGATGGAGAGGCCAGACGTATTCGAAGCGATGATTGCGTCGGGCTTGATGACCTTGGCCACCTTACTGAACAGACTCTTCTTGATGTCCATGCGCTCAACAACCGCTTCCACGATCAGGTCGCATTCACCGAGCCGATCCAGGTGGTCGTCGAAATTGCCGGGCGTAATCAGTCGCGCCGCATCCGGATCATAAAACGCAGCCGGTTTGGCCTTGAGTGCACCTGCAATGCCGTTTTCGGCAAAGCGATTGCGAGCCCTGGGATCTTTGAGCTCGTCGCCTTTCAGGTCGGGTGGCACTATGTCGAGGAGGTGGGTACGGATACCTGCCCCAGCGAAATGGGCAGCAATTCCTGCACCCATGACGCCAGCACCCAGTACCGCAGCCGTGTCACAGCGTTCCGCCATTAGATGGCCTCCTGTTTCTGAGGGAGTGTTCGGCTGAACCCGTTGTGCGGTTCATGACTTGAGCTTTACTCGCAACATTCTCCGGTAACGAAATTATCTTTGATATGCGAATAAATACGGATGCAGTCGTCCATTTTCTCGCTACAAATGCAGCTCGATAAGGTCACCATCAGCAACGATATGATCTGAACCGACTTGTTGACCGTCAAACACCTCGGTTCCCCAAATGCGTGCAAATTTCAAATCGCGGGCAATGTCTTTGTGCACCAGACACGCGACATCGAGCACCGTGCCGCCACGACGCACGGTGAACGGCTTGTCAGTATCTGCCGGCTTGCCCGGCGTCTTGGTGTAGACACGGACGACCCCCAGCGCGCGAAAAAGAAAAGGTCCCAGATCATCCAGGCCGTCACCGGTTTTGGCCGACATCGTCAGTGTGGGAAAACGTAAACCGAGCAGCTCCTCGAGGATCTCTACTTCATCTGGATCGGGGTCGAGATCACTCTTGTTGGCGATCAACACGGTGGGCAAGTTGAGACGAAATGGATCGTCAGGTTCACTCCTGTCCGCGCGTTTCGTTACCTCCAAACCCGGCCATGCCGCTGTGAGAAAAACTTTCTTTTCCGCGAGGCGCGCAAGGATCGTGGGAACCTGCTCCAGGCAATCAGGATCGCTGATGTCGACAACGAGCAACACACCGTCGGCGGGCTGCAGCGCATTGACCAGCCATGGCTCCATGAAGTCGGCCGACACCGGCGGCAGGTCCACTAGCTGAAAGAGGATGTCCTCACACGGCAGCATGCCCGGGACCGGCAAGTGCGTGGTGTATGGATAGGGTCCGATGTCACTGTGCGATCCGGTAAACCGGACGTGCAAACTGGATTTGCCGGCATTGGTCGGACCCACGAGGCAAAGCTGCGCGGCACCTTCGGGGCGCACTACATGGGACGGGCCACTACGGCGACCACCCTTTTTGGGCCCTGCCAGTTCCTCGGTCAGTTGTTTAATCCGCGTCTTGATGTCGGCTTGCAGGTGGTCCGTACCCTTGTGTTTGGGAATCGTCCGTAGCATCACCCGCAGGCAATCCAGGCGTTCCCTGGGCTCGCGCGCCTTTCGATAGGCCTCCTCGGCCTTCTTGTATGCGGGTGTGACGTTGGTCGGCATACAGTGAATCTTACCTGAGTAGATCATCTTGTAATCAATCGAGACAGGCGAGCGGTAACCGCCGAGAGAAGTGCAGAACGTAATGCAGGATTTCGGGGATTGACTGCGGTAAGTACTGACGGCAACACCTGGAGAACAGCTCTATATTGGATTATGTGTACGTTCGTTAATCGTGTCAGGTCAATAAAATGGCCGGTCTGGGGAAAGAATACAAAGAAGGCGAGGTAATCGTCCGCCAGGGCGAAACGGGCAATTGCATGTTCGTTATCCAGGACGGCGAGGTTGAGGCTGTGGCCGAGGCCAATGGAAAAGAGCTTAGATTAAGAACGATGGGGCCAAACGAATTCTTCGGCGAAATGGCCCTGTTTGAGAACGAGACCCGGACCGCCACGATTCGCGCCACGCGGCCGACTCGAATTCTCACTATCGACAAAAAGAATTTCCTGGGCGGCATACATGAAGACCCTTCGCTGGCTTTTCGCATCGTGCAGACAATGTCACATCGAATCCGTGACCTGACCGATCGGCTGGCGAAATTCGAGGAAGGCGACTAGCGACGATGTAGCGAAACATGCCTGGGCATCATTCCCGCGGCCGGGGCCGCAGGGTGAGGATAGGTGCGGTAAATGAGAATGGCTGAAGATCTTGGACTTGCACGTGACGTCGGACGCAAGGCACAGGAGAGCCAGGCGTGGGCATTGCAGGATGGCTCCAGAATCGCGGTCATCGGGGCAGGGCCGGCAGGATCCATGTTCAGCTATTTCTTCCTGACCATGGCAGAGACAATAGGTCTCGACGTCGGAGTCGACATGTACGAGCCCAGGCGCTTCTGCCACCGCGGGCCTGCCGGCTGTAATCATTGCGGTGGTGTCGTTTCAGAAACACTGATTCAACGCCTTGCGACAGAAGGCATCATGTTGCCCGATAGCGTCGTACAGCGCGGCATAGAGTCGTACACGCTGCATATGGATGTGGGCGATGTAGAAATCGCAACGCCACTGATGGAAAAGCGCATTGCGGCCATTTACCGCGGTAATGGGCCACGGCAATCGGTACCGCTGGACACGCACAGTTTTGACGGCTACCTGTTGCAACTGGCCGAGCAGAAAGGCGCGAGAATTATTAGCCGACTTGTCACTGACGTTCGACGTGAAGAGGATCTCATGTCCGTGCATTGTGCCGATCAGCATTGCGATCAATACGAACTCGTTGTCGTTGCCAGCGGCGTCAACAGCCGTCTATCGGAGATGCTTGAAAGCCAGTCTCATAACTTTAAGCGGCCTGCGCGAACAAAAACATTCATCTGCGAATTTCACCTGGGCCGCGAAGTCATCAGAGAAACTTTCGGTCCCTCCATGCACGTGTTTCTGCTGGACATACCGCGGCTCGAATTTGCCGCCCTGATACCCAAAGGTGACTACGTAACCTTGTGTTTGCTCGGCGACGATATTGACGATGAACTCATGGAGCGATTCTTCAGTTCACCCGAGGTCCAGAATCGCTTTCCCGGGGCGATAATTCCTGAGCACGCCTGTCATTGCTATCCACGTATCAACATTCGGGCCGCAGTACCTGCTTACGGCGACCGGCTCGTAATGATCGGCGATAGCGGTTCGACGCGGTTGTTCAAAGACGGTATCGGTGCCGCATACAAGACGGCGAAAGCAGCTGCGAAAACAGCGGTATTCCACGGCGTGGGTGCTGAAAATTTCGAGCGGCATTACGCGCCTCTTTGCCAGAAGATCAACAGGGATAACCAGGTGGGCAAGTTTGTTTTCAGCGTCGCCAGCCTGGTGCAGAAGGCTCGCTTTGCGCGCCGCGGAATATTGCATATGACGGCTAACGAGCAAAAACAGACCGTTAGCCCGAGACGAATGTCTGATGTCCTGTGGGATCTCTTCAGCGGCAGCGAGTCATATACGAATGTATTCCTGCGCACGTTACATCCGGCCTATATCGGTAGCCTGTTGAAGAACCTCGTGGTTGGGAACCTGCCGGGAAGCGCCGGCCGGAACGCACATTCGAGCAGCCAGGAGAATGGCCATGTCCAGCACTAGGCCAGGTGGCGAAAATCCTGCGGCACCGTCTTTCCGGATCCGCGCACAGCAACTGGAAAAGCTACCGCCTTGCCAGGCGCAATGTCCTAATAGCGGTGATGTGCGCGGCTGGCTGGGTGTCATCGCGCAGCATAAAAAGAATAAGCTGACGCTTGACGAGGCCTATGACAAGGCGTGGCAGATACTCGCCGAGTTGAATCCCCTGCCGGCTACGATTGGTCGGATCTGTCCACATCCTTGTGAGGATTTGTGCTCGCGTCGCGACAAGGATGGCGCCATTTCCATTAACGCGATGGAGCGTTTTCTCGGGGACTGGGCAATTTCCCGATCGTTGCCGTTGCCTCGGGCTGGCGCTGCGAAATACGCGGAATCCATAGGCGTCATCGGCTCAGGCCCGGCGAGCTTGTCCTTTGCCTATCAGATGGCGCGCCGCGGTTACGACGTCACGATGTACGAGAAACACGAATTCCCCGGTGGCATGTTACGTCACGCCATACCTGACTACCGCCTGCCCAGGGAGATTCTGGATGCGGAGGTCGAGCGTGTGCTCGACATGAATATTTCACTGGTTCGAAATATTGACGTTGGCAGTTCTGTTGACCTCGAGAAATTGCGTGACAAACATACGTTGATATTCCTGGGCCTCGGTGCCCAGGGTGCAAGGGAGCTTGGCATTCCGGGCGAACAGGGGCCGGGAGTGATCTCGGGCATCGACTATCTGCAGCACCGCAAACGGCAACCCGAGTCACAGCACGGCAAACAGGTACTTGTCGTTGGTGGTGGCAACACGGCTATCGACGCGGCAAGAAGTGCACGACGTGATGGCGCTTCGGTAACGCTGCTATATCGACGCAGCGAGACGGAAATGCCGGCAGCGGCACATGAAGTGGAGGATGCCCGAACGGAGGGTGTCGAGTTTCGGTTTTTGGTGTCGCCAACTCGCATCGTGCGCGATGGCAGCGAAATCCGGGAACTGCACATGCAGGAAATGCGGCTCGCAGAGGCCGACGAACAAGGGCGCCGTCGCCCGGTTTCTATCCCCGGCCGCGTGCAGAAAATAGCAGCAGATGTGGTGATCGTTGCGGTGGCCCAGGCACCAGACTGGGAGGGCATGGGTGTGCTGGCTGGCGGCCAGGAGTGGTTGCACACAAGGGACGACGGCAAGCTCGACGAGGACATCTGGGCAGGCGGCGACGACAGGGGGCCAGGTATTGCGAGTAAGGCCATTGCCCAGGGTCGTTATGCTGCAGAAGCAGCGCACGCCGAGCTGCGCGGCCAGGAAAATCCTCGCGAACGCAGTGCCAGGAAGGCGATTCACAACGGTGCGGTCAAAATGGACTTCTATTCGGAGCAACAGCGCACTGTGGGCTGTCGCAGGTCGCAACAGGAGCGGCTGTCAGACCCGGAATCAGAAATTGACCAGACTATTAGCTATGAGCAGGCTTGTCAGGAGGCAAGCAGATGTATGTCCTGCGGTCTGTGTTTCGACTGTCAGCAGTGCTTCATGTATTGCAACAAAGCTGGCTTCACACGCATCGATGAGACGCGTCCGGGCAACTACTTTGTTTTGGCGCTCGAAGCTTGTGAGGGTTGCGGTAAGTGCATCGAGGTTTGTCCGTGTGCCTATCTGGAGGCTCGTGACCGGTGACGGAAACTCCGATCAGGTTACTAGCCGATATAAGTGATCGCGATGCCGTTTATCAGGATGTGCATGAGATTATCGATGATGATCACGAGCCAGCCGGCCAGCCATACCGGCGTATCCGGATGAAACCCGGTCCTGGAGCACTCGGACCAGGGGGCGCTGCCCGGCCATGGTCGATTTTTCAGCCAGGCAACGTGACGCGCCAGGTGCCAGCGATCAATGACGAAATGTGTGCCGCCTATGACAGCAAGCGTGTAGACATTCTGAGTTATAAAAAGAAACGGCAGGATGTAAAACGCGCAATGCACGAATGCGGCAAACGAGCGCTTTGTTTTCTCGAGCGCCATCCACTCGCTTTGCAGTAAGTAATCACCAACGGCGTGCGCGACTAGCTGATCGACAGTGAACATTAAAGACCCATAAGAATATAGCGGTGAATCTTGCCCAAGCGAACGCATAATGCCACAAGTGATGTCGACCGCGGGAATATCGCATCGATTCCTCGCCAGGCACAGGAAGCCGAATCCCTGCTGCACATAGGGGAGCCGCTGCTAGCCTATAACATCATCAAACAGGCCTTGTCTGACCGGCCAGGAAACATCCGCCTGCGCCAACTAAAGGGGCTGGCACTGGCGCGCAGCGGTGCAGTTCGCCGCGCCAATGAAGAACTGGCGACGCTGCGTGACGAAGGTTTCAGCGACGGCGAAACCCTGGGCTTGCTTGCGAGAACTCATAAAGACCTTGCGCTTGCAGCTGCTGACAGCGCGAGCCGCGAACAGCACCTCGGGGCCGCGTTCGAGATCTACGCAGCCGGATACAGCGAATCCAGGAGGTGCGGCGCGGTGGCTGATGCGTATTACACCGGCATCAACGCGGCGACGATGTCCTTCCTGCGTGACCATGTTGATCAGGCCCACGAGATTGCCACCGAGGTGGAAGACCTTTGCCGGATAGCGATTTCAGAGGCCGGCGAGGGTGCGCAGGCGTACTGGCCACAGGCGACGCTTGCGGAGGCGGCGTTAATTCTTGGTAATGAGCGAGCTGCCCGTGAGCGCTATACAGTCGCGGCCACTCTGGCCGGCAAGTGTTTTGGGGATTTGAGTTCGACACGGCACCAGGCCCGTTTACTGCTGGAACACCAGGGCGCGAGTACCGCGTGGCTGGATGACGTCATGCGAATACCGCCGGTGCTGATATACACCGGTCACATGATCGACGCGCGCGGACGCTCGCCGCAGCGGTTTCCGTCGCAGATGGAGAGCGAAGTGCGTGCAAGCATCCGCGCCAAACTGCAACAGCTTAAGCCTGTGGCTGCTTATGGTTCGGCCGCCTGCGGAGCGGACATCCTTTGCCTCGAATGTATGCTGGAGTTGGGTGGAGAATTGCATATTGTGTTGCCATTCCCGGCTGAACAGTTTCGCGCCGAGAGCGTGGACTTCCAGCCAGATGGTCACTGGGGAGAGCGCTTCGAGCATCTTCTGGATTGTGCCACTGAAGTACTTGTGATCGGTGAGCGGCCACCCCCGGGCGGGACATCTACATTTGAATATGCAAACCTCATCATGACCGGGTTGGCACGGCTGCGCGCCCAAATGCTGGACACCGATGTGCAGGGGCTTGCGGTATGGGACGGCACAGGGATAAGTGGCGAAGGCGGAACCGGCTCCCTGGTGTCAATGTGGCAGAGTTCCGGTGTGCCGCTGCAACATATTGAACTCAATGTTGTTGCAGGCAACATCGAAGCGAGTGCTGCGGAAGACACCACCGACCTGCCAACACCGGACACAAGACGATGGGCGTTTGAATACAAGATCAAGGCGATGCTATTCGCTGATGCTGTCGGTTATTCGCGTCTAAGCGAAGATCAGGTTCCTTTGTTCATCGAGCACTATATCGGGACAGTCGCCGAGTTTAATGAACAGGTCAGCTGCAAGGCTCTGCACATTGAAACGGCTGGTGACGGCATGTACATGGTGTTTGATGATCCCGGCACCGCCGCACATTACGCTCTTGGTCTGAGCGAGCTCATCAACAGTTGTGACTGGCAAAGCCTGGGTCTGCCGGACGACATGAGTGCGCGTATTGGCCTGCACTGCGGGCCGGTTTTCATCGGCCGCGATCCGATCACGGATACGCCGTTGTATAGCGGTATGCACACCAACCGAGCAGCCCGTATCGAACCCATCACGCCACCCGGACAGGTGTACGCCAGCAGCGCTTTTGCCGCAGTCGCGGCAGCACAAGGTAGCGAGGGGCTGCGCTTCAGTTATATCGGTCGCACCCAGCTCGCCAAGCATTACGGTTCACTGCCGCTCTACCACGTAAAGCGCAGTGAGGGCCCTATATCCGTGTAGCGACGTGGGCCGAAGAAACCAGCTTTGGTCAGGAGTGAATCTAGGTATTTTTCCGCATTGTCGAGCTTTACCGCGGTCGCCATTTAAGTACTGCTGCTCCGAGTATCAGGCAAAGGATGAAGACGATGACAGAATTTGAGCTGAATCGGGATACCGTGCAATTCATTATCGACAAGGCCCACGAGTTTCATGCCCGAGACGATGTAACTTTTGAAGAAGAGCCGGAAGTTGCCGACGAATTCTGGTCGAGCCAGGTTACAACGGACTTCGGCGGAGACCCCTATTATCGGGAGCTCAAGACTACGATCAATGACCTCGAGCCAGACCAGCAGGTCTCGCTGGTTGCGCTGATGTGGCTCGGCCGGGGCGACTTCTCGATCGCAGAATGGGACGAAGCGTTGCAGAGCGCCGGCGAAAGCTGGAACGATCATACCGCCGACTACCTGATTGGCACGGCCTTGCTGGCCGACTATCTCTCGGAGGGGTTGCAGCAAGTGGACGAATCGCCCGAGTCCTAAATCTTGAGCGTACGACACTCAGCCTCGCGGCCGCGGATAACGCGTTCACCAGTCATTGGCCCCTTTGTCTCGGTGACGATCGTATTTTGCCCTTCCCGGTGATCATCGTCGTAGAAATATACGACGACCCAGTCATCCGTTCGCCCGAGTTCGTGGGCCCTGGCCGTGTTGGAGAACAACGCCGTGAAGTGCCATTTGCCTCGATCGGTATGCAGGATGGGCAACCATTCGAGTCCTTCAGGGTTGAATCGCTTCGGCGCGATCTTCGGCAATTTGCCGGCAGCAGAGCTTTGCCGATACTCCCGATCGACATTAAGCAGCATTGCAGCCGAAGGTGACGCTTGTGGCGCTTGCCACCGGCTGCGACCACGACCGAGCAATGCGGCGAGGCCCGCCTGGATTGCCGCCACGCGACGGGCGCCAATTCCGGCCACGGTGGCGAGCCGACCGTCGTGAGCAGCAACCTCCAGCGCCTCAAGCGTATCAACGTGCAGCTCATCATGAATGGCATGAGCCAACTTCGGCCCAATTCCCGGCACTATTCTGAACAGGTTCTCCGGCGGCGTTTCGCCACACAAACGATCCAGCTGCCCAAGCCGCCCGGTCCTGGCGATTTCATCGATGGATGCGGCCAGGCCGCGACCAATAGCGGGAAGCTCGATCAAACCAGCGACGCCGTCGTCGCGCAGAATGTCACGGGCGTCCTTTTGCAGAGATTCAAGCGTCTGTGCCGCTCGAACGTAAGCGTTAATGCGATAAGGGTTTGCTGCCTGTTGCCGCAGTACCTTCGCACATTGCCGGAAGATACCGGCAGCTTCCAGGTTAAAGGCTACGCTATTCATATTACGAGTCCGTAATTATTGCTTTAGTAATCCTCCGGCTCCGAGGCGAATTCCTTTGCTTCAACGAGCAGGATTTCGCAGTTCAGGCGAGCCAACTCACTATAGAACGGCCGCCCTTTGAAAAACGACGGCGCGATAAGCAGGTCTGACTCTGGCCGGATAAACTCACGAATTCTCGTCGCCTCGTGTTCGGCAACAATTTCAAACACAAACTGTATTTTGGAATCCGTGGCAAGTTGTTTTAACTGGTTCTGCATGCGCGCGACCGCATCTTTGTCGACTTCTTCGGCGCGCTGTGGAGTGAAGCTCATGCTGCTGCCGCTGGCGCGCGAGATCTCCTGCGTAAACGGCAGACTCGCCGCCCGGTGCCACCGATCGTCACGAACAAAGACGGTAATCAATTCAGCATGTTCGCCCACCAGGTGTTCCATCGCCGCGCGCCAGAGACTGCGCAACGAGCTCGTCTCGTTAATCGCCAACATGACGCGACGTGCGTTACTTGTTGCCTTTGTCATCACCAGTGCCTTCGGAAAACTGCTTCCGCCTGCTTGCGAACTGGATCAATTTGTCTTCTACCAGGCGATTTAGCGTGCCTGCCGGAAATTCGCCGCTTTCGTCGCGCTCGCCCGCGGTCATGCCCGTAAGCGCTGCAGCGGCCTCATCAATAGTTCGCACTGCATAGACGTTGAATAAATTCTTTTGCACGGCTTCTACGACTTCTTCGGTAAGCATCAGGTGCTTAATGTTGTCACCTGGAATTACGACCGCATGGGATCCGTCAAGTCCCCGTTCTTTACAAACCGCAAAGAAACCTTCGATCTTTTCATTAATGCCACCGACTGCCTGCACGCGGCCGAACTGGTTGACTGAGCCGGTTACCGCAAGATTTTGCCGAATCGGTACACATGAAATCGAAGACAGTAGCGCGCAAAGCTCGGCCACCGAAGCGCTATCGCCCTCGACACCACCGTAGGATTGCTCGAACACTACGCTGCCGTGCAGTGACAATGGCACGTCAGGTGCGTAGCGTGCGGAAAGCGCCGCCGACAAAATCATCACGCCCTTGGAGTGTATCGCCCCACCCAGCTTTACTTCGCGTTCGATATCAACGACATCGCCTTTGCCAACCCGGGTCGTGGCGGTAATTCTGACCGGGTGGCCGAACCGATACTCCCCAAGATCGAGCACGGAAAGTCCGTTTACTTGTCCGACGCGTTCTCCTGTTGTGTCAATGAGTAGTGTGTTCCTGGTAATTGCATCGACGATCTTCTTTTGCATTCGATCCTGTCTGCTGACCCGCTGGCGAATGGCCTCGGTAACGTCTTCGATTGCAACCTCATTGGCACTGCGCTGTCTGGCCCAGTAGTCGCTTTGTAGCAGCAGGTCATCGAGGGACTGCATGTGCATTGAGAGACGCTCGCTATCGTCTGCGTGCCTTGCCCGTTGTTCGATGACCCTGGCCATGGCTGCGGCACTAAGTGGCAGCAGTTTACTTTCCCGCACGCGCTCGGCGATAAGGCGCGCATAAGCCGCGACGTTGTCGTTCGAGCGTCCGACGTCATCGTCGAAGTCAGCCGCAACCTTGAAGAGACTGCCGAACTCTTTGTCATACAAACACAACAGGAAGTAGAGCCAGCGCTCCCCGATCAACAATATCTTGAGGTCAAGAGGAATCGGCTCTGGCTTCAATGTGGTTGTGCTGGCGAATCCCAGCGTTTCCGCCGGCGATTCGATGCGAACTTCCTTTGTCAGCAGCGCTTGTTTCAGTGCTTCCCATACGAACGGTCGGCCCAGTACACGATGAGCATCCAGCACCAGGTAACCGCCGTTTGCCTGCAGTAGCACCCCGGATCGTACCAGCCGGAAGTCTGTCAACAGCGCGCCCATCTCGGCGCGGTGCTCAACTTTGCCAACGAGATTTGGATAACTGGGGTTCGGCTCATAGATGATGGGTGCGGCTGCACCGGATTCATTGCTTACGACCAGGTTCACTTCATACGATGCGAAGAGTGCCGTCGAATCGTAAGAGAGAAACGGCAGAGATGGCTCTTCAGTGCGACGAAAATCGTGCGCATTTTCGATGATGTCGTGCTCGACCTCACCCAGATACTCAAGCACGGCTGGCAGCATCTGGTACTTTTGCTTGAGCTCTTCCAGCAGCATGCTGACGGCGCGCGCCGTAACGTCCCTGTCCAGTGACCGCACTCGCTCACGATGGCGCTTGCGCAGCTTGGGCATGGTTTCGATCCGGGTCTTGAGTTCCTCGCTCAGGCGCTGAATGGATTGCTTGATCTGCTTGCGTTTTTTTTCCGGGAGTTTGTCGAATTCCTTATCGTCGATTACCTTGTCGTCGCTCAACGGGGCCAATACATAGCCGGTGGGCGTCTGCAGCAATGCGATTCCTTCCTGGGCCGCCTCCTCGTGGAGGCTGCGCCACAAATCTTCAACCTCTTTCTGCGTCTCCGCTTCAAGAGTTTTTAGCTGATTGCCGTAATCGTCGTTTTCAAAGGCTGCCGGGATTGCGAGCTGTATCTCTTCTATCAGCGCTCGCATGTTGTCGCGAAACTCGGCACCTTTTCCCGCCGGCAGCCTTAATGCCTGTGGCCTCTCGGGGTCCGAGAAGTTGTTGATGTAACACCAGTCGTCCGGCGCTCCTTTTGCACGGGCCGGTTCTTTCGCCAGCTCCTCGACCAGGCTGTGCCGGGCGCTGCCAAGAGGCCCGAGCACAAAGACGTTATAGCCGTCATGCCTCATCCCGATGCCGAAGCGAATGGCGTTGATTGCCCGCTCCTGGCCGAGATATGTCGAGGTTGCCGGCGCTTTTTCGCCCGGCTCAGGCTCAATCGCGATGGGCTGGCAGACAGTGCGCAGCTCGGTTACGGGTACAGGTTGAAAACCGGTTTGTTCCAAGATGCCCGCCACAGTATTTCTCCCAACTGTCAACTGGGTTACTCATAAGATGGTGATTGAATAGCAAGATTCCAGTAGGGGTAACCCGAATTCCGTCTTGCGACCACGTGTGTTTTACTGCCAGCTGACTCATGATTAGCAGTTGAGGAACGGACCCACGATGAGTAAGAAGACCCGAAGTAAGCAGGTAAACGCGGAGAGCCGTTACAGTCGAACGACTCTCGTCGCCGCTACGCTCATGGTGCTGCTGCTTGCCATCCTGGCAGCGACGTTCCTTTCCAAGGGTGATGACACCCGGTCCGCGCAAATAGAGGCCACGGCGCGCCAGGCAGCCCTCGCGAGCGAGCACTCGCCAACTCTCGGCGATGCGGGTGCCAAGGTGCATCTCGTTGAGTTTCTCGATCCGGCGTGCGGAACCTGTGCCATGTTTTTTCCAATGGTAAAACGGTGGATGTCTGAGGTGCCGGGCGAGATCCGTCTATCGGTTCGCCATATCGCATTTCACTCCGGCTCCGACTACGCAGTCAGAATCCTGGAGGCGAGTCGAAAACAAGACAAGTACTGGCAGACGCTGGAGGCTCTGCTGATGTCGCAGCGACAGTGGGTACAGAACCATATAGTTCAGCCAGACAGAATCGCGCCAGCCATAGCCGGGGTGGGTTTGAATATGGAGCAGTTGATGGCCGACATGAATTCCATGGAAGTAACGCAGCGCATTGAAAAGGACAAGAAGGATTCGATATTCCTGAAAGTCAGTGCAACGCCGGAGTACTTCGTCAATGGCCGGCCGCTGCCAAGCTTCGGCCGGGAGCAACTGGCCGACGTGATTCGCGAAGAATTAAGAAAGTAGCGCGCAAGTCTTGCCGGAGGGGTGGCCAGCATAGGTCACCCTGATGCGATCAAAGTCCGACGATCGCGTGATGCACGTCACAGATCCAAACATAATAGGATCGTTTTTGACCGTTTGGGCGAACTTACTGCCATAGTGCGGCACCAGTTTTTTTGGATAGGCGCGTTATGCGGATTGCCATCGTTGTCTCGATCATCGTCCTGTCGCTGGGCAGTTTCCAGGAGGTATGGAGTGAGCAGGCCTCGCTCTATGAGCCGCTGATCGACGGCAGCAAAGACCCGCTGATCAAGGTTGCAAAGGAACAGGAAGAACAGTTCGTTCGTCGCGGTATTCGCTTCAACGACCCCGAATTACAGGAAATCGTGACCCGGGTAGCTCAGGCCGTCGTTCCGGTTGTTGCAGACAGTTTTATTAACTTTCGTGTGTACCTGATTCGCGATCCGTCGCCAATTGCTTTCTCGCTCGCTGATGGGCAGATCTACCTGCATACGGGGTTGCTCGCCCGGCTGGAAAATGAAGCGCAACTTGCCGCTGTCCTCGCGCACGAAGCGCACCACGTTGCAGCACACCACCACATCCAGGCCAATGACCGTCGGCACGATATCGGCACGGCAGCTGGCATCGGCGCCGTATTGCTCAACAGGAATGCTTCGGAAGGCACTCATTGGGGAGAAGATAAATATGACGAGCGCGTCGTGCGGTCTGTCTTCTCCGAGGAGATGGAGTTTGAGGCCGATACCGGTAGTGTCGCACTGCTGGTCCGGGCGGGCTTCCAGCCGGTCGCTGCAGTGCACGCATTGGCGCGGCTGCGACAGGATCCCGAGTTAACGGCCGTTGACCCCGACACGTCGTTCAATACGCTCGAATCAATGCGCAAGCGCCAGGGGCGCCTGCAGGAACTGGTCGGCAGCTTGCCGCAGGCACACGCGGGCGCGACGGCAGCGGATGCGCGGCCTCTGCAGCTGCGGCGTGTGATCGAAATGACCATCGATGATTACATCCGTCTTGATCGTCCGGGCACCGCGGTCGAATTCGTCGACACGCTGCTCGCGGTCCAACCGGATGCGTTTTTGTATGCAGCGAAGGGTGACTCGCACCTCGCGATGGGACCACGTCCCATCCACGAAGATCAAATGTTCAAAATGAAAGTGTTCTACAAGAAACGTGAGCAAATGACTCGCGATGAGATAGCTCAGAAATACCTGGAGATGGAGGGCGGTCCCGAAAGGCTGGCTTACAACCTCGACAGCGCGGCCAAAGCCTACGAGCTGGCCTTACAGTTTGACGAAGAAAACGCTCGTGCGTACCGCGGGCTCGGCAACATGTACTACGAACAGAAAGATTATCGACAGGCGGGCAGGAACTACGTGAAGTACCTGAAACTCTCGCCGGACACCATTGATCGTTCCTTCGTGCTCGAGAACTTGCAGCACATCAAGTCGGAACTCACTAAGCAAAAGGAAGCAGAGAAATGATAAGACAAATTAGAAGCAGCGGATGGGCCGCAGGCGCAATCCTCATGCTGCTGGGCGGCCAGCCGGCTTTTGCGGGCGTCTGTTTGTGGGGCGAGTGCAGCGAAATGACAAACGAATTTCGAACAATGGAGCTGCGACCGAAAACGATCGCATTACTCCCCGCCCGCTCGACACTCACCC
Organism: Gammaproteobacteria bacterium; assembly: GCA_024640305.1. Taxonomy (GTDB): domain Bacteria; phylum Pseudomonadota; class Gammaproteobacteria; order Steroidobacterales; family Woeseiaceae; genus UBA1847. The sequence goes on from JAHEFG010000008.1 coordinate 17,375, forward strand.
AGGACGGTGCTTTTAATTCGGAGAGCAAAGTCGGTGAAACAGCGGGACTTGAAGATGCACTGGGGAAAAGCCTGCATAAGGAAATTTCGAGCCAGGGCTACACCGTGCGTCGGGTGACCTTCGACGAAATGGGCAAGGACCCGCAATTGTCGGCGCTAATGAACGCCGCTAACGCACGCTATGACGAGGAATACGCGACGATTGTTGCGTTCAAGGTAAAGGGCGTGAGGTACCGTCGCTACTCGGTCGGTGAAGAGGGACGCAAGCTGGCCAAGTATCTGGGTGTTGATGCTGTGGCATTCCCGAGAATGCAGGTCGTTGGTTCCAGCACCGGTTCGAAGTGGATGGCTGGCCTCGGTATGAGTGAGGGCAGACAAGGCGGCATAAATATGGAGTTTGGGCTGGTGCACGCCCGCACCGGCGATATCGAGGCGCTCTTCGGCGGCGTCTCCAAGTCATCGACCGGGCCAATGGGTGGCGTCAGCTTTAAGAAGATCATCAAAAAGGGCGATAAGTACATGCAGGATATCGCCGAGACTTCTGTCAGAAAACTGCCCAAGGTGGATGAGCAGCTGAAGCCCGAAAAACTGGACGAAGAGGCAACCAAGCTTGTGTTGTATGACGAAGTCGACGAAGAAGCGGTGCTCGACGACCTCGACGATCTGTTGGGCGGCGAATAGCTCGAACGCTTCGGGCGGCTTCGTGCCGGTAGCGGGTGATCCGCTACCGACACAGAAGCCAACAAGGGTCTGATCAGGATTCAGCGGTCCCCATAACAGCAGGGCGCAGCGATTCGAGAATGGCTGCGACTTCGGCTGCCGAATCTGCATCGATGCCGTTCGCGTTTACCGCTGTCATAACGTCCGCTACTGCAGCATCGTACTCTTCATCAGACATGTCCATCGACGCGTGAGCCGTCGTCATGTCACGGCCCTCGTAGTTCGCGGGCCCGCCCGTACCGGCGGCGAAGAAGGCAATGACGTGTCCGGCAAGTACATCATCGTCAACATCGGCGAAGAAATGCGCGATCTTGGGGTTCTTGTGATGCAGCGCGATCGTATCTCTCACGATCTTCGGAAGCCCATCGGCGCCACCGAGGCGCTCATACAGTGAAGGAGCCGCAGCTTCCTCTTCAGCGGATGCGCCCATGGAGAAAAACATAGGCATCGATAACAGCGTGATTGCGACGATTCTTCTTGTAATTGTCAATTTCATACTTCGTTTCCTTGTTTGGCTTGTTAGGTGTTGCCGCAAACATTAGCAACCGGAGCTGGAGCAAAAAAGTACAGATTCTGTAGTGCTGATACAATTAGCAACCAGGATTATGACTCCAGCAGGCATAAAGCAGCTGTTTTCAGGAAAGGACCTCTTATGAAAAAATTTGGCCAGTTCTGCCCACTGGCGCAGGCGTCTCAATTATTGTGTGAGCGTTGGACCTTGTTGGTCGTGCGCGAGTTGGTTGCGGGAAGTACGCGCTTCAATGAATTGAAAAAGGGCGTGCCGTTGATGTCACCGACGCTGTTATCCACGCGCCTGAAACAGTTGTCCGATGCAGGCGTAATCACCAAAAGCGGCGCCGGGGCCAAGACTGTCTACGAACTGACACAAGCCGGTCGGGAGCTGAAGCCAGTCGTGCAGCTGCTTGGTGCCTGGGGGCATCGTTGGGTACAGACTTCGCTCGTGGTCGAAGATCTGGATGCCAGTCTTTTGATGTGGGACATGCGCCGCAGCGTCAATCCTGACGCATTTCCAGACCATCGTATTGTCCTGCAGTTCGAGTATCCTGATGCGTCGAAGGGCGCAACCGACTGGTGGTTGGTGTCTGAAGGCGGGGAGGTTGAACTCTGCCTGAACGAGCCAGGCGGTGAGGTTGATATTGTGATTAAGAGCACTCTGGCCGCAATGACGGCGGTCTGGACCTGCCAGAAGACGTTCAATGATGCTGTCAGGCAGGGCGAAATCAAGGTTTTCGGCGACGAGAAGCTTGCCAACAAGTTGCAGGACTGGCTGCAGAGCAGTGCGTTATCGCGATTGGGATCACTTGGCGGCTCGCCCGATGTAAAATGGCAGGAGGCGTAACACGACTGAGGCCGATTACCGGTAGTAAGCGTCGCGGGATAGCCTGATTTTGTATTGAGGTGGCGCCCGCCATCGCTGCGGTAGATAATCGTCAGGTAACCGGTACATTTTCAGTCTGCTTGGTACGGCAAGATTGCCAGAGGATTTCCGCAGGTTGTCATGCCACTTATTGACTCGGGAGTCGCTATGAAATTGCATATGCTATTGGTCATCGGGTTCATCGTCGGCATCGTCGGTTGTGCCGAGAAAGAACAGGCCGCGCCCGGGGAGGGGGATGAAATGGAACCGGCCGAGCGAGCGGCGACCGAAATGTCGGCGGTGCAACCGGAAGCAGCCGCTGCGCAGACTAAAGATTGGATCAACTCTGATTTCATGGATCACATGCACGTGCATGCGGAGCAACTCGATGATCTCAATTTCGCCCTCGCCGATGGCGATCTCGAGGCCGCCGCGATGCCTGCTTACTGGTTGTCGCGACACAAGACGGTAGGGGGTTTGCCGTCAGACCTGCAGCAATTCGTGATTCGCATGCGTGAGGCGGCCCGTGCCGTCGAAGATGCGGACGACCTCATGGCCGCCGGCGCAGCGGCACAGCAAATCAGCGAGCAGTGCCAGGGTTGTCACGCTGCTGTGGGGGTCGCTAGCGAGTAGCGACGACGCACTGAGGTCGAACTGCATGAGGGTGCCGGCTTAGATGTCGGCGTCAGGCCGCAGGGATATTTCGCCGGACTCCCTGACACGAACCGCCGGCCGGAAGCCACCGGTATCGAGCTTGGCTTCAAACTCGTACTCAAGACCGTCCGCGTCGCTGCGCATCAAATCTGTGATTAGCCGAATGCCGGCAAACAGGTTTGCCGAGGCAGTCAGTACAAACTCTCCTTCACCATAGCCATCGATGACAGGCAGGTCATTGGCGACGCCTTTAATTATTTCGTGACCCTCGAGACTGATGGTGTAGGCAACTCCCTGCAGCTCCAGCGCTTCGCGATTTGGATTGATTACGCGCAATCCTATTTCAAAGGCCGGCAGCGCACCGTCAGAGGGAAGGGCACGGAAGGAGCTGACCGTGACAGTCGGTGTTTCGTAACCGGGCTCCATGCCGGCACATCCGGCCAGTATCAAAGTGGATAGACCGAGAACAAGCGGCCGCAAGGAGCGCAGCAGAAAATATTTATCGTATTTCATGGTGACATCGCTACCGGTTTTTATCGTGAGACAAGCAGCAGCTTAGTCGCGCTGCCGTACAGTGTCTATCAGACTATCCAGACCAGCCGTCGGACAGGCTCTAGTCCACCGATCCCAGGTACTTGTCCAGCCAGTCGAGGGCTTCGCTGATCAATTGGTTCGCGCTGTAGGCAGCAACGAAGTGATTCGAATCCGTGACAACGAGTTTCTTGTCGGCTTCGGCGGTGCCGAGGTTTTCGTAGAAGGGCCGAATCGAAGTGTCGATCGGGAAGAATGAATCGTAACGGCCATTGAACATGAACGTCGGAATCGTTACGCGAGGCAGAAAGTTAAACGGGTCGGCCATGGGCTGCACACTCTGCATCATCAGGCCGCCGACAAAGAATATGCCGGTCTTGAATCGCTGCTCCACCGCCGTCATGATCGGGCCCAACGCGCCGCCCCAGCTGAAGCCGAGATACGCCAGGCGTTCTTCATCGATATCGTCACGTGTCCCCAGGTAGTCGATCGCCCTGCCGATGTCCTTGGCCCACGCGATCACGTGGTCGCGATACAGGTTGCTGGTGTCCTGTATATCCGACTGCAAATCACTACTGCGTTCGTAGGTGCCTTTGTACACTGGGTAGACGAGTGCCCGGCCACTTCTCAATACGAATTCGACGGAACGGAGCTGCAGCTCGTCGTAGGATGTCTTGTAAATATCGTTCGAGCCCGGAAAAAAAACGACAGCCTGGTATGGTGACGAAAAGTTTTCGCCGGTTGGCAGAAACAGGAATATCGTCAAGCGCTCGTCGTTATAGGCGGCATCCAGTTCGATGCGCTCACGAACGTAAGTGGTATTTTCTATGCTTTCGACGACAACGGCATTGAGTGGCGTGTCGTCGTATTGGTACATCTGTCGGTACACGGCAAACACTTCGTCCGACACCGGCTCTTCCGCATTGTAGTCCCTGAAGGCTTTCTCTATGGTTGCGCTCGCCGTCGCCAGGTTTGTCTCATCCGGATAACTGGCCAGCCGAATCCCGTTTTCTCCGGAACGATCGAAAGCGGGCGAGGTGACGGCGTCGTTAAACGCATACTCCGGATCGTTCCAGCCACCACCAAGGATGTAGCGGGCTTCACCGTCGGGGTTCTGCGCCCACTCGCGCACGTTGCCGGCCATGTCGTAAGCGCCATCCCGCGATACGCCTGGATGCTGTCCGACGGGTGCTGCCCCCTTGCCGCTGTAGTTACTTTGGGGAACGACGTGGTTGCTGCTAAAGGGGTCGGCAGCCGTAAACCAGTGATAAACCGTGGGCAGGGATTTGCCGACAAAGCAGGCGTAGGCGGCCGCTTCGAACCAGCTTACGCCACCAACCGGTAAATTGTCTTCGCCTTCAGGGTACGACCCGACCTGCCAGCCACTCGGCCCGGCGCGCCCGGTCTGGTCGACGAAAATAGCCATCGCGTCATCGAAAGGAATGGATTGTCCGTCGCGGACAAACGGGTGAGTCCAGCAAGTCGAATCCGCATAGCCGCCGGCGTCGACAAATGTTTTGTACTGCCGGTTGGTGACCTCATGGATATCTATAAAATAGTCACCGAGTTGTAGTGCTTCGAACTGCTCGAGCCCCGGCGCTTGTATACGCGCCGAGCCGCCGCTGACCCGTGTCATGCCGGCAGGCATCGACTCCGGGGTGTCGAGCACGAATGCTCCTGCGGCCGCAATCTGGCTGGAGAAATTTGCAGTCTCGCGCGGCAGATAACCGTCAAGCTCAAAGCGGAGCCGCGATAGCCCAAGCGGGAACCGCTTGACATCAAGCGGCGATACCCCGAGTTCCTTCCAGTCCGCGTCTGTTGAATTGTAATCTCTGCGGAGAACCATCGCGCCCGGTGGATCGGTTTCGAGCGTCATTTCGCGTGCGACTTCCGACCACATGGACTCGCGAATCGAGTCATCGGTGATCTGGCTGTCGAGTTCCTCGGCAATGGCGTAGGCGTCCGGGAACTTGTACTCGCCGACGAGCCGCCGAATTTCGTCAAGGCTGGTAACCAGGTTTCGTTCAGAGTCAGCACTGTCCCTTTCCGTCTGGACGACCCAGCCTGTAACTGCAATTCCCCAAATAGCAAGAGCCGCGACCGCGCCTTTGCGCAGGTTGCTCCAGGTGAACAGCCCTGCATTCGCAGATGTACTTGATTCCCTGCGACGACCTATGCCCTGGAAATAGGCTGTAGCGGCCGTAATGGGCAGCCCGGTTATCAATATGCCGAGCGTCAACGCGAAGACCCACTGGGGAAGACCCAGGTTCTGACTCAGAACATCGATGATTTGCAGGCAGACCCAGGATGCGGCGGCGTAAAACCCAAGAACCTGCCACAAAGAACGTAGTTGTCGCTCACGTGCCATTGATGTTTCCCTTCAACAATTAAGCCTGAGCCCAAGAAGCGGAAATCGTACCGCAATAGATTCCGACGGGACAATCACAAATGAGCTGGCATACTATAGCCGATGAATCGACTACAGGGTCTCAATGAGTAAAAGTATCGAGCTCGTTATCGAACCCAAAGCCAGGGATCTCGGTGGCTTTAGTGTCCGGCGCGTATTGCCCTCGCGTGAACGCCGGATGGTCGGCCCGTTCATATTCTTCGATCATATGGGCCCCGCGGAATTTCCGCCCAATGAAGGTATCCAGGTGCGGCCCCATCCGCACATCGGCCTTGCGACGGTCACCTATTTGTTCGAAGGTGAGATTATTCACCGTGACAGCCTCGGGTATGTACAACCGATTCAGGCCAGGGCAGTTAACCTCATGACAGCGGGTCGCGGCATCGTGCACTCGGAGCGTGCCGGAGAAGACTTGCACACGACCTCAAGATTGCACGGCATTCAATCCTGGATGGCACTTCCGACCGAGAACGAAGAATGTGAACCGGATTTCGCACACTATCCCGCGGACGAGCTACCCGAGTTCGAGCACGATGGCGTTGCTGTGCGTGTCATCCTTGGCGAAGCATATGGATACTGCTCACCTGTCCCCACGCAGGTATCAACGCTATACCTGGAGTGCAGTATGCCGCAGGGATCGGCGCTGTCGCTACCGACGGATTTCGATGAAATCGCGGTTTACGTCGTCTCCGGCGACGTTCATGTTGGCGGGCAACAAGTTGTTGCTGGCTTGATGGCAGTTGCATGCCCCGGAAAAGCGGTTCTGCTCAGTGCAACAGCCGATAGCCATGTGATGGTCATTGGCGGCGCGAACATGGGCGAGAGACATATCTGGTGGAACCTGGTTTCGAGCTCCAGGGAGCGTATCGAGCAGGCCAAACAGGACTGGCAGAACAAACGCTTCGATGCGGTTCCTGGCGAGGAGGAATTCATACCTCTTCCAGATAGCTGAGCGCCGCTCGCGGCAGCACATCATTACATCGCAAGTGCCGATTCTATCTCTGCGATAACTTTGTCATCATAAGGCTTGGTACGGGGGCTGAACTCCGTAATTAACTTGCCGTCGCGGCCAATCAGGTACTTGTGGAAGTTCCAGGTCGGGTAGGTACCGGCAGCAGCAGCGAGGCCGTCGAAGAACGGGTGCGCCTCGCCTTCCTTGACCGTCACCTTCTCAAACATTGGAAACTTGACCTTGTATGTCAGCCGGCAGAACTCCTGAATCTGTTCCTCCGTACCGGGCTCCTGACCGAAGAAGTCGTTCGACGGAAAGCCGAGCACGACAAATCCCTTATCCGCATATTCCTGATAGAGCATTTCGAGGCCGTCGTATTGCGGTGTGTTGCCGCACTTCGACGCCGTGTTCACAACGAGCACAACCTTGCCGGAGTAAGCTTCAGCGAGATTAACGACATCGTCAGAGGCAAGCCGGCGAAAATCCTGATCAAGCAGCACTGAGTCGGCTGCCATTGCAGAAGCCGCTGTCATTAGTAGAAAAAATCCTGTCAAAAATCTCATATCGCACTCCAAAAAATTCGGGTACCCAGGCACTGAGCACTGTTCTAAACTACGCTAACATCCTGCCTGTCCTGTTTCTCTGTAACCAGCGAAATTCTGTAACAAGTCGTAACTGATCAAGAGCGTAAGCAATTGAGAAAAATTACTATCATGAGCGCCACACTCGGCATCTTGGGGTTCCGTTGAGCTACCGTCTCGTATTTGGTGCGAGTGGCTATATCGGCAGTCACCTTGCGCCATACCTCGCATCTCAGGGTTTGTCGGTGCGTGCAACGTCGCGCAACGTCGAAGTCATCGAAGGTCGCGAGTGGCAGGACGTCGAGTTGGCAGAGGCCGATGCCCTGCAAGCGGAGTCGCTGGATAGCGTCCTTGAAGACGTCGACATCGCTTATTACCTCGTGCACTCGATGGCCGTCGGCAAAAACTTTCCTGAATTGGACGCAAGGGCTGCGCGTAATTTCGCGGACGCAGCTGCCCGGCAAGGCGTCAAGCGCATCGTATATCTGGGAGGGCTGGTTCCGGATTCGCCAAAATCTATGCACCTTCGCTCGCGCCAGGAAACCGGCGACATTCTCCGCGCAGGTAGCGTTCCGGTTACAGAGATTCGCGCCGGGATGATTATCGGACCCGGTTCGGCAGCCTGGGAAGTGATACGCGATCTCGTCAATCACCTGCCCATTATGGTAACGCCGCGCTGGGTTTTCTCACGCTCGACACCCATCGCGTTAAGCAACCTCTTGCACTACCTCGCTGACGCGCCAACCCACGCGGAGACGGCCGGTGAGATTTACGATGTTGGCGGTACCGACGACCTTACTTATAAGGAAATTATGCAGCAGTACGCCGAGCTCGTTGGCAAGACTACGCGCATCATCCCGGTTCGTGTCCTTACGCCGCGCTTGTCATCCTACTGGCTGCGCCTGGTGACGTCAGTGCCGACAAATATTGCCCGAGCGCTGATCGATGGACTGTCCCAGGATGTGATCGCCGATGACGATCGGCTGGCCAGTCTCGTTCCGCAGAAACTTCTCGGCTTTCGCGAAGCGGCCATAGAGGCGCTCGAAGCAGATCGCAAACATGCGCTGCCGGCTCGCTGGGTAGAAGGCGCCATCGCCTGCAGCGAATTTCGACCCGAATACGGTTTTTATTCGAAACAAGCGGCTGAAAGCACCCACAGCAGCGCAAGCGCAGAGGTTCTGTGGCAAGTCATTTGTCGCGTTGGACAGAATGGTGATTTCTTTTACGCCAACTGGCTTTGGTGGCTGCGACGATGCATGGATTGGATCCTCGGCGGGCCGAGCTTTCGTCGCAAGCGTCGCCACCCCGACGAACTTCGCGTTGGCGATGCTGTCGATGCGTGGCGCGTTATCGCCATCCGGCCCGGTAAACAGCTTACGATGCTGATGGAAATGAAGGCTCCCGGCGTGGGCGTTCTCGAGTTCGATGTCGACGATAATGAAAGTGGCCAGCGGACGGTAACCGTCACGGGATACTTTCATCCAGCCGGTGTGTGGGGAATTCTGTACTGGCTGGCGTTGCTGCCATTTCATTCAATTACTTTTCATGGCATGACACGCGAGATCGCAACGCGGGCCGAGACGGCAATCAGCGCGGCATCAACACCTGGCAGCTGAGCTCATGGCCAGATATCGCGCTGCAGCACCACTGTTGCGATTCTCTCGATTGCGGTGACCAGCGCTGCGTCACGCAACGTTGCCCCTGATTGATGGCCATTGGCGTTGCCCTTAGAGCTTGCGTTCAGGGCTTTCCAACGCTCGACCGTGTTGTCAACGGCTCGGTCCATGCGCTTCTTCAGGCGCCGTTCAACCTTGTCGATATCCCACTGCTGGTTTTCGAGGTTCTGAACCCACTCAAAGTAACTAACGACGACGCCACCGCTGTTGGCAACGATGTCGGGCAAATCGAGGATGTTCTTCTCCTGCAGAATCTCGTCCGCGGCAGCCGTCACCGGACCATTAGCCGCTTCAACAATAAGCTTCGCTTTGATGTTGTGCGCATTGTCTGTTCGAATTTGGCACTCGAGTGCGGCAGGAATGAGGATGTCGCAATCATAAGCCAGAAGTTGTTCATTGCTGATGTCGGTGCCGCCCTCGAATCCAAGGACAGTTCCGGTCTTGCCCTTGTGCGTCAATACGTGGTTCGGATCCAGTCCATCATCGTCACTTACACCTCCGCGCGAATCACTGACCGCAACAATACGAGCGCCGGCTTCATGGAACAGCCGTGCCGCCGTGGCTCCGGCGTTGCCGTATCCCTGTACAGCTACTCGAACATCGTCGAGTGTCTGCATGCCCGGAATAACGTCATGCTGTAACAGCCGCTCAGTTGCGAGCAAGCAGCCTTGCGCCGTCGCTTCGTCGCGCCCAACCGAGCCGCCGATTTCGAGCGGTTTGCCGGTGACGACAGCGAGGTTGTTTTCTCCCGGATGCATGAGATCAAAGGTGTCGTAAATCCACGCCATGGTCTGCTGGTCCGTGTAGACATCGGGCGCAGGGATGTCGGTGTACGGGCCGATCGCGTCGCCCAGCTCCGCTACAAATCGACGTGTAATGCGCCGCAACTCGCCGCGACTTAGCTCCTTCGGGTTGCATACGACGCCGCCCTTGCCGCCGCCAAACGGTACGTCGACAACCGCCGTCTTCCACGTCATGAATGCCGCAAGCGCCGCGACCTCGCCTTCAGTTACGTTCGGGTGATAACGGATGCCACCTTTTCCCGGTCCACGGATACGGTTATGCAGGACGCGAAAGCCGTGAAATGTACGAATCGACTCGTCGTCCATGTTGACGGGGAAGCGAACGTGGATGGTTCTTTTTGGATTGATCAGGTATTCGATAATTCCAACCTTGATCCCGTCAATCCAGGTCAGGGCTCGCTCGAATTGTTGTGTGGCGTTTGCAAAAAGATCCAGGTTTTCTACAAGCTTGGTCGGCGTATTCATAACATACCTCACTAAAGAAGTAGTTCTCCGCAGTTAAATGATCTCACTTGGCGGCCTCCGGGGCGGTACGTACATTCTCGTATCGATGGCCAAATTCCGCAGGCGGTGATACGCCGGGCTCGCCCCTGGCAGTCGAATCATGTTCCAATTGCGTGCGGCTCCACCCCCACAATCAGATGAAGGCTCCATGCTCGCATTCATAAGGCACAACTTCCGTTGGATCGCGGGTGGTTTCGCGCTCACGTACTTTTCCAGTCTTGGGCAAACCTATTTCATATCCGCATCCGTCTCGGAATGGCAGGCCGCGTTTGGCTTGAGCCACGGTCAGTTTGGGCGGCTCTATATGTTCGCTACGCTGGCGAGCGCGCTTTGTCTGCCGATCGTTGGCAGGCTCGTCGACCTTGTGCCTCCGCACCGCATGACAGCATTGGTGGCGTCTGTTCTTGCCGGAGCGGCACTGCTGGCCGGCTACGCATCATCCCTGCCAGTGCTCGTTATCGCCGTGTTTGTGTTGCGGCTGTTCGGCCAGGGCATGATGACGCACATTGCACTGACCACGACCGGGCGCTGGTTTGTTGCCGAGAGGGGCAGGGCCGTTTCGCTTGTCGTGCTGGGTCACCAGGGAGGCGAGGCCACGATTCCGTTGGCATTTGCGGCGCTTACGATCGCCTACGGCTACCGTGCCGGCTGGATTGCTGCCGCCGTTGCCTTGCTTGTCATCGGTCTGCCCTTTGCCTATTGGTGTTATCGCCGGCCGCGTGTGCCGCATGGGCAGCTATCGACGGAAAAGATGACGTCGCCGGAAGTGCGTAGCTGGACGCGCCGGGAAGTTTTGGGAGATCCGATATTCTGGATACTCCTGACTGGTGTTCTGGCGCCGGCGTTCATTGGCACGACGATCTTCTATCATCAAAATTATCTGACTGCGTTGAACAGTTGGCCGCCGCAGCTCTTTGCTTCGTCACTACTGGTCATGGCGCTGACTACTGTTGGTTTCGCGTTGCTTGTCGGTGCAGCTGTAGATCGTTTCGGGGCAACGTCGGTTTTGCCGTTTTTCCTGCTGCCACTATCGGCAGCCTGTTTCGCATTAGCGTACAGCGGGCCACAAATAACCCTGTTCGTCGTGATGGTGCTACTGGGTATCAGCTACGGTATTTCGTCCACGCTATTCGGCTCTTTGTGGCCGGAAATTTACGGCCTCGCCAACCTGGGGGCTGTGCGCTCGATTACTGTCGCGGCGGCAGTCCTGGCAACGGCCGCCGGGCCCGGCCTGACGGGTACTTTGATCGATCGAGGTGTGGGTCTGCCAACGCAGATGATATTTTTCGGACTTTACTGCCTGCTGGCTGCAGGAGGTATGACGATAGCGTCAGTGTCATTGCGGCGGCGTCTTCGTCTCGGCGAGCAGTAACCGGGCGCATAACCGAGCCGGATACTTGTTGAGGGCACTACTGGGCGATGCGGTGATATTGGTTGATTGACAGGTCTGCGAAACGTACGCGCTCCATGCCACACCATTGAACATCGATAGTGACCGGGCCCTCGTAGCCATCAAGTCCAAATAATATCCTCTTGTCCCCCTGTGCCGAGAATCCGTTGGCGGACGTAACCTCCCGATATTGCCCGGACACGCCGGATTCGGCCGGGAAACTCAACCAAACGCGCGTACCTATTGCGTCCCTGTTGCAGCCGATCGAGTTGCCGATGAACTCGAGTCCTAACCAGGATTTTGCCGCGCTGTCGTTCCTGTATAGCGAGACAGCGTCGAACTGGTGCGTGACCAACACGTCCAGATCACCATCGTTGTCGAAGTCTGCCATCGCGATGCCCCTCGAGTTGCCACCTTCATCCCAGCCGACGTCGGCAGCCACATCGGTAAAGCGACGGCCGCGATTCAGATAAACTCGATCCAGTTCATCCGGGAAAATGCAGCGGCCGCGCAGATCCGCCCAGCGATCGGCGAAGCCGTGCATATCCGGCGACGTTAGCGCGATCTTGTCATTCCAGAACCAGTAATCCGGACAGCCTTCATACTTGTCGTCGTAGCTGTCGTCCACCATGCCATTTGCCTGCAAAATATCCACGCGGCCGTCCCGGTCGATGTCGCCTATCGCCGCCCCCCAACCAAATCGATGCTCATTTAACGTATTGAGAGCCGCAGCCCGATCGTTCATTGCATCCGCGTCGCCCGCTCCCAATGTGCCGTCATTGAGCCACAACAGACTGCCTTCCGGCTGCAATACGTGGTGCACATTCGACACATAAATATCGGGATAACCGTTGCCATCGACGTCGGCAATCGATGCGTTCATGCCCTTGTAGGTATCCCGCCCAAGTTCTCCTACGAGGTTCCCGCGGACTTCGTTAAACCCCTTGCCGCTGCGGTTTAAGTACAGTTGGTCAGGGCCGAAGTCGTTGGCCAGGTACAGGTCGGTCCAACCATCGTTATTCAGGTCGGATGCCCCAATGGCGATAGTCCAGCGACGACCGGCTAGCCCCCAGGTGTCGTTATCCGCTTCTAGAAAACTATTCCCCTGATTAAGGAAGAGCAGGTTTTCGCCACCATTTGCGGCATCGTGCCAGGTTCGGTGCATGATGTTGAACATGCGCCTGTCACCCTGATACGCCGGCTCCGGCAACGCAAAGATATTGAGCGGTGTCTGTTTCTCATACCCGGAAAGAAACGGGTTGACGGAGTTGCCAACCAACACGTCGAGCAGTCCATCGCGATTCACATCGATAGCAATTGCGGTCTGGCTAATCGTGTAGGGCCGAAGATTCGCTGCTGCACCGGTATCGATAAATCGTAAGGCGCCATCCTCCATCAAGCGGTTCTGCAATAAACGCGTAAAACCATAGCTCACCTGCAGCAGCAGATCCTGGTCGCCGTCGTTGTCGTAGTCAAGAAACAAGGCGCCGGACGGAAGCCCCTGCTGCACCGGATCATCGAGAAACTCATCAAGCGCAGCGATCGGGTGACGAGCGAAGTGGAAATCGCCGGCATTGAGATACAGGGAGGCGCGGGAGCTCTTATCCTTGAGTGGGTAGGTCAGGAAGATGTCGAGCGCCCCGTCATTATCAACGTCAGCAACTGCAACCGCGTCGCCGATGGACATTAACCACTTGGCGACATGCGCGAGGCCGGGATCAACGTGTTCCAGTATGTCGCTGGGTGCAGCGTGCAAGCCGCTTTCTTCATTTTCGATGTGTGCCAGGTAAAAATCCGCGCCATCAAACTTTCCCGCTGCGCTGAAAAAATTGTGTGTCAACATTGCCACACCGCCAATAGCGACGACAACGACCGTGCTGCGCATTGCCGCTTTGAAGCGTGGTAGAAGACTGTTTGGCTTCTCGCGCAAAGCGACCGCCAGCCTCCATGCGAACATCAGGCTGTAAACAACAAATGCGGCTTTGAACACAGCGGCAAAACTACCGTACTGCTGAAACAGCAGATCAAAAACACAGATGCCGAACGACATCGCAACCTGGGCTCGCGCAGACTTCGGCGACGTTGCCGGATCCGTGATCATAAAGAATGCGAACAGGTAAAAAGCCGGCGAACTTAAGGTGCCGAAAAAGAGCGTTTCCGGCGGCACATGCCAACGCGTAAGCCAGGCGCGTATTGCCAGATTTATCGAATAGAAAAGCAGGAAAGAAATAATAAGTGGTGCGCGTCGAATTTTGAGCGCAAACGTCAACACCGCGGCGGTTACAATGAATATTGCGACGGCGGGATAGCCACCCCACTGGTAAGCAGGTGCCGGACTGATCATCTCCTGGCTGAACCAGATCGCGAGCACAAGTCCGAACAACGACGGGTTGTAAACGTGGCGACCATCGACCGTCAAAATATACTTGGAGGCCACCGCCAGGAACGGCGGAATCAACGGTAACCAAAGGCCGTGCGAGTAATTGACCAGGATCGCCAGCGACAATCCGGTTATTGCAGCGCTTAACGGGAAATGCCACTGTCCTTTTATAAGCCTGTGCATCAGCACATCGAGGGCGCAGGTCGTAACAACGACGATCAGGATCTGCAACGGGCTGCGATTGAAGCCCAGCACAGTGATGCCAAGCACAAGGTAGGTCGCAAGCAGGGCCAGGACTTTTAGTCGCGGGTCTGCAGCGGTCGGAAAACCGGTAACGCCTTTCAGGGTTGCGAGGTTCATACCGTCGCCATCTCTATGTAGTAGGTGCGGGTGTCGAGATTCGAAATAAAGCCTGCATCTTCCGGGTAATAAATAAGGAACAAACGGCCGCCCGCGTCGATGCTGCGATAATCGCTGAGCACCTCACTCAGGGGGTCTTGTTCATGTAGCCCCGCAATAAGAAAGTGATAATTGCGGTTGCGCTGCTCACGATACACGGTGCGGAGTAACGTGGCAAAAATGTCCGTGCGATTATTTTCAGTCGCGATAAGCGAGAGGTAAATGTAAGGAATCTTCTCGCCGACAGCAGGCAGTGGATGCAATGTCGAGATCCGCGCTGCGATATTAAAAAACGGCTTGGCCAGGCGCAGCGATCCGGAATATTGCTCTACATGGGTTTGCCGAAACTTCGATTGGTCCCAGGTTGCGACACTGCCTACGATTTCATCACCGCGGTACGCGACGTAGAAGTGTTCCGGCTGTAACCCGAGCAGGCGTGGCGAGCCAAGATCACTATGGCGGTAACAGGGCGCGAGCTGCTTTTTCGCATGCTCTCTGCGGATAAACTCAAATACCTGCCGCATGTCCGAATCGGTTCCTCTCCGTACTGTGACTCCCTTGCAGGGCAATTCAGGTTGGCGACGATCAAGATGTATGGCCGGTGTCAAAATCCGGCCCCGGTCTTCGTAGATTGGCAGCCCTGCGCGCGCAGTCGTGAGAGCGGCAATTGCCTCATCATTTCCATCCAGGATGACGGAGAAATACATTGGTAGTCTGTCGGCGACATGCAGCTGTCGTAAAAATGCGTAGCCGCGGGCGAGCAGCGTACGTTTGCGTACGGCTTTATCGCCGCGCAAGTCCGACAGGTAGCCAAGGGGTGATTCAATACCATTGACGAATAGTCGTGTGCTATGGCGCGCGCCGAGCGCAACGATGCATCCGCTCCTGCTGTCGACACATTTAATGATCTGCGAGTGATCGCCCTGTACGCCGCAGCCAAGAAAATAGTCAGGCTCACGTCTAAAGCTAAGGGTCATCGCCCCCTGCATGTGATCGCTGGCCATTCTGCGCCTGAGTTCTGCTTCGTCAGAATTGTCCGCGAGTAACACCTGGTATCGGGCGGCCATCGCTTATCGAGCCATACCCTTGCCGAACAGCTCACCCCATGCTGCGCTCGCAAGCGCCGCAGGCTTAATGTCGCCAAGACGTTGGCCCGATTGAATACAGATACTATTGTAGACACCGAGTGGATCAGTGACTCGATGTGGCTCGACAGGTGGCAGCTGCCCCAGCTCGCGGGCATAACGATATTGGGGGTTGTTCATCAAATTGCTATCCGCAATCCTCGCTGCAGTTTTCGCTTGATCGGCACTGACGACTGCTGCGTCGAGTATCAGCAAGTAGGCAGGCCGTGGCTTCGCCAGTGGCACCAGGAATCCAAATCCGCAGATGTCGCGCAACGCGGATTCGACAAATTCTTCTGTCAGCTTTTCGCCGCAAAGATCGGAGCCACGCCCGTCCCGGCCGATGAACTCGAGGCATGGGGTTGCTTCGTAGTAACCGACGACAAGCACACGGTCACCCAGCCGATATCGGTAAAGACCCGCTGCGGTCGTTAGCAACACATTGTAATGCTCACCTGTCCTGAGTTCCCACGGGAGGACTATGTCTCCGTTTTCAGTCTCGAATTCGTAAAATGCGCTTCCGACTGTGAGTACGGCTGCACCAGCGTCGGTCAACGGTACTGTAACAACCCCTTCGGTTGCGAGCAGACCCTTGCCCTGAATATTTGTTTCGGGAAATCGTTTCGCCAACTCGTTCGCATAGCGGCGACTGGATGAAGAGCACCAGCAGCTGATCGTGTCGAGCTGCGGCCACAAACATTGCCACTGAATCTGTTCTGCAGAAAAAATCTCGTGCAACTCTGCAGCCCGGTTTTGATCGACCCTGCTGGCAATCAGCTCGATGTTGTCCAATGCCGCATCCAGCAACTGCAGCAAGAAGGTTGGACTCCACACCGAGACGAAACTTAAGTCCCGGCACCGCAGAAGGTGATAAATCGTTTCCAGTTGCCATTCGCTAAACGATCGGATCGATGCAACCGACGGCGGTACGGCCAGGGTGCTACCGATCGACTGCGCGAGCTCCTTGCCGAAATATATAGCGTCGTTAGTAATTCCAATCGGTATGCCACCGGGCGTTCGAGACTGCTGGCGCGTCGCCGGACTTATTGCCCAGTATGCCGTGCCTTCTGTAATTCCCGGGCGCGATGTGACCAGGTCGTCAAGCCACGGTAGTACTGCGCGACGTATGGCCTTAAATCCCGCCTCGGTGAGGGGCAACGACTTGCTGCCACCGGTAGAGCCGCCCGTCGTTTCAAACAGCAGCACATCATCAGTAAGCAAAACGTTCTTCTCACCAGCAAGCATCCTGTCGATATCGGAGCGAAGATCATCGTAATCGTGCAATGGAACTCTGCGTTGATACTCTTCGATCGTGCGGATGCTGCGAAAATCGTATCGCTCACCGAATTCGCAATCGCGATTTTGGTCGATGATTTGCTGCAGTAGCTGTCGCTGCACTTCGTGCGGGCGTTTTAGGGATTCGACTAAAGTGTCGCGCTGTCCAGCGACACCCGATCGAATGTTACTCCATCCCGACACGAGTCCATTCCTTCTAGAAAAGCGGTGCGCGATATGAAGCGCATGTTTTGTTCGCAGAGCTCTGTCAGGCATACAAGTTCATCACCTGTGACATAGCCTGGGTTGGCCCGCAAAAAGAAAGCTACATGCGGCTTGGCTTTGACTTCGTCACTCAGTTCGGCCCACTCCGCACGAAGGTGGCCCCTGGACTCAGGAAAGCGCAGTATTCCGGCCTCTGGTAGATACGCATCACCGAATTTATCTGTAGCGAGCTGATCCATGATCTTCTGTAGTTTGCGGGGTGTCTCCTTCCGATAGTTCGGGTAGAACTCGCGCGTGAAGGCCGGCAAAAGACGGTAGGTTCGATGTCCTTTGACAATCAGGAACCAGTACAGTGGTAGATCCGGGTACTGCTTTTTTATCTGCCCGGCAAAATAGCACCAGGCATCGGTGAGTTGATGTTCGCCCCAGTGCAAATGCCGGATAATGGTGTCGCCTGAGAACAGTGCCACTGCGGGACCGGCGTCGGCTTCGAAGAACATCACCTGCAGCGTAGAAAAGCCTTGCAGGCCGCCACCTTTGTCTCGCAGGAGAATAATAATCGTCTTGCTTTCCAGGTCCTGCAGAAACTGCTGTTCGCTCACAGCATCGAAATACTGATTGAACAACTCGAACATGCTCTTGCGAGTAGCATCGTCGAGTGCATCAAAATCATGATAACTAGCGTTTAGTTTGCCCATACAACCAATGCTTGGAAAAAAGAACCAGATACACAACTAGCGCGGTCACACAAACCGCCGTCACAATCATTATCCCGCCGTGCCGCGGGTCGCCGGAAACGAAATACACGGTTGCACCCGGATCGGTGGCATACGTAAGCATATACCATGCGAAGCCCGTCTCCGGTATGAACATAGTCGTCGCGACGGCTAGAAATCCGGCATACAGCCTGTCCGGTTCGCGAAACAAGGGAATCGTTACCACCGACATCAGCATAATCATAAATATGTCGTGACCGATCCCCATCCACGGGTGCCAATTATCGGTCACATACATCATGAACAATTCAACAGCACCGCGAACAAGCATGCTCAGCAAAAGGATAGTGCATGCTCGACGCGCGGCAGGTGGCATGCGGGCATCCATCAGCAGCAAGCCGGGCAAAAGATACCAAAACAGGATCGCGCAACCGAGCCAGGCCAGTTTTATTACGGAAATCTGTCCGCCCGGCAGGGCTCCGCTGTTCTGCATGGCATAGAATGCCGCCGCTAATGCGACAAGGCCGCCAATGATGATGCCGAACCCGGCCCTTAACTGGCGCTCAGATAACGATTTGGACATCGTAGGGTTCACCCTTTCCGGTCGGCAGGCTGCCACTTTCCAGAGATCTGCGCCAACGCCTGATATGAGGCAGCAACACATCCTGCTCAATGATGCGGAAGCTTTGATCTTCATGCTTTGCAAGGTTGGCGTGCTGCTGCTGTAGCGTGCTGACGTCCTGAGCGATGATGCGGTGCGATAGTGGCTCGAAATACAGGCGCATGAGTGGCCCCCATATTCCGTAACGAAATGTGATCACCGTATAAACATCCGTCAACTTGTCAGTTACGGCTGTGCAGAAAGACGTAACTATGTAGCGCCTGTCCTCCGCAAATCGGTAGTCGACACGTGTGGTCGATGGCGCGATGTATCGGTCTGTATGCTGCATATCCCCCCGCGCTGGAGTCAGCAGGGACCAGACCAGGCTTTTTTCTCGCGGCTCATCGAAATACTGCGCAACAGCGCCGTCGTCGAGTGCCCGAACGCTGCAGCGGACTTCGCGATGACTCGGAGTTCTAAACCAGTGCCGGTGAACAAACGTTGCGTGGGGGCAGTCGAGAAAGTTCTCGAGACAGGACTCGACGGGCGCCTCGAAACGGTTGTACATCCTGAAAGAGGTCCAGCCTTGTTCACCCAGGTGAGGGAAGGCGGGCGGCAGTTCATGCACCGGGTTGGATCCCAGGCACACCCAGATATAGCCATCCTGTTCGACGCATTTGAATGCCGCAATGCTCGCGTCAGGCAGGCAGGACTCGTGCCGTGGCACCGCCGGCATCCGCACGGCCTTACCGGATTTATCGTAGCACCAGCCATGATACGGGCACTGCAGTCCGCCGTGATTGACACGTCCGCCGGCGAGCGGCATGCCGCGGTGCGCGCAGCGATCCTCGAGTGCAGCAGGACGACCATCCTCGGTACGAAAAAGCACCAGGTTACGCGACAAAACCTGCACCGCCAGCGGGTGTCGGCGGACGCTTGCTGAGGGGCATGCTATGTACCAGTAGTCTGTCAGCATAGGTCTTTTCCGCGGCTCCTAAGCACAGCCGCTCAGATCGAAAAGATATTTCGTACGTGGAAGTTTGCGATAGACTCTGCGCATCATTTTGCCCCGTTTAAATGCATTATCAAAAACAGAATAAGCCTCGTGAGGGTGGACAGATTGGGTCATGAATGCAAGCAGCGCATGCTGCACTATCTGAAACTCGCATCGCTTCTCTCGATCCAGTTTGTGCTTATTTATGGCGGCGCGAACTTACTCAGCGAACATCGTAGTGACGTACACCGGATCTATTTTGATTGGGAACTCGCCATACCGTTGCTGCCAGCGATGGTATGGGTCTATGCTTCGATAGTTCCGTTGATGCTGTCGCCACTGTTCTATCTGGATATCGGTCAGCTAAATCGCCTCGCAAAACAACTGGCACTGGCTATGTTGATTGCCGGCGCGGTTTTCCTGGTGTTTCCGGGGACGATAGGATATGAAACGACACCAAATCTGCCCAGAGCTATCGCGGCCATTCGCTCGATAGATATGCCGTACAACGTATTTCCCTCTCTGCATGTCGCATTGAGTTCAATTATCATGTTGCAGCTGTACCGAGTATTCGAATTACCGGGCAGATTATTTTTGGCAGCCTGGATGGTCGCTCTAATTGCCTCTGTGCTGTTTACCCATCAACATCACATCGCTGATGTGATTGGCGGGTTGTTACTAGCTTGGCTATGTCACCGACTATTGCCTCGGGAAGAGTCCTGGTAATTCTTATGCCGCAGCAGACTTCCTGCGAACGCGCCCAATTATCCACATCAGCAGCATACCGCCCAACAATCCGCCAAAACCGACAATTTTCGTCATACGACGCGAGCTGTTGAGCATTGGGTTGTCAAACAAGTCGGTGGAGAAATGCAGTGCAAGAACCACCCATTTACCGTCTCTTTTCTGTAGCGTTGTGCTCCAGTTAGCGTTAAGCGTTAGCTCAAGACCTCTGGCGAGTACATAGCGATCGACTGTCGTACCATAAGCAATCGCCGTATCGCCATGAAAGACGGCTGGTGCGCCCACAGTAGCTACGGTGCTGAATTCGTTAACGATAGCGGCAGCTCCCTCCATCATCTTATTGTAATAGGCCGCAGCTTCTTCCGACCCCTGGGTCACGGTCGAATCCTGGTACGTAATGATGACCTCGTCGTCCATGTCTTTTAGCGCAGCGGTCAGATCACGATCATTCAGGGCTTGCTCGATGTTTTTGAGAATGACCAGCATCGCCTCGCGATCGGCTTCGTGTGAGTCATCCTGTGCCAGGCTGGGTGCGGTTACAAAGTTCAGGAATAAGCAGATAGTAAGCGTCAGGTTCTTCATGATGTTCCCCAAGGGCAATTGTTGATTAGCTCGCCGTTCGCCTTCGTTGTTATTCATTTTCATTCGCCGCGAAAACATGGGCGAACAGGCGATACAGGAGCGAACTTATTTGTGTTCCCCGAAAAAAATGATCCGCACCTAACACTGGATAAACCTCACCGGGCAACCACAATGCGTCGGGCAAAAGCACCATACCATCATTGGGGCCCAGATGTTTGAGCATCAGGAACCTGGTCTGCATCGACTTTTCGACATGACTTGTAAGTGGCGAACCGACGACATTGATGACCCGCAAATGATCGGGCATTTGCAGGGGCTTCCGCAAGCGTGGGTTAGCGGTGCCGAACTCGGAAAACGAATTGAAATCCATGCGAATGACTTTGCAAAAAGCGCGAGTTCTTATGCGTCGGAGGCGATTCCTCAACATCAGATCAACGAGCTGGCAGCCATTAGGCAGTCCGCCGACATTGAACCAGGTGGTGACTCTATCAAGAGGAATGTCGTCGCTGTGTTCTTGCAGCAGGCAGCGCCATGATGTTGCGCCCTTGCTCAGAGTCATAAGCCAGATTTCACCATCCTTCACATCCTGCAGTGCTTTACGAACAATGGGTAAGTCATCATCAATGCCTCCTCTGCTCACGGTCGGCACAACGCGCGCATCGATCCCGCAGGCTTTGGCAACATTGGCAACGTGCGCACCATCACCGCCAACCTCCGGATGCTCTTCGTAGAACAATGCCGGAAGAATTAACAAAGTTATGCGCTTGTCGGTGGTCTGACCAACGGCCTGGCGGTCTACTGCGTCAACAAAGTCCTTATTGCCTCTCGCAACGCGAACAGCCTGGTAAAAAGCCATCGTGGCCAGGTCGACGTCATGGGCTCGGGTTAGCGCCGCTAATTCGGTGGCTGTCGGTATGCGGCCCTCGAAGCTGTCAACGAATGTTTGGGCCTTATTCGCTAACTGCACTTCATCGATAGGCGACGCAATGTAAATTCGACCCATTACGGAATCTTCTTTTGTCCTCTTCGAGCGAGGCAGCATATTAGCAGATCGGGGTCTAAACTGGCCGAGCCCTGCATTTTGTTTCAGCATGGCCTTATCAAACCCAATCCGGCACACTTGGGACGCGGAAGTTGAGTCAGGGAGTTTTAGTGAGCAGCAAAACCGACAAGCCAAAAACGCCGGGTAGAAAAGACCTGCCAAAGCCGGACGAGTTTCCGGCCTATCCGGCATCGTGGTATTGGCTGGGAACCAGGAAAGAGTTTTCGGCGAAGCCAAAGTCGCTGCGCTTGTTCGGCCGGGATCTTGTTGCTTATCGTGATGAGCAGAACAGTGTTGTCGTTATGGATGCGCGCTGCTCACACATGGGCGCCGATCTGAGCCAGGGGACGGTCAAAGGAGGGCGCCTTAAGTGCCCGTTCCACGGTTGGGAATATGGTTCCGACGGCCACTGTGTGTCTATACCCCACAAGACGGATATTCCGAAGTTTGCCAGGCAAAGGACATACGCCGTAGAGGAGCGGAATGGCTGTGTTTATATCTTCAACGGCGCGAAACCGCTTTTCCCAATGCCGTTTTTCTACGATCAGGATCCCGGCGAATTCGTAACTGGTCGCCCCTTTTCGCTCAATGCAAAGTCGACCTGGTACATGATCTCAGCGCACGCTTTTGATGTGCAGCATTTCGAAACAGTCCACGACCGCAAGCTGCTTGCGCCGCCTGTGATCGATTGTCCGACGCCCTTTGCACGACGCTGTACTCACCATTCGGAAGTTGCAGGCGACACGATTTTTGATCGCCTGTTGCGAGTTTTTGCGAGCCCAACCGTAACAGTGCAATTAACCATATGGGGAAATAACTTTTGCATGGTCGAGGGCAAGTTCAGACGCGTGACCAGCCGCTTTTTTCTCCTGATGAGTCCATTGGACGATGGCACGACGCAAGTTCATGGCACGGTGTTTAAACGACGTTCGAAAGTTCCTGTGCTGGGCCCATTGATCGACAAAATTGGCTTGGAGGTGCGCCGCTGGTTTACCGCTGGCTACCTCAATGACGAAAACGTGAAGCTCGGTAGTCCGGAGTATCGCCCGGCAACGATGATCGAGCAGGACAAGGAGGTCGTAGCCTATTTCCACTGGGCATTAACACTGAGTCGGCATGCAAAAGCGCTTTGAGTGACTACAGTGCGACCGACCCCAGCGTGCGTCCTCATTCTTTCAGGTGGAGTTATCACCCCGAAGGAAAAATCTTTTGCGACGCTCCTCAAAAAGCAGGTCGGGCAGTGGCGAGAGGGCGCGCATCATTGGCTGGAACTCAAAGTAAAGGCCAACGTCGGAGAGCCAGTTCTTATTCATGAGAAATATCGGCGCAAGATTATCAAGGCAGATCGCTGGGCAGAAGAGACGAAAGACCTTACTGACGACCTTCGCGGTGAGCTTCGGGAGTTTCTGACAAGCAATCGCAACTTCGAGACCCCTGAACTGACGGAGGTTTCACTGGCCTCGCTTCTTGCGGAGGAGGGCATCCCCTACGAACTCGCGACTTACGACGACCTTTATTCCGGCCACGCTGATTTCGTGGCCAAGCTCAAGAGATGTGAGGTTGTTTTTGCGTCGAGTACCTTTGTTCGAGACCTGAGTGAACTCATACCGCTACTTCGCCGCCTCAAACGTCGCGATAATCGAATTGTCGTAGGCGGCGCGCTCATGGGCAGTATCCATGGTGAGTGGCAGGGACACGAGTCGGTAGATATCGTGGCCGTTGGCTACGGGGAAATGCTTGTTCCTGTTCTCGCGGACTGGATCAGGTCTGGGTTCGAGGACATCAAAGCCCCGGCCACTGGTCGAATTGAAGAAAAACAATACAGCACGTTTGTATTCAGCGGTTCGCCGGCGACGCTCTCTCTCGACTTCATAAAAAAGCCCGATTGGCTGCGTTCGGAGGTCGACCACGATACGCGCTACGAAATGATCAACTACGAAAGTGTCCGTGGATGCCCGTATCGATGTGCATTTTGTAATTACCCATATCTGTTCGCCGACAAAAAGTTTCGTACCAAGTCCGCCGCAAAGATTGCGCAGGACTGGCTCGAATACAAAGCCGAACATCCGAACCTTGAATACATCACCTGTCTCGACTCGCTGTTCACGCTGCCAAAGCCACGGCTACTCGAGCTTTGCAAAACCCTGATCGAGCAAGGCTCGCCGATCAAGTGGATCTGCTATGCGCGCGCGGATGACCTGGCAGATGAAGAGGTTGTTGCCATGATGGTGAAGGCCGGTGCGGTTCAGGTCCAAATCGGCATTGAGACAGCCAACGCCCAGATTCTCAGTAATATGAATAAACGCACCGACAAGGAGACAAACGGGCGTGCTCTCGACAACTGCAGAAAATATGGCCTGACGTCGGTGGTGACACTAATCGTAGGGTTTCCCGGTGAGACCGAGGCGACTGTACGCGAGACCCTGGAGTTTCTAAGAGAACACCCCTGCGACTTTCACTTCGTCGCGACATTCAGTACGCGCGTACAGGGTGTGCCGATTCTCAGTGACGAGATGAAGGCGCGTTTTGACCTGATTTCAATGAGCACGCTTTTTACCGTCGCACCGTATTGGGACCACTCGACGATGGGTTGCTTTGAAGCCACCCAGTGGTCGCGGTGGCTCGGCACCAAGCTTATCGAAGAGAAGATAAGCCTCGACGCGGCCTCTTTTTACCACGGCGTTCTCAGCTACAGGTCCGAGTTTAGCCCCTGGCTTCTGGACTTTCAGGTTCGCGCATGGAGCGACGCCGGTTTCTTGATTCGCGCGGCGAATACCCTGCATCGCTGGATTGACCGGCGCCTGAAGGCTGATTTCGGAAGGTTCAGACAGAAGCATGCGACGACGCGGGCAGCTCTTAAGGCCTGCGACTGAGAAATAGCTTCTAGCTGAGTGATTCGTAGCTTACGAGCCCGCCTTTTTCGGGCGCCATGATGATGAACTTTCTCTGCGCCCGTGTTTGTTCCTGCGAGGCTTTGGCAAGCCTCCCGAGATCGAGCGTTCGCCGCAAAAGAATATTCATCTGCCCCAATGCAAAGGGCATACCGACACAGATGCGGCTGCCGATACCGAATGGAAAATAGGAACTTCGCGGCGGTGGATTGCCAGCTATGAAGCGACCTGGGTCAAAGACGTCGGGACGCTCGTAGTGATCGCGATGGTGATGCGCCAAGTAGGCGCACGGAAAGACCTTCTGTCCCTTACGAATCGTTTCTCCACCGATGCGAGTATCTGCAACGGCCTGACGCGTCACATGCACAACCATCGGTGTATATCTGAGTGCCTCTTTGATACAGGCTTCACGGTAATGGGCCGAATCCAGTTCCTTCGTCCGGCTCATTGAGTTATCGAGGAGGTGCATTACGACCCATGCCGAGCCACATGCGGTCGTATCGTGCCCAAAAAGAAGCAGCTCAATACACTGCCAGACCAGGTCCTCATCGGATATCTGCAATTTTCCGGCATTACGATCGGCAACGAGGCGCGCGAGAACAGATCGCGAATCGCTGGCAGCGTTCTGAATATGACTGTGTATCCAGTTCCAGACCGCCTCGCGCTCGCGCAAAAAGCGCCCCCACGGCGTCAGTGACCCGAAGTTGCGCTGCAGGGGCTTCAGGAACAGCCAAAGTGGACTCTCGAAACTTTGCATCCAGTTTTTGAGCAACCTGAATATCGCGGCATGCTCATGTTCTTTAACGCCCAGTACGTAGTCGATGATCGTATGCAACGTGACTTGCTCATAAAACCTGACGAGTGGAAAAACCCGATTCGCTGTGAGATCTCGTGATACCAGGTCAAAATACCTCTCGGTGAGCTCTATCATCCAGCGATCATCACTTTGGAAGAATACCTTCTGGATGGGGCGGCGCCGGCTTTGGTGCTCGGCCCCGGATATCACAATAAGCGCACGCGGCCCAGTGAAGGGCTGAACAAACCGCAGTCCCTCACCACCGACCAGGTTCCTGTTGCGTATGACTTCGTCGATGAGTTCCGGACTACCAACGAACATCGCAGCGTTCGAGCCGGGCAGGTCTACCCTGAAGTCGTAGTTGCCAACAGCAATCCGCTGATCAAGAAATCCGTACGGATCGCGGTACCAGGAGGCGGCATTTCGGACCGTTTCGAATAACTGCACGCGTATTTCTCTTCCTGGCGCTCAGCCGAGCAGGTAGTGCTTAAAGAAATACCCGAGGAACGAGTTGCACTGCAGACCCGGGTCGCTCTTATCGCGGAAGTGCGAATCATGAACCTGCCGCAACTTGGACCAATGTAAGGTTGTGCGGCGGTGATGGACCGCGTGAAAACCATGGTTGAGGAAAAGCCAGTTTTCAAAACGCGAATCAAATGTCCGGGCAAGATTAAACGGTGAGCCAAGATCGCACTGGTCATGATTGATGAGGTTGCCAATCAATAGTATGAATTGTCCGCCAAGATAGGCGACTCCAAGTACTACAAGTGCCGCGATCGGGTCATACACAAACCACGCCAGGATCCAAAGAAAAAAGAACAGGTACTCGATGCGAAGCTCGCGTTTATCTTCGGGCGTCAGCTGCAGCGTGCTTCGCTTTGTGCCAATTCGATAGGTTGCATTCACGTAATAAGTCAGCGCTCGCCGCAGCCCATGCCCGGTTCCAGCCAAAGAATAATGAGACCAGTCATCGGTGGTTCGATAGGACTTATGATGGTTGAGCATGTGAACGACATGAAGTCTCGTCGATGGCGCTCCCATCGCCACTGTTAAAACGTAGTTAAAAAGCTTATTCATCCACGGAGCGTTAAAGGTCGGGAGGTGCCGGTGATTATGATTTATCAACGTCGCAGTAAACACCGCGATCGCAAGTACAGGCAGAAGTAGCACCATGACCAGGACCGGGATGTCGCGAAAGAAAACGATTGACGAGACCTCAAGAGCAAGGATTACAGCCAACAGACCAATCGAGCGACTGTCGGCGGGGTTACGAAGCATCCCAGCGCACCTTGTTCTCGTCGAGCTCACGTCGAAATGCCTCGTCAATGACCTTCGGCGGCGGTGAATCAATAGGCTTCGGCCCCTTCCACATCTCGAGATAGACGCCGAGAAAGCTGGGTTGCGGCTTGGAGGGATCGAGATACTTCGGCAGGTACAGCCAGGGCACACGTGGGTGCATATGATGAGCCAGGTGGTAATGGTAATTCAGAAATACGAGTCTCGTGAACGGGTTGACCCTGAGGTTCCATGCACCTTCACGAATATCGCGTGGACTCCACGCATGATCCGCGTATTGCAGCGCGCCCCAATACATACCAAAAATCCAAAAGCACGCAAACGTCGGCCAAAAACTCAAATCGAGCAAGACAAAGAGCATGATCTGGAAACCAAACGTCATTAGCAGCTCGAGCCGAATACGGTGTTTTGCCGGGTGGTTCAGGAACGGCAAGAGCATGGCCGAATCAGTTTGAGTTCGAGCCAGGAGAGGAGTCTGGAGAATCGAATATGCCCAGGGGAATAAGAGAAATACCAGGCAGCCGAAAGGTACTGAGAGCCAGTAGATGCCGGTCAAAATGCAATAGAACTGCACAAACTTTAATACCTTGTTATCGGTTGGATAATACATATCAAAGATTTCGTGATCAGTGCGATTTCGCAGGTGATGGCCGAGATGACAGGTTCTTTGAAAACGAAGCCCGGTCGGAAAACACATCGCCGAAAGCTGCCCAAAAACCTCGTTGACCCAAAAATTTCGGCTCAAAGTGCCGTGCACGGATTCGTGGAGCATTGCAAAAAGTGTGTTGCCGACATGGGCGAAAACAATTACGGCAATGATCGTGCCGAGCAAAGTGGCAGAGTGACTTGCCGCCCAAAGGGCGGTGCAATAAATGACGATCGACACCAGCGTAATGGCAATATTCAACGCTGTTGGTGGTGTTTCACGAACTGGACGATTTTGTGGGGCCATCAACCTCTCGTTTTAATAATAATGAGGGAAGTACTTTAACAGCGAGCTCGACTATCGCTCCGGGAATTGATTGTACTTCAGGAAGACAGCGATGCGATAAGCGAGATACATCAGGTAAGTGGCACCGAGCAGTTGAACAATCCTTTCTGCCTCTGGCCATTGAGTAAAGATCGCGGCAACACCGAATACAGCGCCCATCATGGCGCAGAACAAGCCCAGCGATGTCGGCGGCCAACTTTCGACGCCAATCGCTGTACTTGCAGAAATCTGCTACTCGAGGTTTGCCGCGAGACCGTGGAGCACAAGCAGGTAAAAGCTGACAATGCCGACGATCTTGTCGTTTTCGACAACCGGCGCATGGCCGATACCGAAATTTTCAAAAAGTCGCGCGCAATACCGAATTTGCATGTCAGGCCGCACTGTTACCACCGGCTTCGCCATGATCTCATACACGTTCACGCGTTCTGGTGCGCGATCTTTGGCGATCACTTTCTTGGCAATATCGGAAAACAGCAGCAATCCGTATTCGTCCTGATCGTCACGACGTTTGACAATCAGGCTCGTTGCGCCCACTTTTTTCATTACCTGCAGCGCCGACCGTACATCCATCGTGCCGTCAACCTCCGTCACTTCTTTGCGCATACAGTCGCGCACAATGCCCCAGTTTCGCGCACTCATATTTTTTCCTCCACAATCTCACCAAGCTCTTCAGTCTGGTGCATTACACCGACCGCGTCTTCAACGTCGATAAGTACGGCGATACCGGTCCCTGGTTTCGCATCAAACTCGCCGACATCACCGATGTGCTCAAGAATTTCACGGCTCAGGTGCTGCTCAACAAGCAACAACACAACATCGCGTTGTGACGAAAGCGTAAGACCGAAAAACGTCTTGCTCTCATTAAGGCCTTCGCCACGCGCATTATTGATGACGGTACAGCCTGTCGCACCTGCTTCGCGCGCCGCCTCCATAATAGCGTCCGTTTTGTTGTCTTCTACGAAAGCAACAATCAATTTGAAGTGCATATTACTCTTCCTTTTCAGGCTTATGCGTTTCCGCAACGATTGCCGAAGCGCGACTTCTCAAAACTGACAGCTGACCGTAAGCGAGCACCGATATAATCGGGAACAGGCTTGCGAACGCTACCAGACCAAATCCATCAAGTAATGCGCTACGACCGGGGACGGCTTCAGACAAGCCCAGCCCAAGCGCGGTGATTAACGGTACGGTGACTGTGGATGTCGTAACGCCACCGGAATCATAGGCCAGCGGCACAATCAACTTCGGCGATACGGCGGTTTGCAAAATCACCACAAAATACCCTGCCGCAATAAAGTAATGTAGCGGTAGCCCGGCTACGATGCGGTAACAACCCAGGCCGACGCCGACTCCGACACCTATAGCCACCGCCACGCGCAGCCCCCAAACACCGATAGCGCCACCCGAGACCGCATTCGCCTTCATTGAAACCGCGATCAAAGCCGGCTCCGCCAGCGTTGTGCTGAAGCCAATGGCACAGGCGAACACGTACACCCAGTAGTAATCGTTCCAGCTCAGGTTCGACGTAACTTTTCCGACGGCCGCATGTAGAAATGCCGGGTCGGTCAGTTGCTGCGCCATGAGCTGGCCCAACGGAAACAACGATTTTTCCAGGCCGAGCAGGAACAACCCAAGTCCGACGACAACAAAAATGAATCCGACCACAACTTGCCTGCCATTCGTCAGCGGCTGCCCTATGACAATGCGCTGAAAAGCGAACAGGAATATGACGATTGGCAATACGTCAATGGCGCTGCGGAGAATCACATCCATTGCACGACGATTCCAAAAGCCAGTACGAACAAAATGGGCGTCAGTGACGCAAAGGCGATCAGACCGAATCCATCGGTCATCGCGTTACGTCCTCTCAGCGAACTCGCCAGTCCCACGCCAAGCGCGGTGACGAGCGGTACGGTGACTGTTGACGTCGTCACGCCCCCCGAATCATAAGCAACGCCGACAATCTCATCTGGAGAGAACGTCGTTAGTAATACGACCAGGCAATAGCCAGCAATAATCAGAAGCGGCAACGACCAGTCCGCCAGAATTCGCACTACTCCAAGAACCAGGGCCGCGCCGACAGCCAGCGCGACAGTCAGTCGCAGGCCGAGTGCGTAGCTGCTTTTAGCTTCGTCGGAAGCCGCTATAACGCCAGCATTAGCGGCAACTTGCGCGGCCTCGGCAGCAACGGCTATCAATGCGGGCTCTGCGATTGTAGTGCCAAAGCCCAGCAGAAACGCGAAGACAACCAGCCAGAATACGCTGCCCTTTTTCGCGAGAGCATTCGCGAGCGCCTCGCCAACTGGAAACAGCGCAAGCCGCAGCCCAAATATAAAAAACGTCAGCCCTGCAACGACGAAAAGTGCGCCGGTGGCAATCGAGAGGAGACCTGTTACGGGCTCGCGAAAAACAAAGAGCTGAAAAGCGCTGATAACCAAAACGATTGGCAGCAAATCGCGCATGCTGCCAATGGCATCTTTGGCGAGGGCAATCAGCGGATCTTTCAAAGCAGGCTCACCCCATTCCTAGTTGAAGACGTCGAAAATATGACTGTACTTTATAATGAACTCCCGGCCGGCCGGTCGTCCACTAATGCCTCGCTCATCAACTTCGTTATAGACGAAAAACAATCCGGAATTCGCAGACTGTAGCCATGAAAAGCGCAGGTTGGTACCGAGGATGTCCTCAAGTTCGTTGTACTGCAGGAGCGCCTGCAGCAGGATCTTCGGGGTAAACGAATAGGACAGGCGCAAACGAATAAGATTAGCTTCGAACTGTCCTCCTGGTACTGGCAAATCGAATTCGTTGTAGTTGTAGGAAAGCTCGGAACTAAACGTTTCCCCGACACGGTAGCGTAGCGTCGGTGCCAATGAGACACGATCGCCGCCAAAACGCCCGCCAACGGTTGTGTGCAGCTCCAGACTAAAAGGTGCCGCCTGGTTCGTGTGAAATACCAGATCCACTTCAGAGTGATCATATGTGCCAGGCTGGATAGTCACACCGTCGATAATGTCGAAAGCATCTTTCACGCCTTCACGTGTCAGGTTGATGCCAGTGTGAACCTCATAACCGTTGCGAAATTCCCAGTGAACATCATTATGCGAATGTACGGATTCCTGAAAACCCTCGAAATCCCAATAAACCGTATAGGACGCATGAGGCCGAATCTCGAGTAACCCCCACATGTCTTCAGGTCGAATGCGGCGCATTAGAAATGCTCGTGCACGGCGAAAATCAGAGCGAGAAAGAAACCCGACCTCTGGGTTGAAATCCTCCCCTACCTGTCCGTATTCAAGCCGATAAGCCCACTTGGCCGAGTCATAGATTGCCTTTGCCGTGAATGCCTCGTCGCGACCGTTTAGCCCTGGCGTTGACGTTTTCGCTGCCCATGCACTCAGTGACAAATTCTCGCCAATGCCCCAGCGCCCATCGATTGCGTAAGTCTGATTATCATCCATCTCAGGAGCGACCAGATGCGATCCGTCGCCGTCACGATTGACGAAAATAAGCCCAATCGCGGAGCGATTAGGCAGTTCCTGGTTTAGCCGCGCGACGGTGAACTTGTTGCCCGGCGCAACACCGGCCACCGCTTCAGAGCTCATATGGAGAAATCCGACGTTGGTGCTGTTGCCGATCTTGCCCGAGACCCTGACACCACCCTCGATCGGCAATTGATCGCCGTCATCACCTATGCCGATGCGACGGCTGAAAAACATCTCAACTGCCTCGGCCTCGCCGACGGCGAACTGCCCGGCGTTTTCAAGAAAGAACGGTCGTTTCTCCGGAAAGAACAGACTGAATCGATCAAGGTTGACCTTCCGCTCATCAGCCTCAACCTGCGCGAAGTCGGTATTGTAGGTTGCGTCCAGCGTCAGGCTGGGCGTTATCGAGTACTTGATGTCGAAACCAACCTCATTGTTGCTCTCGCTATCGAAAAGATCCCCACCGCGTGCCGTACTGCCAAGAACGTAGGGTGATATTTTCAGGTTCTTTTGTGACGGCGGCACAATCCCGGTCACACTGCCTGCTTCGGAGACTCGGTACAGATCGCGCTGACGGGACAGCGGTGCCCAGTAGCTAATCTCGTTGTTGCGCCGGATGTTGCGCTGAAAATTTATGCCCCAGACTTGTGTCTCGCCACGCGCGTAGCGAAGCGTACGAAACGGGATGCGCATCTCCGCGCTCCAGCCGATCTCGGATATTTCCGTTGCGACATCCCAGGGCCCGTCCCAGTTCAGATTAAATCCGCCACTACCCGAACCCAGCGCGCCACCGGTGCCTTCGCGAGTTACCTGGCCATCATATTCAATGCCCGCAGGGTTGGTACCAAAGACGAAACCATTCTGTCCGTCACGCAAGCCGTCGATAACGACCTGAAAACTGTCGGTATCGGCGAGGTCGGAGTCTCGGCGACTGTCGGTGACGAGGATCGCGGCGGGATCATCATCGTACGCAATAACTCCGATGTACAACGCGTCGTCGGAGAAACCGACGTAGACCTCCGTTTGCTGTGTTGCCGGCTCACCATCGTCCGGCCGCACCTGCCAGAAGCCGCTCGCCGGGCTGAGGCCTATCCAGCCTGAATCTCCGAGCACCCTGCCATCGAGTACCGGGACTGACGTCATCCTTGCAGCCTGCACAGTCGGCCGGTCGGCGGACGCTTTGGCGCTCGCCTGTATGGTCACAATGAGACAAAAGCCGATCAGGGTTGATCGACGAACTACTGAGTTTGAGAGCGTCGCCACTAACGTATGATAAACGACAAACGCCGGGCCAGCATTGGAACCGCTACGGCGACTCTTTTCTCACGGCCATAAGGGCCGCCGCGACCTCGGTCTCTCCTTTTTCCAGGGCTTTCTGAAACCGCGGGTCATCGCGCAAGTTGTCGACCAATGGATCCAGGTGCAGGCTCGACAATGCGTCGTAAGCATGGTCATAGCGAATACCTTCCAGAACAGAGAACGCCTCATCGGTTAGCCCGGCAAGTGCGTATGCCGTAGCGATCTGATATGAGAAGTCCGGCTTGCGCCAGGCGTCATCCGGCATTGCGGCCATCGCTTGTCTGCCAAGTTGGCGTGTCTCGTCCGCATTGCCCTGCAATGCTTCGAGTATCATCAACTGCACGAGCGACGTTAAACCGCTGTCCGAAATTTGTTCGGCGTTGTTTCTCGCGCTCTGCACGGCCTGCTCAGCCAATGCCGGATGTCCGGTTTCCCGGTACAGCCAGGTCAGGTAGTTGTCTATCACCAAGCGTACTGTTGGCCGTTGTACCCAGCTATCTCTGGCACCTTTCAGTTTTTCGATTGCCGTTTCGTAGCGGCGATCGAATATCAATAGCCGGGTCACTCCCTGAAGGTGCTGCAGAGTTGATATGTCAACTTTGAGGGCATACTCAACCGCAGCCTTAGTGTCCCGGTCGCAAGCAATGATTGCGTAAGCAACGACTGCGTTGATACCATCGTCGTCCGGGACACGTTGCAGACTGTCCGCTATCAACGCACGAACCTCTTCGCAGCGACCGGCGCCCCTAAGCGTATCGATGGTTTCCCGGTGAAATGCTGGATCGTTTGGACTCAATGCCACCGCCCTCAGCAATGCATCAGATGATTCGCTCAATCGGCCAAGGCGCCGCAACAGGTAACCGCGGGTTGAGATTACGCTAATGTCATTGGGTGCGATCGCATCAGCCCCGCCGAGCGCAATCAGTGCGGATGAGTAATCGCGAAATCCGTAGTAATGAAAATAAGACTCTGCCACGAATGTCGATACCGCGTCCGGATCCAGCTGTTGCGCACGTTCGAGGGCATGTTTCGACTCCGCTACCAGTGCTTCATTTGGCGATGCCCCATCTTCCGCACCTTCTTCCCAGTACAGACGGATGAGGGCGATGGAGAGCGAC
The DNA here is from genome assembly GCA_024640305.1 of Gammaproteobacteria bacterium. GTDB lineage: Bacteria > Pseudomonadota > Gammaproteobacteria > Steroidobacterales > Woeseiaceae > UBA1847. Next base: position 50,925 of record JAHEFG010000008.1, read on the forward strand.
GACCAGGCTTCTCCAAACTCCGGGTCCAGTTCGGTGGCTTCTCGCTGGGCGGCGACAGCTCCGTGAAGGGCGGGCATCGTCAACATTCCTCTGAGTTCCTGGCCGCGAAGAAAAGCTTCGTATGCCTTCAGGTTCTGCGTCGGAACGCCACCGAGTTGTTCGATTTCCTGTGGGCTCAGTGTCGCATGCAGCGCCCCGGCGATAGCGCCGGCAATGTCAGCTTGTACGTCAAATAAATTCGCGGTTGTCAAAGCACGGTTGTAGGTTTCTGCCCAGAGATGTTCGTCGGTAGCAGCATCGATCAATTGTGCATTGATGCGCACATTGCCACCCAGTGCCTGCAGCCCACCTTCGAGGATGAAACTCGCGCCCAGTTCGGCCCCGATTTCCCTGAGGTTTTTCGTCGTGTCAGCATATTCCATAACTGACGTACGTGAGATGACTTTAAATGACTTCAACCGGGCGAGCCGGGTCAGCAGGTCATCGTGCAGCCCCGAAGCAAGGAAAATGCCTTCTTCTTCTGTCGATAAAGCCTGCAACGGCAACACAGCCACGACGGGAATAGTATCTGCTGATCTTGCTGTCGTCTTGATCGGGTCAGCCGGGCTGTCGGGTGCGCCGGCGAACTTGTCGATCGCGAAAATACCGATGGCAACGACAAGTAATGCGATGACAGTAATATTGAGCTTTTTCGCCGTGTGCGCTGTTATTGACGCGTCGGTAGGGATTTCCTTTTCGCGCTTGATGCCCTCCGGGGTCATCTCGTAGATCCAGGAGAAAATCAGCACCGGCGGGAAGCCGATCACGAGCAGGCCAAGAACTGCTTTGCCCCAGATGGCGGGCAGCCCGATTGTGTCCATCAGCACGTCGGCGACCTGAAGTAATACCCACGACAAGACGACGTATCCTGCGGCCACGCGGAACACATTGCGGCGCTTCAATTCGTTGTAAATGGACAATTAGGCACTCACGAGCTTGGGAGGTGCCGTAAGCGTACCGGCTCGGCACCCGAATGCCAAAGGATCAGGTCACTTTCGCGCCGGAATTTTCTCAGGACATCTCCAGGAACGCGTCGCAAGTCGCGCGTGACTCATCCTGATGAGAGGCGGCAGCACAAACCGCCACGACTGAGTTACGGATCTCCGCGAGCTCTCCAGCCCGGTTATTTTCCTCGCTCCACGCAATGAGTTTGTTCTCCAATCTGCCAAGCTGCGCTTTCGGTCGTTGATACAAACCACCCGAATTCTGCAGCTCACTGATAAGACCTACGGTCGTATCGTGTATAAGCTGCGTATCGTCCGGTTTCATCTCCAAAAGACCGTTTAAATAGTAATAGCCCCACTGAAAGCGTGTGGCTGACCCCGTGGTCGAGTCATAGGCCTGTCTTAGCCAATCGACGGCGGCATCGGTATTTCCGGCTCGCTGTTCTATGTCGGCAATGCTAACCATGAAGTAGTACGGCGTCTTCGATATTTCTAATTCTGCGAGTAACAACGCCTTGGCATCATCGTCCATGCCGGCTTCGTCCAAAACATTACCAAGGGCATTGATGATCGGCTGACGTTCGTAAACGCTTGGTGTCGTCGCATCCGCCCACTGCACCATGTCCCGTATCTCGTCCTGCAGTTGCGACGACAACGCAGCTTCTTCATCGTCAATGCGTTCAAACCTGATCTTGCCGACCAGCGTGTAAATGCGTTCACGCTTGTAAACAGATTCATCGGCCGCGATACGGTCGAATGCTTCGTCATACATGGCCATCAACCTGATGCGCTCGTCACCATCTGCGCCGGTCAACGCGTTGACGTAATCATCGCCGGAAAAAAGCACCGTAAAGATATTGGCGCTAATCAGGTCGTCATCGGCAAGTAATGCTTCAACCTGCAGCAGAGCTTCGGCTTTTTGCGCATCACTCAGCGGCACAGCGTCTTCTTCCGCGGTGGCAGCAGCAATCGCCCTGTTAAGCCAGCGGAAATAGAGCATTGAGCGCTCCGTTGCCATGTCGGCCGGACACGCCTCGTACATGCTGCGGAATGTTGCGGTGGGGTCAGCATCGCCCAGAATCGTCGTGTCCTGGTCCCATGAGTAGTATGCCAACAGCGTACAGTCGGCCGGAGCGAGGGAATCGTCGCCTGCCGAAAAAGCGGCGACCAAGTCACTTGCCGATGAAGCATGGTTCAGTGTCAGGTCCAGCACATTGGCATAGGCCTGCAAGTCAATGCCGCCTGGAATTCGTGTTAATTCGACGCCCTCTGAATTGAAAACGATCATTGTCGGGTAGCCGAGCACACCGAATTTCTCGCCGTAGGCCTGCGCATTTTCGGTATCGCCGTCCAGGTACACGGGAATAAACAGCTTTGAGCGCTCAAGAAACTCTGGGCTCTTGAAGATAGTCGCGCTGATCGCATGGCAAGGTGGACACCAGACTGCGCCCCAGTAGAGGTAGATGGGTTTTCCGGCTTCTTTTGCTGCTGCAAAAGCCTCTTCTACGCTGCCCTCATACCAGTCAATACCCTTGGCCGGATCCAGCGAGGCCTCTGCCTCAGCCTTGACCTCGGGCACAGGCTGCGCGGATTGTTCCTGGCCGGAGTCGCAAGCAACTAATGTAGCTGCCGCCAGAATTGCGAAGTACAGACGATTCATCGTAGAGATGCCCCACAATGCGCAAAAAAGCAACATACACAAAAATGTCGCGCCTCGACAGACGGAAATTACTTATCGCTGGCCGATATCGGTGCGCTCGTTGCAACGACTCAACTGTGCCGCCAAATATCTGCAGGTTAGCTACAATGAACGAATGTCCAGACTAAGAGAGTATCTTTCCGATCCACCGATGAAGACCATGTACGACATGGTCCGCGCTGCGGGAGCCATGCGCCCTATATCGCTGGATATAACGAGCAAATGTAATCTTCGCTGTGCCGGATGCTATTACTACGCAGAGGAAATGGACAAGATTAATGTGCCCAGGGACGACCGCGCCTTCGACGAGTTGGTGCGCAGTGAAAAAGAGCGTGGCACGAATTTCGTAACGGTAGTCGGCGGCGAGCCGGCGCTCGAGCCGGGGCGGCTGAAAAAACTCTACGATAACTTCAAGATGAATGTCGCCACTAACGGGTTAATAAAAATACCGTACGAAGGACTCGAGAACATGCCGCTCGGCATTGCCATCTGGGGAGATACGGAAACGGATTCCAGGTTGCGGACGGACGGCAAGCGAGACTTGTTCTCGATAGCACAGCAGAACTACCGCGATGACCCGAGAGCGTTTTGGTACTACACAGTCGCGCCCGGGCATGCACATGAGATCGAGAGTGTCGTAGAAAAGTGCATAGCGAACGGTAACCGCGTGCTGTTCAATTACTACAGTGACGTTTCAAGGCTGGGTGGCGAGCTGGATTTCAGCCGGGGTTTTGATGCGGTCCGAAAGGAAGTCGATCGCATGATCGAGCGATACCCGGAACATATGTATACGACCCGTTACCTGAACAAGGTAATTACCAGCGGACGCCTCGACGGTGAAACCTGGGGATACGACGTTTGTACCAATTTGACGATCGACAATACCTGCAACAAGGAAAGACAACAGAACGGCAAGCCTTTCAACAGGCATTTCCGGGCGATCAACGCAGACTTCACGACCACCCGTCGATGCTGTACGGGCATCCAACGTAGCTGCGATTCCTGCTTTGATACCTGGGAGCATTTTTCCTGGATCATGATCAACATGCGTAAGCACCTCGGATCCAGACAGGAATTTGCAGACTGGCTGACGACGATGTTCGCTTTTTACGTAGTGAACAGGTTGGTGGACTTTGACGTCGGACTGGAAATCCTGCGGGGTCGCCTGGCCGCGAATGCATAAGCAGGAACGGCATCACGGTCGCGCGACGCCCGGCGGCGGAAGAAGTGCATTCCGTTTCACTACTGTTACTGCCGTCGTGATCGCAAACATGGTTGGCACCGGGGTATTCACAAGTCTCGGATTCCAGCTGCTGGAAATCCAGTCGGGCTTCGCGCTGCTCGCGCTCTGGGCTGTCGGCGGAGTTGCTGCCCTGTGCGGGGCCATGACCTATGCGGAGCTCGGTGCTGCGCTGCCGCGTTCAGGCGGCGAGTACAATTTTCTTTCGCGCATATATCACCCGTCCGCGGGCTTCGTTTCCGGCTGGGTATCGGCCACCATCGGATTTGCCGGGCCGACAGCGTTGGCAGCCATGACCTTTGCCGCCTACGCAACCTCCGTGCTGGACGCTAACGCCTGGCCATGGTTGCGTCCTGCGCTCGCAGCCGGCCTGGTTATCCTCCTCGGTCTTGTTCATGCTTCAAATCACCGCAACAGCGGACGCACACAGCTACTGTTTACGATCCTCAAGGTTGGCATCATCGTTGTTTTCTGCGTAGCCGCCCTGGCATTCGTCGGTGAGCCGTCGCAGCTCAGTTTCCAACCGATTGCAGGCGACGGCGGGCGATTATTCAGCCCGGAGTTTGCCGTGGCGCTGATCTACGTAAGTTATGCGTACACGGGCTGGAATGCTGCGACGTACCTGAGCAGCGAACTTGAGAATCCGCAGCGTACACTGCCCGTGATTCTGTTCAGCGGTACGCTGGTGGTGATGCTGCTGTACCTGGCGCTGAACTTTGTGTTTCTGAGCGTTGCGCCGGTAGACGCCATGCGCGGCCAGGTGGAGGTGGGTTACATCGCCGCCACCGCGGCGTTCGGCGAGGCCGGCGGCAACTTCACAGGACTGGTGCTCGCCGCGCTCCTTATTTCTACAGTCAGTGCGATGACACTAGCCGGCCCCCGGGTTCTGCAGGTTATCGGCGAGGATTTCCGTGCCTTGAGCCTGCTGGCCCGAACGAACCGCGACGGTATCCCGGCGATCGCGATCTACACCCAGACGACGCTGGCGGTGATCTTCATTTTGACGTCGAGCTTCGAGTCCGTCCTCGTGTTTGCCGGCTTTACGCTTGCGTTGAACAGCTTCGTCACGGTGCTCGGAGTGTTCGTTCTGCGCTGGCGTCAACCGGATCTGCCGCGACCTTACCGCACATTTGCTTATCCGCTGACACCACTGTTGTACCTGCTGCTCACTGGCTGGGCGATAGGGTTTGTACTCGTCAACAAGCCTGTAGAAGGATTTTTCGGGCTCAGCTTGATTGCGGCAGGACTCGTCTTCTATTTCGTTTTTGCGCGGATTAACAGGGCGTCATCCTGAGCGCGAAAACTCAATCGTCATCCCGCGTATCTTAGTTCGGCCATTTGTCGAGGCCGCTGCCGCCTTTTGAAATGTCCGCCTGCTTACCATCGAGAGCTGGTTGAGCCGTTAGGATTCGCACGTCGCCGATTTCGATCGCCAATCGATTGTAGTCGTCTGTCTCGGCAGCGTAATCGCCCGCGCGAATTCTGCGAAACGCCTCGACAACGGCCTGCAGACGACCCGCATCAACGCGCGCCGAGTTGTGTGCGCCAAGGAGAAAGTCGACCTCGCCGTCCAGCGTCGCAAGTCGGGAAATGCTGGCTTCATAGTCCTGCAGGCTGGTCTCCGGTGCGAACAGCCACAAGCTGGCGTCGTACCAGGAGTCTCCTGTGAACAACAGGCGATTCTCGACATCGAGTAATGCCAAGGCGTCAGGTGTATGGCCCGGAACGCGCAGTACCTCCAGCTTGCGGCCGCCCAGGTCGAGCACTTCGCCGTCCTGCACATACCGCGACTGCTTCCATGGCTTCGTCGAGAAAGATGCCGGGTCAGATCCCTCGGGTGCGCCCTTGCAAAATGCTTCGGGCAGGAAATCCTCTGCGATTCGCTTGTTGTCGAAGCCGTCCATGTTGGCACGCGTATAGTCGGAATCGACGGCGAGTACTGTAGAAAACTCCCAGTTACCGCCTACATGGTCGTAATGCGTGTGTGAGTTCAAAACGATCATTGGCAGACTTGTAATGCGCTCGACAACAGTCTTGATTGGTAGCAGGCCGACGCCCGTATCGAACAGCAGGGCACGATCTTCGCCGATGATCAGGTGCGAGATTGTTTCCTGAAGTTGATAGGGCTCGACAATCGAGTAGACCCCGTCTGCAGACTCGTATACCTGAAACCAGTCATCGGAAAAAGTGGACAACCGCAACCTGACGTTTTCAGGTCGCGGCACAGAGTCGCAGCTGTAGTCGCCTACCGACAACGCCTCGTCCGCATGGCCGCAACCGGCGACCAGCATCAGCGCTGCAAGCAGGCTGATAGACCTCTGTCTACTCCCACTCGTAACTGAATCGCACTCCCGCAGTCCTTGGCCTCCTGTGACCAAAGAACTGCGATGGCAGGATACCGCCGTTGTTATTCATACCGTCGTAGGTGAACTCGTCGGTAAGGTTTTCCACGTATGCGGTGGCCGCCCAACTGCCGTTTGAAGCGTAACCGACGCGCAACGACACAATCGAATTTGAGTCGATCATCGTTTCGGGGTACGCGCCCCAGCCGCCGCCTCGCTCACCTTCCCAATATGCTTCCAGGCTACCTGTTATTTCACCTTCACCGGCAGGGAAGGCGGCGCTAATTACCGCCGCGCCCGACCATTCCGGTGCCCAGAACAACGAGCTTCCTTCGCAACTGTCTGGCGTATCGCCGTCGCAGACTTGCTGCAGACCTGTAGCGTCTGTATCGAGCCAACTCAGGGCCAGGTACAGACTCCAGTTCTCGTTGATCTGCGAAGTGATCGAACCCTCGAGGCCGGAGCCATCAACCTGACCGATGTTTTCTACGGTGTTGGCACCGGTATCTGCATCGAAGAAACTGATCTGAAGATCCTGGTAGTCGTATACGAAGCCGGACACGCTCAGGTCTGTCGTGTCGCCGAATACGCGTCCCTTGTAGCCAAATTCAATGGATTCCACCGTTTCCGGCTGGAAGGCGCGTGACCGGGCCCCCGATGCCTGGCTGACATCCGTTGTGCAACAGGGAATCTGATCACCGGCATCATCGACGAGGGCAAAACTGCCAAATCCGCCGGATTTGAACCCTTCCGTATAGCTCCCGTAGATCATGCTGCTCTCACCGAATTGATACCGACCTGCCAATCGAATCTGCGTGTCCGACCAGCTATCAGACGTTTCGATCGGTCCGTCAGTGGTGAAGCCGTATGCGAACACCGGCGCATACTGACTTTCCGGCGTCGGCACGTTGAGGCTAAAGTCTTTCTTGTCGTCCGTGTATCGAACGCCAAAACTGACATCGAAGCTCTCAGTAACGTCATAGGTGAGATCGACATATGCCGCCCATCCGCTGAACTCCCCAAGAACACGACCAGGCTCAGTCAACATGCCGTCGGAACTCGGTGTCCAGGGCGAACCGTAGTAATAGTACAGGCTGGCGCAGTCGGTGATGCCCTCACCAGGGTAATAATAGTTGCCGTAATAATTACAGAACGCATCTTCGGTGCCGGACATGGCAAAGAGCGTGTCGATGCTTTCCTCGTAATAGGACATTCCGGCATACCACGACAACGGTCCGTCACCGTTCGATGTCAGACGCAGTTCCTGTTGGAAGTAGTCGCCTGTCTGGTCCTGGTGGTAATCGTTAATTGCCAACGGCGTGCCGTCATAGTCTTCTGTGTAGAAGAAGTCGTGATCCTTGTAACCCGTATTTGATGTCAGCGTGAAGTTTTCGAAATCGTAGTCGATGCGCGCGCCGATGGTCAGGATGTCGGCGTCGTCGTTATCGCCGGACGTCTGATCCGAATCAGCGTCTCTTTCAGTACCTCGCGGAGTGATGGCATCGCCGAAGACTCCTACCAAGGTGTCCCAATAGTCGCCTTCGGCTATCGCGCGGTAGACAGACCCTGATTGCTCGCGAGTTTCATATTCGACCTGTGTCTTAACAGACAAGCCCTCATTTTCGTAAGCTGTTGACCAGCGCAGCGCCTGTTTGTCGTGTGCGATCAGGTCTCGTTGGTCAAAAAAGTTTTTAACGAAGCCGTCTTCCTGCGAGGAATAGCCCGCGAAACGCATCGCAAACGAGTCATTGACAGGAACGTTGACGGCACCCTCAAAGACCACGTGGCCACGCTCCCCAACATCGAGGTCTGCATAGCCGGACAGGCCGGCGTCGGGATCCGCGTCACGAGTGTGAACGCTGATAGCACCGCCGATTGAGTTACGGCCGAAAAGGAATCCTTGCGGACCGCGCAGGATTTCTGCGCGTTCGATATCGTACATGCTCGTGACCGCGGCGCCGTTACGACCTTCATACAGCTCGTTCTTGAATATCGCGGCTGATGGGTCACCGCCAACCCCGAAGTCCTGTGTGCGAATACCGCGAATGCTGACAGCGTCGATAAAGCTGTCCTGGCTGTTGCCGGTCACTCCCGGAGTGAAGGATATAAGGTCCTTCACGTCGTTGAGGTTCGTGTCTTCGATGAAGTTGCCCGTAAGAGCTGTGATAGCCAGCGGTACGTCCTGTACAGACTCGGCTCGCTTGGTAGCCGTTACGATGACCTCATCAATTTCCTGCGCATTGGCAGGGGCACTCAAGGTCGTGGCGACCAGAGCAGCGGATACCGCGACCGCCAGCGCAGTGCGCTGCGGATGGCACTGTTTGCGATCAGAATCTTTGCGTTCCATGAATCCCCCTAAAACTTTGTTTGGTCTGCCTGATATTGCCGTATCTTCGGCTCTTGTAGCTACGGCTGAGTATAGCGCGAGAAAAACGGTAAGGGGATAGTCCTGTTCAGAGATTTACTACGCCTTGCTGCCGTAGCTCATTTCGCAGCGGCTCGAGTTGCTGCTCGTACCTGCGCCAGCGGTCGATAGAGCGCGTATGCACAGGTTCTCGTACCTGCACGGCGCTGGCTGTGGAGACAGCCTTTTCCTGCTCATGAAACCGCAAGCAAGCATCCTCCCATGGCAACTCCAGGTACTCGATCAGTTGCCGCGCGTGGGTCTCAAGGTCCTGCACGGTTTGCTCATAGGAGATGTCAAAAAACCGCCCGGGAAACCGCTCCCGCCAGACGCTCATCAGGTGCAGGTAGCGGCAATGATGCCTCGCCATTTCCTGCAGGTCGTAGGAGTGCAGGTAGGCGTCGGCGAACAACTGTTTATAGCTGGCAAAACAGGCATCCATCGGGTTTCTCGTAAGGTGTACGATCTTCGCATTGGGGAACGCCTTGATTATCATCGGTATCAACAGGTAATTCTGCGGCAGCTTATCTACAAAACGCGGCGCATTGCCGCGCATTCGTTCACTGGACTCGAGGTACAAGGCGCCGATCTTGTTGGCGTCAATTTCCATCGATGCCTTGAAAAACCCTACCGAAAAACGTTTTGGATCTTTGTGGTTGCTTAATCGGCGTGCGGCGAGACTGAACTGTTGTAGCTCCCCGGCCGAGTGCACTTGCGAATGGCTGCCGATGATCCGTTCGATCAGGGTCGTACCGGTTCTCGGCTGACCGAGCACGAAGATAGGCGCATTCGAATCGTGACCCGTGCCATCCTCGATCCAGGCAGAGTCGAAGTTTTCCTCGAGAAACTCAAACATCTCGACTTCGGCTGCCTCATCGTATTCGACGGTCTGTCGCCGGGCACTTGCACCCATTCGGAACGCTTCAAACGCCTCGTCCCACGCCTCGAGGTCCTCGAGTTCCTTGCCAATTGCGTAGTAATAGAACGCCTGCACTCGCGGATCCAAGCCCTTGGCGTCGAGCAATTGCCGTATTGCGACGATATGACTGTCGTCTTTTGCCTTGCGTGCGCTGGCGAGCGACCAGTGGGCTTGCGGACTTTTGGGCTGGATCGAGACGATCCGCTCAAGTAATTGCTGCGCTTCACGGAGCCGACCGACATAAACATAGTTATTGGCAAGGTTGAGCATGAAGGGCGGATACTTGGATCGCTTGCTAACGGCTTTCTCGAACCACTCGTTCGCGAGGCCATACTCGCTCATTAACGAATAGATGGATCCAATCAGATCCTGCACGATCGGGTCGTCCGGTTCTTGTTTCACGGCCTCCGACAGAGCAGCATCGGCGCGATTGACCTGGCCGTCACCCATGAAAAGCTTGCCAAGATGCGCCCACGCGGCGGCATGATTTGGCTGCAGCTTGGTGACTGATGCAAAAGCCTTGAACGCGGTATCCCGGTCTTTAGCCTCCAAAGCAATAAGCCCTACAAGGAAATGTCCTTCCACAAGATCGGGCTTGAGTTGCAGTGCCTGTCTGCAAAATTCACCAGCTTGTGCTATTTGACCCTGGGTCAAAGCCTGGAACCCGCGCCGCAGAAGATCACGTAGCTGGCCGGTCTGAATGTCGTTCGTTGATGTAGTCATTGCCCGATCTGTTAGCGATCGCTAATCGAACGATGATAGCCTCTGATTGAACGCGCTGCACGAGCTTGCGCGGGGGGCGATATGAATAACGACGTAATCCGGCATAAAACACTAAGAAAGACTGACATGGTCTTGTTTACCGTGTCCGCAATTTTGCTCCTCGACACACTTGCGGCAGCGGCTTCAATCGGTTCATCAAGTGTGTTCTGGTGGCTGTTTCTGGGCCTGATCTTCTTCGTACCGTTCGCGATGATCTGCGCCGAAATGGGTTGTACCTACCCGGAGCAAGGTGGGATCTACGCGTGGGTAAGGAATGCGTTCGGTGGGCGCTGGGGTTCGCGCGTTAGCTGGGGGTACTGGGTTAATACAACAGTCTGGATCCCGGCAATTTTCATCCTGTTCGCCGGTGTCTTGCGACAATTGTTTTTTCCAGACCTGTCGATGGCTGGTCAGATCGCAATCGGAATTGTTCTTCTCTGGGTCACGGTGGGGCTAAATGCTGTAACGCTTGATATCGGCAAGTGGATTCCGAATCTGGGAGCGGTACTCAAGATCGTTGTCTTCATCGCGATCATTACCGGTGCAATCCTGTACGTGCAGGACCATGGCATGGCTAACGTCATATCGCTGGAGACGTTAAGGCCGAACTGGGGCGCGAGTGCGCAATACATTCCGACAATAATCTACGGCATGCTGGGATTCGAGCTGGTGAGCGCCAGCAGTGAAGAAATGGTGGACCCGGCACGAGACGTGCCGCGCTCGATCTTTATTTCCGGCGCTATCATTATCGTCCTTTACACGGCAGCCACGCTCGCTGTGCTTGCTGCATTGCCGACGGGTGAAATCGACCTGGTCGAAGGGTTAATGGATACCTTGTACCTGTTCTTCGATTACGGGACAGCGGGAAGAGTATTCGTGATGTCGCTCGGTGTCGCAGCCCTCTATACGTTTTTCTCGAACGGAGTTACGTGGGCGCTGGGCTGTAACCGCGCGGCAGCCGAGGCCGCGCAGGAAGGCGAATTGCCGCGGCTATTTGGCATTGAGAGCGAGAAACTTGGCACGCCAGTTGGTGCTGCCGTCGCCATGGGTGTTTTTGGCACTGTTGCACTGTTGCTCTACGGGTTTCTATCCAAATCGAATGAAGACCTGTTCTGGTCGCTGTTCGCTTTCAGCGCCGTGATTTTTCTGCTGCCCTATATTGGCCTGCTGCTGGCGTTTGTCAGGTCGCGCATCGCTGATAAGGATCGCCATCGACCCTACAAGGTGCCTGGCGGAAATAAGGTCGCAATCTTGCTCGCCTACCTCTGCATTCTCATACTATCCCTGTCGATCCTGCTGTTTCTGTATACGCCGGGTGTCGGCGTACAGGTCTCGGTTTTGGCGGGCGCCCTGGCCATGATCGCTATTGGCGAAGCGCTCATTCGGTGGGCCGAGATTCATCGTCGTCGCGCCAGGTGAGGCTGGGAGATAGGCGGGCTGCAGACGTTCGTTATCGTGCTGTTTGGTGCACGATGCATTGCACCGATCTCGCAAGGGCAAGCCTATCGCGTTGATTGAAACTATCTGTGTAATTCCCCCTATTGCAATTAATCGATAGGGATTAACACTCTCTAAATACAGCCACAACTGGCAACAACGTATGTCAGATGCGTATGGCGGCGACGTTTTAGAGGCGATCCAATGTCAACACAAAACCCCATTGAAAGGCTAGCCAATGCACGTCATGAATTTGGTGAGCATGGCGGCGTCAACATGTCGGTCGAAGCGAGCACAACGTTCACTGTCATGAAGCCCGGCACGATGCCGGAACTGTTTGAAGGCAGAATATCGGCACAGCAAGGGTGCTATCTGTATGGCCGGCACTTCAACCCGACTGTGTATCAGCTGAGCAAGCAGCTTGCTGCGATTGAAGGCACGGAGGCTGCGTATTGTGCAGCCAGCGGAATGGCGGCTATATCGGCGGCGATACTGCAATTGTGCGAGTCCGGTGATCACATCGTCGCTTCCAACACGGTCTATGGTGGCACCTACGCGCTGCTACACGATTTCTTGCCAGCCAAAGCAAATATCCACACGACATTTGTTGATGTAACGGACCTCGAAGCGGTGCAAGCGGCGATGACCGACAACACCAGGCTTGTGTACGCCGAGAGTATCGCCAACCCGACGTTGCGCGTTGCCAATATTCCCGCTCTCGCGGAGATTGCGCATGCCGCCAATTCGCAACTTGTAATTGACAACACCTTCAGTCCGCTGCTCCTGAGTCCCGCGGCACTCGGTGCAGATGTTGTCGTGCACAGCATGACCAAGTTCATCAACGGTGCTTCCGACATCATCGCCGGTGCGGTCTGCGGTAGCTGGGAGTTTGTCCAGGGGCTAATGGATCTGCACACCGGCCCTCTGATGCTTCTGGGGCCAACCATGGATCCGACTGTCGCCGCCAAGATCAGCCTACGTATCCCGCATCTGGCGTTGCGCCTGGTAGAGCACGCAGTGCGAGCCCAGGTGTTTGCGGAGCGCCTGAATGCGTTGGGTGTGTCGGTTGTCTATCCCGGATTACCGGGGCATGCCGACTACGAGCTGCTAAACGAGTTGCGCTGCGAAGATTACGGTTTCGGCGGCATTTTAACGCTGGACCTGGGTAGCGAAGAAAAAGCGAACGAGCTCATGGATGTATTGCAGAACCAATACGGTTTCGGTTTCATGGCCGTAAGCCTGGGCTACTTCGATACCCTGATGTCTTGTTCTGGAAGCAGCACGTCCAGCGAAATGACGGATGAAGACAAGTCCTCCGCGGGAATTAGCGCCGGCCTGGTTCGAATGTCCGTTGGCTTCACAGGAACCGTCGAACAGCGTTGGCAGCAGCTGCAAAACGCCTTACAGGATATTGGCGCAATCGATGCGCCAATCGATTCGGGTGATTTAAGCCGCGCCGGTTAAAGCTGTTACTTTCGTTCCGGCGTAACGAGGTCCTTGAAGAAGTCTCCAATCGTGATCCTGGATAGATCGATCAGTTCACCGGCATCGAGAAACGACCCGCCGCAGGAACCACATGTCTCGTACCAGATGTGTCGCTGTTTCGGATCGACCACGCGTACCATTGTTCCACTGCAGCGCGGGCACGGATAGCGATCAATGGCGTTGCTCTGTTTGCCGACACCGGCGTCGCCGGTGTCGATTGCGACCGCCACGCGATTGTCCCGCATGAGTTCAATTTCGCCGGCGTCAAACCATATACCCTTGCAAGTTTTGCAGCGATCGATCTCGGTGCCTTCGAACTCGATTTGTTCCATGTCCGCTCTGCACTTCGGGCATCGCATCGCACCGGACCAAAAGGCACCGGCCTCTGCTCCACTGATTCCAATTGTGTAACGTGGAGTCGCTTTCCGGCCACCTCCCGACGATGGAGATGTTTCGTGGCGATGGCGGTGAAAGCTGATGACAACAATCAGCACCACGGCCAGCACGCTGAGCAACGCATAGGACTGCATATAACTCGACTGTTCGGCTACTGATCCGTAAAGCTTCGAGCCGGCTGCATGGCCCAGGTTCGCGACCGACATATATATTGCAAATTGCGTTGCCGAGAGGGTGCTGGAACAGATCGCCATCGCTAGCGCTATGACCGCGACCATGACCACGGGCAGCATCATCACCCAGACAGACAGCATTACCCGCACGTAGGTAGTGTCTTCCCACAAGTGTTGTGTCTGGGAGATCAGAAGCGCGTGTATCGCGACCAGTGATGTTGCCAGGAACAGCATTCGCTTTGCTCCCATACGGTCTATTAGTGGGCCGACAGAGAGCGCGACGACGGCACCGATTAATCCCATCATCGCGACAAGTTGTGACCACTGCGATGTCGTGTAGCCAAACAAGTTCACCGCAGCGATTGGCATCAGCGCCTGACCATAACCGTAAATCAGCCCGTCGCAGAACATGATGGCCATCACGACCATGCTGCTGCGAACCCAGAGTATTTTGTTGATTCCGCTGAACACCGCTACAAAAGAAGAATCGGTGCTGTGTACAGTTGCCGCATTTCCACGAGTCCACGGCAGTGACCTTTCGCCATCGCGTTCAACAATGAAGAGCATTGTTACTAATGGCAGGCTGGCGACGATTGCCGCAATAATTGCTGTGGCTTTCAAGCCCCAGATAGTAATAAGCACCCCCGACGCCGCGGCGGTAACACTCCAGCCGATGGCTTTGCCAAAACTCATGAAGGCGTTAAGGCGGCCTTGCTCCCTGACTGGCGTGAGGTCGATTGACATGCCGTCAACGGCGACATCCTGGGTTGCCGCAAAGCTGTTGATGAGCGCGCCGATCAGCATCAACATACCGATCTGTTCTGCGGGGTGCTCGACCAGCATGAGTGCAAGCAGTGAAAGCGTCAGACCGAGTTGCGCGCCGATTACCCATGGCCGGCGCCGACCCATCGGCAGGAACTCGTAGCGATCCATCAATGGTCCGGTGACCAGTTTGAAGGCCCACGGCAGCACAATGACGGCGAGATAGGAGGCGATTTCCGCAGCGCCAACACCCTCGGTGGCGAGCCATGCCGGTATAGCTATCGATAGCAGACCCTGCGGAATGCCCTGTGCGAAATACATGATCGAACCTGTCGCGTATCGAACTCGCGGACTGTTCGAGAGAGCCAAAGTACCAGCCATTTGTTGAACCCCCAGGAATTATTCTTCTTATAAATTTGATACTAACGGTTTTCGGTGGCGATAACTTTTAAACAGCCAGATTGAAATCACCGGCTGGATTCGTCGGGCAGGTACTGCAGGAAGAACCGCTTGACGTTTTCACCCATCACACCACGAATTTCATCAATCGTAAATCCGGCCGTTAGCATCGTATCGGTAAGTACTGCGAGCTCGCTGGTATCGAACGTGACGGCGGTCGAGCCATCGTAATCGGATCCGAGCGCAACGTGATCAGCTCCCAGCAGGTCGATCGCATATCGAACCGACTGAACGACGCCTTGCGGCGTGGTGTCACAGACCGCGGCATCCCAATAGCCGATACCGATCAAGCCACCTTTGCTGGCGACTTCCAGCATGAGGGAGTCATCCAGGTTTCTGGCGGTATCGCAGACGCCCTTGACGCCACCATGAGAGAGAATTACTGGCGAAGTTGATAGCGCTAGCACATCTCTGACCATCTGTGGTGATGCGTGGGCAATGTCGATGATGAGGCCAACTTCATTCGCTCGCCTGATCACGGCGCTGCCGAATTCGTTCAGGCCTTCATCACTGATGCCGTGCAACGAACCGCCCACTTCATTATCGAAAAAATGTGTCAGACCAATTATGCGGAGCCCCTGATCAAACAACGAATCGAGGTTCTCCAGGTCTCCCTCGAGCGGATGGGCGCCTTCAATGAGGTAGACGGCCGCAACCACAGGGTCGCCAGCTTCTCTGCGCGCGACAAAGCCGCGCATCTCCTGCCTGCTGGTCACGACCGTCAACTCACTTCGCCGAGCCAGGTCGTGTAACTTCTCAAGCTGATAGACGGCCCGTTCGTAAATGCTGCCCCATGTCTTCGGTGGCCAAAAAGAAGCGATAGCAAGTCGCGTAATGTTGTCAGAGTCAGGCTCATTGCTGTCGTAATTCAGCCCCGTGGGGCTTTTCGTTGTTGCGCTAAAAACCTGTAATGCGACGTTACCTTCCCGGAGCCTTGGCAGATCCATGTGCCCGATTTTGGATCGCCTGATCAGATCGCGCTTCCAGAGCAGTGAATCTGAATGCAGGTCTGCAACAAACAAGGAGTTGTGCAGTTTTATCGCCTCCTCGCTCACTGCATACGGCTTATGCGGCAGATTGATGTTCATCGACTGCTCGACTTTGCCGGGTAAAATCCAATGCATGAACGCCGCAGCAAGCAGTACGACGATTCCGATAATTACAAGTAGCTTTCTCATGCTTCTTCCGTTCTGAACTGTGTAGAAATTTTACGGCTTCGACCAAACCTTAGTACGTGATGGACACAACCGTCATCGCGACAGTTTTCTCCCCGGTCTCAAGCACGATTTCATCATCCACGTGTTTTGCCAACAGAGCCCTGGCAAGAGGTGAGTCCATGCTAATTGCCGATTTCTCCGCGTCCGCCTCGTCGGGCCCCACGATTCGATAGGTCAAAATTTCGCCAGAGTCATCGCACACTTCTACAAAGGCGCCGAAATAAATCGCATCATTTTTTGGTGTATCGCGAACGACTTTTAATATGGGCAGGCGCTTTTGCAGATATCGTATTCGCCGATCCAAACCACCGAGTTCTTTCTTTCGGTAGATGTACTCGGCGTTCTCAGAACGGTCGCCTTCAGCAGCTGCTTCCGCCAGAGCTTTTACGACATCGCGGCGGCGCAGCCAGATGTCATCCAGCTCTTTTTGCAAAGCAGTAAAGCCTGCCACCGTGATATACGGCGAAGACTGTGGGGCAGGTGGGCGCCAACGTCCCATGACATCAAAGCCTCGCCGCCAGGCGGCTACCCTGGTCGATTGCACGTTTGGCATCGAGTTCGGTCGCAACATCAGCGCCGCCGATTACGTGCGTGGCAACGCCGGCGGAATCCAGAGGTTCCTGCAGCTCTCGCAACGGGAGCTGACCGGCGCACATTACAATGTTGTCAACTTCGACCCATGTTGGGTGCTCATGCTTCTCGCCGTAGCTGATCAGTAGCCCTTCGTCGCCAATGCGTTCGTAATTAACATCGCCGATCATACGGACGTTGTTCATCTTCAATGTGGCGCGGTGAATCCAACCGGTAGTTTTGCCGAGCTTGGCGCCGAGTTTGCCGGCCTTGCGCTGCAGTAGCGTAACCTCACGCGCGGGTTGCTTTTCTGGTGTTCGATTCATAGCAATACCACCGCGTGCTGCGGACGGATCGACGACGCCCCACTCGGCAAGCCACTCATCGAGATGCATCGTCGGCGAGTTGCCGCCTTGCACTAAAAACTCCGCAACGTCGAAGCCGATGCCTCCGGCACCAATTATTGCGACTCGATTGCCAACCGGGGCGCGCTCGCGCAAAACATCAATGTAGCTGAGCACTTTCGGGTGCTCCTGACCATCGATATTCGGGTCTCGCGGTATGACGCCAGTCGCAATAATCACGCCGTCGTAAGCTTTGGCTATCAGGTCGTCGGCGCTAACTCGCGTCTGCAGGTGCACGCTGACACTCTTCAGTTCGATCTGGCGCTTGAAGTAGCGCAACATCTCGTGGAACTCTTCCTTACCCGGAATCACTTTGGCCATGTTCAGTTGGCCACCGATCTCCGCGGCAGCTTCAAACAAGTCTACGTCGTGGCCACGCTCGGCCAGCACGAGCGCGGCGGAGATGCCGGCCGGCCCCGAACCTACTACGGCGAACCGCCGCGGAGTTTCTGTCGCAACGTAGTTCAATTCCGTCTCATGACAAGCTCGCGGGTTTACGAGGCAACTGCTCATCTTGTTTGCAAAGGTGTGATCGAGGCAGGCCTGGTTGCAGGCGATGCAGACATTGATCTCGTCAGCTCGCCCTTCGCGCGTCTTGTTTACAAACTCGGCATCAGCGAGCATCGGCCGGGCCAGCGAAACCATGTCGGCGCAACCGTCGGACAGTATCTGTTCCGCTTTGTCCGGCAGGTTTATTCGGTTCGAAGTCACCAATGGAATGGTCACTTCCTGTTTCATTTTCTTTGTTACCCAGGTGAAGGCGCCCCGTGGCACTGACGTGGCGATGGTCGGCACCCTCGCTTCGTGCCAGCCAATGCCTGTGTTGATGATCGTGGCACCTGCAGCCTCGATTGCTTTCGCCAGAGTTACCGTCTCGTCCCAACTGTTGCCGTCGGGAATCAGGTCGATCATCGACAGACGGTAGATGATGATGAAGTCAGGGCCTACTGCTGCACGGGTTCGCTCGACAATTTCGACGGCCAAGCGCATACGTTGTGAATAATCCCCACCCCATTTGTCGGTGCGCTGATTGGTGTGCGTTACCAGGAACTCGTTAATGAAGTAACCTTCCGACCCCATTATCTCGACGCCATCGTAGCCGGCATCGCGTGCGAGTTGGGCGCAGCGAACGAAAGCCTGAATCTGTTTTTCAACACCGGCAGATGACAGCTCTCGTGGCGTAAACGGTGTGATAGGCGAACGTATGCGCGACGGCGCTACCGACAGCGGATGGTAGGCGTACCGCCCGGCATGCAGTATTTGCATCGCAATCTTGCCATCTTCTCCGTGCACGGCGTTTGTGACTTGCTGATGCCTGGTGGCTTCGCCGCGAGTTGTTAACTTGCCAGCGAAGGGCTTTACCCAGCCCGCGCGGTTTGGTGCATAGCCTCCAGTGATAATCAGGCCGACACCGCCACGGGCACGCTCCGCGAAATAGGCTGCCAGGCGGTCGTGCTTGTTGCCGTCCTCGAGTCCCGTGTGCATGGAGCCCATGAGCACCCGGTTTCTGAGCGTAGTGAAGCCAAGGTCCAGCGGCGCCAGTAGATGGGGATATTTCGATTCGGTCAACTTACGTCCTTCCTCGCAGCTCGGGCAACCGCCCTCAGGCAGCGCGGTTCGCTACTGGTGAAGCCGCGGGATCCTGTCGGCAAGCGTTCAATTTACCCTACGTATTCGAATGTACTCAAATCTTGCCTGAGCAAAAAAAGTGCGACGAGGCGCCGCAGTGAACCAGTTTGGTGCCAATCCTTCGAAAAACATTATCCGGACTGCAATGAGGAAGTAACAAATCTCAACGAAAATGTACGAGGCTGAGTGACATGAGCGTTGGCACGTTTCGTGCAATGCGGGTGATATGAAAATTAGCAATCGAAATATTTCTCTACGTGGACTGCGCATGTTTTGTGTTGCCGCCGATTACCAGAGTTTTCGGGAAGCCGCCGAAAGACTCTTCATTACAGCTTCTGCGGTAAGCCACCAAATCAAGAATCTGGAACAGGAGATCGGTCAAAAACTGTTCAGCCGGGACAGCTCTTCTTTGACGCTGACTGATGCGGGCGCGGCGCTCTATAAGGATGTGAATCCGCTGATCATCAAGCTGGACGAAGCCACGTCCCGGCACAAAAAAGTGGTGTCTCGCCGCACGCTGCGAATCTCCGTGCAACCGTTTTTTGCGAGCGAGCTATTCGTGCCCCGTCTCAGGGAGTTTACCGCGGCACACCCGGAGATCGACATTAAGGTCGACACCAGTGACGAATCGGTCGAGAAACATCCTGGCCATGTCGACGCTTCAATTCGGATATTCAAATCAGCACCAGCGAAACTGGAGTCAGATCATCTATTCCCCTTGCGCCTGATCCCGGCGGCCTCGACAGAGTTTCGCGACCGGTTGAAGGTCAAGGCGAAGAAGGTCGTTAGTGACTTTCCTCGAATCGTTCACGAGAGTCGGCCGAAAGCATGGCATCAGTGGCAGCGTTCGGCCGGTATCGAGTTACCTGAAGAGACAACATCCGTGCGGCTCGATTCGATGATCGCTGTTGTACGGGCGGCACAGCGCGGACTTGGTGCGGCGTTGGTACCAGTTCGGCTCAGCAGCACAATGCTCAACTCGCGAACGCTTGTACCACTGTTCAAACATGAGCTCGAAATAAGCGACGCGTTCTATTTTGTATGCGGAAATGAAGATGCGAAAAACGAAAGTGTGCAAATGCTGCGTGACTGGGTTGTGCAGACATTTGCCGAGTAGTGTTGAATTTTTTTCAACCAGCAGAAGATTTTTTTTCGTTTGAATGTCGAGCCTGGCGGCCCTAACGTTTATCGCGACGAAATAAAACAAGCGCATCGTCAACGCACCTGATGGGAATCGCCTGGAGCAAAAACTATGAATCACTCGCGAAACATTATTCCGAACATGGCATCGCCGCGATCGATCGCAACATTGACTATGGCACTCTTTTGCATGTCCGCAGCCGCGGCCGAAGATGGGCCTGTCTACACGATGATTACGATGGTAGATCTTGCCCATGGGGAAGATGTCGTTGCCGGCAAATATGAGCAGGCAGTAGAAAAGATCAAACAGAAAAAAGGTGCTGTTGATGCATTCTCTTACAACACCAATCTCTGTGTTGCCTATACGAAGCTCGGTGATATCGATAATGCTTCGCTGGCATGCGAGGCCGCCATTGAAGAAGCAAGCAGGATTCGCGTCGTGCGTCAGTCCGATTTATCAAGGTCTTTCCAGAAGCAGACGAAGAAAAAGTATCTGGCGTTTGCTTTGTCCAACCGCGGCGTGTTGCGCGCGGCCATGGGTGATGTCGAACTGGCTCGGCAGGACTTTGTTGAAGCGCTGGCCGCAAACGCGCGTATCTACGCGGCGAAAATAAACCTTGAGAGGCTAGGTAATACCGAGGCCTGAAAAAACTGAACCTGTGAGACGATCATCGAGCCCCCCCCGGACTAAAATACGATGATCACCTGGCGGCTCGCCTCCCCCGGCGGGCCGCTTTTTAATTGACGCGTCGCGTCCCGCGAACTTACCAATCCTTCAACGGAAATTTCATAGGGGAAGGCGGAGGCCAGGGCATATTGTAGTCTTTGATTCTGGCTTCGAAGTTGGGCGTCGCTTCCAGATCCCAGGGTGCGCCACAGGCGCACCAATGTATTAGTTGCACCAAAACGAAAGGGCCGAAAGGATTCTCGTCGATAACCGCAGCCCTGCGGTTAGCAGCGTCTCTTTGGCCGCTCCAGGCATACAACTCCAGGTCCCAGAAAGGGTCGGCGTTTGGGGCGGCGGCGTACTGTTTCGCAATTTTTTCAAACCCTGGCATGTCGCCCTGATGCGTCAGGATCATCGCTTCAAAAATCAAGGCCATGTCGCTGTCTTGCACTGAAGTGCCGATCTCCCGTCTGGCTTCGTCATACAGGCCATTCGCAACCAGCGCCCGCAACAGAATGCCGCCAAGCCAGGCTCCGGGAGCGGTTTCTGCGCCCTCTCGGGCTAACTTTAGCGCTTCAACCTTATCGCCCGCCCAAAGTGTCGCCCTGGCAGCAATGAACCACGATAGCGACCGCAGAGGATCGCAGGCAAGCTCGGTCTTCACCTGCTCAAGGTACTGTTCGTCGTAGCCGATGAGCGCAACTATCGTCGGCATCCAGTTAGCACCCAAACAGCCAGGCTCAGCCAGCAGCCGCTCGACGCGTCCGCTCAAGCCGCGCCAATTGCCGCTGATAAACGCGAGGTCAAGCTCAGCAAGGAGGCGTATTCGCTCTGTGCGCGCGTGAAGCACGGCAGCTTCGTAGTCTGCAATTGCAGATGGGTAGGCGTTGGCCAGGTCTTCATCTGTTACACCAACGCCAGTCCTGCCGACGGCGGCATCGTTGAGCATGTGAACAAACAGGTCAGAATGCTCGACATAAACCGGCCCGAAGTCCGGTACCAGCGCCATCACTTGCTCAAAGTATGCATTCGCCTGCCTTAACCCGGTCATCTGATCCATATCGCCATGCGCGCGGTTGTAGACATCCAGCCCTTTTTGGTAAATCGTAAATGCTTCTACGTCACGAAGGCCGGCCTGGCGCATCGCTTCGCGCTTGCGCTCGTCCAGTACGATGTCCATCGCGACAGCAATTTTCTCGGCGATGTTTTCCTGCACGGTAATCGTGTCCGCTGATGTGCTGTCATAGGTTTCGGACCACAGGTGAAAACCGTCGTTGGCGCGAATCAACTGCGCCGTAACGCGCAGTCGCTCGCCTGATTTGCGTACGGAGCCTTCTACTATGTGCCGTACGCCAAGCACGGTGGCTATTTCCTGAACCGGGATGTCCCGACCTTTGAAAGAAAATGCCGAAGTGCGGGCAGTTACGAGCAACTCTGGTAGCTGTGCCAGCGAATTGAGTATTTCCTCGGTCAGGCCGTCAGCGAAATACTCGTCGTCGGGCCCGCTGCTCATGGCAACAAAAGGCAAAACAGCGACTGATTTCTCGGATAACGTGTTGAGGTCATCATCCGGTGATTCGCTACTCCTGCGTGCTAGGGTCGCGGGCTCCGAAGAACTCTCTACGCCCGGTGTGGTGTAAAACTTGTCCCACGCGAACCAGCACAGTGCGAGCACGAGAATCGTGATAATAGCTCGGTCGAGTTTCTGTCCGGTCCGGGAGGTTATCGACTGGCTGCGATCAACGTCTTTCTCTCGCTTGACTCCTTCGGGAGTAAGTTCGAATGCCCACGCGAAAAACAGGACCAGTGGCAGTCCGAGCAGCAACACAACGACAACGGACTTCAACGCCCAGTCCGGCGCACCGAAGTTCTCAAATGCAAACTCGGCGATCTGGGCAATGACCCAGCCCATCAGGGCATAGGCCGCACCCACGCGGACTACATTTCGTCTTTTTAACTCGGCAAATAGCGACATTATTTTGTTATTTTTCCTGTTGTCAGGCGGACATTATACGGGCGCACATACAACTATTGGAATTAAGTCGGTAGAATTAAGGTTTCTGCAACCAAAAAGAATCAATATGGCAAACAAACCAGATAACATTTCCGGTGGCTTGACCTTCGTCGGGTTCTTGTGGCGTTTTCTCGCCGCGCTGGTGCTCGTACTCCTGACTTACAACCCAAGTGGCCACTCGGGCTTTCATTGGATTTATTCTGCGATTGCCGAGAGCACGTTCGGACCTCTGCACCTGTTATTGCTTGCCGCGCTGCTTATTGGCTGGGTTATTTTCTGGATTGCGACCTGGCGTGCGTTGGGCACGCTCGGCGTAGTATTGGCGGTTCTCGTACTGAGTGCGATTATCTGGCTCTTTATCGACATTGGCTTGTTGAAATTCGAATCGGTGTCAGCAGTAACATGGGTCTTGCTGGTTGGTCTGTCCATCGTATTGGCGATCGGAGTCTCGTGGTCACACGTGTGGCGCAGACTGACCGGGCAGCTCAATGTGGAAGACGTCGACGATTAATTGAGCGGCTTTTCCGGTACCTGACAGGGCAGGCTAAAGCTCTGTCGTGAATTGGCCGACGCCAATTTGAAGGCAGGTGAAGTCAACGCAAGGTAGACATTATGAAACGTCCATTCACGTTTATTGCTGCTTTTATTCTGTTTTCACAATTGTGCCTGGCCCAGGATATCCAGGCGCCAAGGCTGCACATACTCGAAAATGGTATGCGGGTAATAACCGTTGAAGACCACAGCAACCCACTCGTCACGAGTACGTGGAGTGCACACGTCGGGGACAGTGCAGAGCCTTTGGATTTCGCCGGCAACTCGCACTACCTGGAACACTTGTTGTTGTTTAGGGGAACCGAGAAATACCCGAAAAATGAGATTGGAGAATGGGTCGCAGGCCGCGGTGGATATTTTAACGGCCATACCTGGTACGACTACACCACATTCGAAATAACGTCTTCGCCTGTGGATCTCGATGCCGCGCTCGAACGGCACGAGCAGATGATGTTCTACGCAGATTTCTCCGGTGAAGACTTTGAGACAGAGAAAAAAGCCGTGTTCGAGGAGCTGCGTTCGGGTCTCGATACGCCCTATGGATACTTATACCGTGCGGCGGCGTATCACATGTATCCGGAAGAGACTTATTACTCCAGAAGTACGATCGGATCGATTGAAACAGTTCAGGCCGCAACGGTGGAGCGTGTTCGCCGCTACTACAAAGACTATTACGTTCCAAACAACATTACGTTGGCGATAGTTGGCGATTTCGATACAGACACAGTGCTTGAGTCCGTAACAGCGCGCTTCGGCGGCCATGCGCAATCGGAATTGGCGGCCAGTCCGTACCGGCCGGTTTCGATGAAGCCTGGAATCAACCTCGTCACCGAGGAGCGCGATGTCGGCAAGGCTTATTTTCTGATCGCATTTGAAGGTCCGCGTGCGGGCAGTCCGGACTACCTGCCATACCTGTTGCTTACCGAGTACCTTACCGGGAGCCAGACATCGCTGTTGCACTCGCAGTTGGTCACGGAACAGAAAATTCTTGACGACGTGGATGCTGAGGCATGGCCGCGGCGTTATGCAAGAGGTTGGCAGTCGATAGGTGGAGAGACCGAGCCGGGTGAATTAGTCGAAGCTGTTGGTGCAATTTGGACGCTTGCGGATCAGGTTCGTCGTTCAGGGGTTCCCGCTAAGGATGTCGATTTCGCTCGCAAACGTCTGCTCAAAGGTCATCGGCAATTACTCGATGATCAGTACCAGGTTGCGTCGCAACTGGTGGAAAGCGACGCACATTTCGACTACACACTTTTTTCTGATTTCGAAGAGAATCTTGAGAAAGTTACGGTGGCTGACGTTCAGACAGTTGCGAGAAAATATCTCTCAGCCAAGAACTTTTTCCTGATGTCGATATTTCCAACGGGCGAAATCCCCGAGGACTTTGAGAAAAACGTACGCGACAATGCGGCCGCGATGGCGGCTGGCGCATCTGGTGCCGAGTCACGCGTGCTGTCTTCCGGCGCAACGCTTATTTCAGAGGCTCGCCCCGGCGCCGCGATAGAAAGCTTCACAATCGCAATCAGGGCAGGCGATCGCTCAGGGGGCGATGCCGGCCTGGCCGAAGCCGTTGTCAGGATGATGGCGAACGAAACAAAAGACTATTCGCGAACCGAGTTGCAAAACTATCTCGACCAACAGGGCTTCAGTCTTAGCGCCTTCACGAACTCCGACGGTGCTTTTATCAGTCTTCAGGCGCCTGCCGGTTCGACCGAGCAAGCTATGCAGCTGCTATCGCATATTCTGACGTCGCCAGGATTTACAGAGCAGGGGTGGGACAGCATGCGCGACGAAATGCTGGCCGAGTTGGCAAGCGGTCTGGACCAGCCTCGCACCATTGCCAGGGATTTGCTCAGCAAGACGGTTTATGCCGGAACGCCTTATGGTCGCTCCATTCAGGACTCTCAGGCTAGCCTGGCTTCGCTGGATACTGCAGACCTGAAATCATTCTGGTCGGACTATTACAAGGCAGAGGCGATCGCCGTCGCGTACGTCGGCGAAGCCTCGCCCGAAACGCTGAGTAAAGGCTTCGAGGTGCTGGCAAAGCTTCGCGGCAGGGCGCCGCAGCAGGCGGACATAAAGGTTGCCCCTTTTTCGACAAAGTTGCGCCGCGCAGTGCCGATGGATGGCAAGACCCAGGCTAACCTTTACATGGCTTGGTCTGCGCCCGACCTGCTCAGTGAACAGTGGGTATTGTGGCAACTGGCACAAAAAGCCATCGGCGGTGACCTGGCCGGCCGGCTTTGGAAGCTGCGGCAAATAGAAGGCCTTGCCTATTCAGTCTGGTTATTCGGAACCGATACACGAGACGAACCGCTGACCCATGTATACATGGCGACGGCCGGCGAAAAACGTGATGCGGCACTTGCGGCAATTGACCGGGAGGTTAGAAAGGCGGGGCAGGGTCTGACCAGTGATGAACTGGAGCGCGTCAAGGTGTCGTACCTGGCGGAATTAAGCCGAACCGACAAAACGGCAGCCAGGCGTTCGCAGCGACAGGCTGCCTGGTGGGTGCAGGGGCATACTCACCAGCGCAGAGAGGAGTTGCAGGACATCATCGGCGCTGCCACGCTCGAAGCCGTCAACGAAATTGTCAGCGAAGTGCTTGACCCGGATAATTATGTACTGGCGGAGGCCGGCCTGGTGCCGGAGTAAGGCGTTCTTTTCCCCTCGTCGGGAAGCCGGAATTGCTATCATCAAATTAAAGGGGTCATTCATTGTCGATTTACACGGAACTCAGTCGTCGTAACGTATTTCGCGTAGGCATCGCCTATGCCGTTGCATCGTGGGTGCTGCTGCAGATTGTCGACGTCATTTCCCCCATCTTCGAGCTACCGGGGTGGGCGCCGAAACTCATCTTTGTCATCCTGGCTATTGGACTGGTTCCGGCGCTGATTTTCGCGTGGGTGTTCGAGATGACACCGGAGGGTCTCAAGAAGGAATCCGAAGTCGATCGATCTGCATCCATTGCCAGCGCGACCGGGCACAGGCTGAACTATGTGATTACCGGTTTCCTGATTGTCGCGGTCGCATTGTTGCTCGTTGAACGTCAATTAAGACCGGTCGTGGTCGCAGAGCCAGATGCCGTTGTTGCAAGCGAGGAAATTGATAACGATCGATCTATCGCAGTGTTGCCATTCGTCAACATGAGTTCCGATGCGGAGCAGGAATTCTTTTCCGACGGCATTACGGAAGAAATTCTGAATTCGCTCGCTTCAGTCAAAGAACTCAAGGTAGCGGGGCGAACATCGTCTTTCGCGTTCAAAGGGCAAAATGACGATTTACGACGAATTGGTGAAGCACTTGGCGTCAATCACATTCTTGAAGGTTCGGTACGCAAGGCGGGTGCGCAGGTTCGAATAACCGCGCAGCTCATCCAGGTGGACAACGGCTTTCATCTATGGTCCGAAACCTATGATCGCGAACTGACCGACGTATTCGCGATTCAGGACGAAATAGCGAATGAGATCCTCAAGCAGTTGAGAAACAAACTTGTTACTGCGGAGGTCGTGGTTGCGGAGGCAAAACGCACCAACCCCGAAGTCTATGAGCTGTACCTGCAGGCGAAGCAACGCATCTATACACGCATCGGTACAGAAATCGAAACCGCTGTAGACGAGTTAGACCGGGCGATCCAGATGGATCAGGGATATGCGCCAGCCTTCGCGCAGCGCGGTATAGCGGTGTTGCTGTTATCCGACCGGCAATACGGCTCGATCCCCAACGATGAATCGGCCAGGCGCGCCAAGCGATATTTCGACCAGGCGCTGCAGCTGGATCCGAATCTCGCGGAGGGTTGGGCCGGGCTCGGTCTGTACCACATCAACGGCCCCCAGGACACGGAAGCGGGAATAGATGCCTTGGCCAAAGCTTTGGCAATCAACCCCAACCTGATCGATGCAGGCAACTGGCTACAAATAGCGCTGCGCAGGCAAGGCGATGTGCTTGGCTCGATGAAGATCATTGAAGATCTCGTCGAGCGAGATCCGCTGTATCGGCCGGCGTTTAGCAACGCCATGCAAATGTTCAACAATTTCGGGCGTCAAGACAAAGCCGAGGCACTTCTCAAGCGCATCGAAGCATTCGACCCTGACAATCCGGATTTACTGCTGGCTCGAGCCACGAATCTCATGTACTCCGGCCGCTACGGGGAAGGACTCAAAGTGATGGAAGAGCGCCGCGAGCTCGGCAACATGAGCGGCGTGGCCAGGGTCTTTCTGAGCCTCGGGCTCATGAATACAGGGCAGTTTGAACGCGCGACAACCGAGGGCTCGCCCTACTGGCAGCCGGATGCTCTTTATGAAATCGGCAGAATCGAAGATGCTTTCGAGCTCGCGCATGAGCAGGCCAGGGGTGGCGACCCCGACAATTTGTTCTTTCTGCTGCTAAGAGAGAATCGCGACCAGGAGGTGGTTGATTACCTTGAAGAGCGCTGGCCGAGCCTGTCTGCGTTCGCGAGCGAAAATCCAGGTGGTGAGGTCGGCTGGGGGCTCATGGAGGCGGTTGCGATTGCGTACTTGAACACGGGCAATGTGGCGAGGTTCGACGAAGCAATGCAGTTCGTTAACCGGCGCCTTGTCAGCCTGGCGGAGCAGGGCATCAGTAATTTCGTCTTTTCATTAAACCTCGCTACGCACGCAGCCCTGTCGGGCGATATCGAAACTGCTTTCGTGCAGCTCGAGGCTGCCATCGATGGTGGTTGGGTCTCTGTCGGTGAACCCGCAGACGTTGAACCAGCGCTACGTGTCCTGGTCGATGACCCTCGTTACGTCGAACTCGAGGCCCGGATGCTTGCGTCCGTCAATGCAGACAGGGAGCTACTTGGACTGGCGCCACTCGACGAGAATTACCAGGTTCAGCAGTAGCAGGTCAGTCTTTCGTCTCTCGCAGGTCTTCTTGCTGCCAGATCGCAAGTGCTGCACGAATGCGCAGCTGCCAGATCCAGGATGCGGCCAGCAGCAGCACGGCCCAAAGCACCAACCATGCTAACCCGCCACCGGATTGGCGCCACGACCACAGCGCGACCGCTTGTACAAAAAGGACGGTGGCGATTGCCACGAACTGGAAAATCAGTGCAGAGGCGGGGCGGCGTACGAACAGGCGTAGCACCAGAAACGGCAGGCGTCGCAACTTACGCCTGCTGTCGGCGACAGTAATTACCCGGGCCCAAAAAGCGCATGTTCCAACAAGGGTCAAGGCTGTAAACGTCAGCGCGGCTCGCCAGAGGTTAAGATCGAACAAGCTCCTTTGAACGCTCCAGTCTTCCAGCTCCGCGCGTGTTGCCAGAGAGTCGAAGAGAGATTTCAGGGCCAGGTGGAACGCGACGATTACAATGATGGAGAAAACAGCAATGCGGACGTAACGCCCAAGATAGACCCACCCGTTCGCAAAAACCTTTCGCGGTACATCGAATCTCGACGCATTAAAAATTTGCACGGCACCAGCAAGCCACACCAGCTGCAATATCCAGACAGCGAATGCGCCAAGTATGAGAAGTGGCATGCCCCCCGATAGCTCTGCTGCGACGAACCTGAAGCCAAGCATGCCAAGCGGCATTTCGACATCCTCAAACCAGGGGCGAAGCCCGACCGTTTGCTCGAGATGTCGCGACATTGCGGCGAGGCCTGGAAGCATCGCAACAACATAAAGAACCCAGCGTGACAGGATGACCCGTCCGGTACCTGCTGTTGGTCGAATAATTTTCGCCACGCTGTGCATCAAAGCCATGATGCAGCTCCTTCGGCGATTAGTTGGTAGGCGCCGGTTAACCAGCGCGACCAGCTGTTCGGTATTTCACCTTCAGGTTCGCGCCTCAAGCCGTTGTTAACCGGAACGACGTCAAGCCGAATTTTGTAGTCCGGGTCGATTACGACAGCGTCGAGCTGCGCTGCACGGACAACCCGATATACGCGGTAAACGCCCTTGCCGTCCCATTCATCCACAACCACTGCGCCGTCCGAAAAACGAAGTTCGACGGTAACCGGCAAGTGATCCCAGTCCGGGCCGGCAATGTGAGCCTCGGATATGTAGTATTCCACCTCGTCGTCTTCGGCGAGGCCTTCCTCCGTTGTTTCAAGACGTGGCTGGATGGCTCGTCGTTCAATCCGCCCCATCGTCCTGGTTTGCCGCGTGTGGCCGGGGTCAAGTATTTCTACCAGTACCTGACCGTCCGACTCATAAGCAGCAGCGTGGAGACCAAGCAATTCGTCGCCCTCCCAGTCGCTGTCGACATAGGTTCGCTCGTCGCCTTCGTGAACGTAACCGCGTGGTGGTTCATAACGAGACGAATTGGTGCTGGTAACCCGGTAATCCGGGAAAGTCGGGTGAAGATAGGCCTCCCTGAGCATCCCGGCGACATTCGGTCCCGCTACTTCTTCGGCCACGGCCCAGAAGTCTTCGACGCGCGGATGCTTGAATGACCATAGTTGTGTGTACCTTGCGAAGATTGCATCGACAACACCGTGGCCAAATAACTTCGCAGCCGTCTGGAACGTTGTCGCCGGGCGGTCGTAAAATTGCGCGCCACCACTGTAGCCGCGTACGAGGAAAGAAGGACCGGACCAAACGGCGGGCTGATTGGTCGTTACCGGGCGCGTGCGCATGTTTGACGAATAGACGTTTAGCGGGCGACCGAAAAGGTAGCCGTTGCCGGATTCTTCACCCCAGGTATCAGTCATGATTTCCTGGCCCCAGTACTCGGTCATGCCTTCGTCCATAAAGGCATCTTCGAATTCGTTGGTTGCGACGAGTGCACTAAAGTACTGGTGAGCGAATTCGTGTGCGATGACCGACTCGTTCAAGCGCAGATCTTTCGCTATGAAGTTGTCCCAAAAATTGCCACCGGTTCCACCGGTGAAAAAAGTCGGGTACTCCATGCCGAGGGTTCGCAGGCCGCTTCTCGGAGGCAGCACAACAGTGACGGTCTCGTAAGGGTAGGGCATGACGCGCCGGGACATGGTATCGAGAGATGCGGCAACCGCCTCAGTCCATCGCGGAACCTGGTGCGCGCTGCCTTTCGGTTGAAAAACGTGAATCTGCACAATACCGCCAGTCACCAGTTCGTGCGGTGTGACGAAGTCTTCCATGTCCGCACCCACCGTGAAGGCGAAATCTATAACTCCCTTTTGCTGATAGCGATGCCAGTCAACGTCGCCGTCAACACGCAGGTGCTCGCCCTTGCCCGTGGAAGCGATGCCCCAGCCTTTCGGTACAGCCATCGTCACATCGAAATCTGCAAAGTTCGCGTAAAACTCTGTAGGGCCGAAGAACTGGTGTCGGTTGAAGGTGCCTTCCGGTCGAACGCCGGCAATCTTCGGAAACCACTGTGCGATGAAGAAGAAGCGGTCGTGACCACCTGTTCTTGCGGCGGCTGCGGGCATGCGGCTGATCCAGTCGACGTCAAGTACCAACGTCTCGCCGGGAGCAATTGCTTCTGCGAGCTGTACTTCGATCAGGCTGCGGTCGAGATGGTTACCATCGTCGGGCGCAATGGCTTGCCACTCCAGTTCCGCACCGCCCTGGCGAATGCTCTGCGGCTCGGTCCAGCCCCAGGGGTCGTCAAAGCGTTCGAGGAGCGTGTCCAGTTGGAAACGTGCACTCATTGTGTGCCGGTACCAGCTCGACGCTTCATTGCTGAACGCATTCAGGTAAAGGTGCATCGGTATCGACGCGACGGGCGTACTTAGCGTGTTGCGCCAGGTAATGGTCTCGTGGCCATCGAGTTCGCGCGTTTGCGGATTCAATGTCACCTCGATCGAGTAACTGATGGGTGACTCTGGAATGTTCCTGGAGGTTGCGAGACCGGTCTCGTCTGCAGCATGCGTGGTGATTGCGACGAGGATCGCGAGCAGTAGCATGACGGCGATCGTTAAATGTCTGTCATTCGCGGCTTTAATGGGGAGCCTCCTTAATGGCGTATACTCGCGCCCCTATGTCTAACCCTACCGCATTTGACACGCTCAATCTAAGATCGGAGTTGTTTGGCAACCTTGCCGATCTCGGCTATGTCGAAATGACACTGGTACAGGCTCATACTTTGCCAAAGATTCTCGCCGGGGAAGATGTTCTCGCTCGGGCCAAAACCGGAAGTGGCAAGACGGCGGCCTTCGGTTTGGGTTTGCTCAACAAGTTGGACGCAGCGTCATTTCGAACCCAGGCACTGGTGTTGTGCCCGACGCGAGAATTGGCGGACCAGGTTGCAAAAGAAATTCGCCGTCTCGCCCGTGCAGTCGCTAACGTCAAGATACTGACTCTCTGCGGTGGCGTGCCGCTCGGGCCGCAAATCGCATCGCTACAACATCACCCGCATATCGTCGTTGGCACGCCCGGCCGCGTACTCAAGCATCTGGGCAAGGGAACCTTATCCCTGGAGAGTTTGCAGACGTTCGTGCTTGATGAGGCGGATCGCATGTTGGACATGGGGTTCATGGATGAGCTCGATGCGATTCTTGCTTATGTACCTGCGGCTCGCCAGACCCTCTTGTTCAGTGCCACTTATCCAAAGGCCATTGCTGCGATCAGTGGAAAGGTACAGCGAAACCCGCAGAGAGTTGATGTCACGGACGACGAGCAACCCGCGCAGATCACGCAGTACTGGTGTTCGGTGACACGGGAGAATCGCTGCAGCGAATTGGTTAGGGCGCTGCGTGCCTGGGGCGGCGAGCTCAATCTCGTGTTTTGTAACACCAAGATCGACTGCGCAGACGTGGCGGCATATTTGCAGTCGCAGAAGATCATTGCGGTCGCATTACACGGCGACCTGGACCAGTCCCAGCGTACGCAGGTATTGGTGCGCTTCGCTAACAGAAGTGCGAGCGTGCTGATAGCCACGGATGTTGCGGCGCGCGGCCTGGACGTGAAAGATCTCGACGCCGTATTCAACTTTGAGCCACCCAAACAAGCCGATGTTTATGTGCACAGGATTGGACGCACCGGGCGTGCCGGTAAAGCAGGTGTGGCCGTCAGCCTCGTCGAGCCGCGGGAAGAGTGGCGACTGCAGGGTATTGAAGAGTTGTTGCCCGACGCGAACCTGCAGCACCGCGGAATTCCTGATGTGAGCCGATCGGCCGATCCTTTGCTGCCTGCGATGACGACAATTCAAATCAGCGGCGGACGCAGGAACAAGTTACGGCCTGGTGATCTTCTGGGGGCGCTTACGGCTGAGGGCGGTGTGCCCGGCGAGGCGGTCGGTTCGATCGACTTGTTCGACGTTTGCAGCTACGTCGCAGTGCGAAATGCCGACGTCACAAAGGCACTGCGACAACTGTCCAACCGGCCTATCAAGGGCCGCAAGTATCGCGCCAGAGTGAGAAAGTAGAACTGCCGCTTCAGGCTACGCGTGTTTTCTCGCTCATCAGTTGAGAGTCAAGATACTCATCGTAGCTGCCGGTGAAGTCGACAATTCCATCGGGCGTCATATCGATGATGCGAGTAGCCAGCGACGCAACGAAGTTGCGGTCATGGCTGACGAAAATCAGCGTGCCGGGATAATTTTCCAGGGCCAGGTTCAGCGCCTCGATAGATTCCATGTCGAGGTGATTCGTTGGCTCGTCCATTACAATCACGTTCGGTTTTTGCAGGATCAATTTACCGAACATCAGTCGGCGTTCCTCACCGCCTGATACCACTTGCACGGATTTCTCGCTGTCATCCCTCGAGAACAGCATCCGCCCGAGAGTTGCGCGCAACAGTTGCTCCGGCGCGCCAGGCGGTTGCCACTGCGTGATCCAATCGAACAAACTTATGTCCTGCTCAAATTCAGCAGCGTTGTCCTGTGCAAAATATCCTGTCTCTGCATTCTCCGCCCACTTGATGTCGCCACTGTCGACGTCGAGATCCTGCAACAGGCAACGGGCGAGCGTCGTCTTGCCGATGCCGTTTTGCCCCAGAATTGCGACTCGCGAGCCAGCTTCGATAGTGAGGTTGAGGTTCTCGAACAAAGGTCCTGCATCGAAGCCCTTACTGATATTCATTGCTTCAACAGCAATGCGCCGCAACGGCTTTTCCTGTTCAAAGCGGATAAATGGACTAACACGACTTGAGGGTTTGATGTCCTCGAGCTGAATTTTTTCGAGCTGCCGTGCGCGTGATGTTGCCTGGCGCGCCTTGGACGCGTTCGCCGAAAAGCGGCTGACGAATGCCTGCAGGTCCGCCATCTTGGCTTTTTTCTTGGCGTTGTCTGCCTGCACGCGCTCGCGAGCCTGCGTTGCTGCCGTCATGTACTCGTCATAGTTGCCAGGAAATACCTGTAGCTTGCCGTAGTCGAGATCGGCCATGTGTGAGCACACGGTGTTCAGGAAGTGGCGGTCATGCGAAATGATGACCATCGTGGATTTGCTGGTTTCGAGGAATTCTTCCAGCCAACGGATGGCATTAATGTCGAGGTTATTGGTCGGCTCATCGAGCAGCAAAATATCGGGGTCGGAAAACAGCGCCTGGGCGAGCAACACCCTGAGCTTCCAGCCGGGCGCTACTGCGCTCATCGGGCCCTGGTGTTGTTCGACAGGAATGCCGATGCCTTCCAGCAATTCGCCCGCTCGGGACTCGGCCGAGTAACCGTCCATCTCCGCGAACTCAATTTCGAGGTCCGCAACGCGCATGCCTTCTTCGTCGCTCATTTCGGGCAGCGAATAGAGTCGGTCGCGTTCCTGCATGACCTGCCACAGCCTGTCGTAGCCCATGATCACTGCATCGAGCACCCGGTACTCTTCATAGCCGAACTGATCCTGCGATAACTGGCCTATTCGTGCATGGGGATCGGTTGCTACATTGCCGGTAGTGGGCTCGAGCTGACCCGCCAGAATCTTCATCAATGTAGATTTTCCGGAGCCGTTCGCGCCGATCAGGCCATAGCGATTGCCGTTGCCGAAAGTGACGGAAATATTCTCAAACAGGGGCTTGGCGCCGAACTGAATCGACAAATTAGAGGTAGATATCAAGGCTGTATTCCGGGTATTAATGCTAAATCGGAGGCCCGCAAGCTCCGATAATCAGGTAGTAAGTACCTGACAGATAAGGGAATGCGGGGGTTAATCGCTCGCTGGAGCGCGCGCATCATAACAAAGTTGTGAGCTCGCGGCATCAGCTGGGGTGTGTCAACTCACAGTGAGTTACGGCGTTATACCTGTACGCACAGAGGAAATAGAGGAACTACGATGCAGCACCTTAAAACCAACACTATTGTCACATTGACGTCATTGTTCCTGGCCGGGGCAGTTCTGGCTCAGGATGCGCCTCCCGTAAACCCACGAGAGATGACGCCCGAGCAACGCGAAACCATGCGCGAACAACGGCGCGAAGCGTACGAGAATATGACTGACGAACAGCGCCAGGCAGTGCGCGAACAGCGGCAACAGGTACAGGCTGAGCGAAGAGCGGCAAACCGCGAACGCTGGGAAAACATGTCGGACGAGCAACGCCAGGCGGCGCGCGAACAGCGGCAACAGGTACAGGCAGAGCGAAGAGTGGCAAACCGCGAACGCTGGGAAAACATGTCGGACGAGCAGCGTCAGGCGGCGCGCCAGAAACGCCAGGTGAGTAAGCAAGCACGCCTCGAGGAACGCCGCAATCGCTGGGAAAGCATGTCCGCCGAAGACCGCCAGGCCGTGCGCGAGAGAAGAAGTGAGCACCGGCAGTCCAAGGGTGGGAATCGTTGAGCGGGCATTCGGGCTCGCAAATAACTGGATAGAGAGGGTTCTATGCAGAGCCCTCTCTGTTCATTGCAACAGATTGAGCTTCATGAGTACTGCGTTGTAGCGTGGGTCACCATGCAGGTTTTGCAGCAGCGGGTCTTGAGCGATCCACGATATCAACGGGTCGTGTTGCTCGTAAGCTCGTTCCAACCAGTCAAAAGCCTCTTCTATATCGCCGCGATAGGCGTGAGCGCTGGCGATGACAAACGCTGCTTTGTCCGCGAACTTTTCTGACATTTCTTTAAGCGCCGTATCAGACTCATCAGCGCGGTTAAGGGCGTGCAAGATAACGCTGCGTCCGGCCAGTCTCCACTGTTCGCCAGTTTCCTTCTCGTTTGCCTCAAGGGCTTCCTCAAATTTGCCTTCAGCAAGCAGGTTCAGGGCGAGGTAGAAATTACCGCGCGTGTATGTCCCCCCTGACATATCCAGGGCATTTTGAAATGCATCAATTGCCAGTGAATAATTGCCTCTCTGGTAATTGACGAAACCGACATTGTGTTCCGCTGATGGTCTCAGCGGGTCTACCAATAAACTGCGATGTACGAAGTCGATCGCCTCATCGTTTTGACCAAGTAAGACTTTCAACAAACCGGTACCACTCAGAGCGTCGGGAAAGTTAGGGTCAATTGCCAGAGCTCTTGCGAAAGCGTCATCTGCCCCCGGCCAGTCCCAGTCGAAAATCATGCGAATGAACCCGACGCGATAATGTGTGACGGCGAGTGTCGGATCCAATTCGATGGCACGATTTAGCGCATCCCACGCCAACACCTGCCCCTGCTCCGGCGGAATAGCCCCATTGAGTATTTGACGAATGTAGACTGCCGCGAGCCCGTCCCAGGCTGGCGCCAACTGCGGATCCAGTAGTAGCGCCTTCTCGAAGTACTCTTCTGCTTTCGCCATCTCCTCTGCGCCAAGTCGAAGATAGAAATATCGGCCTTTCAGGAAAAGATCATAGGCTTCACGAACGGTTGGGGTTTTTCGCTGCGGTATCGCCGCTCCAAGGAGTTTTACTTTCAGAGTCTGGACTACCGATCGTGCGATTTCATCCTGCACTTTGAATATGTCGTCCAGGTCTCTGTCGAATGTATCCGACCAGAGGTGCGCTCCATCGCTTGAGTTTATGAGCTGTGCCGTCACCCGAACCGTGTTGCCCGATTTCCGCACGCTACCTTCGAGAATATTCGTGACGCCGAGTTTCTCGCCGATGACTCGCAAGTCTTCATTCTTATTCTTGAACTGGAAAGACGAGGTCCGGCCGATCACGCGAAGTTCGGGTACTTTCGCCAGCAGGTTCAATAGCTCTTCAGTTATTCCGTCCGAAAAATATTCATTTGCCGGATCATCGCTCATGTTGGCAAACGGCAAGACCGCAATCGACTTGTCCTGGCTGGTTTCGATAGCGACATTGCCCGAGGCGTCGTCGCCTGCTTGCCAGACGAACCTGTCGAGCATCAACAATGTAAGGGCCACGAGCAAAACGCCGACCACAACGAAATCAAGTTTGCGGCGGGTTTTATGTGTTATTGACTCGCCTCTGGGCACCTCCGCCTCGCGTTTCAACCCCTCGGGGGTCAATTCGAAAGCCCACGCGAACAATAATGCCAACGGAAACCCGAGCAGTAACAGGCCGGCAACCAGTCTGGTAGTCCAGTCAGGCAAGGTCAGCGCCGGGAAAAGCACATCGGCTATTTGCAACAGTATCCAGGCAACCAATACATAGGCGATACCGACCCGAAACACATTGCGCCGATTAAGTTCGGCGAAAAATCCTTGTTGGCTCCCGGGTTCAGTCATAATGATTATTATTGTTGGCGGCTTTGCTGGGCTAGGGTCGATCTTAGCTTAAACGAACAGCCATATCTGAACCAGAGTCCATCAAATGTCCGAACCTCAAGGCAAGCCCAGAGTAACCAGCTTCCGCGATCTGCAGCTATCGGAGCAGATGCTCACGGTGTTGGATGACTTGGGTTACGAAACGCCGACCCCGATTCAAAGCCAGGCGATACCGCATTTGCTGAAAGGCCTCGATTTACTTGGGCACGCTCCGACCGGCACCGGCAAAACGGCGGCATTCGCATTGCCGTTACTTTCCCGCATCGACATCGACAACAAAAAGGTACAGGTACTGACCTTAACGCCGACGCGGGAGTTAGCGATCCAGGTCGCCGAGGCATTCCAGCGTTACGCGTCGCACATCAAAGGGTTCCACGTGCTGCCTGTCTATGGGGGGCAGGAGTACTCGGGGCAGATTCGCCAGCTCAAGCGAGGAGTTCAGGTGGTTGTTGGCACGCCCGGAAGGTTGATGGATCACATGCGCAAGGGCACGTTGAAGCTCGACGGCCTGCAAGCCCTGGTTCTGGATGAGGCAGATGAAATGCTGCGCATGGGTTTTATCGACGAGGTCGAGTGGATCCTGGAGCAGCTACCACAGAAACGTCAGATGGCACTGTTCTCGGCGACAATGCCTAAACAGATTGAACGAATTGCACGTCGGCACCTGAACAAGCCCCAGGAAATTTCAATCAAGGCGCGTACTGCGACAGCCGAGACTATCCGGCAGCGCTACTGGCAGGTTAGTGGGCTGCACAAGCTCGAAGCACTCACGCGGATACTGGAGGTTGAGCCGCTCGACGCGGTCTTGATATTTGTACGCACCAAAACTGCCACCACCGAACTGGCTGAGCGGCTGGAGGCTCGGGGTTATGCTGCTGCGGCGATGAATGGTGATATGGCTCAAAATCACCGCGAGCAAATGGTCGACCGACTAAAGAAGGGCTCGCTCGACATTCTTGTCGCGACGGATGTTGCTGCTCGTGGTCTCGATGTCGATCGCATCAGTCACGTTGTCAACTACGACATTCCTTATGATGCCGAAGCCTATATTCATCGCATTGGACGTACTGGCAGAGCCGGTCGTCAGGGCGATGCAATTCTCTTCGTCGCACCGCGCGAACGACGAATGCTATATGCCATTGAAAAGGCGACGAGACAGAAGATCGAGCCGCTCGTACTGCCGACAACGGAAACCGTTAACAACAAACGTATTGCCGACTTCAAACAAAAAATCAGCGACACGCTGGCCGCTGGTGAACTGGCGTTCATGCAGAGCCTGATAGAACAGTATCGGCAGGAGCATGATGTGCCTGCGGTGGATATCGCCGCGGCGCTGGCGCAAATGACGATTGGCGATAAGCCGATGCTACTCAGTCCGGATAAAGCGAAGCCCAGGGAAGAGGGCAAGAAGTCGCCGCGCGGTAAAAAGCGTGATAAAGCGCGGACCGAAACAGGCGTGGAGATGGAGCGCTACAGGATTGCTGTCGGCCATTCTCACGGAGTGAAGCCGGGAAATATTGTTGGTGCAATTGCGAATGAGGCCGGACTGGACGGCGAGCATATCGGGCATATAGAAATCGACGCTGAGTTCAGCCTTGTCGACCTTCCTGTCGGCATGCCCCGAGACATCTTCATGGACTTGAAGAAAGCCAGGGTGTGCGGCCGTCCGCTGCAGATCTCGCTTTATAAACAGACAAAAACGGCGCCGAAGAAAAGCGGCAGGCCGAAGTCCACGGCCGGGAAAAAGAAACGCAAGCCGCAGCGCAGCGGCGGCGGCAAGCGACGTAAAGACTGAGTCCGAATACTTTCAGTATGGATACCAAAACCCGTCTTGTTTCCCTGGATGTTTATCGCGGCATGACGATCGCGGCCATGATACTGGTTAATAACCCGGGTTCATGGGGCGCTGTTTACGCACCGTTACAGCATGCTGATTGGCACGGTGCGACACCGACTGATTGGGTTTTTCCGTTTTTTCTTTTCATTGTCGGTGCGGCAATTACATTCGCTATTGGTTCATCCCGGGAGGCGGGCGTAAGCCGCGCGTTGCTGGTACGAAAAATTTTGCGGCGGTCCCTCATAATATTTGCAATCGGCTTGTTCTTGTCCGCCTATCCTTGTTTCGATTTAAGCAACCTTCGCATCCCCGGTGTACTGCAAAGAATTGCCCTGGTGTACGGTGCCGCTGCTTTGTTGTTTCTGTGGCTGAACCCGCGCCAGCTACTGCTGGCCGGGATTGCGTGTTTGCTGGCGTACTGGGGGCTCATGACTTTGGTGCCGGTGCCAGGGGGGTACGCGCCCAATCTCGACCCGTCCACGAACCTCGGCGCCTGGCTGGATCGAAGTTTGCTGGGCACACACCTGTGGTCGAAGTCCAAAACATGGGATCCGGACGGCCTGCTGAGTACGGTTCCTGCCATCGCAACCTGCATTAGCGGTATCCTGGCGGGCGCGTGGTTACGCACCGACAAAGACCAATACGAAAAGGTTGCCGGGATGATGGTTGTTGGCGCCGTGCTGCTTGTGCTCGGGCTTGTTTGGGATACCGTGTTTCCGATCAATAAGCAGCTTTGGACAAGTTCCTATGTCTTGTACACCAGCGGCATTGGGTTGTTACTGTTTGCGGTGGTGTACTGGTGGGTCGATATCAAGGGCCACAAATGGGGCACCGTGCCTTTCATCGTGTTTGGCATGAATGCTATCGCTGTTTTTACCTTGTCTGGTCTGCTAGCCAGAACTTTTAATGTCACGGGACTGCAGAAGTGGCTCTGGCAATCTGTATTCGAGCCTGCATTTGCATCTCCCTTCAACGCGTCCCTGGCACACGCAGTTACCCATGTGCTCCTGTTGTTAGGGATTGCCTGGATACTTTATGCTCACAGGATATTCATAAAAGTGTAGAGCCCTTAAGGAAAAAAATGAAAAGCCGAGATCAAATTAGAACTTTCATCGCCGCCGCCGCAGTTTTCTGCTTCACATTAGCAAATGCAGCCGGGCTCAACGACCACGAACAGCGCATGGTCGACTGGATCGATGCCAACTATGAATCGGCGATCGATCTGTTGGAAGAAACTGTGAATATCGGCAGCGGCACTATGAATCCGCAGGGCGTCCGCGACGTTGGCAAGGTCATGGCGCGCGAACTCGATGAGCTTGGCCTTGAAACAGAATGGATCGAAATGCCGGCGGATATGGGCAGGGCAGGACATCTGTTCGCCCGTAAGCTAAACAACAAAGGCCCGAATATCTTGTTGATAGGACACCTGGATACCGTGTTTGAGGCAGACGACGGTTTTCAGTCGTATACGCGCAAGGGCGACGTTGCTCATGGCCCTGGTGTCGAGGATATGAAATCCGGCAACGTCGTTATTGTTTACGCGCTGAAAGCGCTCAAAGAGATTGGTGTACTGAAAGATATGTCGATTGTCGTTGCGTATACGGGCGATGAAGAGAATGCCGGTAGCCCGTTATCAGTGTCGAGGCGGGATCTCATTGAGGCTGGCAAGTGGGCGGACATATCACTGGGCTTCGAGTCAGGAGTCTCCTACGACGGCCAGGACTGGGCAACGATCGCCCGGCGCAGTTCATCGAACTGGTACCTAGAGGTTTCTGGAAAGCAGGCGCATTCGTCGAAGATATTCAACCAGGAGGTTGGCCACGGTGCGATCTTTGAGGCTGCGCGAATCCTGCACGAATTCGACAACAAGGTACGTGGCGAAGAGTACCTGACGTTTAACGCCGGAACGATTCAGGGCGGCACCGACGTCAACTACGAATTCGAACAGACTCGGGGAACGACGTTCGGCAAGACCAACATCGTGCCGCGCAAGGTTGTTGTTCATGGCGACATACGTACGATCTCCAACGAGCAGCTGGAGCGCACCCGGAAGGCAATGCGTGAAATCGTCGCAGATCATTTGCCCGGTACAGATGCGACCATCAAATTTGAGGATCGTTACCCGTCTATGGCTCCAACCGACGGCAACAAGCGTTTGCAGGCAGTGCTGTCCGGCGTCAATGAGGACCTTGGCCGCGGCCCTATGCCAACACTTGACCCATTGAAACGCGGCGCAGCTGACGTGTCATTTGTCGCACCGTATTCGGATTCGCTGGCAGGGATGGGTGCCGTCGGGGATGGCGGCCACACGCCAGATGAAAGCCTTGACCTGACGACGATGCCGTCAGCAATACAACGAGCCGCGATACTTATCTACCGGCTTGCCAACGAAGAAAAACCTTAACTAGGGATTATCGTGCTGCAGCCGACTCAGGTCGGGACTAAACTGACGCTCGCGCTTGAGCTCCAGTTCGTATATTGCCAGGCCGAGGTCGCGTAAAAATGGCAGGGCGACCTCGTCGTACTCGTAATTATCGTCGTTAAAAGTCTCGTTGTCGTTCGTGTACAGAGTTGCCGCCAACAGAAATTCGACGCCATTTTCGTAATCGACGATATATGCACAGTCGGTCATAAACCCGTAGGCATCGCCAGGCTTGTTAAATATGCGGATGTTTGCCGGAATCGTTGGCGCCGATCCACCTGCCATCAGGAACTTGACGTAGCCTTGTGGATACCGCGCGGCATCGGAGTATGCGTCTATACCGCTATCTCCCGGATAGCCTGACATATTTCGATAGAGAAACTGGTAGTCGTCATCGCTCAGGTTGAAGCGACGTTGTCGCGCAACATCATCGGGAAAGATCAATGCCTGCACTACGTCATGAAGATCCTGTAGCGCAAATTCATTGTTGAAAGCAAAGTCCTTCGGCCGTTCCAGCAGTATTCCATCCACCATTTCCGCCCGACCCAGAAGTATTGGTGCATCGGCTTCATAGTTTGCGGTGCTGATTTGTGCGCCTTGCTCAAAGACGACAGAGTCGCCATCAACGAAGACTACCGGGTTTGTCATTCGGTTCGACTCGAAATCGCGGCTAACCTCAAGGCGATGAAAAATTCGGCTGCGCTCATAGCCCTTGTGTTGCAGTGATTCGTTGAGCTCTTTTTGTCCGACAAACTCGTAGAGTCGGTTAAAAGCGTCGTTGTCACTGACCAGCAACACCTTGCGTATGTAGTTGGCGATGCTCGGCAGCCCGGTTGGCGAGGTGGGGTCCTCAGTAGCAGGAGTCTGCGTGTCGGTCGCGACCCCGGTCAGCATGGTCGTGTCGCGGGTAAGCCCTGCAATGTCGAGCCTGTTCAGTTTTTCAAGGGCAAGCACCGCTGTCGGTAACTTAACCGTGCTTGCCGGGTAGAAATACTGATCGGAGTCAAGCCGATACGAATACGATGTAAATGTCGGCTTGTTATTCTCGTCACGATCAATCTGCGTATAGATAATCTGCGGACGGTACTTCTCGACATCCTGCATTACGGTCGAGAATCGATCGGGCTGCGACAGCAGCAGGTCCTCCAGAGAGCCGTCCCAGTCGCTATTCTGCTGGCATCCGGCGAGCGATATTAAAGAGGATAACGACAATACCGATACTCGTAAGAAATGTTGCACTGTTACTGCCTGACCAAAGCCACTCGGTATTATACGACTGCTGTGTCCAATAATGTCAGCGTGGCGTCGTCGGCGTTGAGTTCGGCTTCAATACCGATGGGTACAACCGTCCGATCCGCGACATGACCAATCATAAAACCACGGACAACCGGTACACCCAGGTCCGAGCAGCGATCCCTAAGCACTTCTTCGATGCTGAACGAATTACCACTCGTTTCTGTCTTCGTAAACTTGCCAAACGCGATGCCGGCAACCTCGTTTAACCTGTTGGCGAGCAACAGTTGCGTCAGCAGGCGATCGATTCGATAGGGTGCTTCGTTTACGTCCTCTAGAAACAGGATCCGTCCTCGGAAGTCGGGTTCGAATTCCGTGCCCATCAGGCTGCAGATTAACGAGAGGTTCCCTCCGAGCAGCGGTCCGCGTGCCTTACCGCCGGTGATACGCGTCATTCGGTTAGCCGCATCGACACGCCCTTCGCCGGACTCGAAGGGCGGTGCTGCGCCGATGCTGGTGCGTGGCGTCGGATGCATTACAACTTTCTTGAATTCGTTGAGCGTGTACTCCGAGAAACTGTGCTTCAGGATAGAGCCATGAAAACCAACCATGCCCGTCTTGCTGTGAACCGCTGTCAAGATGCCCGTAATGTCACTGAACCCCATTAGTATCTTCGGGTTGTCCGCGATCAGATCGTAGTCAAGGAGAGGAAGGATGCGCGGCGTACCATAACCACCGCGCAAACAGAAAATTGCGTCTACATCGTCCTGCGCAAACATTTTGTTCACATCGTCAGCACGTTGTTGATCGGTGCCAGCGAGATACAGGTTTCGTGTGAATACATGCTCGCCCAGACGAACCCTGAAACCTAGCGATTCAATAATGTCGGCGGCAATACGAATGTCCTCGTCTTCAGTTTCGTTGCTTGCCGGAGCGATCAATCCGACCGTATCGCCCTGTGACAGCCTGCGAGGCTTGAGGATCGTTGCTGCAACCGTGCCGGGTGAAGGCTTTGCCCGCGCTGGGGAGATGCTGCCGGCAAGCGTTGCAGCGACCAAAGATTGTATGGCAAGTCTGCGATTCATATTTGCGCTCTTAACTCGAAAATAGCTGTGCGGCACAAGGTAACAGCTTGTTTTCAGCTTTTGTAGAGCCGGCAGAAGACACCCGCCTGCAGTACATCGCCGGCGATTTGGACTATTATGGTGCGTATGTCTTGCCTCACCATCATCCGCTCGGCACGTGACTCTATGTCGGCGAACGAAAAGAAGCTTGCCGACTTCGTTCTCGAGAATGCGCCACTGATTCGCGATTATTCATCCCAACAGATTGCCGGGTCCGTCGGCGTGAGTCAGTCAAGCGTTGTCAAGTTTAGCCAGAAACTTGGCTACAAAGGGTTTACGGACCTTAAGCTGGCTGTGCATGAGTCGGTCGTAATGCAAGGCTCAAATGTGTCGGTATTGCACACTGACGATGGCGACGCAGAAGAGCAACCCATCAAGGACTCGTTGCTTGCGCGAAAGAGCGAGGTTTTAAGTAGTTCGACAGTCATCAACGACAACGATGCCATCCTGGCTGCGGTGCTCGCCATTGAGTCGGCGGTGCAGGTGCAGGTGATAGGCGCCGATGGAGCAAGCCTGGTGGCTAAAGACCTGGCACATAAGCTCATAGAGCTCGGCAAGCCGGTGATAGCCGAGAGTGATTTGGACGTTCAACTATCGGGTGTCGCGAAGCTACGGCGAGGTGACTGCCTGGTTGTTATTTCCGCTTCGGGTCAGCCGGCGCATCTTATCGATATCGTAAAATCGGCAAAGAAAACGGCGGCGGTTGTCGTTTCGATCACCAACCAGTGGGCAAACCCGCTCGGCACAATTTCTGATATTCAGTTGTACTCAGTTTCGAGCGGTGACAGTGCCGACATGAAGAGGCTAATCGTGGCTACGTCGCAACAGCACCTGGTTGACTTGCTTTATTGTTCTTTGTCACAGCGATCCAATCGCAGTAGCAAAGCAACTGCCCTGAACAAACGCAAAGGTCTTCGCGGTTAAAATCGTTGCGATATTGCCAGCCGCGATAATCGCGGTCACGGTATGTCCATGCCGATAATGCTGTCGTAGTCCGGCCGCTTGCGAATAATGCGAAATGTATTAT
Organism: Gammaproteobacteria bacterium; assembly: GCA_024640305.1. Classification (GTDB taxonomy): domain Bacteria; phylum Pseudomonadota; class Gammaproteobacteria; order Steroidobacterales; family Woeseiaceae; genus UBA1847. Next base: position 95,345 of record JAHEFG010000008.1, read on the forward strand.
CTTCGACCAGCACTTCAGGAATGAGCGGTCGCGTGTTGTATCCGGATGCCATGACGCTGCCATAGGCGCCGGCCCCTTCGATGATTATCAGGTCGCCGGCCTGCTGAGCGGCGAGCTGCCAATTGCGTACAAACGTATCGGCGGTTTCGCAAACCGGGCCGACAATGTCGTAATGCACCTGTTCACTGCCGCTGTTTCTCTCGGCAACGATGTTGTGATGTGCGTTGTACATGCTGGGACGCAGAAAATCGTTCATCGCAGCATCAATAATCAGGAATGTCGAGTTACCACCTTGCTTGACGTAAATGACGCTGCTTACGAGTATTCCGGCGTCGCCAACAATCGATCGGCCCGGTTCAAGAATCAGTCTACAGTTGATATCGCCAAACGTTTTCAGTGCAAGCGCGGCGTATTCGGTTGCCGCGGGAGCTACATCGTTGTGTGCGTCGTAGTTAATCCCGAGCCCGCCGCCCAGATCGATTGTTGTAATTGGGTGGCCATCATCGCGTAGTTGCTGTGCGAGTTCCGCGATGCGCTCGAATGCCCGCGAGTAGGGGGCAAGGCTCATTATCTGTGAGCCTATATGCATGTCGATACCGCAGACTTTTATGCCGGGGAGCTTAGCTGCCTCGGCGTACGCCTGTCGCGCAGATTGCCAGGGAATGCCAAATTTGTTTTCCAGCTTTCCTGTGGAGATCTTCTCGTGTGTGCCTGCGTCGATGTCCGGGTTGATTCTGAAGGCGATGCGCGCGGTCTTGCCGAGCTGCGTTGCGATGGCACTTATCTGATGCAACTCCGGCTCCGACTCTACATTGAACTGCAGGATGTCCTTGCTCAGTGCGAATTTGATTTCGCCCGCCGTCTTGGCGACGCCCGAAAAAACAATTTTTGATGCGGGCATGCCCGCCAACAGCGCACGCCGTAGCTCGCCCTCCGAAACAACATCCGCGCCGGCGCCACGCGCCGCGAGAATTCGCAAAACTGCCTGGCTCGAGTTGGCCTTAACTGCATAGCAAATAAGCGTGTCATGCTGAGCGAAGGCACTCGCGTACGCATCGTATGCGGACTCGATTCCAAGTTGCGAGTAGCAGTAAAAGGGTGTGTCGCAAGACTCAGCAATGCGACGAACCGGTACGTTGTCGGCGTAGTAGAGCTCACCCTTGTGTCCAAAATTCTGCAACGTAATCTCCATGGCAAAAACCGCTCACGAATATTACATCAGTTGACTGGCGTGAAATGAAAGATTAGTTTGCGTCATCACAGCGACAGGAGTTCGCGAGCCATGAGCGTGGATTGGACATCCGTTATCCCACCGATTGTTGCTATCGTCGTTGTGCTGTGGCGCAAGGAGGTTATTGTTTCCCTGTTGCTGGCAATTTTCGCCGCAGAGCTCCTGCAATTGTCGATGAGCTGGCAAACTCCGCTCCCGGCGCTGCTTAACACCATTGAACGAACCGTCGGCGTGTTTGCTGATGCCGGTAATGCCCGCCTGTTGATATTTAGCCTGCTGATCGGTGCGTTGCTGGCATTCGTGCGTGAGTCCGGTGGCGTTTCTGCAATGGTTGCCAAGCTCGTAAACAAAGGCATCGCCAGTAATGGCAGGCGGGCGACGCTACTGACGAGCGCTGTCGGTACCGTAATATTTGTGGAATCCAACCTCAGCGTCCTGACGGCCGGAATTCTGTCTCGCGGTCTGTTCGACAAGTTTGGTTTAAGCCGGGCAAAGCTCGCCTACATCATCGACAGCACGTCCGCGCCGATCTGCATTCTCATCTTGCTGAATGGATGGGGTGCTTTCGTTCTCGCACTGCTTGGTAACTACGAATTCAAGGCTTCCGCGGCGACGATTCTCTGGGGCACAATTCACCTCAATTTCTATGCGCTCGTTACGCTGCTGATCGTTTTTTATAGCGCCTGGAGCGGCCGCTACTTTGGGCCGCTTGCTCGCAGTTTGCCCGAATCGCCTGACGCCTCAGCAACACACCAGAATATTGTCGCGTCGAAAGCTCGATATATGGTGGTGCCGCTGGCCGTCATGATTTTCGGCATGCTCGGCTTCATGTACTGGACCGGCAATGGTGACCTTGCCGCCGGCAGCGGCTCCAAATCGGTTCTGTATGCGACAGTGCTCGCAATTCTCGTGGCCTATTTGCAACTGCTGTTCAGCGGTCTGTTTGACCATTTGAAGCTGATCCGAATAGCATTCGACGGCATGGGCGAGTTGTTGCCGCTGGTAGCAATCGTTTTGCTGGCGCTGGCACTGGGTGCGAGTCTTCGCGATCTCGGAACCGGCACTTACATCGCTGGTCTGGTTGGAGAGAACCTTCCTCATTTCCTGATCCCGGCGATGCTGTTTCTGGCTGGCGGACTGATTTCGTTTTCGACCGGCACATCGTGGGGGACTTTCGCCATATTGATTCCGCTGGGCATGCCGCTGGCAATATCACTGGACTTGCCGCCGTCGTTGTTGCTCAGTGCGATACTCGGTGGTGGCGTGTTCGGTGACCATTGTTCGCCGATATCCGATACAACCGCCGTATCTGCGATTGCCTCCGGGTGTGATTTGCTCGAGCACGTCAAAACTCAGTTGCCTTACGCACTCTTCGCGGGTGCGATCGCGCTTGGCATATATGTCGTCGCCGGCCTCGCGTTGCTGTAGAGCCGCGGCAGAGAGTGAGAATATGAATAGCAACCGCAAAGCACGTTTGATGTTGGTATTGGTCCTGGGAATCGTAGCATTGCCAAATGCATTGCGAGCAGAGGCTGACAGGCAAGCAATCGATGATATTGCCGCAAGAGCGATGGCCTTGTATTCGGTTCCTGGTATGGCCGTCGGTGTCATAAAGGACAATCATGTTGTTCTTGAACGCGGATACGGCATACGGGAGCTTGGTAACAAAAAGAAGATTGACAGCGAAACCCTGTTCAAACTCGGTTCGACCTCCAAAGCATTCACGACAGCCGCTCTCGCGATTCTTGTTGACGAAGGCAAGCTCAACTGGGATGACAAGGTTATTGACCATATCCCGGGTTTTCGTTTGTACGATCCATGGGTCACACGGGAATTCACGGTTGCCGACTTGCTGACACACCGCAGCGGCCTGGCACCTCATGCCGGTGACATGATGCTCTGGCCGGAGCCAAACGCATTTACGCGAGCTGACATACTGCACAATCTGCGCTACTTCGAGCCTGCCAGCAGTTTCCGCAGTAAATACGCGTACGACAACCTCTTCTATATTATCGCGGGCGAACTGGTTGCCGCGATTAGCGGGCAGTCCTGGGGGGAGTTCGTCGACGAACAGATATTTGGCAAGCTGGGTGCGGATCGATGTATTGCAGGCCGGATGTCGAAACGTGATATGAAAAACGTCGCCGCACCGCATGGTGTGATTGAAGGCAAGCTGCAGGTTATCGAGCGCAGCCGAATCGTTTCGGAGCCGAACACATCGGCGGCAGCGGGGGGCATACGTTGCAGCTTGCAGGACATGTTGACCTGGGTGCAGGTGCAGTTGAATCGTGGCACCACAAAATCCGGTGAGGATCTCTTCAGCGCGGAGCAAAGCGACGCAATGTGGAGACCAGTAACAATCCTTGGGGTTAGTGACGAGTCAGCTGAGCGAGATAGAACCCACTTCAGGGCGTACGGTCTTGGTTGGCGCCTCGCGGACGTGCATGGCTACAGGGAGGTCTCCCACACCGGCACGCTCTCTGGCTGGAACTCGTATGTTGTCTTGATTCCGGAACTGCAACTCGGCGCTGTGGTTCTTAGCAACGGTTCATCGGGCAAGGCAAGACGCGCGATGATGTACAGCATCATACGGCCGTACCTTGGTATCGATGACGTCGACTGGATTGAGTACATCGAAAACGAAGATAAAGAAGATGATAAACCAGAGTCGACGGCGGCAATGGAAGAACCAAGGCTTTGTGATACCTGTGAGACAGGGCGTGTACTGGCGACGCTTGACACATACGTGGGCGTTTACCGCGATCGCTGGTTCGGAGATATCCGGGTCACGCTCGACGGCGATGGGCTTTCGGTCGCCGCGGATAAATCACCGCGACTGACCGGCAGGCTCGAGCCGTATCTTGGCAATACATTCATTGCTCGCTGGACGGACAGGTCAATCGAAGGAGATGCGTACGTCACATTTTCCGGCGATACGCCCGATACGATTGACCGGATTCTTATGCGCTCCGTTTCGAGTGATAGTGATTTTGAGTTCCATGACATGGAACTCATGCGAGTCATGGAGGACTGATACTTGCACCGCAAATGCGCAGCGCTGGTTGACCTTGACGCCATCCGGGCGAACTATGCGCTGGCATGTCGCCTGGCACCAGAATCCAGAACCATTGCCGTTATCAAGGCAGACGCGTATGGCCACGGTGCGGTAGATGTTGCACACGCATTGCGCGGTACTGCGCCGGCATTCGCTGTAGCGATCATCGACGAAGCGCTGGAACTCCGTAAGGCCGGAATAAACAAACCTCTATTGGTGATGGAGGGCGTTAATAGCATCAGTGCACTCGAATGTGCCGCCGAACAAAAACTCGCGGTTGTCGTGCACAATGACAAGCAACTCGATGACCTGCAGCGAGCGCGATTACCTGCGCCGGTTTCGGTTTGGCTAAAAGTCGACACGGGCATGCATCGACTGGGACTCGCACCAGACGATGTTGCAGGTGCTGTTTCCCAATTACGAGCGAGCGAAAACTGCAAGGATTCCATTGTTGTGTGTACGCACCTCGCATCTGCCGATGTGCCCGGGAGTGCATTCACGCGACAGCAGTTGGATGTCTTCGACTCCTGTGTCGCGGGCATGGATGTGCAGCAGAGCATCAGTAATTCAGGGGGGATACTGGCTTGCCCCGCAAGCCATAGAGACTGGAACAGACCAGGCTATATGCTGTACGGCATCACACCGTTTTCGGATGAAGTCGCGAGTGCCAGTGAGTTGCGGCCTGCGATGACGCTGCAATCAGAAGTCATCGCTATTCGTGAGGTAGCCGCGTCGGAGTCGGTAGGCTATGGCGGCCGGTGGACGGCGAGTAGCGCAGCCACTATTGCTACGGTCGCGATCGGCTATGCAGACGGCTATCCTCGGCACGCGCCAAACGGCACGCCGACAATGGTAAATGGCTGCGTTGCACCGCTGGCCGGAGTAGTTTCGATGGACCTGATCACTATCGATGTGACCGGTATCGAAGGGGTTCGTATCGGCGACATCGTGACTCTCTGGGGTGAGGGGTTGTCTGTCAATACGATCGCGAATGCCGCCGACACTATCGGTTACGAATTGCTGACGGGTGTCACCTCACGGGTACCGAGGATCAGTCGCGATTCGAGCTCAAATCAGCAGTAGCTTGCATAAATACACAGCACTAAGGGCGCCTACGGCATCAGCAAACAGGCCGGCGGGAATGGCATGGCGGCTGCGAACAACACCGATCGAGCCAAAGTAGACAGCCAGTACGTAAAACGTAGTTTCTGAAGAACCGAACATCGTGGCGCCAATTTTCGCAGTTAATGAATCGGCACCGTGTTCGTTGACCAGGTCGGTCAGTAAGCCTAACGATCCGCTGCCGGACAAGGGGCGCATGAGTGCCAACGGAAGGTTCTCTGGCGGAAAGCCGATAAGGTTGAGGATCGGAGTCAGCATATTCAGTAACAGGTCCAGCGCACCCGACGCCCTGAACATGCCGACCGCAACGAGGATGGCCACGAGGTACGGAATGATTCGCACAGCGATTGTGAAGCCATCTTTAGCGCCCACAACAAAGACCTCATAGACTTTGACCTTCTTTACCGCCAACGCGTAGAAGGGGATGCCCACGAGCAATAGGGGAATGATGTACTTTGCGACGCTGCTGAGGCCCTGTGCGATGTACTCAATCATTATCGGCGACCTCAGGTTCCGCCCCTTCGAGAGCTGCGCTTACCGAAAATCGTTTCATTTTTTCCAGCACTTTCACGGCCGTAATGGCGGCTATGGTCGAAAGCAGTGTTGCCAGGATTGTAGTGATAAAGATGTCGCTGGCCGACGCCCCCATCAAGGCAACAACCGTTGCGGGCAGGATTATCTGGACACTGGATGTGTTAATGGCCAGGAACATGACCATCGAATTTGTCGCTGTGTCCTTGTGCGGGTTCAGTTCCTGAAGTTCTTCCATGGCTTTCAGCCCCAGGGGCGTCGCTGCGTTACCCAATCCAAGCATATTGGCCGACATGTTGAGCACGATCGATCCAATGGCAGGGTGATCTTCGGGGACGTCGGGAAACAGGCGAATGGTGATGGGTCGCAGGCCTTTGGCAATAATTCTTATCAGGCCCGAATCTTCGGCGATTTTCATGATACCAAGCCACAGCGCCATGATGCCGATCAGGCCGATGGCGATATTCACCGACACCTTGGCCATGTCGATGGCGGCCTCTGTCACCGCGTCGATCTTGCCGTTGTATATTCCGGCGCCGACGCCAATGGCCATCATTCCAAACCAAATATAATTCAGCATTCGCTATTCCTCTGCCAGTTTTCTGTCACCCAACCGGCGGTTCCGGGATCAGAATAAAGGGGTTTTCTTCCAGCGCATTAAGCTCTACTTCATGGGAAACCGGCAAAGTTGCCTGGTACTCTCCGTGACCGCACGGAAAATTGCTGATGATGGGGATATCCATGTCACCGCAAACATCCAGCACAATTTCGTCAACGGTCTTTCCGAACGGTACTTTGCTGTCACCAACCTCGAGCATCTCACCGATGACAAGTCCGTTGATGTGATCCAGGCTGCCGCTATTTTTCAAGTGCAACATCATGCGATCCAACGCGTACAACTTCTCGTCGATATCCTCCAGGAACACAATTGCGCCACGCGTGTCGATCTGGCCATCTGTTCCGAGTCTTGAATTCACCATCACGAGGTTGCCGCCCCAGGCAGGGCCCCGTGCAACGCCGGGTTTCAGCGTGCGCGCCTGGCAGGCCGCGGGAGGCTGCATCAGTACTTCACTCCGCCCTGAAAGTACCTGCTGCAATGTATCCAGGTTGTATTGAACAGTCTGCACGCCGAACGTGGTCAGCATGGGGCCATGAAACGTAACCAGCCCGGATCGTTGTGCAATAGAGGTAAGCAATCCGGTGATATCGCTGTAGCCAATGAAGATTTTCGGGTTGTCACGGATTGCGTCGTAATCCAGCAATGGCAGCACCCTGTTGCAGCCGTAGCCACCCCTGGCGCAAATAATCGCATCGATCGACGGATCTTTGAACATCGCCATAATGTCCTCAGCCCTGTCTGCCGCGGATCCGGCATACTGGTTTTCCTGCAAACCGGTGCTTTTCCCGAGCACCAGCTCATACCCGATTCCCTCGAAAACGTCGACAGCGCGCTGCAGGCGCTCCGGCTCCAGCCAATAGGCCGGATTGACAATGCCTATGCGCGCGCCTGCGCTTAGCCTTTTTGGTGTTATCTGTTCGGCCATCCTGCTAAAGATAGTCATTCGGGAGGCGGAAGTATAATTGGCTTGACTAGGTAAGAGTATTTTATGATTGGTACCGAATTCATCGAGCATCTGGCCATACGCGGTGAGTACGATTATCGGCGTATAGTCTGAATCATCTACTGGAATTGTCATGCAGCTTCAAAAGCTCGTCCTCTCGTTATCCCTGTTTTGTTGTTACTTGCTGGTTGCCTGTGCGCCACCGGAGGTGGACGCAACCGAGCAATCCATCGAAGCAAAAGTCGCCGCAGTCGCAATGCCCGACAAGTTCGCCGCAGAAGTCAGCGAGGAAATTCTGCGGGCGGGAGGCAATGCCGTGGATGCCGCTATTGCGGTTGGCTTTTCGTTAGCCGTCAGCGTCCCGGAAGCGGGAAATATCGGTGGTGGTGGTTTCATGCTGATCCACATGAAAGGCGAAGACTTTTTCATCGACTACCGGGAAAAGGCGCCGCGAGCAGCGGGTCGGGATATGTACCTGGATGAAAACGGCGATGTCATCGATCGCGCCAGCACGGTTGGTCACCTGGCCGTCGGTGTACCGGGGTCTGTGGCTGGATTCTGGGAGGCGCACAAACGCTTCGGCACAATGCCGTGGGACCAGTTGCTCGCTCCCGCCATCCGGATGGCAGAGGAAGGATTCGAGGTGCCGAAAAAGTTGGGCGATGGCCTGCCGGCGCGTCTCGAAAAGTTCGAGGGGAAGACCAATTTTGGCAGTTACTTTGGCGATATGCGTACCGGCAAATTGCACAAACAGCCCGAGCTTGCCGCCACGTTGCGCCGCATCGCCGAAAACGGAGCTGATGAGTTTTACAAGGGCGAAACAGCGAAACTAATTGCTGCAGAGATGGAACGTGGCCACGGCCTGATCACGATGGAGGACCTGGCAAGCTACGAGGCGGTCTGGCGAGAGCCGCTACGCGCTAACTGGCGAGAATTTGAGATAGTGTCGGCGCCGTTACCGAGCTCTGGTGGTGTGGCGCTAATCCAGCTCCTGAAGGTTCGCGACTACATTGATCACTACTTTCAGGACGTCCCACACAACTCGGCACAGTATATTCACCTGGTGGCAGAAATCGAAAAGCGTGTATTCGCTGACCGTGCCGAGTTTCTCGGCGACCCGGATTTTGTCGATGCTCGCGTCAATGAGCTGCTGGATGACGACTACATCAAGTTACGGGCACAGGAAGTCGACCCGGACGCAATTTCGATGGACGTCGGTGCGGGTACCGGGCTCGAAACGCACGACACCACGCATTATTCGATCCTCGACAAATGGGGCAATGCCGTAGCGAACACCTACACACTGAACCTGGGGTTCGGGAGTGGTGTTGTTGTCGAGGGCGCCGGGTTCCTTCTAAACAATGAAATGGATGACTTCAGCGTCAAGCCTGGAGTGCCGAACGCTTTCGGTGTGGTTGGTAGCAAAGCTAACGAAATTCAACCGGGCAAGCGAATGCTGTCGTCGATGACGCCGACGATTCTCCTCGAGGATGACAGGGTGGCAATGGTCGTCGGTACACCGGGGGGGTCGACGATATTTACAACGGTTTTTCAGACAATATTGAATATTATCGACTTCGGCATGACGCCCGAAGAAGCGACAGGCGCTACCCGGTTTCACCATCAGTTGCTGCCACCTGATCTGATCTATTTTGGGGCGCTGCGGCCCTTGCCCGAGGAAACGATCGCTGCGCTGGGTGATCGCGGTTACAGGACAAGTCCGCGCAGGTTCGGCGATGTGCAGCTGGTTTATGACGATGGAAAAACCGTCAGAGCCGCATCGGACCCAAGAAATCGCGGTGTATCGATGGTCATCGAATCAAATTCGGACAAGGTGAATTAAGCGCATCCGGCACGCTTGTCTGTTGCGGTTACCGCCAGGCTATGGATAGAAAATTCGCGAGCAAAGCTTTGCCGACACTGCCCGAGCTTTCCGGGTGAAACTGAACGCCGTAGACCGGTAACTCCGGGTGTGCCATAGCTTCATTGAAGCAATGGGGTGAAGTTGCCAGGTGAATGAAACCATCTGGCAATGTGATTTCCTCGGTGTGATCTTCCTGGAACTCCGCTTCGTCCGAGAGCCCCGCGAACAGCGGTTCACGCTGCAGAATTTCCATGCGCCGCAGATCACGATCTTCTTTGCCGGTCGAAACTTCCGCTCCATGCAGCATGCCTATGACCTGGTGGCCAAAGCAAATACCAAGAACCGGCAGCGGCAGTGCCCGCAAGACATCGAAATCTGCCAGGAAATCTGTTCCGGTATCGCAGATTAGCGCGGGGTTGCCGCTGATGATTATCGCTGTCGGAAGGTTGGAGAAAATTTCCGGCAATTGACGTGGAAAAATCACGTCAGCTTTGCCGCCAAGACTCTCAAGAGCGCTCGCAATGGTTGGTACCCTGCTGCTGCCGCAGTTAACTATTACCACTCTTGGACGGGTCTGGTTCACTTGATCTTCTTGATGCAATACATTTTTTCAAGATAGGTGAATCCCTGCGACGTGTGCGTGGGACTCAGAGACGTAACCGAAACACCGTTATGCGGATCCTCGTGGAATTTGCCGTCCTCATCGGTCCAGCCCGAACCCGACGAGTCATGGATGACATAGGGCTGGTTGTCCACGGTCCCCAGGTACAACATGACATGGCCCGTGGAGTAGATCAGGTCGCCAACATCCGCCACGGCAATCGCTTGCAGCTTTTCTTCGGCAGTGTCATGCGGAGAGAAGCGGATATTTTCGCCAATCGGACTGTTGCCTTGCTGCGCAGAGTTACGTGGCAAGAATATTCCAACAGTCTTGTACACCTCCGATACCAGGCCGGTGCAGTCGCGCGCATTATATGAATGGCCCCAGCCATAACGTTCTCCGAGGAATTTGAATGCCTGCTGGATAATGTTCCTGCGCGTGTAAGGCAGGTGGCCCAGGTGGACATCCTGACTGCGGGCGATCAGCGCTGTCCTGAATTCGAGTTCGCCGCTGTTGTTACTGATCGGAAGCTGCACCGCGTAACTGGCTGTTGGACTTTGACCGTCGACGTCGCCTGATAACGTGTCCGGGTCCGCGAGTGACAGGCGCACGCCCATATCGAGCTGAAGCTCGGAAATCGCAGGTGCATGCGGATTGAAGTTTGTCGTCACCTTGCTGCCGGTTACGACCAGAAAATGCTCTGCATTCTTATATGCTTCGATTTTCGACCGCGATCCAATGACGATCTTGTCTTTCCGGACCCACGCGGCGTAGTTATACGACTGCACGAAGTACCAGAGGCTGTCTCTACTTTCATGAAGTATGGCGACAGCGTTCGCCGGAAACAGGGCGTTTTCCTGAAAGCGATCCAGGTCTAACGTTTCCTGCGACTTAAAAACAACGTCTTCGGTTGGCCAGGTACGCATGTCGGCGCGCTGTAAAACCATGCCAAATCGTATTGGAACGATATCCGGCAGATCATCCATGTTCACATCCGCCGTGTAACGCGCGTAGTCGGCGTTCGTTAATTTTCCGCCATCGCGGTAGAAGAGTTCTTTGTCGTACGGCTTGCTGATCGATCCGATGATGCCCCTGACTTCCTTACCCGACAGTTGCTCAGGGTAGCCGGCAAGGTCGACGAGGTTAGGGTCGTTGTCGAAGGCAAACTTGTTTAACGCGTCTATCTCGTCCTGGTCTTTCAGGACCTTATCGCATGCGTCCGTTCTGTTTACCCAGTAGTCCGCTGAAAGATGCACTTGGCGCTGCCCTCGAACTCAGGAAGATGCAACCTTGTCGAAGCTGAGCATTGCCAGTTCGCTGATGCTCTCAATGCCGAGCCCGGGCGCGTCCGAGATGGATATCTCGGCACCGTCAAACGTCACGCCGCCAGTGACCGGGTTGACGGTGGCCAAGGACGGCGCGTCGAGGTCAACGAGCGTAATGCTGTTTGCCTTGGCAACTGCTACGTGCGCGGCTGCCGAAACGCCAATACTCGTTTCGAGCATGCAGCCCATCATGCATTTGACGCCATACACTGCCGCGATATCAGCAATTTTGACCGCACTTGAGATGCCGCCCGTTTTCATCAACTTGATATTGATCATGTCGGCACCGCGCATGTGAATCAGGTCGATCACCTGTTTTGCCCCGAAGGTGCTTTCGTCTGCCATAACCGGCGTTGATACGCGCTCCGTAACGTACTTCATGCCGTCGACATCGTCGCCGCGAACCGGCTGCTCGATAAATTCGAGTACAACGCCGCTTTCCTCGAGTTCGCGCAACGCAGTAACAGTTTGCTTTGGTGTCCACCCCTGGTTGGCATCCAGGCGAATCAGCGCCCGGTCGCTGACAGCAGCGTAAATGGCTTTGACACGTTCGATATCCAGCCGCAGATCTTTGCCGACTTTTATCTTCAATGCCTCGAAGCCGTTATTGACAGCATCCTCGGCATCTTCAACCATCTTGTCTATGTAGTCGACGCTGATCGTAAGGTCGGTCGAAAGCATGGGCTCGCCGCCACCGAGTGCCTTGTACAGCGGCACACCCAGGGACTGTGCGAACAGGTCGTAAACGGCGACTTCGACCGCGGCTTTGGCGCTGTAATTGGTGAACATCGAGGCTTGAATAAGATCGACAACGTGGTTTAGGTTCTGGATGTCCTCACCTTCGATGGCTGGCAAGATAATGGTACGGATTGCTTCAATGATTGATCCGTGGGTCTCGCCCGTAATAACAGCAGTCGCCGGGGCGCTGCCAAACCCCCTGTGTCCTGTGTCGGTCTTGAGGATGACGACAACGTCCTCCATCTTGTTCACGGTACGCATCGCGGTCTTGAAGGGCGTTTTGAGCGGAACGCTCAATTTGCCTAGTTCGAAGCCTGTAATTTTCATTTCGTTGTCCGTCGCTTTGTTCTTGTGTTGATTGGCCGATAAATAGAAACCGAATAATGGAATCTATTCCTGCTCGTCAGGGTCAGGGTCAGGGTCGGGATCCGGTTCAGGCGCAGCTGCCGGCTCGATGTCGACGTACAGCAGCTCGTCCAGCTGCTCCGGGTAGTACTTCTCGATCAGCGCAAACAGCACCGCTACCGTCTCCGTCGTCGCTTCGCTGTTCACGTTGGAAGGCCGGAAGTGCATTTGAAATGCCCGGAGCACATTTTGCGTCTGTGGATCGAGTATCCCGGTTGCTTCAATGCCGTAGCCGTAGGCTTTGAGCGCAGACTGGACGTTTGCAAGAGGCATTGCCTGCTGCGTGAACTGCTCCCAATAGCGAATAACGGTTTCGTCGTCGTACCAGGCACCATAGCCAAGGCGATAAAGACGTTGCCACGGGAAACGCGGGCCCGGGTCGATCTTGCGGTCGGGGGCGATGTCCGCGTGACCGATTATGTGTGTTGGCTTAACGTCGGGATGGCGCTGCTTTATTTCGCCAAGCAGGTCGACCAGCAGCGCTATCTGCGAGTCGGCGAAGTCGGGAAAGAAACAGATGCGCGCGGCTGGTTGCTCCGCTGCCTCGGCGACAATTGAGCTGCGGCGGCAGTAGGTCTGGTTGACCAGCTCAATTCCTATGGACTGGTCGTTGACGCCGTTTTTTCCGGCCCAGTGGCTGACACCTGCGTGCCAGGCTCTGCCTTGCTCGGGAACCAGGCGATACACCTGCAGTTTCTTCTTGTTGTAGGAGGTATCGTCAGGCTCGGGAATCAGGTAATGCGAGCTCACCGGGTTTGACGACGGTTGCGTCAGAATATGCAGGGAATCGTCGAAGTCCGCAGTTGTGTGATGAATCACAATGATGCTTACGCGGCTGTTGAAGTTCTGGGATGGCTCGGAAATTGTCCCTGACGTCGAGCACCCGCCCATTGCCAGGAGCGCTGAGGCCGCGAAGCCGGCCGCGGCTCGGTGGAGACGGGGTTTGCCTGTGTGTTGGAGCATGATTCCTCGCTAATGAATAATTTATTCCAATCGGGCGGCGGGCGAGAGCTGAAAAGGGCGTTTCAGACGGCTCCGCAGCGCCCCCAGCACATTGCACAGTATGATATTCGCACGCTGGAATAAACAATTCTTTACTTTTCTGGCGTCAATGATATTTTACAGTGTGAGTACAGCTATAAACACAACAATCCGATCCGAATTAAGGGGGACGTCATGACTCAGCTACGTATGCCGCTGGCAGGTTCGATATGGAGCTTCAGGGCAGTTCGAGCCTGGGCAACACTAGTGCTCGGTCTTGCATTGTTTGCATCGCCGGCATTTGCGCAACAGACCGGTGATATATCCGGGCATGTGACCGATGCGACGGGAGCTGGCATTGCCGGTGTGAGTATTACGGCGAGCGGCGACGTCTTGCCGCAAGCCAGGGCTGCAACAACTGCCGCAAACGGGCAATACCTGTTTCGACTCTTGCCACCGGGTAATTACGAACTGAAGTTCACGTTCAGTGACGGCAATACGAGCACCCGCAATGCGGTGGTTCTGTTGCAACAAAGAACAGTTGTTAATGTTGCCAGCGGGGCAGGCGCGGAGATGGAAGAGATCATCGCGACCGGCTCAGCGATGATGGCTGATGCGGGCCAGGGAGCATTGAAGAATTCCATCAATGCAGAGACGGTCGACGCGCTTCCGGTTGGTCAGGAATACAAAGACCTGATGAAGTTAATCCCGGGTGTACAGTATTCAGAACTTGCGGTTCGCGGCCCGAGCGCAGGTGGCTCAGGTCAGGACAACAGCTACCAGTTCGATGGTGTTGACGTGTCAATGCCGCTGTTCGGCGTTCTGCTTTCCGAGCCATCGACACACGACATCGCACAGGTTTCGGTTGTTCGCGGTGGTGCGAAGGCAATCGGCTTCAATCGTTCCGGCGGCTTCCTGATGAATACCGTGAGCAAGAGTGGTACAGATGAGTTTCACGGCGAGGTCAGCTACCAGGTGCAGTCTTCCGGCATGACCGGTGATTCCGATGAGGCGCAGTTGCTCGAGTACGATGAAGATCGTAGTTGGACGACCCTGAGCCTTGGTGGCCCGATTGTACGAGATCGTCTTTACTTCTATACCTCGTATTATCGTCCGGACCGCACTCGCAGCAACGTCGAGAATCTATATGGTCCGGTGGGTGATTACGAAAACATACGCGACGAGTATTTCGGCAAGCTGACGTTCGCTCCGACCGACAACATCTTGATTGACGCCAGCTACCGCACGTCGGAGCGCACAGTCAAGAATGACAGCATCAGTTCGGATGAGGCTGCAACAGCATCGGCGGGGTCTACCGCCACGCAGGACGTCCTGATACTCGAAGGCTCGTGGATCATCAGTGATCAGAGCTCGCTCAGTTTCAAATATACGGACTTTGAGAATCTCAACCAGGGCGGGCCAGATACGGTCTACAACGTTGATCCGATTTTGGGCGATCCGATCAATACTGCAGCGCTGGGTGAGCAGGGCTACTTGTATGTGCCGTC
>JAHEFG010000015.1:0-34963 GCA_024640305.1 Gammaproteobacteria bacterium
TCGTAACTACTGCGCCTGTGCTTCGGCCCATTCCTTAGCCTCTTTATCATAGCCACCCATGGTCATGAGCTGTGACATCCTCTGGTACAGCATTGGGTATTCCTTATTCTTACCGCTTCGTATCAATGATTCGGCGTATCGTTGAACATCCTTAACATAGCGAGCAAGGTCCCTGACCTCGCCATTCTCGCGAGAATGCCTGATCAGGTTGCCATAAGCCCTGAGAGTCAGACCAACTTGATCCGAATATTTTTCTGTCACTTCAACTAGTAGATCCGTTGCTTTTTCATATTCCCCGGTTCTGAGGTATGCCGTGCCCAGCCAGCCAATGGTTTCAGCAATCTTTTCTTCATCGCCCCGGGTGTAATAGAGGGACCGTTCAAGGTACGGAATTACTTCACGCCATTTGCCGTCCTTGCTCATCGCTTCGGCGAGTTTCATGTAGCTTTCGCGGTTGTGTGGGTATTGTTCAAGCAATTGATTTAGATGGTAATACATCGCTGGCTGATTACGCATTCGCTGATTTAGGACTGCCAGTTCAAAGTAAATCTTCCAGTCGGCCAGCCCCGAGGTGACAACGTCCTTACGTCTTTGAATCACTTCTGCCGGAGTACCGACCGCCGCAATCACACGTTCCAGTTTGCCGTTGAGAAAAGCGACGAGTTCGGTGTAATTACTCTGCCCCGGAAACGGCGGATGTTGGATCATTCCCTGCAGGTTCTGTATTTCCCCAATTGTGTCGTGATTCGGGAAACCGATACGCCTGGCGACTTCGGCGCCTGCCAATGGTTCGTAGGTATCAGCCCCGTTCAGGTTGCTTATGATCGAGCGGGATATCTCGGCTGCCAGAACGTGGTTTCCGGAAAAATCGTAATGAACGTGTTCAAGAAGTAAGTTCCAGCCGGCTTGAAATGGTTGGCTGGCTTGCTCAAAAGCAGCAGCGCTATCGACAAAGCTGAACGTGTCACTCCCGATGCCGGCGGCAACTTCCTGAATGATCTGGTTTATTCTGGTGTCAGCCCGAAATCGCAATGCGTCCAGATCCAGGGCGCGCTGATAGTGAGTTTTGGCCTCAGGATATTCACCAAGTTTTTCTAAAGCCGCAGCGAGCCGGAAATGGGTATCGGCATAATCCGGATCGATCTCCAATGCTGCCTGAAAATGCGTGACAGCATCATCCCAGTTTTCTGTGCCGGAGCTCTCAGCACCATTGCGGGTTAATTCACGCCATTGATCGAGCTGATCATTTGACAGGTCCGCGCGGTGAACGGAAAGGAAAGGCGCTGAGTGCCGAAGGTTTGCAGGCACAGAAGACAGTACTACATCGATCCCCTTATCACGCAGCGTCTCAATGGTGTCTATTAGATTATCTTCATAGTGACCATAAACACTTTCCATGCGAGGGTCGTCGTAAGCGATTCCGTGGCTGGTGAACATCTGCATGCCTTGCCACTTGAGATCTTCCTTCGCATCGGTTGGCTTGACTCGCTGAATGAGGCTGTCCAGGGCTTGCCATATCCTCGTGCGTTTCAGTGCTTGAATTCCCCGGATAAGAGTAATATTTGCCAGAAAATTCTGCTTGAATGTGCCAGGGCCGTACGGACCAACAACCTCATTGTTACCCATCAAAATAACGGCAAAGTCGGCGGAATTTGCCGGAATCGACTTCGCAACCGCATACACCACGTGAGAGTTGACCGATGTCATAGCCGTATTGATAACTTCAATTCTCCGCGAAGGCAGCGCAGCCCTAAGTTGGGTCGCCAGGAGCCGGTCAAGACCGTGGTTCTTGTGCGGGAAGCCCATCGCTGCAGATCCGCCTAATACGTAGACTCTAATCAGGTCAGGACTTCGCTTTTCGGTAAACGTATTCTCCAGAGGTCCGATACCCAGCGACGGAGGATAAAACTGGTTCGCGAAATCAGGGTTTTCCTGATAGTGAGCTTCGCCATTGATGTCCATTTCATGGAAATAGTCGAAAGATGTTCCGACACCAAAAACCGTGAGGCCCAACTCGAGCAGAACGAAAAAAAGCAGCGGAACCAGCACGGTCGCAATGATTGTGAAGACTATATTTTTGATGAGATGGCCTCTGGCTTTTTCACGGCCTCCAATAGGGGGCTCTTTACTGTGATATTTGTGATGGATTCTAGGAAAATGCGGTTGGACAATAACGGTTGATAAATTCCTGATGTGTGGGCAGCTTGTTCAGCACAGAGTCCACCTTCTGAACCTGGATCTGCATAAACTGACGAAGCTCCCGATCACCCATCATATCCACAATGGGGTGATAGCTCTTCGGTTCAATTCCTTGCCCCAGCATCACCTGGGTCCAGCTGTTCTCACGGAAGATATCGCGTTCGGCCTCGAACACGCGACCGGTGTCGCGGAACAGGTTCAGGCGATGCTGCAGGCTGCCAGGAATATCCATTTCGCGACAGCGACGCCAGAACTCGGAATCCGTTCGCTCTGTGAGATGGTAATGCATGATGATGAAGTCACGGATATATCGGAACTCGGCGTCCATCTGGCGATTAAATTCTTCCCTGTCTGATTCGACGATGCCGCCGTAGGGAAACATCTGCAACAGTCGGATCACGCCTCGCTGGATCAGATGAATGCTGGTGGATTCCAGTGGCTCAAGAAATCCTGCGGCCAGGCCCAGGGCAATGCAGTTTCGATTCCAGTGTTTTACCCGCTGTCCAGTGCGAAAACGCAATAACCTCGGTTCTGTTATGACCTCACCTTCAATATTGTCGAGCAGCGTTTCCCGAGCTTCGTCGTCGCTCATAAATTCGCTGCAATAGACCAGGCCATTGCCAACCCGGGTTTGCAATGGAATACGCCACTGCCAGCCGCTCTCTCGGGCAATAGAGCGCGTATAAGGAGTAAGCTCACCGGCCGATGTGGTCTGCACCGCTATGGCACGATCGCAAGGAAGCCAATGAGTCCAATCTTCAAATTCGGTTCCAAGCGTCTTGTCCATCAGCAGGCTGACAAAACCGCTGCAGTCGATAAACAGATCTCCCTTCACCGTCTGCCCTGATTCCAGTACCACCTCGGAAATGTCACCAGATTCAGTCTGGCGCACCTCGGTTATTTTTCCCTCGACCCGGGTTACGCCGTCCTGTTCCGCAAGTTGACGCAAATACCTGGCATAACTTGTTGCATCAATATGGTAGGCATAACTCAGTCCATTCTCTTGCAGCAGACCAAACCGGTTTGCTTTCGCGGCCATCAGTTCCGGGGCGTATCGACCGTAGTCTTCAGCAAAACCAAGTGTCTTGGCTTTTAGCCAGAAGTGCTGAAAGCCAGCAGCCCAGCAGCCCTGACCTGTGAAGCCAAAGGAATGAATATAATCGTGACCAACAGCCCGCCAGTCTTCGAAACGGATGGCCAGCTTGAAGGTGCCCTGCACCCTGGATAAAAATTCTGCCTCATCAATCTTGAGCAGACGATGCAGTGTTCTAAAAGGAGGTATGGTCGCCTCACCAACCCCAACCGTGCCGATGGCATCAGATTCCACCAGTACCACATTCAGGTTGGCTCCGATTAGCCTGGCGACAGAGGCTGCCGCAGTCCACCCTGCGGTACCTCCACCCACAACGACAACATTCTCTACTTTTGCAGTTGACACAAAAATCGCCCTACAACAGTTTGTCTCTTAACATCTTGCGAATTTGCCGCGCAGTCTGCTCATCGATTGGATTCAGCACACCACGCGCAGCTTCCGGAATGTGCTCAAAGTTGTCCGGGTCAGGATCAAACACATAAAAATCAAACAACTCTCGCCACTGTTTTCTTTGTGCTGCAGGCAGATCTCGAAGACCCAGTATCGCATGCTGCAACACACTCAAAGGCGGCCCCATGTAGGATGGTGAACTGCGCCACCAGTAATTCACCAACACGTTGAAGGCATCCAGCGCTTCCATGTGATGCCACCACATGCTGGGAACGATAAGGGCATCCCCCGGTTCCAGCACTGACATCCGGGCGGTTTTGACTGCCTCTCGGAATTTCGGGAATCGCTCGTAGTCAGGCGCATGAAAGTCCACCAGGCTGACAGGTTGGCCTGCTGGTGTGAAGTCCAGCGGTCCAACATAAAGATTCGGTAACTGCTCCGGCGGAAACAGAATGACTCGCCGGTGCCCCGCGACCACGCAGGCAATATTGGAGGGGAAATCGTAGTGGGCTGATACCCGACTCTGGTTGCCGATCCAGATGCTGACCAGCGGTGCCAGATGTTGAATTGGAAAGTCGTTCTGTTCCCGGAATCCCGGCAGCCAGTGATCAACGTTGGTTGAGCCGATGTAAAGTGACGCTGGGGAAGGCTGATCGATGTGGGAGCGAACCTGCTGCACGGCGTCCTTCAGCGCCATCCGCCGATATTCAAAATTGAAGGCGGTCATGTCCTCGTTGTAAAAGATCCGGCCAGCTGCTCCAGGTGGTGCATGCAGGGCTGTGACCACATTATCCGAGTCGAATTCCTGCAGGTATTCAATCATTCGGTCTGCTGACTCAAGGCCATGTTGGACGGCGGGCCAGTCCGAAGCCAGTCCTCGCAAGACCAGCGGCTGATCGGATGCCAGCAACTCATCGCTGAGATCTGCGACAGTGATGTCAGTTCTCTCGGCGATCGTCTGGTTTATTTCATTCAGGACATGCTGGTCGGTCATGTGTACACCCAGATCTCTCGCTAGACTCGGAGCCGGTTTCGTCTTTCTATAATGTCACGCATCCGGGACAGTGAGGCGACTGCCATGAAAACAGGTTGCAGGTAGCCAGCCTCGTTCAGCGACTCCAGCACGTCTCCCTTTAGCTGATATAGCCGTTCTTCTGCAATGCAATAAAGACCCTGCACGCTCTTTTTGCTGCCATCATTAAAGGCAATATCCAGAGTGATCTGCTCCAACAGTTCGTGCTGCAGCAAGGTGTCAATAAATCCGTTGCCGTGTTGCAGTCCGCGGTGCAACTTGTCCAGCAGTGCGACCTTCTGATCAAGGAACTCTGTTGCACCACCGTCATCTTTAAACAATGCCTCCCCCTCATCCTCACTGATTCGCGGGTGATTAAGATCCAGAGAAACCACCGGCGGTCTATCGTCACCTTCGCCACCATTGGCAATCAAAAATGGCTGACGTTGCACCATGGCAGGAATATAAGATGCATCCCAGCCATCGTCCTGCAAAAACAAATTCTGATCCGCTTCAAACCCCAATAAAGCAGCGGCGAAAAAGCCACCGGTGTCTGGATCTTTGGTAAACAGGATGGGATAACAGCTCTGAATATCCCTGAACTCCATGGGGTAGGTCATGACGTACATGACTGCGTCACCCAGCGCCGCGCCGTAGCCTGTTTTGATCCTCAGTTGTCGATGTTTGTCCTTGCTCAGGACCTCGTACTGACTCATATGAACACTCTACTCAATTAGCTGCTGCACTTGTCGTTTTAAAGCTTCTGAAATCCAAACTCTATTACTTTGTTCAGCAGTTCTCTGTTGCCTGGCAAAGCCTGCTTAAGCTTTGCCGCCCGTGCAGCATTCTTTCGGAATAGTTCTGACGCTCGACGCTGGCTCTCCTGGTAGCTGGAGGTGTGAGCGGGTACTGTTCCGTACCCCATGCCATAAAGTATGTACTGATAGCTCGCGGTGGGGAACAGCTCATCGACCGCTTCTGCGTCCTGATGCCAGGGAGTTCGATAGCGCCACAACAAGAGCTGTTCGCTGAGCTTTGCCGGGATGGAGGTGGCAGCCTGATTGTCCTGCCAATAGGGAGAGTCGTTGCGGGCGCTCAGGACATAGTGCAGTTTCAGAAATTCGATAATCTGATTCCAGTGACGCAGAAATTTCTGGTTATAACGTTTGGCGACAAGATCCATGACTTCTCTTGTCGGGGGCAGCTGCTCTGCAATCATCCCCGCAGCCTGTTCAATCATCACCAACGCTGAAGCTTCAAGCGGTTCAACAAAGCCAGACGACATGCCAATAGCAACACAGTTCCTGTGCCAGAATTCTCGCCGATGGCCGGGCTGAAACTGAATCTTCCGAGGCACAATAGAAGCCGCAACTTCGTCTCCGGCAATCTTCTTGATATAGGCCAGTAGCTGAACGGTAGCCTCATCTTCCGAGATATGAGCACTTGAGTAGGCGTGGCCAATACCACGACGCGTAGGTAATCCAATATCCCAGATCCAGCCCGCAGTTTGTGCAGTTGACTGCGTGCAGGACTGGATTGCCTGATCTTCTTCCGTGTACGGCACCTGTGCTGCCAGAGCAGTGTCGTTAAAAAGAAACGCCTGCCGTGATTGAAATGGGATCTTAAAGTGCTCGCCCAGCAGCAAGCAGTTCGATCCGCTACAGTCTATAAACAGATCACCGGCTATTTCACCGGCACAGTCGGTTGTGACTGATTGGATGTCTCCGTTGTCAGCCGCATTTACCTGCGACACATTCGCCTTGACGTGCGTTACACCCAGCTGCTCCGTGCAGTGCCGACGCAACAGTTCAGCAAATTTTCCGGCATCCAGGTGATAACCATAGTTCACCACAAAGGCGTATTCCGGTGTCGTGATCTGCTTGGGGGCAAGGCAGTCGGCAAATAACGCCGTCTGCGGTGTCACTGCATCTGCAAATTGAGGTGCATCGGTCAGCGCCAGCCAATGAGGCGCCAGGTTTGTTTCAGCGTAGTCTGTGGGGACGGTAAATGGATGGCTGTATGTGTCTCCGCTGCCTGTCCGCCAGTCGCGGAACCAGGTGCCCTGTTTGAAACTGGCATCGCACTCGCGGATAAAGTCAGTCTCAGACAGTCCAATGCGCTGCAGGGTCGCCCGCATGGATGGCCAGGTGCCTTCACCCACGCCGATGGTTGGAATATCCGGTGATTCAATCAGCAACAATTCAAACGGCTGCCGTGCCTGTGAGTCGATGCGATGTTCAGCGGCAATGACAGCAGCAGACAGCCAGCCTGCGCTGCCTCCGCCCACTATAATTATTCTGGAAATCCTGTCTTCCATATTGTGACTAGTATCCCATAAGTCCACGGCAGGATTGCATTCTGCAACGAAAGAAGTCGCTTGCAATGTTCAGCGTCGTTCAGGCGGAACAGGGGCTGGAAGATTTCAGGCAGCATGTGATAACGTCGGTGCACCTGACTGTGAGCTTGCAGCTGTCGCACGGCGAGAACTTAAACAGCAATCGAGAAGACTGACATGACAAGTTTTTACAGGAAGGCTGTTTTGATTGTGGCAACTGCATTAATGCTGTCCGGTTGCGCGGAGGAGGATCCCGACGCCATTTCCAAATGGGCCGTGAATATCGGCGGGCCGGCATACACCGCAGTCGATGGTACTGCGTTCGTGGGCGAACGGTCGGTGTCGGGCGGCAAGGTTGCGACGCTGCATGCCGTCACTGGCTCCCAGGATGCGCCGCTTTACGATAGCTATCGCGAAGGTGATATCCGAATTGCTCACGCGCTCGAAAACGGCAGCTACGACATCACGTTTCACTTCGCCGAGCCGACGGATATCGAGCGTGACGAGCGAGTCTTCTCTGCGCTTGCAGAAGGGCAGCCGGTCATAGAAAACATTGACGTCATGCTGTGGCGTGACGGCAAAGTGCGTTCAGCGTTAACAGTCACCGTGCCTGGCATTGTTGTAGAAGACGGCATGCTGGATATTCGCTTCGAGGCTCGCAAACGTAAGCCGATTCTTAGCGCACTTGTCGTGCATCAACGGGCTGGCAGAGACCGCAAGGGAGAGTTGGTATGGAGCGATGAGTTTGACGTCGCCGGTGCGCCGGACGCGTCGTACTGGAATATCGAGGAATGGACCTCGGGCGTCGTAAACGACGAGGATCAGGTTTACACGGCACGGCCCAAAAACGTGCGCGTCGACGATGGCCACCTCGTGATCGAGGCGCACAAGGAAGATTACAGTGGCGGCGAGTATACATCTGCGCGCCTGCAGTCCAGCGGCAAGGTCGACATCCTCTATGGGCGCATCGACATCAGGGCCAGGCTGCCCAGGGGACAAGGTACGTGGCCGGCGATCTGGATGCTGTCGAGCAATCCTTTCCACTACGCGACAACCTGCGAGGACGAGGACGACTGGCAGGGCGACGATGACTGCGATGCCTGGCCGAACTCGGGCGAGATCGACATCATGGAACACGTCGGCTACCAGATGGGTCATGTCCACGGGACAGTGCACTCGAAAAGCTACCCGTGGCCGCTGTGGAACCAGCGCAAGGGGCGCATACTGGTTGACGATGTTGCGAACGAATTCCATGTCTACTCGTTGCAGTGGTCCCCCGACAGAATCGATATCTTCGTCGACGACACGGTCTATCTAACCTATATTAACGAGGGTAACGGCTGGGAGGAGTGGCCGTTCGACCAGCCCTTCCACGTGATCCTCAATCTTGCAATCGGCGGTGCCTGGGGCAAGGGCGGGGGGCCGATCGACGACTCGATCTTTCCGCAGCAGATGCTGGTCGACTACGTCCGCGTATACCAGCCTCAACAATGACTCGCTGCTAGAACTTTTCTCTGATGTGATCCATGTCTTGCTGAAACGCAAGACTAGCAGCGTGTGTCACGACTGCCGATTCCTTACGACCTCGCAGAATATCGCTGCTTACCGCTTCAATCTGAAACTCGAATCCTGAGCCGCGGCGATTGTCTGTGAAGGAATCAATCTGCTCGTGCATCGCGTACAGGTTACATTCCCGCGCGCTCCAGCCGTGCGGTATCTCGATGTAGCCTTCGGTGCCGATGATGTAGGCCGTGTTCGGTAACTTGCAACGAAACGAAGTGGCCAGAGTAGCAATGCAATTGTCGTAGTTGAATAGCATGGCGACATCGTCGTCGATGCCATTGGGTGCCCGGCGGGAAACTACGTGAATGTCGTCAGGAGACTTCCCGGTGAAATAGCGTGCGATCGCGATCGGATAAATGCCCATATCCAACAAGCAGCCACCGGCGAGCGATGGATCGTAAAGCCGGGAGTGTGGATCGTAAGTCTTCGGATAGCCCAATTCTGCTTTCACATGTCGCAACTCGCCGATGCGCCCTGCGTCGACCCAGGCCTTCGCCTTGCTCAGCGCAGGTAAGAACCAGGTCCACATTGCTTCCATCAGGTAATTGCCGGTCGCATCGGCTACGCCGAGCAACTCCTGGCACTCGGCCGCAGACGTCGTGATTGGTTTCTCGCACAACACCGCTTTGCCCGCCTTGAGTGCATCAATAGAGTTTCTTGAATGCAGCGTGTGTGGTGTGGCGATGTAAACAGCGTCAATATCCTGATCCGCATACAGCTTCTCGTAACCTTGATACGCTTTGCTGATGCCATATTTGCCGGCGAATTCTTCTGCCGAATCCAGGTTACGCGCTGCTACTGCGGCGACCTCGGCATTTGCAACGTGCGCCATGTCGGCCGCAAACGTGTTGGCAATGGTTCCGGCGCCGACGACGCCCCAGCGTATCTTTTTCATCTGCAGGGATTCACTATTGTCGCCAGAGGCGTAGATTCGGCGGGTCGTCCTCGTAATTCGAACGAAACGGGTTGATATCGATGCCACCGCGACGCTGGTAGCGTGCGTAGATTGTCAGCTTCTGCGCTTTGCAGCGATCCATGATGTCGAGAAACATCCTCTCGACACAGGCCTCATGAAAATCCTGATGTTGTCGATACGAGACGATGTAACGCAACAGCCCGGCAGGGTCGATGCGAGGACCGGTGTAGGAGATCAGCAAGCTGCCGGTATCCGGCTGGCCAGTGACGGGGCAGAGGCTACGCAGAAGGTGCGAATGCAGGGATTCTGCCACGACATCATCCGCGTCGGCCTTCAGCAGACCAGCATCGACTTCGTAAGCATTACAAGCTGTCTTCAGATCGTCCAGAGACTCGCCGGGCAGCCGTGAAACGATCGAGGCGTCGGTTTCAGAAGGCTGTTGGACCTGCACGGCGACATCAGCATCGACAGCATCCGAGAGGTCCTGCTCGATCATCTCGGTCACGTCGCCAGGGGATGCGCAACTGGTCATCGCAAAGGAATTCAGGTAGAGCTTCAGGGACTTCGATTCGATAATGTTCGGCGAGCTTGCGGGCACGCGAATCTCCGCTGTCCCGACCTGTGGCAGGCCGTTGCCATCGAGCCAGGTTAGTTCCCAGGCGTTCCAGATATCGATACCATGAAATGGCAGCTCATCATCGAGTCCGAGGGCTTCGCGGTTGCCCGTACGCGCGATCGCGTATAGCAACCCAGGCGAGTATTGCTCAAGGTATGTACTTTGTCGGCCGAGCGGTGATGCTTCTGTCATTTGGCTGCCAATTTGCACGTGTATGTCGATATTACGCGATGTAGCCGAGGTCAATTTACCGCAGTAAGTCGCGTTCCTCAGGTACAATATCGACCGTTTTTTTTTAGCTTACAAGTCCGAGCAATCATCCCATGAGCCCCTCCAACAATACCAGCCATGCTGATCGCGGATATATCATCCCGATTGGCGGCGCAGAAGAAAAATTCCACAACCCCGAGATTCTCGATCGTTTTGTCGAGGTTTGCGGCGGCAAGGAGGCGCGTATCGGCATTATTCCGACGGCGTCGGAGCTCAAAGACACCGGCCGCAACTACGAGAAGCTGTTCCGGAAGATAGGCATCAGCCACGCCCAGGTCCTGCCTTTCGAGTCGCGCGAGGAATGCGAGTCGGGCGGTGATCTCGAATACATCGAGAAGTGTGACGGCGTTTTCCTGACTGGTGGCAACCAATTGCGACTTTCGACGACGCTTGGTGGTACCGCCGTCGCCCAGCTTATCCGTCGCCGCCACGCCGAAGGAATGCATGTCGCCGGGACATCAGCCGGTGCGGCCTTTATGCCAGAGCACATGATAGCCGGTGGTCGTGAGGGCAGCACGCCGAGCCCCGACATGGTTACGATGGCGCCGGGCCTTGGCCTGACGAACAAGTTCATTATCGACCAGCACTTTCGGCAGCGTGATCGTCTGGGGCGCCTGCTGACCTCTCTGGCCTATAACCCATTCGCGGTTGGCATAGGCCTGGACGAGGATACAGCCGCGTTCATCAAGCCCGGTGATAATTTTGAGGTCGTGGGCAGCGGTGGTATTACCGTGATCGATCCGAGAAATCTGAGTTATTCTTCCATGGACAGGGCTCGCCGCGGCGAGCCGGTCAGCTTGATCGACGTCAAGCTGCACATTCTGATTGCGGGCGGGCGATTCGAAATCGAGTCGCGCTTGGCCTCGCCGGAATAAGGCCAGACAGGACTACAACAATGAGAATTGTCAGCACCAACGTATACGTTGGCCCCAATGTTTTCGCTCACTTCCGGGTTATCCGCCATGTTCTCGAACTCGGCGAACTCGAGCACTGGCCGACTGGCCGTCTCGGCGACTCATACATCGAGCCATTGCTCGAGATTTTGCCCGGCCTGCATGAACACGGCTGTTCTTACCAGGAACCGGGCGGCTTTGTGCGTCGTCTCCGAGAAGATGAAGGCACATGGTTGGGTCACGTTATGGAGCATGTGGCCATCGAATTGCAAAATATCGCTGGTTCGCCCGTCACATATGGCAGAACGCGATCTATCGATGGCCAGCCCGGCCGCTACAACATGGTATTTGAGTACAAAGACGAATCGGTCGGCCGGGGATCGAGCGCGCTGGCACTGAAGTTGCTGCTCAGTTTGTTACCTGAGGAAATCTCCGTCGATGGCCGACCCGAAGATGATTGGGACTTCGCGGAAGAGCGCGACCAGTTCATTCGTTTTGCGCAATCTCGTGCACTGGGCCCGAGTACGGCCTCTCTCGTCAATGCTGCAGAAGACAGGGACATTCCCTGGATTCGGTTGAATCGCTACAGCCTGGTGCAGTTCGGCCACGGCAAGTACCAGCAACGTATTCAGGCCACGACCACAGGGCGTACCGGCAACATCGCGGTGGAGCTCGCCGGCGACAAAGAAGAGACAAACGGCATCTTGCGTGATCTCGGCTTGCCTGTGCCTGAGCAAATTATCGTACGCCGTGCGCGTGACGCCGTCCGCGCGGCGAAACGCATAGGCTTTCCGGTGGTGCTCAAGCCGCTTGACGGTAACCATGGTCGTGGTGTTTCGATCAACCTCAAGACAGATGAAGAGGTCGAGCTCGGCTTCCAGAAAGCAGCAGAACATGGCCGTACGATTATTGTAGAAAGCTATATCGAAGGATTTGACCATCGCTTGCTCGTAGTCAATGGCGAACTGGTTGCCGCGGCGAAACGTGAGCCCGGTCATGTAAAGGGCGACGGCAAGCACAGCATTGCTGAACTCGTCGGCATTGTTAACGAAGACCCGCGCCGTGGCGTGGGCCACGAAAAAGTACTGACGCGCCTCGAGTTTGACCACCAGGCCGAGCGGCTGCTGAGCAAAAGTGGCTATGACAAGGACACCGTGCCGAACAAAGGTGAGGTCGTTTACCTGCGCTCGACGGCAAACCTGTCTACGGGCGGCACGGCGCTGGATGTCACCGATGTCATCCATCCTGACAATCGTGAAATGGCCATTCGGGCGATCAGGGCCATCGGTCTTGACATTGGTGGCGTGGATTTTCTGACCAACGATATTTCCCTGTCGTACCGCGAAGCGGGTGGAGCAATCTGCGAAGTCAACGCCGGCCCGGGGTTTCGCATGCATGTCGCGCCTAGCGAAGGCACGCCCAGAGATGTGGCGGGCCCGGTCATCGACATGTTGTTTCCCCCGGATTCGCCGAAGCGAGTGCCAATTGCGGCGATAACGGGAACCAATGGCAAGACGACAACGTCGCGCATGCTGGCGCACGTCCTCAAAATGACAGGTTTTACCGTTGGCATGACATCCACCGACGGCGTCTACATTGATGGCAAGCTTACGGTTGCTGGTGACATGACCGGACCCACGTCTGCGCAAATGATTCTGCGCGATCCATCGGTCGACGCGGCTGTGATGGAAACGGCCCGTGGTGGCATGTTACGCAGCGGCCTGGGCTACCGGCGCTGCAACGTCGCTGCCTGTTTGAACGTCTCATCAGACCACCTTGGTCTGCGGGGCATCGATACACTGGAACAGCTCGCTGAGGTCAAGCGCGTTCCGATCGAAATCGCGAAAGATGCTGCTGTGCTCAATGCCGATGATCCACTCTGTCTGCAGATGGCGGATTACACCGAAGCAGCCCGGTTGTGCTACGTAACCATGAACCCGTCTCATGCACTTGTGAAACAGCACATTCGTGCTGGCGGCCAGGCCTTCGTTCTCGAAGAGGCGATGAATGGCCACATGATCACGATTTATGACGGCGAGGCACACACGCCGCTGTTGTGGACACACCTGATCCCCGCGACGATTGAAGGTCGTGCGATGCATAACGTCCAAAATGCAATGTTCGCGGCGGCGCTGGCGTACAACATGGCTATCAGCATCGAGGATATACGCCATGGCCTGCGGACGTTTGACTCGACATTCTTCCAGGCACCGGGTCGGATGAACATTTATGACAATCATCCGTTCAAGGTCATCCTCGACTACGCCCATAACGCCGCCGCGGTAAAAGCAATATGCGATCTTGTCGATCGTTTCGATGTTGACGGTCAGCGTATTGCAGTACTTGCCGCTCCTGGTGATCGTCGTGACGAGGATATCCGGGACATCGCATCGATCGCGGCGGGTCATTTTGACTACTACATCTGCCGCTGTGACGATAATCGCCGTGGCCGTGGACACGACGAGGTCGCGGTCATGCTGAAAGAGGCCCTGCTTGAGCAAGGTGTGGCGGCTAGTGCGATCGAAATCGTTCCGGATGAGCAGGAAGCTACGCGACGAGCACTGGAAGTTGCGGCGGCAAATGACCTCGTGCTGGTGCTTGGTGACAACGTCAAACGCAGCTGGAAGCAAATTATCTACTTCAACTCAGGCGCTCATGCTGAAGAAGCAGGTTCCAGGGCGCCCGTCGCGATTGAATTGCCAAACACGGACGAATTCACGTTCGATGACGACGTCGAAATCATCAGCGACGAACGCGGTGTGCGAATTGCGCGGGACGAAGGCGACTAGCTGATCACCTATGAAATTCCTGGATGCTCGCAGACTGACGGGGCCAAGCCTGTTATTTGACGGACCCGGCGCAATTCTCGATGTGCTATGTAGCAAAGACGAGGCGCAGAAACTCATTCCTGTGTGGCAAAGACACGTTGAGCGCATGTTGTCGGAATTGGCATGGGAGCGTTGCGAGTTTAGATCCTTGCTGCTTTCGGGAGGAGTCAGTCTGGGCTTTACCTCGCCTATCGATGCTTTGTATGCGGCGTCGGAAATCAACGAGTGGGCTTTCGCCACCTGCGATGCAGAACTTAATGGCGCCGAGCAACCGGACTTCGAAGCGGCTGTGGCGGCCATTTGTGCCGCAAAGGCAGAGGAGGCCAACCCGGCATTACTGCAACTCGAATCCCTGGCCCTGGAGCGCGGCGTGACGTTCTTGTGGGATGACGACGAAGCATCTCTGGGGTTGGGGCGACACTCTCAAACCTGGTCTGTCCGTGAGTTGCCGAATCCGGAATCACTGGACTGGACCGCCTTTGACGATGTACCGACCGGAATTGTTACTGGCACCAATGGTAAGACTACAACTGTGCGGCTTGCTGCTCATATCGTCAGAGCGGCGGGGCGCAACGTTGGTTTCAGCTCCACCGATTTCATTGCGGTCAACGACCGCGTCGTCGATCGTGACGACTGGTCGGGCCCGGGCGGAGCACGCAACGTTCTTCGTGAGCGCGAGGTCGATGTGGCCATCCTGGAGACAGCGCGCGGCGGTCTGCTGCGCCGCGGTCTGGGAATCAACAAGACTGACGCGGCAGTGATCACCAATATTGCCAAGGATCACCTGGGCGATTTTGGCTCGCAGAATCTCGACGAACTACTGCAATGCAAGTGGATTGTTACTCGCGCTGTCTCAAACGGAGGCAGGCTGGTGCTCAATGCAGACGACCCGTTACTCGTTAAAAAATCGGCCGAATTCGAGGGCGAGCTCATCTGGTTTTCGATGGATAAGAACAATGCTGTCGTGCGTAAACACATCAGCAATGGTGGGGTTGCCTTTGTGCTGGAGGGGCGGGATCTGCTGGTCGCTGACGGCGACACAAAAGTACTGATTTGTCACGATCATCAAATTCCAATCACGCTCGGTGGCGCTGCACGACACAATGTCGCGAATTCGCTTGCCGCTGCCGCGCTGACCTGGAGCATGGGCGTGTCGCTGCAGGATATCGGTGCCGGGCTGAAGACGATGTCGCAGGAGGAGAATCCCGGGCGCTGCAACGTCTATCAAGTGCGGGGCTTTACGGTACTGGTCGACTTCGCACATAACCCTGAGGCATTGCAGGCGCTGCTGTCGATGGCCGGCAGGCTGGCAACCAAGCGCAAGGCATTGTGCTTTGGGCAAGCGGGTGATCGGCCGGATGACCTGATACGAGAACTCGCGCACAGTGCCTGGGAGTCCGGTCTGGATCGCGTGTTCGTTTCGGAACTGGCGAAATACCATCGCGGCCGTGAAAGCGGCGAGGTGTTTGCGGTGATCAGGGACGAACTACTCAACTGTGGTGCAGACGCACAGCAAATAGAACATCACGGCGAAGAAATCGAGTCGCTCAACTCAGCCCTGGAGTGGGCTGAGCCGGGCGACCTGATCGTCATGCTGGCTCTGGAACGCGCGCCTGAGCTTCACGAAAGACTTGCGAGCCTAGTCTAGCCCTCGATTCGCGAGTAACGGCCCGATTTCCGGATCGCGGCCGCGGAAGTTGCGATACAACTCCATACCCGGCCGGGTGCCACCTTTGCTCAGGATTTCTCTGCGATAGCGTGTCGCCGTCTCCGGGTCAAAAAGGCTCGTTTCCTTGAACGCCATGAAGGTATCCGCGTCGAGGATTTCTGACCAAATATAGCTGTAGTAACCGGCGAAATAGTCCCCGGCAAAAATGTGCGCGAAATATCCAGTGCGGTAGCGTGGAATGATCTCTTCGATAAGACCGATATCGGCCATAGCTGCGCTCTCAAAACTACGGGGCTCGATGGCTTCAATTGAGTCCAGCGTGTGATAGGCCATATCCAGGTACGCCGCGGCCATGTACTCGACCGTAATGAAGCCCTGGTTGAACTTGGCAGATGCCGTGATTTTGTCGATGGTTTCCTGCGGCATCGGCTCGCCTGTCTCGTAGTGCCTTGCGAACAGCCGCAGCACTTCAGGCTCGCGCATCCAGTTTTCCATGACCTGCGAGGGGAATTCGACGAAATCGCGAGGTGTGTTGGTGCCGGACAGGGACGCGTACGTTACGTCGGATAACATGCCATGCAACGCGTGGCCAAATTCGTGGAAAAGTGTTTCAGCTTCGATGAGGCTCAGCAGCGATGGCGAATTCGTACCAGGGGCCGGGAAGTTGAAGTTGTTCGTAATAATTGGTGTAACGATACCGTCGAGTTTCGACTGTGAACGCAAAGCGTTCATCCATGCGCCTCCCTGTTTCGACTCGCGAGCAAAGAAGTCCATGTACAAGATGGCCAGGTGTGAGCCATCGGCTTCCTTGACCTCGAACACCTGCTGATCGGGATGCCATTTCGGCAAGTCATTTCGCTGCTCAAATTGCAGGCCAAAAAGTCTGGTCGAAAGAGCAAAGACGCCATCGCGTACAGCGTTAACTTCGAAGTACGGCCGCAGTGCATCCTCGTCGATATCATATTTCGCTTTGCGGACTTTTTCGGTGTAATAGCGCCAGTCCCAGCCGCGGACGCGGTCATCGATGCCATCGGCCTGCATCATTGCCTGCAGATCCGCGCGTTCCTGTTTGGCTACCCGAATCGCTGGTTCCCAGATCTGATTGAGAAGCACATACGCATTTTCAGGGGACTCGGCCATGTTGTCCGAGAGGACAAACTCTGCCTGATTCTTGTACCCCATGAGAGCAGCACTCTCGGCACGCAGCTGCACCATGCGAGCAGCGAGCGCCTTGTTGTCTGAATCATTATCGTTGTCGCCGCGCTTTGCGTAGCCGTCGAACAATGTTTTGCGCATCTCGCGGTTCGGTGAGTACTCCAGGAACGGATTTATGCTTGGCCGTTGCAGTGTAAATACCCAGCACTCACAGTCATGTCCGCGCCGCTTGGCCTCGTCCGCGGCAAGCGCGACCAGGCTTGCTGGCAGGTTTCCAAGATCCGCTCTGTCGGTTACGAGTAATTCAAAATTATTGGTTTCATCGAGCAGGTTCTCGTCAAATTTTTGTGATAACGAAGCCAACTCGGCATTGATTTCGCGCAGGCGTGATTGCGACTCGTCGTCGAGGTTTGCGCCGGCCCGAACAAAGCGTTTGAGCGTTTCTTCAAGAAGCCGAAGTTTTTCGCCGCTGAGTCCCAGCTCTTCGCGTTGCTCGTACACAGCATTGACGCGATCAAACAGCGCTGGGTTGAGGTTGATGTTGTCCTTGTGTGCGGCTTCTTCCGGGGCGAAGATTTTCGCTGTTTCGCGCATCACGTCATCAGCATGCGCCGAATTGACCGCGGAGAAGACGTTGTTTACCCGATCCAACAGGTCGTCGCTTCGTTCCAGCGCTTCGATCGTATTCGCAAACGTCGGTGCGTCGGCGTTGCCGACAAGGTCGTTAATCTTCCGGGTTTGGTCTTCCATGCCGGCCCGGAGTGCGGGCAGGTAGTCTTCAGATGAGATTTTATCAAACGGTGGCACACCGAATGGTGTATCCCAGTCCTCGAGCAGAATATTGGCCTCCGTCGCCGCCTCTGTCGCTACCGCCTCCGTCTCGGGTGCAGGGCTTTTGCCGCAGGCCGCCATGACCAAACATATCGCCGCTAAGGCTGTGATTTTAGGCTTCATAGTAGTTTCCTGGGATTAGCTAAACATTTTCGACCAACCGTCAATTCTGACAGTGAGCTTTTCAATAGTTCAATAGTGGTTTCGCGCAGTGGCTATTTGGCGAGCCGGAGGATGATGTCCCAATGTTTCTTGTCGACGGGCATGATCGACAGGCGGTTGCCTCTGCGCGTGAGGATCATGTCGTCGAGCTGCGGATGCGCCTTGATCTCGGTGAGTGTTACCGGGCGTTTCAGCTTGCGGACGAATTCGACATCGACAAGTATCCATCGCGGGTTATCCTTGTCACTCTTCGCGTCGAAATATTTCGATTTCGCATCGAATTGAGTAGGGTCCGGGTAAGGCTTGCTAACTACTTTGGAAATGCCAACAATTCCGGGCTCTTTGCAGTTCGAATGGTAGAAGAACACTTTGTCACCAATGCGCATGTCGTCGCGCATCATATTGCGGGCCTGGTAATTTCGGATGCTGTCCCACATCTCCCGGCCATCCCGTTCGAGGTCGTCGATACTGTATACGTCGGGCTCGGATTTCATTAGCCAATATGCCATCAGGGCGGGTCCATTTTTGCCATTTTATGAAGGGCTGCGGAGTGTATCATGACGACTTGGAATCGAGGGTCGCTGTGATACGATGGCACCTTGAAACCGGTGCTTGGCGAGACAAACGAATGGCAAACATGCTGGCGAATATTTTTGGCTCATCACCTGTGCGGCCGCTCGAAAAACACATCGGAATTACGTTTCGGTGTGCGAAGCAGCTACGCCCGTTCTTCGCCGCTGCAATTGAAGGTGACTGGGAAAAAGCGACAATTGTTCGTGGCGAAATCGAGAGGCTGGAGCATGAGGCAGACGACTTAAAGAAGAAAATTCGCCTGGGCCTGCCCAAGAGTCTTTTCATGCCGGTGCCGCGCGAAGATCTTCTCGAGTTATTACTCGTTCAGGACAAGATCGCCAATCGAACCAGGGATGTTTCCGGTATCGTCGTCGGACGCAAGATGGAGATTCCGGTAGAGATTGCCGCCGAATTTCTGGAGTTCGTCGACCGCAATGTAGATGCTGCCAAGCAGGCGAGAAAAAGCGTCCGCGAACTCGATGAGCTTTTCACGGCCGGTTTTCGTGGTGCAGAGGTCGAGCTTGTTGAAGCGCTCATCGAAGAGCTGGATCGTATAGAAACTGATACTGACGACAAGCAGGCTGTGCTTCGCGCAACACTGTTCAAAATCGAAGGGTCCATGAATCCGGTCGATGCCGTTTTTATGTACAAGGTCATAGAGTTGACCGGCGAAATTGCCGACATGGCGGAACGTGTTGGCCGACGCCTCGAACTGCTGCTTTCACACTAATAACAATTAATTAAGGCCGCTCCGGCCTTCCGGGGATCGTTCGATGGATGCAGAACTCGTCTATATTGGCCTCGCTGCCTTGTTCGGCATTTTCATGGCGTGGGGTATCGGCGCGAATGACGTTGCCAACGCGATGGCGACGTCGGTTGGCTCAAAAGCACTGACGATCAAGCAAGCAATTCTCGTCGCGGCTATATTTGAATTCCTTGGTGCTGTTCTTGCCGGTGGCGAAGTTACATCGACGATTCGCAAAGGCATCGTCGATGCGGATCTTCTGTCAGGCAGTCCGGAGCTTCTTGTCTACGGCATGCTCGCGTCCCTGCTTGCGGCTGGAACATGGCTGTACATTGCGTCGAAAAATGGTTGGCCGGTTTCGACTACGCACTCGATCGTTGGTGCGATTGTCGGTTTCTCGGCTGTAGGCATTGGCGTCGACGCCGTAAAATGGGGCAAAGTCGCAACCATTGTTATGAGCTGGGTTGCCTCACCATTAACGGCCGGGTTCATTGCCTACCTGATTTACCAAAGCGTGCAACGCCTGATCTTGCGTCAGGACGATCCCCTTGCGAGGGCGAAGAAGTATGTTCCGGTGTATATGTTTTTTGCGGCCTTCACGATCACGCTGGTTACTATTCTCAAGGGTCTGAAGCACGTAGGGCTGACAATCGACCTTGCAGAGAGCTATATGCTCGCGATCGCGATAGCCGTCGCAGTTGCCATCATAGGATACGTTGCGATTCAGCGCATCAAACCCGACCCGAAGGCGGAGAAAAGCCAGCATTTTTATACCGTGGAGCGCGTGTTTGGCGTGCTTATGGTCATAACTGCTTGCGGCATGGCTTTCGCGCATGGATCAAATGACGTCGCCAATGCAATCGGGCCGGTTGCGGCAGTAGTCAGTATCGCGCAGACCGGCGAGATCGCCGCGAAATCGGCGTTGCCAATTTGGGTGTTGGGATTGGGCGGTGGCGGTATCGTCATCGGACTGGCTACGTTCGGGCGCCACGTAATCGCGACGGTTGGCAAGAAAATCACGCAGCTAACGCCGAGTCGCGGATTTGCTGCAGAACTTGCAGCTGCAACGACCATCGTCATTGCGTCCGGGACCGGCATGCCAATATCGACCACGCACACACTGGTCGGGGCGGTGCTCGGCGTAGGTCTCGCACGTGGTATCGAGGCCATCGATCTTCGCGTTGTTGCGCGCATAATGGTTTCGTGGGTGGTCACGATCCCGGCCGGCGCATTTCTCGCGATAGTATTCTTCTTTATATTCAAGATGATTCTTCCCTAGTGCTGAGCCTGATGCTCTAGATGCCGCTAGAGAAAAACCTGAATATGCCTTACCTGACGCCATTCGCGCGGCGATACGCGATGTTCATACTCGCTGTCGTTTACATGTTCAATTTCATCGATCGGCAGATCCTGTCGATATTGCTGCCCGCCATTCGCGACGAGTTCCAGGTGGGAGACACGGTATTGGGGCTGCTGGCGGGTACGGCTTTTGCTCTGTTCTACGTTGCCCTGGGTGTGCCGATCGGACAACTTGCAGACCGAGTTAATCGTCGCAATCTCGTCGCGGCATCGGTGGCAATATGGAGCGCGATGACGGCGTTGTCCGGACTGGCCGCAAACGTGTGGTACCTGGCACTTGCGCGAGTCGGCGTCGGCATTGGTGAGGCAGGTTGCAGTCCGCCGGCGCATTCGATGATTGCCGACTACTATCCGCCGGAGAAGCGTTCGGCTGCCATGGGGTTCTATACGCTCGGCATTTCAGCCGGTGTCATGCTGGCGTACCTCGCCGGTGGGTGGGTTGTGCAGAACATCGGCTGGCGAGAAGCTTTCTATATCGTCGGTGTGCCAGGACTATTGCTGGCCCTGATCGTACGTTTCACGGTTACTGAGCCCGTCCGCGGTGCATCGGAAAGCCGGTTGGACACGGGGCGCCGCCCGACAATTGTCTCGGTCATACAGTTTCTGTTGGCCAGGCGTTCGTTTCTCTTTATGGCAGTAGCGGCCGGCCTGAGCTCGTTTGTTGGCTATTCAGTTATCAATTTCATGCCAAGTTTCATCGTTCGGAGCTTTACGATGGAGATAGCGTCACTTGGCTTGTGGCTGGGTCTTATTTACGGTTTCGCCGGCGGACTCGGTTTTTTCATGGGCGGATATATCGCCGATCATATTGGACGTAACGCGCATCGAAAGGCGCTGTCATTTATTGCCATAGCGATGCTGTTTACGCTGGTCTTCTACGTCGCTGTGTTTACGACATCTTCGCCCGTGTGGTGCTTGCTGTTGTACATCGTGCCAGCAATAACCGCCAATGTTTATCTTGCACCTGTTCTGAGCCAGACACAGAGTCTTGTGTCATTACGCATGCGTTCTGTCGCCGCATCACTGGTCTTGTTGATCATCAACATCATCGGGCTGGCAATGGGGCCGCCCATAACCGGGGCGATCAGCGATGCACTGGAGCCGGGATACGGACCTGAATCAATGCGCTACAGCCTGCTGCTCGTTTGCGTGGTGGTTCTGCCTGTTGCGGCCTGGTGCTATTTCCAGGCAGGTAAGTCGATTGACAGCGACCTGCAAAGGGCCGACGAACAAGACTGAATCGTCAGACTGCGCGCAAGTACCAGTCGAAGTCGGTGGGCGGCACCGTGTTGTGAAACTGGCGACATTCACTGCGTCGATTCCGGGTGTAATAGTCGCAATATCTTTTGCCCAGGTACTGCGGCAAAACCTTGCTCTTCGAAAATCGATCGATGGCGGTATCCCAACGATCAGGAATGCCGACTTTTAGTTTTATATGCTCGCCTTCCCCGATCATTCGGCCCGGATCACACTTGTTCTTGATGCCGTGATGTACGCCGGCGGCGATCGCGGCAGTAACGAGGAAAGGGTTGGCATCGGCACCGGCAACCCGATGTTCGAAGCGCAAATTCTTCATGTCAGACTGGGGAACTCGCACAGCAACTGCGCGATGGTTTACGCCCCAGTTAGGTTCTACCGGGGCGTAGTTTTCCGGCAACAGACGGCGATACGAATTTGCATTGGGCGCGAATATGGCGGTGGACTCGGCCATCGTTTTCAGGAGACCGCCGATGGCATACCTCAGTCGTGCGGAAAAGGGCGGGGTGGCGAGGTTTTCACGCCCGTGAGAAAAATAGTTCTTGCCGTTGCGGTCGACGAGGCTCATGTGAATGTGTAAGCCGCTGCCGGAATCCTCGGCGAACGGTTTGGCCATGAAGCAGGCAACGAAACCGTGTTTCCGTGCCGCAGCCTTCACGGCCCGTTTCAGAAGCAACGCGTGATCGCAGGCGAGTACCGGATCATCGATGTGCAAGAGGTTGATTTCGAACTGCGCTGGTGCAAATTCCGAGGTCGCCGCATCTGCCGGCACACCCTGTGCCTCACAATAGGCATAGACGTCGTCAAGGAAGGGCTCGACTTCCCAGAGATCGTCTGCGTTATAAACCTGCGGCCCCAGTTGCGGTCGACCTATGCCAGGTACACGAGGTGCCTTTTGCCTTGGTCGATCCGATTTCGCGTCGAGCAGATAAAATTCAAGTTCAGTCGCCATTACTATCTTGAGCCCCATTTTTCTGAGCGGAGCAATGGATCTTTCCAGCACGGCGCGCGAGTCGCCATGGAATGGCGTGCCATCTTCATCGTAGAACCGAAACAAGCCCTGGGCCGTCGCTCGATTCGCCCATGGCACAGGCGCCAGGCTGCCGGGTACCAGCCGGCATTGCTTGTCCGGGTCGCCATCTGTCGTGCCGTAGGGCAAGCCCGCGACGATGTCACCCAGGCTCGTCAGCAGCATTGTGCCGGCGCAGAATTCAAAGCCGTCCGCGCAGACCTTCTCGAAGGCGTTGCGGCGAATTCGTTTGCTTCTGAAGATGCCGTTCATGTCCGGTGCTAATAGTTCCAGCGACTCGGTCTTTGGGTACTTGCGTAACAGGCGGCGCAGCTCAGATTGCATATTTCTTTTCGTCCCTAGAGTCACAGCTCGATCATTGTACAGCGTGATAAGATGTTGCCAAGCATCGCGCAGGGAACAAAAACATCAATAAACGCAGCTTGCAGGGGGCTCACCTCTTCCTTTGGCTCATGTTACTGGCAACCCGGTCTTTCGCGGC
This sequence comes from Gammaproteobacteria bacterium, assembly GCA_024640305.1. Taxonomy (GTDB): domain Bacteria; phylum Pseudomonadota; class Gammaproteobacteria; order Steroidobacterales; family Woeseiaceae; genus UBA1847. The sequence continues at coordinate 23,378 of JAHEFG010000015.1, forward strand.
GGACGCGATCAATGTCGAGTTACCACGTATAGGGCTGGCCGAGGTGCCGATGGAGGTCGTCGTTACCGGGGCCACCGGTGGTGCGACGGTCGCGATGGCGTTTTCGGGTATCGACTACACGGTCACCGCGGATAGTGGCGGTCGTGCCGTTTTCCCTGACCTGTCGACGGCCGCGGTCGGCACAGCCGCGATCGAAGTTTCTGCCGGCGGACAAACGGCATCGGCTGAGCTTCGTATACTGCCGGGCTGGGTTTCCGTATTGCCGGCATTTCTCGCAATATTTGTCGCTTTGGTAATACGTAATGTTGTTCCCGCACTCCTGCTTGGCTTGTGGTTGGGTGCAACCACGCTTATCGGCTTCTCGGCGTTTGGCGCTGGTAAAGGATTTCTGGACGTCTTTGCCGTTTTTGTCGTCGGAGCGATTAACGATTCCGGGCGCGTTGCCATCATCGTATTCACGATGATGATCGGTGGCATGGTAGGCATCATTACCCGCAATGGCGGTATGGCCAGTATTGTCCGCGTCGTGGTCAGCAGGGCAAAGACCGCTATTGGTGGCCAGGTATCAGTTTGGTTAATGGGTCTCATGGTCTTTTTCGATGACTACGCCAACACACTGGTCGTCGGCAACACGGCACGGCCGATTACTGACCACCTGAATATTTCACGGGAAAAGCTTGCTTACATCGTTGATTCAACGGCAGCTCCCGTAGTCTGCCTGGCTCTCGTCACGACCTGGATAGGTTACCAGGTGAGCCTGATCGACCAGGCGATGCAAGGTATCGACGGGCTTGCCGGAACGACGGCCTATTCGCTATTTCTCAACTCGATCCCGTACAGTTTCTACCCGATACTTGCGATTGTGTTCGTACTGGCCGTGGCTGTTACAGGGCGTGACTTTGGGCCGATGTACAAGGCCGAACTGCGTGCAAGGCAGGGCATGGTCGAGTCCGCAAGGGAAACTGACTTGCCAGCTGTTGATGGAGATGCTCTGGAGGTGAAGCCGGATGTACCGATGCGCCCGGTGAACGCCTTCCTGCCAATCATTGTCCTCGTCATTTCCTTGCTGGTGAGCATGTACGTTACGGGCGAGGGCGAATCACTCCGGGAGATTGTCGGGTCATCGGATCCATACGTGGCGATGATCTGGGCGTCATCGCTGGCCGTGCTGGTCGCGGCGGCGTTGTCGATCGGACAGAGAATATTGTCGACGCACGAAACTGTCGACGCCTGGTATGGCGGCGCCAGGGCGACGCTGTTCGGCATGATAGTGCTGGTATTGGCGTGGTCGATGTCCGATGTAACTGCCGCACTGAATGCCAAGGAATACCTGATTTCGATTCTCGGCGATACACTGCCGCTTGAGTTTGTACCGGCCGTGGTGTTTGTACTCGCGGCGGTAACGGCATTTTCGACTGGTACGAGCTGGGGGACAATGGGTATCTTGCTGCCGTTGGTCTTGCCGCTCGCCTGGGCGGTTATGACGGTCAGCGGCGTGGCGGATGCGTCGGGCATGCATATTATGAATTCGTCGATCGCCTGCGTCCTTGCAGGTGCTGTTTGGGGTGATCATTGCTCGCCGATCTCTGACACGACCGTACTGTCTTCCATAGCGAGTGGCTGTGATCATATCGAACACGTGCGAACGCAAATGCCATATGCGTTACTCGTCGGAGCAGTTGCCGTTGCCGTCGGCACCATTCCCGGCGGTTATGGCCTGTCGCCGTGGATCTCAATTATCGCCGGAGTAGCAATACTCGTCGGCGCCTTGCGTTACCTCGGTCGTAAGGCGTAACGTCATGATAATGTGCCCCAAACCTGTAATCGGCGTACCAGCGGATAGGCGACAGCTGGATCCTCATCCGTTTCACATGGTTGGCGAGAAATACCTCAAGGCTGTCATTGATGGTTCCGATGCAATACCGCTGATAATTCCTGTATTAGCAGAACACCTGGATGTCGATGAGGTGCTCGGCAAGGTTGATGGCATACTCCTGACGGGCAGCCCGTCCAATGTCGAGCCGCATCGCTATGATGGCGAGCCCAGCGAGCCGGGCACCTTGCATGATGCCCACCGCGACGCAGTCACACTGCCACTGGCGCGTCGGGCACTTGATGCGGGCATACCGCTGCTTGCCATTTGCCGCGGCTTCCAGGAACTCAACGTCGTGTTGGGTGGCACACTTCATCAAAAAGTGTACGAAGTGGCGGGATATCACAGCCATCATGAAAACCCTGACGATCCCCTCGACGTTCAATACGGTCCGTCGCACGAGTTGAACCTGGTGCAAGGTGGCTTGTTGCACAGGCTCGCCGGGGAGGCTAGAGTAACAGTTAATTCCCTTCATAAACAGGGAGTTGCACGTCTCGCTCGCGGTGTGATTGTGGAAGCCATAGCGGACGATGGTCTGGTTGAGGCGTTCAGGGTTGACGAAGTGCCGGGTTTCGCACTTGCAGTACAATGGCACCCGGAGTGGCAGACCACACAAAACGATTTTTCCATGGCAATTTTCAAGGAATTTGGCGATGCGTGCAGACAGTACGCGAGCCAGCGACAGGTGTAGAGTGATAAAGGATGAAGTGTTTCAGCCTTGGCTGAAAGAAAGAAAAATAGAAGACGTAGAGGCTTTTGTGCCTGACATGGCGGGCTCTGCGCGTGGCAAGGTCTTGCCGGCCGACAAATTTGGCTCGAGCGTCATGAAAATTCCGGAGGCCATTTTTGGTCAAACGATTTCGGGAGACTACGTTACTAATAAACTGAATGTAGAAGACCGCGACATGATCTTGCGGCCCGATCCAAGCACGTTGCGGCCCGTCCCCTGGGCTTCGGACCCAGCGGCGTCGGTATTCGCCGACTGTTATCACAGCGACGGCAGGTTTGTTGATACGTCGCCGCGCACCGTGTTGCGCAATGTGCTTGGCAAATACGAAGCTCGTGGCTGGGTGCCGGTCGTTGCGCCTGAGGTTGAATTCTACCTGTTGAAACCGCACTCAGATTCGAACGCCGAAGCCGAGGCCCCCGAGGGTCGATTGGGCTGGACGGAAGGCGCCCGGCAGCCATACAGCATCGATGCGATGAATGATTTCGATCCGTTCATCAATGACCTGTACGCCTATTGCGAGGCGCAGGATATTCGTATCGATACCTTGTCGCAGGAGATGGGTCCGGCACAATTCGAGATCAACTTCCTGCACGGTAATGCGATTGAGCTGGCTGATCAGGTTTTCCTGTTCAAGCGCACGGTTCGCGAAGTTGCGATCGAGCATGAAATGCATGCTACGTTTCTCGCTAAACCGATGTCCGAAGAAGCGGGTAGTGCGCTGCACATTCACCAGAGCATTGTCGACAAAAGTGGCGAGAACGTTTTTTCGAACAAGGATGGTTCTGCGAGCGACCTGTTCTACGGCTTTCTTGGCGGATTGCAGACCTATATGCCCGAGGCGTTGCTGATTTTTGCGCCATACGTCAATTCGTACCGGCGTTTCCTGAGTCCATGGGCTTCGCCTGTCAACCTGGCCTGGGCTGTCGATAACCGCACCGTCGGGTTGCGTGTTCCGGAAGCTTCCCCAGAGAATCGTCGAATAGAAAACCGACTCGCGGGCTCAGATGTGAATCCTTACCTGGTGCTGGCAGCCACATTGGCATGCGGCTATCTGGGCATGGTGGAGGGGCAAAAGCCGACGGAGGCCACGGAAGGAAGCGCCTACAGCGATGAGTTTGACTTGCACAGGCACATTTATTCGGCGCTGCAGGCCTTGAGCGAAAGTGAAGCAATGCGCAGTATCCTCGGCGACAACTTCGTCAGTTTGTATTGCGCAGTCAAAGAAGCCGAGTACCGCGAGTTTCAGGAAATAATAACGCCTTACGAACGCGAAATTTTGATGTTCAATGTTTGAGGATATTTAAGTGGCAGCATCAAAAAAACACAGTGGTTCGAATTTGCAGAAACTGGACAAAGATCATCACCTGCACCCGTTCACAGACCATAAAGATCTGCACGCGAAGAAATCACGCATCATCACTCATGCCGATGGTGTGTACATTTATGACGCAGACGGCAGAAAGATTCTGGATGGTATGTCTGGTCTTTGGTGCGTCAATGCAGGTTATGGTCGTGACGAATTAGTAGATGCCGCCGCTGCGCAGATGCGCGAGCTGCCGTACTACAACAACTTTTTCCAGTGTGCTCATCCACCATCAATTGAACTTGCGGCATTGCTCAAGGAAGTCAGCCCGCCGCAATTTAACCGAGTATTTTTCGCCGGGTCTGGTTCAGAGTCCAACGATACGATAGTCCGCCTGGTGCGTCGTTATTGGGACTTGTTGGGTCAGCCCGAGCGCCACACAATCATAAGTCGTGAGAATGCGTATCACGGTTCTACTGTTGCTGCGGCCAGCCTCGGCGGCATGAAGCCCATGCACCAGCAGGGCGGCCTGCCGATACCCGGCGTTGTTCATGTTGAGCAACCATACTGGTTTGGCAGTGACAGGACTTTGTCGCCGGACGAGTTTGGTTTGCTCGCGGCGAGGTCGCTGGAAGACAAGATCAATGAGCTGGGTGTCGACAAGGTCGCCGCTTTCATTGCTGAGCCTGTGCAGGGTGCGGGCGGCGTGATAATACCGCCGGATTCGTACTGGCCTGAGGTGCAACGAATCTGCGATGAGTACGGCATTCTCCTGATTTCGGACGAGGTAATTACAGGTTTTGGCCGTCTGGGAGAATGGTTCGGTGCCGACTACTTTGGTATCAGGCCGGATTTGATGCCATTTGCCAAGGGAGTGACCTCCGGTTACCTGCCACTCGGCGGAGTCATGATCAGTGACCGCATTGCCGATGTTCTCATCGACAAGGGTGGCGAGTTCTATCATGGCTACACCTACTCCGGTCATCCGGCAGCGTGCGCGGTGGCAATTGCCAATCTGAAGATCCTGCAACGCGAACATCTCATCGAGCGCATCAAGAATGATATCGGACCTTACCTGCAGGAAAGGTGGCTGAAACTTGAAGAGCATCCGCTTGTGGGCGAAGCGCGCATGGTTGGATTAATGGGTGCGCTTGAACTTGTCGAGAACAAAGAGCCACTGCAACGATTCGATGAGAAGCAGGGAGTCGGAACTATTTGCCGCGATTTTCTTGTCGACAATGGACTCGTCATGCGCGCTGTTGGCGATACGATCGTTGCGGCGCCGCCCTTTGTGCTATCGCACGAGGAAGCCGATGAGATGATCGAAATTACACGGCGTTGCCTGGATTTGACGCAGAAGGCAATCAATGGATAAGGACACTGGCGATCACGCCATTCTCCGTAAAGACCTGTATGGAACGACGCCTGAGCCGACCTACGCGGGTGCGACGTCTTTCATGCGTCGCAAGTACACGCGCGACCTCGAAGGAGTTGATGTCGTCGTAACCGGCGTGCCGCTGGATACGGCAACAACGAACCGACCGGGCGCCCGGTTCGGACCGCGCGCGGTACGGGCAGCATCGACCATCATGGCCTGGGAGAAACCCTACGGTATGGAGTTCGATCCTTTCGACAAACTCGCCGTTGTGGACTATGGCGATTGTTTTTTCGATTTCGGGCGACCACAGGAGGTGCCCGATGCGATCGAAGCTCATGCCACGAAAATCATCAGCCAGGGTCCGGCGTTGCTGGCGCTCGGCGGCGATCACTTCATTGCCTATCCGTTGTTGAAGGCGCACGCCAATAAATACGGCGCGCCATTATCCCTGATTCATTTCGACGCACACAGCGACACCTGGCCTGATACAGAAGATCGCGTCGATCATGGCACGATGTTTTTCCATGCGGCCAAAGACGGTATCGTCGATCCGGCCAGCTCAGTACAAATCGGGTTACGTACGACCAATAATGACACCCTCGGTTTCAATGTGCTCGATGCGCCATGGGTACATGAGAATGGTATCGCCGCGGTTATCGAGAAGATCAAATCGGTTGTGGGCTCGAGGCCAGCCTATCTGACATTCGATATTGATTGCCTGGACCCGAGCTATGCACCGGGCACCGGTACGCCGGTTTGTGGTGGCCTCAGCAGCTACCAGGCGCTGGAAATACTGCGTGGGCTCGCCGGCATAAATCTCGTCGGTATGGATCTGGTCGAGGTCGCACCGGCCTACGATGTGGGTGAAATTACAGCGTTGGCCGGAGCCGCTTTGGCCATGGAGATGTTGTACCTGTATGCGAATCGTCCTGCCCGTTAATTGCCGAGGATTTTTGTATGCGTGATACCAATGAACACGCGCCGTCATACTATGCGGCGACGCGCAATCACAGCACAGACTACCCGACCTTGCATGGCGAGCAACACGCCGATGTCGTCGTTGTCGGTGGCGGATTCACTGGCGTATCGGCGGCACTTCACCTCGTTGAGCGTGGCTACAGCGTCGCACTGATTGAGGAGAACCGGATCGGGTGGGGTGCATCGGGGCGCAACGGTGGCCAGCTTATCGACGGTTTCGTCGAGATCGACAAGATCGAGAAGCGATTTGGGGCCGGTGCAGCCGACATAGCGCGACAGATGGGTCTCGAGTGTCGCGACATCGTTGTTGAAATCGTCAAGAAGCACTCGATCGACTGCGACCTCAAATTCGGTTATCTCGACCTGGCCCTGTGCCAATCGGACATCGATTACTTCCATGAGACGATCGAGGAAAAACAACGCACCAATTATCCGCATGAATGTCATTTTGTGCCTAAAGCGGAGCTGCACGACTATATCGGTTCGGATATTTATTCTGGCGGGCTGGCCAACAGCGGCAATGGACATCTGCATCCACTCAATCTGTGCATCGGGGAGGCTCGGGCGGCGGCGGAGCTTGGGGCCAGGATATTTGAACAGTCGCGCGTAACCCGAATCAAACATGGCGAAAAACCCGTTATCGAAACAGCACAAGGGAGAATTACTGCTGGCAATATAGTGCTTGCCGGCAATGCCTACCTGGGTCGCCTGGAGCCAAAGCTTCGTGGGGCAGCAATTCCCGCTGGCAGTTACATGATTGCCACGGAACCGTTGTCTGCCGACGTTGCTGCCGAGTTGCTACCGAAGGACATGGCGTGTTGTGACCAGCGATCGGTGCTCGACTATTTTCGCCTGTCATCAGACAAGCGCATGTTATTTGGTGGTTTCTGTAACTATTCAGGCCGCGACCCCAAGGATATCGGTGCGTCGCTGGGACCGAAAATGCACAAGGTATTTCCGCAGTTGAAAAATGCCCGTATCGATTTCGAGTGGGGTGGCAACATTGCCATCAGCGTAAACCGCATCCCGCAGCTCGGGCGGATACACGGCAACACCTACTATGCGCAGGGATACTCAGGTCACGGTGTTGCCCCGACACATTTGGCGGGCAAGGTGCTGGCCGACATTATTGCCGGCGATTCGGAGCAGTTTGATGTCTTCTCAAAAGTGCGTCATCTGCGCCTGCCGGGCGGCAAGTTCTTCGCCAACCCGGCTCTCGCACTCGGCATGATGTACTACCGTCTAAAGGACCTTCTTTAGAGCGGCATCATAGTCTGCTTTTGGCCGTACCCCGACAAAGGTATCGACGATCTGGCCTTTGTCGAACAGCATGACAGTCGGAATGGAACGTATCCCAAATTGCATGGCAATTTGCTGGTTTGAGTCAATATCAACTTTGGCAATTTTGGCCCGGCCTTCATAGTCTGCCGACAAGGATTCGACAATTGGTCCGAGCGCGCGGCACGGGGCACACCATTCGGCCCAGAAATCGACGAGCACCGGCTGATCGGATTTCAGCACTTCCTCAGCGAAGCTGGCGTCCGTGACGGGTATCAGATGTGTCGCTGTTTGGTTCATAATCTATCTCCTAATCACTAGAGAGACGATGTGGGATTCGTCTGGCGATATTCAAGCGCAAGAGTGACATTGGTGCAACGTTTCTTAGAATGATCTGAAATACAGGTATTCCTAATAGGGCTGGATGTGAACCCAGATAAGCTGCTGCAATTTTACGACAAACGAAAATCACGCGGTGACCGCCTCGTTCTCGCCACTGTCTTCGAGACGCAAGGATCGACCTACAGCAAGGCCGGTGCGCAGATGTTGATTGACGAGAATGGTTTGTTTCGAGGGATGCTCTCCGGCGGCTGTCTGGAAGGTGATCTGGCTGTGCGGGCACAACAGGTGCTTGATTCTGGCGCCACCCAGTGCGTGACCTACGATTTGGGTCAGGATGATGAACTCTGGGGCATGGGCGTCGGTTGCGACGGTCTGATGCGTGTATTCCTGCAGCCTTTGTTGCCTGCGTCCGGCTATGTTCCGTTCGAGCAGATTGCCGCCGTGCTGAGGGGACAAACAGCGGCGGAAGTCAGTATCCCCATTGAGAACGAGTCGCTGAGCGAGATTAAGGTGCTTGTTCAGCCGCCGCCGCAGGTACTCGTGCTCGGCGCCGGTCTTGATGCAGAACCCGTTGTGCGCTTTGCCAGGGAACTGGGCTGGCGCTGTACGGTCGTCGATCACCGTCAGGCTTATATAGACAATGGTGATTTCTCAGGTGCTGTAGCGGCCGTCTGCACCCCGGCGGATGAGCTGCAGTCATCTTTGGATTTGTCGGGTTTCGATATGGCCATCGTCATGAGCCATCACCTGGCGAGCGACCGTAGCTATCTGCGGCAACTCGCCGATACCAATATGACCTATGTCGGATTGCTCGGCCCGGCCAATCGTCGTGAGCGCTTGCTCGACGACCTGGCCGATGTGGCGCCGAGGCTGGACGGACGCCTGCACGGCCCGGCAGGACTGGACATCGGTAGTCGAGGGCCTGCCGCGATCGCTTTGTCGATTATCGCCGAGATGCAGCAAAAATTTGCTTCGCGTTAGGTCGCCTCGGCTTGGTTGCCAGGTAAAAATACGCGGATAATCATTTCCGATAACTTTTCGATTTCCTCACTGGAGTCGAGATCGATATCGCTGGTACCTTTTAGCTCAACCTTGAGAGCCAACAGCCCGCCCGCCGATACTCGAATCATATTGAATAACAGAGCCGGGTTGCCGGGCGGTGCCACGCCAAGCTTCTGCAGCTCCGCTAGTGACTCGACTACTATGTCGAACAGTGGCCTCAGGTGATTTTCCACTAACCAGTCCAGCCGATCGCTTGGATGGCTAGACTCCTGCAAGATGATCTTGTGCAATGCCGGCTGGCTGCTCGAATAGCGTACATACGTTCGAATGAAAGTCTCGGCGCGCGCGCGTGGATTCGTCTCGGTAACCTCGCCCATGGCTTTGACCAGCGAGACATTGAATTCACGAAATATCTGATCTGCGGCTGCTCGCCAGAGCTTTTTCTTGTTATTAAAGTGATACGTTATTAATGGATGGTGGACGCCGGCACGATCCGCAATATCGCGCGTCGATGTGCCTTTGAATCCGCTCTCCGAAAACGCCTGGATAGCGGAATCGAGCAACTTCTGCTGCGTCACAATGCTCCGCGTTTGCTGTTTCCTGGCCGGCTTTTCATCGGCAACAGCTTGTAAATCGCTCAATTTTGGCTCCCCGCCCACTATACCCAGACTGGGAAGACTAGCTTGTATGTACTATCTAGTCCAGATTGGAAAATAAAATTTTACGATCGGTCAGTTGTCGGCGATTATTCGAGCGCGAACATCATTCGAACAGCGGCGCGTTTCTGGATTGCAACGCCATTCTCAATGACCGGCTCAAACCTCCAGGCTTCCACGGCATTGGTTGCCGAGGTAATGAATGTATCGCCCGGATTCGAGTCGCGTACCGAAATATTGGTAACCGAACCGTCGATATCAACCGTAAAAATCACGTCAACCCAGCCTGAGACGTTTCGTCTCTGCGCCGCACGCGGGTATTTTGGGGCGACGTATTTGATTCGTTGCAACGAGCTGACAGCAACCGGAGTATCGTCGTTGACGCTGGGCTGCGATTGCTGCGAGGCAACTGCCGCGACGGTTTCAGCGTCGACGGATGGTGTTTCGTTGCTGGCCGCAGCGACCACGTCAATTGGTTCAGCATCCGGCGCCGTGAGAACTGCTTCTCCCTCCGGCTCTGCGCTTGATTCGGTTGTCGTAGCTTCCTGGATCGGCTCCGCATTTTCGGTAGCCGCCTGTTGTGCAGCAAGCTCACGTTCGTTTGCAGCGCGTTCCTCAGCGGCAGCTTGTTCAGCCGCAAGTTTATCGGCTGCAAGTTTGTCGGCTGCAAGTTTGTCGGCCGCAAGTTTGTCAGCGGCGCGCTTGTCGGCAGCCTGTTGCGCGGCTGCTGCTTGTCGCTGTGCCAGTTGGTCACGTGCGGACTGCAGTGCGGCCGTTGAGGCAATCAACTCACTGCTGGACGGGTCGAGGCGTCGCGCATCCGCAAGCAGGGCGTCGGCTTCATCAAAATTCTGCGCATCAATTTGCATGCGGGCCTGCAGGACAAGTTTGCTTGCGATCACGGCAAGTCCCTGTCGTGCGGCGGTATTACCCGGATCGGTGCTCAGAGCCAGCTCATAGTAGTAGCGGGCGTTGTCATTTGACGGCGCGATGAGCAAACCATCTGCTAGTCGTGCGTTAGCCTTCTCCAGGACGTCACCGACACGCTGACTGCTGAGTGCGGCGCTGAGTTCGTCGGCGACTGCATCTATTTCGGATGCATCGGTAACAACGAGAGATCGTGCACCATCAAGGGCAAAGCGTGCGTCTTCGAACCGCGATTCGCGAATACTGAGACGAGCGTCATCCAGGTAGTTTCGCAACTGTACTTGAGCAAGCTGTGCGTTGAGAAACGGCAAGCGTGAATTGCCGGGGCGAACAAGTGCGATGCGCTGTAACGCCGCCGCGGCATCTTCGACTCGACTCTCCAGCAATGCTGACTCAGCCAGGCTGAGCGATTGCTCGATGGCGGTATCCAGTTCAGAAGCAATTGCCGAATCGTTGGGCGATATTTGCAATGCAGACCAGTACAGCTCTATAGCGTTGCCACCTGGCGGGTTGAATAACTGTCCTGCTGCCGTGGCCAGCCTGGCTTCTTCAAGAAGATCACTGACACTGGTGTCAACACCGACGGGCGGCGTGATTCCGGACACGGGATCCGCTTCGGCAAAGGACGGCGTGCCGATTGCGGTTTCTTCTACAACAGCCCGTTCATCTGAGCCGCCGAAGATCCAGTATGAGACGCCGACAATGGCGAGCAAAGCTCCTGCACCGATACCAAGAACTTTGGGGTTAGTAAATAGCGAGCCACCGGAACTTGCAGATGCAGGTTTTGCCTCAGGCGAGCTTTTCTTTTCGCCCTTCAGCTTTTTCAGGGAGGAAATCGATTTTCCGACTGACGTAACGATGCCAGTCATAGTCTCGGTGAAACTCGTATCGTCACCGCCAAATGCTTCTGTGAGTCCAGCTTCGACCGGTGAAAATGCCTCGTCCTTGTTGGGGACGATGGCGGCGGCAGGACCACGTGCTGCAGGCGATTTAACTGTTTTCGGCTTTTGCGGCCTGGCCGCCGCGGGCGCTGGCGCCGGTTTTGGCGGCACGGGTGCTTGCACTGCCGGTTTCTTGACCTCCGGCTTGGGCTGCGGCTTGGGCTGCAACTTAGGCTGC
>JAHEFG010000015.1:35063-40601 GCA_024640305.1 Gammaproteobacteria bacterium
GGCTGCAACTTAGGCTGCGGTTTCGGCGCAGCCTGAGCTTTCGCTTGTTGTGCGGTGCCTCCGGGGATAATGAATGCAGAGTCTGGCGCTTCGAGGTGGTGCTTAACGGAGGCTTCAATTGCGAGCCGCGAACGACCCGGTGATACGGGCTTCAGCAGAAAGCGGTATACCTTGCCACGGTTGATCAGATCCATAAGCATTTCGCCGTCATCGCGGCGACCGGCAACGATCGCAACGAGTCGGGGCGCGGCTGCGCGCAACTGCATCGTCAGGTCTTCGGCGTTCGTACCGACCATTGCAGCGTCAACAACGGCGACACCGACCTTCTTCTTGCGAACGGCCTCATCTGCCTGCGCAATGGTATTTGCGTATATGACGTTGTGTAGGCCACGCGCCGACTCTTTTACCGTCGTCAGAAATTCTTCGTCTTGCGTCAGAACAAGAACGTCGACGGCTCTTGAGCCTACGTCCGCAGATGCAGAAACTCTTGCCGGATCCAGGATTGGTAAGCGGCCAGTGCCGTCTGAAATTATCGTCGACCCATTCTCGGAGGTTTCCATTACGATGTGTTCGCCAGCCGGTTCATCGACATTGGCAGCAGTGTCATTTGCGGATTCGGCCAGGGTGAGCAGGCGCGCCTGGCGCGTCACACCGTCGATCAGGCTTTTTAGAGACGCCGGAGTAACGTCGCCGCGTACGATCTGGAACACTTCCTTGTCACCGACCATCGCCTCAAGGCCGTGACTCTCGTCTCCGGCAAGCAAAATGCCTATTGTGTCCGGTGAACGCTTCTTTGCCTCACGCAGCGCATCCAGTCCGCTCATGCCAGGTAGTTCCTGAGCTGTCACGATGACGTCGATTTCAGTTTCGCCAAGCGTATTTAGTGCTTCGCTACCACTTGTCGCACAGTGCACCGTATAACGATCGTTGAACCCGGTACTTAGATTGTCCAGGGTGCTTTGTTCGCTATGCAGTAACAACACCTGCTTTTTGAATTGTTCCAGCGACACTCGTAATCCTCCGGTGCTTTATGTTTAATCGCTTTCGCGGTCCTTGCTGTCGAAGGAGTATATCGCCGAGAAACGGCGTACCAGGCGGTGATGGCCGTTCGGGTTTCGAATCTGTGACGTGGCGCACAGTCAAACTGCAGGCCGCATCACATTTGGGCTTTGGAGAATTGTACGAGGCAGGGCCCTGGCATCCGGACGCGCGATCTACGTGCCCGGAGCTAGTGTCAGTTGTTGCTCGCTGAACCGTGATTTCGGACTTCTTCGGACAACTGTGCGATGGCGTCGTCGAGCGATAATACGGTCTGCTGCTTGCTACCAAGCCGCCGCACCGCAACATTACGTTCCTCGACTTCGCGTTGGCCGACAGCAAGCAATGCCGGAATTTTCTCTACGCTGTGCTCACGCACTTTGTAAGAAATTTTCTCGTTGCGAGTATCGGTTTCGGCCCGCAACCCGGCGTTACGAAGTTGCTGTGCTACCTCTTCGGCATAGTCATTGGCCTCTGAGGTTATAGTTAGCACCCGCGCCTGCACAGGCGCGAGCCACAGTGGCAGGTTACCTGCATGGTGCTCGATAAGAATGCCGATGAAGCGCTCGAGCGAACCGAAAATAGCCCGATGCAACATGACTGGCAGGTGCTTGTTGCCATCCTCACCGATATACGTGGCGCCGAGCCTCCCCGGCATGTTGAGGTCGACCTGCAGCGTCCCGCATTGCCAGTCCCGGCCGATCGCATCGCGCAAAACGAACTCGAGTTTCGGCCCGTAAAACGCGCCTTCTCCGGGGTTGTGCGTGTAGTCGAGTTCGGCGACTTCGAGCGCTTTTAGCAATGCTGCTTCGGCCTGATCCCAGACCGCGTCTTCGCCGACTCGAACTTCAGGACGATCGGCAAACTTGATGCGGACATCGTCGAATCCAAAGCTGCGGTAGATGTCGAGAATCAGGTCACAAACCGCAATCGACTCTGCGGTAATCTGCTCTGCCGTGCAGAAGATGTGCGCATCGTCCTGCGTGAATGCCCGCACACGCATCATGCCGTGTAATGCGCCAGACGGCTCGTAGCGATGACATTTGCCAAATTCAGCCAGGCGGTATGGCAGGTCTCGATAGCTGGTTATGCCTTGTTTAAAGACCTGGACGTGACCCGGGCAGTTCATTGGCTTGATCGCGTAGTGCCTGCCATCGACTGTTTCGGTCGTGAACATATTGTCACCAAACGTATCCCAGTGGCCGGATGCCTGCCAAAGCGTGCGGGACATTATTTCGGGCGTATTGATCTCCTGATAACCGGCAGCATTTTGCTTCCGCCGCATGAAGTCGATAAGGCTCTGAAACAGGTTCCAGCCTTTCGGGTGCCAGAACACAGCACCTGGTGCTTCTTCCTGAAAATGGAACAGGTCCATAATGCGGCCAAGGCGCCGATGATCGCGCTTCTCGGCTTCCTCGAGCATGGACAGGTATTTGCGCAGCTGCTTCTCGTGCGACCAGGCTGTGCCATAAATACGTTGCAGCATCTCGTTGTTCGAGTCGCCGCGCCAATATGCGCCGGAGACCCGAGTGAGCTTGAAAGCCTTGCCGAGTGCGCCCGTCGACGGTAAATGAGGGCCACGGCAAAGGTCGATGAACTCGCCCTGACGATAAAGCGTAATGTCCTCGGCAGACGGAATGCTGGCTATTATCTCGGCCTTATATTCCTCACCGATGCCGCGAAAAAATTCGACGGCCTCATCCCGATTCCAGACTTCCCGCTCAATCGACTCGTTGCGGTCTACGATGTCTTTCATGCGCGCCTCGATAACCTCGAGGTCAGCATCGGTAAATGCTTCCTCACGCGCAAAGTCGTAGTAGAAGCCATTCTCGATGGCGGGGCCTATCGTTACCTGGGTGTCCGGCCAAAGCTCCTTAACCGCCTCAGCCAGCACGTGCGCGGCGTCGTGGCGTAACAGTTCCAGACCTTCTTCAGAATCGCGAGTCACGATCTCGATACTGGCATCGGCATCGATTTTTCTAGTGAGATCATAGAGTTCGCCATCAACTCGCACTGCAACGGCGGCGCGAGCCAGGCTCTTGCCGATACTGGCCGCTATGTCGGCGCCGGATGTGGCAGCGTCGTACTGCCGGGTAGAACCGTCGGGTAGGGTAATGTTTGGCATCGCTCGATCTGTTGATTGCTAAAATTAAGCCGTGAGGCACGGCGCGCTATTGTACAGTAGTGGCCCCTCTAATCTCAGTCAAAAACGCGTAGAATAGCGGCCCTTCCAATTGAACATCGACTAGCCCATGACCGAGACAACGCGGGATTTCATCCGCCAGATTATTCACGACGACCTGCTGTCGGGAAAACACGAGCAGATCGTAACGCGATTTCCGCCGGAACCGAACGGCTATCTGCATGTCGGGCATGTCATGTCGATATGCCTGAATTTCGGCGTAGGCCAGGAAACGAACGGCAAGACCTTTCTTCGTTTCGATGATACGAACCCGGGCAAGGAGCGCGAGGAATACGTTCGTGCCATCGAGCGTGACGTGCATTGGCTGGGTTTCGACTGGGGAGATCGGCTGACGCATGCGTCAGATTACTTCGACAGACTCTACGAGTCTGCCGAAAAGCTCATCGAGAACGGGGTCGCGTACGTTGACGACCTGAGCGCCGATGAAATCAGGGCACATCGTGGCACGCTGACCGAGCCGGGCACGAACAGCCCCTATCGCGAGCGGTCGGTCGACGAGAACATGAATATGTTTCGTCGCATGCGCGCCGGTGAATTTGCCGATGGTACGCATCTGTTGCGCGCCAAAATCGATATGGCATCGCCAAACATGAACCTGCGTGACCCTGCGCTGTACCGAATCCGCCACATCGATCACCAGCGGACCGGTGACAAGTGGTGTATTTACCCGATGTACGATTTCGCGCATACCTTGTCGGATGCATTCGAGGGAACGACGCACTCACTGTGTACGCTTGAGTTTGAAGACCACCGACCTCTGTACGAATGGTTCCTTGATCAGTTGCAGCCAGAGAATCGGCCGCGGCAGATCGAGTTTTCGCGCCTAAACCTGGCCTATACAATCACGAGCAAACGTCAGCTCAACAATTTGATCGAGAAATCGGTAGTAACGGGTTGGGATGATCCGCGCATGCCGACAATCGCTGGCATGCGGCGTCGCGGTTATTCGGCCGCTGCGTTGCGTGAATTCGTGAAACGCGGCGGCGTTACCAAGAAAGACAAACTCATCGAGATGGGGGTTCTCGAGAATTGTGTCCGCGAGCAACTTGGAGACTCTGCCGAGCGGCGTATGGCTGTGCTGCGACCGCTAAAAGTCGTGTTGACGAACTATCCGGAAGGGCAGGTTGAGATGATGGCAGGGCACAATCATCCGAACCGGCCGGAATTAGGTACGCGAGAGGTTCCGTTCTCACGCGAGCTCTGGATAGAGCAGGACGATTTCCTCGAGGAGGCACCGCGCAAATTCTTCCGCCTAAAACCAGGTGGTGAGGTTCGACTTCGCTCGGGCTATATCATTCGCTGCGACGACGTCATCAAGAATGATGCCGGCGAAGTCGTTGAGCTTCATTGCAGTTACGACCCTGACACTCGCAGTGGTACCGGTAGCAGCGATCGCAAGGTGAAGGGCACGATCCACTGGGTCTCCGCAGCACACTCAGTGCCTGCCAAAGTCAGGCTTTATGACCGGCTCTTCACGATTCCCGATCCGACCACAGCTGACGATGTGATGGATGTCCTGAACCCCGAATCGCTGCAGACAGTCCAGGCAATGCTCGAGCCGTCACTGAAGAATCTCGCAGACGGCGAGGCGGTGCAGTTTGAGAGGCTTGGCTACTTCTGTACTGACTCGGAAGAGCACACGTCCGAAGCGCCTGTCTTCAACCGAATCGTCACGCTACGAGACTCCTGGGCGAAGCTCGAACGCCAGGCAATGCAGCAGTCGTAACCGTCGCACCGTCCTCGACAAGAACCGTGGGCGCGGCTTCAGCCGCGAAAGATTCCTACACGGCCGTCTAGCCTGGCATCATTTTTTTCCGGAATGGCTCGCTTCGCTGCGCTTTATTTCCGGAAAAAAAGATCCCACGCTCCCGGCCCTGCTGGCCGTGTATGTGCTGTGAGCATCGCGGGAGCAGACCGTGCGACACCCCGGCTGGACGGCCGTGTGTCGTGCCAGGGTCTGCGACTAAGTAGCTAGTTTGTCGAGGTGCCAGTCGGCGTTGCCGAACATTTGACCAATTACGGTCAGCCGCTTGAACAGGTGCGCGACGTCGAGGTCCCACGTCATGCCCATGCCGCCGTGAATCTGCACGGCTTCTTCGCCAACGAGCTTTCCGGCGGTACCGATCTGGTACTTGAGTGCACTGACTGCACGCTTCGCATCGTGACCGCCGTCCGCATTTTCCATGGTTGCCCAGATTAAGAGCGAGTAGCTTTGTTCGCAGGCCGTTAGCATATCGACCATACGATGCTGCAGGGCCTGGAAACTTCCAATTGGAACACCAAACTGAATACGATTC
>JAHEFG010000009.1 GCA_024640305.1 Gammaproteobacteria bacterium
AATCTCTCCGGGCGCGCCAAATGACAAAGGGTCCCCATCGGGGGCCCTTTTTCATTTTGGGTGTTCTGGATGACGATGAGGACTGCTGTTCGACAAAACGCGTCAGCGTTTTAGACGCCGCAGGCACCCCGAAGAGATGACGAGAATAGCGAGGGATTAGCCTCTCCGGAGGCGATAACACGTGTATCCCGAGCGAAATTAGCGTATGAGTACTGCGCTAAATACGTTGTTCGGGCGACCCGTCGTAAGCTCATCGAAGACTGTCATAGGTAGACGATGTCGACCTGGTCCTTTTATTTGCAGCAGCATTTCCTCATGAACGATTTCCAGTAACAGGAGCGAATATTTTGCAAGAGATCACTGTTTGGTTCCTTATTGCGTTTTGCGTGAGCCAGTCGGCAATGTTCTCAGGCTTGAACTTGGCATTTTTCAGCCTGAGCCGACTACGGCTGGAAGCAGAGGCTGACCATGGCAATACGGCCGCCAGGAGAATTCTGGTATTGCGCCGCGACTCGAACTTCCTGCTGACCACGATACTGTGGGGGAACGTAGGCATTAATGTATTGCTCACGCTGTTATCAAGCTCCGTACTGGCGGGTGTAGCAGCTTTCCTGTTTTCTACGGTCATCATCACTTTTTTCGGAGAGATCATTCCTCAGGCGTATTTCTCGCGCCACGCGATGAAAATGGCGACTCGCCTTTCTCCCGTACTTCGGTTCTACCAGTGGTTGCTTTATCCAGTAGCAAAGCCGTGTGCTCATATGCTGGATAAATGGTTAGGCAAAGAAATGATCGAGTACCTGCGTGAGCGAGACCTAAAGAGGATATTGGCAGCGCATATCAGCGCAGAAGATGCTGATGTCGAGCACATAGAGGGTATCGGCGCGCTGAATTTTCTCGAAATTGATGATCTGACGATCGCCGAAGAAGGCGAAATTGTCGATCCGGCAAGCATTGTCGCCCTGCCGATGACCCTGGATTTACCTATTATTCCCAAGGTGACAGACCCGACAAATGATTCTTTTGTTCAAAAGGTACAAGCGTCCGGG
Source organism: Gammaproteobacteria bacterium (assembly GCA_024640305.1). Taxonomy (GTDB): domain Bacteria; phylum Pseudomonadota; class Gammaproteobacteria; order Steroidobacterales; family Woeseiaceae; genus UBA1847. The sequence continues at coordinate 1,050 of JAHEFG010000009.1, forward strand.
AAAAAATGGGTGATCCTGACTGGCGACGATGACCAGCCAAAGTTACTGCTCGATTCGGACAGCTACCTGCGAAGCGTGTTTATGCAGGAATCCCTTGATGACCCTTACAATCATTGTCATCGACCAATTATCCTCAAGAATCCAAAAACCACGCTCGATGTCGTGATTAAGAAGATGAAACAAAGTCAGCCCGATGACACTGATGAAGCGATAAAGAAGGACATAGTATTACTCTGGCACGATGTGAGGCGCGTAGTTACAGGCGCAGATATTCTGGGACGCCTGCTGGACGGGATAGTAACGCCGGAACACGCTGCCCGGCAGCTGGACTGAGCTTCCATAGTTCAGAACCGATAATGTCTGCGTGAAACCGCTATTCAGGATGTACTTTTCCATCGTTGGGTCGTGGCTGGAAACCCATCGAACTAGGGAGCAGGCACTCCGAACCGGCGGTTACAGACCTAGGGCGTCTGCTTCAGTGCAGCGGCTCGCCAATCACTTTCAGCGTTATTAATCGCCAGATTGTCTTGGTGTTACAATTGTCACTAGACTGGCCGCAACGAATGATCAAGCTGTTCGGTCGTGTGATCGAATCGCAGAACCGTGATGAAAATGTCAATAAATCGTCAAAACTGTATTGCTTTGCTGCTGATGTTGTTGATCAGCCACGCGGCAATGACGATTCACATTACCACACACAATGTCGCTGACCAGACGAGCTGCAAGTCCTGTACGGGGCACGCAAACCCGGTACATGCAATTCCGCCTTCCGCAACTGAAACGCTGCGGCCAATCCCTTACAAGATAGGCGTTGATACTACCCTTCCCGTCGCGCGAGCGGTGGAGCCCAACTCTTACAGGGAACGAGCACCACCCACCCTTACCTGACTTTTGATTCGGCGGCCGGAAGCTTCTGCAGGCGATCGGCATGAACTTTTCAGATTTGGCAAGAGGTGGTGCTATGAGCATCAGACTGAGCGGCATTGCACTTTGTGTAATTGCTTCTTTATTTTCTAACAATGCATCAGCGCAAAGCAGTGAAATCGAGTCGCTGCGGATCGCGATTGATGAATTGCGCGCAGATTACGAGTTGCGTATCTCGGCACTCGAACAAAGACTGGCTGCTGCCGAGCAGGTTCAGGTGGCAGCGGTTGCGTCTGAGTCGCGTAGCGGCGGGGTAAATTCCGCATTCAACCCCGCGATCGGCGTGATATTTCAGGGCCAGGCCTGGAGTTACGCGAATAACCCCGAGGACTATTATGTGCAGGGTTTTCCCCTGGGTGGCGAGGCCGGGCCGTTTGAGGAGGGGCTCGCGATCGGTGAGACCGAGATAAACATCAGCGCCAATGTTGATGATAAGTTTACAGCGTGGCTAACAGCACCGCTGGTTATTGAGGATGGTGAAGCTGGTATCGAGGTTGAGGAAGCGTGGCTTGAGACCACGGCATTGCCTGCGGGCTTTTCTGTGCGTTTCGGCCGGTTCTTCTCCGGCATCGGCTACCTCAACAACAAGCACGCACATTCATGGGACTTTGCGGATCAGCCGCTGCCATATCAGGTTTTTCTCGGTGACCAATATATCGACGACGGTGTGCAGCTTCGCTGGATTGCACCGACAGATTTGTATGTTGAGGCGGGCACCGAAGTGCTTAGAGGGGGCAATTACCCGGCCGCAGGAGCGGAAAAGTCAGGGTTCGGCAGTAACAGCCTTTTCCTGAATGTCGGCGGAGATATTGGCAGCGATGTCAGTTGGCTCGCTGGCATTTCGCATCTAAGAGCACAGAGTATTGACAGAGAGTCTGGCGACGAAAGTGATGCCTTGTTGTTCAGCGGCGACTCGGACACAACGATTGCGCAGTTCGTCTGGAAATGGGCACCGAACGGAAACTGGAAGCAACGCAATCTTGTCATTCAAAGTGAGTTGATCTGGCGCTCGGAGAAGGGCGACTACTCGTTACCGGGCCAGTTGCCACAGGCCTATGATGGCGATCAACGAGGTTGGTATTTGCAGGCAGTCTATCAACCGTTCCCGCGATGGCGATTCGGCACTCGCGTGGACAGCGTGTCCATGGATGACATCGGAGCGGTATTCGATGGCACTCTCCTCGCGGCGCCGATTGATGACCCGATGCGGTACAGCCTGATGACTGACTGGTCGAACAGCGAGTTCAGCCGCCTGCGACTGCAGTACACGCGTGACGAGGCTGGGCCGGCCGATGAGCATCAATGGGGGCTGCAATACATATTGAGTATTGGCGCTCACGGCGGACACAGCTTCTAGAACCGGGAGATTTGAGATGAGCAAGTTTTTCACAACACTGGTTCTGGCGTTGCTGTCATTCGCATCGCAGGCAGACATCAGAATATTCGCCTGCGAACCGGAATGGGCGATGCTCGCAACGGAGATAGGGCGGGACAATGTCGATACCTATAGCGCGACTACTGCCTTGCAGGATCCACATTACATACAGGCACGACCCAGCCTGATCGCGAAGGTACGACAGGCGGATCTCGTCATATGCAGTGGCGCGGAGCTCGAAATTGGCTGGCTGCCGGTACTACTGCAAAAGGCCAACAATCGAAAGGTAATGCCGGGTACGCCTGGGTACTTCGAGACCAGCAGTATGGTCGAGCGATTCGACGCGACAAAAAACGTCGATCGGGCAGCCGGAGATATCCACCCGTTGGGAAACCCGCACGTGCAGGCTAACCCGCATAACATCGCCCAGATTGCGGTAGCGCTTGCGCAACGCATGGGCGAACTCGACGCCGAAAATGCCGCGGTGTATCAAATGGGGTTAACCGATTTTTCACAGCGTTGGGGCGAGGCGATCAAGAACTGGGAGGCGAGAGCGGAGCCACTGAAGGGCAAGCGCGTGATTACTCACCACAAGTCCTGGGTGTACCTGGAACGGTGGTTGGAGCTGGTAGAGGTTGCAAATCTTGAAGCAGTTCCCGGATTGCCGCCGACAGCCGGGCACCTCAGCCAGTTGGTATCGAGGTTCGAACACGGTGGCGCAGATTTCATCATTCGATCGCCTTACCAGGATGACCGTGCCTCGTCGTGGCTGTCGGAGCGCACCGGTATACCGGCGCTCGAGGTGCCGCTGACAGTCGGTGGAACGGATCGCGCAACAGACTTGTTCAGTTGGTTCGACGACATCATCAACATATTACTGGGGGCATCGAAGTGACTCTGGAGTTGCTGGATTGGACAATCATCGGCCCTGCCTTCGTAGCTGGTCTGATCGTGCTAAGTACTCACGTACCGTTGGGTCATGAAGTCCTGAAGCGTGGCATCATTTTTATCGATCTCGCCATCGCTCAAATTGCCGGGCTCGGTGTTATCGCAGCCCACAGCATGAATTGGGAACAAGACGGGCTTGAAGTGCAGATTGCCGCTGTCAGTGCAGCATTGATCGCTGCCATCGGCCTTAACTGGACTGAAAAACGCTGGCCCAGGCAACAAGAACCGCTTATCGGCATCCTTTTTATACTTGCTGCGACAGGCGGCATTTTGTTGCTGACAGGAAACCCGCACGGCAGCGAACATCTGAAAGAACTCCTGGTTGGGCAGATTCTGTGGTCGACCTGGGAGTCGCTGCTGCCGGTTGCGGGATTGTATGCTGGCTTGTTGCTGTTCTGGTTTACGCTTGGTGAACGTTTCGGTGCGTTGGGTTTCTACGTGATCTTCGCGATCGCGGTAACTGCATCTGTGCAGATTGTCGGAATTTACCTGGTGTTCGCTAGCCTTATCATTCCGGCGCTGGCGACCCGATCCATGAACCGGGGCAGGCGATTACTTCTCGGTTACGGTATTGGCGCGTTGTCCTATCTTGTAGGAATCATGCTGTCAGCAATATTCGACTTACCTACTGGCGCAATCGTGGTTTGGGCTATGGCGGCGGTAGCGCTTATTATCGGTTTGCTCCTGCCGAGCAAGAGCCGTGCACGGTAAACTGATGATGCAGTTCGCTCCTGTTCCCATGGAGCGGTCAGCCAAAGGATTACGCCGCTAGTGCCGATTTCGATATTTGCATGGCCCGGAGCTGTCGCTATTGGTGTGAGCCTTGGTCTGTTGGGATCCGGCGGGTCCATTCTCACGGTTCCAGTGCTCGTCTACCTGATGGGGCAGGAAGAAAAAGTCGCGATTGCCGGGTCGCTGTTCATTGTCGGCAGTATTGCCCTGGCGGGAAGCATGCAATACCTCAGGGTGGGGTTTATTGACTGGCGTAATGTTGTGATTTTTGGTGTTCCGGGGATGGTGGGCACTTACCTCGGCGCACTTAGTGCCGCTTATGTATCAGGTATTATTCAGTTATCTCTTTTCGCCGTCGTAATGCTGCTCGCGTCGTACATGATGCTCAGGCCGATGAAGCTGGACCAGACCAGGCATGCGCCCAGGGCATCCTGGAAAATAGCAACGGATGGATTATTGGTTGGCGTTATTACCGGGCTGGTTGGTGTTGGCGGTGGTTTCCTGATCGTGCCGGCTCTCGCATTATTAGGTGGCTTGTCCATGCACAGGGCGGTCGCGACAAGTCTTGTCATCATTGCCTTGAAATCCTTCAGTGGCTTCTACAAATACCTGGATGTACTGGACAAGCAGAACCTGCAGCTGGACTGGCCGGCCCTGGTGCTTGTGACAGGACTGGGCGTCGCGGGAAGTTTCGCGGGCGCGAAGATTGCGCATCGAGTGCCGCAACATAAACTCAAGCAAGGTTTCGGCGTGTTTCTCGTCGTCATGGGAGTCTACATTCTTTACCGTTCGCTACCGGAGGCGCTAGGCATTGCCGCCTGAGCCGGGGAGTTCCAGACCATGAATATCAAAAAATTATCGCCACGGTTTTTCGTGTCGGAGCAAATTACAACCGCAGATCTTGGCGTTGCTTCGGCCCAGGGCATAAAGACAATCATCAACAATCGTCCCGACAATGAAGCCCAGGGACAACCCAACTCGGCCGACCTGGCAGCCGCGGCGGCAGAACTCGGTATGCAATTTGTCAACATTCCCGTAGTGGCAGGCAGACTAACGGACGAGAACATTGACGAGTTTGAGCGCGCCAACCGCACTCTTCAGGGGCCAATCCTGATGTATTGCCGTACCGGAACGCGCTCAACGTGCCTGTGGGCGTTGAACGAAGCAAAAACCCTGGATATCAATGCGGTGATGGAGACGGCTGCCAAGGCTGGCTATGACCTGACGGCAATGCGTGCCAGGCTTATCAGTCGTTCTGCGGCAACGCCGGCCGCTGCGAGCGAATCAATTCGAAAAGCCGCATCTGCCGATAAGCACGACGTCGTAATCGTAGGCGGCGGTACAGCTGGTTTGGCGACGGCTTCGAGCATGCTGAGACGCAAGCCGGATCTGGATATCCTCCTCATCGAACCACGCGAGGCACACTATTATCAGCCAGGATGGACGCTGGTAGGTGCCGGTATTTTCGATCGCAAAAAGACCGAGCGTGCAATGGCATCGGTGATACCGGACGGCGTCAAGTGGAAACACGCGGCGGTGGCCGGATTCGAACCTGAAAACAACAACGTCGTCCTTGAAGATGGAGAGCGCATCGGTTATCGCGTCCTGGTAGTCGCCGCCGGAATCAAGCTCGATTGGGATGCTGTGGAAGGTCTTGGCGACGCGCTCGGCAAGAATGGCGTCACCTCGAACTATCGTTACGATATGGCTCCGTATACCTGGGACCTGGTGCAGGAATTGCACCAGGGCAGGGCGGTCTTTACGCAGCCGCCCATGCCTATCAAGTGTGCGGGAGCTCCGCAAAAGGCCATGTACTTGTCATGTGATCACTGGCGCCGTGAAGGAAAGCTGAAAAATATTACAGTCGAGTTTCATAACGCTGGTGGAGCCCTGTTCGGCGTATCTGACTATGTGCCGGCACTGTTAAAGTATGTCGACAAGTATGGAATTGACCTGTGCCTTAACGAAAACCTCGTTGCCGTGGACGGCCCGGCCGGCAAAGCATGGTTTGACCGAACTAATGGCGAAGGAGCTACCAGTCGCGTCGAGGTTGAATTCGACATGATGCATGTCTGCCCGGTGCAAACCGCACCAGATTTTATTCGCCAGAGCCCTTTGGCCAATGACGCCGGATGGGTCGACGTTTCTGCGGAGACTCTGCAGCACAGCAAGTTCGGCAATATATTTTCAGCCGGGGACGTTTGCTCGGCACCGAACGCCAAGACGGCTGCGGCGCTCAGGAAACAGGCACCGGTGGTGGCGGAGAACGCACTCAAGGTGCTTTCTGGTGGCACACCTCATGCGGTCTATGATGGCTACGGTTCTTGTCCGCTGACCGTTGAACGTGGAAAAATTGTCCTGGCTGAGTTTGGTTACGGCGGCAAACATCTGCCGAGTTTCCCGCAGTGGTTAATTAACAGTTATGAGCCATCAAGGCTTGCATGGTTGTTGAAGGAAAAAATGTTGCCTGGCATCTACTGGGAGTTGTTATTAAAAGGCAGGGAATGGTTGGTGGAGACGGAGCTACTGCCACAGGTTCCCGCACCGCGTGAACATAAAGACGCTGTCGACTAGCCAGCCAAAGGAAGCAACTGGAACCGGTCGTGGCTCGGAAATGAACAATTCTGGAGGTAGGTATGAAACATGAGCGATTATTAGTGTATACGTGGTCGATCCTGCTGGTACTGTTTCTGATACCTGGAACGACTTTCTCGCAGGAAGAGGACGTGGTGCATGGTGCCGAGTTACTGGCCCCATTAAAAAAGGAGTTGAAGCAAGCGCTCATGGCCGGAATGACGGATGGTCCTTTGAGTGCGATCAGCGTTTGCAAGGAAAAAGCGCCGGCAATCGCGGCGTCTCTTGCGGTCGACGGCATCGAGATTGGGCGTACGAGCCACCGTCTCCGCAACCCGGCCAACTCGGCACCCGACTGGGTCTACCCTGTCCTCAACAGATATCTTGGCGAGGAGCTGGATCGTGCGCCAACGGTTGTTTCTCTGCAGAACAATCGGCGGGGCTACGTCGAGCCAATCATCGTGGCGCCGCTGTGTCTCGCCTGTCATGGCAAGACATTGGCGCCTGAAGTCGCGACTCACATTAGTGAGGTATACCCGCAGGACGAGGCGACAGGATTTGACGTCGGTGATTTACGGGGTGTGTACTGGGTGGAGTATCCTGCCGAGAAGTAAACAAACGGAGTAAGCGGAGAAGAAAATGGCGAACGAGGGCTATCACGAACCAATTGACGAACTCTCAGAAGATACGAGAGATATGCACCGAGCAATCACTTCCCTGATGGAGGAGTTGGAAGCTGTAGATTGGTATAACCAGAGGGTTGACGCCTGCAAGGATGACGACCTTAAGGCAATCCTTGCGCACAACCGCGATGAAGAAAAAGAACACGCAGCGATGGTTCTGGAGTGGATTCGTCGTAAGGATCCGTCATTCGATAAAGAGTTAAAGGACTATCTTTTTACGGATAAACCAATCGCACATGCCTAGCGAGCGGTTGGTCATTCTGTTCGGCTTGTCAAAACTCGTCGCAAGCAACCCGCGCCTAAATCTCGTCTTCTTCCGGCGTCGGTTGTGACGACGGCTGCAGCGGAGGTCGTGGCTCCGGCCATCCGGAACGAAAATTCAGGTCGCGTTGTGGGAATGGAATCTCGATGCCGTACTCGCCCAGCTTGGTTTCCAGCGCCCAGAGATAAGCAGAGCGAGTTCGGGTCGGGCGCCGGGCGCCCTGCCGATTCACCCAAACCAGCATCAGGAAATTTAAACTACTGTCGCCAAACTCAGTCAACCAGACATCGGGCTCTCTGCCTTTCATGTTCGTTAGCGTATACGGTACTTCCGCTGCAGCTTCCAATGCAGCCTTTTTGACCAGTTCCTTGTCGGTTCCGTATGCCACACCGAAAGGGATGCGGACGCGCAATATTCTCTCGCCAAGCGTCCAGTTCGTGAGACGCGTTGTAACGAATTCAGAATTAGGCACAACAATATCTATATTGTCGTTGGTGTTGATAAGCGTGCTACGCACATTGATTGACTTGACCGTACCGGTGAGGCCGGTATCGAGCTCGATGTAATCACCGACCCGTAGCGTATGTTCAAATAAAATGATCAGGCCGGATACGAAATTATTGACGATCGACTGCAGCCCAAAACCGATTCCGACACTGAGTGCACCGGCGACGAGTGCCAGGTTGCCAAAGTCCAGCCCGATTGATGACAACGCGATGAACACCGCGAAAATGACAATTGCATAGTGGGTCAGACGACTTACTGTATACAGTGAGGCCTGCGTGCCACTGGAGTCGCTGCCAGCAACGCGTCGGATTGCGTGGCGGATGCCGCGTGACAACAGCATTGCCACGAGCAGGATAACGAAGGCGCGAATGATGTCGCCGCCCGTGACGGGAGTTTCTCCGACCGGAAACAACGTAACGTCAGCCAGGTCTGCAACCCGAAGATAGGCGGTTTTCGCCTTGAGGCTAACGCTCGCGAGCCAGGATCTGAACGCACCCGTGTATTCGGCCGCAGCGCTGTTCACAACACCTATTAGTAATTCCAGGTCGGCGATCGCTGTATTCAGGTCTCCTACCCAGGCGAGAGTTTCCTGTGCTGTTCCCAGTCGCTGGTCAAGTAGTCGACGCGACGCGCGGTCGAGGTCATCCCGATTGATGCTTTGGACGGCGAGTAGCTCGTCTTCCGTCTGGTGTTTCCATTCGATAGCTTGTTGGCTGACATTTCGAACGAACTCTGACCAGGCCAGTTCCTGGTCTGCCAGCGCTTGAGTATCCGGCTCTGCGAGCAGATCGATCTCAGTCCACCAGCGCTGAGCCTCGTTTTGCGCGAGCGTGGTTTTCGCAAGCGCTAAGCTGACTTCTGCGCCCCGCAACTTCTGTTGCTGCAGCCTCTGTTGTGACCGACCCTGAGCGGCATCCAGGTCAAGACTGCTGGCCGCGATTTCGGCTGCGCGTAGCTTTTCCTGGGCCTTTTCGACATCCAGCTGATTGCTGTCTATACGCTCGGTAAGCTCTTTCAGCGTTGCCGACTCTTGAGTGACCGCCAATCGATTTGCTGCAAGCTCGACACGAGAGGTGGTTGCCTGGGCATAAGATGTAGCGAGCCCGAAGCTCTGCGTTAACAGCGCCAGGCGGCGCGCGGAAATTGCCTGGGCCGATCGCGCCTGTACTAGTCTTGCGGCGACAAGCCAGCGCTCATCTCCCGCTGCCGCATTGGCGTAGTCCTTGAATACCGCGTCACGAACCTGGCTCGCGCCATTGAAAATCCGCCTTTCCCGGTCTACTTCGAGCTTTTCTGCCAGGGCGCTGGCGTGGGCGTCACGTGAGGTGGCGGCGAGCCCGAGCAGCTCATCTATCGAATAGTTCTCAGCCGCTTCAGGCAGCTCCTGTGGTGCCAAAACAGAATCATCGAGCAGAGCGAGGTACGCGGTAAAGTTGTCGCGAATCGCAACCAGCATCGACTCTGCAATCTCTTGGTTTTGGGGCGCGAGGTCGACGATTTGTGTGCCGGCTTCCGTCAAGAACGCTTCGACTCTCGGCTCAACCTCGTCCCGCGGACCTTCAAAGTAAGTCCACCAGTCAGATTGCAGGGAATTCGGGTTCGGGGCGACTGGCGCGATGGTGTCGCCAGAATCCTGCGCCGGACTGTTCACAGCGAACAGGATGCTCAGCAGCAACGCGATGATGCGTGTTGATCGCGCGATTTTCATGCGAATTCTTGTCTTTCCGTGGGTATTAATAAGGCTAACAGCGACATGCTACGAGAATTCAGGAGTTCATGCATTCAAGATTTTGGGCACCCGATGCGAACGACGATAGTAATCAGCGCTGCGGTTCCGAGCCACCTGAGCTACTGCGGTGGATATTCATCGAAACAAGGAATCTCGGTGTCATCACATGACCACGGAGCGCGGGAGTTTCCGAATATCCGGCCCTGCGGCAAGATTGTCAGCTCCGATGTAACTGTGCCCGCCGGTACTACGGCGAAACCGAGAGTTACGTTGCCACGAGGCAGTGGGCTACCGCAGGTCCTGCAGAAGTGAGTGGTGAAGCGCTCCGCGCCTGGCAGTTTAAAGCTGCCGCGATCGTCTGCACTGCCGGTCCACCGAATTTCGGAAGTGATGGGGACGATAAGATTGCTGGCGTGGCCCGTTCCGGTTGTCCTGCGGCAACGTGAGCAGTGGCAATGGAAGAATCTTGCTGGTTCGCCGTCAATTTCCCAGCTTACCGCGCCGCAAACGCATCCGCCGGTCATGGTTTTTTGTTCATTCATTTGTATTGCCCCTGTTTGTTGCCCTTTAAGACAGATTATCGAGTGCGCTCGCGGGTTACCGTTAATTCGACTTTACTTGGCCTGATGTAGCCAATCCAGTTGCCCGCCGCGTTAAACAGCCAGTTTTCAGGAATAGCGTGCAATTCATAGAATGCCAGGTGCTTGCTGTCGGTGAGAGGTGCCAGTTGCGGTGGCAGTGGAATTCTCTGCCGCATGGCCGAGTATTTTTCGGCCTCTGTCAGGTAGATGACTTTACCAACATCGGGCGAGGATGCTTGTGTTGTGCCCGGCTGGAACTCATTCGGGTCAAGGACAAATATGCGCCTGTAAGACCCCCAGTCCTTCTTATCGAATGCGGTAATCAAGCCAGACCTGGTACCCAGAAACCAGTTGCCAATCGGATTGACCCCATATTGAGTCAGTACAAGGTCATCTTTACTTAGCTGATATTGCTGCCGGAGTTGCAGTAGCTCCGTGTGAATCTCGTCCTTGTCCGGATAGAGCATGAGCAGGTTCATTGATTCGCCAAACAGCATGGCGACAACGCCCAGAGATGCGAGACCTGGCACAAGACGATTGCTGAGCTTCGCCTTGTGGTATTGCAGGTGATAAGCGGTGACGATCAGCAATGGCAGTGGCATGAACAGGACGAGTCTCGGGACAACGCTCAGATCGAACACAGGAAGAACCAGCGCGTAGGCCAGCAGGACGTTGCCGAGCCAGAATATACGGTCGGCCAGCGGCAATGTTTCGCAGTTTCGTTTGTATGTTCTTAGCAAAACGAATAGCAGCAGGAGTGGCAGCCCAATCGCCGCCAGGAACATTAACTTCTCGGCCGAAGATCCGGACGAGTAAAGGCTGCCGAGCAGAGAATTTGGAACGCTTGTGATCGCGTAGCGCAGGATTCGTGCGCAGGCTTCCGCGTCGAGCGTATAGACTATCGTTATAGCAACCGTCGTTAGGCCGACGACGACAAGAGATGTCGCAATAATATGGCGTGACCCGGATCCGGTGTGAGTGAATGCTGCGAGCAGGGATGCAGCGAACAACAAGGCGACTGCAAGAGTGCCGAGATGAGTTAGTGCGACGAGAACGAAAAGCGACAGCACAGCAATCAGCCAGCTTATGGTGCGACTTTGCAGCAGCACGTAAGTGGCAAACATAAGCCCGCTGAGCAACAGCATACCAAGAGTATTTTTCTGCAGAAGCTCGGGCATGTGGGCGAATGTCAGCGGCAAGAACGCCGCGATGGCGACGAGGAGCCATTGGCGACCGATAAGTGGTTTTGAGCCCTGCATGCGGCGGATCAGGAGATAAATGGGTATCGCGATCAACGCTGGCACGATGCTCATAACAAGCCGCGAGGAATTCACGATCGCCGATGGCATTTCCATGCCGAACAGTTCGAACAGACTGGCTACACCGGCGTAGAAGTAAAACAGCAAAGGTAAGTCAGCGTAGGGTAACTGGCCGGTCTCAAGGATGCCCCTGACCTGAACCCAATAGTAATAGCAGTGGTTGAACCAGCCGACGAACTCTGGCCGAAAAACCCAGATTGCTATAGCCCTGGCCGCAAATGCACCTGCAACGATGAACAATAAGATCGCTCTGTTTCTATCGCCTAAGTGACTTCTACCCATAAACAACTCGACACATTCTGGCTCGCGCTCTGGCACTATAGCAGGGTCTAAGATGACAACGTCAAGACGCTGTGCTTGTCAGGAAAAGGGCGCTGGGCTTAATGATTGATCGGTTTTTCGCGGCCACGGCAATTGCTGCATTGCTCGCAATTGGGTGCGGAGTGAAGGAACTGCGCGCTGAGGAATCAGACGGGCAGATTCCGGCGGCCAGTACTGCGCGCGATGCGCTCACAGCAGAGCGCCTCGAAGCCGACAACGCGAAAATCGGTTCGGTTACGATTATTGCAAACAACATATTCAATCTGGATGATCCACTGGAAGACCGCCGCCTGTTCCGCCTCGCCAACAAGCTGCACATTCGATCCAGGCAAGAACTCATTGAATCGCAATTGCTGTTTGAAGAGGGCGATGCGTATTTAAAACGGCTATTGGATGAGTCTGAGCGAATCCTGCGTGCCAAGCGCTACCTGCGTGAGGCGACGGTTTTGCCGATTGCTTACAAGGACGGGCTGGTTGATCTGGAGGTCAATACCTACGACGTTTGGACATTGAACCTGGGGCTCGGCCTGTTCCGCAGCGGAGGGGAGAGCGACACGAGCGCTGGTCTTCAGGAATACAATCTGTTTGGCATGGGTGCTCACGTGGGAGTCAGGTACGAGTCGAACGTTGATCGCAAAACCAAATCCTTCGAATACAGCGACGATAGTTTTCGGCAATCCCACGATCAGCTGGGCCTTGTCTACGAGGACAGCGACGACGGATTCGAAAGGGCCATGAGTTTCAGACGGCCGTTTATTTCGCTCGATACCAGGCGCTCCTGGGGAATGTCTGTCCTGAATGGCGAGCGCATCGACAGCCTCTATGATCGTGGCGAAATTGCGCAGGAATTTAAACATCGGGTTCAATTCCACCGGGCCTTCATTGGCTGGTCGAAAGGTTTGCATCGTCGCCGCGTATTAAGATTTTCCACTGGATTGGCTTACGATTCTCATCACTTTTCGGCAACAGATGACCCGCTGTTGACCGCACCTGTCCTGCCCGAGGACAGGGAGTATCTCTACCCTTTCTTCGGCGTGGAACTCATTCGGGAGCAATTCGAGAAAGCCAGCAATGTTGACCAGATTAATCGCACTGAGGATCGTTTTCTGGGTTCTCGATTGCAGGCGAGCGTGGGTTACTCCAGCGAAAAAGCCGGTTCCACTGCAAACGCAATTCACTTCAACGGAGCGTTTAACCACGGTTTTGTAACGTTGCCGGGAAAGACCCTGCTCCTGCGGGGCAATTTTGGTTCTCGTTTTGAAGACGGTGAATTACGCAATGGGCAGCTGTCAGGCGAGTTGCTTTATCATAACCGCGAGAGCGAAAAACGGTTGTTTTTCACGAAACTCAGTGGCGTGCTCGGGAAAAACCTGGATCTTGATAATCCACTCTACCTCGGTGGTGACAGTGGCTTGAGAGGTTACCCATTGCGTTACCAGGGCGGCGACAAGAAGCTCTTGCTGACTATCGAAAAGCGATATTTCACCGACTGGTATCCATTTCGTCTGTTCCATATTGGTGGCGCGGTGTTCTTCGACGCAGGCAGAACCTGGGGCGATAATCCTGCGGGTGGGCCCAATCTCGGTTTGCTGACAGATGTTGGTTTCGGACTTCGCATAAGCAATGTTCGATCCGGCATCGGGCGGATGATACATATAGACCTGGCGTTTCCTCTTAATGGCGAAGATGACATCGACAACGTACAGCTGTTGATAGAAGCCAAGAGGAGTTTCTGACGCCAGATAGCTGTGACCAACGGAGCCGAATAATGATCAAGAGAACAAACTGTCTGATACTTTTTGCCATCGCAATTGTCGCCGGCTGCAATTCCAAAACTGAGCCAGAACTGATATCTGGTGTGCACCTGGACTCTCTTGATAGGTCGACACGGCCACAGGACGACTTCTACCAGTTTGCTAATGGTGGATGGCTTGATAGCACCGAGATCCCTGAAATTTACTCTGGTTATACGGTCTACCACGAGGTTAATGAGCGTGTTGAAAAAGCGTTGCGCGAGATTATCGAAACCGCAGCCGACTCGCCAGGTAAAAAAGGAAGCGAATCGCAACAGGTTGGTGATATCTACGGCAGCTGGATGGATGTCGATACTATTAACGCGGCGGGCATTGCTCCGGTGCAAAGGGAGCTCGAGCTGGTTGCCGCCGTTGATTCCGTCAGCTCACTTGTTGGCGCAATGGCTGAACTGTCCCGGCGTGACATCATGGTTCCGTATGCCAGATACGTAGAGCCAGACCGCGAAGACTCGACCAGCAACACGCTCTACTTCTATCAGCGCGGCATCACGATGCCAAATCGTGATTATTACCTGCAGCCGGATAACGAGAACTTTACCCAGGCGCGTTCAGAATTGAGGCCTTACATCGGCAAGATGTTACTGCGATCAGGTTTGGATGAAGCAGCGGCGCATGCTGCGGCCGAACGTGTATTGACGCCTTTCATGAAGCATTTGGCACACAGGAGGGCGACGGAATGTGGTTGCCACCCGAGGAGCGTGTGAAAATCTGGTGAACGGCTAACCAATTCGACGTCGAGCGCATCCAATATGGGATGGTGGCTGTACTAAAACAACAGGGCGGACCCACGCAGGCGGAGTTTCACGAAGTAATTTCGAGAAGCTCGGGCCGCTGGTTTTCTGCGTGCCTGAAAATTACTCGGAACCGTGATCTTGCCGAGGATGCAGTGCAGGACGCACTCCTCAGTGCGTGGGATAAGCGCCGGCAGTTCGATAGATCCGCAAAGCTGGATACCTGGATCCACCGTATTGCAATCAATGCCGCCTTGCAGTTACTTCGCAAAGGCCGACCAGGCGTATTCGAACCACTCGAAACCGACGTCGAAAGCTCCGCACCAACACCCGAAAGTATCCAGGCCGAAGAAGAGCTTGGTCAAAGCCTGTCACTAGCAATGACACACCTTAGCGAAATCGAACGTGTGTGTTTCGTTCTGAAACACCTTGAGCAATGGCGGCTAAAGGAAATCGCGGCGGAACTCGATACAAACATTGGCACAGTCAAGCAGGCCATTTTTAGAGCAGTGCGCAAACTGCGTGTACGAATGGTCAGCCTGCAAAGTGAGATCTTATGAACGACGACACATTATTACTCTACTACTACGACGATGGGCTCAGTGTTCAGGAGCGCCGCGACGTTGCAACAGCAATTGCGACCGACATATCCGTAAGAGCGAGATATGAAGAACTGAAGCTCCAACTGGATGTACTCGATACAGGATCAGACGTTGCTGCGCCGATGCACATGATGCAACGATGGCACGACAGTATAGATCGCGCAGCTCAACGCGAGCAGGTGCAAGCGACGGGCAAGTCTAGTCCATTTAACGCGATGTCATTCTTCTGGGGCGCGGCGGTTTCAGCTGCACTCGCGATAGGTATTGGGATAGGTGTGATCTGGTCGGGAAGCCCCGCACCGGTGGAACTCGCCCCCTCAATTGCCTTTGTGGATCCTGACAGGAGCTACATGGAATCAGGTGCTTTCGCCCGTGGAATGCAGGTACATCTTCGCGATACGCAGCAGAATATTGCCGCGCTGTCTGGCAACAGCAGGGAAGATCGCACACTGCTGGTCATGCGGATCATCCAGCAAAATCGACTTTTTGAAAGTGCTGCTGAGCAAAATGATGCGGCAGGCCTGGCAAGAGTGCTGCGTGCTTTCGAACCAATTTTGCTGCGGCTGGCAGCTGACGATATTGCTCCCGAAGACGCCGACGCCTTGCGTCGGAAACTCGCATTTGAGCTTAACGTCATGCTAACCAAACTTGAACGCGACACATCCAAAGAGACACACAAGACCTGATTGAGGCATCCGAACATGCGCACCTACACAAGACTGATCTTCATTTTCTGCTTTTTGCTTATGGCGAATCCAGCACCCGCCCAGGACAGTGGTGACGTCGCGAACGACGAAGCGCTCAAAATGGTGGCGCTCGAAGCGCTGATGTCTGCGCCATCAGAACGTGCGCTGCCTATTGTTATCAGAGTTCTCGAAGGTGATGGCAGCGATGAGATGAAAGAGGCGGCCCTGTTTATTCTGAGCCAGATTGAACACCCGGACGCGAGTGCGCAGCTATTGAATATGGCACGAAGCGCAAGCGGCGAATTGCGTCTGGATGCAATCCGAATGATAGGAATCAGCGGTGGCGATGCGGTCGATAGCCTGGCCGCGGTATTCAGCTCCGGTGGTTCCGATGTTCGCGAGGCGGTTCTCGAGGCTTATATGATTGCTGGAAATAAGCAGGGACTTTATGACATTGCGGTTAGCGCAGAAAACAATGATGACTTCGAAGCAGCGGTCGAAATGCTCGGTGCTATGGGTGCGAGCGAGGAACTGAGCAAGATCCGCGCGAGTGCCGGTGTATCTGATGCGATAATCAATGCTTACATTATCTCCGACGATGCCGATGCTATTCGGGAACTCGCGTTGGACAGAAGCGACCTCAAGCAGCAGGCCAGGGCAATCGAAGCCCTGGGGATTGTCGGCGCCGACGATGCAGAAGCGCTGTTGACGCAAATCTATCGGGAGTCAGATTCCGAGTTCATTAAAGAGGCCGCACTCAATGGCTTGCTCATCGGAGATTACGACGACAGCGTCTTGCAGCTGTATCGTTCCGCCACAAGCGTCTCCGAAAAGCGCGCACTGCTTCAGATGCTGGTAATGATGGATAGCGATCAGGTAATGGACATTATCGACGAGACATTAGCGGGTGATCAGTAATGTTCGGTCGGACACGAATCCGGGGTCTGGGCGTGATCGCACTCATGGTGATCGCCTGTCTGGGCAATGAAACGATTGCGTCCAGTATTCTGGATATCAACGAGGATGGATGGCACACCTGGCGTGCGCCGGCTATAGAGAATTCACGGACATTGTGTTGTTTTAGCTGGACCGGGTCCGGCGCTCGTCAACGTATTTGCGACCTTGATCGAGGTCACGGCGACTACAGTTCGTCGAGCACCATTGCGAGGTATTCGGGCGAGATCCAGGTCTACGTATTTATTGAGTCCGGCCAGGCGAGCAAGATTTCCGTACTCAGCCCGCAATGCGAAGTGGTGGCGAGCACCGAGATCAGCGATCTCGGCTCGGTTAGCGCCGATGACAGCATCGATTGGCTGCGGCCATACCTCAATGCCAGTTCAGATGTTGCGTCTGACGCGCTTGCTGCAATATCGCGGCACTCAGGAAACTACGCGTTTCAGGTGCTAACCGAAGTCGTAGAATCAAATGCCGATTTTGATTTCCGTGAAGAAGCTGTTTTCTGGATGGTGATGTCAGAGACCGACAACGCCTTCGCCTACATTGACCGACTTATCATGGGTAAATAACCAGGTGACGCAGGACCATTTTTTGCTTGTACCAATCGTTCATGTTCGACGGCTAGTTGTCGTCTAAAATGGGTTTGAGCCAGATATTTCCGATCTTTATATACTTAAAACGTGGCTCGACGAGTTCAATTTTTTTGTCATTCAGCTGATCCCACAGAGCATCATAGTCCTGGTTCTGCACCGAGTATCGGAGACCACCGGCCTGCCAGCCTTCGTCAGTCCAAAAATAAAACTGAGTGTTACGCAGACCATGTTCATGTGTTGAGACGCGCACGTACTCGAAATCTCCATCACCGTCGAGGTCTATCTGGATCAGCATTGTCTCCTGAGTATTCTTCAGCAGGGCATCGTCAAAGATCAGCGGTTTGAGTTTGGCGGGTACATCGAACGGTGCCGGCCGATAAGTAATGTCGGCCCAGGCGCTGTCCCTGGCTTCCTGGCTCGTACTTGCGCTGCGCCACGTCGGGTTTTCAATCATGCTTAGAAGATAAGGATCCGAATCTCCAATACTGGCCTTCATTTCCTGCATCGCCAGATATCCTGGTCGCCCCAGGTGGTTCTTCGCGTAATAAAAATCGAATTCCCGCAAATCGATCTCGCCGGCCTCAACTCTCGCCAATTGGCTGGCCAGAGAAATCTTGCGGAAGTCGAGAGCCGGGCTATTGGCAAGCAACATGATCGCCAGCACGATCAGTCCCATTGCCGTATTCACCCGAGCAAGTTCGGTTGTCCATTGCGAGCGTCGGCGGACGATGCCGATAACGTACCCCAGAGAAAACAGGGCGAGGATTAGCCAGACGACGAACGCCCAGCAGCGTTCAACCGTCCAGCCGTACTGGTTCAGTCGCAGGACGAGTCCATAGAGGCTTAACGCCGAGACAAATGGCATGACGCACAGCCCGACGTAAATCGCTCGGTGCACCAGGGACGGGTATGGGCTGGTCTCCCGACCGTCCTGATAAACGGCATTCGTGAAGAACAATATGATCGCCAATAGCCACAGTAGCAACGCCGTGCCCCTGCCGGTCGACCAGAGAACCCCGAAACCGACGACCGGAAGAGCCGCGAGGAAAATAACGGCTATGACAACGACCAGGGGCAGCAGCAGTTTAATTAGCCAATGTAGTAACTTGCTGATGTTGTCGATCACATGCGTCAAATCGCGAAACATGATCATGCCAAGGCCGAAGGCGACGCTCAGCGCTGGAAATATGAACCACTCTTCTCCGAATAACTCGTGAAAAAAGTCGATTTCGATAATTTTAAAAAGCTGCCCCCACAGCATCAGAACCAGCCAGAAGACCAATACGAACAGAGCGGAAAGAGCAGCGACGAGGAAATTTCGCCATGAGTTCGTAAACAAGACCTGGTATGTCAGAGCTACTCTGTCCGCTCGTTGTTGCAGGTACATCAGCGCTTTGAAGCAGGCCAGGCCGATGCTAAAAATGAAGGCGAAAGACAGGCTGGAGACTGGAAATTCACCAAACGGCTCTGCCTGCCAGCCTGTGTAAATGGCGAGCAGGGCCAGAATGGCGGCGAATGCCGTCACATGTCTTGCAATTGCGATGGTGTTGCTGCGGGTTAACGACAGCAGCAACATTAGTGGTACCGCTGCGGTTATCGTCAACATCGGGTACGACCACAGCGGGGACTCGCTGGGCCACGTATTGTTATCGAACGCGCGATAAAGGGCATACAACAGGACGCCCTGAATCGTCGAGATGACCAGCATTCGGACTTTGGGCAATGGTGACGACGTGCTCATACCTAACTCCAGTCCGGCGCAAAGAGCGCCTTTATTGGAGCGATACTAATACTAAAACGTGGCGCACAGGTGGCTGACCTGTGCAATTACGTGGCCTGACGCAATTCTGCTGATACTAAGCGTAGTGCGGATAAATCGGCTGATACATGTATTCGTGTATGTCAGCGAGGATGTCGTCGGGCTCTTCCTTGTCGGTCAGCCCTTCGTCATACGCGATCTTTGCAACATCTCGAGCGATGAGCGCCGAAACCTGGCGGATCCTGGTCAACGACGGATAAATGCGACCTCGTTCGAGATCCGACTCGGAGACCTGGTTGGCCAGGGAATGCGCTGCCGCAAGAAACATTTCATTCGTGACTGTGCGAGCCCGGCTGACAATGACGCCGAGGCCAACGCCGGGAAAGATGTACGCGTTATTTCCCTGCCCGGGCACAAACGTTTGGTTGCCGATTTTAACTGGGTCAAATGGGCTGCCGCTGGCGAAAATGGCACGGCCTTCGCTCCAGCTATAAGCATGTTCCGCTGTGCATTCTGCCTGTGAGGTCGGATTTGAAAGGGCGAATATAATCGGTCGATCATTGAATTCCGCCATCGCCTCAACAACGTCTTTGGTGAATGTGGAGGGCTGCCCTGACAAGCCCAGAATGGCGGTTGGCTTCAGCGCTTTCACGGCCTCCAGGAAGTCGACAATATGGTGATGCGGATGTGCGTAAGGCAATTTTTGCGAGGTCATGTTGCCACGGCCCTGCACCAACAGCCCCTTGCTGTCGAAAAACCAGCACTGCTTGCGGGCCTCTTCGGCAGCTATGCCGAGCTCCGCCAGCGCCGCAACGAAAGAGTCCGCGATGCCGATGCCGGCTTCGCCGGCACCGAGGAATAGTATTTTCTGCTCCTCCAGTCTGCTACCTGAAACACGCATCGCGGCGATGATTCCGGCCAAGGCAACTGCGCCAGTTCCCTGAATATCGTCGTTAAAGATGCAGGCCCTGTTGCGATATTGTTCAAGGAACCTGAATGCGTTGCGGTTACCGAAATCTTCGAACTGGATCAGAATACCGGGGAAGACCTCGTTGGCCGCTTCGATGAATTCTTCGACGAGTTCATCGTACCGTTCGCCACGTTCTCGACGTCGTTCAAGACCATTGTATAAAGGATCGTTAAGTAATTTCTCATTGTCCGTGCCGACATCCAGCATTACCGGCATGCAATGCGTCGGATGGATTCCCGAGCACGCCGTGTACAGGGCCAGCTTGCCAATCGGAATGCCCATCCCGTCTGCGCCCAAATCGCCAAGCCCAAGTATTCGCTCGCCGTCGGTTACGACCATAATCCGCGCTTCCTTGTGCGGCCAGTTCTGCATGAGCTCCCTGATCTTGCCGCGATCCTGCAATGACACGTAGAACCCTCGTGGGGTTCGGTAGATATGTTGAAATTCCTGGCAAGCTTTGCCCACAGTCGGTGTGTAGATGATCGGCATCATCTCTTCGATATGGTTCATTACCACCTGGTAGAACAGAGTCTCGTTACGATCCTGTAGTGCAACAAGGTACAGGTAGCGCTCAAGATCGGTCGGTTTCTCGCGGATGTTGCCGAGAACGCGCAGCTCCTGTTCGGCTGGCGTGTGGATACGAGGTGGCAGCAAACCCCTTAACTTCAAGAAATCGCGTTCGGCATCGGTGTAAGCAGTGCCTTTGTTGCGTACCGGATCATGGAGAATTTTTACACCCCGATACAGTTCGGGTTGCGATCGCATGCTCACGAGCGAGATCCTTCGATGTTGGAGCTTGTGTAGTTACGTTACGCCATTTACACCGTGTTCATATGCCGGAATTCACCTAGATCCGATGTCGCTACATCGCAGAGCTTGTCGTAGCGGACTCAATAAAGTCCGGTGACACCTCGGCATAGTGACTGAAGTCCATGGTGAAGCTGCCATCGCCACCGGTTAAGGATTTGAGTCGCGAGTGATAACCCTGCAATTCCTTGAGAGGGGCCTGGCCGGATATCACAATGCGATCTTCAGGCAGGGCTTCTGTACCGCTTATCATGCCGCGCATCGATGAGAGGTCGCCTGTAACGCCACCCGCACAGCGGCTTGGCACGGTGATGCTCACGTCAACGACTGGCTCCATGACGATCGGTGAAGCGTTGGAGATGGCATCAAGAAACGCCTTCTTGCCAGCCTGGACGAAAGCAATTTCCTTGGAGTCGACCGGATGATGTTTGCCGTCATAAACGGTTACTTTAATGTCCTGCATCGGATAACCAAAATTGCCACCTGAGTCCATGACCTGACGAACCCCTGTCTCAACTGCCGGCAGGTATTGAGATGGAATCGAACCGCCGACGACCTTGCTCTCGAATTGAAACCCTTCGCCAGTGGGTAGCGGTTCTATGCGCAGATACACCTCGCCAAACTGGCCCGCGCCGCCGGTCTGTTTTTTGTGCCGATGATGACCCTCTGCATTTGCAGTGATCGTCTCGCGATAGGCAATCGAGGGCAGGGAGGTAATAAGCTCCAGATTGTAGCGGTCGGATATCTGCTCGATTACCGTACGCAAATGCAGGTCTCCGAGCCCACGCAACACTATTTCATTGAGCGAGGCGATATGTTCTACCTGGAGTGATGGATCCTCGGCCTCCATGGTGTGCAGGGCATCCGAGGCTTTCTGTGACTCGGCGTCATTGGCGGGTTTGATGGCCAGGCCATACATCGGGCGTGGCATATGCACCGATTTCAGGTGGAAGTGATCCTCGTCGTGTGAGTCGTGTAATACAGCATCGAAGTACACTTCGTCCACTCGCGGAATGGCGCAAATGTCGCCGGGCAGAGCTACTTTCATTTTCTTGTGCTCATTGCCGTTTATTCTCAGAAGTTGATTAACCTTGATCGGTTTTCTAGCGTCACCAACGAATAGCTGGTTGCCTGGCCGAATCGTTCCCTGATGTACACGCATAATTCCCAGCCGGCCCTTGAACGGGTCGATGTTAACTTTCACGACATGCGCGATTGCATGCAAGTCCGGATCCGCGCTTACTAGAACTTCTTTCGCGCCTTCGCCTTCGCCTTTGAGGAACCGCGGTGGCTTACCTTCGGTCGGGTTTGGCATCAGGCGTTCGAATACTTCGAGCAGTTCTTTAATGCCAGCTCCGGTTTTGGCGGAGACAAAACAGACTGGTATCAGGTGGTCGTCGCGAAGGGCTTTCTCGAACGGATCGTGAAGTTGCTCCGGTTTGAGTTCCTGACCCTGTTCAAGGTAAAGCTCCATTAGCTTCTCGTCGACTTCCACGACCTGGTCGACAATTTGCGTGTGCATCGCCTCGACGGAGCCGAATGCTGTCTCGACTGGAGAATGCCTGAAAAAACAGTCGACAACGCTTTCGCCGTCGGCTGCAGGCAGGTTCATTGGCAGGCATTCTGGCCCGAACGTCGATTGAATATCCTCAAGCAGTGCTTCCAGGTTTACGCCTTCTGCATCGATCTTGTTGACGATGATCATGCGACAAAGCCGTTGCTCGCTCGCCGCGTTCATCATTTTGCGGGCAATCATTTCAATGCCGGACTGGGCGTCGATAACGATAGCGGCAGTCTCAACCGCAGATATGATCGACAAAGCGCGGCCGTAAAAATCTCTGTATCCCGGCGTGTCTACCAGATTGACATGTATGCCTTTGTGATCGAGGTGACAAACGGCAGAGAACTGTGAGTGGCCGAGCTCTCGCTCGCGCGGAGTGAAGTCGGACACAGTATCGCCACGATCAACGGAACCACACTCACTAATTTTGCCACCGGCATGCAGCAGCGCCTCTGTCAGCTGCGTCTTGCCGGAGTTGCCTGGTCCTACCAGGCATACATTTCGAATGTCGCTGGAACCATATGCCATCTGCTTCTCCCTCAATTCGAGTCGTTTTACGTATTGACGGCAAGTTCAGGCGCAATGTCTATAGTGGACTTCCTCAACATTGGGCCAGACGTGTTAGGGTGGCCGGCTTCCCGGCTCGTGTGGACAAGAATAACAAGATGCATTCAAAGAACCTGCTGAGCACCAGAAAAGGCCGCTTTTTAACATTTGGGGTGCTCTATATATCTGAGGGAATCCCATACGGATTCACGTCTACGGCGATGGTCGCCTTCATGCGAACGCAAGGCCTGTCACTTGAGCAGATAGGTGCATTTGTCGCAGCACTCTTTCTGCCGTGGGCGTTCAAGTGGGTATGGGCTCCACTCATCGACCTCGTAAAACTTAATCGCTTCGGTGGCAGGAAAGCATGGATCGTGTTCTGCACGACCATGATGACAGTGACCTTGCTCTTTACAGCGGCCGTGGATTTCGTCGAAGACTTTCAAATGCTCTTACTCATGGTTGTGCTGAATAATTTCTTCTGTGCTACCCAGGATGTCGCGATCGATTCGCTGGCAGTGAGTACGCTTGAAGAGAGTGAGCGAGCTCGTGGCAACGGTTTCATGTTCGGCGGGCAGTATTTCGGTATTGCCCTTGGCGGTGGCGGCGCGGTATTCGTATTCGGTTTTTGGGGGTTTGACGTCGCGTTGATGTACGTCAGCGCCCTGCTGATGCTTAACCTTGTTTTCGTGGCATTTTTCGTTACAGACCCGGCTGCAACAGCTACTGTGGCAGCGCCCAAAAGCGATGTTCTCGGATCGTTTGCCCGCGAACTGGGGTCATTCATGCACGTGCTTTATGAGAGTTTTCTAAAGTCCGGGCGTGGGCCGAAGATAGGACTTCTTTTCTCACTCTTGCCTGTGGGCGCCATGGCGCTCGGCTATGCCACGCTGGGCACTATCCAGGTTGACTTTGGTCTTGTCGAGACTCAGATCGCCGAGATCAGTGTGTATAACACGATTTGTGGCGCGGTTGGGTGCCTGATCGGCGGTTGGCTCGGGGACAGGTACGGCATCAAGAACATGCTGGCTTTGTTTTATGCCCTGACCGCGGTACCGACATTGGTACTGGCTATGCAGATTTCGAGCCTCGGCCTGGAATCAGTCTCCATTCAGCTCTTGTACGGTGTGATTATGGCGCACGGGCTAATTTACGGCATGGCCTTTGCGGTGCACGCTGCTGTTTTTATGGGCATGACGAATCCGGCGGTTGCGGCGACGCAGTTCACAGCATTTATGGCGATGAGTAATCTCGCCATTAGCGTGGCAAACTACTGGCAGGGAATCGTTGCCGAGCGGATAGATTACGCCATGGTGTTCTACGTGGATTCACTGCTTGTCCTGATTCCGTTAATGGTCATTCCGTTCCTCAGAAATCGGGATGCGGGCGACTAGCCGGCTCTTCCTGAACACGCCTCGCAACGGTTATCATGGTGGCCCTGTTCTAAACAGCCCACTCCGGAAATTGGAGCAATATTATGGATATCGCGTGGATACAGGTGTTCGTACTTACCTTGGCTGAATGTGTCGCGCCAGCTGGCAAGTCCATCTGTCAGGAACAAGAGTTCCAACTGCAATTTCTCACCAAGGCGGACTGCGAGATCGCGCTCAACCAGCTCGTGTCACTCAAGGAAGAGTCCGAGACGGTCATCGTAAATGCCAATCGGTCTAATTGCGCACCAGCGGCTCGTCAGAGTGATGTTTTTGAGAGTCTCGAAGCAATCAACCAGGCATTCGACGCGAGTTGGGAAGCGCCCGAAGCGGGTGAGACTGACTCGAGCGCCAGTCAAATTTCACACAAGAGCCGCCTTGAAGAGCTGAAAAGCTGCGAGGAGACTGAAGGTATTACGCCATGCAAGGTTGGCGACATCATAATGGAAGGTACGGGGGGGGATTCCGTTGAGGTCTGGCGCCGAGACTAGAACAGTTATTTGAACACAGGTAACGGTCTATGCGCTCCGTCGGCTGTGGTAGGCTTCAAAAAAACAAGAAAAGGGGGGGTAACCCTTGACCGCACAAAACCAAACTGCGCCTTATCCTGAGCTAACCTGGGTTTCGGTCAGTGTCGGCTGGATACTCGGTGTCATCATCGCTGTATCGATCGGCTACGCCGCCCTGATCCTGGGCTTTTCCATCGAAGGTTCCGAACTCGCCGCAATTCTGGGTTTCGGCATTCTTCGCGGTGTGCTGCGGCGCAAGAGCATTATCGAGAACAACATCGTCCAGACGATTGCGAGCGGCGTGAACGGCGCGTCGTCCGGCATGATGTTTTCGGTTCCTGCGATTTTCTTGCTGGGATACGGTGACCGTTTCGATCCGGTTATCCTCACCTTTGGCTGTATTGCGGGCGCTTTCCTCGGTATCGCCTTCATCATTCCATTGCGTAAGCACATGATCGACTATGAGCGGCTCACCTACCCGGGTGGCGTAGCCGTAGCGACGATCCTCAAGTCCCCTGGCGCAGGTGTTCGCAAAGCAATTATTCTGCTCGGCGCAGCTGCGCTGAGTGCGGCCGTGCAGTTCGCCACGATCAAGACAGGTGTCGCCAATTGGAATCTCGGTGCGCT
The DNA here is from genome assembly GCA_024640305.1 of Gammaproteobacteria bacterium. Lineage (GTDB taxonomy): Bacteria > Pseudomonadota > Gammaproteobacteria > Steroidobacterales > Woeseiaceae > UBA1847. Next base: position 26,597 of record JAHEFG010000009.1, read on the forward strand.
TGTCGGCATGCCCGAGTTTATGAATGGCATCTGGTACCTGTCTCTGATGACGGTTGGTGTCGGTTTTATCGCCGGGCGCGGCGGTGTTGCCTTTATTATCGGCGGTTTCGTCGCCTATTGGTTCCTTTCGCCAATGCTTGCGGCGACAGGCAGTTTTCCACTTGACGAGGCTGGGCAAGCTATCAGCGCGCCGGAATCATTGCGGCTGTTGCTGTATCGCCCCCTGGGCATAGGTATGTTGATTGGCGGCGCGATCATGGGCGTCATTCTTGCCGCGCCGCTTATCCTGAGCGCGATTCGTTCGATGCAGAAAGCGGCCAAGGTGGCCGCTAGTCACGCCAACGAAGAGATGCCGATCAAGTTTCTGTACTTCGCGATTCTCGGCGCGGTAATTCTCATGTGCATCATGGCCGTAACTTCGGTGGATTCGATAGGTCTTGGCGGCGGAATCGCGATGGCTGTGCTTGGCACTCTTTGGGTCTGGATGGCTGGCATTATCCTGTCCGAGGCCATCGGTCGCACGAACTGGTCGCCGTTGTCGGGTATGACGCTTGTTGGCATTACGTTGCTCATTGTCGTGACACAGGCTCTCGGCCTGGATCGAGCCGACTCGATCATTGCCGCGATCATGGTTGGCGCCGCTATGTGTGTCGCAATGTCGCAGGCGACAGACCTTATGCTCGACCTGAAGACCGGTTACCTCGTTGGCGCGACGCCGCGCATGCAGCAGATCGGTCAGTTTGCCGGCGCCTGGCTTGGTCCTATCGTCGTTATCTTCGTCATATTCGCGTTGAACGAATCCTATGAATTTGGCAGTGCGCGATTGCCGGCGCCACAGGCACAGGCACTTGCCAGCACAATTGACGGCATCATGGGCGGTGACGTACCAGCGCAGAAGTATGCGGCAGGTGCTGTTCTCGGTGGCGTATTGTCCGCGCTGATCGGCGGACTTGGCATAACAGTAGGGCTCGGATTCTATCTGCCCTTTAACATCGTCCTGACCTACTCTCTCGGCACTCTGGGCCGCGAGCTGACCGACCGCTTCAAAGGCAAGACCTGGAGCGAAAATGTCGGCATACCGATTGCGGCGGGTTTCATCGTTGGAGAAGCGCTTGTTGGAGTCGGTGACGCCATTCGGATAGCGCGACCAGCGCTCGCGGCGCTTTTGGGGTTTTAATATGAAGAATATCGCTTATTTAATGATCGCTGCCGGGTTCCTGGGCGCTGCTTTCGCGACCTCTCTCCACGCCCAGCAAGTTAACTGGACGCTGTTCGCTATCTCCGCACTCATATCCGCCGCTGGTGTCATCATCGCCAAGCGCATGGACAGCGCCGACGCTCGCTCCGAATCTGTGCTCGATAACAATCGCGCCGAACTCAATGAGTCCATCGCAAATATTGTCAAGCGGTTGGGTGAAACTACTAGCGCGTCTGGCGAACAACTGCGTGACTGGATTGACGAACAATTGCGCCCTGACCTGCGTCGCTTTGCAGATGCTCGCGAGAGCATGGTGCACCTCTATGGTTTGCAGGTTTACGCCGACATCATGAGTAATTTCGCGGCAGGTGAGCGCTACATCAATCGTGTATGGTCTGCGTCGGCAGATGGCTACGAGAGCGAGGCAGCGACCTACCTCGAGAGAGCTGCCGAGCAGTTCGCGGAAGCACAGACCCAGCTATCGAGCGTCGCCTAGAACCGCGCCAACAGCATCATTTTCTGTCCCTGGACGGTTGCATGCGGATTATTTTGCGACCAAATCGGCGTTGTGAGCATCTCTGGTTCGTGAATAAACAAAATATGGGGTATTGAGATCATGAAAAGCGCAAGAATTCTGCTGTTAGCTATGGCCCTGGGTCTGGCTTCAAGTGCGTTTGCGAGCGAAGAGACACATATGAAAATCGCTGTCGTAAAAGATGATGGCGATGGAGATATTCGAGTCGAACTCGACAGTGACGATATCGGTTTCAATCTGGATGAATTGCAGGTCGGTGAAAGCCGCTCGGTTGTCGACAAGTCCGGCCAGTCAATTCTGATATCTCGAACGGCCGATGGCTATACGTTCAACGTCGATGGCGAGACTATTGATATGCCAATGCTTGGCGGCGATCACGAAGAGCTGGTCTGGGTCGACGAAGATGGCGAGACCGATGTCGATTTTCACGTGATGCGGAAGGCCAAATTCGTCGGTGAAGATCATATGGGCACAACCATGATAATGAGTGCCGAGCCGATCGACGAGACAACGCAACAGGTAATCAAGTCCGCTTTGGAGTCAGCTGGCCACGAAGGCGAGGTGCACTTTGTTACTCACGAGATGCATCACAAAGGCCGTCATGGCGACGGGCACCAGGTCAAAGTGATTAAGAAGGTCGTCGAGGCCGAATAACAGGCCGATCCTGGATACCAGAATCTTCCCGCCGCCTTCCTTAAGGTGCCGGGGAGATTTTTTTTGCTGCGTTCTAGGGCACAATACAGCGGCCCGTACCGGGCTGATGTCGTGTTTACCGAGGACTAGCCAAAATGCGTTACCTGTTTCTTAGTTTTTGCCTTGTTTCAATTCTGCTTACGTTCCACGCTGCGCCCGCGCAGTCTGCCGGAACGCTCCACGATGAGCGCGAGGTACACCTTGCGGACGTTCGTCAGCTAACCTCAGGTGGAGAAAATGCGGAGGCCTATTGGTCACCAGACGGCAAAGAGCTGATTTTCCAGTCAACAAACCCGCCGTTTGGCTGCGATCAGATCTTTCGCATGCCAATTAGCGATCCCGCGGCACTGTCACTCGTATCAACCGGTATCGGCCGAACGACATGCGCGTATTTCACTGCCGACAATGAGCGCGTGATCTACTCTTCCACTCATGCAACCAACGACAAGTGTCCCGCGCCGCCGGATCACTCGCGTGGCTACGTCTGGCCAATCTACGATTCCTACCAAATTTACAGCGTCAAACCGGACGGCTCAGATTTGCAGGCATTAACATCGACTGATGCGTATGACGCTGAAGCGACAGTATGTTCAAAAGACGGCTCCATCTTATTTACGTCAACCCGCGATGGAGACCTCGATCTCTATCGAATGGACGCCGATGGCGGCAATGTGAAACGGCTTACGGATACGATGGGATATGATGGCGGTGGATTTTTCTCGCCTGACTGCTCGAAAATACTTTGGCGTGCGTCGCGACCGACAGGCAAGGCGCTTGATGACTACAAAGCACTGTTGGCCGATGGGATGATTCGCCCCAGCGCGCTTGAGATATGGATGGCCAACGCCGATGGCAGTGAACAAAAACAGGTCACTTATCTTGGTGGTGCCAACTTCGCGCCTTTCTTCTATCCGAGTGGTGATCGCATTATTTTTTCAAGCAATCACCATGATCCCCAGGGCCGCGAGTTCGACATCTGGGCCGTGAACACGGACGGCACCCAACTCGAGCAGATTACGTATTCTGAGGGATTCGACGGTTTTCCGATGTTTTCGCCCGACGGCAAGTCACTGGCATTTGCCTCCAACCGCAATCAGGGAAAACCCGGCGAAACCGACATTTATGTGGCTCGCTGGAGCGATTCGCAGCCAGAGGTTCCAACCGCAGCGGCTGATCGGTACCGGCACGATGTTGCCTGGCTTGCCGATGACGAGCGTGGCGGTCGCGGCCTCGGATCGCAGGGACTGGCGGATGCCGCCGATTGGCTGGAAGAACAATTTGTTGCGATGGGCCTGGAGCCGGCAGGTGAAAACGGTGGATTTCGGCAACGATTTGAAGCCGTCGTCGAAGTTGAGCGCGGCCCTGCCGCGCAATTGCTCATCGGCGCTGATGGGATACCCGCCGATGAGTTCATGATTCCCGGTTTTTCGGCCAGTGGCACGATCAACGCAGACGTCGTATTCGCCGGGTGGGGCATAGATTCTGATGAGCATGGCGTCAACGACTACGAGGGTATCGACGCCGAGGGGAAAATCGTCCTGGTACGTCGTTTCTCACCAAAGGACGGTGCCTTTGAAGATGAGAAAATACAACGCCGTCTGGGCGATCTGCGTTACAAGGCATTTACGGCCAGAGAACATGGCGCCGTAGGGCTGCTGATAGCCGACTTACCGGTCGGGGACGAGCAGGACGAGGAAGAGCCGCCATTTCCGAAACTGCGCGCCGACCCGCAGGGTGATGCCGGTATTCCGGTGGCGCTGATTAAGCGCAGCCAGGCTGAGGACCTCATGCAACAGCCGCAGGAGGTCAAGTTGACCTCCGAGCTGATCGAACACAAGAAGAACGTCGACAACGTCGTTGCGAGGCTAAGTGCCAAGCAGCGCCTGGCAGGTTCGGTGTTGCTGGGTGCACATTATGATCATCTTGGTTACGGTGGTGAGGGCTCACTCGCGCCCGAATCCGATGAACCACACAACGGAGCTGACGATAATGCTTCTGGCACTGCGGCGCTGCTCGAGGCTGCGCGATCGCTCGTTGAGCGCAGAGACGAGTTAAAGCGCGACGTGGTGTTTGTTGCATTTACCGCCGAGGAATCCGGGCTGCTCGGATCCAGCGAGCTGGCACGCAACCCATTGCCTGGGCTTGCGCCAGATGGGCTTGTTGCGATGTTGAATATGGACATGGTTGGCCGTCTGCGTAACAACCGTGTGTCGATACTCGGCAGCGATTCGGCAGAGGAATGGGACGCCCTGATTCAGCCGCACTGCGATGAGCTCAAGATTGGCTGCAAACTCGGCGGTGACGGCTATGGGCCATCCGACCAGACGCCGTTTTATGCAGCGGGCGTACCGGTCTTGCATTTTTTTACTGGCGCACACGATAACTACCACCGGCCATCCGATGACGTCGTCTATCTCAATGCCTCCGGTGGTGCTCGTATTGCACAACTGGTCGCCGATATAGCGCTGGATCTGACTGCATCAGAGGGGCTTACTTACAAGGAATCAGAGGCACCGGCACCCCAGGGCGATTCGCGCAGCTATGGCGCGTCCCTGGGCACTATCCCCGACTACACGGGCGCACCTGACGACCGACTTGGCATGTTGTTGGCGGGTGTGCGGGCAGGTGGTCCGGCAGACCAGGCCGGCCTGCAACGAGGTGATCGGATCATCGAGCTGGCAGGGCGCGAGGTGCGTGATATTTACGACCTGATGTACGTGCTACGTGATGCCAAACCGGGTGAAGAAGCAACCTTCGTTGCCGAACGCGGGGATGAGCGTATTGAAGGCAGCGTTACTTTTGGCACCAGCACGCGCAGGTAGCAGGTCGGGATTTGCATGACGACTCTCATGGGAGTGGCTGATACCCGGCTGGAACAAATGACTGGCCTCGAGGTTCTCAACGCAATTGTGGACGGCACGATTGCGCACCCTACGATGGCGCACACCCTCGGTTTTCGGTTGACCGAAGTTGCAGAGGGTCGCGCAGTTATTACGGGCGAACCGAGTAGCGACTATCTCAATCCAAACGGTTCCATTCACGGTGGCTGGCCCGCCGCGGTACTTGATTCGTGTATGGGGTCGTCAGTCCACTCAACCCTGCCAGCTGGTGCCGGATTCACGATCGTCGAGTGCAAAATCAACTTCGTGCGGCCCATCGTGGCAAAGACCGGTACCGTGCGCGGGGAGGGGAAAATCATAAACGTCGGTCAGAGGATCGGTTTGGCAGAGGGCATTCTGCGCGACAGCGCCGGTCGGATACTTGCCACTGGTACGACGACCTGCCTGATTAATCGGCCCTGATCTGCCTGGCGGCGAATCAAGTTCCTAGTCGGCCGGTGTTGTTGGTGGGGCGTACGGGTTGGGCGGCATAAGGTCCGGCGGAATAGCCGCACGACGCCGGTCTTCCTGCGGCGGATAGTTATCAGCCAGGTATGTAGTGATTCTGGATTCGGTGTCAGGGTCGAATTGCCACAGGTTTTGTTTTTCCTGCATCCAGCGAATCAGTTTCAACCAGTGATTCTTGGAGCCCCGCTGTTGAGTAATCAACTTGGGCGAATGACAGGAAATACAGTTGTTGCGCACGAGTTCCCAGTCGCCGGTCATTTTCAATCCGCTGAAAGCGTCAAGCGCCGGTTCTTGGGCTACAGCAGTAGCGGTGAGGGCACAGGCGCTGGCCACCATCAGCAGCCGTCTTGCCTGGTGTTTCATCAGGCTACCTGCAAAGCAATACGGTGGCAGGCATTGTTCAGATAACCCTTTGGATTCCAGCCCGGCAAGACCATAGGTTGGGATCTTCCGGCAGTGTCAGTGGCGCGCACCCAGACTTCATAGTAGCCGGCTTCCGGAAACTCAACTTCAGCGCTCCAGCGCTGCCAGGCCAGGCGATTGGCCGGAGCGCTGAGCTTCGCTTTCTGCCAGGTTGCGCCAAAGTCGATGGAGACGCGAACTTTGTGAACTTCGAGGTCGCCTGCCCATGCGTGGCCGCGCAGAGCGAGTTTCTTGCCAAGTTCGTGTTGCAGGCCTGACTTCGGAAACGTGATGAGAGACTTGACTGGCATCGACTCGATAATGCACATCTCGTCTGTCGGCACTTCGCTACCGGGAGCAACTGGTTTACAGGGTACTCGGTACGACGTACCCGTCATTTTCGGTCCGTCATGCACCTGGTTACGTACGACTATCTTCCGGAGCCACTTGCCACATACAGAACCGGGCCAGCCGCCGCACACGAGGCGCAACGGGTAGCCATTCATTGGCGGAATATCTTCACCGTTCATTGCCCAGGCGATGAGCGTTTCGTCTTCGAGCGCCTTGGCAACCGGTACGCCACGAGAGATTGGCACCTTGTTCGGGTCGCTGCTGACGTGCTTGTCCGCGCCGTAGTAGGCAACATACACGGCGTCGTCATTAATGCCGACGTGCTCGAGCACATCCTTCAAGCGGACCCCCGTCCATGACGGGCAACCGACAGCACCGATAGACCATTGGTTGCCTGCTGCCGGCGGTACAAATTCGCTACGGCCATTGCCGCCGCATTCAAGTTGCAGTTGATACGTGTAGTGCTTGAATTTCTTTTTGAGCTCGGCGGCTGTAAAAGACATCGTGCGAGTGGCTGACTCCCCGCCGATCTCGACTGTCCACGCGTCGGGGTCAATGTCGGTGGTTATCGGTGGCGTGCCATTATTGCGAACGAATAGATACTTCGCCGGAGTTACCTCGTCATCGAGAAGGTGTGCCGGCGTTTCGGCATTCACCGGCCGATCGTTCAGCACGATCAGGCCTTCTTTACCTGGAATCTCGAATGGCTGTGAAGTCTGTGCTATAGCAGCTGGAATCAGGCCGCCGGGCATAAGATGCGCAAATGGAATCGATGCTCCAACCGCAGTCGACATTGCGACCAGGCCGCCTTTGGTCAAAAAGCCACGTCGTGTTATCGGATCAACGCTGCGCCCCCACACCAGGTCGTCTGCTGTGGATGGATCCTTGCCGTACAACTCATGAATTCCGCGCTTCTTGTCTGACATCGGAATCCTCCGCTAGATGGCGAATCATAGCTCTGGGCGCCGAGAACGAGTTCTCGGCGCCTGAAAACACCCTGGGCTACGATGCCGTGTGCTTGATCAGGAAACGATAAATCTTGTCATCGACCGAATGTTCTACAAGCTCATTGCCCGTTTGACGGCAAAAGGCCTCGAAGTCTGCGACCGAGCCGGGATCTGTTGCCAGGATTTCCAGCGTACCGCCGGCAGGTACTTCTTTGAGGGCTTTTCGAGCCTTGAGGATAGGCAGCGGGCAATTGAGCCCCTTTGCGTCGAGTGTCTGGTCAGCCATTTCTTTTTGCTCCGATCAAATGAATAGATTGATGTCGGCCTGCGTTGCACATTCAATATAGGTTGCAGCGCCACCGATTTCGATACCGTCGATCATATCTTCCTGGCCATACTCGAAGAGATCCATGGTCATCTGACAGCCGATCATACGAACTTCGAGATCGACTGCTGCTTCTCGCAGGTCGTCGATTGATGCGACGCCCTTCTTCTTGATTAGGTTCTTCATCATCACGGAGCAGGCAGCGTCCACTCCAGGAATGGCCGTGACGAGATTTGGCAGGCCCATATGGCCGCCCATCATCGGCATTTTCATCGCCGGGTTGCCGGCAGCAGTGACCTGCAAATCGAGTTTCTTGAATAGCAGGGGCAAGCCGTAGAATGTAAAAAACATCGTGACCGGGAGGCCCATCGCCGCTGCGGTCGTTGCAAGAATGAACGGCGGGTAAGCCCAGTCCAGGCTACCTTTCGTAACGATGATTGACATACTTTTTTGTTCGTTGGACATTTGACTTCACCTTTTTTTCAGTGGGGGCCGCCCTCCGCAGGGCATATTAGAATATCAGAATTGTCTTTATTAGGGGAATAGAATATTCTCGATCGCCGCTTTTGCCGGAACTCGGTAGTCGACTATCGTGCCATTATATGCGTCACTCGCAAGCAGAAAAATCAAAAATAGGGGGCGCGGCTACAGCGTCTGCTTCCAAACATCTGGCAACTGATCCGGCCGGGCTGAGACCTTTATTCGTTGGCAGTGATGTCTTCCGTCGCGCTGCCTTCGGTCAGAGCCACCCCCTCAAAATCGTTCGCCATGCCACTGTGCTCGACCTGGTCCGTATGCTTGGCTGGCTCGCAGACGAAGAGTTTCATACCAGCACACCAGCGACGATGGATCAACTCACCGAATTTCATGATCGGGACTACGTGGAGGCGCTGCAATACGCAGATTCCACTGGCAAGGTCGACCCGGACATCCGTTCTCGGTACCACATTGGAACGATGGAAAACCCACTGTTTCCGGGCCTGTTTGAACGAGCCGCTACGACCGTCGGCGGATCGATACTGGCGGCGCAACTGGCTTGCGAGGGTCGAGTTATATTTCATCCTTCCGGCGGTACCCATCATGGCCGTCGCGACAGGGCCAGCGGCTTCTGCTATTTCAACGACCCGGTATTTTGCATTCGAACATTGCTGCGCGAAGGGCAGCAACGAGTCTTATATCTCGATCTGGATGCTCATCATGGTGACGGCGTTGAAAATGCATTCGTTGCTGAGCCCAGAGTAATGACAGTATCGGTCCACGAAGCGGAGCGGTGGCCATACACCGGTGCAGCAGACGATCGGCGCGACGGCGGTGCTCGCAATTTACCCGTGCCCAAAGGCGTCAACGATAGTGAACTCAAGTACTTGATGGAATACGCCATCGTGCCGCTGGTTGAATCGTTTTCGCCCGATGCATTTGTGGTTTGCTGCGGAGCGGACTGCCTCGCTGGGGATCCGCTGTCAGGCATGCTGCTCAGTAACGTCGCATTGTGGGAGACTGTCGAGCAAATAACCGCTTTGAACAAGCCTACGGTCATTCTCGGCGGGGGCGGGTACAATCCATGGACCGTGGCACGTTACTGGGCCGGCATGTGGGGGCGTCTTACGGGGCAGGTATTTCCCGATCGCTTGCCGGACGCCGCTGTCGAACTGCTCAGGGGAATGGAATGCGACCTCGTGGATGAGGACGATATCGAGGACGATTGGCTCAATACGCTGGCTGATAAGCCATTTGCCGGGCCCGTCCGAGAGGCGATAAGATCATTGGCAACCGAAGTAACGAGGGTCTGAGGCATGGCATGGCTAGACGCGATCGCTGAGATTGAAGATCTCGAGGATGCAGAATTCGACGAGACTCTGGTCAGGCAATTTGAAAGTGCTGCCGACGGCCGCGAGCCACGTTTGATCCGGTTTTCGACGCCGACCTTCAAAGAATACGAAACGACCGAGCTAAGCGGCTGCAGCAAGAACAGCTTCCCTGCGTTTTCAATTACTGCCGGCGCCTGCGGCCTCAATTGCGACCATTGTCAGAAAAAGATTCTCGAGCCGATGATTGCGGCGACCAACCCCGAGATGCTGGATCAGAAAGCGAGGCAGCTGATCGAATTTCAGGGGCTTAATGGCTTCCTGTTATCGGGCGGCTCGAACAAGCGCAACGAGATCAACTACACGCGTTACCTGCCGGTCGTCGAGAAGCTCAAGTCCGATTTCCCTGATCTCAGGATCGCCGTACACAGCGCACTGATGAAGGAACAACAGGCAAAAGCCATGGAGTCCGCCGGCGTCGATACGGTCATGATGGATGTCATCGGTGCCGCAGAGACTATTCAGCAGGTCTACAAACTGGATCGTCCGGTTGCGGACTTTGAAGAGACTCTGGCTGCTTTGTGCAGTACGTCGATGGAGGTCACGCCACACATAGTAATCGGCCTGCACTACGGGCAGATATTGGGTGAAGCGAATGCGCTCGATATTGTCAGCCGTTACGACGTCACGGCATTGGTGCTGGTTGTCATCATGCCGTTCTATGCGAAGCCCGGCACGTTCGTCACACCGAGCACGACAGATGTCGGCAACATCTTTTATGAGGCGCGCAAGAGGTTGCCCGACAAGCAGGTGCTGCTTGGCTGCGCTCGCCCGCCGGGCATGCACAAACGCGTTACGGATGCATACGCCATCATGGCAGGTCTCGATGGTATTGCGTTTCCGGCAGATGGCGCTGTGTCTGTTGCGCATACCATTGGCAGGCCGTTCGAGCAGGCACACTCTTGTTGCTCGATAAAACTTGGCAGCGAATTCAATAAGTCGCTTGGTCGCTCGTTCGCCGCTTGAATTACACACCGATAAGGCAATACCACGTCAGGGATTTTTTATGAGTTGTTTTGAAACCAAAGGAAGCGTGGCGATGGAGCCCCGCGCACCTATTAAAACGCCGGTTGACCGTAAGAATGGTAAACACGTAAAGGCGAATGACATACCGCCGCAAGGTGTGTATCTGCCGAATAACAACATCCTGGCACCACACATGAAGTCACCGGAGTATGTGCAGCTGTCGACAGCTGCAGCGATTACGTTGGGAATCATGGGTGGTCGCATGCACCGCTGTGGTTGTACGCGTTGCCTGAACCTTTTGCTTACCTACCCGGAAGGCTGCAGAGCCAACTGCGCGTATTGCGGACTCGCTCGACATCGTGAAGCGGACCGTGATTATGCCGACCGCAATTTCATTCGCGTCGACTGGCCTGCGGTGCCGATGACGGACATCATCGACATTGTTGCGAAGGATCCGGAGAACAGCCCGTTTCATCGCATGTGCATATCGATGATCACGCACCCGCGTTCGGAGGACGATACGTTTACGGTACTGAAACAATGGACCGACAAGATAGACCCACAGGCGATCCCCGTATCAATTCTGTCGAACCCGACGACGATGACGCGCGACGACGTGCAAAAGACGAAGGATCTGGGCGCAGATATTTTCACTGTTGCCCTGGATGCCGCGACGCCCGAGTTGTTTGATCGAACTCGTGGCAAGGGCGTGCAGTCGCCGCACAAATGGTCGAAATACTGGGACATCATGCTTGAGGCAAGGGATATCTTCGGGCCGCAAAAATTCGGCGCGCACATTATCGTCGGCATGGGCGAAACAGAGTACGAGGTGCTGCAGCTTGTGCAGGAGATCGTTGCACTGGGAGGGCACAGCCACATGTTCTGTTTCTTCCCGGAGCAGGGCTCATTAATGGATCACTTGCCCGCGACGCCTCGCGATCAGTGGCGGCGCGTACAGCTCGCCCGATACCTTATTGATTATCGCGATGTGCGGGTCGAGCAGATGAAGTTTGATGAGCTCGGACGGGTCACCGATTACGGTATTCCGGAGGCGGAACTCTCCGATATCGTGAACGAAGGAATCGCATTTCGCACCTCCGGCTGCCCCGGTAAGTTTCAGGATGATGTTTCGGCCTGCGATCGCCCTTACGGCGATTCACCGCCAAGCGACATTGCGAGCTTTCCTTTCCAGCCAGTCAAAAAAGACATCAAGAAGATTCGCAAACAACTGGAAATACCGGTCCGCGTGGAATAGACGACCGGAGGGTTTGCGAAGATGGCAGATACGTTTCGAATCATCGATACGGGCGTGCGTGAAGGTCGCGCAAACATCGCTTTTGATGCTGCTCTTATCGAAGAACGGCAGGCAAACCGCGTTCCCGATACGATTCGATTCCTGCGTTTTCCACCGACGGCATTAATCGGGCGGCACCAGGATTTAAGCAGGGAGGTTAATCTCGACTACTGCAAAGAAAATGACGTTGGTGTTGTCCGGCGCATTACCGGCGGCGGCGCCATCTATCTCGATGAGGGCCAGCTGGGGTGGGAGCTGGTCTTTCACCGCGCGTCGCTGGGTATTCCGGCGCTGCCCGATCTTGCGAGAGAAATATGCAACGCAGCTGCAAACGGGTTGAGCCAACTAGGTATCAATGCGCAGTTTCGCCCACGCAACGATATCGAAGTCGATGGCCGAAAAATTAGTGGTACGGGCGGCTTCTTCGACGGCGACACACTCATTTACCAGGGGACAGTGCTCGTAGACATGAGCGCACAGAAAATGGTCAAAGTACTTAATGTTCCCGAGGGCAAACTTGCAAAACGCAAACTCGACTCTGCGGCGGAGCGGGTTGTCACCCTGAAAGAGCTACTCGGTGATCAGCTTCCGGATATAGAGACGATCAAACAGGCTTTGACAACGGGGTTCACCGAGGCATTCGGCATAAAAGCCGAACCGGGAGAAATAACAGCCAATGAAGAGGAACTCGCAGAGCAATACTTCAGAGAAGAAATTGGCACGGATGAGTTTGTCGCGGAGATCGATAACCCGGGTGGCGCAGATGAGGTCCTTAGCGGCTCGCACACCGGGCCCGGCGGCACGATCGAGTCCTTTGTGAAGCTCGAGGGAGCCACAAAGAGTATCTTGCAGCGCGTTTTGATTAGCGGTGATTTCTTCGTCACCCCGCCGCGCGTTGTGTTCGATCTCGAGGCGCACTTGCTGGGCACGCGGGTTGATGAAATCGGCTCGGCTATCGAAGATTTCTTTATTAACAATGACGTCGACATGCTGAGTGTTGCGCCGTCTGATTTTGCGGCATCCATAACGGCGGCGCTGACATCCGGAGAAGCGGCTAATGTCTGATTGCAGCCCTGACGCATTCGTACTGGCGGACAGGGGTGATACGCCGATGAACGTCGTAGCTGTTATTCAGCACACGTCAGGAGAATACCTCGGCCTGATGGAAGATCACCTCGAAGGGCGGCGCATTCGATTTCAGTATTACCGCCCGTTTGCCAGCGGTGGCAAATTGCCGGCGGAAGATCTGCCGGCCGACGCTGTCATTTTGCTTGGTGGCGGGCCATGGGGTTCGGCCGGCGGCCGGGATTTGCCAACCCTGGCCGCAGAGATAGAGCTGACGAAAGCTCGACTTGATGAAGGGACACCGGTTATCGGTATAGGCGTCGGTGCTCAGATTCTCGCCATCGCGGCCGGCGGTTCGGTGCAAAGCACGGAACTCGAGTTTGAGTGCGGTATGGCGAGGAGAATCTGTGATGACGCCCTGAATGGCTTTCTGCCCGAAGAATTTGAGCAAGTCACCTATATGCGTGACCGCCCGGTGCCCCCGGATGACGCCCGGATCCTGGCCGTTGACGAAGCGGGCCGCCCGGCTGTTTTTCAGATTGGTTCGGGCGACGGCAGCAGTTCGTTCGGATTTGTAGGCAATCCGGGCATCAAGGTCGGCATGGTCGAAGACCTGATCATGGAGTTCGAGGAAGTGCCTGCCGGAGTAGCTGAACAACTTGAAATATTGCGCTCGCTACAGACACGTCTTGAAGACAGTCTGGTTCCAATTATGACAGGGCTGGTACAATGTACAGCGCTGATGTCAACACCAAAGGCTGCGAAAAATGCCGGGTGAATTTGGATAACTTAGTAATTTAGGATATGCTAATGTGCTGTTGAATGCCGGTGTTTTGCCCCGGTTGATTTACGCCAAAGGAAGAGGACTATGGCCGAAAAACTCGTAATTGTAATGGCGAACACAGACCCACGTAATGGGGAGGAACTCGGCGCGCCGATCTTCCAGGCTTCCGTTGCAGCGGCGATGGATTACGACGTCGATGTTATCTGCACGGCGACATCTGGCAAGCTGATGAAGAAAGGTGTTGCTGAGCAGTTGTTCGTCAAAGAGGGCTCACCGAAGTCTGTTTACAGCTTTATCCAGGATGCTCACGAAGCAGGCGTCAAATTTTACTGTTGTTCACCGAACCTCGACTTGTTCGATATGACGCAAGAGGATTTGATACCGGAATGCGAAGGCATTGTTGGTGGCGCACACCTGATTGAAGAAGTCATGGAAAGCGACTGCAAGGTTCTCAGCTACTAGGTAGAAAGTATGTCTCACTCATCGACGTCTCGAATTCAGGAATATATCGGCGACCCTCTGTCGGATGAGGCACCGGTAGATCGTGGCAAACTCGAAGAGATATTTCAGGATATTCAGGGCGATCTTCGGTTCGACCATGAACTGAACGGATGTCTGAATTGCGGCATTTGCACAGCAACTTGCCCGGCGGCGCACTATTACGATTTTAGTCCACGCGAGATAGTCCAGCTGCTTTGGACCGAAAATCTTGACGGCATATATGACGCGATGCAGGAAAAGATCTGGTCCTGTGCGCAGTGTTATACCTGTGCCGCCCGCTGTCCATTCGGCAACTCTCCAGGTGGCCTGGTTATGATAATGCGCGAGACCGCTATCAAACACGGCATGGAGTCCGCCAAGAGCGTTTTGCGCCCGTTTAGCCGCGTTATGCTCAAACTCATATCAACGGGCAATCAACTTTCACCCGACATGATTAACCCGGAAGGCTTTGCTGACTGGGGGCCGAATATTTCAAAGGTTGACGCGCCGCTTGAAACACTGCGCAAAGCAATACCGATGCCTACGCTACACACCACGAAGACGGCGTGGGAAGTGAATTTAAAAACGTCTGTCGAGCTCTACACTATTTGGGAAGAAACCGGTGTGCTCGACAGTCTGGAAGTAATAGACGAGAACCTGTTTGACGTTATCAGCGACATCATGGATGAGAAACGCGATGACTACGAAGACTGGCTCGACGATCAGGACGACTAGGAGGCTCGAATGGCGACAGGCAACGGAAACGACGGGGAACGATTTACAGGTCACGGCAGCGAATGGTCGGACGCAAACCTGAGCAAGGACGAGGCTCATGTTGCGACCGTTTGGGTTGATCAAATTGTTAACCGACGATCGATGCTGACTAACAAGGACCGAGTCGAGGATGTCCGCGACGTCATGTGGGATCTTGAGAAAGACGGCGAGATCATCGTTCATCGGGTTAAGGATGAACACGAGCCGGTTACGGTCAATACGCTTTATGGTTGGGAAAAGAAAATTCCAACGCAGCAGTTGTGGCATCACAAGTCCTGCGGTCAGTGCGGCAATATTCCGGGTTACCCGGCATCTCTGTTGTGGCTAATGAACCAGATGGACATTCGCTATCTGGACGAGACCGATCAGACATCCTGTACGGCATGGAATTATCACGGCTCGGGTATTGGCAACATTGAAAGTCTCGCCGCAGTTTTCTTGCGTAATTTCCACCAGGCGTATGTTTCCGCGAAGGCGCAGGGACTGCCGGACGGATATTTCTATCCGCTGGTGCATTGCGGCACGTCTTTCGGCAACTATAAAGAAGTGCGTGGGTACCTGTTGCAGTCGGCGAAGCTCCGCGCCAGCGTCAAGAAAATTCTTGGTAAGCTGGGTCGATTGGTCGATGGCAAGCTGCTTATTCCGGAAGAGGTTGTGCATTACTCGGAATGGCTGCATGTCATGCGCGACAAGATCGCGGAAAGGCAAGTCATCGATTGCAGCCACATTCGGGCCACTGTCCACCCGGCATGTCACGTCTACAAAATGGTTCCTGAAGACGCCATCTATGACGACAAAATTCTTGGTGGCAACCGCGTTGCGGTGACGACCGGCGTTCTTGAGGCACTCGGTACGCAGGTCATCGATTATCGTACCTGGTACGACTGCTGTGGCTTCGGTTTTCGCCATATTATCTCCGAGCGAGAGTTCACTCGATCATTTGCGATCGATCGCAAGTTACGTGTGGCGCAGGAAGAGGCAAGGGCGGATATGATGATCGGTCACGACACCGGCTGTATCACAACTCTCGACAAGAATCAGTGGATCGGTGCGGCGGGCGGTAAGCCCGTTGACTTGCCGGTTCTTGCGGACTGCCAGTTTGCGGCACTGGTTTGTGGGGCACACCCGTACAAGATAGTGCAGTCGCATTGGCATGCTTCGTCAACGGAAACGCTGATGGAGAAACTGGGCATCGACTGGCAAGCTAAAAAGGCGGAGTTCGAGGCCTATCTTAAGGACGTGGAAGCCGGTAAGGGTGAGAGTCTTTATGATCCTAGAAAGATGATCACTTCGGGCCCGGGATTCAAACAGATCGAAAAATAATACAGATCGAGCGATAAGAATGAGCAAACCAATTTTGATCGTAGGTGGCGGACCTGCTGGCCTGGCCGCGGCGCATAGCCTCGGCTCCATCGGTAGATCCAGTATTCTGGTTGAGAAAGAAGGCGAGTTGGGTGGAGCACCGATATTGTCGGGCTACGCGAAACTCGTGCCGACGGGCGAGTGGGCCAAGGACGCAATCGGCGGCATGGTAAAACGTGTTGTCGACGACAGTTCGGTTCGGGTTCAGACTGGAGCGACAGTCACATCGTTCGATGGCGAGCCCGGCAACTTTAAGGTCGAGCTGTCCAATGGCGACAAGCACGAAGTCGAAGCGGCCATCCTCTGCAGCGGGTTCACACATTTCGATTCCGTGAATAAGCCCGAATGGGGGTTTGGCACATTTCCTGACGTCGTTACGACGACCCAGGTCGAGCAGATGATTTCGTCAGGCGGTGGCGTTCGATGCCCGTCAGATAAACGTAAGCCAAAACGCGTCGCCATCTTGCTGTGTGTTGGCTCGAGAGACAGACAGATAGGCAGGGAATGGTGCTCCAAGATTTGTTGCACTGTCTCGTCGAATATTGCCATGGAAATTCGTGAAGAATTACCGGACTGTCATGTCTATATCTACTACATGGACATTCGCACATTCGGGCTTTATGAGACCAAGTACTACTGGCGCAGCCAGGAGGAATTCAAGGTCAAGTACATCAAGGCCAGAATCGCCGAGGTGACGTCTGATGGCGATAAGTTGATCGTCAAAGGTGAAGACACACTGGTCAAGCGGCCGATTACGATTCCGTTTGACATGGTGGTGCACGCCGTGGGCATGGATCCAAATGTCGATAACCCTGATATCGCCGCGACATTCGGCATTGACCTGGAAGAACACGGCTACGTCGGCGTTGCAAATCGCTACGGTGCAATGGGCGCGACATCCCGGCCGGGCGTCTATGTTGCGGGATCTGCGACGGGTCCGGAGACCATCGACGACTCGATTGCGCAAGGTCACGCCACAGCGATGGCAGTGCTTACAGATTTGAAACAGCCTGTCGGCGAAACCGCGTAAGGCCGCAGGTTATGGCCCGCGCAAAATCTCTGCAGCCAGCCGGCATAGAACGGCCCGTGCTCGAGTTGTCGGGTGAGTTACTGCAAAAGTCTCTGCAGACGATGATCGTAGGCAGTGAAAGCCATGGCGGCATAGAAGCTTATGTCGAGGCCGTTAAGCTGAAAAGCGTAATGTTCAAGCAAGCGCTTGCCGACGACGCTCTCGATGGTCTCGAACTCGAGACTTTCAAGGGTCTTTGCACTTTTATGGCGACTGTTCGGCGGCGTGTCGGTCCCTGGCTCAATGAAGAATCATTTGCCGAGCTGAAGGTCGGTATCGGAGACTTGCTCGTCGACGACAGCGATATTGACGCGCGTATTGCAAATTTCTGCGATCGCTTTCCACAGGACAAGAAACACCGCTGGGTTCGCGATCTTGCAACTGAACTGCTGCATAACCTTGATCCCGAACGCGTACCGCTAATGAACCGGTGGATCTGGGATGCGAAAGCAAATACCGGTGTTATTCGCGAAATCTGGTTCTCGGATGACATCGATCACCTGACTATTCCGGTTGGTGATAGCTATGGTACGTACCTGATGTTGCGTGAGGAGCTTAGCCAGTTTCTAAGTGACAACGGTTTCTTCCGTGATGTGCTGGAATACGTCGACATCATTTCTGCCCAGGTTTATGCGAATTACATTTGCGAGCAGGGTGGTAGTTATTTACGCACCGACTTTTCTGCACCGGAAGACCCGATGCAGCACACACGGCGGCTGCTGGGGTTGGACGGCGTCCGACCCGGTAACGGCAAGACCCGCCTGAAATCGATTGATGGTGAGGCCTACGTCCTCGATGACACTGACTTGTTGACCCAGGCGACGAACTAAATGCCCATTCACGAAAAATCATTGATCCGCCCCGAGAATTTAAAGACTCACGACGAGCTGATTCTCGATGGTGTGGATGTGTCCGGCCACTGGAGCACGTTTATCGAAACGCGCGTGGTTTCCGATTATAACGAGGCTATTGAAGAGGAAATTGCGGCGCTTCCGGGTGGAGAAAATATACATCGCTGCTGGCAATGCGGATCCTGTACCAACTCGTGCACGGTCAATGCAATTAATCCGGAGTTCAACCCGCGCTATTGGATTTACCTGATACGCATGGGTATGGAATCGGAACTTCTCCGTGACAAAGACATTATCTGGCAGTGTGTCTCATGCAATAAGTGCACCTACGCCTGTCCGCGTGACGTGTTCCCGGAAGGTGTCATGAAGGCGACATCGCATTGGTTGGAACGCAAAGGGCACACGCCGAAATCACCTTCCATGCATTTCGACGAGGTCTTCACCGAGCAGATTTTGAAGACTGGCAAGATCGAAGAAAGCAGAACGATAAGGCGATTTTTCAAGCGCACCAGCCAGGGACTGATGCAGCCATGGATGATCGAGATGGTTAAACGCTTGTTGAAGAACCTGCCGGTTGGCATGCTGACACGCATGGGCATCGCGACCTTCGTGGCGCCGCGAACGAGCAACTGGTCTGGCGCATCAAGCGCGATCCAGGAATACATCGACGAGCAGCATCAGAAGCAGGAAGAGTTACTGAATCTTTCTGAGTTGATCGACATCGCACAAAAAGACGCGGCGGCCTAAAGAGTTCTGAGGAAAAAGCAGCAATGACGAAGAAAGACAAATACAAGAAGGTCGCCTACTACCCGGGCTGCGCGCTCGAAGGAACTGGCCACGCCTACAACCGTTCGACCAAGGCGGTTGGCAAGAAGCTGGGGCTCGATCTCGTCGAGGTCGAGAACTGGAACTGCTGTGGTGCGATGGAGGTCAAGAACGTAGACCCGAAAATACAGACCTACCTGTCGTCAAGAGTGATGTCGACCGCGGCCAACGAAATGAATATGGACGTTGTCATGGCGCCATGTAACGGCTGCTATCACAACCTCAAGAAAGCCGAGTACGACCTGAAGAACGACACGGAGTCGGTTGACGTCGTTGATCGCTTGTCGAAAAAAGCGGGCCACAAGACTTATGAATCGGGCCAGGTAGAGACCATTCACGCTCTCGATTGGATAAAAGAAACGATCGGTGAAGACGGTCTTAGAGAGCGTGTAAAGAACTCGCTCAGCGGCATCAAAATTGCTAACTACTACGGCTGCATGTACACACGACCACGACATATCTTTCCTGAGAAAGACGCCGGACCGGGTAGCGAGTCGACATCGAAGCCGCATTTCATGGACGACTTGCTGGAGGCAGCGGGCGCAGAAAATGTCGACTTCCCGCTGAAGACCGCGTGTTGTGGTGGCGCGCATACGTTGTCCGATAGCGACACCTCAACGAAGCTGGTGCTCAATATCCTGAAGACTGCCAAGTTGGCTGGTGCCGATGTCATCGCCACAGAATGCCCAACTTGTCACTCCGGTCTCGAGATGCACCAGATTCGTGCCGAAAAGACACTGGGCGAGGTGGTCGACATTAAAATTCTGTATTTCACACAATTGCTCGGCATGGCATTGGGGCTCAAAGCAAAGAAAGTCGGCGTGCACGAGAATATCTCTAATTCCATCGGTTTCCTTAAGGAGAAAGGGCTCGGATGATGTCGCTGGCTGCAATCGAGTCAGCCATTCAGTCGATATCGGCAGAGCCAGACGCGAGCGCGTCTGCCAGCGAATTGCTCAAGCTTAGCGAAGCTGTAATTGAGCATTGGATCGTTGCGCGAGGCGAAAAGCCAACCGATGAGAAGCGCGAAGGTTTTCGACTGCTGGCGCTGCATCGCCAGGGCGCCAAGGGCGATCCGAGTTTTAATGCTTGCCGCGAGACCTGCCGGGAGGTGGTTTACCACTATAATCTCATCACGATGCAGGCGGACGATTCGGAAATTACCAATCGCCTTGATATGATGAAGATGATATCTAGTCATTTATTTTTGTTTATCAGCGGCAAGATGCAAGTCGCTGAGTTGGGGGAGTTTTGCTGTTCGGCAAAACCGATCCGTTTATCGTCAGATTTAGAAACAGGAACAGCAAAGGAGCCCTAGCGATGCCAGTTGTACGCGGATGTAATATGCCCGACGAGCTTCTGTACGACGTCGATAACCATATCTGGTTTCAGGAGTTAGGCGACGGCAGCGTAAAAGTCGGAATGACGACGGTGGCCACAGCAATGGCCGGTAAATTGGTTGCTTTTACACCCAAGCGCGTGGGCAGATCTGTGCGAGCCGGCAAGTCATGCGGAACGCTGGAATCCGGCAAGTGGGTCGGCCCGGCCAAGTCTGCGGCGGGGGGCGAGGTTATGGCAGTTAATGATGACATGGTCGCCAACCCCAGCATTGCCAACGACGATCCCTATAACGCCGGCTGGCTGGTCGTATTAAAGCCCGATGATTGGGGCTCTGTCGTCAGTACACTACTGACAGGCGACGCTGTTACCGCACCTTACGAAGCCAAGATGGATTCGGAAGGGTTCGCTGGTTGCGAATAGTAGTGGCTTGGGACAATTAGACGATGAATGCACCGCAAAGCGTCGAGGCCGCAGTGGCTTCTGAGAAGTTTAACGAGTTACACGGCATGGCGGCGCAGGCTTGCGAGTTGCTAAAAGCCATGGCTAACGAGTGGCGCCTGATGATTCTCTGTCAGTTGTCAGAAGGTGAAAAAACCGTAAGTGAGTTGCAGAGCCTGCTTGGCCTAAGTCAGTCAGCGCTGTCGCAACACCTGGCAATACTACGGCGGGAGAAGATTGTCCGATCAAGAAAACATGCCCAGTCTGTGAGTTATTCATTGACTGGCGACGATGCGAACAAAGTAATGGAGTCGCTCCATGATGTGTTTTGCGGAGCAGCATCCTCACAGGAGTAAATAAATGAAGACCAAAAACGTAAATGCCACAGCCTGGGTTTCGGCTCTTGGACTACTGGCGATAAGCGGTGCTGCGACAGCTACCAATGGCTATTTCACGCACGGCGTCGGTACCGAGTCCAAGGGGATGGCCGGTACGGGTGTCGGCTCTAACGCCGCACGCGGGTCGATCATTGTCGCCTCGAATCCTGCCCTTGGCGTATTTGCAGATGACAGCTGGGAGGTCGGTCTGTCCATATTTAGTCCGATGCGAGACTATGAAGCGGATGCCGGATATCAAGGTAACTTCGGCGCATTTTCGACAGGTGCCGGTAAGTTTGAGAGCAGCAGCGAAACGTTTCCGATTCCATACGTTGCCAAGAATTGGCGCCTGGGCGACGACATGGCAATGACGTTTGTGTTTTACGGTCGCGGCGGAATGAACACAGATTGGGACGATCCGAATACAGTCGCGTATTTCGATCCCACCGGAGCAGGTGGACCCGGTCAGGAGTTTCCAGGCTTGTTCGGTGCCGGTGATGCAGGTGTCGATTTGTCCCAGGCATTTATAGCACTCAATTTCGCGGGCAAATCGGGCGATAATTTCGCCTGGGGCATTGGCCCGGTCGTCGCAGTCCAGATGTTCGAAGCGAATGGGCTGGCTAACTTTGCACCGTATACCAAGACGTATATCGAAGAGTTTTTTGCTACCGGTACGCCGGGCAATCCAACATCTCTGACCAATAATGGGCACGACACCTCGACAGGTTACGGAGCCGCTGCAGGTATCTGGTGGGCGATGGGGGACGCAGTGAGTGCTGGTCTTTCTTATCAAACGAAGATGTCGATGAGCGAGTTGGATGACTACTCGGATCTTTTCGCTGAAGCTGGTGGATTCGATATTCCGGCAAGCACGAAGTTCGGCATATCGTTTAAAGGGAGCAACAACGTTCGCCTTAACGTCGACATCGAGCACACAGAGTTCAGCGACGTCGCGTCAGTTGGTAATGCGATGATCAACTTCCTCGACTGCCCGAGCCTGGGTGGTGCGGACTTTGAATCGTGTCTGGGTGGCAAGAACGGGCCTGGTTTCGGCTGGGAAGACATGACGACTTACAAGTTCGGCATTGAATGGACGCCTTCCGATACGACGTCCTATCGATTTGGTTACAGCTACGGCGAGCAGCCAATTCAGGAAGCTGACGTATTGTTCAATATTCTGGCGCCTGGTGTCATGGAGCAACACATCACGTTCGGAATGACCAAGAGGAAGCCTGATGGTGGCGCATGGAATTTCATGCTGATGTATGCCCCTACGAACACGGTTGAGGGCATCAGCCTGTTCGATCCTGGTCAGACGGTCGAGCTGAAAATGAGCCAGTTTGAGTTTGAGGTTTCCTATCTCTGGTAAAGAATTGGTGATCTGCTTGTGAAAAACTTTGTAGTAGTTTCGTTGCTGGCGTTCGTATCATGGGCGCCAGCAGCGCTTGCCGCCGAGAGTATCGGCATATTCGAGACCCTTCACGAATCTTCTGTCTCGTTTTCTGAAACCACCGATGCGATCGAGTCGGCTCTCGCCGGCTCGAAGACAGGGCTCGTACTACATGCCTCGCATGTTGTGCGTGTGCCGGACGATATGCACAAGGCCAAGCTCTACGTTCTGACGTCGCCAGCCTACGCCGAGGCTGCGGCCGAGGAATCCCCCAGGACTGTTTCAGCTCAGGTGCTGCGTATCGCGGTGTTCACATCAGGAGACGAGCAGAAGACGTTCATTAATATGGCCAACCCGGTAGCGCATGCGATGGTGTATTACGCGGATTCGCCGAACTACAAGACGGCGAAATACAAGGGTTTGCTGGCGGCATCACAGGCGGTTGCAGCGCAGATTCGCGAGATTGTCGCCAACGTACCGGGCCAGACGGTCAAGTACCCGGCAGGCCCGACTAGAACAGAGAGCAAGTATCGCAAGTTCAATGGCGATGGCCCTGCCAAGATGATGGCCAAGTGGAGGAATTGGCAGGAAAGTCAATTAGTTATAAAAGAGGGTGCGGCAGCTGAGTTTGACGCGATCGTCGAAGAAGTGGCGGCGGCGCTGGCCGCTGGAGCGGTTTCAGATGCTTCTGATTCGACCGGCTGGGATGTCATTACCCGGTTACGGCTAAGAGATGACGCGGTCTACATTGGCTTGAGCAATCCATACATCGAAGACAAAATGATACGCATCAATTCGCGCTTCCGCAGCGAGGGCAAGAGCGAGTTGTCGCCGTTTCCGGGCGTTGACCATGTAACAGCCTTACCGACAGAAGTACTGGTGGTCAAAGAAGACGGAAAAACCCTGGTACTGCACTACGGTCAAATGTGGCGGATGCAGTTATACTTCTGGGATTCAGGTTACCGGGCGTTTACGGCCAATGTAGGCGTTCCGGGAACAATCGTAGATTCGATAGAGGATGCGGTCGGCGCGCCCCGGTAGTTATTGACTGTCGGCGGCGCAATCCGGCGGCCAACAGTATATGTCCGAGCACAAACTCGAGCCTGCCTATCTGAGGCAGCAAATCGTCGGTGTAGATTCGACGTTTGAGACGCCTTTCGGTGAGCGGTTGATGGTCTATTGCGACTACACTGCTTCCGGGCGTTGTCTGCGTTTTGTTGAGTCCTACCTGCAGAGTCTGCAGCGCGTATACGCCAACACTCACACCGAAGACGATATCACCGGCCGCAGCATGAGCCAGCTCCTGCATGAGGCGGAGGAGGCCATCAAGGAATCCGTTAACGCCGGGCCAAACGGACGCATTATTGCCTGTGGTACAGGGGCAACCGGTGCGATCGAAAAATTGCAGCAAATTGTCGGTGTTGCTTTTCCGCCGGCGACGCGACAGAACGTGGAAAAACTACTCGACGACCCAGGCTGCAGTTTTGACAGCGAGTGTTTTCACACCCTGCTCGGCGAAAAACAGCCTGTGGTTTTTGTCGGCCCTTACGAGCACCATTCCAACGAGATATCCTGGCGTCAGTCGTTGGCAACCACGGTTGAGGTTCAGTTGGATGCCAGTGGCAATATCGATCTGGCTCATCTTGAAGAATTGCTCACGTCACCGCAGTACGAGAATCGTCTGCGAATTGGCTCTTTTTCGGCGGCGTCGAACGTAACCGGTTTACGCAGCGACGTTCAAAAAATTGCCAGCCTGTTGCACAAGCACGGTGCGATGGCCTGTTTCGATTACGCGGCCTGCGCGCCGTACGTTGATATCGATATGAACCCGGAGTCGAATGACGGTTCGGATGCCGCGATCGATGCCATATTTATTTCACCGCACAAGTTCCTTGGCGGCCCGGGGTCCAGTGGTGTGCTCGTGTTCAATGAGCGTATCTACCACCGAGAACTTCCACCCAGCGTTGGCGCCGGCGGAACCGTTGACTATGTGGGTCCGAGCGACCAGGATTTTATTCGCGGGATTGAAGAGCGCGAAAAGGCCGGCACACCAGGTGTGTTGCAGACACTGAAAGCCGCGTTGGTTTTCCAAATAAAGGACAGGGTTGGAGTCGACGTCATTCACAGGCGAGAAAGAGAGTTGACCGAACGCGCTCTTCAGGCTTGGGGTTCTAATGAGAATATTGAGATTCTCGGCAGCCCGGATCCGGATCGGCGCGTTGGCATAATCTCTTTCAACCTCAAGGATGATAGCGGCAGGTACCTTCACCACAAGTTTGCGACGGCCCTGCTCAACGACTTGTTTGGCATTCAATCGCGGGCAGGCTGTTCCTGTGCTGGTCCCTATGGGCACAGGTTATTGAATATCGATAACGAAACGTCCGAGCGGTATCGGAGCGTTGTGCAGCAAGGTTACTGTGGCATGAAGCCCGGCTGGTGCCGTGTTGGTTTGCACTGGGTCATGGACGACGCCGAGGCAGACTATGTTATCGATTCCGTGAATTTCATTGCCCGATATGGGCATCGCTTTCTCAGCCTGTACAACTTCGATCTGTGTTCGGGTACCTGGTCCCATAAACAGGGCGGCAACACGTTGCCCCAGTTTTCGCTGGATGCGGCGTTGACCGAAGATGCTGGTGAGCCCGCGATTCTTTCGCTGGCGGTTCGCAAACAGCTCTATGACCACTATCATACAGAGGCAGCCCGATGGGCCGAGCGACTGCTGCAGGAGCCGGGTGAGAGGTTCGAATCCCTCGAGGGCGAGCTTGGCGAACTACAGTTCTTCGCGCTACCTGAAGACGCGACGCCGAAGCACTAGCCGCCCGCTGTATACCCCGCAGGGTACGCAGCGGATGAGCGTAACTCTATTCGACCAGGTTTTCCGCAACGAGCTCGAGCAGGCTTTCCATGTTCTTGTCCCAATGGAAGTGCTCTTTGGCGTCGTTGTAACTCTGCCGGCAATTCGAACAGGTTGACAGTACGGTGTCTGCACCAGTCGCTTCCACCTGATCCATCTTGAGCTCGAATACTTTATATCGCAGCTTGTCGGCTCGATGAATAGTGACAACACCACCGCCGCCACCGCAGCACCAGTTGAAGTCCCCGGTTGGGGCCATTTCCTTCAGGTCGAGACCGAGGGCTTCCATAACCACGCGCGGTGCTTCGGTAGCTCCACCGCGACGCGCCACCTGGCAGGGGTCGTGGAAGGTGACAGTTTGGTCGACTTTTTTCACTTTTAATCGGCCAGAACTGATTACGTCCGCAAGGAACTCGGAGATGTGCTGAACCTTGAACGGCAGAGGCTTGCCATACATGGCGGCTCCCTGCCAGCGCAACGCGCCATACGCGTGGCCGCATTCAGGCAGGACAACGAGCTTCGCACCACAGGCAATAGCCGCGTTGATGATTTTCATTGTGGCGGCTTTTTGCCACTCGGTATTACCGGCCATCATGCCGAAATTCGTCGCTTCATAGCCTTCAGTGCGGAACGTCCAGCTCTCACCCAAAGCATTCAGTACTTTGGCAGTCGCGCCGATGGCGTGCGGATACTTCATGATCTCGATCGACGACATTGCTACCAGAATATCGGCTTGTTCCTGGTCGATATTTACCTCCGTATCGAACTCGTCACCCATCCACTCTGCACGATCTTCGAAGACCGATGCTGTGGCGCCGAGCGGGCTGCCTTCTTCTTTTGCGCGCTGCGCAACTTCGTGTAACTCGTCAGGGATCAGGCCTGCTTTGAACATGCCGTGTCTTGCCTGGCCGACAAGCGTAGCAATGTCGATGCCCATCGGACAGATCAACGAGCAGCGGCCACACATCGTGCACGAGTCATAGATAAGCTCCTGCCATTCACCAAGTTGTTCGACAGTAATATGCCGTTTGAAGCCGAATAGCCGGTAGAAAAACCCGAACGGACTGTTTTCACGTTTATACGCCTGCTTGAATATTTCCAGCTTCCAGATCGGCGTGTACTTCGGATCTTCCGTCTGCACATAGTAGTGACACGCCTCAGCGCACTGACCGCAGTGCACGCAAGCTTCCATGTAAGTCGCTGTAGTGCGATTCATATTCTTGGCAAAGTTCGCCATTGCGCGTCGCAGGCGCTCGTCCTCGTCAACATCGCCTTGCGTGTCGTGACGCGGGTGTGGGTCTTTTACGGTCAGCCGCTGTTCGTGAGTATCGAGGGGATATTTCTCAGTGACCTTACTCATACCTTGGCCCCCCTGCGCGTGAAAGTAATGCCGGTTGTATATCGCGAGCCGAACACAATGATCGAGTGCATAAGTTTGCCGAACGGGAACCAAATCAGGAACGCCTCGAAACTCAGGATATGCAGTGCCAGCAGCGTTTCATAGCGTCCGCCAACGTGCGCAACCGTGAGCAATCCCGTAACAACTGGCAGAGTTGTTATCAACCAGGAAAAGTAGTCATCGAAGTTGGATATCATTCGCAGCACGGGATGCCGTAATCGCCGGCCAAGTCCAACCAGCAGCGCGGCTACTGTTACTGCTGCGGCGAGGTGGATAACGAGTGTGGGAAGTGGGGTCCAGTCGAGCCCGGTGAAGCTCTCTATGAAAAGAATATGCGGGGCGCTACCGAGCACAACGATAACCAGTCCGATGTGCATGGTATAGGCAAGGACTGAACCGTTCCTGGTCCTTTCGCGAAAGGGCTCATGATGACGGAATCTCGAAAAAATCGTCTTCAGGCCGCCTGCGCGTGCTCCGCCCATGCGAGCCTCCGAAATATCGGATTTCTTCGCGGCCAGGAATAGGTGCACAAGTCGCCAGACAAGTCCGGCAACGAATATCAAGACCGCAATCTGCAGTCCCGGGCCTCGGGCGAAGTCTAGGAGTTCCATGCGTGCATCCCCCTGATTTGAATTTTCTGCTGGAGCCCCATACTCGCAAGCTTCCGATGTCTGATTATCTTAGGCTGCCATTTCGTTTTGGATAAGGGTATCTGCTTACTTTGTCTGTTCTGACCCGCTAGACTCAGGGTTGTGTACATCAATAACGTAAATCGGATGTCGGCATGCAGCACTTGATCACCGAGCTGAAGGAAAGACGTATCTGGCGCGTTCTTGTCGCTTACCCGAGTCTTGTGTTCGTCGCTCTCCAGGTCGTCGAGTTTTTCGTAAACAACTACAACCTCGATGCACGCTTGTTAACGGCAACAATTGTTGCTGCGATCGTGCTCTTGCCCGCCGCGTTTATCTGGAACTGGCGTCATGGCGAGGTTGGCACACAACCCTTTTCAAAAGGCGAGGCCACCGTCTACGCAATGTCTGCAATTGTCGCGTTTGCTGCTGTGGGTTGGTACTGGGGCAGTACGCCGGCGAGTAATCGCACATTGGCGCAACATTTTGAACCTGCCAGGTCTGTCGCGGTTATGCCATTCGAAAATGCGGCTGACGATGCCAACGTACAATATCTTTGCGATGGGATTGCTGAAAGCCTGATCAATTGGCTGGCGACTATTCCCAATGTCAAAGTCGTTTCGAAAGGCGCGTCTTTTCGGCTGCGTGATGATATTGACGATATCGAAAAACTTGCCAGTGCATTGGGAGTGGATAGCGTCATTCGCGGAAAGCTCGAACTAATCGGCGACCAGGTAGTTGTTTCTGCGTCGCTCGTGGATACACGGGATGACAGCCAGCTGTGGGGCGAACGACTGGTGCAACCCAGCGAAGATGTCATTTTCCTTGAGCGATCCATAGTGGCAGCGATCAAGGATGGGCTTCGGCTGAAGGTCAGCGACAGTCAACCTGCACACAGTGCGTCAGGAGGCACTGAACACCCGGCGGCTTATGAGCATTATTTGCGCGGCCATTACCTGATCCAGTCAACTAACATTGAATCAGTCATCGGTGGCCTTGATGAGCTACGCGAAGCGATAAAATTAGATCCACAATTTGCACTTCCCTATGCCGATATTGCCGACTCTCTTTCGCAGATGCTCTACTACGGGTTGTTGCACGGTGACGAGCTGCTGGGCGAAGCGCGTAATGCGGCGTACACGGCAATTGCTTTGGCGCCGGAACTCGCAGAAGCACACACGGCGCTCGCGATGATACGCCAGCATTTCGAATTCGACTGGGCCGCGGTGGACGAAGCCTACGAGGCGGCGATTGCTCTCTCGCCGCAGAGTCCGGCACCGTATCACCGCTACTCGGTTTTTCTTGTTCTGACGTTAAGGATCGAGGCAGCCAGGGAAATGGCCAGTCGGGCGTTGGCAGTTGACGCACTGGACAGTAGTTCGCTGCATGCAGTGGGGCTGGCAAATATGTTCGCGAGTGACTTTTCGGCCTCCGCTTCCGCATTCGGTGATTGGAACCGCTTTCACCCGAATAGTCGCTGGTCCTACATTAAGCACGCATTGGCATTATCGCTTGACGGCCAGTGCGATGCGGCGCTTGCCCAGGCTAATTCCGTTGAAGCGTTGCTCAACGGCGCGCCGTCACCGTTAATGGATTCCTGGCTGGCGTGGGGGTACAAGGTCTGCGGTAATGACGAGAAATACGCGGCATCTATTATTCGACTTCAAGCGGCTCAGCAGCAAGACCCGGAGGGCCTGAACCCGGGTTTTCTCTACATGCATGCTCTGGAAGGTGATACAGACAAACTCATTGACCTCATCGATGCTGTAATCAGAGCGCGAGACCCGATGTCCCCGTTTGCACAGATTTTCATATTGGATTACCTGGGCTGGGGCGTGTCTGACAGCATGGCGACAAATCCGCGTTACATGGCGATACTCGAAAAAATGAATTTCCCCGCGCACGATGACCTCAGCGCATACGGCCAGAAGCACTAAGTGTGGAGTTGCTTGGCCTGATACTTGCCATGATCCTGACCGGCGCAGTCGCCGGGGTCCTGGCTGGTTTACTGGGTGTAGGCGGCGGTATTGTTATTGTACCGGCGCTGGAAGCTGCATTGGCAATTGTCGGTGTCGATGCTTCGGTTCGCATGCATATTGCCGTCGCCACGTCGTTAGCGACGATCATTCCAACATCCATCTCATCGGCTGCCGCCCACAACCGTAAGAACGCCATCGATACCGGGGTTGTACGTTACTGGTCGCCATTCATATTTGTGGGCGCAGTCGCGGGAATTGTAATTGCGGCGAATGTAACAGGGCAGGTACTGGCTGCCGTTTTCGCCGTTGTCGCACTGAGTGTCGCAATCAACATGATGAGGCCGAACCAGGGCAAGACTATCTGGAGTGACGTGCCGCATGGAATTGCCGGTTGCATGATCCCAACCGGTATAGGGTCAATTTCTACTCTAATGGGTATCGGCGGCGGATCAATGAGCGTGCCGGCCATGACTTTGATGAGTAGACCGATTCACGTCGCGGTTGGTACATCGGCTTTGCTCGGCCTGGTTATCGCTGTGCCGGCAACGGTCGGATATGTGATCGCGGGGTGGGGGAATCAGTTATTGCCGGAGTGGAGCCTGGGCTACGTTAGCCTGATCGGGTTTGTTGCCATTACGCCCGCCACTGTTTTGTTCGCACCGCTGGGTGCAAAGCTTGCACATGCACTGTCGCACCGCTGGCTAAGCCTGTTGTTTGGCGGCTTTCTTTTTATTGTGGCGATCAGGATGGGCATTAGGGCCATGGCTTGATCAGATGAAGATACTGGCAGCCCAATCAGCAGCGATCAGGTGAGCAAGAAGAGGCCGAAACGTAATTCGAAAAGGAGTTGAGTTGTGCGCTTGAAAAATTGTTATCGCACCAGTGATTTTCGACAATTGGCTAAACAACGTTTGCCGTCACCGATATTTCACTATATCGACGGTGGTTCTGATGATGAAGTGACACTGGCGCGCAATACCAGCGCGTTCGATACAGTTGATCTGGTTCCGAATGTGCTTGCGGGTGTCTCCGATGTGGATCTGTCGGTTTCTGTGCTGGGACAGTCACTGGATATGCCGTTGTTCATGGCACCCACTGCGATGCAGCGATTGTTTCACCATGATGGCGAATTGGCACTGGCGCGGGCTGCTGATGAGTACGGCACAATGTTCGGAATATCGACCATTGGCACGCGCAGCATCGAAGAAGTCGGCGCATACAATAGTGCTGCGAAGTTCTTTCAAATTTATGTTCATCACGATCAGTCACTGACGTCGGATCTGATCGCACGCTGCAAAGCGTCAAATTTTGGCGCGCTGGCGCTCACTGTCGACACGGTAGTCGCCGGCAATCGTGAACGTGACTACTTAACCGGATTCACGACACCACCTAAACTGACGCCGAGGAGCTTGCTAAGTTTTGCTGCGCACCTGCGTTGGACATTCAATTATCTGTTGCGCGATTCACTTGATTTGCCCAACGTCTCCGGGTTCGGCAAGAACGGCAAAAGCGCACCGCCGTCCGTAATCGAATACATTAATACACAAATGAAGGGTTCGATTTCCTGGGATGACGCCGCAGCCATGATCGAGGAGTGGGGTGGTCCGTTCGCTATCAAGGGCGTGATGTCAGTGGACGACGCCAGGCGTTGTGTGGACATCGGCGCGAGCGCAATAATGATCTCGAATCACGGCGGCAGACAGCTGGACGGCTCACGTGCGCCGTTCGACCAACTTCAGGAAATTCTGGATGCGGTCGGTGGCGATATAGAGGTTATTGTCGATGGTGGTATTCGCCGGGGAACGCACGTTCTCAAAGCAATGGCTATGGGAGCAACGGCTTGTTCTGGCGGCCGAATGTATCTGTATGCTTTGGCCGGGGCGGGGTATCCGGGCGTGGCGAGGGCCATCGCTCTTCTGCGCGATGAACTGGTGCGCGATATGAAGTTAATGGGTTGCAGTTCACTACGGGATCTGAAGCCATCGATGCTGGCGGAGCGGCGCGCATGATGCCAGGACATCGCGGAAACAGCTAACGTGACTAGTCGCACCAATCCGCTCACCATACCGTCGCTCCTTCTCATTGCGGGACTGGTCGGTGCGTGCGGTGGCGGCGGCGCAAAAACGCAAGGTAACCCGCCACCACAGCCACCACCAGAAGTCGTCGGTCTGGATGCGCGGCCAGATAACCTGACCTGCGTGGCGCCTGCGCGGGCGTCGGTTGGGGCAGCGATTGACGTAACAGACGCATTTCCGGGTCTGCCAGCCATTGCACAGCCGGTTAAAGTGCTGGTAGAGCCGGTGGCAAATCCTCGCTGGTTCGTCTTGCGAAAGTCGGGGCAGCTCGTCGTGTTTGATCCGGATGCTGCGACCAGTTGGTCAACGTACGTCGATTT
The DNA here is from genome assembly GCA_024640305.1 of Gammaproteobacteria bacterium. Lineage (GTDB taxonomy): Bacteria > Pseudomonadota > Gammaproteobacteria > Steroidobacterales > Woeseiaceae > UBA1847. The sequence goes on from JAHEFG010000009.1 coordinate 58,535, forward strand.
ATCCGCTGTCGTCCGCGCTAATTCAGAAGGCGGCCTGCTGGGCATGGCATTCCATCCGGATTATCCGGCGGTTGCGGAGATATTTCTTTACTACACCATCAACGGTCCAAGCACTGAAATGCAATCGGTAATCTCGCGGTTTATCCTCGATGACATAGTGTCACCGAGTGCCCCAGGTGCCGGAACTATCGAGGAAGTGATTCTCCAGGTCGACCAGTTCGCGAGCAATCACAACGGCGGAGACATTGCTTTTGGTGCAGATCGAATGCTCTACATTGGCTTTGGGGATGGTGGTGGTGGCGGCGATCCACAGGAGACCGGGCAGGACACCACTCGACTGCTCGGAGCTTTTCTGCGAATCGATGTCATCGGCACGGGCACAGGCTACGATATTCCGGCGGGTAATCCGTTTGCTGGTAACGCGAAATGTGGGCCGGGGGTGAATGCCGCCAGTTGTCCGGAAATTTACGCCTGGGGAGTTCGCAACCCCTGGCGTTGGAGCTTCGATCCACCGACAGGCGATCTGTGGGCTGGCGATGTTGGTCAGGGCGCCTGGGAAGAAATCGATCAAATCGAAGCGGGAGGCAATTACGGTTGGGATTGCCGCGAAGGCGCGCACGATTTTGAGCTCAGTGGTTGCGCCGGACCGTTTATCGACCCCGTTTCCGAATACGCTCACACAAGCGGCAACGCTTCGATAACAGGGGGCTTCGTTTATCGCGGTACCAATATTCCGACGCTGCAGGGTCGCTATGTATTTGCGGACTTTGCATCGGGTCGAATCTGGGCACTGCAGTCGGATGGCATGGGCGGTTACACGAACGATGAGCTGCTCGTTTCGTCAACGCAGCCATCGTCATTTGGTATTGATCAGGATGGTGAACTGTATTTCACGGACTATAACAATGGTCGCATCATGCGACTGGTGACGAGCGGTGGCGGTGCAGATCCTGTGCCTGAACTCCTGTCAGATTCCGGTTGCGTAGATCCGGCTGACATCACCCATCCGTACTCGGGCCTCGTTCCTTATGAGATCAATGCACCGTTCTGGTCCGACGGTGCAGCCAAAGACAGACATATTGGCTTGCCAAATAGCGCTACGATTTCTATCGACACCAATGACGACTGGGTTTTTCCTGCAGGCACTGTGCTTGTTAAGAACTTTCGCTTGAATGGTCGGCTCATCGAGACGCGCCATCTCATGCGGCATCCCGACGGAGTCTGGGCAGGTTACACCTACGAATGGAATGTGACCGAGACTGAAGCAACACGAGTTCGCGGCGGCAAAACCGAGGTAATTGACGGCCAGAACTGGGTGTTTCCCGACGAGGCTGAATGCCTCCGTTGTCATACTAACGTGGCGACTGTCGCGCTGGGTCCGGAAACCGCACAGCTCAACCGTGATTTTACGTATCCGTCTACCGGTCGTACGCATAACCAATTAGAGACCCTTGACGCTATTTCGATGTTCTCGTCACCGCTGCCCGGCGACCCGGCGACGTTGCCGGATATGCCGGATCCTGCGGACACAGCGGCCGATCTTGGTCAAAGAGCTCGCTCGTACCTGCACACAAACTGCTCGCAGTGTCACCAACCGGGAGGGCCGACACCGGTAAACATTGATCTACGCTATACAACGGAGTTGCCCGACACCAATGCCTGCAATGTTGTGCCTGACGCTGGTGGGCTTGGCATCATGATGCCGAGGATCATTGCCCCGGGCGACGCGGCAAGATCGGTGCTGGTAGAACGCGTCAGTCGACGCGATATTTTCGGCATGCCGACGCTTGGCTCGACGATACCGGACACAGCAGGTGTCGCGCTGCTTACTGATTGGGTGAACGGCCTGGTCAATTGCAACTGATTTTTTGCGGAAATAGCGTTGCAAGTGCCCGTTTTCGTCGGTTTCTGTGACGCCAATCAAGTGAAATGAGGTCTCCAAAGCCCATACTTGTAACCACTGGAGGCGCCATGATTCGCATTCTCACGACAACTGTACTTTTGATCGGACTTTGCCTGACCGCAAACGCCGATGTGTGGAAGTGGAAAGACGCGCTCGGCAAGACCCATTTTGTCGATACACTGACTCCTATCTACACCTGGGTGGATGACGTCGGCAAGGTGCATTATGCCGACAAACCGGATCACGAAGATGCCGTTTCGGTCGAGCTTGTCTGGCACTCCAGCGGCACAATTGCCGACGTAAAAAATGCCGCGGATAGTCCTGATTCGGGCGGCTATGCCTTTCCCGGCGAGACCGCGGAAGAGCGGGCTGAGCGAGAGAAAGCCGAGGCTTACTATTGCAAGCGCGCGACTGAAATCTATGAGTCCTACCTGAATGCTCCGCAGCTCTATCGAACAGGTGATGATGGCAAGCGAGAATACCTGGGCAAGAAGGAAGCAGCAGCCACAATCGCCGAGACCAAGGCCAAAAAAGACGAACTCTGCAGCTAGCAACAGATCCTGTTATCCCGAATTATCCGGATTGCCACAGATCGTCGTCGGATCGCAATTTGGCACTTCATAGGTCAACCTAAACACGTATAATTGGCCGTACGATAATTCCCCGCGACTCGACATGACGAATAGCCTGATTGATGAAGGACTGAAACTGATGCTCGTTGGTATGGGCACCGTTTTCGTGTTCCTGACTGCACTCGTCATTGTCACTACCCTGATGTCTCGCCTCATCATGCGCTTTCAACCCAGGCCAATCGCATCAGACATTACGGATGAGGAAGTCGCAGCAATAAGCGCCGCGATCGCCCAGCACCGGCGTAAATAAATCAGTGAAGGATGAATGGAAATGAGTGACATGGGTCCACTTGGAATCACGGAAGTTGTCTTGAGGGATGGTCATCAGAGTTTGTTGGCTACACGCATGCGCATCGACGATATGTTGCCGATTTGCGAAAAACTCGATCAGGTAGGCTTCTGGTCGCTGGAGAGTTGGGGCGGTGCGACTTTTGATTCCTGCATTCGCTATCTTGGTGAAGATCCCTGGGAACGAATCCGTCGATTCAAGGCTGCAATGCCGAATACGCCGCAACAGATGTTGTTCCGCGGCCAGAGCATTCTCGGTTATCGGCACTATGCAGATGACCTCGTCGAAAAGTTCGTCGAACGAGCGGCTACGAATGGCGTGGACGTATTTCGTATTTTTGATGCGCTCAATGACATGCGGAATCTCGAGACCGCGGTCAAGGCAACCATAGCCGTTGAGAAGCACGCGCAAGGAACGCTTTCCTACACAGTGAGTCCTGTCCACACGATAGAGTTGTGGGTTGACCTCGGTAAACAGGTCGAAGACATGGGTGCACACTCTATCTGCGTCAAAGATATGGCCGGACTACTCAGGCCGTACGTTGCTTTTGATCTTATTAGTCGGCTTAAAGAGGCCGTCGATATCCCTATCCACTTGCACTGTCATGCGACAACCGGCATGTCGACGGCGACCTGTGTGAAAGCGGCAGAGGCAGGAGTTGACAGGATAGATACTTCAGTCTCGTCGATGAGCATGACCTACGGCCATTCGCCGACGGAATCACTGGTCGCAATTCTCGAGGGAACCGAACGAGCAACAGGCCTTGATCTACCGCTGCTGGAGGAGATATCCGCCTATTTTCGGGACGTGCGCAAAAAGTACGCGAAATTCGAAGGCGGGCTTAAAGGCGTTGATTCTCGAATTCTCATTGCCCAGGTGCCCGGTGGCATGCTGACCAACCTGGAGGGCCAGCTGCGAGAGCAGAATGCCAGCGACAAGCTCGATGAGGTTCTCGATGAGATTCCACGAGTGCGTGAGGATCTTGGCATGCTGCCACTCGTAACACCGACGTCACAAATCGTCGGGACCCAGGCGGTCATTAACGTATTGTCGGGACAGCGCTATGCAAATATCACCAAGGAAACATCGGGCGTCCTCAAGGGCGAGTACGGTGCCACACCGGTAGCGGTTAACGCTGAATTGCAGGCGCGAGTGCTCGAAGGAGCCGAGCCGGTCGTTGGTAGGCCGGGAGACCTGCTTGAGCCGGAAGTCGATCGTCAGACTGAGGAACTGTCGCGAATAGCGACGGAAAAGGGCATGCGCCTGGCCACCGATGTTATCGACGATGTGCTCACCTATGCGTTGTTTCCGCAGATAGGCCTGAAATTCCTGGAGAATCGCGATAATCCAGCTGCATTCGAGCCGCTGCCTGACGTAGCTGCGGCGCCCGTGGCGCCGCCGGATGCGGGTGGTGGCGCAACTGGCGCGTGCGTCTATTCTGTTCGTATTAACGGCAAGAGCTACACGGTGGAGGTTGCTGAAAGCGGTCAGTTATCGAGCGTGCAGCCTGCGGCCGTTGCTTCGCCGGCGCCATCTGCGGTGTCCGGAGATGCCGTCAAGGCAGTGTTAGCTGGCAATATTTTCAAGGTTCATGTGCAACCGGGTGACATTGTCGAGGAAGGCCAACCGCTGATCGTGGTCGAGGCCATGAAAATGGAAACGGCGATTGCGGCACCCAAGGCCGGGACGATTACGGACGTATTTGTCGCCGAAGGTGATGCTGTCGCTGTCGGAGACCAGCTCGTTGCAATCGGCTGACGCATGGAGATGATCGAACAAATATGGCACGGCTCGGGCCTCTATCAAATATCGATAGGGCAGGCAGCAATGCTCGTTATTTGTCTGCTGTTACTGTACCTCGGTATCGTCAGGAAATTCGAGCCGCTATTGCTCGTGACCATTGGTTTCGGTGGGTTGCTCTCGAATATTCCTGGCGTTGAAATAGCGACGGGTGAAGGTCTTCTGCACCTGACATATGTTGTCGGTATCGAGACCGGGGCATTTCCGTTAATCATCTTCATGGGCGTTGGCGCGCTTACGGACTTTGGGCCGCTGCTCGCCAACCCACGCACCCTGTTCCTTGGTGCCGCAGCTCAGTTTGGAATCTTCGCGACCCTGATTGGTGCGCTGGGATTGACATCGCTTGGCGTGATGGACTTTTCCGTTCGCGAAGCGGCAGCAATAGGCATCATTGGTGGTGCTGACGGACCGACTGCTATCTACGTCGCGGGCAAGCTCGCGCCAGAACTGCTGGGCGCCATTGCCGTTGCTGCCTATTCGTACATGGCACTTGTGCCGCTCATTCAGCCGCCCATTATGAAAGCGCTGACAACAGAGGCTGAACGCAAAATAGAGATGCGGCAGCTGCGCGACGTTTCAAAAGCCGAGCGAATCATCTTCCCGCTGGTTCTGTTGCTGCTGGTTGCCTTGTTGTTGCCGTCCGCAGCTCCTTTGCTCGGCATGCTTTGTTTCGGTAATTTGATGCGCGAATGTGGTGTCGTGGATCGCCTGTCCAATACTACTCAGAATGCGTTGATCAATATTGTCACGATCTTTCTCGGTCTGGCCGTTGGCTCCAAGCTCAGCGCGGAACAGTTTTTGGTGCCGAGCACTCTCGGTATTCTCCTGCTGGGTATGGTCGCATTCGCGATTGGCACAGCCAGTGGCGTGCTGATGGGCAAGCTACTGAACAGGGTATCAAGCAATCCGATTAACCCTCTGATCGGTGCAGCCGGTGTTTCCGCTGTTCCGATGGCCGCGCGTGTTGCGAACAAAGTGGGCCTGGATGCGAACCCTCACAATATTCTCCTGATGCACGCGATGGGCCCTAATGTCGCCGGAGTCATTGGCTCGGCGGTCGCGGCTGGCGTCATGATAATGTTGCTGTCCTGAACAGCGTTGGGGTATTTAGAAAATCAGACTGAGCCGGGCACCACCGGTTGCGCTTGTTCCTAATGTTACAAATCCGCTGTGCGCAATCATGATCTGTCGCGCCAGCGCCAGACCGACGCCAGAGCCTTCTTCTTTCGTCGTAAAGAACGGTACAAAGATCTTGTTCGCCATGTCGGCCGGGACGCCCGGGCCGTTGTCAGATACTTCGAGAACCACGTTTCCCCTTTGATTCATGCGGCCAACGATCTGGATGTCTGGCTGTGATACATCGGCGGTAGCCTGCACAGCGTTGCGCAGCAAGTTAAGCAAAACCGGTTCGACCAGGTCGCGGTCGGCATACACATCGAGGCCTGGCGGTGTAACCGTGACAGAGAAGGCTACCTCGCCATCGGGCCACTCCGCCGCGGACAAACGGCTGACTGCGTCGAAGAGTTCTGAGACAGCGATCCGCTTTTTCTCCGCTGGAGCAAGGCGTGTCAGCTGCCGGTAGCTATCAACGAACTGGACGAGGCTATCAGAGCGACGCGCTACTGTTCCTATTGCACTGTGCAGGTCTTCCAGGTCTGAAGCTATGGGATCGTCGCGCTCGTATTTGTCACGCACGTCCTCGATCAGCTCTGTCGCAGTCATTGCCAGGGACGTAACAGGCGTTATCGAATTCATTATTTCGTGAGTCAGGACACGCACGAGATCTTGCCAGGCCTGCGCCTGCGTGACGTCAAGTTCGGACTGAATATCCTGCAGTGATATTAGCCGGTCTCGCTCGCCGGCGGTAACGATCTCGGTAGTAGCGAGCGTCAGCCGGTATTCAATGTCTTCCACAGCAAATGTCACAAGCTCTCTGCGCCCTGGCACCGCATCTGCAACCGAGTCGCCGAAGCTCGTGCCGAACTGTCTCAGGTCATTCAACCTGGTGACATGTGCTGCGCCAAAGAGCCGTCTTGCTGCATTGTTTTGCAGAGTGACCGTGTCGTCATTATGGATCGTTAATAAGGGTACAGGAATGTGCTCAACCAGCGCGCGAAGATGCTTCAGGTCGGCTTCCTGGTCGGCTCGCTTGATGCGAAGCCTTTCGAGAATGTCGGAAAACGCCTGTCCGAGCGGACCGAAGCCTGCACCAATATCCTCAAATTCGAAGCGTTGGGAGAAATCGGCATAGCGTGCGGCATCGAGAAATCGTGTCACCTCCTTATTGGTGCGGTAAACGTGACGCCAAAGCTCGGCGGCTGTAGCAACGAATATCACGGCGACGATGATTGTTGCTGCTATGAAGCCCGGCATCAGGAGTAGCCAAATCAGCAACGCCATGGAAAAGCCAACCAGGATCAAGCGAGCGGCGAGGAGAACGGAAAATTGTCTATAAGCCATGTTTTTCCATTCTGCGGTAGAGCGATGCACGGGTAAGTCCTAGCTCTTTTGCTGTGCGCGATATATTGAATCCGTGTTTGAGAAGAGCTTTGCTAATCGCGTCTCGTTCCATCTGGTCGAGGTTAAGTACCGTGGGGATTGGCGTTGCCGCGCTTGCAATGGGATTGGCAGCATCGTCATCAAGCTGTAAATCGCCGGGGGTGAGAATGCTGCCATCAGCCAGGATCACGGCTCTTTCAACCGCGTGCCGGAGAGCACGGACATTGCCCGGCCAGTCATAGTCGATAATCGCCTCTTCTGCGGCGCGCGAAAATATCCTGGCCTTCTTGCCGTACTTTCGCGAGTAGATCTCAACGTAGTGGTTGGCGATGGGCAGGATATCGTCTCTTCGTTCGCGCAGCGGCGGAATAGTTATTTCAACGGTGTTCAGCCGGAACAATAGATCGGGACGAAATCGCTCTGGATTACGCAGTACATCGGCAGAAACATTGGTTGCCGATACCACTCTTACATCGATAGCCTGCGACTTGTCTGACCCCACCGGCGTAACCTTGCGTTGCTCCAGGGCGCTCAGGAGTTTTGCCTGCAAATACAATGGCAAATTGCCAACCTCGTCAAGGAAGAGCGTGCCGCCATTCGCGGCCTGAAAACGACCGAGTCGATCGCTGTTTGCGCCGGTGAATGCACCTTTCTTGTGACCAAACAGTTCGGATTCGAAGAGCGACTCACTTATCGAACCCAGATCGACCGCCAGAAAAACTTCTTCGGCGCGTGCGGATTTTCTGTGTAATTCGCGAGCAATGAGTTCTTTGCCGGTGCCGTTCTCGCCGAGTATCAGGACATTGGCATCTGTCGGAGCAGACCTGTCGACAAGTGACAAGACATTCTGCATCTCGACCGACTCGGATACGATTGTGAAGCCGCTCGTCGCCGTGGCTCCCGCCAGCACCCGATTGGCGCCGCGTAGAGTCTCGGTCTCGATCCTGCTGCGATGTAGCTCGACTGCTGCAGAAATGGTCGCGACAACCTTCTCGTTTTGCCACGGCTTCGCAACGAAGTCAGTAGCGCCACGTTTCATTGCTTCCACAACGGTATCTACGCTGCCGTGCGCGGTAATCATTACGACGACCATGTGTGGGTCAATTTCCAGTATCCGGGCAAGCCAGTCGAATCCCTGCTGACCGGAGGACTCGCCGGGTCCGAAATTCATATCCAGCAGGACCGCATCGAAATCGTGCTCGTCGAGAAGCTGTGGAATGTCCCGCGGGTTCCGGCACGTGATTACTTCACTGCACGACCTGCGGAGTAATAGTCGCCCGGCGGTCAGAATATCTTCATCATCATCGACGATCAGGATGTTGCCGGTCTTGTCGCTCACGATACCTCCAGGAACTGTCCGAAATCGTACACTAACTGTTCGAATCCGTACAACCCAACGTCAACACAAAATTATAACTCGCTGTAAAAACAGGTACTTAGAAGTTGGCACGGGACTTGCTATATGTGTTGTAACCGGATGATTAACAGAACAGGGCGAAACATTGTCGTGACCAGTATCAGCAAATTATCTACTTCGCAGCAGAGAGAGGGCCTCAATTTATCGGGTCACGGGATGGACCGTCGAGTTGAGAAGAAAGTCTCTCTGAGCAGCAAACTGGGTTACGTCGTTGCTGGCATTGTGGCAATCGCGTTCGTTTGGTGGCTCGTTACCGCATTGATGGGTGGGCGCAGCCTGAGCGTTAATTCGGAGCGAATCGCCGTCTCCGAGGTGACAGAAGGTACTTTTGAGGATTTCATTCCGTTGCGCGGCCGGCTGGTGCCGAGAAGCACTGTCTATCTCGATGCGATCGAAGGCGGCCGGGTCGAAGAAATACTGCTGGAAGATGGGGCGCTGGTTGCGGCCGGTGACCCGATTGCGCGTTTGTCGAACACCAACCTGCAGCTTGAGGTGTTGGGTCGCGAAGCCGCCGTCACGGAGCAGCTCAACAACATGCGCACGATCGAGCTACAGCTTGAACAGAATCGCCTGTCGCACAAGCGCAATCTTGTCGAAATTGATTACCAGATCGTCCGCTTGACGCGCAGTATTGAGCGACAACGCGAATTGTTATCCAAGAACCTGGTGTCGCTTTCCGCTGTTGAAGATCTTGAAGATGAGCTCGCGTATTACCGCAACAGGCGAGATGTGACGATCGAAAGTCAGGCGACGGATGCACGCATGCAGGAGCAGCAGTTGCAGCAGCTTCGGGATGCGGGCACGCAACTGCAGACAGGTCTCACATTCGCCAGGACTAACCTCGATGACCTCAGCGTCAAAGCACCTGTAGCTGGAAAATTATCGGGGTTCAATATTGAGATCGGCCAGTCGATTGAGCGCGGAGGCCGTCTGGGCCAGATTGATGATCCCGATGCTTACAAGCTGAATGTGCAGATCGATGAGTACTACCTGGGGCGTGTTGACCTGCAACAAGCTGCTGTCGTCGAAAATAACGGGCGTGAGCTAAGCCTCCAGGTGGCAAAAATCTATCCGCAGGTTAGTGCCGGGCAATTTGAAGTCGACATGATGTTTGATGATGAGCCAATCGGTTTGCGTCGCGGTCAGACAATGCAATTGAGACTTCAGTTAGGTGACAACTCCAGCGCCATATTGATACCGAACGGCTCGTTCTATCAGGAAACCGGCGGCAACTGGATTTTCGTTGTCTCCGCAGATGGTACCGAGGCGATCAAGCGCAGCGTCAAACTAGGCCGCAGAAATACCGAATTCATAGAGGTTCTCGACGGGCTGGACCCTGGCGAGAAAGTCATTACATCACCGTACACAAGTTATGCCGGTATGGACCGTCTGACGCTCAGTCAAGATTGAGCTTCTTTGCGCGACGTATCACGACAAATCAGGAAGGGGAATAGAGAATGCTAAAGCTACATGACCTATACAAAGTATATCGCACGGACGAAGTTGAAACCGTTGCACTCAACGGCGTCAACCTGGAGATCGAGCAAGGTGAATTTGTCGCCGTAATGGGGCCATCTGGCTGCGGAAAATCAACTCTGCTGAATATCGTCGGCATGCTCGACAATCCGTCTGACGGATCTTACTTCTTTCTTGATGAGGACGTCGCTGCATATTCGGAGGCCAGACTCAGCGCTATTCGCAAGAAAAATATCGGCTTCATCTTCCAGAGCTTTAACCTGATTGAAGAGCTTAACGTTGCCGAGAACATTGAACTGGCACTGCTGTATCACAACATGCCGGCCGCGGAGCGGAGAAAGCGTGTTGCTGAGGTGATGGACAGGATGGGGATCGGTCACCGGGCCAGGCACATGCCTGGTCAACTGTCTGGTGGACAGCAACAACGTGTTGCTGTAGCACGCGCAGTCGTCGGTAATCAGCCGCTGATACTCGCGGATGAGCCGACGGGTAATCTCGATTCGGCCCATGGCCAGGAAGTCATGGAATTGCTCCGTTCACTCAACAGAGAGGGGACAACTATTGTCATGGTGACGCACTCGCCATCGCATGCAGATTACGCGCGCCGTACGGTGAATCTCTTCGATGGTCATGTAGTGACCGATGCAATGCGCGCAGCATAGCGACCAGCGGCTAATCAGGGCGGATAAACAAATGTTTTGGAATAACGTAAAAATCGCGATCAGGAATTTGCGCAAGTACAAGTTGTACGCAGCCATCAATATTGCGGGGCTGGCAATCGGCCTGACAATCTATGTGTTCGGAGGCTTGCTCGTTACATACGAGAGTACTCACGACCTGTTCTTCAAAAATAGCGACAGGATCTACACGGTGGGGTCCGTCGCCGCACCGGAGCTGAACGTCGGAATCGATTTTCTGGACGCGGCTCATTCAGCCGTCGGGCCGATCATTGAGGCGGAGCTAACGGACGTTGAGGCCGTAGCGAGGATAATTGGCCAACAATATCTCGTGACGATGGGATCGGAGAGTTTTTATCAACAAATCCGATTCGCGGATCCTTCGCTGCTAGAAATCTTTGATCTGGAGTACATTGATGGCGACAGCGGTGCGCTGAACGATCCCACGGGAGTAGTCATTTCCGAAACTTCAGCAATCAAGTACTTCGGCAAAACCGATGCCGTGGGCGAAATCATTACGCTGGATAATGAATTCGATTTCTACGTTGCAGCAGTGATTAAGGATGTTCCACAGAATTCGCATTTCAACTCTATGCCAATCGGCGAAACAACGCTGGACATTATCGCTCCGCTCAAAGCATTGACTCGCTTGCGCGATTACGACGAGGCTGGAGAATGGGACAATCTGAGCCTGGGTAACCTGACGTACGTGCTGCTGCCGGATACGCTTGGCGAAGAATGGCTACAGCTGCAGATGGACGGAATTTTCGAACGCCATGTATCCGAGAAAATGCAAGAGGTCATCTCCGGCTTCTGGATCAACCCTCTGGCGCATGCAAATGTTGCCATTTGGGACAGCCTCGGCATGCCCGTGATTATGGTTGTCCAGTTATTGAGCATTCTTGTGCTACTCGTCGCGTGTGTGAATTACACAAACCTTGCAACGGCACAGTCTCTGGGCCGTAGTCGTGAAGTTGGCATGCGCAAAACGATGGGCGCAGGTCAGGGGCAGTTGCTGGTGCAGTTCCTTGTAGAAAGCCTGGTGATAACGACGATAGCCATGCTTATCGCGATTGCCGCTCTGGAAATTGTAATTCCGCTCTTTAATAACGCAGCGGACAAGGTAATGGCACTCAACTATGTTCGGACACTACCCTGGCTGATAGGTACAACTGCGATCGTCGGTATCTGTGCAGGCCTGTACCCGGCGTGGCTAATTACTCGCGCGAGTCCGATAGATGCATTGCGAGATGTTGCACGCAAAGGCAAGAAAGGTTCGACCGTACGTTCTTTCATGATTGGGGCGCAGTTTGCGATTTCGGCATTCATGTTATCTATCGTCGCAATTGTCTACATGCAGAACGAAAAGGTGAAAGACGCTAGTTATGAGTTCCCGCGATCGGAGATTTATGGATTGAACCGTCTCGGCATCGAAAGTATCCGAGACCGACTTGATACCTTGCGTTACGAATTAGAGGCATTGCCGGATGTCGACAGTGTCGCCTTCTCTTCGCAGGTGCCCTATGAGCAAAACAATTCAACGACCAGTGTAACTGCAAAAGCCGGAGACGAGGCGGGGAAGCTCACTATTCAACTTTTGCGAATGTCACCGGAATTTCTTGCGACTTATGACATTCCGCTGCTGGCAGGTCGAAACCTGGATCGTGATATCGCCAATGACAAGTATGAGTATGAAGAGACCGAAGTATTGAATGTACTGGTAAATGAATTAGCACTGGATCACCTCGGCATCGCTTCGCCACAGGACGCAATCAACCAGCGTTTTTATGACCTGGATGACTCCGATGCGTTAAGGGAGCTCGTAATCGTCGGCGTTGTGCCAACGCAGAACATCGTCGGCCTGTTCAATGAGGAAAAGCCCTGGTTTTATACCTACCAGCCGGAAACATTTCGTGTGGCGTCAATAAGAGTGACGAGCGGCAATATGATGGAAGCAGTTGAGGATATTGAAGGCGTATGGAAGCGCGTCATTCCCGAGTATCCGATGCAGGGCCGATTCCTGGATGAAGTATTCAATGATGTCTACCAGATTCTCAAATACATGAATATGGCGCTAGCCGGGTTCGCGTTCGTGGCATTGTCTTTGGCGCTTATTGGTTTGTTTGGTTTGGCTGCTTTCATGGCTACACAGAGGACAAAGGAAATCGGCGTGCGAAAAGTGCTTGGTGCAAATACGTTGCAAATCGCACGGTTACTCGTGTGGCAGTTTTCGCGGCCCGTGCTGTGGGCGCTGGCGCTGGCATTGCCGGCGGCGTATTTCGCGGCAAACGTCTATCTTGATTTCTTTGCTGATCGTATCAGCTCACCGATACTGGTTCTGCTGGTGGCAGGAGGAATTGCCGTCATGTTCGCATGGGGGACCGTGGCAGGCCATGCGATTCGTATCGCGCGGGCAAACCCGATCCTGGCATTACGTTACGAGTGACGCTGCGCGCCTAGCGCTGGTAATGATCTTCGAGTACTTGCGCGACACAGCTTGTCAGTCGCTTGCCGGTTTCGATGTGCAAGAACTCATTGGGGCCGTGGGCATTTGATTTCGGGCCGAGCAGGCCCGTTATCAGGAACTGCGCATCCGGGAACTTCTCGCCAAGCATCCCCATGAAAGGGATTGTGCCGCCTGTTCCCATGTACATTGACGGCTTGCCGAAGAATGCCTGCGACGCTTTTTGCATCGACACTTCAAGCCACTCGGCAACCGGCGGCGCATCCCAGCCGGCCATTGTCGACTCGACCTCGAACTCAACCTTGCACAATGGCGGCGTATCGGCGTCGAGTATTCCTTTTACAGCTGCGGCTGCCTCATCGGCGTCACAGGTGGGAGGAAGCCGGAACGACAGTTTCAATTTGTTAAAGGGTAACTGCACGTTGCCAGCATTAACCATGTCGGGGAGACCCTCGGCACCGGTGATGCTAAGGGTAGGTCGCCAGGTATTGTTGAGTAACAATTCGTAGTCGGACTCAGCGGGAGCTGGATCGTCCACTGCCCAGGGGTATTTCCGATAGACCATGTCGCCGAGCGTTGCTGCGGCTTTCTTGGCTTGCTCGACGCGTTGTTCGGGGATGTCTACATGCAATGCGCGCGCAATGACCTGTCCGCTTGATTCATCCTCAATACGGCTGAGCAATTTGCGCAAAACGCGAAAGCTTGACGGGACGATACCGCTTGCCGATCCTGAGTGGACGCCTTCCGTAAGGACATCGGCGCGCAGCGTGCCGGTAAGGTTGCCGCGCAAGGATGTCGTGCACCACAGCTGCTCGTAATTGCCACACTCGGCGTCGAGGCAAACGACGAGATCGGGCGAACCGATACGATCTTCGAGTTTTTCGATGTAGTAGGGCAGATCGAAACTGCCGCTTTCCTCGCAGCCTTCGACAAGAACAATACAATGTGCGTGTGGAATACCCTGTTCCTGCAAGGCGCGAATTGCAGTTAGCGAACCGAATGTTGCATAGCCGTCATCCGCACCACCTCTCCCATACAATTTTCCGTCCTTGATGACCGGTGTCCAGGGGTCGAGGTCGTCGTCCCAGCCACTAAACTCGGGTTGCTTGTCGTAATGGCCGTACAACAGTACGACATCGTCTGATTGGCCGGGAATGTCGATGAACAACAATGGCGTGCGGCCCTCGATGCGGACGATCTCAATTTGCATGCCTTGTATCGGCTGCTTCTGCGCCCAGGCCTCGAGCATTTTCACGGCCTGATCCATGTGTCCATGGGCTTCCCAGTCCGGGTCAAAGTTAGGTGACTTGTTGGGGACTTTGATGTACTCGGATATCTCCGGGATGATTGAAGCGTCCCACATTTCGCTAACGAAACTTGCTGTCTTGTTGTTATCCATACGATTCAGTCTGCCTGGTTATTCGGCGCCAGCCGTTAGTGATCGGTAAAGTGTGGTCGTCATGCGCTCGGTCGAAATAAAGCCCCAATTCCATTCTTCGTGATAATCGGCCAGAGGATTGGCGGCAAGAACCTCGTCCTGTGTTTTGCCCTGGTCCACGAGTACTTTGATGCGTGCTTCCGCATCGATGAGCATGTCCAGCGCAACCTGCAAGTCGGCTTTGCTGGCCAGCGGTCCGTGTCCCGGAATGATGATCGTGTCATCGTCAGCAAGAGCGATGATTCTGCGTTGACCGGCAACATACCCGGCAACGCTGCCACCATTGTCGAGGTCGATGAACGGAAACAGATAGTTGAAATGCAGGTCGGCGGCATGAATGACGTTGACCTCCGGAAACTGAATGGCGGCATCGCCATCTGTATGCGCCGCGGCTATGTGAAATACTTTTGCAGTATGGCCGCCGGCGTGGAACGTTACTTCGTCAGAAAACGTGATATGTGGCAGGCCATCAATGCCGCCCGCCAAAGTTGCGTCAGTTTCGAGGCGCTTGCGGATATTGTCGTGCGCAATAACTACGGCACCGGCGTTGGCATATGCGGCGTTGCTGCCAACGTGATCGCCGTGAACATGCGTATTAATAACGAAGTCGACCGGTCGACCGGCGATGTCTGCGACAGATTCGATCAGGGCAGCGGCAATGGGTTCGACTCCGTCGTCGATAAGAACCACCTGATCATCGCCGACAAGCAAGGTGATGTTGCCACCAGCAAAGCCGTCAGCCCCCTCAACCAGGTAGATGCCGGGAACCACTTCGGAAGACTTTATGGACGTCGCGAACTCCTGTGCATTGCTGGCGAAAGCCCAACTAAGAAGTCCGAAAGTCAGTAATGTCCTCTGCATACTGGTTATCCTTGATTCTATTGGTTGCTCGGGAACGAAAACTGAGCCTTCTCACGCACGCCACCTGACGGCCATCTCTGGGTAATTGTTTTCCGTCGTGTGTAGAAGCGTACACTGTCAGGGCCGTAGGCGTACAGGTCGCCGAACAACGAGCGTTTCCAGCCACCGAAGCTGTGCAGAGCCACCGGCACAGGCAGCGGCACATTGATGCCAACCATGCCGACCCTGATATTGTCTGCGAAATAGCGTGCGGCCTCGCCGTCGCGGGTGAAGATGCAGGTACCGTTGCCGTATTCGTGATCGTCGATGAGTTGCATGGCCTGTTCCTGCGACTCGGCGCGCACAACGCAAAGCACCGGCCCAAAAATTTCTTCCTGGTAGATGCGCATGTCGGATGTCACGTTGTCGAACAGGCAGCCACCCAGGAAGTAGCCATTTTCGTGTCCCTCGACAACGAGGCCGCGGCCATCAACGACGAGGTCAGCGCCTTCTTTCACGCCGAGGTCGACGTAGCCTTTTACTTTGTCATAGTGGTCCTGAGTGATTAACGGACCCATGTTGTTGCACGCATCCGTACCGTTCCCTACTTTCAGTTCCTGCAGCTCGGCTCTGAGCTTGTCAACGACCGTGTCAGCTGTTTTCTCACCAACGCAGACCGCGACTGAAATTGCCATGCAGCGTTCGCCGCAGGAGCCAAATGCAGCACCCATGAGGGCGCGGACGGTGTTGTCGATGTCTGCGTCCGGCATGATGATCGCGTGATTCTTGGCACCACCAAGCGCCTGTACACGTTTGCCGTTTTTTGTTCCGGTCGAATAAATGTACTCGGCGATAGGCGTTGACCCGACAAAGCTGATCGCCTGTACGCGAGGGTCCTCGAGTAAGGTGTCCACGGCCTCTTTGTCGCCATTGACGACATTGAAAACGCCGTCAGGTAAGCCGGCTTCCTTGAGCAGGTGTGCGACGAGCATTGGCGCGCTGGGGTCTTTCTCAGATGGTTTGAGCACGAACGTATTGCCGCAGGCAATAGCCATCGGAAACATCCACATGGGAACCATCGCCGGGAAGTTGAACGGCGTGATACCTGCGACAACGCCGATCGGCTGGAGCTCGGACCAGCTATCAATATCGGGTCCAACATTCTTGGTGTATTCGCCCTTGAGCAACTCTCCGATACCGCAGGCATAGTCGACAACCTCAACACCGCGGCCGAATTCACCCATGGCGTCATCCAGTACTTTGCCGTGCTCGTTTGTCAGGGCCGCCACAACCTCTTCAGCATGCTCCTCGAGCAAGTACTTGAAGCGGAACATGATTTTCGCGCGTTTTGCCGGAGGCGTATTGCGCCACGCGGGGAAAGCAGATTCGGCGGCCGCGATAGCTTCTTCGACGGTGGCTTTCGACGCCATCGCCACGTGTCTGCTCACCTCGCCGGTCGCCGGGTTCATGACCGGCAGCGGGCGATTGTCATCCGCGACATCGGCGCCATTGATGAAATGGCCGACGATTTTTTTAACGTCGGCGTGGTTGGAGGACTGAGTGTTCATCGAATCTCCTGCTTCATGCGTTCATTCGATCGAGTCGATAACTCGCCGAACCGCTTCAAATGATTGTTGCATTTCGTCCGGCCTCGAATTCAGGAACGGCGCAAATTGCAGAGTATCCATGCCATTACGGACAACCAGGTGTTCATCCCAAAAACACTTCTTATGCACCTCGAGGCCCCGCGCACCAGGCGCCCCATCACGTGGTGCCATTTCGATGGCGCCCATCAAACCGATCGTTCGAACATCGACAACATGCTTGTGGTCTTCGAACGAGTGCAACAGGTCCTCAAAGGGCTTCTCGAGCGCTGTCGCCTGTTCGAACGTCCCCTCTTCCTTGTACACGTCTATTGCAGCGAGCCCCGCCGCGGCCGCAACCGGATGTCCGGAATAAGTATAACCGTGGAATAGCTCGATCATGGGTTCAGGACCCTGCATGAACGCATTGTAGACGGAGTCACGAACCAGCACAGCGCCCATCGGAATGACGCCGTTTGTCAGGCCTTTTGCGGTAGTGATGATGTCAGGAATTACGCCGAAACGATCTGGCGCGAACGGCTTGCCCAGCCTGCCAAACGCCGTAATCACCTCATCGAAGATCAGTAAAATGCCATGACGGTCACAGATTTCCCTGAGTTTTTCGAGGTAGCCGACTGGCGGCGGCAAAATGCCAGTCGAACCGGCAACCGGCTCAACGATCACGGCCGCAATATTGCTGCCGTCGTGAAGCGCGGCAAGGCGCTCGAGGTCGTCGGCCAGGTGTGCGCCCCATTCAGGTTGTCCGCGTGAATACGCCGAGTGTTCAAGGTTAAATGTGTGCCGGATGTGATCTACGCCGGGAATCAGGTTGGCGCTGAACATTTTTCGGTTGGGTACGATGCCACCTACCGACATGCCGCCGAAGTTGACACCGTGATACGCACGTTCACGGCCTATTAACCGCGTACGATTACCTTCGCCGCGCGCGCGGTGAAAGCCCAGGGCAATCTTGAGCGCTGTGTCGACCGACTCAGAGCCGGAATTTGTGAAGAAGCACTGGGTGAATCCTTCCGGAGCCATATCAACAATGCGTTCGGCCAGCGCGAATGCCTTGTCGTTACTCATCTGAAACGTCATTGCGAAGTCGAGCTGGGCCACCTGCTTCTGGACGGCTTCTACGATCTTCGGGTGGCAGTGCCCGACGCCTGATGTCCAGAGCCCGGAGAACGTGTCATAGAGCTGCGTACCGTCGTTGGTGGTGTAGTGATGGCCGGATGCACCGCTGATGATGCGCGGGTTCTTCTTGAAGTCACGATTGGCCGTGAATGGCATCCAGAAAGCATTGGTATCGGGGGCGCTCATTGCGGGCAGTCTCCAGGCGGGTGAACAAGGTAGCTAAGTGTAATGGCGACCAGCTATGTTAAACAATCGGTTAGCTGCTTAATAGTAAGTCATTGATTTATTTAATGAGTGACAAAAAAATGTTAACTTTAGTAAACACTTTTCGAGGTTTTCACGATGGACCAGGAAATAGGCCGCAGGCTCAAGGGGATTCGCGTTCGGCTCGGCATGTCGCAACGGCAGCTGGCTCGAGTTTCGGGCGTCGCAAACGCAACGATTTCACAGATTGAGGCCGGCCGGCTGAATCCTACCGTGAGCATGCTCAAGAAGGTACTCGACGGGTTCCCAATCAGTATGAGTGAGTTTTTCGGCGCAGGCCTCGAGGATGTAAATCGCATATTTTTTCGGGCGGATGAACTAACAGAGATTGCGGATGGAGGCGTTTCATTTCGTCAGGTCGGTGCAAACCTGAATCACAAGGCGATTCAACTCATCAAAGAGTGCTACCAACCCGGGGCGGGAACGGGGAAACATGCGATTACACACGAAGGGGAGGAGTGCGGCATTATTCTCAATGGCAGGCTCGAAGTAACGGTTGGCGATCAGTCCTCGATATTAAGAGCGGGTGACGCCTACTATTTCAAAAGTAACCAGCCACATCATTTCCGCAACGTCGGCAGTGAGCCCTGCGAACTTATATCCGCATGCTCACCGCCAAGCTTTTAGGTCTTTTTTGCCCCAGAGGGTGGTCAATTACTGCCATTTGGTGCAAAGTAAAGCCATATATTTTAATCAAGATTAGAATTCTGATGGAACAGTTTGGTACCGTTTTTTGCAGTAATATTTCGATCGTACGTTTTAAGGATGGGCAATGGCAGGAACCGGCGATAGAGCCGCTGGCGCCATTGCCGATGCACCCCGCGGCACATGTTTTTCACTATGCGAGCTCGTGTTTCGAAGGCTTCAAAGCTTATCGTTGGGAAGATGGCAGAGCCTACATCTTTCGTTTGCAGGATCATGTTGCGCGCATGCGGAGAAGCGCTGAATCGATGCGACTTCCGGTTCCGGACACTGAGCTGCTCGCCGGTATGGTAAAGAGACTGGTCGCAAACCAGATTGCGGAGATACCGCTGCCTCCAAGTGCACTCTACCTCCGGCCAACACTGATTGGCACGCTGGAGAACATCGGTGCTGCTGCATCACCCTCTACGGAAGCCACTTTGTTCATTCTGGCATCTCCGGTGGGCGACTATTTTGAAGGAGGTTCACGGCCGCTCAAGCTACTGGTCGACGATCAGCATGCGAGGACGACCGCACAAATCGGTAGTACGAAGACGGGCGGCAACTATGCATCTGCTCTGGGGCCGATTTTGGACGCGAAAGCGAAATACGGCGTTGACCAGGTCTTGTTCTGCCCTGACGGGGACGTCCAGGAAACAGGTGCGGCAAATTTCCTGCTGATTGGTGACGACGAAGTCGTTACAAAGCCGCTCAACGAAATGTTCTTGCATGGCGTAACCCGTGATTCGATTCTGAAACTCGCGGCGGACCTTGGCTACAAGGTCAGCGAACGTGATTTTACAGTCGACGAGCTGTTGGCGGCCGCGCCGACTTACGAAGCTACGTTATCCGGTACCGCGGCTTGCCTGGCACCGGTTGGTTGCCTTGTCTACGAAGGCAAGGAGATTCTTGTCAGGGACGGTCAGCCCGGGCCGAATACCGAGAAACTCCGTTCGGCGTTACAGGCAATTCACTTCGGACAGGCGCCGGATACGCACAACTGGCTGACGCAAGTTTAGCTATCAGATAGCTCGCGAGAAGCGATTGTCGTTTTCTGCGGCGTTTATGTGCCGATCGAAGACCATCGCTATGTTTCTAAGCAGCAGTCGCCCTTTGGCCTTGATGCGTATTGCGTCGGCCTCGAGCGCAATAAGCTCATCTTCGGCCAGCGGCTGCAGCCGTTTGATTTCATCGGCGAAGTACTCGCGAAAATCGACATTATGCTGCGCATCGAAATCATCGAAGACCAGCTCGTCGTAGCACATCAGCGCTTGGATGACTTCGGCTCGTAACAAGTCATCATCGTCGATAGCAACACCCTTTTTGACGGGCAGCTTTCCGTCTTCAATTAATGACTCGTACTCCATTGTTGTAACAGAGTTCTGCGAAAACACGTTTCCGACGCTGCTGATCGAACTAACGCCAACGCCAATAAGGTCGCAGTTACGGTGCGTTGAGTAGCCCTGAAAGTTGCGTTGCAAAGTGCCACCACGACGTGCCGTCACGAGTTCATCTTCCGGCAGCGCGAAATGATCCATACCAATATATAGATAGCCTGCTGCAGCAAGGCGATCGATCGTGCGGTGCAGGATATCCAGCTTGGTCTCTGGCGCCGGAATGTCCTCAGCGTTAATCATGCGCTGCCCTTTGAACCGCTGTGGCAGGTGGGCGTAGTTATATACGGCGAAACGGTCGGGGCGCATTGCGATAGCCTGATCGAGCGTCGCATCAAAGCTGTCCACTGTCTGATGTGGGAGACCGTAGATCAGGTCGAACGAAATTGACTTGAAACCGGCTGCCCTCGCGGTTTCGACCAGGGCAATAACCTCGGACGTTGTCTGGATGCGGTTGACGGCTTTTTGCACCTTGGGATCGAAGTCCTGAATGCCCATGCTCAGGCGGTTAAAGCCCAACTCACTGAGCAAGCGAATGCCATCACTGTCCACAGTGCGCGGATCGACCTCGATAGAAAATTGGCGGCTATCATGGTCATCGAGATTGAATGCACTGCCGAGTTTCTGCATCAGTTTGCGAAGTTGTGCCTCATCCAGGTAGGTTGGCGTACCGCCGCCAAAGTGCAGTTGCTCGACTTTGCGACCTTTGTCGTAAAGCTCCGCCTGCATATCGATTTCCCGATACAGGTTTTCGAGGTACTTTTCTACGCGCTCCTGGTTGTGCGTGACTATCTTGTTGCAGCCACAGTAATAGCAAAGCGTGTGGCAAAACGGGATGTGCACGTACAGCGACAGCGGCACACCGCTGGCGTTACTTTGCAACGCGTTGGCACGATAGGCGTCTTCATTCACCTGCTCGGTGAACTGCAGCGCCGTTGGGTATGACGTGTATCTTGGACCGCGGCCGTCATAGCGCTGAATGAGCTCGGCGTCGAAACAAACCTGCTCGTAGCCGTGTGGAATATTTGATTCAGTTGACATGATATTAATGGTGGCCGAAATGAGTATTGTCGCACATGGGTAATTACCGAAGACTGTGTGTTAGATATAGCGCGACCGTGAAAAGGAGCAACGCCACCGCCTGGTGAGCAGCCGCCAGGAAGGTCGGTACGCTGAGCAGCAGCGTCGATATTCCAAGCATTACCTGCAGAGTTGCCGTAACCAGTAGCGCGTTTGCGGCGAGGCGTGACCGCCCGGTGAATTCGACCTTGCGAGCCTTGGTCCAATAGACAGCGATAATCACAAGTGTCGAAATGGCCAGGATACGGTGATCAAACTGCACCGTTGTCATGTTATCAAACAGATTCCGCCAGACAGGTTCCAGCGCCAGCAGGCCGGGCGGGATCCAGTAGCTGCCCATCATCGGAAATGTGTTGTAGATTTCTCCCGCTTTGAGGCCCGCAACAAAACCGCCCGAAATGATTGTAAGCGCTACGAGTGCGGTGAGAAGTATGGTTCTGCCGTGCCAGGCGTGGTGCTGCCTGTCAGACCTTGGGTCCAGCAGTGACAAACCCACCCATAACATGTAAGCGTAAATCAGGATCGCTGCGACGAGGTGGGCTGTCAGGCGATATTGACTGACGTGCGGGTTGTCGACGAGGCCACTCTTTACCATGTACCAGCCGAGTACGCCCTGTAGACCGCCCAGTACAAACATCAACAGGTATTTTGGCCACTCGCGCCTGACGACATAGCCTTTCGCCAGAAAGTAAACAAAAGGCACGGCAAAAACGATGCCGATCGTGCGACCGAGCAAACGGTGCAGGAATTCAAGCCAGAAGATCCCCTTGAAGGCATGCACATCCATGTGTGAGTTGACCTTCAGAAACTCCGGAGAGAGTTTGTACATGTCGAATGCGCGCTGCCAATCCGCGTCGGTCAGCGGAGGCAACCACCCCATAATTGGCTTCCAGTCGACCATTGAGAGACCCGAACCGGTGAGGCGTGTGACGCCGCCGAGGATGACCATCGCGAACACAAGGCCACAGCACACAAACAGCCAGGTCGCGACCTGGCGGTTCTGCATATCAGTGTCCAAGCTATCAGTCATTATTCACGTATCAAAAAGACCGCAGGATCAGGTACGGCAATCTTACCTATTTTTGGCCTTGCTGTGAGAAGTTGAGTAAACTATGTGTGGGCTGGGGGTTACCAGGCAAGCGATAGAGCCGCTCTCGGGCGGTGATTCTGTTACGAGGTATATATGTCAGGCGAAAGAGTTACAGGAACCGTTAAATGGTTCAACGACGATAAAGGGTTTGGGTTTATTGAGCGCGAAGGCGGACCCGACGTATTTGTCCATCACAGCGCTATCCAGATGGAAGGATTCAAGACCCTCAAAGAGGGTCAAAGCGTTTCAATGGAAGTCACCCAGGGCCAAAAGGGCCCACAAGCCGAAAACGTAATGGCTGAATAGACAGCAACTGACCGGCCGGGTCTTCTCATGGTCGGTTTGGGTTGTACGTCAGATAATTCCCTGCAAGCGACGGCAGGTAATGGTTTGGCTGGACTGGCCGCGCGAAGGCGGCAGCAAGCTGCTGCTGCCTGAAGGCCATGAGGCTTTACCAGACCTCGCCCAATCGTGATCTAATGCGTATTCCATAACGATTACGACAATACGATATGAAACTTCGAATTCGCGATAACTCAATACGACTGCGACTTACACGTGGTGAGGTTGATTCCTTTCATGCCGACGGACTTGTGAAGGCTCGCACAGAGTTTCCCGACGGACGCGAGTTCGGTTATGAGCTGGAAAGCAACCCGGCCACCGTTCAACCCGATGCGTCATTTTCCGATCGTGTCATCACGGTCAGGGTGCCCGAAGCGATGGCTCTGGCCTGGGCATCGACAGAGCAAGTCTCGATGCAGGGTGAACAATTTCTCGATGATGGCGGAAAGCTGACCATACTCGTGGAAAAGGACTTCACTTGCCTGACCGAACGCGAGGGAGAGGACGAGTCGGATATGTTTCCGAACCCGCAGGCCGTTTCGGGCAAGGGATAGGTGTGACAGCCGTACCGCGCTACGCGAAATTCGCGACGGAAACGCTTGCTTTTCTGGAAGCCCTGGCCGCGAATAACAATCGCGAGTGGTTTAAAGAAAACAAGAGCCGCTACGAAGAGCAGGTGCTTGATGTCGCGCTGCGGTTCATACAGTCAATGCAGGATCCCCTGCATGAGATAGCGCCGCATTTTGTTGCTCAGCCAACTCGTATGGGTGGCTCGTTGATGCGCGTTTATCGGGATACACGCTTTGCCAAAAACACGCCGCCTTACAAAACCAACATTGGTATTCAGTTTCGCCATGAGCAGGCGAAGGACGTTCATTCGCCGGGGTACTACGTGCACATCGATCCGCAAAGCATGTTCATCGGTGTAGGAATGTGGCGCCCGGACCCGGTTGCGCTGCGTGCGGTTCGCGAGCGTATTGTAGCCAGGCCAGGGGATTGGGGGCGGGCGTCCGGCGACAAGGTGTTTTCCCGACACTTCGAGCTCGGAGGAGAGTCATTGACGCGACCGCCGCGCGGTTTCGATAAGAATCATGTGTATATTGACGACATCAAGCGCAAGAGTTTTATAGCGGTAAATAATATGAAAAGGGACGACTGCCTGAGTCCACAGTTTCAGCGCAAGGTAGAGTCGTCTTTCAAAGCAGCGGAACCTTTCATGAGGTTCTTGTGCAAGTCTGTCGGCGTGCCGTTCTAGCGCAGGGCCGGAGATGTCCACGAACCGAGTGCTATGGCAAGCAAGCCCGGACCAGGTACGGGCAACGGCAATGTATCGGTTCATGCACAAGCATGGTTTCGATAATTACGATGACCTTTACCAATGGTCGATCGATGAGTCCGCCGCATTCTGGGAAGCACTTTGCGAGTTTTGCGATGTTCGGTTTGACACTCCGGCAACAACGATATTGTCACGTCCGGATAACATCATGGATGCTGGTTGGTTCGCTGGCAGCCAGCTCAATTACGCCGCTCACCTCCTGCGCCATGAAGGTGATCGTGCCGCCATCATTTTCTTTGGCGAGAATGGTGTTCGGCGCGAACTGAGTTTCGATCAGTTGCGACAGGCCGTCGCGGATGTCGCGGCCGGGTTGCAAAGATCCGGAGTGGTTAAGGGCGATCGCGTCGCGGGTTTCTTGCCAAACTGTCCTGAAGCCATCATTGCCATGCTGGCGACGACAAGCCTCGGAGCGACCTGGTCTTCATGCTCACCAGATTTCGGTGTCAATGGTGTGGTAGATCGGTTCGGACAGATAGAGCCCAGGGTGCTGTTCGCGACCAATGGCTATTATTACAACGGTAAGCGCATTGATTCGTTGCCCGTCGTTGCAGGGATCGTCGAAAAAATTCCGAGTATTTCAACCACGGTAATCTCGCGGTTCCTTAGCGATAACGATGATCTGTCGGCGGTCAGTAACGCAGTCGAGTGGCGGGAATTCGCGATAGCCAACTCGGAATTGAGTTTCGTTCCGGTCGATTTCGATCATCCTTTGTATGTCATGTACTCATCGGGAACTACCGGCATTCCAAAGTGCATCGTTCATGGTCACGGCGGGTCTTTGCTGCAGCATCTCAAGGAGCATGTCCTGCACACGGATATCTCCGACCGGGATCGACTGTTTTATTTCACGACCTGCGGCTGGATGATGTGGAATTGGCTGGTAAGTGCGCTGGCTCCGGGCGCAACGCTGGTGCTCTTCGATGGTTCGCCGTTCCTTGACGATGGCCGCGTGCTCTGGACGATGGCCGAGCAAGAGGCAGTTACAGTATTTGGGACGAGCGCGAAATACATATCGGCGCTCGAGAAAGCGGGCGTCAGACCCGGGGAGGAGTTTGACCTTCGGCAGTTGCGCGCAGTGCTTTCTACAGGGTCGCCACTGGCTCCGGAAAGCTTTGACTATGTCTACGATGCGATTGGTGAGAATCTGCAGCTTGCGTCGATCGCGGGCGGAACCGATATCCTGAGTTGTTTCGCAATCGGTAACCCGATTTTGCCAGTGCAGCGCGGCGAGTTGCAGTGCCGCGGACTTGGTATGGCTGTTGAAATATTTGATGAGGACGGCAACTCAGTTGTGCAACAACATGGCGAACTCGTTTGCACAAGACCATTTCCATCGGCACCGGTGTGCTTCTGGAACGACGCAGGCAATGCCCGCTATCGCGCCGCGTATTTTGAACGGTATCCGGGCGTGTGGGCGCACGGGGATTTTGCCGAATTGACGCAACAAGGCGGGCTCATTATTTATGGTCGGTCTGATGCGGTGCTTAATCCCGGCGGTGTTCGAATAGGTACGGCAGAGATCTACCGCCAGGTGGAAAAACTGGACGAAGTTGTCGAAAGTATTGCCATTGGACAAGACTGGGATGACGACGTACGGGTCGTTTTATTTGTTGTGCTGCGGTCAGGAGTCAGCCTCGATGACAATCTGCGCAGCCGAATTTGCAAGGTAATTCGCGAGAACACGACGCCGCGACACGTACCGGCAAAAATCATTGCCGTAGCAGATATTCCGAGGACCAAGAGCGGAAAGATTGTAGAACTCGCAGTGCGTTCTGTTGTACACGATGAGTCTGTAAGAAATACTGAGGCGCTCGCTAACCCCGACGCGCTGGAGTACTTTCGAAATATTGCCGAACTTGGCGAGGCCTAAGACAAATGAGGGGACAATTCTTGCTGGCGATCGACCAGGGGACGAGCAGCAGTCGAGCCGTTATTTATGACCATGCGGTGAAAGTCCAGGCAAGTGCGCAACAGGAGTTTGCACAAATTTATCCACAGCCTGGCTGGGTGGAGCATGATCCTGAGGACATCTGGTCTTCGGTGCACGCGGTTACCCGGCAGGCGATGCAGGATCTGGGCACGACTGCCCGGGATCTCACCGCAATAGGAATTACGAACCAGCGGGAAACGACGCTGGTTTGGGACAGAGAGTCAGGGCAATGCGTCTATAACGCTGTTGTCTGGCAGGATCGGCGTACAGCAGATATCTGTGAGAAGCTCAGGAACGATGCTGCGGAGCCGATGGTAAGTGCGAAAACCGGTTTGCGGCTCGACCCGTATTTCTCAGCGACGAAAATCGCCTGGATACTCGACAACGTCGCCGGAGCGCGCGACCTGGCGCGTCGCGGCAAACTCGCATTCGGAACGGTCGATAGTTTTCTACTGTGGCGGCTTACAGGTGGTCGTGTACACGCTACCGATGCGAGCAATGCGTCAAGAACGCTGCTGTTCAATATTCATACGCAGCAGTGGGATGATGAACTGCTGTCGCTGTTTGATGTTCCTCGCAACATGTTGCCCGAGGTTCTTGATTGCGCCGCGAACTTCGGTGAAACGGATGCTGCGGCCATAGGTGCGGTCGTGCCGATTCTCGGCATTGCCGGAGATCAGCAGGCCGCGCTTATCGGCCAGGCGGGATTGCGCCAAGGTGTGACCAAGAGCACCTACGGTACGGGTTGCTTTGTCATTGCAAATACAGGCCTGGAGGCGTTGACGTCAAGAAACAAGCTGTTGACTACGGTTGCAAGCCGGATAGGCGGTGAGGTTACCTATGGGCTGGAAGGCAGCGTGTTTGTTGCCGGTTCGGCGATACAGTGGTTGCGCGACGAACTGAAAATTATCAACTCGGCTGCAGAAACAGGGGGCATCGCCGCATCAACAGGCGTCGTCGACGACGTTATTGTCGTACCAGCATTTGCAGGACTGGGCGCGCCGTACTGGGACCCACATGCGCGTGGCGCAATTTTGGGGTTGACTCGAGGTAGCGGGCGCAACGAAATAGTGACGGCGACACTGCAGTCGATCGCGTTCCAGACCAGGGATCTTGTGGATGCAATGTCGGACGACGGCGTCGCACCTTCCATCATCCGTGTTGATGGCGGCATGGTGGCGAATGACTGGTT
Organism: Gammaproteobacteria bacterium; assembly: GCA_024640305.1. Classification (GTDB taxonomy): domain Bacteria; phylum Pseudomonadota; class Gammaproteobacteria; order Steroidobacterales; family Woeseiaceae; genus UBA1847. Next base: position 85,999 of record JAHEFG010000009.1, read on the forward strand.
CTTGCAGTTTCTGGCCGATATTCTCGACATTCCGGTGGAGCGGCCGAAGAACGTGGAGTCCACAGTGTTAGGAGTGGCATATCTCGCGGGTGTTCAATGCGGTGTTATTCAGTCCGCTAACGAGATCGAATCAATGTGGCAACGTGACGTCGTATTTGAGCCGGCAATGACAGATGATCGGCGCTTGGTGTTGCTGTCCGGGTGGGCGGCCGCCGTTAGAAGAGTCAGGGAAGATAGCCAGTCATATGCTTAGAGCACGTCAAAAAATTGGCAAGTACCGCATTCTGGGGCGTATAGCGTCGGGGCCGCTCGCCGATGTATATCGCGCCTTTGACCCAATTCACAAGACTCGAGTTGCGCTCAAGATTCCAAAGTCGGGTGACCACACGGGAGAGGAAGAGTTTCTGCATGAGGTACGGGTTGCAGCCAAACTAAAGCATCCGAATATTCTCTCCGTCATTAATGCCAGCTACATCGACGATCATTTCGTAATCGCGATGGAGCTTGGTGAAGAATCGCTCGCCGATCGTATAGAGCGGCGCATTTCGAGCGCGCGTGCATTGGACCTCGCCGGTCAGGCTCTAGCATCGCTGGCCTATGCTCACGAAAATAAAATAATTCATTGCGATATCAAACCTGAAAACTTCATTCTGTTTCCTGGCAATCAACTCAAGCTGGCAGACTTTGGATTCGCCAAGGTCAGCCTACGCACGCTCAAGGCGTCGGGCTCCGGCACAATCGATTACATCGCGCCGGAACAGGCGATGGGCCGCCCGAAATTCCAGTCGGACGTCTTTTCGATCGGGCTTGTCCTGTATCGCCTTTTCTCAGGCAAATTACCCGAGTGGCCATTCGAGTGGCCTATGGTCGGGCACGATAAACTCGTTGCGCGAATGCGGCCGGAGCTTGTGGTTATGTTGCAGAAAGCCATTCAGCTTGATCCCGCGAAGCGATATCGAAATGCAATCCAGATGCTTGCGGACTTCGAACGCCTGCAGAGCAAGGCCAGACGGCAGAAGAAGCCCAGGGCGAAGGCCGTTACTCGCAATGGCTCAGCCTGGCGACAAGTGCAATGGCGCGAATTCCAGGGTCTGTATCGCAAGGCGCTCGACACGAGTCACCATTGCCGCAATTGTGAGGGCCCGGTTGCGGAGAGCATGCAGGCCTGCCCCTGGTGCGGCTTTGAGAATCCGACGCGTGGTTCTGAATCGAAGATGCCCTCGACTTGCCCGCGTTGCGAGCGTGGCGTCAAGAATGACTGGGATTATTGTGCCTGGTGTTATGGCCCCGGATTTGTTGAGGAAAGCACACGGCATTACCCCGACAAGCGCTACAGCGCGCGATGTTCGAATACAAGTTGCAGGAACCCGTTAATGCCGTTTATGCGCTATTGCCCGTGGTGTCGAACCAAGGTGCGCCGTGCATGGAAACTGCCGGGCAGCAGACATAGCTGCAAAGCCTGCAAATGGGGGATAGCAAAAGAGTTCTGGAACTACTGTGCATGGTGCCGGGAGCCAGTGCGTCGTGATTGACGAAACCATGTTGCTTGATGGAGCCAGCGGGCCCGATCTGCGCTTTGCGTCCGTCGCCGGAGGTAAGGTGGTGGCTTATACCTGTCGTTCGCCGGACAAAGAGACGCAAAACGAGGATACGGTTGCAGTCGTCTCTTATGGACCGCAGGCGTCGGTATTGATCGTGGCCGACGGAGCAGGGGGGCTGCCGGCCGGCAAAAAAGCGTCATTAGCCGCGGTTTCCACGCTTGTTGGCGCATTGCAGGCCTCGACGGACAGAACATTCCTGATGCGAACCACCATCATGGATGGTATCGAGGCAGCGAATACTGCAGTTATGGATCTTGGTAATGGCTCCGCAACGACGTTGACTGTAATTACGATTGAGGGACTGACAGTGCGGGCCTATCAAATCGGCGATTCAGAAGCAGTTGTCGTCGGGCAGCGCGGTCGCATCAAGCTCCAGACCACGCCGCATTCTCCGACAGGGTTTGCCGTAGAGGCGGGCTTTCTTGACCAGCGAGAGGCACTGCATCATGCAGAGAGACACCTGGTCTCCAATTTTCTTGGTACGCCTGACATGCGCATAGACGTGGGTACGGAAGTGGTGCTCAAGCCCCGCGATACCATCATGCTTGCGAGCGATGGGCTTACGGATAACGTCCACTTTGACGAGATCATAGGCAGAATTCGCAAGGGCCCTCTCGACGAAGCCGCGAACCGGGTCATTTCGCTCGCACAGCAGCGCATGTCCGGCGGCAATGATGGCCAACCCAGCAAGCCCGACGATCTGTCGCTGATCCTGTTTCGCAAGGTCATGGCCAGGCGGGCTATTCCTGACCAGGATATTTAACAAAAACAGCTATTTAGACGTCAACGTCTGCGCAATCCAGGCGTTAACATATTGGTTAATGATAGGTGTTGATCGCATGCCGGTGGCGTATTATCGTCATCGCATGCAGATCGCGCCTTGCTGGGGCGATCAAGCTGTTGATTCCGATGGAACTCAGACAGCGTTTGAGGGCTCCAATGCCTACAGATACACCTCGCGATGAGAGGGCAAGGTTGATGATGCAAACTCGATTATTCAAATCTGTTCCGGGCTGGGCCAAGCCAATGGTGGTTGTTTCCCTGGCCTTGCTCGTTAGCTTCGGCTGCAAGGAACAGAGTTCTTCGACTCCTCCGCCGAGCGGTGGAATGCCCCCTCCGCCGAGCGGTGGTATGCCGTCTCCTCCGTCTCCTTCGGGCGGTGGTGCGCCGTCCAGTGGCGGATCGCAACCGCCCAGCCCGAGCCAGGGCGACGGCTCGTCTGGCGATGCTGGTACTCCTGCACCGCCCATGCCGAGCGGTGGTTCGCCGGGTGATGGATCGGAAAGCGGTCCCACGGGCGCAGACAGTGGCGACGGATCGAGCGGTGAAATTGGCAGTTTCCCTGGTGATGAAGCAGCCGGTCCTCCGCCGATGCCGGGTACTGGCGGCGCCGGCGAGGGCGCAGAAGCAGGTGGAGAACAATCGACTAGTGGCGGCGGCGACGCTGAGGACAGCAGCGACTGGGAAGACGAAACCGAGAGCAACTCGACTGAAGAATGCGGCGACACTGGATCATTGCCGGGTGGTGTTGGCGGCATGGGCCAGGATGGCGAGTGTATCGGCGGTGGTGCAGCGTCGTCGGAGAGCGACAGCGCGAGCGAGTCCAGTGGTGGCGGTAACGCGGGCGGAGCCTCTTCTGAAGGGGAAGAATCTGCGGTTCAGGGAACTGGAGGTGCCGGTGAAGTGGCCGAATTCCCGTCGGAGAGCAGCGCGGAGCGTGCCGAACGGCTTGGCAAGGAACTTGATAAATCCATCGGCGGTTTTGACGAAGTCCTGATGGAAGAGCAAGGGCAAATATCGTCTGTGAGCCGAAATACGGAAGGCTTTGGAGAGGGCGTTGAAGGTGATGGCGGCATTAGCCTGGGTGAGCAGAGTGGCAATTCAACCGGGGGCATTGCCGTTGCAAATAACGGTGCATTGCCCGAGTCACCGATCGGCGACATGACCGACGAACAGATTCGTGAACGCACTCCGGAAGATATTCCGGTCATGGTTGACGACGACATTATCGCCCGGCAATTGCGCGAGGCTGCATTGTCTGAGGATGATCCGGCATTACGCGAGCGACTGTGGGCAGAGTATCGCAAATACTCAGGAAACTAGGATCTTGGTTTGAGTTCAGTGCATAAGACATGGCTGCTGTGCCCGCTGCTGCTGTATCTGGGTGCGTGCGCGGTCGAAGAGGTCGTCACAGCAGAAGAAACAAAACTCATTGTTGCCGAAGCGCCGCCCGATGAGGCGATGCTGCTGGATATCGGTATCACCGAGTTTGTTGATGGTGTTCCGGAAGATAACGACCCGGAGGACACAGGCGTCTATGCCGAAATCCGCTCCGCCGAAGCGCGTTATCTCCCATACCACCTGAAAAATACGCTTCAGGGCACAGGTCATTGGGGCGCTGTGCGTGTGGTTCCATCGCGGAGTGCTTACACCGACATACTCGTTAGTGGCCAGATCAGAGAATCTGATGGTGAGTATGTTGAAATTGACGTTTCAGTCGCCGATGCACGTGGCAGCCACTGGTTCAGTAAAACCTATTCGGCGCAAACGGGCTTATCTTCATATTCGGAGAATCGAGACCGGCGACAGGACCCTTATCAAAAAGTTTTCAACGACGTTGCCAATGATTTGCGAGTATTTGTCAAAAACCTGCCGCCGGAGGATATTCGCGAGCTTCGGCAAGTAGCAGAATTGAAGTTCTTTGCAGACATGGCACCACGCGAATACGGTGAACATCTTGCGGAAGACGAAAACGGTGAACTCGATATTGTTCGGCTGCCGGCCGAGAACGACCCGTCTGTAGACCGTCTGCGCCAGATTCGGGAGCGAGACAGGCTCGTTGTCGACACCCTCAATGAGCATTACGCCAATTTCTATTACGGCATCGCCATTCCTTATCATTCCTGGCGAAAAGTGTCGCGTGAGGAAACTATCAACTACCGACAGGTTAAGCGTTCAGCCATGTTACAGACGTTGATAGGCGCAGTTGTTGTCGCAGGCTCGCTGGCTGTAGACACCGGCGACAGCAGTCGGTCAAGGCAGCGTATGAAAGGCAACCTGCAAAACATAGCAATTGGCGAAGGTATCCAAACGATGATGTCCGGCTTTACTCGCCGTTCCGAAGCCAAGATGCACATCGAGTCTATCAAGGAGCTATCCGAGTCCTTCGGGGCCGAGGCGGCTCCCATGGTCGTAACGGTTGAGGGAGAAACTCGGCGACTTACGGGCACGGCAGCGGCTCAGTACGAGAGCTGGCGACGCTTGCTCAAGAATATCTACGAGGCCGAAACAGGTTTCGTTGAAGCGGTCGAGGTCAGCCAGCCAGTGCGTGTCCCAGAACCTTCGGGATGAGCGACTAGCATTCGATGCGAGACCTAAAGCAAGGAACCGAACTTGCCAGCCGCTATACCCTCGTCAGAAAGCTGGGTGCCGGCGGCGCGGCTGAAACGTGGTTGGCGTCGGACAAGCTGACTCGTGCATCAGTCGCACTCAAGATCCTCGTTAGCGACCGACTGGCACCGAGCAGTTTCCGCAAAGAATGGCAAACGAGCATCCGCCTGATGCACGCGCACATCGTGCGCGTGTTCGAGTATCACGAGAGTTCCGATGCGCCGTTCTACTCGCTGCAGTATGTAGATGGGCCCGATCTTAGCGTGCTTGGTGGCGCCCCGCCTGGTGACATCTTGCCTCCCATGGCACTCGTAGCGGATGCGTTGCGATACGCGCATGGCAAGGGAGTGATTCATCGTGACATCAAAGCGGCAAATATCCTTATTGATAAAAACGGTGCTCCGTACCTGATTGATTTTGGGGCTGCGGCACGAGAGGGTGATGATGCCGATGGTGGTTCGCTAATCTCCGCCAGTCCGCAGAGCCTCGTCGGCGAGGCGCCGCAGGCGGCAGACGATATCTTTGCACTCGGTGGTCTGATTTATGAACTCGTGACTGGTCGTTCGCCATATTCTTCGGCGTCAACAGCCAGGGATATTAAGGAACTCGTACCACCAACGATCGCAGCGGCAGATGGCACGCCGATACCGACCAGCGTGCAACGACTGGTTGCCAACATGCTGGATAAGGACCCGTCGGAACGACCAGATGCGGAAACAGTTGTCGCCACTTTGGAAGCCGCAGGTTTCGCCGCGGCTCCGGCACCGGCCAGCTATGCGGGGGATCGTTTGCCACAGGGCGATGAGGTCATCGCTATCAGCGAGACAACGCATGCGCCGTCTGGCAGGGCTGCGCTCTCCCCATCTGCGGCCAAGAGCGAAACTTCCGGTATAAATCCCAAAACAGTCGGTGTCGCACTTGCTGCCTTGCTCGTGATCCTGATTGGTGTTGTGTTCTTTTTACCCGGTTCGGTTACGAGCAATGATCCGGAGGTCACTGCATCTCAGGGACAGGAGGCAGAAGAAAACTCTGCCAAAGAGCAGGGCAAGAGCCAGGTTGATTTCACGGAAAACGTCGAAGATCTGAGGGGGCGTGACGATCGCGTCCAGGCCAGGGCAGAGACTGAGGCGGTGCTTGGCGGATTACTATCCAAAATGAATACGCTTGAAAAGCGAGCGGTGCAACGTTGGGGTGGTCTTCAATTCAGGCAGGCGCAGGCAGTGTATGCGGAGGGTGATGCAGCATACCTGGCACGAGACTATGACCTGGCAACTCAGAAATACCAGCAAGCGACGACAATAGTCGAGCCTCTGCTGGAGGAAGTAGATAAAGTGTTTTCGAAGACCTTGAGCGATGCACAGAGAGCGCTTGAGGATGCCGACACGATCGAAGCATTGCGCTTGTTTGAGCTGGCAGTCGCCATCAGTCCCGGAAATTCGGTAGCACAGTCAGGGTATGCACGCGCCAGGAATCTTGGTGAGGTTCTGTCGCTGACTGATCGGGGGCTTGCATACGAGAACGAGTTGGAACTTGACGCTGCCCGTCAAAGTTTCGAGCGGGCGGTTGAACTGGATCCCGAGTGGCAGCCGGCGCAGGTCGGACTTACACGTGTGCTCGGGACGATCACTCAAATGGAATTCGATTCTCGCATGACAGAAGGATTGATCGCCGTAGAAGAAGGAGACTATCCGGCCGCACGCGCAGCTTTTCGCATGGCGCAGAAACTTATGCCGGACTCACCGGAACCCGCCGATGGTTTGATGCAAGTGGACCAGGGTTTGCGACTTGATCGTATCGCGGCGCTTGAGAAACAGGCAGGCGCTGAAGAGCAGAATGAGCAATGGGAAGTAGCAGTCGAGACATATACCCGTATTCTCGAGATCGACGGCAACCTGGCGTTCGCGCAACAAGGGCTAGGCCGGGCCCAAGAAATGTCTGCTTTGCATGCCAGGCTTGAGGGTTTCATCGAAAAGCCGGATAGCCTTAGTGCGCCGAGCACGATGAGCAGGGCGACCGGTCTGGTTGTTGATATCACACGCATGCCGAGCATCGGGCCGCGTTTGGCGGGCCAACGTGACCAGCTATCGCGTTTGCTCAAACGTGCTGCAACCCCGCTCGCTGTAGAACTCGTCTCTGACAACGCTACTGACGTATCCATCTACAGAATTGGTAAGCTAGGCAGCTTCCATTCCCGTGAAATAAAATTGCGGCCAGGTACCTATGTGGCGGTGGGCAGTCGGGCCGGTTATCGGGATGTCCGTCTTGAGTTTCGAGTCGCGCCGGAGCTCGAGTCAGAGCCGGTTGTTGTGCGTTGTGAGGAAACGATTTGAGTTTTGACCACCTGTTTGTAAGGGACGTTGAGGGCGAGCGGCGCATCGATGCACGTGACTTGCCGCTTCGCGTCGGAACGGGCAGCGATTGCGCGCTGAGGCTACCGGGGCCGGGCGGTGGGCCAGTCATGTTGCTGGATTTGCTCGATGGAGTCCCCTTCGTGCAGCCTTTCGGGCAAGACGAATCGATGCAACTCAATGGTGATACGCTGAGTGCGAGTACTCGACTTCGAGACAAGGATGAACTCAAGTTTTTTGGTAGTCGCATTCAGGTTTCGGCGACCGAGGATCGGCTGACGCTCGACGTGCGTCTCGAAGATAGCGCGTACGTTACACAGCCGCCGGAAAATCGAGATATCGCGTCGGCAGCAGCGGACGAGACTATTGCGCCAACGGCGTTTAGGCGTGCTGCGGAGACCCAGGCGGCAGTCGCTGAAGCCCAACACAGCCGTCTAAAAACGATTGTCGGAGTCGCGCTTGTCATTCTTCTCGGCACCGCCTATCTGCTGTTTTCGTCAAAGTCTATTCGCTTCGATGTCGATCCAGCTGAACCCGACGACATTTCAATCAGCGGTGGTTGGTTTCGCATGCCCATTGGCGATCGGATTCTCCTGCGCAGTGGCGAGTACGTGGTCAGTGTCGGGAAGCAGGGTTACTACGACGTAAGTCAGAACTTCGAAGTCGGCGATGAGCCAAGCAAGACAATCGAAATCAAAATGCGGCGATTGCCGGGTCGGCTTACGGTTGTAACCGACCAGTCAATCGACGCGGTCGTGTCGATTGACAACACTTTGGTCGGCGATGCCCCTTTTGGCCCGGTCGAGTTACAACCGGGTGAGCACAGCGTCAGTGTCCAGGCCGAACGATATTTGCCGTTTGGCGACGTGGTAAACGTCCCGGGGCTTGGTACTTCCGAGGAGTTGCACGTTCAGCTCGTTCGACGATGGTCCAATGTCGATGTGCGCTCCGATCCTCCGGGCGCTGCTATTTTTTCCGGGGATCAGAAAATTGGAATTACTCCCGCGGTTGTCGAGTTGCTCGAGGGAACCCACCAGGTCAGCGTCGTTCGCGACGGCTTCAAAGCGTGGGACGGCACGGTAGTGGCCAAACCCAATGTCGATCAGGGACTGCCAATGATCAGGCTGGAGCCGGCCAATGCCAAATTACTGGTCAAGTCGATACCGCGCGCGGCCAATGTGACGGTCGATGGGCGTTATCGCGGGCAATCACCAATGACACTGTCACTATCGCCAGGCGTTGACTATGAAATAGGGCTGTCGAAGGCAGGCTATGGCAATACGAGTCGAAAGATCCGGCTGGATGCGGCCGCGAGCGACTCGATCACGGTGGATTTGTCGGCGCGAACCGGCACGCTCACGGTCAACGTTCAACCAGCCAATGCCACGGTATATGTCGATGGGCAGGCGCGCGGTACCGGTTCGTCGACGCTCCGGCTGAGTTCCGAACCACACCGTGTTGAAGTCAGGATGTCTGGTTACGAGTCCTGGTCACGAACGATTACGCCAAGACCGGGGTACCCACAGACAGTTTCCGCCAGGCTGAGATCGCATGAGGCAATAGCGCAAGAGAAGATCGAGGTTCTCGTAAAGACGTCGGATGGAAAATCGTTGCGGCGCGTGGAGCCAGGAACTTTCATGATGGGATCGTCCCGGTCAGAGCAGGGTCGGCGTGCCAATGAAGTGCTTGTGCCAGTCACTCTGACGAAGCCGTATTTCATTGGCGTGAACGAAGTGACCAACCGGGAGTTCCTTCAGTTTCGCCCCGGCCACGATTCCGGATCCGATATCAACCCGTCAATGGCCGGTAACGACAACCCTGTCGCAAATGTCACCTGGTCCGATGCGGCGCAGTACTGCAACTGGCTTAGTGCGAGAGAGGGCCTGAAGCCCGCGTATGAGGAGAAGTTCGGTGACTGGGTTGCTGTGCGACCGTTTACTAACGGCTATCGCCTGCCAACTGAGGCTGAATGGGTCTGGGCAATTCGGTATGAGGGCGGCGGCAAAGCCCAACGATTTGAGTGGGGCGCCGAAATGCCGCCTGCTGATGATAGTGGCAATTTTGCTGACAAAGCTGCTTCCGGCGTCGTGCCATCAACACTGCCGCGCTATGACGATGGTTTTGCATCCACAGCGCCCGTTGGAAGATTCGTGCCGAATAAATTAGGCATCCATGATGGCAGCGGCAACGTTGCTGAGTGGGTGAATGATTTCTACAGCGTTCCAACACCGGGCATCAAGACGCCGGTGGTCGATCCTTACGGTCCGGACAATGGTACAAATTACGTCATACGTGGCTCGAGTTGGCGCCATTCGGGCGAGTTGGAATTGCGCTTGAGCTTCCGGGACTACGGCGCCAGCCCTCGTCCGGACGTCGGCTTCCGCATCGCCAGGAATGTAGAATAGAAATTCGTGAGACAATTGCTGTTCTATGCTGTCTATAGATCAAAGACCGCAATAGAAAAGGACCTGATGTGCATCGAATTCTAATAGCGCTGTTGCTGGGCACCATGCTTGCCGCCGCATCATGGGCACAGGATGCCGATTCTGATGAAGTCGTTGAGGCCGAGGAGACTCAGGCCGAAGCTGATGAAGTCGTTGAGGCCGAAGATGTGGATGATTCAGACCTTGACGAACAGACCTATTCCGACGCGGATGATGATTTCAGGCCCAGTGAAGATATTCCGGCCGATCAGTCCATCGCATTTCCTACTGACATTTAGCCCGATACATAAAATATGAACAAAAAAAATATTCCGATCGAATTCGTTTATCAGCTGTTCGCCCTGATCATCGCGATCATCCTGGTACATGCTTTCTATACGACCGTTATTCGACCGAACGCGGCTCAAATGATCGAAGAACAAAACGCCGCCGTGGCCGCAGATCCGGACCACGTTCGGGAAAGGCACATATCAGTTCTGATCAAGGACTTTGAGCAGGAAGCCTGTTTTATCCTCGGCTTGTGGGCGTTGGCGATTATGGGATTCAAGGCCTCGCAAATTCTCGCCGAGCGCCGCCTGCTGGAAGTTGATCTCGTTCCGGTGGCGGAGGGCATGCGGATATTGCCGGAGGATACTCGCGAGTTTGCGCGCCAGGTGCAGGCTTTGCCCGAAGAAAGCCAACGAATGCTGCTGCCGCGAGCATTGTTGAATGCGTTACGGCGATTCAGTTCTACTCGCAGTATTCAGGACGTGTCTACCAGCACGCACACTATCTGCGAATCAGAGGCAGACCGACTTGAGTCCGAACTCTCGATGATTCGTTACATCTCCTGGGCTATTCCGTCGATCGGATTTATCGGGACGGTGCGCGGTATCGGTGAGGCGCTGGCACAAGCTGACAAGGCAGTGCAGGGAGACATCGCCGGCGTTACGCAGAGCCTCGGCGTGGCGTTTAACTCAACGTTCATTGCACTGCTTATCAGCATCTTTCTGATGTTTCTTGTCCACCAGCTGCAGCTGCTGCAAGAGCGGCTTGTTTTTGACAGTGAAAGCTACTGCAACGATAAGCTAATCTTGCACATGAAGGCGGACTGAGCAGCGGGCGGTTGCGAAAATGAGTCTCCTTGCCGCACATCTGAACGATGCCGGGATTACGTTCCAGGATTCGCAAGCCGTTTTGTATCGGGAGCCGGGGTTCGCGCTACTCGATGACGACCAGTTAACGACAGGCGGTGAAGCGTTCGACCAGGCTCGCATCAATCCACGTCGAATTCAGAACAAATTCTGGTCGAGCCTCGATACAACTTCGCTTGCGGATAAGCGCTTTCAACATTTAAGTGCGGCGGACCTGGTTAGCCGTCAGCTCGAGCAAGCCTGGGCCAGGGTCGCGGCAAACAGTGACCAGGTCGTATTGGCTGTGCCCGCGTACATGAGTTCAGACAAGCTCGGATTGTTGCTCGGCATCGCGGCTGAATTGCATGTACCCATTGTCGGAATGGTAGACGCGGCGGTCGCGGCGACGCGACGCCATTACAAGAATGCTGTCCCCGTTCATATCGATTTGAGCCTGCATACGGCGCTGTTGACGAGGATTTCGCAAGGCGGTCAGGCGCAGGTAGACCGGTCGGTGGTCGTCGAAGACTGTGGGGTGCTCGCACTTAACGCGGCGTGGCTGAGTACAATTGCAGAGGCATTCGTACAACAGTCGCGATTTGATCCACTGCATACCGCCGAAACCGAGCAAGTGTTGCAGGACAATTTGAATAAATGGGTGGCTTCCGCCTCTGCGGGCGCCAAGGTTGAGATGCAGCTCGACTATCGTGGAATCTCCCATACAGCAGAGCTCAATACGCTGGAATTCATTGCGGCAGCGGCACCGGTTTACCACCAGATTGTCAGCAATTTGCGGGCGTTATTTCGGGCCGATGAAATGCCGGCGTTGCAACTGACCGATCGCGCTGCCCGACTGCCCGGGTTCGCTGATATTTTGAGTGCGCGCGTCGGCGGTGAGTTATTCATGCTGGAATCTGGTGCGACGGCACGTGGGTTGCTTGCGCGATGTCAGGCCATGAAAAACGAAGGTGCTGCGGTTAGCCTGATCCGCCAGTTGCCATGGGATCAGTCAGCGGTCGAGGTCAGGGTCGAAGAGTCGGTTCGCGATGAAGGCCAGCCGACCCACCTGCTGTTTGACAACATCGCGTATGCGATCGGATCCGAGCCGTTGACCCTGGGCTCACAGTCCGTTGACGGCGAACGATGTATCGACCTGCAACAAGACATGCCGGGCGTGTCGCGCCGACACTGCTCGCTGCAGTTCGAAAACGGTCAATGCATCGTGCGCGACTTCAGTCGCTATGGGACGTTTCTCAATGGTCATGACATCGACGGGTCCGCAGTCTTGCAGGTTGGTGATCTGATACGTCTTGGCACGCCTGGTTACGAATTACGCATGATTGCGATGGAGAGTGGCAGTGGCTCGTAAGCGCAGGCCATTCGAAGTTTTCAGCATGTCGTTTCTCGACTGTATGAGCTGTGGTTTTGGTGCAGTCATTCTGTTCTTCATGATTATCAATGCACAGGTCAAGGAAACGACTGAGGAGGATCCGACGGATCTGATGTCGGAAACACGCAAGATCGAAGTCGAGATCCTGGAGGGCCGAAAGAACCTCGTGGTTGCGAAAAACACGCGCGAAGAACTGGAAGCTGAAACCGAGACCGCAGAAGGGCAAATTGCCCAGATCATTGCCCTGATCGCAGAGCTACGCGCGGAGCTTGCACAGTATGACTCGGAGACGTTGGCGAAAATTGAGCGCATTGAAAAGCTCCAGACCGACATAAAATCGCTGGAGGAAGAGGTGAAGCGACTGCTGGCGCTTGAGATTGAGTCAACGAAAGATGGCTCGTCGTTACGCGAGTTCAAGGGCGATGGCGACCGTCAGTATCTGACGGGACTAAAACTCGGTGGCAGGCGTACGCTTATTCTTGTTGACCGTTCCGCGAGCATGCTCGACGATACGATCGTCAACATTATCAGACGTCGCAACATGTCCGACGACGATAAACTCAGGGCTGTAAAGTGGCGCCAGGTTGTTGCCAGCGTCGACTGGCTGACCGCACAGTTCCCGCAAGGCAGCGAATTCCAGATTTACATGTTCAACAATGATGTCGAGCCTGTGATCAAAGGCAGTGACGGATTGTGGCTCAAAGCGGATGACAGCACGCAGCTGGACGAGGCAGTGCGGGTGTTGCGCAGGACTGTTCCAGAAAACGGTACCAACATGGTTGCGGCCTGGCAGGTTGCCGCCACGCTATCGCCACCGCCCGATAATATTATTTTGCTCGCCGATGGCCTGCCGACGATGGATGCAACGACCACGAGCCGCAAAACGGTCAGTGGCCGCGAGCGCAGCAGCATGCATTTCCGGGCTTTACGCGAGTTGCCCGGTGGAATTCCTGTGAATATTTTCCTGTACCCCCTCGAGGGCGACTATGAGGCACCGATTCACTATTGGGTGCTTGCCAATCGCACCGGCGGGTCATTTATCAGTGTCAGTCGTGACTGGCCATAGTGAAGCGGAGCCCCTGAGGTGAGACGTCGCCGAAATATAGAGGCATTCAGTCTGTCGTTTCTCGACTGCATCTGCTGTGGGTTTGGGGCAATCATCCTGTTGCTTGTGCTGAGCAAGATCTATGAGCCTGTCATTATTGAGAAGACACAGGATGACCTCGAATCGTTGATCGCGCTGCTGCAGCAGGAGTTAGTAGAGATTCGCGGCGAGACTGCTGTTATCAATCGGGATCTTGAGTCGGTTCGCGAACAGACCTCAATGACGAAATTGCAGCTCGCCCGTTTGCAGGGGGAGCTCAACACCGTACAAGGCCAATACGCCGCGACGAAAAGTGAGTCGGAGGTTACCTTGAACGAGGGCGCGTTGCGCATGACCAGGCAAAGCCTGACTGAGGAGATGCGACGCCTGCAACCTTATTATCGTCGCGCGTCAAACGATGCGATTGCAGGAATCCCGGCAGATAGTGAATACATTATCTTTATTATTGATACGTCCGGCAGTATGCAACAGCTTAACTGGGATCGGGCTATCCAGAAGCTAACCGAGACTCTTGATGTGTACCCTCAGGTTAAGGGTATTCAAATCATGAACGATAACGGCAATTTTATGTTCAAGCAGTACGCTGGCAAGTGGATCCCTGATACAAAGGGACGTCGTGAAGCGATCGTCAGAACGATGCGAACCTGGCGTCCGTTCAGCGACAGTAATCCAGTCGATGGCATCATCTACGCAATAAGCACATTCTGGTCGCCGGACAAGAAGATAAGCGTCTACGTTTTTGGCGATGACTTTCAGGGTCGTTCGGTGGAGAACGTGATTCGTCAGATCGATTCTGTTAACCGGGTTGGCGCAGACGGCAAGCGGATGGTTCGCATTCACGCCGTCGGTTTTCCGTTGTTTCGTGCAGGTAGTTCAGATGTACCGGTGACGGTTGGCCGTTTCGCGCAACTCATGCGCATTCTTTGCGACAGAAATGGTGGTACTTTCGTTGCGCTGCCAAGCGCGCGTAGCTAAGCACACCCGCCACAATTCGTCATATTTGATCCGCAGCTTTCCACGATGCTGACGCATGGCGAGCGCTATTTCGTCGTGTAATGAACTCCGACAACGAACACAACCTACGGAGTACATTCTCATGCGAAAAACAATCACTGCTATTTCACTAGTTGCCCTGCTTGCTACATCGAGCACATTTGCTGCGACAGGATCGAAGAAAGAAACCGCTGGCATTGGAGCCGGAGGCGCCATCGGTGCGATCGCCGGCGGTCCGGTCGGTTTTATAATTGGGGCGGCAATTGGCGCCAAAATTGGCGATACGATGCACAAGAAAACTACTGCTATCGATGAGTTGACTGTTTCGCTCGATAGTTCACGTGATAACGCCTCCAATCTCGAATATGAAGTCCAATCACTCAAGACTGACGTTGATTCGCTTGGCGTTGAGCTTGAACGCATGCGGGAGTTTGACAGGCCACAGCTCATCAACCTGTTGCAAGCTGGTATCGCCATGGATTTGCTGTTTCGTACCGACGAACACGCCCTGGCGGATACGACCGGAGATCGCCTTGCGCAACTCGCCGGAAGCCTCGCATCAATGCCTGATATTCAAGTGCAACTCGATGGTTTTGCTGATGAACGTGGCGATGAAGATTACAACCGCGACCTGTCGCAAAAACGTGTGGAGTTTGTGCGTGACCAGTTGATTTCTGCTGGCGTACATCCGGCGCGTATTCGTACCTCCGCCCATGGCGAGGCTCCTGCCCAGGACAACACGTATGATAGCTACGCATTGGAGCGGCGGGTCACCCTGAAGTTATTCATCGATGACTCACGATCATTCGCTGCAAACCCGAACTAGACCGGTTTCCTCCCGACTCCTTGAGAGTCGCCACCTGGCCGGCCCTTCGGGGCCGGTCTTTTTTATCCGGTTCCACGGTATAGTCGCATTTCATGACAAATCCGACGGTAACTATCAATGGTTGATCTTGTAGATATTGAAGGCGCTGCCGGGCGCCTGTCCGGCATTGCAGTTGAAACACCATTGCTGCGAAATGCCGAGCTTGATCAGAGTGCCGGCGGCCGCGTACTGCTGAAGCCGGAAAGCTTCCAGCCGATAGGATCTTTCAAAATTCGGGGCGCATACAACCTGTTGAGCCAGTTGTCGGCAGAAGCAGCGAGGCATGGTGCAGTGGCGTGGTCGTCTGGCAATCATGCACAAGGTGTTGCGCTTGCTGGCAAGCTCCTCGGCATCAAGACGACCATCGTTATGCCGGAAGACGCGCCGCAGGCGAAATTGAACAATACGCGCCGGCTTGGCGGAGAGATCATTACCTACGATCGCTACACGGAAGACCGTGAGGCGATCGCTCGGCGTATCGCGGCCGAGCGCGGAGCAGCGATAGTACCGTCCTATGACCACCCTCATATCATCGCCGGCCAGGGAACCGTCGGCCTGGAAATCGCAAAGCAATCTCAGGCGCTTGGATTACCTGTGGAACAGGTACTGATTCCCTGCGGCGGAGGCGGGTTAACGTCGGGCTGCACCGTCGCACTGAAAGCATGTCTGGAGAATGTATCAGTCTTTACGGTGGAGCCGGAACATTACGATGACACAGCGAAATCACTCGAAAGCGGCCAGCGTGTAAGCGTCTCGCAAACTACGCCATCGATATGCGACGCATTGCTCGCGGAGTCACCCGGTAAGTTGACGTTCGAAATCATGCATCGACTCGGCGTGCGCGGTTTGGTCGTCACTGAAGAAGAAATTCGAAACGCGATTCGATTCGCCTTTCGGCATCTCAAGCTGGTTGTGGAGCCCGGTGGTGCCGCTGCGCTTGCTGCGATACTCGCCGGCAAGCTGGATACCAAAGACAAGACGACAGCGGTTGTATTGTCTGGCGGTAATATCGATGTGGAGTTGTTTGCTGAGATTCAGGCCGAGCTGACCTGAGCTTTACGCAGAATCGAAATACGGGATGACGGCTGACGTCTTATGCCAGTGACGTTCGTCGTGTTGCGGCGTCTTTCTGCCCAGCCGTCAAGCCAACTGACTATTCTTTCAAGTTGTTCTACGTCGGGACGCACACGACTTGGTTGCATTTCGACCAGACCAACACCTTGTTCGGCCGAGCGTACAAAATTCTGGCTGTCACGCAAAACAGCAATGATTGGTATGCCGAGTGAGTCGAGAAAACGCATGAGGCGGGCAAAGCTCTTGGTATTCTTTCGGGTACGGTTCGCGACCACCGCGAGTTTGCGATCGCGCCGATCAATCTTGGCAACCAACAACAAGTCCGCAATACAACGTGATGCGGCATGAATGTCCATCGATGACGGCAGAACCGGCACGAGAATGCTTGCGGCATCGCGTGTTACTTCACGCAAGTCGTCGTGATTCAGGCCAGCGGGGGAATCGACAATCAGGTTGCAGGTGTCGTCGGGAATCCGCAGTTGCCAGCTTCTCGTTGCATGCATTGTCTTCTTGAACGCAGCAATGCCGTGAATGACTGGTAAGTCGGACGGCCGTCGATCCAGCCAACCCATGGTCGAACCCTGCGGGTCAAAATCCATTATCGTCGTCCGTGAACCTTGCCGGGCATAGCTCGCAGCAATGTTGGTCGCGATCGTCGACTTGCCGCAACCCCCTTTCGGATTGAGAACTACGATCTTGTTCAGGTTATCTCTTGTCGGCGTGATCAACATAGGCATCGTCAATATCCCGCATCTTGGCCAGTCAGTCCTTGTGCTAGTTCACATAATACCAGAGCGAACCCCAGGCCGTAGATTGCGCGACGGACGTCTTACATAGTCGTAAGTTCGGCCCAGGTGGTCACGATCGTCTCGTCAACAACGGTATCGCCGTCAGAATCGATATCGATATGAACATCCACGTCATTATCGGCCACCAGTCGTATGCTGCTGTTATCTCCCAATACGAAGAACTCACCGGTGTACGGATAGTTGGTGCCGAGCCCGACGAACATAACGGGCGTTGAGTAGTCAACCGGGCCTGCCAGGCGCGTCGTCGTGAGCGTTCCCTGCGTAACCATTGTATAAGGCTGATCCAATGCGCTGGCATCGACTGTCTGCATGGATGAAAAGTCAGTCAACGTATCGGACATACTATTGTAATCCATGGTTATCGAACTGCCGCTGACTGATGCTTCTGCGTAAAGCAGTTGCAATAGATTAAGCCTTGCCGTTGCAGTGCCGTCGGTCGTCATTACATCGGTAAGCGTCGTGACCTGGAGCATTGAGACGACCATTGCCATTGACATGTCGTACAGGCCGCTGAAGATGTCGCCCTCAAACGCGCTTACGGTCAGGTCAATGGTCCCGTCGATGACTTCTCCGAGGCCGTCGTCGCAGTTGTCGTAGTCAACCAAAAAGTTGTCGCCGGCAGATAGTGCGCCAGCTGCAAGGACCAGCGGGTCGACAACATCGATGCTGATAGAAACTGTACCTGTCATCAGGCAATCATAAACGTCAGTTCCGAGAGGAATTTTCTGCACGATCTGGCCCAGCAGGCTATTTGTCCGCTCCTGGGGCAGTGGTTTTGACGATCCGGCAGGTTTGCCTGCGGTCAGCCCGGTTGTGCCGGCGAGAGCTGCAAGTTCGCCGCTATCAATAGCTGCATTGTATGCGGCGCTGGCCACGGCGACCGCATTGTCAGCGTCGATAGCCAGACCGGTAATCGGTGGCGGATCGTTCTGGTCGTTGTTGTCCTGACCGTTAAACGTGCTATCACCACTGCCGCAAGCGGCCAGGAAGAAGATCGGGATCAGTGTACTAATGGCTACGCGCTTCATTGCGGTGCTCCGGACTCTGCTTTTAGATTCAATTGAGTCTACGGTGTACACGACCAGACGCCGTGACCACGCTCACAAAAAACGTGGTGCGTGGAGATTCGTTTATTCACTGATTGCCAGCAAAAACGACATCGTTTTTTCTTATGTCAAATACATTTTTAGTGACCGGCATGAAGGTATTGCATATACTGTTTGTCGGTAAAAAAATAATAAGAACGATAAACAAAAATGGGGAA
>JAHEFG010000046.1:0-86183 GCA_024640305.1 Gammaproteobacteria bacterium
GTAGCGAAATTCCTTGTCGGGTAAGTTCCGACCTGCACGAATGGCGTAACGATGGCCACACTGTCTCCACCAGAGACTCAGTGAAATTGAAATCGCTGTGAAGATGCAGCGTACCCGCGGCAAGACGGAAAGACCCCGTGCACCTTTACTATAGCTTTACACTGAATTTTGAACATATTTGTGTAGGATAGGTGGGAGGCTTTGAAGCGTGATCGCTAGATTGCGTGGAGCCAACCTTGAAATACCACCCTGATATGTTTGGAGTTCTAACCTAGGTCCATTATCTGGATCGGGGACCGTGTATGGTGGGTAGTTTGACTGGGGCGGTCTCCTCCCAAAGAGTAACGGAGGAGCGCAAAGGTACTCTCAGTACGGTCGGACATCGTACGTTGCGTGCAAAGGCATAAGAGTGCTTGACTGCGAGACAGACACGTCGAGCAGGGGCGAAAGCCGGTCTTAGTGATCCGGTGGTTCTGTATGGAAGGGCCATCGCTCAACGGATAAAAGGTACGCCGGGGATAACAGGCTGATTCCTCCCAAGAGTCCACATCGACGGAGGAGTTTGGCACCTCGATGTCGGCTCATCACATCCTGGGGCTGTAGCAGGTCCCAAGGGTATGGCTGTTCGCCATTTAAAGTGGTACGCGAGCTGGGTTTAGAACGTCGTGAGACAGTTCGGTCCCTATCTGCCGTGGGCGTTAGAAACTTGAGAAGAGCTGCTCCTAGTACGAGAGGACCGGAGTGGACGTATCTCTGGTGTTCCGGTTGTCACGCCAGTGGCATTGCCGGGTAGCTATATACGGACGGGATAACCGCTGAAAGCATCTAAGCGGGAAGCCCCCTTCAAGATTAGGTTTCTCTGGAGCCTTGAGCTCCCTGTAGGGCCCTCGAAGACTACGAGGTTGATAGGCTGGGTGTGGAAGCGCAGTAATGTGTGAAGCTAACCAGTACTAATTGCCCGTGAGGCTTGGCCATATAACACCAAAGATTTTTTGGTGTGTGTAGCAACATGTAATGCGACACGAGAATACACTCGACTCATCAAAAACTTATCCAGATTGTTAATTTATTCCGGATCGTGATCCTTTGATCGTGATCCAACCAGTTTGCCTGGCGGCAATAGCGTGCGGGAACCACCCGATCCCATTTCGAACTCGGAAGTGAAAACGCTCAGCGCCGATGGTAGTGTGGGGTCTCCCCATGTGAGAGTAGGACACCGCCAGGCTTTATATTCTTAAGAAGCCGTTCCCGAAAGGGAACGGCTTTTTTTGTTATGGCTGATACACTTCGAACTCGTCTTTCCAGCGTGTTTATTTTGTAGTGCGATTCGCCGAAGTATTCTTGCGATTAGGGACCAGTCTTGTTGCCTGGATGATGCTGTACGCCCATTTCGTATGGTTGGCGGCGGTATACGTGATGGGTTGTGGACCTGACGGTGATGAAATGCATCGCCTGTTGCTCGGTCTCGCACCATTTACCTGTGGTTTCGCATTTCTGTTGCACGTTACTCGTTGTTTCGCGGATATTCACAGCATGCTGCGTTGGCTTGGCGTGCCTTTGCTGCTGTTGGTGCCATTTGCGATTCGAAGCGTCTGGCAAGTTTTCCAGGCGGTCAATGTCGATGCATCCGCAATCTGCTCGACCGATGCTCCGGCCACGTGGCAATCGTTGTGGGCGCCTGTACAGCTCATGACCTTGCTGTTGGTTACGTACATGCTTATCAAGGTATGGCGCAGCGTGGCGCGCGATAAAGCAGTTGACTTGAGGACCCAGATTTAACGCTGCAACATAAAGTTTTTTGCGGCTCTAAAAATTGAAAAATAACAAGTCGGGTGAGAAGATTCACCGGCTCACAACAATAATCAATTGGGGAACAATTATGTCCATGATGTCAGAATTTAAAGACTTCGCGATGAAAGGCAATGTGGTCGATATGGCTGTCGGTATCGTTATCGGTGGTGCATTTGGCAAGATCGTATCGTCGTTTGTGGCCGATGTGCTAATGCCGCCTATTGGCTTGCTGCTTGGCAATGTCGACTTTTCTGATCTTGCGATCACCCTCAAGGCAGCCAGCGAAGGCGGCGAAGCGGTACTCATGAATTACGGTGCTTTCATACAGACCGTTGTCGACTTCGTCATTATCGCATTCGCAATATTCATGGTCGTCAAAGCAATGAACAGCATGAAGAAGAAAGAAGCAGCGGCACCTGCAGCGCCGGCAGCACCAAGTAAAGAAGAAGTGCTACTCACAGAAATCAGAGATGCGATTCGTTCGAATTGATCGCGCGCCCGCAGCTGGCATAAAAAAAGGCCGGCCTGGTTACAGGCCGGCCTTTCCAATTGCGCTGCTCAGGTTTGGTCGTCAATCGTCGCGCCGGGCGCTGATCTACCTACACTCTTGATGCCATTGTCGCGTCCGGATTCGGACGAGTAATTCTGGCTGGTGCCGATTACCTGGCCATTGCTTGCTTTGAGGTTGAAGCGGAACTTGCCACCGCTCGTGGTCTTCTTCTCAAAGCACTTTTCATCGGTGCAGTTCTTCTGTACTGACTGGATGCCGTTGGTGCAAGAGGCCTTGCTACTGTAGCCCTCGCTCGACAAAATCGTTTCGCCATTGCCTGCTTTCAGTCGGAATCGAAATTCGCCTGCTTTATCTTTGTAACACTCAAATTTTCCTGCCATCTCCCTCACCCTCTCGTAATGTGTCTGTGGATTCGTCTCGCAAAAAACTGCATTCCGCGAATTACACAAACCAAGTATATGCCTTGCAATCGCCGAAAAGCGAGACTGAATGGTTACGGCCGCTCAGTTGTGTCTAGTATGTAGCGACGGGAATAGTGCTACCGCAATGTCTCGTTGTTGGTTTTTTCAGGGATGTCGCTCCGGGCGTCCGCTATGTGTGACAACCGACACCCAGTCGAGCCAGTCGCCTGTCACTTCATCGCGATTGGTTTCGTTCAGCATCTCGTGTCGCCCATCCGCGTAGATTTTCACTTTTATTTGTTGATGCAATGTTTGCGCATAATGCATTGCAAGTTGCGTCATGCCCGAGTCACCACCAATAGGGTCGGACTCGCCACCGCTAATCAGAATTGGCAAATCTGCAGGTACGCTTGAGATAGCCGTATCGGATGCCACGTCGAACAAACCGCCGAGCAGGCCGACCCAGAGACCACAACTGTATGGGCCACCGCACAGCGGATCAGATACATACTTGTCAACCTCCGACTCGTCCCTTGAGAGCCAGTCGCGTTCGGTTCGTGCAGGTTCGAACGGCTTATTGAAATCGCCAAAACCGAGTTTGTCGAGCAGGCGGCTCTTGCCACGCGTGCCCAGCCGCAACGCTTCAATGCGTGCCAGAATCTTGGCTGGTGCCAGTTGCAAACGCGATGGCCATGTTGAGGCACTCAGAATCAAGCCGGACAACCTTGATCCGCACTGCATCGCGAAAGACTGAGCGACATAGGAACCCATGCTATGGCCAAGCAGAACAACCGGAGTCCCGGTAAACCTCTGCCGCACGTAGTCATTGACCACCTCGGAATCGTTCACTAACTGTCGCCAGCCATCAACACCCGCGAAATGACCCAGTTCGTCAGCGTGTTTGCCGTGACCGCAATGATCGTGAACGCATACAGCAAATCCGCGTTCGACCCCCTTTGCGGCAAACCTCGCGTAGCGATCGCTGTGTTCGCCGAGGCCGTGTAGAATCTGGATGACGCCGCTTGCCTGCCCTTCGGGCACCCAAACCTGCGCGTGAATGTCATGGCCGTCCGCAGCGACCAATGTCTCGTGCTGGTGATATAACATTACACGACATCCTATACTGAAATCTCCGACGACTGCAGCCACTTAAGACGACAGATGCGCCGATGATCGACCTCTACTACTGGCCAACACCGAATGGCCACAAAATATCGATCATGCTCGAGGAGTGTGAACTTGATTACAACCTCATACCTGTCGATATCGGAGCAGGCGATCAGTTTAAACCAGGATTCTTGCGCATTAGCCCAAACCAGCGTATGCCGGCAATCGTCGACAACGAAGCAGGGGAGTCTGTCTTCGAGGGCGGGGCGATCCTGATTTATCTGGCCGAGAAGTGCGGCCGATTTCTGCCGACAGAGCCACACGACCGCATGCAGGTGCTGCAATGGCTGTTTTGGCAGGCCGGAGGTCTTGGTCCTATGGCGGGCCAAATTAGTCATTTCGTTAGTTACGCGCGCGAGTCAGTGCCGTATGCTCAGGATCGCTACGCAAACGAGTATGATCGTTTGCTCGCCGTCATGGATGTCCGTCTTCGTGACCGTGAGTTTCTGGCCGGAGAATATTCGATAGCCGACATTGCGTCGTTTCCGTGGTTAGTTCCTCATCGGCGATTCGGCAACGATCTGGACAAGTTCGAGAATCTTCGCCGTTGGTTTGATGCGATCAAGGAGCGACCTGCGGTGCAGGCTGGTTTAGACTGCGGCAAGGCGTGGAGGACGGGCGCACCAAAGAGTGATGAAGTTCACGCGATAATGTTCAATCAGAACTCCGAGACTGTCATGCAAGCGGTCGATGCTGCGGAGACAAAATGAAGCCATCGAGCGAAAGATGACGACTACAACAACCGAGTCACAACTCACTTCTACTGTTCTAATGATTCGCCCTGTGCGCTTTGAAAGCAATCCGGATACTGCGGCGTCCAATCGCTTCCAGGGAAAAACGCAATTAAGTATAGAGGATCAACAGGACGCGGCATTAAAGGAGTTCGACGGGCTCGTGACCATGCTCCGTGAAGCGGACATTGATGTCGTTGTAGTAGACGACACTCCCGAACCGCATACGCCGGATTCCATATTTCCAAATAACTGGGTTAGTTTCCATGCGGATGGCAGTGTTGTGCTGTATCCAATGGAAGCCAAAAATCGTCGTGTCGAACGACGGCTGGATATCATCGAAAAACTAAGTGCGGAGTTTGGTTTCCAGGTTGGTGAAGTAATCGATCTTTCGCCGCACGAGGAAAATGGACATTTCCTTGAAGGAACGGGCAGCATGGTTCTTGACCGAATCAACCGGGTTGCCTACGCTTGCCAGTCGTCGCGAACCCAACTCGAGCCGCTCCGCGAGTTTGCACAACGCATGGACTACGAAGTTGTCACGTTTGATGCAGTCGATCGCGATGGCATTGCTATCTACCATACGAATGTGATGATGAATATCGGCGAAGAACTTGCAGTGATCTGCGACGAGGCAATTGCCAGAGAAGATCAACGGGCGGCGGTGATGCAGTCGCTGCAGGAATCCGGGCGCGAAGTCTTATCTTTGACGTTCGAGCAGATGGAAGCTTTTGCCGGAAACATGCTTGAGCTGCGCACGAGTCGTGGGGAACGCGTGGTTGCGATGTCACAACAAGCGCTGGATAGCCTGACCGGTTGGCAGCTTGGTCGACTGCAGCACAACGGCGGAATATTGGCGTCCGCCATCGACACCATTGAGGCGTCGGCAGGCGGCAGTGTGCGCTGCATGCTCGCTGAAATTCACCTGCCGAACGGTTGAGCGCCAACCTTTAAAACAACAATTTTAGTCCCATATCAGATTTAGTTTTTATCCTCGACTCGAAGGAGAATTTCCATGGCTAACGCCAATCCACAGCGTAACTTTGTCGTGATCGCCGTTGTTCTTGTAGGCATATTTCTGGTCGGGATGCAGTTCGTCAAAACCATCCCGCCGGGCCAGATCGGTGTCGCGACATTATTCGGTAACGTACAGTCGCAAGGTTTTCCGCAAGGGCTGCACATTCCGGTAAATCCTCTGTACCGCTGGACCTTGTTTGACGCGCGGCAAAAGACGCACCTCGAAACTGCGAGCGTACCTAGTCAGGATCAACTACAGACGCGACTCGATGTTAGCGTGCAGTATCGAATCGACGGTGGCATGGCACCGGACATCCTGGAGCAGACCGGCGATACGGAGTCAGCCGTGCGAGTTCATCTCATTCCGAAGCTGCGGTCATTGTTGCGAGAACAGGGCAAAAGCATCGAGCGTGCGGAGGATTTCTTCCTGGAAGCGACGCAGGAGACATTGCAGACAGCGCTAACCGAAGGGCTCAAGGATTACCTGGCGCCCAAAGGCATTATTGTATCGGCCGTGTTGATTCGCGATATTACGTTGCCGCCCTTTATCGTCGAGGCCATCGAGCGAAAGAAGGAGCGCGAACAAGCGGTGGAGCGTGAACGCGCCGAGTTGGAACGCGTCCGCACCGAGCTACAACAACAGGTTGCGCGCGCTGAGGCTGGCCGAGCTGCGGCCATAGAAGAAGCCGAACGCAAAAGAACCCTGGCGGACGCGCAAGCTTACGAGATCACAAAAATCAACGATGCGATCGCAAGGAATCCAGCGTATATTCAGTTGCAATCACTAGAAGCGCTCAAGGCAATCTCCAAGGATCCGGCCAGCAAAGTCTATTTCATCGATGGATCAAGTCCGACCCCGCTGCCGTTGATGCACTTGGGTGACGCTCAAACACCAAAGCGATAAGATTTTGACAAAAATAAGAGACAAGATACTGATGTGTCCACCAGATTATTTTACGGTGGAATACGTCATCAACCCATGGATGGCTGGCCACGAAGACTCATTGAGTATCGAGCGCGCGCAACAACAGTGGCAGGTCTTGCGTGAAACTATAAGTCGCTTCGCGGACGTTGTTACCGTGGACCCGGATCCGGCGCTGCCGGATATGGTGTTCACGGCCAACGCCGGTGTCGTGTATGGCGACAAGGCTATCGCCAGTCATTTCATGCCGATGGAGCGACGGCCTGAAGAACTGCTGTTCAAGAAGTGGTTCAGAGACAAC
Organism: Gammaproteobacteria bacterium; assembly: GCA_024640305.1. Classification (GTDB taxonomy): domain Bacteria; phylum Pseudomonadota; class Gammaproteobacteria; order Steroidobacterales; family Woeseiaceae; genus UBA1847. The sequence continues at coordinate 6,842 of JAHEFG010000046.1, forward strand.
GGTTTCAATCTTCTGGACCTTCACGAAAAGATCGGTTTTGAAGGTGCCGGTGACTGTCTGCTGGATCGCGGTGGGCCATGGTTGTGGACGGGTTACGGTTTCCGTACCGAGATAGAGGCGCATGCCGAGATCCAGAAGTTCTTCGATATCGAGCTCGTATCGATACGTTTGACCGACGAGCGTTTTTATCACATCGATACCTGCTTTTGTCCGCTTACCGATGGCTTCCTGATGTACCATCCGCCCGCTTTTGACTTCGACTCGCGAATCGCAATCGAAAGCAGAATTCCGCCGCACAAGCGCATCATCGTTGACACAGCGGATGCGGGCAACTTCGCCTGTAACGCCATTAACATCGATGACAATGTCATTCTCCATCGCGCCTCCGACCCACTAAAAGCGCGGCTGATGTTGGCCGGATTCAAAGTTCATGAAGTCGAATTGACGGAATTCCTGAAGGCAGGTGGTTCGGCCAAGTGCCTGACCCTCAAACTAAACGAGCCGGTGCGTACTGAGTGAGTGCTGCGCACGTCTATAGCATTTGGCCGAAAGATCCAGCGGCCCACCTGTATGAGGTTAGCCTTACAGTAGAAACACCAGACCCGAATGGCCAGGTTTTCGAGATGCCGGCGTGGATTCCCGGTAGCTACATGATTCGCGATTACGCGAGGCATGTTGTATCGATCAGGGCGGAGTCCGATGGCTGTGCGGTCAAACTCAGGAAGCTTAACAAGAGTAGCTGGCAAGCCGACGCCGTTAACCGACCGATTACGGTGGTCGTTGAGGTCTACGGCTACGACCAAAGCGTGCGTGGCGCGCACCTCGATACGACCCATGCGTACTTTAATGGCCCCTGCGTTTTCCTGTGTGTTACAGGTCAGGAAGAACGCAAATGCATGTTGGCTATTCGACCGCCTGATGCTCCTCTGGGCAAGGACTGGCGAGTTGCTACTTCCATGCGACGAGAAGGCGCCGAACCTTATGGTTTTGGTGATTACATGGCCGACGATTACGCTGAGCTCATTGATCATCCCGTCGAAATTGGACAACTTTCTATTGGCGAATTTAACGTCAATGGCATTCCTCATGCGATAGCAATTCGCGGCCAGTCACGAATCGATATCGCGCGTGTTTGCCACGATCTGCAAACCGTTTGCGAACAGCAAATGTCATTGCTTGGTGCGCCGCAGGATCTCGATCGATACTTGTTCTTGCTGGATGCTCCGGGTAGTGGCTACGGCGGACTGGAGCACCGCTGGTCATCGAGTCTCGTGTGTGCGCGAGACAACCTGCCACTGCGCAGTGATACTGATATTAGCGACGGTTACCGAACCTTCCTGGGCCTGGTCAGCCACGAGTATTTTCACTTGTGGAATATCAAGCGCATGAAGCCAGCCGTATTCACTCCCTACGACCTTAGCCGCGAAGTTCATACTGGCTTGTTGTGGGTGTTTGAAGGGATTACGTCCTACTACGACGACCTGGCGCTCGTTCGATCCGGGCTGATATCGCCGGAGAGTTACCTCGAATTGCTTGGCCAGACAATCACACGCGTACTGCGTGGCGCTGGCCGCGCTCGCCAAAGTGTCGAAGAGTCGAGTTTCGACGCATGGACGAAGTTCTATAAACAAGATGCGAACGCCAGCAACGCGATAGTCAGTTACTACGCCAAAGGCGCACTCATTGCATTGTCGCTGGATCTTAAGCTTCGCCAGGAGACGCAGGGAAAATCGACGCTCGACGATGTTATGCAGGTTTGCTGGGATCGCTGGGGAGAGTCGGGTGTCGGGATGCCCGAGGACGGTCTGGAAGTGGTCTGCGAAGAGATTTCCGGGCTGGATCTGGCCGATTTTTTTGCGGCCTCCATTCGCGGTACCGGCGAGCTACCGCTGAAGAAATTGCTTGGCTCATGTGGAATCAAATACGAGCTTAGGCAAGCGAGTGGCAGTGATGACAAGGGCGGCAAGCCAGGCAAGACGAGCGAGGCGCCCGGGCCGTGGCTGGGTGCGTCGCTGCTTGAGCGAGATAGCCGGTCCGTATTCACAGCCATATACAACGGCGGGCCCGCCGAACTCGCCGGCGTTGCTCCCGGGGATATTGCGGTTGCCCTGGACGGTATTGCCTTGACGGCGGCAAATTGCGACCGTCGGCTGCGAACCTATCGGGATAAAGATACGCTTGAGCTCGTCGTTTTTCGTGGCGACGAACTGCTATCAATGAAGGTCAAGCTTGAGTTGGCGCCGAAGACCACGTGCTATCTGCAGATCAGTCCTGATGCTGACGATACGATAGTATCTCGCCGCAACGCCTGGCTGCACGTTAACTAGATCCATGCACTACTTTGCCAACCCAAGGCTCCGGCTCTTTGCTGGCGCCGCTATGATCAGTTTTTCACCGGTGTGGGTGAAGTTGGTAAACGTCTCGCCGACGACCAGCGGGTTCTACCGTGTGTTCTTCGGCGGTGTTGCCCTGGCCCTTTACCTGTTAGTAACCCGCCAACGGTTGCAGTTGTCGAGGAAAGTCTGGCTAATTCTGCTCTTTTCCTGCGTGTTCTTCGCGCTTGACCTGTGGTTCTGGCACCGGAGTATCAATTACGTGGGGCCGGGGCTATCAACGCTGCTAGCGAATTTCCAGGTGTTTTTCATGATGCTCGCTGGCGTTGTAATGCTCGGCCAGCGACCACGCCCCATCCAGATTGTGGCGGTACCGCTTGCTCTGGCGGGCCTTGGGATGATTGTCGGTTTCGATTGGCAAAGCCTGCCAGCTGACTATCAACTTGGCGTGGTATTCGGCCTGTTAACGGCCGTTGCCTATGCCAGCTACATGCTGACGATGCGCGCGGCGCGCACGGAGGCTGCACACCCGTTGCCGACGCGGGAGATTGCGATCGTTTCGATCGGCTCCGCAATGATTCTGGGGCTATCGGCGATGGCCGAGGGAGTTTCGCTGGCAATACCGACAATGACCGATGCGACCTGGCTGCTCGCTTATGGGTTGTTGTCTCATTGTCTGGGCCTAATGCTCATTGCGAGTGGCTTGCCCAAGGTCTCCACTACCGAGGCCGGTCTGGCTCTGCTTTTGCAACCAACACTGAGTTTCGTTTGGGACGTGGTATTTTTCGACCGACCAATGACGGCGCTGGAACTCGGCGGCGCTGCAATCGCGCTGATAGCAATCTACCTTGGTTCACGACCAGCCCGGGTCTAAAGTAACTCGAGAGCATCCGGCAGGATTTCCACGTCAAACCTCGTTCCAGGCTCTCCCACTTCACCATCGAAATGAGAAGGCATTACCGCGGAAGCCTCGATTAACAGGTTCTTGACTCTGACATGCGTGATTTCCGTTTCTGCAATGTGGCTGCCGCGAATGAGTTTCGGGATTAGCGATGTTATGCGCAGGCGGGATACCGGGTCGACAATCAATAGATTCAGCTGACCGTCATTGTTGGCGGCCTGCGGTGCGATATGAAACATGCCGCCGATCCACGCTCCGTTGCTCGCGTTCACCAGCGTCACGGGGCCGCTCCAATTGAAGTCTTCAGCTGAGATCGTAATGTGCGGCGTTTCAATGCCATCCACCATGCAACGAAAAATCGCATACAGGTAAACGAGATCGCCTATGGGCCAGCGGTATGACTGAGCGATGCGGGTGACTTTTGCGTCGAACCCGATGCCAGCACCATTCGCAAAATAACGACCGTTCATGCAACCGACATCGATACATCGTGGCTCATCTCCGCGCAGAAGCCTGTCGGCCAATTGGCGGGTTGCGAGCTCCCAGTCGAGAGGTATCGAGCACGCCTTGGCAAAATCGTTGCCAGTGCCGGTAGGGATGACGCCGAGTTGAGCATTTGCACCCGCTTGCATAATGCCATTGACGGCTTCGTGCACACTGCCATCTCCGCCGGCAACAATTATTTTGCGAGTGCCTGCCTTAACGTGCGAACCCACCTGCGATTCCAGGTCACGGATCGCCCGGCTCTGAAAAAGATCGAAGGCAACGCCTGCCGCATCAAGAATTTCACAGATCCGCACCATGCGGCGCCCGGCCCGGCCGCGCCCAGCCGTCGGGTTGAGGAAAAGTGAAACCTTTTCTGTGCTCATAATGCTGCCGCGGATACTCGTTGGCCGATGCTACAATGGCGCCGTCTGTTCACGCAAAACGGCATACCATTATGTTGGAGCTCGGCAGTAAATTTCTGATTAGCTATTTCATCGGCTCGCTAATGGGAGCCATGATTGTCGGCAAGCTCCGCGGCGGCGTCGATATTCGTACCATGGGAAGCGGCAACGCAGGCGGCACCAACGCTTTGCGCACCCAGGGCATCGTTTTCGCGCTGGGCGTCATCATCATCGACATCGGTAAAGGTGTGATTGGTGCCGGTATTGTGCCGGGGCTCGAACTGCCCTTCGTACCGGCAGACCCGATGATCTCCAGAACGTGGCTAACGCTCTGTTGTGCCGCAGCATCTGTGCTAGGGCATGTCTGGCCGATCTATCATCGCTTTCGCGGCGGCAAGGGCGGTGCAACATTGATTGGTACGTTTATTATTGTTGGGCCGGAGCTTATTCTGCCGTTACTGCTGGTATGGGCGTTGGTGCTGGTTACGTCCGGGTTTGTCGGTCTCGCGACAATGGCCGCGGCGGCCAGCGTGCCGATCTGGATTGGTGTCACGCGTCTGCCTGTAGACCAGCCGCTGTTCATTTACAGCGCCGTTATGGCGCTGTTCGTCGTGCGCTGGCACCGTTCAAATATTCAGCGCATGCGCGACGGTACCGAGCATCGCAACACCAAATTGATGATCTTCAGCAGTCGCCGCAAAACCAAGGGCGATGAGCAGGCTTGACGCGTCCGCAGTACGGCGGCCGCTTTCCGACTACACCATTGCCAAACTGGACGCGCTCGAGCTTTTCGACGAGATAGCGTCAACTAATTCCTACCTGCTTTCCAGTCCGGCACCCGCGGCCGGCCGTTGTCGCGTCGCAATCGCAGATCATCAGACCGCCGGGCGAGGAAGACATGACAAGCGATGGATATCACATCCCGGGGACGCGCTGTGTTTGTCACTGGCATATACGTTCGCAAAAACGCCACGAGACTTGTCTGCGCTAACGCTGGCGCTGGGGGTTGGGGTCCTCGGCGCACTTCAAGGCCTGAGTGTTGCCGGGGCACGCCTGAAGTGGCCCAACGATATTGTTGCGCTGGATAGCAAGCTTGGGGGCATATTGACTGAGGTGCAATCTGGGCAGGCAGATGGCGTGACTGTGGTCGCCGGCATTGGTCTGAATGTCTGCGTTCTGGACAGTGTCGAATTTGGTGCCGAGTCGGATTGGGCGCACGGGCCCGTGGGACTCAACAGCATTGCCGACGAGATGCCATCGGGCGAGTTACTCGCAGGTACGGTCATCGAAAACCTGTGCGTGGCGTTAAGCGGCTTCGAGTTGTCCGGCCTGAGTGCGTTTAGAGACGCCTGGCAGAAGCATGATTGGTTGCTCGGTCGGGATATCGTCGTCGATATGGCCGACAGGCAAATTTTCGGTGTGGCTGCGGGCATCGACCTGGATGGTGCCCTGCTCGTTGAAACACCGGGTGGTTTAACTCGCGTAGTATCAGGTTCGATTGTTCTGGCAGGTACCGCAGGCGCAAGAAGAAGATGACATCGTTATTACTTGATATAGGCAATTCCCGGCTCAAGTGGGGCGTGCTTGAAGACGGTGCCATACGACGTACGGGCCATATCTCACAGGAAGCCATTCGTGACCAGGGTCTCGTTGCCTTGACGTCCAGGCTGCCGCGCCGTGTGAGCTCCGTATTCGCGAGCAACGTTGCCGGCAACAGTTTCGCAACCCGGCTATCGGGCGTTGTTGGCATGCACTGTGACTGCGAGGTGCATTTTGCGCGCACCGCAAAAAATGCCTGTGGTGTGACCAATAGTTATGGGCAACCAAGGCGATTGGGTGTTGATCGGTGGGCCGCCATGATTGGTGCCTGGGCCGAGGTACAGGCTGCATGCCTGGTTGTCGATGCGGGTACGGCGGTCACCATCGATGCGCTCGACGGCAGTGGACAGCACCTGGGAGGCCAGATTCTTCCTGGCGTCACGTTAATGGCTGAAGCGCTTGCGTCACACACAAGCGACTTGCCCAACATCCGGCAGAAAGCAGTGAAACAGGCGAACGGCATGCGGATATTTGCAAGCGATACCGGCGGCGCGATCGCACAGGGAACATTGAATGCGGTTGTCGGTGCCATCGAGCGGGCATCTCGTGTGCTTCTGGAAGAAGGCAGCGACGCCACGATCGTCTTGACCGGTGGTGACGCGTCCCGCATCCTTAAGTTGCTCAGCGAAGAATCGTTACATCGTCCTCACCTGGTTTTACAAGGCCTGGCGCAGCTGCTGGAAAATCGTCAATGAAGAATCTCCTCTTGATCTTGTTGCTCGCGAACATTCTCTACTTTGTGTGGGGTATGTTTTCAGACGATCCTCCGCAGCCGGGTGTAGCAATTGTTGACGAGGCAGAGCTGGGTCCGCCACTGGAAGTTACGACCAACACGAGTGTCGATGCTGCAGCGAGCGTTGGTGCCGTGCTGGGTTCGGGTGAACCTTCCGCCTTGTCGGCCGTTGTCGGTCGTTCCTGTGTAAGCGTGGGGCCATTTCGCACCAGTGAGGACGCGGACAGGGCAAAAATGGAATACGCGGGAGAGGGCATGCGTACCGCGATGCGCTCCGGCCAGGGCGAGATTTTCATCGGGCATTCTGTGCAGGTGCAAAACGTACCGGATCGTGAGGCGGGTCGTGCAATGTTGAACCGTTTACACGCTGGTGGTCTTGGCGACGCTTTTCTGGTCGGCAATGAAGAAATAGGAATGTCGATCTCGCTTGGGATATTTGGCGACCAGGCGAATGCGGAAAAAGTCGAGCTACAGGCCAAATCCATCGGCTTTGATGTGGACATTTCACCGATGACTCGAGACACGGCAGTGTTTTTTATCGACATTGGATTGCCGCCTGGAAAGGGTGCGAGCGCCATCGTCGAGAAGTACGGTGAAGACAGGGTTCTTCTCCGCGACGCTGCCACCTGCCCCTAAACACGCAAAAACAGGCTGTTTGCCCTTGTCAGGCAGGCTCGATTAACGAATAATTCGCAGCCAATCTTCAGCCGGCATAGCTCAGTTGGTAGAGCAACTGATTTGTAATCAGTAGGTCCCGAGTTCGACTCTTGGTGCCGGCACCATACAAAACAACAGGATACGGACTCGTTGCGAGTCCGTTATTCTCTGTGACCTGGTGAAGACGGCAGGCCAAATCAGCCTGATTCAGTTCGGACTGTTGTCACTCTTTCGTTCAAGTCGTTTTGCGATCAGCTTTTCAAGTTCAGCTTCAGAACTATCCAGCACACCATCGGCCCGCACGACGTTTGCAAGATAAGCCAGAAGATTATCCTGCGTTGCTTTGTCTTCATTGGTCAAACGATCAATGCAGGAGGTCACCACGCTACCAGAGGGCTGGAGACGCTCAATATAACGGCGGAGCTCAGCAAGTGCGGCTTCGTCCTGCGTCACGCCCTTACGGGCACCTTCAGCACGTGCGTAATCCATGATTGCATCAACTTCTTTATCGTCCAGGTGACCATCCGACCTAGCAACCGCGATCAGCACACGCAGGCCATCACGGAGAACAGAGCGGTATGAACCGCCACCGGTTCGTGCTTTGGTCGGCGATGCTTTCAGAGCCAGAAACTCACGCACATCAAAAGTTTCGCCATGCTCGTCAAAGAGATTGATCACCCGATCCATACGGAAAGAGCGCAGACCTTCGTTCGCAAAGCAGTGACATAGCAGCCGATTGTGCCCATCCACTTCAGCGGCCGTGACAATCGTTGCCCAACGACGGCTGACAGACCCATCAGCGTCAACATGTTCAATGCCAATCGTCATGCCGGATAATTCATGATCTGTATGCTCAAGGGCGACGTCATGATCGTGACTTCGGCCGACTTCCTTGTCTCCGATTTCCTGGCCAGCTATCGCAAAATCCGGACGCTCGGGTGCCCTGCCTTCAAACGATTGACGAATTGAAGCAAAAATTCCCATTGGTAACCCCTCACAAACAATTTACAGGCTGTGCGTTTTTTCCTCAGCAACGCACTTTTCGTGAAAAGGCTGGCCGAAGCCGTGCGCTTGTCACGATATCTCTATTTTCTAATATACGAATTTTCTAATGCCAATAGGACTATAGCAGTCAAAGGATGGGAAATTCTATCGCGTCGGTAAGGCCGAGGGGACGAACAGCAAACATTCTCGCGGCACCTCGCTCCGGTCTGCAACAGTTATAAGGGGACAGCCCGGTGGGCTATTGCCGACTGGCAGGAAAGACCGGAGGATTACGCTACGAAGTTTGATGGATAGCATGGATAGAGCGCGCGCTCTGACTACACTCCGATGAGCGCCTCAACCTCGAATCCAGCCGCTTGCCTGAGTATGATGCGGAGATGCTGTTTATAACGCAAAGTGGCCATTCGTTAATTGTCAGCGAAAACTCCTCTGCGTCAGTCGATGGCCAGTCCGTCCACGTGCAATCCTACCGATTTGGACGCCGCTAAAAACTTCCTCCGAATTGCGGGACGATTGTAGTGCTAACGCTTTTAGCCGTGGGCGAACGTTTAAAAACTAACCAGGGGATATGAACAGATGGACATGAAGGTAATGGCAACAGTCTTCGGGATCGTATTTCTCGCGGAACTTGGCGATAAGACACAGCTCGCAACGCTGCTCTTTGCATCCAAGTCTCCAGGCAATTTGGTGGCGGTTTTTATTGGAGCCTCAGCAGCCCTCGTCGTTGCATCTGCAATGGGAGTTGTGGCGGGTGGTGTCATCTCTCAGTACGTTAGTCCCAAACACCTTTCGTACGTGGCAGGCGTCGGATTCCTTGTCATTGGAGCCTGGACGATATGGCAAGGAGCCAATTCAGGCTGAGATCTCGGTGCTCGCGAAAATTCGCAATTGGCCGCCTCCGTCTTTCCCGCAGAATATAGGTGAAAGTCGATATTGTCCTGCATGGTTTGATCGGTTAGCGTAGGGATAGTCTTCTTCATTCCCAATTCAAACGGGGAGACAGTCATGAAGCAATCCGCTGACCAAGCTGACTATGTAAGACAAAGACGACGGGATCGTCTCATTCGCGAGCTTGACCACGATCCGTATCGCTCCAAACGAAAAATCAAAGGTCCGGCAGTCTGCCCGGATTGCGGTTCCTTATATGTAGAGGGAAGGTGGACCTGGGAGAAGGCCCCCACAGACGCCAGGGCGACCCTTTGTCCAGCCTGCCACCGTATCAAAGACAAGGTGCCTGCCGCGTTCCTGACGCTGAGTGGCGATTTTCTGAGCAGCCACAAGGTGGAAATCATGAACCTGATTCAAAACTACCAGGAACATGAACGAACGGAGCATCCGCTGAAGCGCATCATGGGCAAAGAGGAGCAAGCAGACGGAATTGTATTCACATTTACTGATGCCCATCTTGCTCGCGGCATCGGTGATGCGCTCTACAACGCCTATCAGGGAGAAGTCGATTACCGATACGGCGACGAGGACCCCATGTTGAGAGTAACCTGGTCGCGCTGATTCGTATCCGTGGCGGGATCCTGCAGGCGGAGACGTTTGGCAGGCCGAAAATCGGCTAGGCAGAACGATGCGCTTCGGATGTGTACAAACCCTGATACCAGCACCACAGACCATGATGTTAGATAGGCATATGACAACCGTCACGCATGACGAAATTGTTCGACTGTGCCCGGGTATTGAGGATCACACGGCACTCGAGATCCTCGACACGAAGGCGACTGTCAGTGAACTCGAGGCTGCATTGCAGCTGCTGCAGGATTCTGACGAGGGGTTGATCGACATCAAGCAGCGAGAGGGTGATCAAATCAACCGTCTGCTCGACATATTTGGCAGATCGGAGATGCGACCACCAGACGATGGTGATCAGTAGACTGTACCTGTCGTGCAGACGCCGACAGATGGGCGCGGAATCGAACACTGGTGAGCCGGAAATTCCACCGAACAGCCCGATAGAATTGCCTCCGCAACAGATACCGCCGGGTATTCCGCCAAGTGGGCCGACCGAAGTGCCCGAGACCCCAACTAAAGCGCCACCGGAGCTGCCGACGGAGATCCCACCACCATCCAAGCGTTCGGTGGACTAGTCCAGAAGCGTCGGTACAACCCGATCGAAATAACAGCGAGTACCATCCTCGAGCAAAATCGAATCGTACTCTTCCAGGCCCCCTGCCGCCGGCGTCACGAAGGAGATAACCGTGGCTGATTCCAGACCCGGGCACGGCCGGGTGAATGTCGCACGCCAACGCATGCGATTGTTGTCAAACAACAGAAGGGCGTTGTTACCGTCCGGGCGCCATTCACTGAATGTGCCCTCCCGAACGAGGCGGAGTGTATTCCTGGCTGAATCCTTTAGCGTCGGTTCGCCTTGTGACAAGCGCTTTATTTCAGCTGCCTGCTCCTCACTTACCTGCCTTATCTCCAGTTCCCAGGAAACATATTGAGCGACGATGGCGATCTGGTAATCGCCACCCTCCTCGAATAGCTTGAGACCACTTCCGGTGCCATGCAGTTCGACGAGACTGCCTACGTAGTCACCAGATGAACCTTCGTGAAGGCGCATTTCAAAAACGGCCAGCGATGGCAAATCGCTATGTATGCTCCAGTCGAGCATCCATGGCCCGTGAGTCTCAAACACAGCGGTTCGCCCGCTGTCTTCTCCCTCAAACCGCACTCGTTCGGTGTCTGCGGCCGATGCCATACAGCAGTGCATGGCGAACAGGCCGACAACCAATTGGCAATATCGACTTCTCGTAAACATGATCCCGCTCCAAATCGCCACGGCAGATTATTGCAAGACAGAACTCGCAACACTGCCGTTGTAATGGTGCCGAGCCGTGTCACAAACAATAGGTATTAGTCCCAGTGCCGGCAGCGGAAACAGTGCCCGAAAGATCTTGGCCGCGGAGATCCATTTCTACCGCAGTTTGTGGGAATATCGACCTTCCCCAATTTCAGCGGGCCGTGATTCACGGTTAGGAATCAAGATGGATCCAGTGCTAACAGTGATTTCCGTGCAGGGGCTGATCTTCGCCATTCTGCCAGTGGCTGCCGTCATCGTAATAATGTTGGCCTGGTCCGCGGGCGCCAGAACAGCGATATACGCCACGCTGCGTATGCTGGTCCAGTTGTTGCTCATTGGCTATGTGCTCGTTTATATCTTCGAGACAGAGCAGCCCGCATTTGTCCTTGCTGTCCTCCTGGTCATGCTTGGTGCAGCCAGTTGGATCGCTGTGCGGCCACTGCAGAATAAAAGCCCGCAGATGTATCTCAATTCACTTGGCGCCATAGCCGTCGGCGGTATCCTGACGCTCGCGTTGGTCACCCAGGTGGTGATCGGTGTTGAACCATGGTTCAGTCCACGCTATGTAGTGCCGCTCTCAGGAATGATCTTCGCTGGCTCAATGAATGCCGTCAGCCTTGCAGCCGAGAGGTTTCAGTCAGAGCGCAACAGAGGGGCGCCGTATGAAAAGGCGCGGCGAATCGCGTTGCATGCTGCGCTGATACCAATCACCAATACGCTGTTTGCGGTAGGCCTCGTGGCATTGCCAGGGATGATGACGGGCCAGATATTATCCGGCGTTTCACCTTTAGTGGCAGCGAAATACCAGATCGTCGTTATGACCATGCTGTTCGGTGCTTCGGGAATTTCGGCGGCCCTTTACCTGGTGTTGGCCAATCGCAGCCTGCGGCATGCGAGCGCAGATCCGGATGCGACAAAGGCCTGGTAACAACCCATTATTCTTGCGGGTGTTATTCTCTACCGATACAGGAATTACGCCTTGGCAGCAGAGTGACCATGAATAAAACAGTCTTCCTTGTATTTGCAGTACTTGCTCATCTTCCGGTGTTTGCTGGCGAAGCAGACGTTTTGAATGTGGATTTTTAATGTTGCGCATGATGTTCACGGCGACGCTGTTGTTGCTTGCGGCGTGTTCCCAACAGCCGGTTGTTAGTGAAGATATGAGTCGCTTCGAGGGCAGCATGCCGGCCAACTTCGGTGGGTCCTGGCAACGAAACTATGCGCGCGACGATGAGGTGAACGCAGTACTTCGCGACGCCTACAATAGACTTATCCGTACCGTACCGGATCAGCGACGCCCCGCGGGTTCCGGCACGGATCCATCGACATCGAAACAAATGGATTCACTGCTGGCGCTGGCCCGCCTCGCCGAACTGATCACCCGCCCGGATGTTTTAACGATCTCTCAAACAAAGCATGAAATCAGCATCGCGAGAAAGGACGACTTCGCGATGTTGTGTGCCTTCTATGACGGTGTCGCAAAGGCGATCGAAAACGACAACGGTACCGAGATCTGTGGCTGGGATGGCAGCCAGCTGGTTTCAAATCTTGTGCTGCAGGGCGGGCTGCAAGTTACGCACCGTTTCACGATATCCACGGATGGCCAGCAAATGCGAGTAGTGACGACCGTCTCGTCCACCACGTCGCGACTTCCGTTTACGCTGCGACGCTTTTACAGCAGATTCGAGCGGCCGACGTCCGGATTCAACTGTATTGAGACGTTCAGCATGAAGCGCGTGTGCAGTACTACTGAGATTGTGCGATGACCTGGATCGCAGCAGCAGCTCGTACGACACTGGTAGCGAAGATCATCATGCTGCTGATGTGTATTCCGCTGAGGTTTGCCGGGGCTGAAGCGTTTCTTGTCGAGGATGCCCGTAAGCCATCGGCGCTCAATGTATCTATTGTGGTATTTGATCCGGGCGTTCCTGAGGATCTGTCGTTGCACCGCGACCTGCAGGTGTTTCCACAAATCCGCGAGATCGAAGCAATGTTTCTGCCTTTCGTGCTGAGTGAGACGTTGGTGAAGACGGATGAGTGGGGTGCGGTCAGGGTGGTGCCCAAGCCAGATGCCGCGGCAGAATTGCTCGTGTCAGGCACCATTTTGAAGTCCGACGGGGAAACCCTGCAACTCAAAGTGAGTGTCGTCGACGCAAGCGGCCGCGTATGGCTCGATGAAGTATTCGGCGGAGCAGTGACGGATAGCTACGCGACAGGTGGCAACGGGTCTGGTTTGCCTGGCTATCAACAGCTCTACGATGAAATCGCGGAGCGTCTCCTGCTTGCGCGCACTCAGCTTGAAGAAAAAGAGCTTACGGATATTGTCGAGATTGCGCTGTTGCGTCATGCCAAAGAGCTCGCTCCATCGGCATTTGGTGACTATTTGAGCGTCGCGGACGATGGCAGGTTCACAATTCGGCGCCTGCCCGCCAGGAACGACCCGATGCTTGACAGAATTGAGCGCATACGCGGCGCAGAATACGTGATTACGGATGCTGTGGACGCAAAGTTTCAGGAACTCCATGCAGAGATCGCGTCGATATACGATCTGTGGCGCGAGTACCGTCGCAAAGTCATCGAATATCAGACAGAAGACGCGAGGCGAGTACAAAGTACGAAGTCGAGTGCGCCGCGAGGCAGCTACGAAGCGCTCGTGAATCTATACGACAACTACAAGCTGGACAGAATCACGGCACAGGAACAGAACAGTCTGGCGATAGCATTCAGCAACGAAGTTAGCCCGACCATTGCGGCGATGGAAACCCGGGTCGCCGAGCTCGAAGGCTGGGTCGATGCGCAGTATGCGGAGTGGCATCGGTTGCTGGAAGAGCTATTCGAAGTTGAGAGCGGGCCGGAGCAGTAGATGGGCGCATGCCGACAAAGCCATCCCATGGCCCAATAGAGAGAGTCGGGCGTAAGCGATGAATATCAGCGCAAGATAAACTTTTAGATAATGTACGTGCTGAGATTGATCACTGTGCAGTTCTTGCCAACCTGTGGCGGTCGACCCAGAAGCCCCAGGCGATTACCAGCCACAAAGCCTGGGCCGACCACGCCACGGCCGTAGCCGATGGTGGCGGTGGGCCAAACACATTACCCATATAGATAACGACCAGAAATGCGATGAGGCTCCAGAAACCGATGGAGCCCACGCGGTTCAGCGCTTTTGTGTGTCGGACGTACAACCAGACACCGGCAGCGAAAAGCAGGAGTTCGAATGACACCGCGAGACCAAAATTATTCCAGAGGCCGAGCCCGACACGGGGCGAGTCGGAGAGCGTGATCGGCATGTCCGGCCGGTGGGTAATGACGTCAAGGATCCAGTGACTGAGAACCAACACGCCAATTACTATTGCTGCTCTTGTTCCTGAACGGCTCAGGAGCTCGTAGACGACCGCGAAAATCGCACCCCATAACAAGATAGCGACCAGGCTGTGCGAAAACGGGTAGTGCTCAAAATTGAGAGGTGTCATCACGGTTATGCCAGGCTCGATTCGCAGCGTCTCGAGGCCAAGAAGAACCAGGTTGGGCCAGATAATATCTGCCAGCTGGCATGCCAGGAAAAGTACTCCCAGCGACACCTGGGGAGCATACTTTTTTGCACCGAGTGCCAGAGCGAAGTGTCCAATAAACAAAATTTTTCTCCCGAGAACAGAGCCTGGTGTCGCAATAGTCGTCGGTTAATGCGCGTCGAAACCGCGAAAAAACTTCCCAAGTATTTCGAATTCGTCAACGCGACCGCTGCCTTTTCGCCAGGCAAGACTGATTTTGCGGTGACTGTTTTCGCCAAGTGGATACATGCGCACCCGCGTATTCTTCAGCAGCGTTGAGTCCCGTGCCATTTCCGGCAGAAATGTAATGCCGAGGTCAGCATCCACCATCTCCACAAGGGTCAGTAAGCTGCTCGCTGCGAATGGTTGCACTTTCTGTGTATTTCGAATCTTGCAGGCTTCAAGCGCGTGGTCTCTTAGGCAGTGTCCTTCTTCGAGCAGCAAGACGCTATCGGCATCAAGTCTATTGAAGCGGTAATTATCCGGGTCAACTTTGCTGGTTCCCTCGCGACTGGCCAGGCAAAAGCGATCGTTGAACAATACTTCGGTGTCGACTCCCCGCATTTCCCACGGCAAAGCAAGTAGCAGTACATCCAGTTCGCCGTCCATCAATCGCTTATAAATCCGATGCGTCTGATCCTCTATCAGGTAAAGGCGCAGGCTTGGGAACTGACGGCGTAGCTTGGGTAATGCGCGCGGCAGCAAAAAGGGTGCAATCGTCGGAATGACGCCCAGCCTCAGGCTTCCTGTCATCGGTTGTTTTTGTCCGGCCGCCATTTCAACCAGGCTCTCGACATCGCGAAGGCAGAGTCGGGCCTGTGTCGCTATTTGTTGTCCGGTGGCCGTGATTGTGACGCGCCGATTTGTACGGTCGACAAGCTGGGTATCGAGCCGGATCTCCAGCTCTTTAATCGCGTTACTAAATGCGGACTGGGATACGTGCACGGCTTCCGCAGCGCGCCCGAAATGCTCAGCTTCAGCGAGTGCCACAAAGTACTGGAGCTGTTTTGTGCTGGGTAATTGCATCATCTAAAAACTCGAATAAAGTATGCTAATTAAACCATTTTATTTATCACTATTCCAGATATATGCTTTGCTGCATCAAATAAATCCTGGAGTAAAAGCATGTTTAACAACATAGAGGGACAAGCTGTCCCGAAAGTTACATTCAAGACTCGACGCGACCATGAATGGGTCGATGTCGCAAGCGACGATATTTTCGCCGGAAAGTCGGTGGTCGTATTTTCGTTGCCTGGGGCGTTTACACCAACCTGCTCATCGTCACATGTGCCGCGCTATAACCAGCTTCAGCCGTTGTTTGCGGCACAAGGCATCGATGACGTGATTTGCATATCGGTGAATGATGCATTTGTAATGGATGAGTGGAAGCGCAGCCAGAATGCAGACCGCGTGAGTTTCCTGCCTGACGGCAACGGCGAATTTACGGATGGCATGGGCCTTCTCGTTGGTAAGGAAGACCTCGGTTTCGGTAAACGTTCCTGGCGGTACTCAATGCTGGTTCGTGATGGCGTCGTAGAAAAGATGTTCATTGAGCCTGAAGAGCCTGGTGATCCGTTCAGCGTTTCCGATGCTGATACGATGCTTGCCTACCTCGATCCACAAGCCGAGCGGCCACATGATGTCACTGTATTTTCGCGTTCGGGTTGTCCTTTCTGCGCGCGTGCCAAAGGCATGCTTGCCGATGCCGGCATCGAGTTTGAGGAGCTTGTTCTCAATCGCGACTACACGGATCGAACGCTGAGAGCTGTTGCCAACGCGACGTCCTATCCACAGGTATTTGTCGACGGACAGTCCATTGGTGGAGCACAGGATTTGGAGCGCTGGTTGGTGGAGGGCAAGCAACACGCTGCGTAATGTGGCCCACTGATATAGCCCCCGGCGACAGGCTGACTACTCGACTTTCGTTTCGTCAGCCTCGTCGGGGGTACTCGCTAAAAGCCTGTGCAAATCGTTAACACCAGCGTAACCGGCTGTTGAACTCTCAGGGAGATCGCTGAATTTGAAGTTACGCACTACGCCGATTGCGTCCGACTCGGCGTCCAGACCTTCGAGAAGGGCCTCCCACTCCGCTCGCTGTTTGGAAGTCAGGCCGTTGCTCCAGAGGGCGTATTCAGCGAGTTCCGGGCCATCAATCACTACCGTTCCGAAGCGCTGTTCCTGAAATTCTATGGCTGGCGCAGTCCAGAACGCGAAAAAACTGGCCGGAAGCTTGTTGACATCTTCCCCATTGGTAACGCGATCAGACCAGGTCACGACGCTCGTTTCGCCGTCATAATCACCATTTGTTGCAAGTGGTTTATCGGGCAGATGCAATGCGACTTGCAGATGAGACGACGACCCGGTTGGAAAAATATCGATATCTAAAAAAGCATCGATCAGCGACTGTAACTCAATACCGCCTTCTTCATTCAGTTCGATATTACTGCCACCTTCAGCTGCCCAATCGCGGGCCAGGGCCTGTATTTTTTCACTGCTTTGCACGAATTTCTCGAACGATTCCGCGTATGACTTCCAGTCGTTGCCGAAAGCGTCCAAAGACGGCGGCAAAGGTTCGTCGCCAGGTACGCCCATGCGTGTGGCAAGTCCCCTGGTTATCAATGCCAGCAACATTTCATCATTGTCGTCACTTGCGACGACTGCCCGATATAGTTGCGGCATATCCGTGGGGCTGAAATACCCCTGGTTCGAGAGGTATTGAATGATTCGAACGAGCAACTCCTCATCATCGTAAACGCCTTTTGGACTGGCTTCCTCCAACCACGTGAGGAGGAAAATGTTGCGTAAGTCAGCCCGAATTTCGTTATTGATTGCAGCGGTCACTTGCTCAAGATCGCGTGCACCGTCGAACTCCGCTTCTACCCACACGGTCAGAACAAGTAGCAGCCGGTCGATGGCGAGCAGGCCCCTGTCCAATCCGCCGCTGAGCTTCTCGTTGCCGCCAAATTGCTCGGTGTACGAGTACAAGGCGCCCATCGAGCTTGGCCAATAGTTATACCAGCCGGTTCCGCCGATATCCTGTGGCATCTGCGGACCGAACGCAGCTGAAAACCGCAGCTCGGACTTCAGATTATCGGGCACTTCAGCTTGATACTCGGCAGCGATACGGCCAATCGTCTCCTTATCGAGCGTGCCGAGTTCACCTTTCTTGCCGGAATCCACCCGTGTCATCAACTGGCGCTGCAGCTTGTTTTCCTGGGGATGCAGTTCGAGTTCGTAGACCGTGTTTTTACAGCCGCAGAGTAGTAAGAACGACGCCAGCAAGAAGCCACTGAATGTCTTCCGGACAACCGGGAAACTTGAGAAATGCATGCCACTACTCCGCTGCGTTCAGTATGTCCAATGATAGACCAATAAGAATGTCGCATTGCGTAGGCGGATGGCAGAATCCATACTATCCGACCCCTAATGATCGTGACCGGAAGTGGCGCAACCATGCGGATTTCAGATAAAGGCCTCTTAAAGACGAAAGCATACGTCAACGGCGAATGGATAGATGCGGATAGCGGCGAGACGCTCGCTGTACTTAACCCGGCCAACGGCGAGACCATTGCCAGGATATCAAAATGCGGAACGGCTGAAACCAGGCGCGCAATCGAGGCTGCCGAAAAAGCACATGTAAGCTGGCGCAAGAAGCCGGCGAAAGAGCGTGCGGCGATTCTTCGCAACTGGTTCAACTTGATGATGGAGGCGCAGGAAGACCTGGCGCAGATCCTGACGGCCGAGCAGGGTAAACCTCTGGCCGAGGCTCGCGGTGAAGTTGCTTACGGCGCCAGCTATATCGAGTGGTTTGCTGAAGAAAGCAAGCGAGTCTATGGCGACACGATTCCGGCACCATCGGATGACAAGCGCGTCGTTGTTATCAAACAGCCGGTTGGCGTTGTCGCTTGTATTACACCGTGGAATTTTCCTAACGCCATGCTGACACGCAAAATTGCACCGGCGCTGGCGGCGGGGTGTACGGTCGTATGCAAGCCGGCTAACGAAACCCCTCTGTCTGCATTTGCTTTCGCCGAACTGGCCGAGAGAGCCGGCGTGCCTGCAGGCGTAATCAATATCGTCGCCGGGGTTACACGCGAAATCGGCGCTGAAATGACGGGCAACCCGATCGTTCGCAAGCTGACGTTCACCGGGTCTACCCCGGTTGGCAAAATGCTCATGCAGCAGTGTGCTGAAACCGTCAAGCGGACGTCAATGGAACTCGGCGGCAACGCGCCATTCATCGTCTTTGACGACGCGGACCTTGATGAGGCTGTGAAGGGCGCAATTATCTGCAAGTTCCGCAACGCCGGGCAAACATGCGTCTGTGCCAATCGAATTCTGGTGCAGGAAGGCGTTTACGATGAGTTCGCAGAAAAGCTCATGGTGGCGATGGCAGACCTGACGATGGGCAATGGTATTGACGAAGGCGTCAATATTGGCCCGCTCATCAATGAGGGTGCTGCAAACGATGTCCTTAAATTTGTCGACGACGCGGTCGCCAAAGGCGCCACCGTGGTTACCGGTGGCGGCCGGTCCGACCTCGGCACCTGTTTTGTTGAGCCGACTGTACTCCGCGACGTTAATGACGACATGCGTGTGTTTCGCGAAGAGATTTTTGGCCCGATCGCGCCCCTTTTCAAGTTCAAGACCGAAGACGAAGCTATCGCGATGGCCAATGACACGGAATTTGGCCTGGCCTGTTACTTCTATGCGCGCGATGTGGGGCGCATCTGGCGCGTTGGCGAGGGTTTGGAATACGGCATCGTCGGTATCAACGAGGGCATTATCTCCAACGAGATGGCGCCGTTCGGCGGCATTAAGGAATCGGGCCAGGGTCGTGAAGGTTCGAAGTACGGCCTCGATGACTACCTCGAAATCAAGTACATGTGCATGGGCGGCCTCGATAGGTAGAGGTCCGATTATGGCCAGTTAGCGTCGCCGCCGGGCGTATACTGGCCATATGCAACAGCACAAAGTCTATGAGCGGGCGCGGCTCTCGCGGGACGCGAGGTTCGACGGAAAGTTTTTCGTCGGAGTTCGTACGACGGGTATTTATTGTCGACCCGTGTGTCCGGCCGTTGCCCCCAAATCTAAAAATGTTGCGTACTTTCCAAGTGCGGCGGCGGCATCGGAAGCCGGTCTGCGTCCTTGCCTGCGCTGCCGGCCGGAATGTGCGCCCGGAACTCCGGCATGGAGTGGCACATCTACAACGGTTCGTCGTGGCCTTCGTCTGATTGCCAACGGCGCCCTCGATGATGGTTCGATTGAAGACCTCGCCGCTCGGCTCGGTGTCACCAGCCGTCACCTGAGGCGACTTTTTACGAAGCATCTGGGCGCATCTCCGCTTACAGTTGCCCACACTCAGCGGCTGCATTTCGCAAAGCGTCTTATCGACCAAACAAAATTACCGATGAACCACGTGGCAATTGCTGCAGGTTACGGCAGCACACGTCGATTCAACGACACCTTCAGAAAGACCTACGGCCGATCGCCGCGAGAATTGCGAAAATCCAGTGACGAGGTGTTTGATCAGAACACCGCTTTGAGCGTGCGACTCCCGTATCGCAAGCCATTCGACTGGGCCGGGATGCTCGGTTTTCTGACTGGCAGAGCCACCCCTGGGGTAGAGCAGGTTTACGAGGGAGCGTATTTGCGCACGGTGTCGGTGGCAGGCCAGCCCGGAGTTGTCGAATTTCGCCATGACGAGCGAGATGCAAGCATTCGCGTGTTGCTGCACGGAATTGCGACGACGACAATGTTCCAGGTTGTGCAGCACGTTCGTGAAATTCTGGATGTCGATGCACCACTTGCCGACATCGGCGATGTCCTCAGTGCCGATAAACAATTGCGGGTGTTGTTACGGGACAATCCGGGAGTACGTGTACCTGGAGCCTGGGACGGCTTCGAGCTGACAGTTCGGGCGGTCCTCGGCCAGCAGATATCAGTTAAAGCAGCCACAACACTGGCTGGCAGAATTGTGCGTCGCTACGGTCAGCCAGTCGCACTCCCGGCGTCCCTGGCGCAGGCGTCAGACGATCTGACACTAACCCACCTTTTTCCAACAGCCGCGAAGCTGGCCCGCGCGCGTTTCAACGATATAGGTCTCATAAGCAGCCGTGCCGAGACAATCCGGCGCGTGGCATCAGCGGTATCACGCGGTGAGATCGATTTTGAGCAGGCCGACGATCCCGAAACTTTCTGTCAACAGTTGATGACTATCCGCGGCATCGGTGCCTGGACCGCCGAGTATGTAGCGATGCGTGCGCTCAAGTTTCCGGATGCATTCCCGGCAGCGGACCTTGGACTGCTCAAAGCTACGGGCTGCGATGGCCGGAACGGCGCCGCGATGTTGAAGAAGCGCGCCGAATCCTGGCGACCGTGGCGAGCTTATGCAGCGCTACTATTATGGAATTCATTGTCAGGCTCCGGAGGTTAAAGATGTACTACTGCTACCTGAATACACCTATTGGTGACCTGCTATTGGCCGGTGATGATCGTGCTCTGCATATGATCGGATTCCCGCAAGGCTCGATGCGGCGTGACCCGGAGCCCGACTGGATCTTCAACGAGGAAAAGCTGGCGAAGGTTTGTCAGCAGCTGCAGGAATACTTCGCCGGCGCGCGTGAAGAATTCGACCTGCCGCTGCACCTCTCGGGTACAGAGTTCCAGGTCAGTGTCCTCGAAGAACTGCTACGCATTCCCTACGGAGAAACGGTGTCCTACGGCGATATCGCGAAGCGTATAGGGCGCCCGAAAGCAGTGCGTGCAGTTGGGGCAGCAAATGGACGCAATCCGATTCCCATTATCGTTCCCTGCCATCGCGTAATCGGCAGCAGCGGGGATCTCACGGGCTTTGGCGGTGGCCTGGACACCAAAGAAGCACTACTGCGGCTCGAGGCCGAGAACAGTGGGCTTCTAAAGTAGTTTTCCTTCGAGGGCGCGGATAACAGCAGACGGCTCTACGCCATCGTGAATTCGCCCATCATCCTGCAGTGTTGTGAACGCTGATCGCAGCGGTAGTATGCCGGCCCATATCGGGATATCGTAGTCCTCATCCTCGTCGTTTGGCATCTTGCTGGAAACCTTTGCCGAGGCTGATTCAATTTCGAGCGCAATGACGCCGGTCATCTTGACCTCCTTTTCGAGTGGCTTCCGTAGTTCGTCCCACCGCCCGGGCATCAGATGTTCGCTAATCACTCGCATGCCATGCACTTTTTCGTCCTCGGAACTCACCAGTATTGGTTTGCCGAAGACGGTGGCGGAGCGGTAATTCATCGATGAGTTGAATGCGGAACGTGCAAGCACGAGCCCATCGACATGGGTGACATTCAGGCATGCGCGATCCGTTCCCTCGAGCAATCGAATGACGCGAGCTTTACGTGCTCCGTGCAGGTAGATCGTTTCGCCGTCACGGCCGTGGATCATCGGGACGACGACTGGGAAGCCATCCTGAACGAACGCCACGCTGGCCACGAGCGCGGAATCGAGAATGGAGTGTACGGTCTTTCTGTCGTACACGGCCTTCTCGCGCAACTGCCGCACCTTGTTTGTCTTGCCAAGCGCATAGTCGTCGGTCATGAGTGATACCTACAGAAAGCGCGGTGCCAGCGTCAGTGCAACGAGCGAGACAAGAAAAATTCCAATGATGTTAAGGGCCAGGCCAGCCCGCGCCATCTTCGGAATAGTCAATAAGCCTGAGCCGAACACAATCGCGTTTGGCGGCGTCGCGACAGGAAGCATAAACGCACAACTCGCAGCGAGAGTGACGGGAACCATCAGGACAATTGGGTCGAGGCCGGATTCGAGGGCGATCGCGCCGACAATCGGCAGGAATGTCGCCGTCGTCGCAGTGTTGCTCGTTAATTCGGTCAGGAAAATGATCATCGCCGCTGCGATGATCACGATCACTGCAAGCGGCAACATGCCGACTGCCTGCAGACTACCGCCAAGCCACTCGGCGAGCCCGGTTCTGGTTACGGCGCTTGCCAGGGTCAGGCCACCGCCGAACAAAATGAGTACGCCCCAGGGCAATTGTTCAGCGTATTGCCAGCGTAATAGCAGCGGATCGCTCTTATCACCACTGGGAACCAGGAACAACGCGATCGCTCCTGCCACGGCTATTCCGGAGTCATCGAGCGCCGACAAGCCAGGCAGCTGAGTAAGTAGCGGTCGGCCGACCCACATGAATGCCATAAAGAAGAATACGATCGCGACGCGAATCTCCGGAACCGTTATACGACCAAGGTCATCTTTCATGCGTTTAAGTTCTTCGCGCCCTTCGCCCGATGTCACGAAGTCCACCTTGAAGACCAATCTTGTCAGCGCGAGCCACGCAAGCGGTAACATGGTGGCAGACAACGGCAAACCTACGAGCATCCAGCTCGCAAAGTCGATTTCGGTGCCATAATTTTCCTGCATGAACGCGGCAAACATCGCGTTGGGCGCGGTACCTATCAACGTCGCGATGCCGCCAATCGTCGCACCGTAGGCAACACCGAGCAGCAATGCGTACTGAAAATCCTGTTTCGCCTTGTCGTCCAGGCTTGTCACCGTTTGGTGGATGACAGTGATGATCGATACGGCTATCGGCAGCATCATCATCGTCGTCGACGTGTTCATGACCCACATGCTGATCACGGCACTTGCCAGCATGAAGCCGCCTATCAGCGATCGTCCACTACCGCCCACATGCTGCAGGACATTGAGCGCAATGCGGCGGTGAAGATTCCAGCGCTGCATTGCAAACGCCACGATAAAACCGCCCAGGAACAGGTAGATGACTTTGTTCGAGTAGGGGGCGGCGGTGTCCTGAATGCTCGCAATACCAAGCAGCGGAAAGCACGCCAGCGGCAGCAATGCGGTAACTGCGATAGGCACAGCTTCGGTTGCCCACCACACCGCCATGAGCATACCCATCGCCGCCGTCATCCAGGCCGCTGTCGACAAATCTTCGGGCGCTCCGGACAAGAGCATTATCGCCGCGATGGCGGGGCCTAAAAACAGGCCTATTTTCTGGTGTTTGGATCGCCCGGCGATCGAAATTTCATCGTTCAAGTCAATTTCCGTCCATTCTGATAACCCATAGCTACATCTTGTGCATAACTCGCCTTCCTATACAAGATGTAGTAGCATCCTGCCCGTACCAATTCGGTACGCACGGAGATGGGATGTAAAAGGCAATGCGATTGGGGCGCCGTGCCGGATGCATGATTCAATGGCGGGCAACACGTGACTCCTCTCAACACGTAGCTTATCAGCGGTCGCCTGCGCGGCCGCCATCAGCTTTTGAAGAAGTGACCTAATCGTACATTGACGAGAAACGCAAATACTCACGCAACATGGAAGTTTCGTCTTATGCGATTCGCCAATGGCTCGATACATTCTCTGCTTAATATGCCGCCCAGAATCTGGGCGGCTTTTTTCGTGCTAACTATCAGCGCCTGTGCCTCGGGGCCGCCCGAGCTTCCGTATCCGGCATTTATTCAATCAAGCGATCTCAACAACATTTACCTGGCAACGATGCCCGGCGTGTACGCCAAGCAGTTTGCCGGTAATCCGAAGACGAGACGCACAAGCAAC
Source organism: Gammaproteobacteria bacterium (assembly GCA_024640305.1). Taxonomy (GTDB): domain Bacteria; phylum Pseudomonadota; class Gammaproteobacteria; order Steroidobacterales; family Woeseiaceae; genus UBA1847. The sequence continues at coordinate 30,896 of JAHEFG010000046.1, forward strand.
AGAATTGATCTGCCGCCGGGTTGGCAGGGAACGACTGGTGGCGCTCCCGGAAAAGCACTCGAAATTTATGTGTTGGCCGGCGACCTGGAAGTGGGTGACGTACGGTTGGGTATCGGGGGATATGCTCACGTGCCACCGGGCACATTTGGCTTCAATCTGAAGACGGCTGAAGGTGCCCGGATTCTGTATTTCCTGGACGACGTCGACCCAATGGCGATGATACAAACACCTACCATTCTCGACACCGCCCTTGTCGCCTGGCAGCCGACAGATATAGCCGGTGTCAGCATAAAAGTCTTGCGTGACGACCCGGGCAATGGCGCGCGAACGTGGCTGAAGAAGATCGAGCCAGGAGCTGTAATTCCGTGGCAGTCATCATCAATTATACGCGAGGGCTATCTGGCCAGTGGTCAATACCAGGACAGCGAGTGCGCTAATGGTGAGAGCTTTACATGGACTTACACGCAGGGTGGTTATTTCTACCGTCCGAGCGACACACTGCACGGCGGCCCCGAAGCGAAGGCAATATCGGAATCGATCTGGGTATTGCGCGAGACGCTGGGATCGAGTGAAAAGACCGCCGAATTTTGCGGCACAGGGCCTATTTCCTGACGAGCTTCGTAATGCCTTTGCCGAGCTTCATTAGCTTGGTCAATGTCGATGACGGAATGTCGCTAATTTGCTCGTACCAATCGCTCGTTGTCTCCACGAACACCAGCATGTTTCGAATACGTTCCTTCGTAATCGGATCGGTGTTGCGTTCCAGGTCGACTTCCTCGGCTGCTGTTCGCAGCATCGATAACGTCGGATTGAGTTCGCGCTGTTTGCGCTGCTCAATGATCACGCGAAAGAGTTCCCAGACATCATGGAGTGACTCGAAATAATCGCGCCGGTCGCCGAGAACGTGAGTCATGCGCACAAGTTGATAGCTCTGCAGCTCGCGGATACTGGTGCTGACATTTGAGCGAGCGATGGACAAGGCGTCGACTATCTGGTCAGCCCGCAATGGCTCCGGAGATAAATAGAGCAAGGCCTGGATTTGAGCAACCGTGCGGTTGGTTCCCCAGCGCGTACCCATTTCGCCCCAATGCAGAACATATTTCTCTACTGCCGGAGATAGTTTCATCCGTAATTTCCTGAATTTCAGTCCTGACAGAATCTACTGAAGCTAATTCGCATTGGCAATAGCGACGACCCGCCTGGGCGCCGGCAAGCCCTCAACGGTCAGGGATTGATCGTGGGGGTCGAGAGCCTCGGCCAGCGATTCAAAGGACATCCATTCGGTGCTGCGCTGTTCGTCGACCGTCGTCACCGATTCGTCAATGATCTCCACATCAACGAAACCGCTGCGCTGCAGCCACGTCGTTAACTCGGATACGGTTGGCAGCATCCATACGTTCCGCATGCGCGCATACCGGTTTGTCGGTGTGCGGGCGAAGGATTCATCACCCGGCATAAATAGTGTTTCAAGAACGAGTTCTCCGCCCGGTCGCAAGCTTGACCTGAGTTGCCGTAAATGGTCGATCGGCGAGCGCTGGTGGTAGAGGACGCCCATTGAAAACGTTGTATCGAAAGCACGCGAATTTCCGGGAAGTTCCTGCAGGCGCAGTGGCAGGACGAAAACGTTCTTTGCGTCGGTAAACCGTGAGACAGCACGAAACTGGATGACATACAGAATTGTCGGGTCTACGCCGATGACCATTTGGGCTCCGGCAGCGCGCATCTGCAGCGCGTAGTAGCCATTGCCACAACCGATGTCGAGCACATTGCGACCCTCTAACGACGTGATGCCGTCCTTCAGCCGATTCCACTTGAGATCGCTCCGCCATTCGCTGTCGATAGTAACGTTACCGATCTGGAACGGTCCTTTGCGCCATGGTGAAAGGCCCAACAGGGATTCGCGGATTGCAGCCACATCACTTTCATCAAGCGTATCCAGGTTTTCGACCGCCTGCCGCCAGCGTTTGAAGTCGCCATGGCCGCTGTCGGACAGTCTTACCTGCAGCAACGGTTCCAGGCGCGAGCGCCAGTGGTCGAGTTCGAGATCTGCAAGGCACCGCCACAGTGCAGAGTAGTCGATCATTGGGACTTGATGGCCACAATGGAAACGAAGTTGAAATAGCGCAACCAGACCCCTGAGTGCGCAAACCCGGCTCGTTCCAATCGTTCGCGGTGCGCCGCTACCGTCTCGGGGATGAGCACATTTTCGAGTGCGGCGCGCTTGCGGCTGATTTCCAGTTCGCTGTATGCATTGCGGCGTTTGTGCTCGTGGTGCAGATCTACCAGCAAAGTCTCCATGTGCGGATCAGTGTCGACGACTTTCTCAGATAATAGAAACAGTCCGCCGGGTCTCAGGCCGTCAAAAATTTTCTGAATCAAGGCATCGCGCCCGGCCAGGTCCAGAAACTGCAGCGTGTAATTCATGACGACCATCGTCGCATTGGCGATAGTCACATCGCGTAGGTCACCGAGAAGAACCTCCACGGGTGTTCGTGATCGATGTGCCTGGCTATCCGTGGCGATGAGTTGTTCGCAGCGCTCGATCATTGCAGGTGCGTTGTCGACAGCAAATATCCTGCAATCGGGGACTCTTATGCCCTGTCGCATAGCGATGGTCGCCGCGCCGAGTGAACAGCCCAGGTCATAGCAATTAGTGCCAGCCGTTACGTAGCGCGCCGCCAGAGAGCCGATGGCCTCCAGTGATGCAGCATAGCCGGGGATGGATCGCCGCAGCATGTCAGGAAATACCTGCGCCACGTCTGCGTTGAAGCGAAACGGTTCATCGCCTGTTTCGTTGGCGGCGTAAATTCGATCTTTGGCCATAGTCGCTAATCAAGTGTTTGTGGGACAATCGCGCCACGTATGCTACGCGAACTTCACGAAGAACTCGGCATTTCAGCTGATTACGGTCACAATACCGATCTGCCAGTATTCCAGCAGGCCAGCGATCTGGTCGACGTGGGTCCGAACCTCGTCGGGCGCATGCAGCGCCTGGCGCCTCGTGCCGCGCGGCAATGGAGTGCCATGACGGACGCGGCTACACAGGATTCTATTGCCTTGCTGATCGTGTCGGGATTTCGAAGCATCGAGTACCAGGCGGAATTGATTCGCAAGAAAATAATTGCCGGGCAGGTCATCGGCGAAATCCTGACTGTTAACGCGGCACCAGGGTACAGCGAACATCACACGGGTCGTGCGATCGACATCGCAACCCCTGGATCGCGGCCGCTGACTGAAGATTTTGAGTCAACGGACGCGTTTTGCTGGCTCGGCGCGAACGCCGCCCGCTTCGGTTTTTCGATGACCTATCCACGGCATAATCGCTGGGGAATCGCATACGAGCCGTGGCATTGGTGCCAAAAAGGCTGAAACCCGCGTCAGACGGGCGCCACAGGCCGAAGGCGACGAAAGGCGCGCGAATAAAAAATCAGTGGCTTAGCTGTTGACACTCAGGCAAGACGATTAGACAATAGCCGGCTTGTGTCCGCGGAGGGGTACTCAAGCGGTCAACGAGGGCAGACTGTAAATCTGCTGGCTTATGCCTACGTAGGTTCGAATCCTACCCCCTCCACCAGACTTTCGGTTCGGCGGAGGTAGGGCGAAAACCGAGTATAGCAGCATTGGCTAAACTCGTTTTACGACCCCTTTTGTACGAGAAAAAGGCCGCGAGACACAATCTTTTTCGGGTGAGTGACTGAATTGTCAGCGCCACCGAGGGGAAGACACAATGAGAGTTTTATAGATCCGGACGGTTTGAGTAAATGAGACTGTCAGGATTTTTGCACGCCGTAAAAAGGCACATTGAATGAATGAGAGGCGGGTGTAGTTCAACGGTAGAACCTCAGCCTTCCAAGCTGATGATGTGGGTTCGATTCCCATCACCCGCTCCAGATGGATAGCAAGGTAAGCCTAAGAATCAGCCCACATAGCTCAGGGGCAGAGCACTTCCTTGGTAAGGAAGAGGTCCCCGGTTCAAATCCGGGTGTGGGCTCCAGGCAACTGAAATATAGAAAGTTTTTGATTAAACGAATTCGCATAACACTTAGATAAGCAGGATAAGCTCATGTCTAAAGAGAAGTTTGAGAGAACAAAACCGCACGTAAACGTAGGCACGATTGGTCACGTTGATCACGGCAAGACGACGCTGACGGCGGCGCTGACGAAGGTCATGGCAGAGAAGCACGGTGGTGAGGTTTCGGCCTACGATCAGATTGATAATGCACCGGAAGAGCGCGAGCGTGGTATCACGATTGCGACGGCGCACGTTGAGTACGAGACGGACAACCGTCACTACGCTCACGTTGATTGCCCGGGACACGCGGACTACGTGAAGAACATGATCACGGGTGCGGCGCAGATGGACGGAGCGATTCTGGTGGTAAGCGCGGCGGACGGCCCGATGCCGCAGACGCGCGAGCACATTTTGCTGGCTCGCCAGGTAGGTGTGCCGTACATCGTGGTTTACATGAACAAGGCGGACCAGGTTGACGACGAAGAGTTGTTGGAGCTGGTTGAGATGGAAGTGCGCGATCTTCTGTCGACGTACGAGTTTCCGGGCGATGACACGCCGATTATTACGGGATCGGCGTTGAAGGCGTTTGAGGGCGATGAGTCTGACATTGGTGTTCCGTCGATCCACAAGCTGGTGGAGGCGATGGACAGCTACATACCGATGCCGGAGCGTGCCATTGATGGTGATTACCTGATGCCGGTTGAGGACGTGTTCTCGATTTCGGGTCGTGGCACGGTTGTGACCGGTCGTATCGAGCGTGGCGTTGTCAACGTTGGTGACGAGATCGAGATCGTGGGTATCAAGGATACTGCGAAGACGGTGTGCACCGGGGTAGAGATGTTCCGCAAGTTGCTGGATCGTGGTGAGGCGGGTGACAACGTAGGCGTACTGCTGCGTGGCACCAAGCGAGAAGAGGTTGAGCGCGGCCAGGTACTGGCCAAGCCCGGCTCGATCACACCGCACACCAAGTTTGAGGCAGAGGTTTACATTCTGACCAAGGATGAGGGTGGTCGTCATACGCCGTTCTTCAAGGGCTATCGTCCGCAGTTTTACTTCCGCACGACGGACGTAACGGGAGCGGTTGAGTTGCCGGAGGGCACCGAGATGGTGATGCCGGGCGACAACGTGCAGATGGTTGTAGACCTGATTGCCCCGATCGCTATGGAAGAAGGCTTGCGGTTTGCTATCCGAGAGGGTGGCCGTACCGTCGGTGCCGGCGTCGTAGCTAAGGTTATTGAATAGCAAATTCGAGTTTGGTGGAACGCGAGAATTCAGGGGCGCGCAGCGTGTCGCGTACCTGACCAACGCGATCTAATTGATAAGGTAGGACGCGACAGGCCAGTAGCTCAATTGGCAGAGCGGCGGTCTCCAAAACCGCAGGTTGGGGGTTCGATTCCCTCCTGGCCTGCCATTGCAGGCGGCAACACCGGCCTAAAGACATACAGAAAATGACCACACATACAGAAGCAAGTCAGAGCGGCGTGCTCGACATTATCAAGCTGCTTATTGCAGCGGCGATGATCGTCGGCGGCCTTTACGCGTATTACTTTTACGAGTTTGAGCTTGCGCTGCCCATAAGGGTGCTGATCGTTTTGGTTGGAACCGGGGCCGGTATCGGGGTTGCGATGTTGAGCGCCCAGGGCCAGAAGCTATGGCACTTCATTCAGGGCTCACGAGTTGAAATTCGTAAAGTGGTCTGGCCGACGAAGCAGGAAACAACACAGACAGCCATTGCCGTGTTCGTCTTTACGCTGATCATGGCCGTGTTTTTCTGGTTGTTGGACTCGGGTCTGCTCTGGCTAACCCGCAGACTGGTCGGTTAGACCGGCAGTCTGGCAATTTAAAGGAAATACATCCGTGTCCTTACGTTGGTACATCGTGCATGCCTACTCGAATTTCGAGCACCGCGTAAAAAGTGGCCTCGAAGAACGAATTGAGCGCCTCGGAATGCAGGACAAGTTTGGAGAGATCCTGGTTCCGACCGAGGAAGTCGTCGAAATGAAGGAAGGGCAAAAGCGCCGCAGTGAGCGCAAGTTCTTTCCGGGATACGTCCTCGTGCAAATGGAGATGGACGACGAAACCTGGCACCTCGTAAAAGAAGTGCCGAAGGTACTCGGTTTTATTGGTGGTTCGAGTGATCGGCCAGCGCCAATTACCGACAAGGAAGCAAACCGGATTCTGGATCGCGTCCAGGAAGGCGTGGACAAGCCGCGGCCGAAAGTACTGTTCGAGCCGGGTGAGGTTGTACGGGTTATTGATGGGCCGTTTAACGACTTCAGTGGGGTTGTTGAAGCAGTTAATTATGAGAAGAGTCGCCTGCAGGTGGCTGTTCAGATTTTAGGTAGATCGACACCGGTCGAACTGGACTTCGGGCAAGTAGAGAAGTCTTAACCGGAAAAACATGACACGAGGAGCTCTGTTGCAGGGCGCTTGAACTCGGGAGAAAGAAAATGGCAAAGAAGGTAGCTAGTTACATCAAGCTGCAGGTCCCTGCCGGCCAGGCAAATCCGTCACCACCTGTCGGACCAGCGCTCGGTCAGCATGGCGTCAACATCATGGAGTTCTGCAAGGCGTTTAACGCAGAAACCCAGGGTACAGAGCCGGGCCTGCCTATCCCCGTGATTATCACGGTCTACAGTGACCGTAGTTTCACGTTCATTTCGAAAACTCCTCCTGCGGCGGTTTTGCTGCGTAAGGCGGCGGGTCTAAAGAAAGGCTCGGGCACGCCAAATACGGTGAAAGTCGGAAAGGTCAATCGTCAGCAACTCGAAGAGATTGCAACGACGAAGATGCCGGACCTGACGGCGGCCGACATGGATGCTGCAGTTAGAACGGTTGCGGGCACCGCTCGCAGCATGGGAATCGAAGTTGAGGGAGTGAAGTAATGGCCGATAGCAAACGCAAGAAGGCCGCTCGCGAAAAGGTCGATTCCGAAAAGGCATACCTTATCGACGAAGCGCTGGGCCTGGTGAAGGATCTCGCAACGGCGAAGTTTCCCGAGAGCATCGATGTGTCGGTGAATCTCGGCGTAGATCCGCGTAAGTCGGACCAGGTCGTTCGTGGCTCTACGGTTCTGCCGAATGGCACTGGCAAAACAGTTCGTGTTGCTGTTTTTGCGCAAGGCGAAAACGCCGATAAGGCGACTGCCGCTGGTGCAGACGTTGTCGGGTTTGAAGATCTTGCCGAGCAAGTTAAAGCAGGTGAGCTGAATTTCGATGTCGTCATTGCGACGCCGGATGCGATGCGTGTTGTTGGTCAGCTTGGACAGATTCTCGGTCCACGCGGGCTGATGCCAAACCCCAAGGTTGGCACGGTAACAGCCGACGTTGAAACAGCCGTTAGCAATGCCAAGGCAGGTCAGGTTCGCTATCGTACTGATAAGGCAGGAATTATTCATTGCCCAATCGGTCGCGCGGATTTCGAAGTGCCGGCATTGAAAGAGAACCTGGAGGTGCTGCTTGCCGATCTCAAGAAGGCAAAGCCAGCATCAGCCAAGGGTTCATACGTTAAGAAACTGACCGTCTCGTCCACGATGGGTCCGGGTGTGTCGGTCGATCGGGCTTCTGTAGGTACCTGATCAAATGAATTTGCCGAGTTGCCCGTAGGGTAGCGAGGCAGGTAGCCGCAAGGATGCGGCGATCGTCGAAGACCGTAGGTGATCAGTGTGACTACTGATCTTAATAACCGCCTACGCAGATGGTGATACCTGAGTCAGATTATCTGGCGACGGTTGCCATCCGACAAGGGAACGGATGTTCCCGAAAGGGTAGGTGAACGCTTAGGTCGCTTTGCAAGGGACGCATGTTCCGAGCCGGGTGTCTGAAGGCTAATTCACCTTTTTGTGTAACCGTAGGCCAGGAGATATTTATGGCACTTAGACTCGAAGACAAGAAAGCTCTTGTCAAAGAGGTAAATGCGGTTGCAGGCGAATCTGTTACGGCTGTTGCAGCCGAATACAGAGGTTTGTCTGTTGCAGAGATGACGGAATTACGCAAAGAAGCGCGTAATGCCGGTGTGTACATGCGTGTTGTCAAAAACACGTTGGCTCGCCGTGCCGTCGAAGGTACCGAATTTGAGTGCATGCAAGACACGCTCAAGGGACCGTTACTGCTCGCGTTTGCAAAAGACGATCCAGGTGCCGCTGCCAGGGTAATTAAAGATTTCGCCAAGGGGCACGCTGCTCTGCAGGCGGTATCGCTTTCAGCCGGAGGGCAATTGATGCCGGGCTCCGATCTAGCGAAGTTGGCAAGTTTGCCAACGCTGGATCAGGCGCGCGCAATGATGCTCGGCGTTCTGTTAGCACCGATGACCAAACTGGTAGGCACATTGGCCGAAGCTCCTGCGATGCTCGTGCGCACTTTGAATGCTCGCGGCAACCAGGAAGCGGCTTAGGATCAAATCGTATTACCTGACTCAGGTTTTAAAGTTTAGAGGAATAGAGAAATGGCATTGTCCAAAGAAGATATTGTTGAAGGGCTCGACGCATTACCGATCATGGATATCGTCGATATCGTAAAGACGCTCGAAGAAAAGTGGGGCGTCTCTGCGGCCGCGCCGGTTGCCGTTGCTGCAGGTCCTGCAGCTGGCGATGCTGGTGAAGCAGCGGAAGAGAAGAGTGAGTTCGACGTCGTATTGACGAGCTTCGGTGGCAACAAAGTTGCTGTCATTAAGGCAGTTCGTGCGATTACCGGTCTTGGCCTGAAAGAAGCCAAGGACGCAGTCGAAGGCGTTCCTTCAGCTATTAAAGAAGGTGCATCGAAAGACGACGCAGAAGAAGTCAAGAAGCAGCTTGAAGAGGCCGGCGCAACTGTCGAGCTTAAGTAAGCACTTGTTGCATCTTTGTTTGATGCACGACCCGATGGGTCAAAAGTCGGGCAAGCAGTCAGTCGAATTTCGGCTGACTGCTTGCGCGCATCCGTAATTTTAGAATTAGGCTAACGAGGATTTCTCGAATGGCATACTCATTCACTGAGAAAAAGCGAATCCGCAAGAACTTTGGCAAACGTCCGACAATTTTGGACGTGCCATACCTATTGTCAATCCAGGTGGCATCGTATGCCAAGTTCCTGCAGACGGATAAAGCAATCGAAGAGCGTGCTGACAGAGGTCTGCATGCGGCGTTCAAGTCCGTATTTCCAATTGTCAGTTATTCAGGCAATGCGGCGCTCGAATATGTGAGCTACCGGCTTGGTGAGCCAGTATTTGACGTCAAAGAATGTCAGATGAGAGGCCTGACCTATGCCGCGCCGATTCGCGTCAAGGTTCGCCTGGTCATTTATGACAAGGAAGCCAGCGGCACGCCGAAGCCCGTCAAGGATATTCGAGAGCAGGAAGTCTATCTTGGTGAAATGCCTCTGATGACCGATCACGGTACCTTTGTTATCAACGGTACTGAGCGCGTCATCGTGTCCCAGTTACATCGCTCGCCAGGTGTGTTCTTCGACCACGATAAAGGCAAGACCCACAGCTCGGGCAAATTGCTTTTCTCGGCACGAATAATTCCGTACCGCGGTTCATGGCTCGATTTCGAGTTTGACCCGAAGGATGCCGTGTTCGCGCGCATTGACCGTCGCCGCAAGTTGCCGGTAACGATCATTCTGCGTGCCCTGGAGATGACCAACGAAGAAATGCTTGAGCTTTTCTTCGACACCAATGAATTCTATCTCTCGGAGAAAGAGATCCGCATGGCTCTCGTTCCCGAGCGCTTGCGCGGTGATACAGCGACTTTCGATATCAAGCTTGGTCGTAAGCTGATTGTCGAAGAAGGTCGGCGCATTACTGCGAAACACGTTCGCGACATGGAAAAATCCACTGTCGACAAGATGATCGTGCCGAGCGAGTACCTCGAGGGCAAGATTCTTGCTCACGACATTATCGATACCGAAACGGGCGAATTGCTCGCTGCCGCCAATGCCGAGCTGACACCTGAGCTTATAGAGGCGCTTATCGCCGCTGGCATTGAAAGTATCCGCACGCTGTTTGTTAACGATCTTGATCGCGGACCGTTTATCTCAAATACTTTGAACATCGATCCTTCGACGACCCGCCTTGAGGCGCTCGTTGAAATCTATCGCATGATGCGTCCGGGTGAGCCACCCACAAAAGAAGCGGCAGAGAACCTGTTTCAGAACCTGTTCTTCAACCCGGATCGCTACGACCTTTCCAGCGTTGGCCGCATGAAGTTCAATCGCCGCGTTGGTCGGGACACGTCGGAAGGCGGTGGCGTACTGGATAGGGATGACATCCTTGCCGTGTTATCGACACTGATAGATATCCGCAACGGCTATGGCACGGTCGATGATATTGACCACCTCGGTAACCGTCGTGTTCGCAGTGTCGGCGAAATGGCTGAGAACGCGTTCCGCGTTGGTCTCGTTCGTGTTGAGCGAGCGGTCAAAGAGCGTCTGACGCAGGCCGAGACTGAAGGTCTGATGCCGCAAGAGATGATCAATGCGAAGCCAGTTGCGGCTGCGGTCAAAGAGTTCTTCGGCTCAAGCCAGCTGTCGCAGTTCATGGATCAGAATAATCCGCTGTCGGAAGTCACGCACAAGCGCCGTGTTTCGGCACTTGGACCGGGTGGCTTGACACGTGAGCGTGCCGGGTTCGAAGTTCGCGACGTTCATCCGACGCACTACGGTCGTGTGTGCCCGATTGAGACCCCTGAGGGACCGAACATCGGCCTCATTAACTCGCTCGCTGTGTATGCGCGTACCAATGAATATGGTTTCCTCGAGACACCATATCGGAAGGTAAGTAAAGGCAAGGCGACGGCAGAGATTGAGTATCTTTCTGCTATCGAAGAAAGCCAGTTCATCATTGCGCAGGCAAACTCCGAGCTCGACAAGAGCGGTAAGTTTGTGGAAGAGCTCGTAGCCGTCCGTCACAAGAACGAATTTACGTTATCAGCTCCTGCAGACATCAGTTACATGGATGTTTCGCCACGCCAGATCGTGTCGGTTGCTGCTTCGCTGATTCCGTTCCTCGAGCACGACGATGCTAACCGCGCACTCATGGGCTCAAACATGCAGCGCCAGGCTGTTCCGACGCTGCGTGCAGAAGCACCGCTGGTCGGTACCGGTATGGAGCGAGCTGTAGCTGTCGACTCCGGTGTCACCGTTGTCTCACGGCGAGGTGGTACGGTCGATTCGGTTGACGCATCGCGTATTGTCGTGCGGGTTAATGACGAAGAAACCAGCGCTACAGAGGCTGGTGTCGACATTTACAACCTGACGAAGTACACGCGCTCAAACCAGAACACCTGCATCAACCAGAAGCCGCTTGTTAGAGCTGGCGATACGATTGCTCGCGGAGACGTGCTGGCAGACGGCCCGTCGACGGATATGGGCGAGCTTGCACTCGGCCAGAACCTGCTCGTCGCGTTCATGCCGTGGAACGGATACAACTTTGAGGATTCCATTCTTATCTCAGAGCGGGTCGTCAAAGAAGATCGGTTTACGACGATCCATATTGAGGAACTGCAATGTGTCGCGCGCGACACCAAGCTTGGGTCTGAAGACATCACGTCTGATATTCCTAACGTCGGTGATGCCGCACTCGCGAAACTGGATGAATCGGGTATCGCGTTTATCGGTGCCGAGGTTAAGGCAGGCGATATTCTCGTCGGCAAGGTAACGCCGAAAGGCGAAACGCAGCTGACGCCGGAAGAAAAGCTCCTGCGTGCAATTTTTGGCGAGAAAGCCTCCGACGTGAAGGACACGTCGCTGCGCGTCCCGCCAGGCATGGATGGCACAGTTATCGATGTACGAGTATTTACTCGTGATGGCGTCGAAAAAGACCTGCGCGCGCTGTCGATCGAAAAATCAGAGCTTGAGAGTGTCCGCAAGGATCTTGACGATACGCTGCGTATCCTCGAAGAGGATATTTACGAGCGTGTTGAACGCATGCTGACTAACAAGATGGCTCAGGGTGGGCCGAACAAGCTCAAATCAGGCTCGAAAATCACCAAGGCTTACCTGGATGAAGTGCCGCGCGAGCAATGGTTCGAAATTCGTCTGAAGAACGATGATGCCAATGAGCAGTTGCAAAAGGCATTCGAACGTCTGAACTCGCAGCGTGATGAATTTGACCGTCGCTTCGAAGAGAAGAAGCTGAAGATTACGGCGGGTGACGATCTCGCGCCGGGTGTCCTCAAGATGGTCAAGGTTTATCTTGCCGTTAAGCGTCGCATTCAACCAGGCGACAAAATGGCTGGACGCCATGGCAACAAGGGCGTGATCTCCATGATCGTTCCCGTTGAAGACATGCCATACCTCGAAGACGGTAACCCTGTCGATATCGTCCTGAACCCGCTGGGCGTTCCATCACGAATGAACGTCGGTCAGGTACTTGAAACGCATCTCGGCTGGGCGGCCAAGGGTCTTGGTAAGAAGATAGACAAGATGCTGAAGACGCAGGAGTCGATTACGAAAATCCGCCAGTTCCTTGAGCAGGTTTACAACAAGACAGGCGGTCGGATCGAAGACATCAAGTCGTTCAGCGATGCGGAGGTCATTGAGCTGGCGGGAAATCTCACGTCAGGTGTACCAACGGCGACGCCGGTATTTGACGGCGCGACGGAAGCTGAGATCAAGGGTCTGCTCGAGTTGGCCGACCTCGCTGATACCGGGCAATCGCGCCTTAGCGATGGCCGTACGGGAGAGGCCTTCGATCGTGATGTGACGGTTGGCTACATGTACATGCTGAAGCTCAATCACCTTGTCGATGACAAGATGCACGCGCGTTCGACCGGACCATACAGCCTCGTTACTCAGCAACCGTTGGGAGGCAAGGCGCAGTTCGGTGGCCAGCGATTCGGTGAGATGGAGGTATGGGCGCTTGAGGCTTATGGCGCGGCCTACACCTTGCAGGAAATGCTGACCGTCAAATCGGATGACGTGCAAGGCCGTACCAAGATGTACAAGAACATCGTCGACGGTGAACACGAAATGGATGCCGGCATGCCGGAATCGTTCAATGTGCTCGTCAAGGAAATTAGATCCCTGGGCATCAACATTGAGCTGGAGGCTGACTAATGAAAGATCTATTAAAGCTTTTCAAGTACCAGAACCCTGTTGATGACTTCGAGGCTATCCGCATTGGGCTGGCGTCGCCGGACATGGTGCGCTCCTGGTCGTTCGGTGAAGTAAAGAAGCCGGAAACGATCAACTACCGCACGTTCAAGCCGGAACGCGATGGCCTGTTCTGCGCGAAGATATTCGGGCCGGTCAAAGACTACGAGTGTCTCTGTGGCAAATACAAGCGCCTGAAGCATCGTGGTGTTGTCTGCGAGAAGTGTGGTGTTGAAGTTACACAGACCAAGGTGCGCCGCGAGCGTATGGCGCATATCGAGCTTGCCAGCCCGGTCGCGCACATCTGGTTCCTGAAGTCGCTGCCGTCACGCATTGGGCTCATGCTCGACATGACCCTGCGCGAGATTGAGCGCGTTCTGTATTTCGAGGCATTTGTAGTCGTAGAGCCCGGCATGACAGAACTCGAGCGTGGTCAGCTCATGACCGACGAGATGTATCTCGACGCACTTGAGCAATACGGTGATGAATTCGACGCCCGCATGGGGGCCGAGGCGGTCCGCGAAATGCTCATGACCATCGATCTGCAACGCGAAATCCTGCAGGTTCGTGAAGACATGGGTGCGACCCGTTCAGAGACCAAACTGAAACGACTTTCCAAACGCTTGAAGCTGATCGAATCGTTCGTTCTGTCGGGCAACAAGCCGGAGTGGATGGTGTTGACTGTGTTGCCGGTTCTGCCGCCTGATTTGCGGCCGCTGGTACCGCTCGATGGTGGCCGATTCGCAACGTCGGATCTGAATGATCTGTACCGCCGCGTGATCAACCGCAATAATCGTCTTCGCCGCCTGCTGGAGCTGAACGCGCCGGACATTATCGTGCGTAATGAAAAACGCATGCTGCAGGAGTCCGTTGATGCATTGCTTGACAACGGTCGTCGTGGTCGCGCCATCACCGGTACCAACAAACGTCCGCTGAAGTCGCTCGCCGATATGATTAAAGGCAAGCAAGGACGTTTCCGTCAAAACCTGCTTGGCAAGCGTGTCGATTATTCGGGGCGTTCAGTCATCGTGGTTGGTCCGACGTTGAAGCTGCACCAGTGCGGTCTGCCAAAGAAGATGGCGCTTGAACTCTTCAAGCCGTTCATTTTCTCGAAGCTGCAATTGCGCGGTGAAGCGACAACAATTAAGGCTGCCAAGCGATTGGTCGAGCGCGAAGGTGCAGAAGTCTGGGATATTCTCGAGGAAGTTATCCGCGAGCACCCTGTCATGCTGAACCGCGCGCCGACACTGCATCGACTGGGTATCCAGGCGTTCGAGCCGGTATTGATTGAAGGCAAGGCGATCCAGCTGCATCCGCTTGTTTGTACAGCATTTAACGCTGACTTCGACGGCGACCAGATGGCCGTGCACGTGCCGCTCTCTATTGAGGCGCAGCTCGAGGCGCGTGCTTTGATGATGTCGTCAAACAACATTCTGTCTCCGGCTAATGGTGATCCGATCATCGTGCCATCGCAGGATGTTGTACTTGGGCTGTATTACATGACTCGCTCTCGCGTCAACGCGAAGGGCGAAGGCATGATCCTGACCGATACTGATGAAGCGCGTCGGGCGTTCGAAGACGGGTCGGTAGCGCTGCAGGCCATGGTCAATATTCGTGTGCGGGTTTCCGAGACGAATGAAGATGGTGAGACAGAGACGGTAGTCCGCCGGCTGGAGACCACTGTAGGGCGTGCACTGTTGTCCGAAATTCTGCCGGAGGGTCTCAGCTTCGATCTGATCAACCAGGCGATGACCAAGAAAGCTATTTCCGGCGTTATTAACGCCTGTTATCGCCAGCTAGGCCTCAAAAAGACGGTCGTGTTTGCAGACCGCCTGATGTACACGGGTTTCCGTTTTGCGACGATGGCCGGTATTTCCATTGGCGTTAACGACATGGTCGTCCCGGAGAATAAAGAGGATATCCTGGCGGTCGCAGAGTCCGAGGTTAAAGAGATTCAGGACCAGTACGCGTCAGGTCTCGTAACCGACGGTGAGCGCTACAACAAGGTCGTCGATATCTGGTCACGCACCAACGACCAGGTAGCCAAGGCCATGATGGACAAGCTCGGTACCGAAGTGGTCAAAGATGCGTCTGGCAAGGATGTCGACCAGGAGTCCTTCAATTCCATTTATATGATGGCGGACTCCGGAGCTCGTGGTTCGGCGGCACAGATCAGGCAGTTGGCTGGTATGCGTGGCCTGATGGCGAAGCCGGATGGCTCGATCATCGAGACACCAATTACGGCTAACTTCCGCGAGGGTCTCGACGTACTGCAGTACTTTATCTCCACTCACGGCGCTCGTAAGGGTCTGGCTGATACGGCACTGAAAACCGCTAACTCCGGTTACCTGACGCGCCGGCTCGTTGACGTTGCGCAGGATCTCGTTGTTACCGAAGTCGATTGCGAAACCAAGAATGGCGTTGAGATGGTGCCGCTGGTTGAAGGCGGGGACATCGTTGAGCCGCTGGCGGAGCGAGTGCTGGGCCGGGTACTGGCTGAAGCTGTGCTGATTCCTGGTCAGGACAAGGTCGCATTCGATGCGGGTACGATGCTCGACGAGGCAACCGTCGACCGGCTTGAAGAGCTGTCAATTGACCGGGTTCTGGTTCGCTCGCCCATTACCTGTGAAATTCGTTATGGCGTTTGTTCACAGTGTTACGGACGTGACCTTGCACGCGGTCACCGCATCGCTATCGGCGAAGCTGTCGGTGTAATCGCAGCGCAGTCGATCGGTGAGCCTGGTACGCAGCTGACAATGCGTACCTTCCATATTGGTGGTGCTGCTTCAAGGTCTGCAGCGATCAACAGTATTGAGATCAAATCAAACGGCGTTGTTAAGCTCAATAACATAAAGACCGTGGCGCATCACAAGGGATACCTTGTAGCTGTGTCGCGTTCCGGTGAAGTTTCCGTGAGCAACGATCAGGGTCGCGAACGTGAGCGCTATAAAGTGCCTTACGGTGCAACCATCACTATCGAAGATGGTGCAGAGGTCAAGCAGGGGCAGATTGTTGCCAACTGGGATCCGCACACCCACCCGGTTGTCACGGAAGTGGCGGGCAACATCAAGTTTGAAGACTTCCTCGATGGCATCACAGTTACCGAGCAGGTCGACGAATTTACTGGCCTGACAAGCATCGTTGTTCTCGATCCGAAGAGTCGCGGTGGATCCGGCAAGGACCTTCGCCCGGTTGCACGGCTGGTTGATAAGGATGGTTCCGATATTTGCTTCGCGAATACCGATATTCCGGCTGTTTACGCATTGCCGGCAGGCGCCATTATCAATATGAGCGACGGAGCGGAAGTTTCTGTAGGCGACATCATCGCTCGTATCCCGCAGGAGTCGTCGAAGACTCGTGATATCACGGGTGGCCTGCCGCGTATTGCCGACCTGTTCGAAGCCAGGAAGCCGAAAGAACCGGCGATTATGGCCGAGCACACAGGTACGGTCAGCTTCGGTAAGGAAACCAAGGGCAAACGTCGACTTGTTATTACCGACGAGTCGGGCGAGAGCCACGAGGAGCTGATTCCGAAGTGGCGTCACCTCAACGTGTTCGAGGGCGAGCAGGTTGTCAAAGGCGAGACCATTGCCGATGGCGAACCGAATCCCCATGACATCCTGCGTCTGCAGGGCGTCGAGAACCTGGCTGATTACCTGGTTCGCGAGATTCAGGACGTGTATCGATTGCAGGGTGTGAAGATTAATGACAAGCACATCGAGGTGATTATTCGCCAGATGTTGCGCAAGGTGATCGTTGCGACGCCGGGTGAGAGTTCTTACCTCAGAGGTGAGCAAATCGATAAAGCTCGTTTCCACGAAGAGGTTGAACAACTCGAGGCTCAGGGCAAGGAATTGCTCACTATCGATCCGGTGCTCCTGGGTATCACGAAAGCATCGCTTGCTACGGAATCGTTCATTTCAGCAGCATCGTTCCAGGAAACCACGCGTGTCCTGACCGAGGCGGCGGTTCGTGGTCTTCGCGATGATCTTCGTGGTCTCAAAGAGAATGTCATCGTGGGTCGTCTGATCCCTGCAGGTACGGGCTTCGCGCATCATGCCGAACGCCGCCGTACTCGCGAACAGGATCTGGCGGATCAGCTACAAGAGCTCGAGCTGGCGCAACAACAGGCGCAAGCCACAGCCGAGTCCGAAGGTTCTGAGGAAAGCGCAGAAGCAGCTGCAGAAGCCACGAAAAAAGCAGAAGACTCCGGTGCTGAGCTCGAGGCGGCGCTGGCAGCTGAGGTCGCTGCAGAGGGCGAAAAGGAAGCTACCTCGGACACGTAGGAAACAAGGGTTTGTGGGGCGCGGTGCAGCCTGCTTGACAGCTTGATGCACGCGTCTCTACAATGCCCGCCCTTAACCGCGGGGGCCGCCTTAAAGCGGGCCGCGATTTTTTGGGGCAAATGTTGGACGGTCTTATGACCTGAAAGCAAAAAACGCAAGTGATTCAGTCATTTGCGCGATTGCCCAAACACCCGATGTCTGAGCCGTTTGGGGTTCAGTGGTCGGGTGTGCGCGTTTTTTAGCGCAATACGATATTTGGATTAACAGCAACAGATGAGGGCCCCATGGCCACAGTTAACCAGTTAGTTAGAAAGCCGCGCGCTACAAAACCTGCCAAGAGCACGGTGCCGGCACTCGAAGCCAGCCCGCAAAAGCGGGGTGTTTGTACGCGCGTCTATACGACGACACCGAAAAAGCCGAACTCGGCCATGCGCAAAGTCGCCCGCGTGCGACTGACCAATGGCTTTGAAGTTACGTCATATATCGGTGGCGAAGGCCATAACCTGCAAGAGCACTCGGTTGTGCTGATTCGCGGTGGTCGTGTAAAGGACTTGCCGGGTGTGCGTTATCACACAGTACGCGGCACGCTCGATTGCTCGGGTGTGGCAGACCGCAGACAGGGCCGCTCCAAGTACGGCACCAAGCGCCCTAAATCATAAACAGAATAATCCGCGGCATTGGCCGCGAGTAAATAGAGACCCAAAATGTCCAGAAGATCACAGGCTCCGAAACGCACGATTCTGCCAGACCCCAAGTACAGCAGTGACTTACTCGCCAAGTTCATGAACATGATCATGAATGACGGTAAAAAGTCAGTTGCCGAGCGCATCATTTATGGTGCTCTTGATCGCATCGCTGAGCGGGAAACGCAGACGGGCGACAAAGCGCTCGAGTTATTGGAAACGGCGCTTGAGAACGTTAAGCCTATGGTCGAGGTTAAGTCTCGCCGCGTGGGTGGTGCTACGTATCAGGTACCAGTTGAGGTTCGGCCGGCTCGTCGCCAGACGCTGGCAATGCGCTGGGTTATCGACGCCGCCCGTAAGCGCAGCGAAAAATCGATGGCTTATCGCCTGGCTCACGAGCTCCTGGATGCTGCCGAAAATCGTGGCACTGCGGTTAAGAAAAAAGAAGACACACATCGCATGGCCGAAGCCAACAAGGCTTTCTCACACTACCGCTGGTAGTTCTGAGAAGACGACCGAGCATCCCAGGATAATCAGGATCTTGATGTGGCCCGCACAACCCCTATCGAGCGCTATCGCAATATTGGCATCATGGCCCATATTGACGCGGGCAAGACAACCACGACGGAGCGCGTGCTTTTTTACACGGGTGTCTCGCACAAGATAGGTGAGGTACATGATGGCGCTGCTGTCATGGACTGGATGGAGCAGGAGCAGGAGCGTGGCATTACGATCACGTCGGCAGCAACAACCTGTTTCTGGCAGGGCATGGACAAGCAGTTTGCTCAGCACCGAATCAATATTATTGATACTCCCGGGCACGTCGATTTCACGATTGAGGTAGAACGAAGCCTGCGCGTACTCGACGGAGCCATAACGGTACTGTGTTCCGTTGGCGGCGTTGAGCCACAGACAGAAACGGTATGGCGCCAGGGAGACAAGTACCGGGTGCCGCGGATGGTTTTTGTCAACAAGATGGATCGTGCTGGTGCGGATTTTCTGCGTGTTGTGCAGCAGTTGCGAGACCGTCTCGGTGCGAACCCTGTGCCAGTGCAGCTACCTATTGGCGCAGAAGACAAATTTGAAGGCGTAGTTGATCTGATTGGCATGCGGGCCATCTATTGGGATGAGGGCAACATGGGTACTACCTATGATGCACGGGATATCCCGGCCGATATGCAGGCGGATGCCGAATTTTGGCGCGCGAAGATGGTAGAGGCCGCTGCCGAAGGCGATGAAACACTGCTCGATAAATTTCTCGAGGAAGGTGTGCTTGACGAACAGGAGATTCGCAGAGGCCTGCGCGCACGCACTCTGTCAAACGAAGTCGTTGTCGCCATGTGTGGTTCGGCATTCAAGAATAAGGGCGTTCAGGCGATGCTGGACGCGGTTATCGACTTTATGCCCTCGCCGTTGGACGTTCCGGCAATCAAGGGTCTTGACAGTGACGAGGCCGAGGCCGAGCGACATCCGGATGATAGCGATCCATTTGCTGCGCTCGCGTTCAAGATTGCGACCGACCCATTTGTTGGCAACTTGACGTTTTTCAGGGTTTATTCAGGTGTTCTGAACTCGGGCGACACTATTCTGAACCCGGTCAAGCACAAAAAAGAACGCATCGGCCGGATCTTGCAGATGCATTCAAACGATCGCAAAGAGATTAAAGAAGTGCGGGCCGGTGATATCGCTGCAGCAGTCGGGCTCAAGGACGTTACTACGGGCGACACGCTCTGCGACGTCAAACATGTCATTACGCTGGAGCGAATGGAGTTTCCTGATCCGGTCATTTCGGTAGCTGTCGAGCCGCGAACGAAGCCCGACCAGGAAAAAATGGGCATTGCACTGCAAAAGCTCGCGAAAGAGGATCCGTCTTTCCGGGTGCATACTGATGAAGAGTCGGGACAGACGATTATCTCGGGAATGGGTGAGTTGCACCTCGACATTATTGTCGATCGCATGAAGCGTGAATTTAGCGTCGCAGCCAACGTCGGTAAGCCGCAGGTAGCCTACCGGGAAACGATTCGCAAGACTGTCGAGCAGGAAGGCAAGTTCGTCCGGCAATCTGGTGGACGCGGGCAATATGGCCACGTGTTTTTGCGTATTGAGCCACAGGCTCACGGTGAAGGGTACGAATTCGTCAACGCAATCGTGGGCGGCGTTGTGCCGCGCGAGTATATTGGCGCGGTCGACAAAGGCGTCAGGGAGCAGATGGAAAATGGCGTTGTAGCGGGATACCCGGTAGTCGATTGCAGGGTTACTCTGTACGACGGCTCTTATCACGATGTTGATTCGAGCGAAATGGCGTTCAAGATTGCCGGTTCGATGGGCTTCCGGGAGGGTGCTGCCAAGGCCAGCCCGGTGCTGCTCGAGCCAATCATGAAGGTTGAGGTGGTGACGCCTGAAGAATACATGGGTGACGTGATGGGCGATTTGAATCGCCGTCGCGGGTTGCCGCAGGGGATGGATGACTCACCTTCAGGTAAGATCATTCGTGCAGAGGTGCCACTGGCCGAGATGTTTGGCTATGCGACAGATCTGCGATCGATGAGCCAGGGCAGGGCGGTATACTCGATGGAATTTGAGAAATATTCGGAAGTGCCACCAAGTGTGGCCGACGTCGTATTAAGAAAAGCGAGCTAAAAAAATGTCTAAAGAGAAGTTTGAGAGAACAAAACCGCACGTAAACGTAGGCACGATTGGTCACGTTGATCACGGCAAGACGACGCTGACGGCGGCGCTGACGAAGGTCATGGCAGAGAAGCACGGTGGTGAGGTTTCGGCCTACGATCAGATTGATAATGCACCGGAAGAGCGCGAGCGTGGTATCACGATTGCGACGGCGCACGTTGAGTACGAGACGGACAACCGTCACTACGCTCACGTTGATTGCCCGGGACACGCGGACTACGTGAAGAACATGATCACGGGTGCGGCGCAGATGGACGGAGCGATTCTGGTGGTAAGCGCGGCGGACGGCCCGATGCCGCAGACGCGCGAGCACATTTTGCTGGCTCGCCAGGTAGGTGTGCCGTACATCGTGGTTTACATGAACAAGGCGGACCAGGTTGACGACGAAGAGTTGTTGGAGCTGGTTGAGATGGAAGTGCGCGATCTTCTGTCGACGTACGAGTTTCCGGGCGATGACACGCCGATTATTACGGGATCGGCGTTGAAGGCGTTTGAGGGCGATGAGTCTGACATTGGTGTTCCGTCGATCCACAAGCTGGTGGAGGCGATGGACAGCTACATACCGATGCCGGAGCGTGCCATTGATGGTGATTACCTGATGCCGGTTGAGGACGTGTTCTCGATTTCGGGTCGTGGCACGGTTGTGACCGGTCGTATCGAGCGTGGCGTTGTCAACGTTGGTGACGAGATCGAGATCGTGGGTATCAAGGATACTGCGAAGACGGTGTGCACCGGGGTAGAGATGTTCCGCAAGTTGCTGGATCGTGGTGAGGCGGGTGACAACGTAGGCGTACTGCTGCGTGGCACCAAGCGAGAAGAGGTTGAGCGCGGCCAGGTACTGGCCAAGCCCGGCTCGATCACACCGCACACCAAGTTTGAGGCAGAGGTTTACATTCTGACCAAGGATGAGGGTGGTCGTCATACGCCGTTCTTCAAGGGCTATCGTCCGCAGTTTTACTTCCGCACGACGGACGTAACGGGAGCGGTTGAGTTGCCGGAGGGCACCGAGATGGTGATGCCGGGCGACAACGTGCAGATGGTTGTAGACCTGATTGCCCCGATCGCTATGGAAGAAGGCTTGCGGTTTGCTATCCGAGAGGGTGGCCGTACCGTCGGTGCCGGCGTCGTAGCTAAAGTTATTGAGTGATTGAATGGGGGTAGGCCCCTTTTGTGCCTTTTGTGTAAACCTAGGGCTCTGACCCCGATTAAGGAAAAAATATGTCAACAAACCAAAATATTAGAATTCGCCTGAAAGCTTTCGATCATCGTTTGATCGACAATTCAGCGCGCGAGATCGTTGAAACCGCCAAGCGTACCGGTGCCGCGGTCAAGGGTCCGATACCGCTGCCCATGAAAAAGGAGCGTTTTACGATCCTGGTATCGCCGCATGTCAACAAGGATGCACGTGATCAGTACGAAATCCGTACACACAAGCGCCTTATGGACATCGTTGACCCAACGGACAAGACGGTAGATGCGTTGATGAAGCTCGAGCTGCCGGCTGGCGTGGACGTTCACATCAAGCTGAACTAGGAAAAGCTAAAACCCCCGAAATTATCACTCGAAACCGCTTGCGTTAGGGGGTTTCGGCGGTATAATTGCGGGCTCGCTGGGTTTGGCCGGGCCGGGAGTCGGCCAGATTCAGAAAAGACGCCAGGGAATATTGTGTGGCGCTTAAAGAAGCAAAGGTCGTCGGGAAATCGAAGGCGACACGGCAAATCCCGGAATAGCCGGTTCGAACGGAAGTTCGGGCCGGAAGCAGGGTCAGCCCCAGAGCACAAAGAACATGGAGTTCTTGGCGATGGCTGGCCCTTTCGCGTGTCTGAAAGAAGCGCGAATGACACGCCAGCCAATCGAAGTTGGGGTGGTGACAGAGATTTTAAGAATTAGGCGCTGACCAATCGAAGTCAGTGCGAGGTTTTGAAGATGACGATGGGTATTGTTGGCCGCAAATGCGGCATGACACGTGTTTTTACGGAGGACGGGGAATCTATTCCGGTAACCGTAATCGAGGCACAACCAAACCGTATCACTCAGGTGAAGACCGTTGAGACTGATGGCTATCGCGCGCTGCAGGTAACCGCTGGCGCCAAGAAGCCGTCGCGCGTGTCGAAACCTCTAGCCGGCCACTTTGCGAATGCAAAGGTCGAAGCCGGCGACCTAATATCGGAAATCCGCCTCGATGACACCGATGATGGTGATTTCGCCGCTGGTGGTGAGCTCAAGGTTGATTTGTTTACCGAGGGCCAGAAAGTAGATGTCGTAGGCACGTCGATCGGCAAAGGCTTTGCAGGTGGCATCAAGCGCCATAACTTCTCAATGCAGGACGCGACACACGGCAACTCGTTGGCACACAGAGCCCCGGGTTCCATCGGTCAAAACCAGACGCCTGGCCGTGTTTTCAAAGGCAAGAAGATGGCTGGTCACATGGGTAACGTTCGCCGCACCGCACAGAACCTCGTCGTCGTGCGGGTGGATGCGGAACGTAACCTTCTTCTGATTAAGGGTGCAGTCCCGGGCCACGCTGGCGGCAAAGTAATTGTCCGCCCGGCAGTCAAGGCCAGGAACTGAGGGGCGCTGCGATGAAATTGAAAATGCAAGGCAGTGGTTCGGTTGATGTAGCAGAAGCTGCATTTGGCGCTGAGTTTAACGAAGCTCTGATCCACCAGGTTGTCACTGCGTATCTCGCCGGTGGCCGGGCCGGAACAAAGGCGCAAAAGAATCGCGCGGCGGTTCGCGGCGGTGGTGCGAAGCCATGGCGGCAGAAGGGTACTGGTCGTGCCCGTGCTGGTACGATTCGCAGCCCGATCTGGGTCGGCGGCGGTCGTACTTTTGCTGCGTCACCGCGTGACTACTCGCAGAAGGTCAACAAGAAAATGTATCGTGCTGCGCTGCGTTCAGTTATGTCTGAGCTGGTGCGGCAGGATCGCCTGGTCATCGTCAACGAGCTCACGCTCGAGGCACCAAAGACAAAGCTGCTCGCGACGAAGCTTAAAGAATTCGATCTGGACAGCGTGCTGATCCTGAACGAGGCGTTCGATGAGAACGTATTTCTGGCGGCACGCAATCTGCCGAATGTCGGTGTTTGCGACGCTGGGTCAATTGATCCGGTCGTATTGATTCGATTCGAGAAGGTTCTTATTACGCTGCCAGCGCTGAAGCTGCTAGAGGGGCGTCTGTCATGAGTGTTGCAGGTCGCCAGGAACGTTTGATGACGGTTATTCGCGGTCCACACGTGTCTGAAAAGACGCACATGGCTGCTGAGAGCAATCAGGTCGTTCTTAAGGTTCGCACTGATGCAAGCAAGTCCGAAATTCGCCAGGCCGTCGAACTGATGTTTGACGTCAAGGTCGAGGGTGTTTCGGTCGTCAACGTGAAAGGCAAAACCAAGCGTTTTGGCCAGACGCGTGGTCGCCGTAATGACTGGAAGAAGGCGTATGTGCGGCTCGCAGATGGCAGCCATATCGAAACGCTGCTGGGCACGGAATAGGGTAGAGAATCATGTCACTGCATAAAGCAAAGCCGACATCAGCTGGACGCCGTTTCGTCGTATCGGTGAAGACACCTGGTTTGCACAAAGGCAAACCGCACGAGGCGCTGATCGAGAAGAAGATGTCGAAAGGCGGGCGCAATAACAATGGCCGTATTACGGTTCGCCACAAGGGCGGCGGTCACAAGCAGCGCTACCGCATTGTCGATTTCAAACGTGACAAGGACGGTATTCCTGGTGTGGTAGAGCGCCTCGAGTACGATCCGAACCGCAGCGCGCATCTTGCATTGATCAAGTATGCGGATGGTGAGCGTCGCTATATTCTGGCACCTAAAGGGGTCGCGGCCGGCGCGCCGATCATCAGTGGTGAAGAGGCGCCTATCAAACCCGGTAATTCATTGCCTTTGCGCGTGATTCCGGTTGGTACCGTAATCCACAACATTGAAATGAAGCCAGGCAAAGGCGGGCAGATGGTTCGCTCGGCAGGTGGTTATGCCCAGCTGGCAGCTCGCGAAGGTGCCTACGTGACCATTCGATTACGGTCGACTGAGATGCGGAAGATTCACGTCGATTGTCGCGCAACGATTGGCGAGGTTGGCCACAGCGAACACAACCTGCGCAAGCTCGGCAAAGCCGGTGCGAAGCGCTGGAGAGGTGTTCGTCCGACGGTTCGTGGTGTCGCAATGAACCCGGTTGATCATCCGCACGGTGGTGGTGAAGGCCGCACATCTGGTGGTCGGCATCCGGTAAGCCCTTGGGGTACGCCAACTAAAGGTTACAAGACGCGTACGAATAAGCGCACAGACAACATGATTGTGCGTCGTCGCAAGCGTAAGTAAGGAATAGAGGAACAGCAGCATGCCGCGTAGTGTTAGAAAAGGCCCATTTGTCGATACGCATTTGGCAAAAAAGGTCGCCGAAGCCGCAGCCAAGAACGATCGTCGTCCGATCAAGACATGGTCACGTCGTTCTATGGTATTGCCGGACATGGTCGGATTGACGATTGCCGTTCACAACGGTCGCCAGCACGTGCCAGTTCTGGTTTCTGAAAATATGGTTGGCCACAAACTGGGCGAGTTTGCGGTTACCAGGACGTTTCGTGGTCACTCCGGCGACCGCAAGACGAAATAGGGGAACTGGATCATGCAAGTTGCAGCAACACTTCGTTACGCACGTATTTCGCCGCAGAAATGCCGATTGGTTGCCGATGCAATCCGCGGTAAGTCTGTAGACGATGCGCTGCGAACCTTGACTTTTACGCCAAAGAAAAGCGCACGCATCGTTAAGAAGGTGCTGGAGTCGGCAATTGCCAACGCTGAGCACAATCACGGCGCGGATATCGATGAATTGAAAATTTCTACCATCGAAGTGAACGAGGCGCCGACGTTTCGTCGCTTTCGTGCTCGGGCCAAAGGTCGGGGTGCACGCATCATCAAGAGGAACAGTCATATCACTGTTCGGGTTGGAGACGAGTAAAGAGTATGGGCCAAAAAGTACATCCAATAGGCATTCGCCTCGGCATCGTCAAGGACTGGACGTCCAAGTGGTATGCCGATACGAAAATGTTCCCCGAATACGTGCGGCAGGATCATCTTTTGAGATCTTTTGTTAAGAAGAAGCTCAAAGAGGCATCAGTTAGCAAAATTGCGATTGAGCGACCTTCGAAAAAGGTCAATATCACGATCCACACAGCACGCCCGGGCATTGTCATCGGCAAGAAAGGCGAGGACATCGAGAAACTTCGGTCCGAGGTCGCCCAAATGGTTGGTATGCGAGTGAGTGACGTGCGCATCAACATCGCAGAAGTGCGTAAGCCAGAGTTGGATGCACAGCTTGTAGCTGAGGGCATTGCCCAGCAACTAGAGCGTCGCGTGATGTTTCGACGTGCGATGAAGCGCGCAGTAACGAACACGATGCGAGTCGGTGCCGGTGGTATCAAGGTTAAGGTCGGTGGCCGCCTGAATGGCGCTGAAATTGCACGATCAGAGTGGTATCGCGAAGGTCGTGTGCCGCTGCATACATTGCGCGCAGATATCGACTATGGGTTCGCCGAGGCCAATACAACATATGGCGTCATCGGTGTAAAAGTTTGGATTTTCAAGGGCGAGATTTTCGAGAAGCCCGAAGCAGCAGCGGCAGAACCCGCTGAAGCAGCAGCAGGCGCGCGTTCTTAAAGAGCCGCGTTTTCTGGGGATAAGAGATGTTACAGCCTAAACGAACAAAATTTCGCAAACAGCATAAGGGTCGCAACCGTGGCCTGGCGCATCGTGGCAGTTCCGTGTCTTTTGGCACTTACGGCCTCAAGTCAACGGGCCGTGGTCGGATGACAGCGCGCCAGATTGAGGCCGCTCGTCGTGCGATGACGCGTCATATTAAACGTGGCGGAAAGATCTGGATTCGTGTTTTCCCGGACAAGCCGATCACGAAGAAGCCTTTGGAAGTACGCCAGGGTAAGGGTAAGGGCAACGTTGAATACTGGGTTTGCCAGATTCAGCCCGGCCGCATGCTCTATGAGATGGAAGGTGTGACAGAAGAGATTGCGCGCGAAGCATTTGCCCTCGCGGCTGCCAAGCTGCCATTCCCGACGGCATTTGTAACTCGGCAGGTGATGTGATGGAAGCTCAGGATCTCCGTAAAAAGTCGGTAGAGGAGCTCAACGAGGAACTCGTCGCTTTGCGACGGGAGCAATTCAACCTGCGTATGCAGCAAGCGACGGGTGAGCTCACACAACATACGCAGCATCGCCGCGTGAGAAAGGATATTGCACGCGTGAAAACAGTATTAAACGAACTGCAGCGCGCTGCGGGTGATAGCTAATGACTGAAGAAAACAAAACAGAGCAGCGTACGATCGTTGGTCGTGTAGTCAGTGACAAGATGGATAAGACCGTTTCGGTTGCCATCGAGCGACTGATCAAACACCCCATGTATGGAAAATACATCCGTCGTACGACAAAGGTGCTTGCGCATGACGCAAGTAATGAGTGCAAGCCAGGCGATCGCGTCGCGATTACCGAGTGCCGGCCGATTTCGAAGAATAAATCCTGGGCTGTCGTCAACATTGTTGAACGCGCTGCGGATCGGTAAAGACTTAGGAACCTAGTCATGATTCAGATGCAGACAGTTCTAGATGCGGCCGATAACTCTGGTGCACGCCGTGTGCAGTGCATCAAGGTGCTCGGTGGCTCGAAGCGTCGCTATGCGGGCGTTGGTGATGTCATCAAAGTGAGTGTTAAGGATGCTATACCGCGCGGCAAGGTAAAGAAGGGTGAGGTCTACAACGCAGTTGTTGTCCGTACCCGCAAAGGTGTACGTCGTAAGGACGGGTCGTTGATTCGCTTCGATGGCAATGCGGCGGTTTTGCTGAATGCTCGCCTTGAGCCGATCGGTACTCGTATTTTTGGCCCGGTCACGCGCGAGCTGCGTACCAGCCAGTTTATGAAGATTATTTCGTTGGCACCCGAGGTTCTGTAAGAACCCAACTGACAATATGTAGGAGCGGCTTAAGCCGCGAATAATATGAACAAGATTAGAAAAGGCGACGAAGTCATCGTAAGAACCGGCAAAGACAAGGGCCGACATGGCACTGTCTTGCAGGTATTTGATGATGGCCGCGTACTGGTAGAGGGCGTGAACCTTGCCAAGAAGCATACAAAGCCGAATCCGAACATCGGCGAGCAGGGTGGCATTCTCGATAAGGCAATGCCGCTCGATATTTCGAACATACTCGTGTTCAACCCGAAGACGAAAAAAGGCGAGCGCGTCGGTTTTCGTGTTGGAGACGACGGCAGCAAGGTTCGCGTTTTTCGAAACGGCGACGTTGTCGATATCTAGGCTGGACTAAGAAATGTCACGATTACAGGAAAAATATCAGAACGACCTGGCTGCTGAAATCCAACAGAAGCTCGGCCTGAAGAACGCGATGGAAGTTCCACGCATCACCAAGATCACGCTGAATATGGGCGTTGGTGAGGCTGTTGCTGACAAGAAGGTTCTTGAGAACGCACGTGGCGACATGGAAAAGATCTCCGGTCAGCGACCAGTGATTCGCCTCTCTCGCAAATCAGTGGCGGGCTTCAAGATTCGTGATGGCATGCCTATCGGATGTAAGGTCACGCTGCGTCGCGAGCGTATGTATGAGTTTCTCGATCGACTCGTTAACATCGCGATCCCGCGTATTCGCGACTTTCGCGGGTTGAACCCGAAATCGTTCGATCGCCAGGGAAATTACAGCCTGGGTGTCTCCGAGCAAATTATTTTCCCGGAGATCAACTACGACGAGATTGACGCTATTCGCGGAATGGATATCACCATTACCACGACAGCGCGTAATGCAGCGGAAGGTAAGGCGCTTCTCGAAGCGTTCAACTTCCCATTCAAGAAATAATCAGACACGTATTTTCACAGCTACGACTTTTGTAGATAACGAGCACAGATAAACATGGC
Organism: Gammaproteobacteria bacterium; assembly: GCA_024640305.1. Classification (GTDB taxonomy): domain Bacteria; phylum Pseudomonadota; class Gammaproteobacteria; order Steroidobacterales; family Woeseiaceae; genus UBA1847. The sequence goes on from JAHEFG010000046.1 coordinate 59,568, forward strand.
CAAGAAATCGATGATTGAACGCGAACGCAAGCGCACGAAGTTAGTGGCGCGCCAAGCCGAAAAGCGCGCTGCGCTGAAGGCAATAGTTCGCAACATCAACAGCACGGATGACGAGCGGCAGCAAGCGCAGACGAAGCTGAACGCATTGCCACGCGATGGTAGTCCGACGCGTCAACGTAATCGTTGCGCTATCACCGGGCGCCCGCATGGTGTGTATCGAAAATTTGGTCTCGGTCGCAACAAGCTTAGGGAAGCTGCGATGAATGGCGAAATTCCAGGGCTCACCAAGGCCAGTTGGTAGGCGGAGACAGAACATGAGTATGACAGACCCAATCGCAGACATGCTGACCCGTATTCGTAACGGCCAGAAAGCTCGCATGGTGAGCGTTTCAATGCCGGCGTCGAAGGCGAAGGAAGCGGTTGCGCAGGTACTGAAAGATGAAGGCTACATCACGGGCTTTTCGAGTGGTGGTGAGGACGCGACCAAGTCCCTCAGTATTGAGCTGAAGTATTTCGAAGGGGCTCCGGTTATCGAGCGTATTCAGCGAGCAAGTCGACCGGGTCTTCGTATTTACCGTGGCAAGGAAGATTTGCCAAAAGTCCTCGGTGGACTCGGCGTTGCGATCGTTTCGACATCCGCCGGCGTTATGAGTGACCGTAAGGCACGAGAAAAAGGTATTGGTGGTGAGGTTCTTTGCATCGTCTCCTGATGCTTTAGACCTTTCCTACTTGAGACAAGACTATGTCCAGAATTGCAAAAGAACCTGTTGAGCTGCCGAAAGGCGTTGAGTTCAAACAAGACGGCAATGTTGTCACCGTGAAGGGTGGCAAAGGTTCGCTGTCGCTTGAACTTCACAATGAAGTACAGCTCAGTCAGGAAGAAAACACGCTTTCAGTTGCGGCGCGTTCCGGTTCACGTTTCGCAACGGCGATGTCGGGAACAACGCGTGCATTGTTGGCAAATATGGTGCACGGCGTTAGCGAAGGTTTTGAACGCAAGCTTGAGCTGGTTGGTGTTGGTTATCGCGCACAGGCACAGGGTAATAAACTGAACCTGACGCTTGGCTTCTCTCATCCGGTGATCTATGAGGTGCCGGAGGGGGTAACTGTTGAAACGCCAAGCCAGACAGAGGTTGTTGTTGCAGGATCTGACAAACAGAAGGTTGGTCAGGTTGCATCCGAGATCCGTCGCTTCCGTCCACCGGAGCCCTACAAGGGCAAGGGCGTTCGTTACTCAGATGAGCGTGTAGTGCGCAAAGAAGCGAAGAAGAAGTAGTTTAGCGAGAAGATTATGAAGCTCGACAAGAAACAAAATCGTCTGCGCCGTGCCCGCAAGGTACGCGCAAAGATATCGGAACTCGAAGTGAACCGCTTGAGTGTTCATCGTACGCCGCGCCACATTTATGCGCAGGTGATTGCTCCGGATGGCGGAACGATACTGGTATCGGCATCTACGCTTGAGGCTGAGGTCCGTAAGGGCGTTAAGTCAGGTGGCAACATTGAGGCTGCTTCGATCGTTGGTGCGCGTATCGCCGAGAAGGCGAAGGCTGCAGGCATCGATACCGTTGCATTTGACCGATCAGGTTTTCGCTATCACGGACGCGTCAAGGCATTGGCCGATGCGGCACGTGAAGCTGGATTGAAGTTTTAAGGACCAATAATGGCAAGAAACGAACAGACACAGTCGGGCGATGACTTCATCGAAAAACTGGTTACGGTTAATCGAGTGGCCAAGGTTGTAAAAGGTGGTCGCCAATTTGGTTTCACGGCGCTGACAGTAGTTGGTGACGGACAGGGCCAGGTTGGGTTCGGTTACGGCAAGGCTCGCGAAGTACCCATCGCTATTCAAAAAGCGATGCAAAGCGCGAGAAAGAACATGATTGCTGTAAACCTGAATAACGACACGTTGCAGTACGCGAAGAAGGGCCGTCACGGCGCAACAAACGTTTACATGCAGCCCGCATCAGAAGGTACTGGCGTTATTGCCGGTGGTGCGATGCGCGCTGTATTTGAGTGTGCCGGCGTTCGAAATGTTCTGGCCAAGAGCTACGGCTCTCGCAACCCGATAAACGTTGTTCGCGCGACGATCAAAGCACTGTCCGAGATTCACTCTCCGCAGTCGATTGCAGCAAAGCGCGGCAAGAAAGTTAAGGAGATCGTGGCTTAGCCGCGGTCGTAACAAAGAGATATCAGAGACTTAGATCATGGCTAAGGCAAAAGAATTAAAGGTCACGCTGGTCAAAAGCAAGTTCGGTCGACTTAAGAGTCACCGCGCATGCGTTGCCGGGCTCGGTCTGCGAAAGATCCATCAGACTGTGACTGTGGTAGATACGCCTGAGAATCGCGGCATGATCAATCGTATCTCGTACCTGGTATCGGTAGAGGAAGCCTGACATGCGTCTTAATGATCTGTCACCCGGCAAGGGTGCAAAAAAAGTTGGTAAGCGCCTCGGGCGAGGCCATTCTGCAGGCCAGGGTAAGACCAGTGGGCGAGGCCAGAAGGGCCAGCACGCACGCTCTGGCGGATACCACAAGGTTGGCTTCGAGGGCGGCCAGATGCCGCTGCAGCGTCGCTTACCGAAGGTTGGTTTTAACTCCCGCATGGCGCGTCTGACGGCGGAGCTGCGTTTGCACGAGCTGACCATTCCAACAGCAGACGTTGTGGACATCGAGGTCTTGAAGGCGGCCAACCTGGTCCCGGCCTTCGTCACCAAGGTTAAAGTCATAAAGTCTGGAAAAATTGAAAAAGCAGTGAAGCTCAAGGGCCTCGCTGTAACGAAAGGTGCCCGCGAAGCCATTGAAAAGGCTGGCGGGAGCATTGAAGACTAAGGTTTTTAACGAGAACTGACGTGGCAAAGAAGCCCCAACAAAATCCGGCGGATATAGCGAAAGCGGCAAGCAAAATGGGCGAACTGAAGGTTCGTATCCTGTTTCTTGTCGGCGCGTTGATCGTGTTCCGCGCTGGTACCTACATTCCGGTACCGGGTGTGGATCCTGTGGCGCTCGCAGATTTCTTCGAGCAACAGGCGGGCGGGTTGCTGGGAATGGTGAATCTGTTCTCGGGTGGTGCACTGTCACGATTCGGCATCTTTGCGATGGGCATAATGCCGTACATTTCTTCGTCAATTATTATGCAGATGGCGAGTCATATTCTGCCGAGCCTGCAGCAGCTGCGTAAGGAAGGCGAGCAGGGTCGACGCCAGATCGTGAAGTACACGCGTTATGGCACGGTCGCGCTGGCGAGCTTCCAGTCTGTCGCGGCAGCTTCCTGGCTGCAGGGGCAAACGGGTCTGGTTGTTAACCCGGGTCCGGCGTTCCTGGTAACCGCATGTATTACGCTCGTTACAGGCACGATCTTCCTGATGTGGCTTGGCGAACAGATCACGGAGCGCGGTATTGGCAACGGCATCTCGATGATCATTCTGGCAGGTATTGTTGCGGGTATGCCCGCGGCCATCGCAGGCACGGCAGCGCTCGTACGCAATGGTGAAATGTCACCAGCAACGGCAATACTGATGCTGGTTGGCGCAGTTGCCGCGATCGTCTTCGTCGTCTACATGGAGCGCGCGCAGCGGCGCATCACTGTGAACTATGCGAGGCGGCAACAGGGCCGCAAGATGTATCAGGCGCAAAGTACGCATCTGCCATTCAAGATCAACATGTCCGGTGTTATTCCGCCGATTTTCGCCTCCAGTATCCTGATGTTCCCGGCTACGATCGCACAGTTCTTCGGGCAGGCAGCTGAGCCGAATGCAGTGCAAAGTGCGCTGCAGACTATCGGTGCGAACCTCGGCCCTGGTCAGCCCATATACGTATTGTTGTATGCGGCCATGATCATTTTCTTCTGCTTCTTCTATACCGCCTTGATGTTTAATTCGAATGACACGGCGGATAACCTGAAGCGATCGGGCGCTTTCGTCCCGGGTATACGGCCCGGAGCGCATACGGCCGAATACATTGACAAGGTACTGACGCGGCTGACGTTCTGGGGTGCACTTTACATCGCGGGCGTTTGTTTGTTGCCGGAAATGGTACGGATGTTCTATCCGAGCATGCCGTTTAGTTTCGGTGGCACGTCACTATTAATTCTCGTCGTCGTAACGATGGACTTCATGTCGCAGATGCAAGCGCACGCGATGAGTCATCAGTACGAGGGCATGATGCAAAAAGCCAACCTGCGCAACTACGGCAAGGGTGGACAAGTTCGCTGATCTGATCAGCGAATTAGGAGAGATTTATGAAAGTAAGAGCATCAGTTAAGAAAATCTGCAGAAATTGCAAAATCGTTCGCCGTAAAGGTGTTGTGCGAGTGATCTGCACCGACGCACGGCATAAGCAACGCCAGGGTTAATGGAGAGGGGCGTCGCATGTGCGGCAAAGCCTAAAACGAGGAAATAGAGTGGCACGTATAGCAGGCATAAACATACCGCTGACCAAGCACATCGTGATCGCGTTGACGTCGATCTACGGTATCGGGGACACGCGCGCCAAGCAGATTTGTGCTGCGGCGAACGTCGATCCGGCAACGCCGGTCAAGGATCTCGCTGAGCCCGAAGTGGCCAAGCTCAGAACCGCAGTTGCAAGTTTTGAGGTTGAAGGCGATCTTCGTCGCGAAATTTCAATGAACATCAAGCGTTTGATGGATCTCGGTTGTTACCGGGGTATCCGTCACAGGCGTGGATTGCCGCTACGCGGCCAACGCACACGCACAAACGCTCGTACACGGAAAGGTCCTCGCAGACCAATTAAGAGATAGATATGGCAGAGCCAAAGAAAAAGAAGGTTAAAAAGCATGTGGTTGATGCGATCGCGCATATCCATGCTTCCTTCAACAACACGATCATCACGATTACCGACCGTCAGGGCAACGCCCTGTCGTGGGCGACAGCTGGTGGCTGCGGGTTCCGCGGTTCACGTAAGTCGACGCCGTTCGCGGCACAGGTTGCGTCTGAAAAGGCAGGTCGCGCAGCTCTTGATTTCGGCGTCAAGAACGTTGACGTACGAGTTCGTGGGCCGGGCCCGGGACGCGAGTCCGCGGTACGAGCTCTGAACGCTCTGGGTTTTCGCATTCAAAACATCGAGGACGTAACACCGATTCCTCACAACGGCTGTCGCCCGCCTAAGAAGCGGCGGGTATAGAGGCTTAAGTAATGGCAAGATATTTAGGACCAAAGTGTAAACTGTCCCGCCGCGAAGGCACGGATCTGTTTCTGAAGAGCGGTGTCAGGCCGCTCGAATCGAAGTGCAAGCTCGAGGTGCCGCCGGGTGGCGCACCGCAGCGTCGTCCGCGTTTGTCGGATTACGGTTTGCAGCTTCGCGAAAAGCAGAAACTCCGTCGCATGTACGGCGTGCTCGAGAGACAGTTTCGTAATTACTACAAACGTGCTGCTCAGCTGAAAGGCTCAACCGGTGAAAACCTGTTGCGCCTGCTCGAAGGTCGTTTGGACAACGTCGTTTACCGTATGGGGTTTGCGTCAACGCGCGCCGAGGCTCGGCAGCTCGTTAGTCACAAGAGCATCGAGGTCAACGGAAAAGTAGTCAACATTCCGTCTGCGCAGGTTTCGGCAGGCGATTCAATCGGTATTCGTGAAAAAGCACGCAAACAACTTCGCATTCAAAACGCGATCGAGATTGCGGGCCAGGTCGGCCTACCTGAATGGGTAGCTGTCGACACGAAAAAGATGTCGGGTGTTATGAAATCGTTACCGGATCGGGAAGACGTTCTCCCGGACATTAACGAAAACCTCGTCGTCGAGCTGTACTCCAAGTAGTCAGGAAGGAATATTCCCATGCAGGAATCTGTACATGAATTTCTGAAACCGCGCGTAGTTAAAGTAACGCCGGTTAACGATCTGTTGGCCAAAGTGGTCATAGAACCTTTTGAACGTGGTTTCGGCCACACACTGGGCAATGCGTTGCGTCGTATTCTGCTCTCGTCGATGCCAGGTGCCGCAATCACTGAGGCGGAAATCGAAGGTGTGTTGCACGAGTACACGAGCATCGAAGGCGTGCAGGAAGATGTTGTCGACATCCTCTTGAATCTCAAGCAAGTCGCTGTTCGTATGCATACGCGAGACAGTGCAGAGCTGAGGATCTCGAAGAAAGGCCCGGGCCCGGTAACAGGCGCGGACATTCAGCTTGACCACGATGTCGAGATCATGAATCCGGAGCTGGTCATCGCTAACCTGACCAAAGCGGGTGAGCTCAACATGGTGCTTAGAGTGGAGCGCGGTCGTGGTTATCGGCCGGCAACACAACGCCCGGTATTCGAGGAGCAGACTGGTCCGATTGGGCGCCTGCAACTCGATGCTTCGTTCAGCCCCGTACACCGCGTTACGTATAACGTAGAAGCGGCTCGCGTTGAGCAGCGTACCGACCTGGACAAGTTAATTATTGAGATCGAGACTAACGGCACGATTGATCCAGAAGAAGCTATTCGCCGTGCGGGCAGCATTCTTAAAGATCAGCTGTCTGTCTTCGTGGACCTGCAGGGTCAGGAAGATGGCGTTAATGCACAGGCCGAGAGCCAGGTTGACCCGATATTGCTGCGTCCGGTTGACGAACTTGAACTAACGGTTCGTTCGGCGAACTGCCTCAAGGCTGAGAACATCATGTACATAGGTGATCTCGTACAACGTACTGAAGTCGAGCTCCTGCGTACGCCAAACCTTGGCAAAAAGTCACTGACCGAGATCAAAGAAGTCCTCGAGGGTCACGGTCTGGGCCTGGGCATGCGTCTCGAAAACTGGCCGCCGCCAAGTTTGCGTCCGGAACACGAGCTGGGCTTGCCAGCTTAAGATTACACCGGGTTCAGTCTGCTTCTCTTGAGAGAGCGCTGAACCCAAGTACTATAGGTAAAGAATAATGCGCCATAGAAAATCCGGTCGTCGACTGGGTCGTAACAGTTCACATCGCAAGGCTATGTTTAGCAACATGGCGGTATCGATGCTGAAACACGAGACGATCAAAACGACGTTACCTAAAGCCAAAGAACTGCGCCGCGTCGTCGAGCCGCTGATCACTCTTGCCAAAGAGGATAGCGTGGCGAATCGTCGTTTGGCGTTCAATCGCCTGCGCGATAAAGAAGCGGTTGGCAAGTTGTTCTCTGAGCTCGGCCCGCGGTTCAAGGATCGGCCAGGAGGTTACCTGCGGATTCTCAAGACAGGGCCACGTCCTGGAGATGCTGCGCCAATGGCTATCGTAATGCTGACGGATCAGGCGCCAGAAGCAGAGGTCGCAGCGACGTAAGCTTTGCAATGTTACTCTCGTAGATGCAGGTGCACTGCGACATAAGTACAACCTGCATAAGAAACCGGGCCCTGGCCCGGTTTTTTTATGGCTCGCTGCGTTGCGCCTTGCTACCGTCGACTACGTGCCCTCGCGGCGCAGTCGCACCGCTTGCCTGTCGTTTCGTCAGTGTTTCAATGAGGTGCGAGACATATTCGGGGGAATGTGTGTTTTTCGCAACCACGGTGTAGACGGTAGGCACTACCAGCAGCGTCAGGAGCACCGAGAACGTTACTCCAAAGAACACAACGGCGCCGATTGACTGCCGCGATAAAGCGCCAGCGCCTGACGCAAGCAATAACGGGACAGAACCAAATGCCGTACACATACTGGTCATCAGGACAGGTCGCAGCCGCGTCTTTGCGGACTGCACAACGGCTTCTCGATATTCAGCCCCTTTGTCCCGCAATTGATTGGCGAATTCGACAATGAGAATACCGTTCTTGGCGGCGAGACCGATAAGCATGATTGCCCCAATCTGGCTGTAAATATTTAGTGTCGAGCCGAAAATAACAAGGCCGAATAGCGCGCCGGTAATGGCAAGCGGCACTGTTGTCATAATAATGAGCGGGTGTCTGAAACTTTCAAACTGCGCCGCAAGCACCAGGTAAGCAATGACAAGTGCCAGCGCAAAAGTCATGTAAATAGTGTTGCCGGTGCTCTTGAAGTCGCGTGATTCGCCATCGTAGTTGAGACGTACAGCTGGCGGCAGGTTTTCCGCGACGATAGTTTCCAGGTCTTTTATTGCCTCTCCCAACGAATAACCTTCTGCAAGCGAAGCACTGATTGAAATAGAACGCAGACGATCAAAGCGCCGCAGGTCAACGGGGCCTGCAACTTCTTTGAGTTGGACGAGGTTGGATAACGGTATCAACTGCCCCGAACGTTCTGATCTTACGTAGATACTTTCCAGGTCACTTGGCGTTTGGCGTCCCTCTTCGCGACCCTGCAGTATGACCCGGTACTCCTCCCCCTGGTCTATAAACGTTGTTACGACTCTTGAGCCCAGGATGGTCTCCAGCGTTCGGCCTACGTTGGACAACGACACGCCAAGGGCAGCAGCCCTGTCCCGATCAATCGTCACGTCGATTTTCGGTTTACGTTCGTTGTAGTCTGATTGAATGTTGGACAGGCCTGGCAGTTTCTCAGCCTCACGAATAACGATGTCTCGCCACTCCGCCAGTTCTTCGTAGTTTGTTCCACCAAGGACAATATTGAGTGGCCGGCTGCTCTGGCCAAGGCTCCAGGAGCCCGGCGCAAATGCGAATGCCTGAATCCCTGGTAATTGCGCGAGCTGTTGATTCCACCCCTGCACTATCTCGTTCGCTGATCGTTCGCGCTTGGACCAGACCTGCAATGGCGCGATCACCATGCCGGTATTGACGTCGCTGCCTGCACCCCAGCTTCCCGACCGGCCGAGCGCGCGCAACGCGTCGCCACGCTCGACGTCCTTGAGGACAATCTGTTCAGCCTTTCTAATGTAGTCAAGCGTGTATTCAAGGCTTGCACCATCGGGCGCCGTCAACCTGACCATGGCGAAAGCGCGATCCTCACGCGGCATATATTCAACCGGCAGGATATTGAGCAGCCCCAAGCTGCCCAGGAAGACAAGCAATGTCGTTCCGATCACGAGCACGGGATGCTTAACGACTCGCCGGATTAACCGCTCGTACAAATCGGACAGTCGTCGGAAGCGACGGTCAACTGCGTTCGCCAGTCGTCCACGATGCAGACGATTGTCGGCGAACAGCTTCGACGTCATCATTGGCACTAGTGTCAGCGCAATGAGGCTTGAAAATATGACAGCCGCGGCGAGCGAAATACCGAATTCGCCAAAGATCAGCCCTATGTTGCCCGGCATGAATGACACCGGGAGGATTACCGCAACCAGAACAAGCGTAGTTGCAATAACGGCGAAACCAATCTCGCGACTGCCATTTGTGGCCGCAAGTAAGGTCGGCTCCCTGGTCTCTATGCGGCGCACGATGTTCTCAAGTACAACAATCGCGTCGTCAACGACAAGCCCGATGGCAAGCACGAACCCAAGCAAAGTTAGCGTATTGATCGAAAAATCGAGCGCCGCCATAACGATGAAGGCCGAGATGATTGAAATCGGAATGGTGACAGCGGGGATGATCGTAGCCCTTATGGTGCCGATGAAAGCGTAGATCACGATGAGTACGAGCAGCATTGCCAGGCCGAGCGCCTTGCCAACTTCAATGAGGGATGCGCGGATAAATATCGCGTTATCCATATTGATGGATAAATCAATATCGGTGGGCAATGATGCCTGCAATTCCTCGATGCGTTTCGCGACGGCCTGATTCACCTTCAAAAGGTTTGCCTGCGCCTGCGGAATGACTCCGAGGGACATACCTGCCACACCATTAGTCGCAGAGTAGCTGCGGATATTTTCGGGTGCCAATTCAATATCGGCGACCTCGCCCAGTCGCATCAGGTATTTGTCATCGCCTTCGCGCAATACAAGTTGCCGAAAATCTTCGACTGATCGAAAACCAGTATCGGTGCGCAGCGTGAACTCCCGTGTGCTTGATTCCAGGCGACCGGATGGAATCTGGACGTTCTCGCGACGCAAGGCGGACTCAATGTCGGCGACAGTCAGTCCACGCGCGGCCAATCGTTTGGGATCCACCCAAATGCGCATTGCGGGCCTGCGGCGGCCCGAGCCTCGTATGTTTGCGACACCATCGACTGTTGAAAGCGCATCAACAATGTATCGCTCGGCATAGTCAGATACTTCCATAATGGATCGGGAGCTGCTTGAGACATTGATCCACATCGTTGTCCCGGAATCCGAGTTCTGCTTCGAGACCTGCGGTGGATCAGCTTCATCTGGTAGTGCCCGCAACACACGTGATACACGGTCGCGCACATCGTTGGCAGCGTTATCCACATCGATATCCGAAGAAAACTCGAGGTTAATTGACGAGCGTTCGTCGTAGCTCGTCGACGACATCTTGGTGATGCCGGATATTCCAGCGAGCTGATCTTCGAGTACCTGCGTAACGCGACGCTCGACGATATCGGAAGCCGCGCCTCGATAGCTTGTGGAAACCGACACGATAGGGCGTTCTATCGCCGGGTACTCGCGAACGGTCATGCTGCGCACCGACATCAGCCCGACGAGCACTAAAATAAGGGAAATAACGGCTGCAAAAACCGGGCGTCGAACAGATAGGTCGGATATCAGCATTGGGCCAGCCTACTTGTTATCCGGCCGAACGTTTCCTTGCGCGGAAACGGTGCCGGGCTCCTCAACCTGCGATCCATCCCGGACCTTGTGCGTGCCTTCAGTGATAACCGCTTCACCAGCTTCAAGACCACTGCTGATGACAACAAACCCTGGAATCCTGCGCCCGAGTTGCACAGCTCGCTTTTTGGCTACGCCATCTGCGACGACATAAACAAACTGACGAGATCCTTCCGGAACGATGGCTTGCTCCGGTGCCAGTAACTGATTGCCACGTTCACGTTGCAGGTCGACTGACATGAACATGCCGGGTTTGAGCGCCCCGTCACTGTTTGGAATTATGGCGCGAACCTGCACAGCGCGAGTAACCGGATCTAATCGCGTATCGATACTTGCAACGCTACCAGCAAAAATGCGGTCGGGATAAACCAGGCTGTAGGCAGTGATGTTCATACCCTCCGACAGCACCGTGAGAAAAGTCTCTGGTACAGAGAAATCGAGTTTGATTGTGCTTACGTCATCCAGCGTTGTAATGACCGTGGAGTTACTCACAAAGCTGCCAGGGCTGACACGCCGAAGTCCGATGCGGCCCGAAAACGGCGCCCGAATTACCGTGTTGGACAGTCGCGCCTTTGCGGCTTCGACCTGTGCCTCGTCGACCTTGACCTCGGCAAGCAATTGCTCGAGATTGGACACCGAGATCGCCTGTGTGTTGGCCAGCGACTTGCTGCGGCTGTACAGGCTTCGGCTCTCGGACAATGATGCCTCCGCAAGCGCCAACCCGGCAACGATCTCGCTGTTCTCCAGTTCAACCAGCAGGTCGCCTTTTTCAACAAGCTGACCTTCCTCGAACATCACTCGTTCAACAAGGCTGGAAACGCGTGGCTGAATTTCGACGGATTCGTTGGCGTTAGCGGTTCCAAGGGCCTGGATCTCATCGACCACCGCCTGTAGTTCGACCTTCTGCGTTACGACCTTGATGGCGCCGCCCCAGGCGCCTTGTCTGCCAGTGGTCGGCTGATCATCGCAACCCGTTAGCAGGGCAATCAGGGCAAGAGTGATAACAACGGGTACGGTCTTTCGCATGATGTTCTGAGCTTCGCAGTGACGTCGTTTAACTGAACCACGCAGTTTATCCTGAACACCTTGAAAAAGGCGATTCTTGGCGAATAAGAGCCGTAATTCATTGAAAAATGGGGGAGACGGGCAAATCCGGGTCTTGTGAGTCGTTTCACAGCGTGCGACGACAATCCGCATTAATCTGGTGTTCTTCCGATTAAGGGAAAAGAGCCATTAGTAACGACAAAGCTAATTTCGATCCTGACCATTGCGTCATCCTGTCGAAAGATGCCTTCGATCCCGATGCTGTCTTTCTTGAAGACATCGTGGACGATGAGGTGCTGCCGTACCTCAGTCTTGCTGTCGATGGTCTGACCGAAGCGCGTGACCGCAAAACCGGCAAGCTGGAGCTTCGCCCTGAAGATGTTATTGCCGCTAATGAGGCCATTGCACCGGATACGACCATGCCGGTTGCAACCCTCGACCCGGATGTTCTCGAGGTGTACGGGTGGGAGTCCTCACTTTGGAAGAAGATCAAGGGCTATATCGGCTTCTAGAGGTTATCTCGTAACCCCCGGCCAGTTCGTCCTGCTAAACTCCGCGGATGATCTTCAAAGACAAAACCGTGATTATTACGGGCGGATCCGAAGGCGTCGGCGCCGCAGCTGCACGCAAGTTCGCTGATGCCGGCGCGAATCTCCTGCTGGTCGCACGCGGTAAGAAGAAGCTGGATGCTATTGCCGAAGATCTTCGTGACAAAACTCAGGTAGAAATCTTCCCCATGGACGTATCCGATGCGACAGCATGCTCGGACCTTTTCAAAAAGGCACAATTCGAATTCGGCCGCATTGACGTACTTGTCAATAACGCGGGCTTCCATGAGCGCGGCGCTGCCGAAACGGTGGCTGCTGTCGATATGGGGAGAATGATCGACGTCAACCTGAAAGCACCGATCATGTTGAGCCGGCTGGCGTTACCGTATCTGAGGGACGCTGGTGGCGGTGCGATTATCAATATTGGATCACTGGCAGGTCGTGCGCCGGTGCCCAATAGTGCTACGTACTCAGCCAGCAAGTCGGGCCTGCGCGCATTCACCTACGCCATGTACGAGGAGCTCAGAGGTAGCGGCATCAAAATAGCGATCGTGTCGCCCGGGCCGATCGATACGGGTTTTATCATGTCAGATATCGACCAGGTTAGTGATCTGACGTTCTCACAACCGATTAGCACTGCGGATGACGTTGCGCAGGCGATCCTTGATCTTTGCGGCAACGAGCAGCGCGAAAGGTCGATTCCGGCAATTAGCGGTTTGTTAACCACGCTGATGTATCTATTTCCGTGGCTAAGCCCGCGAGTACGCCCCTTCTTCGAACGCAAGGGCGCGAGAGTCAAGCGCAAGCTAAAGGCGCAAGCTAGGCAATAGCGGCAAAGGCATCGCGGGTCATATTCTCAGCCCCGGCAGCCGTTACTCTGACGTTGTCCTCAATGCGGATTCCACCAAATGGGCGCAACCAGTCAACGCTATCCCAGTTGACGTGACTTTCAGCCGAGGTGCCGCGCAAATTCTCCAGCAACATATCGATGACGTATACGCCAGGTTCGATCGTAAACACCATGTTCTCTTCGAGCGTGCGCGTAAGCCTGAGGAAGGGATGGCCGCTCGGAGGGTCAAGAAAGTTACCTGACTCATCCACCATGTGGCCGCCGATATCGTGTACCTGAATACCGAGGAGGTGGCCGAGACCATGCGGGAAGAATGCCGACGTCACGCCAGTCGATAGCAAGGTGTCCACATCGCCTGTTGCGATACGCGCGTCGACAAGCAATCCGGCAATCATGCGATGCGTGTCAACATGCAGGCTGCTGTAATCAAGTCCAATGCCGATTTTGTGGATGATGTCGAGCTGCAGCCTGTCCATGCGCGCGACCAGCTCAGAAAATCTCGTGTCATCGTTGGCATAGGTACGCGTGATATCGGATGCGTAACCATGCACACGCGCGCCGGCATCGATCAGGAACGACTTTGCGATTGCCGGTGGGGTGCGTTCGAAGTCCGTGTAATGCAACACGGCGCTGTGGTTATTCAACGCAACAATATTGCCGTAAGGCAGTTCCGATTCGGTGTGACTGACAGCTTTACAATAGGCCTGGTGAATATCGAATTCTGACCCGCCTTCGCGGAATGCCGCTTCAGCTGCAACATGACCCGTGACACCGCGTTGCGAGGCCATGCGCAAACACGCTAACTCGTATTCAGTTTTGATGGCGCGCGCGTAATGCAGGATATGCATCGCGCTGCTCGGGTTAATGCGATCGATACCGAACGCCAGTGCGTCGTCGTCGATGTCGCCTATCAGGATGCATTTGTCGCGGGCCGCAGGGAGGTGCTGAGCAACGTCATCGGTGTCACGTACAATGCGCACGTCGAATTGCTCGACCCAGAACCCGTCAGGTTCGCCTGGCACAACGTGCCAGTAGTCATGTGGTTGGTAATAAATCAGCACGGGCTTTTCACCCGGCGTGTAGACGATGTACGAAAGTGGCAATTCCGTCAGGGGCACCCAACTGAGAAAGTGTGGGTTGGCGTTGAACGGATAGGACATGTCGTCGAGAAAGGCATACTTCGGGTTGCCGGAAAAAATAACCGCGTGACTGGCGCCGGAGTTTTCCATCGCGTGATCATGTCGCGCGCAAATAGCCTCAACGTGGCGCGAATATGGCCCGCGGAGATCCTGGTTCGAGAGAGAGTAGTTGGCAGTCATTGCATGGCATCATACCGTGTTTCAATCGCCGTACAATCTAGGCATCATGATTCGCTGGCCGCCTTCCATACCGCCCTCGCAAGTCGAACAACAAGGTCGAGCAAAGATGGCGCGATACGTTCTGGAGTATACACTTGAGAGAATCGGAACCTGGCTATGATCGCCTGACCGGACGTGTATTCGCGTCCCGGTCGGAGGTTATTGCGTCACATGCGATGGCGGCAACGAGCCAGCCGCTGGCGACACAGATCGCCCTGGATATCCTGAAGTCTGGCGGACACGCCGTCGACGCGGCTATCGCTGCAAATGCCGCGCTCGGCTTGATGGAGCCGACGGGAAGCGGAGTTGGCGGCGATCTCTTCGCTATCATCTGGGATGCAGCTGAAGAAGAATTGGTCGGCCTGAACGCATCCGGCCGTGCGCCGGCGTTGATGACACTGGAGTACTTCGAGAAACATGGCATTGACGCAGTGCCAAAGTATGGAGCGTTACCCGTAAGTGTGCCCGGCGCTGTCGACGGCTGGTTCAAGCTTCATGATCGTTACGGCCGATTGACCATGCAAGAGCTACTTGCGCCCGCTGTGACATATGCGAGAAACGGGTTTCCGTTGTCGGAGCTCATAGCGAGCGAGATGCAGCATTGTGCCGGGATTCTGCGTGAATATCCCGGTTTTTCAGATACTTACCTGCGTGACGGGAGAGCACCTGGAAAAGGGGAAATGTTCCGCAACCCGCGATTAGCGAACACTCTGGAGACGATCGCTGCAGGTGGTCGCGATGCCTTTTACAAGGGCAAGATCGCACGCCAAATCGATACGTATATGAGAGACCAGAACGGGCTGTTGCGCTACGAAGACCTCGCCGCACATACGTCCGAGTGGGTGACGCCGGTTTCGACAAACTATCGTGGCTGGGATATCTGTGAATTACCGCCTAACGGACAAGGTATTGCTGCGTTGCAAATCTTGAATATCCTCGAAGGCTTCGATATCAGGTCGATGGGATTTGGCAGCGCGGAATACATTCATGCGCTGGTCGAAGCAAAGAAGCTTGCCTATGAGGATCGAGCACACTATTACGCCGATACGAGTTTCGCAGAAGTGCCTGTCGATGTGCTGGTCTCGAAAAGCTATGCCGGCATAAGACGCGAACTAATTGCAGCCGATATGGCAGCGCTGACGTATCCTGCAGGAGACGCCAAGCTTGAGAATGGCGATACCGTCTACATGACTGTAGCCGATGATGACGGCAACATGGTGTCACTGATCCAGAGTAACTATTGCGGCATGGGCTCAGGCATGACCCCAGGCGATCTCGGCTTCGTGCTGCAGAATCGGGCAAACCTTTTTTCGCTCGATAGCAACCACGCCAACGTCGTTGCACCTGGCAAGCGGCCATTTCATACGATTATTCCTGCGTTTATCATGAAAGATGGCAAGCCGTTTATTAGTTTCGGTGTCATGGGAGGGTCAATGCAGCCACAGGGACATGCACAGATCGTCATCAATATGCTCGATTTCGGCATGAACCTGCAGGAAGCGGGCGATGCAGCACGAGTCAATCACCAGGGGTCATCCCAACCGACGGGAGAGGTGATGATAGATGGCGGTATCGTGCACCTTGAGACCGGCATCAGCGAAAAGACGCGCGAGGCACTCGAAGCCATGGGCCACACTCTGGGCCCGAGCGATGGCAGCTTTGGCGGCTATCAGGCGATCATGCGTGATTGGGATCAGGGCGTGTATTATGGCGCCTCGGAGGTCCGCAAGGACGGGCAGGCAGCAGGCTATTAAGGGCATGACTCAGGACGTTTATCTCACCGGAATTACTACTACCGGGACGCCACATATTGGCAACTACGTTGGTGCAATTCGACCGTGTATCGCGGCAAGCAAAGACTTGTCTGTGAAGAATTACTATTTTCTTGCTGACTACCATGCATTGGCCAAGAACGAGGATCCGGACAAGGTCAGCCGCTCGACCCTGGAGATATCTGCCGCCTGGATGGCCCTTGGCCTCGACACTGAACATGCAATTTTCTACCGGCAGTCGGACATCCCCGAAATTACAGAGCTGACCTGGATTTTGACGAGCATGACCGCTAAAGGCCTGATGAACAGGGCGCACTCATACAAGGCAGCCGTCGCCGCCAATGAAGAGGGCGGTAATAAAGACCCCGACAAAGGCATAACGATGGCGCTCTATAGCTATCCGATTCTAATGGCGGCCGATATTCTGATGTTCAAGGCGACCAAGGTGCCGGTCGGCCGCGACCAAAAGCAACATGTTGAAATGGCACGCGATATTGCGCAGCGCTTTAATCACCATTACGGCAATGTTCTTGAGTTGCCCGAGGCCGTCATCGGCGACGACACGGCTGTTCTGGCAGGTCTGGATGGCCGCAAGATGAGCAAGAGCTACAATAATACGATCCCGTTGTTTGCTGATGAGAAGCGTCTCAGGAAGCTCATCATGAAAATCAAAACAAACAGCCTCGAGCCGGGAGAGCCCAAGGACATCGAAGGCAGTACGCTTTACGATATGTTCAAGGCCTTCGCCACACCGGCAGAAACCAGTGACATCGAAAAGCGTTATGCGGACGGTATCGGCTGGGGAGAGATGAAACAGCTGTTATTCGAGTACATCAATGATCACATTAAGCCGGTGCGAAACGAGTATGAGCGCCTGATAGCAGATCCGGCCATTGTCGAGCAG
Source organism: Gammaproteobacteria bacterium (assembly GCA_024640305.1). GTDB lineage: Bacteria > Pseudomonadota > Gammaproteobacteria > Steroidobacterales > Woeseiaceae > UBA1847. The sequence goes on from JAHEFG010000046.1 coordinate 76,602, forward strand.
GAATTAGTCAAAGGCGCAGATCGCGCTCGCGAAACCGCAGTTCCCTATATGGCGCAGATTCGCGATGCTATCGGCATTAGAAAGCTGGGCTAGCACTCTGGCCACAGGAAAGGTCGCTTGAGCGAGTCACGCAAGCTACATTGGGAACGCGTTTATTCAAGCAAGGATCCCACCGAAGTGTCCTGGTATCAGGGAGCACCGACGCTGTCCTTACAGATGATCGCGGCGACAGGCGTTGAGACCGGTGCTGCGGTTATTGATGTTGGCGGAGGCGCGTCTACGCTGGTCGATAACCTGCTCAAGAGAGGCTATAGCGATGTCACCGTTCTGGATGTTGCCTCTGCAGCGCTGCAGCGGTCTCGTGCCCGACTCGGCGATGCTGCAGAAAACGTGACATGGGTTGAGCAGGATATCCTCTACTTTGAGCCGAACCGATCGTTCAAACTTTGGCACGACCGTGCAGTGTTCCATTTCCTGACCGAGAAGAGCCAACAGAGGCACTATGTTGATCTGCTGCAAAAGGCTATCGAACCGGGTGGGTATGTGATCCTGGCAACGTTCGGTCCGGACGGTCCGGAGCGTTGCAGCGGTCTGCCGGTGCAGCGCTACTCGACACAAGAGCTGTGTCGCTTGCTGGATCCGGCATTTCAGTTACGAGCGCAGGATCTCGAAGAGCACAAGACGCCCGGGGGGGGCGTGCAACAATTCTTGTACACAGCCTGGCAGGCCGGAGTCTGACAGCGACATTCACAGCTCACAGAGTCCCTGCTATTGTGAGTTCCTCCTGAACGGTTATTGACGGAATCTCCATGGTTTCAGCACTGGCAGCACTGGATCGACTACGCGAAGGAAATCGTCGCTTCGTCTCGAATACGCATGGCGCAGATCCGAAGACACAGGTCCGGCCAGCCGAGGTTGCTGCCGGCCAGGAACCGTTTGCCATCATTCTCGGATGCTCAGATTCGCGCGTGCCGGCGGAGATTGTTTTCGACCAGGGTCTTGGAGATTTATTTGTCATTCGTGTCGCGGGCAACATTGTTGCACCGTCCCAGATCGGCAGCGTTGAGTTTGCAGCAACGGCATTTGGCACGCGTTTGGTGGTCATATTGGGTCACTCGCAGTGTGGGGCGATTTTTGCGACGCTTGAGCAGCTGCAGACTCCCAGCGAAGAGCGCTCCCCTAATCTGCGTTCGATCGTCGACTTTATCCGACCATCGGTCGAACCCTTGCTGGATCAGGGACAAGGCCATGATACCGACGCGATAGTCCGGAAAGCAGTTCGCGCTAATGTCCGAATGTCGTTGCAGCAGATGCGCCATGGCTCAGGTATTCTGAAAGATCTCGAACGCAATGACGGCCTGATGATAGTCGGCGCGGAATACTCTCTGGAATCAGGTGTTGTCGATTTCTTCGATGGCATACCAGGGCGGGACAAGAAGTAAACACGGAGCTGGGACACATGGACGAGCAATCATCGTCGCAACGCAGACAGCGCGTGCGAGCCAATGTCTGAAAATCCGCAGCTGCAGACAGAGAGGCTGTCTTTGCGACAGCTGACCCTGGATGATGCCGAGCTGATGCTGGCCGTATGGAACGATCCGGCTTTTATCCGCCACGTTGGTGATCGCGGTATTCGTACGCTGGACGAAGCGCGTGTTGCGCTTGAGGAAGGCGCGTTAAAGCTGTATTCCGAGTACGGCTACGGGCCATTCCGGGTGGCATTGATCGGCGATGACACTCCGGTTGGTGTGTGCGGCCTGTTTCGCAGGGAGGGGCTCGATGAACCGGACATCGGCTTTTCGATCCTGCCACGACACTGGCGCAAGGGCTATGCCTACGAGGCAGCGAGCGCCGTAGTCCGGTACGCGAGGACGGACGTACAACTGCAACGACTCACAGCAGTGGTTTCTATCGAAAATGCCGCATCAGTTGCACTAATCGAGAAATTGGGCTTGCAGTTTGAGAGAATGCACCGTCTTCCCGGCGACGATGATGATGTCGCTATTTACGGTATGCAACTGGACAGCTAGTTCGGGGGTTTGATGGACTTCTTAAAGAGTGATGGGGCTCGAACGGGACTGTTCTTCGGTGCAACCTCCGGTGTCATAACGACTATCGGGTTAATAACCGGCCTGAACGCAGGCACGCACTCAGTTACGGCAGTTCTGGGGGGGATTTTCGTCATCGCTGTTGCCGACGCCATGTCGGATGCGCTCGGCATTCATCTTGCAGAAGAAGCGAACCCAAGTGCTACGACACAACATATCTGGTCGGCGACAATTTCGACGTTTTTGAACAAATTCATTTTTGCGATAAGTTTCGCCGTGCCACTCTTGCTGTTGCCGCTGGATCAGGCAGTTATCGCATCACTCCTATGGGGGATGCTGGTAATTACTGTATTGAGCTATTTCCTGGCGCGTGTACAAGATGCGTCGCCCGTCCTGATTGTGGCGGAGCATTTAGGCATCGCCATCCTTGTTGTCGTGCTATCCCACCTGATTGGCGAATGGGTTAGCCGGACTTTTAACTAGCTGCGCTGAGAAACTGGGATACCCATGGCCGAAACACCGATGCAATCGATCGTGGACTGGCGTGAGTTCCGGGAGTTCGCTGCGGCCGATCTGAGCAGATCCTTTGTTCTAACGTGGGCGCTTGAGTCGGAAACGCTGGTGATCGAAATCGATTTGTATCTGACGCCGGAGCACCCGTTTTATGAAAAGCCGCGGCCTTCCGAGGACGCCTGCATCAGACCAGCCGTAATCGAATTTCCCTATTGCGACCGAATTGAATCGGACCAGATGCCGGCCGATGCGGATCCTGAAAAAGTGGCCAGCCAACTTGGCCACGGTAGTATTGAAGGCCTGAGTCGCCTCGTCGATGGCCGGTATGAAGTCAGGGGAGAGTTCGGTGTGGTCGTGCTCGACGCGGAACGGCCAATTCTCAGACTCAAAGGGCCGTAAACCAGAGGGGTTGATACTATGAGTGTTGAAAAGCAAATTGACTACATTGAGATACCTGTAACCGACCTGGAGAAGACCCGCGAATTCCTGGTCGCGATGTTTGGTTGGGAGTTTACGGAATATGGCCCGGACTACTTCAGTTTCGACGATGGTCGACTTTCAGGCGGTATCCGGCGAGCTGAAGAACCGGCGCCCGCCAGCGGGGTGCTGATCGTATTCTTTAGTGAGGATCTCGAACGAGACTACGAGCGAGTCAAAGAGCTTGGCGCAACAATCAGCCAGGAGATATTTGATTTTCCCGGCGGCAGGCGATTTCATTTCGTGGATCCGGCAGGCACCGAATTTGCGATTTGGTCAAATAGCTAACAAGAAACTACAACGGAGTACATTTAATGCACGAAGAAATCGATCATCCATGCGTGCAGCACAAGCTCGCCATCATTCGTGACGTCGAAACGGGTCACAAAAAATTTCGAGAGCTCGCGACTGAAATAACAAAATTCGTCTGCTATGAGGCTCTTAAACATATTCGAACGAAAGAGGTCGATGTACAGACTCCGTTGGCCATAGCCAAATGTCGGAAAATAGATACAGACCTTGTCGTCGTGCCGATCTTGCGTGCGGGTGTCGGTATGCTGGAGGGCATACTTGAGCTTGTGCCGACGGCCAGGGTCGGTTTTGTCGGACTTTATCGCGACGAAGATACAAAGCAGCCAGTCACTTACTATGAGCGGTTTCCGGCGCAGACGAAAGGTGGTACATGCATTGTTATAGATCCGATGCTCGCAACCGGTGGTTCGACAATCGCTACTATCGACTTGTTGAAGAAGGCGGGTGCGGGGAAGATCGTCGTAGTTTGCATCGTGACTTGTCGTGAAGGACTGCAACTTGTCGAAGAAGCGCATCCGGACGTGCCGATCTATACAGCATCAATCGACGATCGTCTTGATGAAAACAAATACATAGTTCCTGGTCTCGGCGATGCAGGAGACCGTCTTTTCGGGACGAAGCACTGAACAATAGAACGGGTGTTCGAGGTATTATCAATTGTCACCCGGCCAAACGAGACTTGGTATGGCTGAGAACAAGACCCAAAGAAACAAAGCGAGCGTCACGGCATTTCTTAGCGCCATAGAAGACAGGCAAAAGAAATCCGATGCAAAAAAGATTGCCGCGATGATGCGCAGGGCGAGCGGTTCACGCGCAAGCATGTGGGGTACGGCGATCGTTGGGTTTGGCAGCTATCACTACAAGTATGCCAGCGGCCGCGAAGGCGACTATTTTCTCGTCGGGTTTTCACCACGCAAGCAAAATCTGGTCGTGTATATCATGCCGGGGTTCAAAGACTTCGCAGTGCTAATGAAGAAATTGGGCAAGTACAAAACCGGCAAGTCGTGTCTTTATATCAACAAGCTTGAAGACGTCGATGAGAGTATCCTTGAGCAGCTGATCGACCGCTCGGTAAAACTCATGCGCAAGCGTTACGAGACAAAGTGAGAGAATCGTGAACGACGAAATCAAGTCCAAAGCGCTACGAGGCACTACATTCGTTGTCGAGACTGAAAGTGGCACAAAGACATATGAGTCAAAGTTCCTCGTCGCCGCGCTACTAATCTACGTGGCCAGAGGCAGCGGCACTATTGAACCCGAAGAGTCGGCAAAGATGATCGACCTGATCGAGGACTATTTTCAGCTCCAGGGCGCCGAGTCACTGGAAATTCTCACCCAGGCCATGGCCGAAATGGCAGAAAAACCGGAACTCGCACAGTCGCTGGCGGAGCTTGGCCATACGCTGGGCGATAAGGACAAAGAAGATATTGCAGTAATGGCGCTCAAAGTTGTCGCCGCAGACGGTCGGCGCGAGGTCGCGGAGATGGAGCAATTCAACCAGGCGGTTGCGGCAATCGGAATTTCGCCCGAGATCGTCCATCGTGCGTTTGATCGTTATTTCGCGGAGACTATGCCGGGGTCGTAACGCAGGTAGGTAAGAGTGAACGAGCACTGTTAGTTGTGGTATCTCGTTATTGAAATAAAGAGGATCTTTCCCATGTTTAAGCATCTGAGTTCGGCCGTCTTACTCGGCGTTTTGGTACTGGCTGGCACCGCAGCGTGTACTACAAAGTCCACTGATAGCAGCACGACTGCGGAGGTCGAGACTTCGATTGGCATAGACGTTTCGGACATGGATACATCCGTAAAACCCGGCGATGATTTCCATGCCTATGCCAATGGCACGTGGCTGAAGGTGACGGAAATTCCTGCTGATCGTTCGAGAATCGGCGCTTTCCTGGTTGCGTTTGAAGCCACTGAAAAACATGTCTCCGAACTTGTCGACGATATCGTCAATTCGAGCCCGCAAGCCGGGACAGATGCGGCACGGATAGCGGATTTCTACACAGCCTATACCGATACCAATGCTATCGACGCTGCGGGAACGCAGCCACTGCAGGATTATTTCGACCGCGTTGCCGCTATTGCCGATACGAGTGAACTGTCGAGCGTTCTGGGCGCCAGTGTGCGCGCCGATGTCGACCCGCTGAATGCGACAGACTATATCACCGAGAATCTGTTCGGCGTATTCGTGACCCAGGGCTTATCAACGCCGGGTGAGGTCTTGCCTTATATTCTGCAGGGTGGACTGGGCCTGCCGGAGCGCGAATATTATCTATCTTCCGATTCACATATGGTCGAGATCAGGACGGCTTATCGCGCCTACATCGAAAAGCTGCTTGGCGTCGCTGGTATTGCCGATGCCGCAGTAAAGGCAGATCGAATTTTTGCGCTTGAAACAGAGATAGCCAAAGCCCATGTAACCCGTGCAGAAGGTGAGGATTTCAAGAAATCAGCAGGCGTATGGACCCGGGATGAGTTCGATCAAAAAGCGCCCGGGATCGATTGGCAGGAGTTCTTTGAGGCGGCCAATCTTGGCGGGCAACAAAAGTTTTCCGCATATCATGCGGGCGCAATTCCCAGGTTATCGGCGTTAGTCGGATCGCAACCGCTTGATGCCTGGAAGGACTGGCTTGTTTTTCATCAAATCAATATTTATTCACACGTCTTGCCGTCGGCGATAGACCAGGCGCACTTCGCCTTCAATGGGACGGTCTTGTCCGGTACACCCGAGCAGCGTAGTCGCGACAAGCGAGCGCTCTCCGCAGTCAACGCTCATCTTGGTGATGCGGTTGGTCGTGCTTACGTGGAGAGATATTTCCCGGCTTCGGCCAAGGCCGCAGTTTCGGCGATGGTCGACGATATCATTGACGCGTTCGAGAAGCGTGTGGAGGCGAATGACTGGCTGGCGCCCGAAACCAAACAAGAAGCACTGACCAAGGTGAGGACAATCAGGGTCAGCGTGGGTTATCCCGACAACTGGCGCGACTATGGCGGTATTTCGGTGGCGGCAAACAAAGCGTACGCAAACGTCATTGCTGCTGAAAAAGCAGAATATGCTCACCAGCTCGCCAAGATTGGCAAACCGATGGACAAGGGTGAATGGTGGATGACAGCTCAGGTGGTGAACGCGGTTAACCTGCCTGTTCAGAATGCACTCAATTTCCCGGCCGGCATACTGCAGCCCCCGTTCTTCGATGCCGGAGCTGACCCTGCGTACAATTACGGTGCCATTGGAGCGGTTATTGGCCACGAAATAAGCCATAGCTTTGACGATAGCGGTGCGGCATTTGACGCAACAGGTGTACTGCGCAATTGGTGGACAGACGATGATTTCGCACAGTTCGCGTTGCGCGGCAAGGCGCTGGCAGATCAATATGATGGCTACCGGCCATTCCCGGATCTGCATGTTAATGGCGAGCTCACGCTCGGCGAAAATATAGCCGATGTCGCGGGACTGGCAGCTACCTATGACGCCTATCGTGCCTCGTTGAATGGCAAGGAAGCCCCCGTGATCGAAGGCTTTAGTGGCGATCAGCGATTCTTCATCGGGTTTGCGCAGACATGGGCAACCAAGATGCGTGAAGAATCCTTGCGCAGGCGGGTTGCAACCGGCGTCCACGCGCCTGGACAATACCGCGCTCTGACCGTTCGTAATATTGACGCCTGGTACGAGGCGTTCGATGTACAGCCCGGCGATGCTCTGTACCTTAGCCCGGAACAGCGTGTAAGAATCTGGTAGCAGAATTGCGGTGGTTTGGCCGGCGGCTCTGAATCGTCATGAAAGCAATGCTCCTGAAGCGAGTTGTATCACTACAGGATAATCCCGAGCCGCTGACGTCCGAGGATGTGGCGGTTCCGGAGCCGGCGCCGGACGAAGTTTTGATCCAGGTCAGTGCCTGCGGTGTTTGCCATACCGAGTTGGACGAGATCGAGGGCCGAACGCCACCGCCGGTGTTACCGATAATTCCGGGTCATGAGGTAGTAGGAAGAGTTACGCGGAAGGGCGATCGAGTTACTAGACTTGAAGTCGGAGATCGTGTCGGAGTGGGGTGGATTTTCAAGTCAAGCGGTGCCGCCGATGAGAACATCAGTGATGAATTCGTCGCCACAGGGCGTGACGCGAACGGTGGCTACGCTGAGTACATGACCGCGCACGAACGATACGCTTATCGACTTCCCGACTGCTTTACCGACTACGAGGCCGCCCCGCTGTTGTGCGCAGGCGGCGTTGGCCATCGCGCGCTGAAACTTACAAATATCCGGAATGGTGATGTTCTGGGTCTTACGGGCTTTGGCGGTTCCGGCCATCTGGTTTTGCAGCTGGCCAGGCATCTGTACCCCAGGTCGCCTGTCTACGTCTTTGCTCGCAGCTCGGAAGAGCGCAGGTTTGCGGTCGAACTAGGCGCAGAGTGGGCTGGCGACACGAGCGACAGGCCACCGGCGCCGCCACACGCGATCATCGATACAACGCCGGCGTGGCACCCGGTGCTTGCAGCGCTGAAATGCCTGCGCCCTGGCGGGCGACTCGTCATTAACGCGATTCGTAAAGAGAATACGGATCGCGCATTGATGGCCGAAATCGATTATGCAGAGCATCTTTGGCAGGAGAAAGAACTGAAGACCGTCGCTAATGTTACGAGCCACGACATCAAGTCTTTTCTTGCGGCCGCGGCGGCGAGCGACATTCGGCCAGAGGTTCAGGTCTACCCGCTGGAGCAAGCCAACCGGGCGTTATGCGAGCTGAGTTCCAGCCACGTGCGTGGTGCCAAGGTTCTCGCGATCGGATAACCCGGGACTGCCTGGCAAGGTATCCGCCAGCTCGTAGCTGCCGAAGAATACCGCCCCGGATCGTCCGCTGCGCACTCGAGAGCTGATATTCAGCTAAACTGACTGATCATTTATTGACAACAGAAACCGATGATTCAATGAGGGCAAACAAATGAAAACCATAATTCAATTGATCGCATTGGCCCTGGCTTTTTCGGCTCCGATTCAAGCGCAGGGCAATGATGCCGATGTTTTCAAGGCCCGCCGTGAGACATTGATGAAATCCCTGGATGGTGGCGTCGCGGTTTTGTACGGAGCGACTGATTCCAGCGGTTCAATTGTCAGGGGAAGCTTCGTCCAGGAATCCAGTTTCTATTACCTGACTGGAATCTCGGAGCCTGGTGCGGCACTGATCCTGGCGCCCGGCGAACGGCGCTATAAAGAAATTCTTTTTCTGCAGTCGAGAGACCCGGAGGAGGAAGACTGGAACGGCCGGCGAGAACCCCTCGGAGATGCGTTGAATGAAGCGACAGGTTTTGACAGGGTGGCCCGTATCAACACGCTTCCGTCAAATCTTACCGCCATGCTCCAACGCAGCAAAAAGGCGATTTTCCTGGGCCCGATTGTGAGTGCCGCTAGCGATGTACCCGAAGCCCTGAGCATGCTCCGAGCCGGCCAATCCCGAGTCCCCGGCACCAGCCTCGAGAACATGGCTCACCTGATTCCGGAGATGCGTCGCATCAAGGATGCTGGAGAAGTCGAGTTGCTCAAGAAAGCAATCGACGTAACCGGAAAGGGCATACTGGCGGCGATGCAGGCGGTCGAACCCGGAATGTTGGAGTTCCAACTACAGTCCGTCGTTGAACACACCTACGAGATGGAGGGTGCGCAGTTTCTGGGGTTCTCCACGATATTGGCTTGGGGACCCAACGCAACAGTTCTGCACTACGGACAAAACAACCAGGCAATTCAAGAGTCTGGTTTGGTTCTGATCGATACCGGCGCTGCCTGGCAACATTACAGTGCCGATGTCACGCGGACGATTCCTGTTAACGGAACCTTTTCTCCCCGGGAAAGAGAGTTGTACGAATTGGTTTTGAAGGCATCGAATGCAGCTATCCAGGAAGTTAAGGTGGGAGCGGACTATTACAATGATGTGCACATGGCGGCAAAACGCGTCCTGGACGAAGCAGGATACGGTGAATATTTTATCCATGGCACTGGCCACTTTTTGGGCCTGGATGTACACGATGCCGGCGACTATGAGCTGCCCCTGAAAGCAGGTGTCGCAATAACTGTGGAGCCGGGAATCTATATTCCCGAAGAAGGCATAGGCATCCGAATCGAAGATGACATACTGGTTACTAAAGACGGTCCCATGGTGCTCTCCGGCCATATTCCCCGAACGGTTCAGGAAATAGAAAATGCCATGGCCGATTGATGCAAACTGAATGTGTAAGCG
>JAHEFG010000046.1:86283-102700 GCA_024640305.1 Gammaproteobacteria bacterium
CAAAACAAAAAGAACGACAAGCGGCCTCTTGGTCAACGATTGCCAGGCACCGCTTTTGGCAACGCTCCGCAGCCAGGGAAGAATAGCAAGTGCAATGAGAATGTAGACCAAAACATAAGCCAGGTACCAAAGGTGATTCCAAGTAGGAGTAATTGTCGAAAATGCTTGCTCCAAGGCGACGTAGTCCGGGAAGAACTCGACTATTGAGCCCTCATACTCACCGCTTTGGCGTACCTGGTAATAAGCTTGTGGCATAACCCAGACGTAGATACCGAACAGCAGCGGCAATCCAAGGCGAGCGACACGAGTCCAGGCGAAGCGCCCAAGTGATTCTGCCTTGTCAGTTGCGAAGCGGATGGCGACGCCCGAAATAAAGAACAAGAGCGCCAACCGCCACGGACTGACCAATCTCATGAGCGGTTCTGCAGACGGCGAGGCGTAAATGCTCTTCACGTGCCATCCCCAGGTCACATAGAACATACCGACGTGATAAAAGATAAGCAGCCCGAATGCGACAATACGTAGCCAGTCGAGATCGTATCGCCTTGCGGTCGGATCCAGCGTCATTGCTGAAATTCTCGGGAAACGGGAGTTCACAGTCTACCGGCATTGGCGTGGTCTCACTAGGCTACCTTCTGGGCCGAACACCTGATCTTGACCAAGCTTCGTAAAAATGTGGACGTCTGCCGGTGGCCCAATGCTGCCGGTAAAAATTTCGAGTCCCTAGTTAGAAAAAATGAATGACAGGTTGCCACTCTTCTTCAGGCTTTCTCTGCTGCTTGGGTCGTATGGCATGTTGCGATCTCTGCGGTTATTTACTTGTGCAGCGGCGGGGCTAAGGCTGACTGAAGCGAAGCCGACATCGCCAGAATACGCCCAACGGTTGACTCCCACGAGGTCAGAGACCACCATCCTATGGTTGTCGTCCCGAGAAGGCCAGGCAGACCCGCTGTCTATAGCTTTCGCGCAGCGCTTAACGCAGCTCCTCGCGGAGACGGCGAAGCTCTGAAGAAGATGGAACAACGCCTGTTCAAGGAGTACGCCGATTGGCGGGCACAGAATTGGACTGTCCGCTTACCGCCTGGAAACAGACATTTAACAGTCAAGGTTTATCGGACTCGAGCGCTAAGGGCCGTCAATTTAGAATCGGCAGAAAGCAGGAGTCAGGAAAGGATCAGAAAAATGAAAAAAATGATCGTGCTTGTGGCCACGTGTGCCATATCCGCGTGCACATCCGGCGGTGGCGCACCTGAAAAGGTCGTAGACACGCTGTATGTAAACGGGGTGATCTGGACCGGCAAGAAAGGCGCGCCGGATGCCGAGGTCCTGGGTATTACGGACGGCATTGTTAGCTATGTTGGTGACGGTAAAGCAGTGCACATTGTGGCCGAGGAAACGGTCGACCTTGATGGTCGCTTTGTCATGCCGGGCTTCATCGACAATCATGTGCACTTTTTCGAAGGTGGCGCTGGTCTGGCGAGCGTCGACCTACGCGATGCGGCGACACCCGAAATATTTTCGAAACGCATTGTTGAATACGCGACAACGTTGCCCGTCGGCCGCTGGGTATTGAATGGCAATTGGGATCACGAATTGTGGGGTGGCGAGCTACCACGCAAGGAGTGGATCGACGCAGAGACTCGCGAAACGCCGGTTTTCATTGTGCGCCTTGACGGTCATATGGCGCTGGCAAATTCGGCTGCGTTGAAGCTTGCTGGTATCACGGCTGCGACGCCTGCGCCTGAAGGCGGTGCGATTGTGCGTGACCAGGCCGGAGAACCGACCGGCATACTGAAAGACAATGCAATGAGTCTTGTCTTGACCGTCATTCCAAAACTATCTGATGACGAAATTCTGGACACTTTTGAGCTGGCGCAGTCCCACGCCCTGAGCCTTGGCCTGACGCAGGTAAACGCTGTTACCGCAAACCCGACTGAAACCACTATGCTCGACGCTTTTCGACTGGCGGAAGAGCGTGGTGCCATGAAAATACGGGCCAATGTCTTCATGCCGATCGAGTATTGGAATGAACTGGGCGATCTCGTCGCGATGGAAGGCAAGGGCGGCGGTCGACTTCGCTGGGGCGGCGTCAAAGGATTTGTTGATGGCTCTCTTGGCTCAACAACTGCCTGGTTTTATGAACCATATGCCGATACACCGGGGACAAGCGGCTTCCCTTTGACAGATATCTCTGAGCTAAAGGGCATGGCTTCCAGTGCGGATGCTGCAGGGTTGAGACTCGCTATTCATGCGATCGGTGACAGAGCCATCGATGAATTGATTGAAGGCATGCGTAGTATCGCCGGTGATGCAGTTGGCGACCGGCGCTACCGAATAGAGCACTTCCAGCATCCCTCGCGTGCGGCGATTGAGGCTGCAGCGGAAAACGGAATTATCGCTTCAATGCAGCCTTATCATGCGATCGACGACGGCCGCTGGGCAGAAAAGCGCATAGGCTCCGAGCGCGTCAGGACGACTTATGCGTTCCGCTCTATCCTGGATGCAGGCGCGATCCTCACCTTCGGCTCGGATTGGCCTGTCGCACCGCTGTCGCCTCTTGAAGGTGTGTATGCGGCAGTAACACGGCGCACTACCGATGGCGCTAATCCTGACGGCTGGCAGCCGCAGGAGAAGATCACGGTTGAGGAAGCACTCACCGCTTATACCGTGACGAATGCTTATGCCGGTTTTGAAGAAGATATTGCCGGAACACTTGAAACAGGCAAGCGCGCCGACTTCGTCGTGCTGTCGGATGACCCACGGTCGATCGACCCGGTCACTATTCGGGATATCAAGGTGTTGGCCACTATGATCGATGGAGACAGGGTTTTCCAGGCGCCTGATTGATCATTGAATACACGACATGGCTATTCGACGCATGAGCGTGCTACGAGGTGGCAAATGAGCAAGAGCATACTAGCTTTGGCCGCTCTGCTTCTTGCCTCTCACACAAGTGCGGAAACGCTGTTCGATGACGACACTGTCCTCGAAGCCGCGCTCACCGGCCCCCTGAGTTCATTAATCAAGAAAAGAGAGAAGCGTGAGGAGATGCCTTTCATTCTTCGGGTCAGCAATGTCGAACATGCAATTATGCTGAGCGCACGTGGCAACAGCCGACTTAAAGTTTGCAGCTTTCCGCCTCTGCGAATTCGATTTTCGGCAGACGACACTGCGGAGACGCTGTTTACAGGCCAGGAGAAGTTGAAGCTCGTTACTCATTGCCGAATGCACGATTCGAATCAAACCGATGTGTTGGAGGAATATGCGGCCTACCGCATTCTCAACCTCATCTCTGACGTTAGTTACAAAGTGCGTCTGCTGCATATCACTTACACTGACACGGACAGGCACGGTGAGGATAATTCGTTTGATCGCTACGGGTTCGTGATCGAGTCGGCGTCAGAACTCGCGAACAGAACAGGAGGTCAGCCCGCCCATGTAGCCGGAGTAACACTAAGCTCGCTCGACGAACATCAGGCTGCCACCGTGTTCATCTTTCAATACCTTATCGCCAATGCCGACTGGTCTTTGGTTTCCGCCGAAGGCGATGACACGTGCTGCCACAATGGTGACCTGTTCGATATTGGATCATCGCGGTACTACGTGCCCTACGACTTCGATCTTTCAGGCCTGGTAAATGCTCGCTACGCAAAGAAAAATCCGTTACTACGAAATACGAAAGTAAGGCAGCGACGATACGGTGGCTACTGCATTTCTACCGAAGTTCTCAAAGATGCGCTTGCAGCCATCAAAGTGCGGCGAGCCGATATACTGGGCGTCATCCACGAGCTACCGGGGCTCTCGGGGAAAGATGTTGAAGAAACGGTAGAGTATCTCGACAAGTTTTTTGTCCGGGCAGACGATGAAGGCAAGCTCCTGCAGATGTTTGAAGATCGGTGTATCTCCTGACCTTAAGTGCTTAATAAATGTTCTAGTCTGTTGATTGCAGGCTGGCCTGCAATACTTCGAGCTCACTCCAGCGTTCAACGTGCAATTCCAGTTGCTCCTCTGCGCTAGCAAGCTTGCGCAATGTCTCCTGAACTGTCTCCGGATCTTGTGAGTAAAATTTGGGTTCTGCGATTTCTCGCTGCACAGTGGCTATTGACGCCTCCAGGTTTTCTATGTCTTCGGGCAACTGGTCGAGTTCCCGTTGGTCCTTGTAGCTTAGCTTGGTTTTCTTTCGCTGCTTGCGACGTTCGGCCGCGGCACGTTTTCGCTCTTCGACCTCGAAGGGATTATCGGCCTCGGCCAGGTGCTTGCCTTGGCGCAACCAATCGCTGTAGCCGCCGACATATTCCTGAATGCGACCGTCGTCTTCGAATACAACGGTACTCGTTACAACGTTGTCCAGAAAATCACGGTCGTGAGAGACAACTATCAACGTGCCGCTGTATTCACACAATCTCTCTTCGAGAACCTCGAGTGTTTCGATATCCAGATCGTTCGTTGGCTCATCGAGAACCAGCAGGTTGGCGGGTCGCGTAAACAGCTTTGCCAGAATGACACGGTTTCGCTCTCCTCCTGACAGCGCCTTGACCGGAGTCATTGCGCGTTTTGGGCCAAACAGGAATCCTGTCAAGTATCCGACGACATGCCTGTCCTTGCCATTAAGCTTGATGTAAGTGCGGCCCTCGCCAACGTTATAAGCCACGGATTTTTCCGGGTCCAGCGTCTGGCGCAGTTGATCGAAATAGCCGATCTGAAGATTGGTGCCGTGTTTCAGTGTGCCAGCCTGGGGTTCAAGTTCTCCCAGCAATAAGCGCAATAGAGTGGTTTTGCCGACGCCGTTATTGCCAATGAGACCGATGCGATCACCACGCATGAGTTTGATCGAAAAGTTTTCTATGAGCGGTTCATCTGTGTAGCGATAGCTCACATTACGGGCGCGAATAACCTTGCGCCCGGATTGTTCTGCTTCATCGATTGTGATTCGTGCGCGGCCATCGGACTTCAGGCGCTGTCCTCTTTCTTCGCGCATCTTCATAAGCGCTCGGGCGCGCCCTTCGTTACGTGTCCGACGTGCCTTGATGCCTTGTCGAATCCACACCTCTTCCTGCTCGAGTTTCTTGTCGAAACGGGCGTTGGCTGTTGCCTCATCCTCGAGAGATTTTTCCTTTCTAATTAAGAAGTTATGGTAGTCGCCGGGCCAGCTCGTGAGTTTGGTTCGGTCAATTTCAACGATGCGTGTCGCGAGCCGTTGCAAAAAGGCGCGGTCGTGAGTGATGAATAGCACCGCACCCGGGTAGGAGTAAATCTGGTCTTCCAACCAATTGATCGTCGCAATATCGAGGTGGTTCGTTGGCTCATCGAGCAGCAGCAGGTCGGGTTTTTGCACGAGCGCTGTTGCCAGGGCCACGCGCCGCCGCCACCCGCCCGACAGTTCACTCATCTTCTTTTCGGCTGGCAGTTTGAGGTCGCTTATTGTTTTTTCGACTCGTTGCTCAATGTGCCAGCCATCGTGTGCATCGATTTTGGCATGCAGAGCTTCGAGTTCCAGCAAACCGTGCTTGTCGAGTTCGAGCTGCGATCGTTCTTCGTAAGTCTGCAGCAGTTTTTTGATCTCGGCGAGCCCCGAACGAACCACATCGTGGACGTATTGGTCGAGGGCATCGGGCAAAGCCTGAGATAGTTCGCTAACGATCAGGTTGTCGCTGCGCACGATCTCACCGCGGTCTGCTTCCAGCTCGCCACTGATGAGCTTGAGCGTTGTCGATTTACCGGCTCCATTGCGCCCGATCAGGCAAACCCGTTCGCCGGGCTCGATAGCAAGATCCGCGTCGATCAGGATGGGCTGATCGCCGAATTCAAGCGTGATTTGATCGAAACGTAGTAGTGACATCGTTTATTGTAGGCTGGTTGTTGCAGGAGGCTACCATGAGCGACGAAAGACTGGTCGATATTGAGACGAAACTGGCACACCAGGATCACCTGATGATCGAACTCAATGACGTCATCACCAATCAGCAGGACAGAATCATGAAACTGGAGGAGCTGTGCAGTTCGCTGGTCGAACGCGTGCGCTCGATCGGTGACTCAATGCCGGGTGAGGCATCTCAAGAAGAGCCGCCGCCGCACTACTGACGATATCGGATAACCCGTACGGCGGCAGCGTTGCGTTGAAGTATAGTGTTAGAGGCAACTATGTCCGGGAGATGGTCATGTCCAAATCAGTCAGACTGATTCTAATCTCATTGCTGCTGCCGGCGCTTGCTCCGGCAGCCCAGATCCATGTTCCCGACCAGCTTAAGGACTGGCAGCAATGGGTACTCAAGGACAAGGAGTACCTGGCTTGTCCGTTGTATTTCAATCGAGCCGCGGTTGAGCAGGGCGATTTCGTATGCGCCTGGCCCGGCCTTCTCGAACTCGAGGTCGAGGCGAATAGTGGCCGGTTCTCGCAACAGTGGACCGTCTATGCTGACGACCAGTGGTTGCCGCTTCCTGGCGATACTTCGTACTGGCCAGATCGCGTAACGGTGAACGGAGGCGAGACCGAGGTCGTAATGCGCGGCGGCACCGCCAGCGTTCGACTTGGGCCCGGGAGTCATCGAATTTCCGGCAGCTTTGAATGGGACGAGAGGCCCGGCATCCTGCGCGTTCCCGCAGAGAGCGGGCTGGTTTCTCTTATCGTTGATGGTAAAGGCGTTGCCCGGCCCGAGCGTACCAATGCCGGTATATTTCTCGGCGAGAGAGAACGGCAATCGCAAGCTCGCGACGCCGTCAGCACGCAGGTCTACCGACTGGTCGCTGACGACGTCCCTACGCGACTGACGACCAGCCTGCGCATTGACGTCTCAGGCGGTGTACGCGAGGAGCTTTTTGGCCCGCTGCTGCCCGAAGGCTTCGTGCCCTTGACTATCAACAGCCAGTTGCCGGCGCGACTGGAACCGGACGGTAAATTGCGTGTTCAGGTACGCCCAGGTAGCTGGACGATATTGCTGCGTGCCCGTGGTGCAGACGTGCTCAATTCGGTCGCTTTGCCGGTAGCGGAGACCAATCTCCCTGGCGAAGAGATCTGGAGTTACCTGTCGAATGATCAATTGCGGGTAACGGCTGCGGAGGGTCTGCCACCGGTTGATCCGCAACAAGTGCAGGTGCCGGATAACTGGCAGCAACTGCCGGCGTTTCGAATTGCGGCGGGCGAGTCGCTGACGCTGGTCGAGCGCAGCCGCGGCATAGTCGCCGCCGATAACGAGCTTTATCTTGAACGCAGTATGTGGCTCGACTTTGACGGTACGGGCTTTATCGTTAGTGATGACGTCAGCGGAACCATGCGCACGGATTGGCGCCTCGACATGGCGGCTCCGTTCGCCGTGCTGAGTGCATCCGAAGGTAGTGAAAACCTGCTGATCACCAAAGGTGAAGCGGAGGGTCTTTCCGGAGTCGAGTTAAGGCGCGGCGATGTTGCGCTTGATGCGATCGGCAGGGCCGAATCGCGCCGTGCAATGCCAATCAATGGGTGGGATGCTCGATTTGCGGGCGTAACGGCCGTCCTCAATCTGCCCCCGGGCAACAAGTTGCTCGCCGCACCCGGCGTGGACAAAGCGCCGCAGAGTTGGGTCAGCCGGTGGCAGCTGCTCGACTTTTTTCTTGTACTAATAATTACAATTGCCGCGTGGCGCTTGTTTGGCCGGACAGCCGGCATTATCGCGCTGGCTGCGCTGGTTCTGAGTTTTCACGAACTGAGCGCGCCCTCCTGGCTGTGGCTCAATCTGCTCATTGCCGTCGCTCTGCTGCGAGTCACGCCGGCGGGTAGATTGCGGCAGAGCGTGCAGGTGTATCAGTTCGGCAGTGCAGCGATCCTGGTGCTTGCGCTCGTACCGTTTGTGGCGAGCCAGCTACGCGTTGCCATCTATCCACAGCTCGAGCCGCAAGACAGGGTGATGCTGCAGGCAGGAGCGTTTGCTCCGAGCGTGCCGGCCGAATCTGATTTCGCACGGCCAGGCCTGCAACTCGCAGATCGACCTGCGAGCAAGGTCGCGAGACAAGAGCTAATGGCGGTGGAGGAAGTCGTCGCAGAAAAAGGTCGGTTGGCGGACAGCTACAGCAGCTACGCTCGATACGCGCCGAACGCGATCGTGCAGGCGGGGCCTGGCATACCATCATGGGCATGGAATTCGTATCGTTTGAGCTGGAGTGGTCCGGTCGACGTCGAACAAACAATGCGTCTTGTCATTCTGCCGCGCTGGGCGGTGACAATATTGCGTTTCGTTGAAGTGATTATGCTGCTGTTGTTGACGGCTGTCTTCGCTGCAGAGGTGCTGCGACGTCGTATCAACCTGCCCGGCGGAGTGGCTCTTGGTCGGGCAACGGCGAGTGGTTTTATGGCGGTCGGCCTGTTGACGCTACTCATGGTAACGAGTCCCGCTGTCGAGGCTCAGACGCCTGCGCCCGAACTGCTGCGCGAACTCGAGAGCCGTCTTGTCGAGCCGCCTGAGTGCGCACCGCGCTGTGCGGAAATGGTCGCAGCTGATGTTGTGATTGGTGTCGAAGCCATTCGCATGAGCCTAACGGTCCATGCATTGGCTGATGTCGCGGTGCCCTTGCCGGGTTCCGAACGGGGCTGGTGGCCGCAAGCCGTTCTGCTTGATGGTTCTGCGGCCGGGCAGGTCTTCCGGGGCCAGGACCAGTCACTTTGGGTTCGTCTCACCGCGGGACGACATACGGTAGTGCTGAGCGGCCCGGTTCCTGATGTCGACAGTCTTGAAGTGCCGTTTCCGACGCCGCCACGCGTTATCAAAGCTGACAGCGATGGCTGGTTTGTCGCTGGCATTAAGGATCGTCGTTTACTATCGGGGTCCCTGCAGCTGACTCGTCTGCAGGCAGAAGGTGACGGCAGTGCCGATGTGCGCTGGGAAAGCAGTCGCTTCCCGGTGTTTGCGCGAGTCGAACGATCCATCGATCTGGATCTCGACTGGCGCGCGACAACGACTGTTCTTCGCGTCGCGCCGTCACAAGGTGCTCTGACACTCGAAGTTCCGTTGCTTGACGGTGAGTCGATAGTGACGGGGGAATTTACCGTTGAGGACGGTCGCGTGCTGGTAACGATGAACCCGAACCAGCGCTCGGTCTCATGGCGCTCAAATCTGCCACGAAAATCTTCGCTGGTGCTGAACGCCGAAAAAGGCGCCGCCTGGCAAGAGGTCTGGCGCGTCGGTGTTGGCAGTATCTGGCACGCCAGTTTTAGTGGTGTACCGGAAAGCGAGAATCCGCAGGGCCCTGATGATGCCCGTATTGCCGAGTTCTTTCCGCGGGGCGGTGAATCATTGCTGATTGAGGCGGTTCGACCCGAGGCCAGTCAGGGTTCAACGCTGGCTTTCGATGCCGTCGAATTGACTGTCGAACACGGCAGTCGCTCGACATCCGCAACGCTGGAGCTTGGGTACCGCAGTACGCGAGGTGCGCAACATGTCATTCGACTTCCTGATAATGCCGAAGTCACCGAAGTCCTGATCGACGGCGACCTT
Organism: Gammaproteobacteria bacterium; assembly: GCA_024640305.1. Lineage (GTDB taxonomy): Bacteria > Pseudomonadota > Gammaproteobacteria > Steroidobacterales > Woeseiaceae > UBA1847. The sequence goes on from JAHEFG010000046.1 coordinate 95,748, forward strand.
GAGCCGTTGCGAGCGGATGCGGGGGAACTGACGGTACCCATTTTGCCGGGCGAGCACGATATCAAAATTAGTTGGCGAGCGGGCGAGGGGGTCTCAAGTCGTGCGAGCACACCGGTCATCGATATCGGTGCTCCGGCCAGCAACATATCTCTGCATACAGAGTTGCCACACAATAGATGGCTGCTCGCAACGAGTGGTCCGCGCCTTGGACCAGCCGTGCTGTACTGGTCAGAGCTTGTCGTCCTGCTGATCTTTGCGTTGATCCTGGGCCGAACGGGTCTCGCGCCCCTGACTACGCGTCACTGGCTGTTGCTTGGGCTTGGTTTCAGCACGTTCAGCTGGCCAGTTCTCGGCATCGTTATCGCCTGGCTGCTTGTTTGTGGTGCGCGCGAGAAGTTGCAGACCGAGATGCCCTCGGTGGCGTTCAATGCATTACAGATCTTGATCGGCGGTGCGACAATAATTGCTTTGGGAGCTATCGTTTCCAGCCTGCCTTTTGGCTTGCTCGGCACGCCCGATATGCAGGTAGCCGGGTACAACAGCTTTGGCAACTCGCTGAGCTGGTTTGCCGATCGCAGCGAGTCTATTCTCCCGACGGCGGCGGCATGGTCCGTGCCGATGTGGATATACAAAGTACTGATTCTTGCCTGGGCCTTATGGTTGAGCTTTGCTCTGTTACGATGGTTGCCATGGGTTTGGCAGTGTTTTTCGAGCCAGGGGTTCTGGCGAAAAGAAACCAGGGGCCGCGGAGGGCCGGATAAGGATTAGTCATGCGGACACTTCAATCAACGTGGATAGCAATTTTTCTCGCTGTGCTCGTGTGGTCTGGCGTCGGCCCGCATGACTATCCAACCTGGTGGCTCGAGGTTTTTCCGGCGCTAGCTGCCGCCGCTATCCTGTGGTTCACGCGCGAGCGGTTTCCGCTGACGCGTCTGACCTACATCCTTATTCTTATCCATTGTGTCGTCCTGATGGTCGGTGGCCATTACACGTATGCCGAGGTGCCGCTCGGCGAGTGGCTTCGTGAGGCTTTCGACCAGACGCGCAACAATTACGACAAGCTCGGTCACTTTGCGCAAGGGTTTATTCCTGCCATCGTGGCGCGCGAGGTCATAATTCGGCTGGGCGTCATTACCCGACAAGCCTGGCGAAATTTCTTTATCGTGTGCCTGACCCTGGCGATCAGCGCGTTTTACGAATTGATCGAATGGTGGGTTGCGCTCATGTCCGGTGAGGCTGCAGAAGCGTTCCTCGGGACACAGGGTTACGCCTGGGATACGCAATCAGACATGGCCTGGGCATTGCTCGGGGCGGTCATTGCATTGTTCCTCCTCAGCGGACTGCACGACAAGCAACTGAGAGCTGCGGGGTACGTCTCAACATGATGCGAATGTCCGGTGGGATCCTGTCTGTCTTGCTGAGCTTGTCGGCGCTGGCCAGTGATGCAGATAGTGAGAGTGTACGCGTACGAATGACGACGGACCTCGGCGTCGTCGACATCGAACTGAACGTCAGGGCAGCACCCATATCGGCAAACAACTTCCTGCGGCTTGTCGACGGTGGGCATATGGATGGCACGTCTTTCTACCGCGTTGTCTCGCCGCAGAACGACAACGGCAGTCCGCCGATTTCAGTCATCCAGGGTGGTAACGGATCCGGTGACAGCCCGTTCGAACCTATCGCTCATGAGACCACCAGGGACACGGGGTTGTTGCATCTGGACGGAGCTGTTTCGATGGCGCGCGGCGATGTTGATACAGCATCGACGGAGTTTTTCATCTGCATTGGCGCGCAGCCGGCGTTGGATTTTGCTGCGCGGAGAAATCCGGACGGGCAGGGTTTTGCCGTGTTCGGATACGTTGTTGGCGGCATGGACGTTGCGCGGGCAATACATCAGCAGCCATCGGACGCACCGACAGAGAGCCCTTACCTCAAGGGGCAGATGCTCGAGGAGCCCGTCACAATCATTTCGATTCGACGAGTGGTCTCAGGTACTCACCCGTAAAGGACTGCTTGTTCGCGGCAACATCTTCGGGTGTCCCGGTTGCTATGATCTCACCACCGCCGTCGCCACCCTCCGGGCCCAGATCGATGACCCAGTCTGCCGTTTTGATGACATCAAGATTGTGCTCGATAACGACAATCGTGTTGCCGTGATCCCGCAGTCGGTGCAGCACAACCAGCAGGTGTTCGATGTCGTGGAAATGCAATCCGGTAGTCGGTTCATCCAGAATATACAGCGTGTTTCCCGTGTCCCGTTTCGATAGTTCACGGGCGAGCTTGATGCGTTGCGCCTCACCCCCTGACAACGTAGTCGCATTCTGACCAAGCCGAATGTAGGACAAGCCAACGTCAATCAGCGTGTGCAGTTTCTTGGCGACGACCGGAACGTTCCGGAAAAATTCAGCTGCGTCCTCAACTGTCATGTCGAGAACCTCGTGAATGGTTTTTCCCTTGTAACGAATCTCAAGAGTTTCGCGGTTGTAACGTTTGCCTCGGCAAAGGTCGCAAGGAACGTAAACGTCGGGCAGGAAGTGCATTTCGACTTTGATCACACCGTCGCCCTGGCAGGCTTCGCAACGGCCGCCCTTGACGTTAAAACTGAAGCGCCCCGGCATGTAGCCGCGCGAACGAGACTCCTGCGTACCTGCAAACAGTTCGCGAATAGGGGTGAATAAACCGCTGTAGGTCGCGGGGTTTGATCTTGGCGTGCGGCCGATTGGACTCTGGCTGATATCGATAACCCGGTCGATGGCCTCGAGCCCTCGAATTTCGTCGTGTGGCGCCGGGCTGCGGCTGCTGCGATTGAGCAGGTCGGCGACGGCTTTGTAAAGCGTGTCGTTTACAAGTGTCGACTTGCCGGAGCCCGATACTCCGGTAATGCAGGTCATCAGGCCCACAGGAATCGAGGCCGTGACATTCTTAAGGTTGTTACCAGTAGCGTTGACGATGCTTATCTGCCGATCGCTGTCGGGCATGGTGCGTTTGTCGGGTACCGCGATCTTGCGCTTGCCCGAGAGATACTGCCCGGTAAGCGACTCTGCATGGTCCCGCACTTCCTGTGGCGTGCCTGCAACGACGATCCGACCACCGTGGACTCCGGCTCCGGGACCGAGATCGACGACATGATCGGCAGCGAGAATAGCCTCTTCGTCGTGTTCGACAACGATAACGGTATTACCGATATCGCGAAGATGTGTCAGCGTACCCAGTAGGCGCTGGTTGTCGCGTTGATGCAGCCCGATTGAGGGTTCGTCGAGGATGTACATGACGCCGACGAGGCCCGAGCCGATCTGGCTGGCAAGGCGAATACGCTGTGCCTCGCCACCTGACAGCGTTTCAGCACTGCGATCGAGAGACAGATAGTCGAGCCCGACATCGCTAAGAAAGCCAAGCCGCGCGCCAATTTCCGAAACAATCTTCTCGGCGATTGTGGCGCGCCAACCTTCAAGTTTGAGGGTATCGAAAAATTCCCTGGCGTGCCCGACCGACAAACCGGATATTTCGGGCAACGACTTGCCGAGGATGAAAACGTGCCGGGCCGCCCTGTTCAGTCGCGTCCCGCCGCAATCGGGGCAGGCCTGACTGGCCAGGAACTTGGCAAGTTCCTCTCGCACTGCGCCTGACTCGGTCTCGCGGTAGCGGCGTTCGAGGTTGGGAATTACGCCTTCGAAACGATGCAGTTTCTTGATCTGCATGCCGCGCGAGTTTTCATAAAAGAAGTTGATCTTCTCGCCGTCGCTGCCATACAGGATGGTGTCACGTAGCTCTTTCGAAAGTTCATTAAACGGTGTTTCGAGGTCAAAGTCGTAGTGCGATGCCAGGCTTTGGATCATTTGGTAGTAGTAGGTCGTTTTGCGGTCCCAGCCACGGATTGCTCCGCCGGCAAGCGGCAGGTCTGCATTGACCACGACGCGGTCCGGATCGAAATATTGCTTGACGCCGAGGCCATCACAACCCGGGCAAGCACCGGTCGGGTTGTTGAATGAGAACAGGCGTGGCTCGAGTTCGGTCAGGGAATAGCCGCAGATGTTGCAGGCGAAGCGGTCAGAGAAGATAACTTCTTCTGCATCCGGGTCATCCATGTGCGCGATGCGTGCGACACCGTCCGCCAGCCGCAGTGCCGTTTCAAATGACTCGGCAAGTCGCAAACGGATATCGTCCTTAACTTTGAATCGATCGACGATCGCATCGATGCTGTGCTTTTTGCGCAGGTCGAGCGTTGGTGGCTGGTCGAGTTCATAGACTTCGCCGTTGATGCGTGCGCGGATGAACCCCTGCGCCATCAGGTCCCGCATCAATTGCACGTGCTCGCCTTTGCGATCCGCTACTACCGGTGCGAGCAGCATTAGCCGTGTGCCCTCTGGCATATTGAGAACCTGGTCGACCATCTGGCTGACGGTCTGCGCCTCGAGGTCGGTGTCGTGGTCGGGGCAGCGTGGAATACCGGCGCGCGCATACAGCAGTCGCAGGTAGTCGTAAATCTCTGTAACTGTGCCGACTGTTGAGCGCGGGTTATGCGAGGTCGATTTCTGCTCGATCGATATGGCCGGCGATAGTCCATCGATATGGTCGACGTCCGGTTTCTCCATCATCGACAGAAACTGTCGTGCGTAGGCTGACAACGATTCGACATATCGTCGCTGGCCTTCGGCGTAGATTGTATCGAAGGCGAGCGAAGACTTGCCCGACCCGGACAGGCCTGTAAACACGATCAGTTTGTCGCGCGGCAGTGACAGATCTATATTGCACAGGTTATGCGTTCTCGCGCCGCGAATTTCGATTGACCTGGTGTCGATAGATTTCATATGGAGTATCAGTTAACGCCGACCAACCTGCTAATATACGCCGCCGGCGGACTGCGGCGCAAAATCCTGGACAAATGAAAACAGAGACAGACAGTAAGATCGCGGCAATGTTGCCTGCTGAGAAGCGCACTGTTGGCATCGTAGCCCTGATAGCCATGATGCGGATGTTCGGCCTTTTTGCGCTGTTGCCTGTGTTGTCGCTTTACGCCGCCAAGCTCGAAGGGGCAACACCGCTCCTCATTGGTCTTGCGGTCGGCGCCTATGGGCTTACCCAGGCCGGGCTGCAAATCCCCCTGGGGGCGCTGTCTGATCGCATAGGGCGAATACCGGTGCTGGTCGGCGGCCTGGTTATCTTCGCCGTAGGCAGTGCGATGGCAGCAGTCGGCGATACAATCTGGATCGTCATTGTCGGTCGCTTGCTGCAGGGAGCGGGCGCGATATCAGCGACACTCACGGCGCTGATTGCGGACGCGACGCGCGAGGAGGTGCGCACCCGGTCAATGGCCTTCTTCGGCATCGGCATCGGTGCTTCTTTCATGGTCGCGCTGGTCGTTGGGCCGATGGTCGCGGCAGCCTTTGGTGTGCCCAGCCTGTTCTGGTTGGCGGCGTGCCTGGCAGTGGCCGGCGGCTTGCTGCTCACACGTTTGCCAAAAGCTATCGAGCAACCCCCAAGCCCCGGTCGATGGAACCTGAAACCGGCGTTTCGGGCCGATTTGCTGCGGCTGGATCTCTACGTCTTCCTCTTGCACGCAATTTTGACGGCGAGTTTCGTTGCGCTGCCGTTCCTGCTTGCCCACAGGCTCGAGCTCCCTGTGACGGATCACTGGCACATGTATGTTGGCGCGCTCCTTGTGTCGCTTCTTGGCACGATCCCGTTGATCATCAGTGATGAGCGCGAGGGTAAGCCCGTGACGATAGGCATAGCTGTTGCGCTGGTCTTTGCAGGTGAGCTGTTGCTGTCATTTTTCGGTATCGCGTTCTGGCCTGTATTCTTTGCGCTTGTTGTATTCTTCGCCGGTTTCAACTTCCTCGAGGCTGGATTGCCGGCTCGTTTATCCATGCTGGCCGATGGTGAGGCGCGCGGTGCATCGCTGGGTGTGTTCTCCAGTGCGCAGTTTTTCGGCGCATTCGTCGGCGGCTTGATTGGCGGCAGATACCTGGCCGCCGGCCGGCCCGCTGACGTGTTCTTCGTCTGCGCATTGCTTGCCGCTATCTGGCTGGCGATGTCCGGGGTGTTCAGACGACAATCCTAGAGGTTCGCTAGAGAAATCGGGGTGGTAATTGGCCCCTCAGGCTCTACAATAGGCACCCCTTGAGACCCTTCGGGTCGAGGGTAAAAACAACAGCATAATCTGAGAGGGGACCTGCTATGGCCCGCGGAATTAATAAAGTCATCATCGTCGGCAACCTCGGGGGAGATCCCGAGACGCGCTACATGCCCAGTGGATCGGCGGTGACCAATCTAACAGTGGCCACCAACGAAAGTTGGAAAGACAAACAAACCGGCGAGCAAAAAGAGCGCACGGAGTGGCATAAGGTCGCTATGTTCAACCGTCTGGCCGAGATCGCCGCGGAGTACCTGCGCAAAGGCTCGCAGGTTTACATCGAAGGCAAATTGCGTACGCGCAAGTGGCAGGACAAAGACGGCAACGATCGCTGGACGACCGAGGTCGTTGCTGACGAAATGCAGATGCTGGGTGGCCGCAGCGGCGGCGGTGGTGGATCTGCTTCGATGAATCAGGATCCAGGTCCGGCAAGCGCACCGGCACAACCGGGTCCCGATGACTTTGACGACGACATTCCTTTCTGAGACAAGGCTCAGCTAACCTGGTTTTTTTCACGCGGGGCAGGCCCTTTAATTAGCCTGCGCCGCGCTTTTATTTGGGACATAAGCAAATGGGTGCGTTCAAAGAGCCGCATGGCGGCAAATTAAAGAATCTCTATTTACCGGCCGGTGAGGCCGAAGCCGAAAAGCAGGCGGCACGCGAGTACGCGTCGTGGGACCTTACAGAACGGCAGCTTTGCGATATCGAATTGCTGCTCAATGGTGCGTTTTCGCCGCTTGACGGGTTTCTCAACAAGCCCGACTATGATTCTGTCGTAGCAACAATGCGTCTCAAGAACGGCGTGCTTTGGCCGATTCCG
>JAHEFG010000038.1 GCA_024640305.1 Gammaproteobacteria bacterium
CGCTGATCTTCGTCTACGCCATCCTGGCGGTACTGTTCATGTCGCAGCGCATTGGTTTGGTTGCCCTGCTGCCGAACATCGTGCCCGTCGCGGTCTATTTTGGTTCGCTGGGTTTTTTCGGCATCAGCCTCAACCCCAGCACAAGCCTGATTGCTCCAATGGTACTGGGTATCGCGATTGATGACACCATTCACTATTTCACACGCTTTAACCGCGAGGTACGCCGGCATGCAGACGACAAAAAGGCGACCCTGCTGGCCATGAAGGCTGTCGGCAGGCCGGTCACTTTCACCTCCATTGGATTATGTCTTGGCTTCCTTGTGTTGATGACCAGCGACCTGCGCATGCAGGCACACGTTGGCATGATGGCCTCCTACGCACTGGCGATTGCCTGGCTCAGTGATTCCTTTCTGACACCCGCACTATGCGCCAGTGTTCGCTTTACCACCCTGTGGGATGCCCTGACTCTGGACCTTGGCGACAGTCCGCAGGAATCCATTCCGCTGTTGAAGGGCCTCAAGACCTCACAGGCGCGTATCGTTGCGCTAATGGCCAAGGTCATCAGTGTGCCGAAGGGTAAACGTATTATCAGTGACGGCGACGTGGCCAATGAAATGTACGTGGTTATCGATGGCAAGCTGCAGACATCGGTCGATGGCGATCAGGGGCGCGTTGAACTGGCGACACATGAACGCGGTGACGTGGTCGGCGAAGCCGGGCTGTTCTTTGAAACACGCACCGCCAATGTTGATGCGAAAGAAGACTGCCGTCTGCTGTGTCTGACCCAGGAGAACCTCGATCGACTCAGCAAACGCTACCCCTACATTGCCACCAAGGTTTTCAGAAATCTGAACAAGATACTGGCAACACGTTTATTTACCACAACTCACAGACTTACATAACAATGGCTAAGTAAACGACAGGCCGGGAGCGCCAACATGGAAAACAATAATAATCAGAAGGAAATGCTGGACATAGTGGAACGTTCGCTGGACGACTTCCGCAAGAGCATGGAATACCGTGAACAGCTCAGTATCCGTATCGGGCGGCGCACGACACAGATCATCCGCTTTGGCATGCTGGGCCTGTCGATACTCGGCCTCGCCCTGTTTTACCTGATCTTCATCCTGACCAAGGATTTCTCGAATATTACAACACACATGACTGCAATGTCGGGCTACATGAACCGGATGGACAAGAACTTCACCACGGTAGCCGGCACCATTAATCGGGTGCAGGAGACACTGCTGGTACTGAATGAAAGCATCACTGTGATGCCGGCACTGAACAGCTCGGTCGGCAACATGGACCACAACCTCGGCGTCCTGAGTACCGATCTTCATGCCATGGTTGAACAGATTCAGTACATGAACGGCAATGTCGCCAGCATGGCTGGCAGTCTGCAGTTTCTGAACAACCAGTTCACGGACATGAATCGCATAGTGGGTAACATGGCTGCCAACATGAACCAGATGGCAAAGCCCATGAAGATATTTCCCTTCTAGGAGTCTGTCGGACTTTCCGTTTGTAACCCGGTAGAATAACGTTATTCCGAAAGGCCACCCAAAGGGAAGCAAGATGGCTGTTGAATTTATTCCCATCGATCGAGATACCCCGTATATTTTTCCACCGAGCGTGCAGGATTATTTGCCGGATGATCATCTGGCACGCTTTGTGGTGGACATTGTGGAGCAGCTGGATCTGGGTCACCTGTCAGCGGTGTATTCGGGTCGGGGCTCCAAGCCTTTTCATCCAGTCATGTTAGTAGCGCTGTTGTTTTACGGCTATAGTACAGGTGTCTTTTCCAGTCGCAAGCTGGAAAAAGCCACCTATGACTCCATCGCCTTCCGGTATATCTGCGCCAACACAAACCCGGACCATGACACGATTGCCAGTTTCAGGAAGCGATTTCTGAGGGAGCTGGGAGCCTTGTTTGTCGAGATCTTGGTGGTAGGCGAAGCAATGGGGCTGGTGAAGCTCGGCACTATCAGCCTGGATGGCACCAAGATCAAGGCCAACGCCAGCAAGCACAAGGCGCTGAGCTGGGAATACGCAAACCGGTTAGAGGCGCAGCTCAAGCAAGAGGTCGATGCGCTGATGCGGCTTGCCGAAGCGGCCGACCAGCGTTCGCGACCGGAAGAGATGGATATTCCTGAGGAGCTCAAACGCCGCGACGAGCGACTGGCGGCGATTGCTCGCGCCAAAGAGGCAATCCAGGCCCGTGCGCAGGAACGTTTTGAACGGGAACAGGCGGAGTTCGAAACCAAGCAGGCAAAGCGTGAGGCGCGCGAAAAAGAGACGGGCAAAAAGCCGCGTGGCAAGCCGCCGAAGCCACCGACATCCGGGCCGCAGGCCAAAGACCAAGTCAACCTGACGGATGAAGAATCACGCATTATGCCGACCGCCAGCGGTGGCTTTGAACAGGCCTACAACGCGCAGGCCGGTGTTGATGTCAAAACACACCTCATCGTTGAACAGCATGTCACCCAGCACACCAATGATAAACAGGAAATCGAGCCGGCATTAGCGGCTATTGGCCATCTACCAAAAGCCCTTGGCGAGGCTGAAAACCTCCTGGCCGACACGGGTTACTTCAGCAATGCCAATGTCGAGAAGTGCACGAAAGCGAGCCTCGTTCCCTTCATCCCGGAGGCGCGGGAGAAACATAACCTCCCTTTAACGGAACGCTTTGGAGAAGACCCCAAACCACCTCAGAATGCTACTGCAGTTGAGGCCATGCAACATCGGTTGCAGACCCGGGAAGGAAAAGCGGTTTACGCCACACGCAAATCCACAGTGGAAACCGTGTTTGGTGTCATCAAACAGGTACTGGAGTTCAGGCAATTTCTGTTGCGCGGGTTAGACTCCGTTCAAAGTGAATGGAGTTTGGTCTGCATTGGATGGAATTTGAAACGAATGCATGCCCTGAAGGGATGAAAAGTTGATAGGGACGCTCTTGCCGTTTGAAAACAAGTGCAGATTCTCTTCATGCCCAAGAAAAAGAGTATTATTTTTATTT
>JAHEFG010000039.1 GCA_024640305.1 Gammaproteobacteria bacterium
AGAAGCTCGCCGGCATTTTGCTTCGCATCAATCACGCACCGAGTGACGAGGACAAAGCGGCACTGGCCGCGCTGGCGGAAGACTAATACGGTAGAAATGTACTCCGACGGACGATCTGGTTTTGCATGGATCGTCCGCCGGCGCTGCGATCGTCGAGCGGCTGGTCGATATGCTTATCTAATCCTCCAGGCAATGCTCACCAACCTGACCGACTGCCAGGCCATGGGTGTCGTATATGACATGGCTGCGATCCAATATCCCGCCCATCCGGTGCTATCCTTGCAACAACGGAGCTGCCAAAGGCGCGGTCGTGAATTCTGATTTATTAGCGGGATTCTATGTAGGGAACCTGTTGGTCGACCCGGTGAAAGGCCGCGTGACCGGGAAAGACGGCTCTGTGCACCTGACGCCAAAAGCGATGGAAACGCTGCTGATCCTGGCGTCGAGTCCCGGCACGCTGGTCACCCGCGATGCGCTGATAGAAGAAGTGTGGGGCAGAGATCACGGCAGCCAGAACGCACTGAGCCACGCGGTTGGCGAAATCCGTCATGCGCTAAACGACCATTCGGACGATCCCAGGTTCATACAGACACTTCCTCGACGTGGTTATCGCCTCATTGCTGGCGTCGAGCCTGCCAATTTGCACACCGCCTCAGTCGTACTCGGGGACAGGAACAACAATGACATCGCCATCAACAGCCTGCTGGAGAGTCTGCATCAACGAGGCGTGCTTGAAACCGCAATTGCCTACCTGCTGGTGGGTTGGCTGCTCATTCAAATTGCGGACATTGTTTTCAGCCAGTTGTTGCTGCCTGCCTGGACCGGAACGTTTGTCACCGTGCTGGTCATTGCAGGCTTTCCGATCGCGGTCCTGCTCTCGTGGTTTCTTGAATTTCGCGACGGCCGTGCGGTACCGCATGAACTTTCCCCGAGGGACTCCTACAAGCGCCGTTTTAGCCGAACCTATATATCCGTAATCGGTGCGTTGGCGATGGCGACAGTCATCGTCTACATCTACGACAACAGTGTCGGATTGCCGGAAGCGCCGACGCCGGATATTGCTGAAAGCACAAGCCTGCCACCGGTCCTTGATAACTCCATCGCTGTACTCCCCTTCCTGAACCTCGATGGCAGCGACGACACGCAGGTGTTCTCCAATGGTCTTGCTGACGACCTGATCACCAGACTATCCCGTGTTCCCGGATTGCTGGTGTCTTCCCGAGGCGATGCGTTTACGCTGGCCCCTAACAGTGCATCGCAAAGAGTTCGCGAGCGATTGCGCGTTGCGCACTACCTCGAGGGTAGCGTCCAGATCGCGGGAGATAAATTGCGCATCATTGTGCAGATGATTGATTCTTCAACCGGGTTCCACGTGTTGTCGCGCCGGTTCGATCGCGACCGTGAAGATTTTTTTGACATTCGAAATGAAATTACAGAACTGACGGTTGCGAATATCCAGGTTGCTCTGCCGCCTGATATGCAAACACCGATCGGACCGTCGACCGATGATCCCAGCCTCAATGCCTACGTGCTGTACAGACGGGGTGTCGACGCTTCAAACGGACCAATCAGCGTTGATTCAATTGAAACATCCCTCTCCTGGTTTGATGCTGTGCTCGAAGTTGATCCTGACTATGCCGCCGCGCATGCCGGCAAGTGCCAGGTATTTGTCGCGGCGTATCCCGAAACAGACGACAGCGCCTATATAGATCAGGCGCAGGTGGCATGCGCCAAGGCACTGGATCTCAATCCGAACCTCGACGTTGTACATACCGCTTTAGGCGAGCTATACGGTACAACCGGCCGCTACGCGGATGCGGAAGCGGCCTTTCTCGAGGCCCTGCGCATCAATCCGAAAAATGTTACGGCGCTTATCGGCATGGGCGATACCTATATGCTGCAGATGAAACCCGCTGAAGCTGAGGCACGATTCAGGCAGGCGATTGGCCTGCAACCCGGCGACTGGTCGGCTTACAATTCGCTCGGCATATTTCTCTATCAATCCGGGCGGTACGCGGAGGCCGCCGAAGAATTCAGCAAGGTCGTCGCACTCGACAATACCAACGTCAGGGGTTTCTCGAATCTCGGCATCGCATACTTATTAGCCGGTGAATTCGAATCTGCCGGCATCGCGCTGGGAAACGCGAATGAACTCGAGCCCAGGGCAAACACTTATAACTCTCTCGGGCTGATGCACTATTACCTCGGACAAAAGGACGAAGCTATCGAATCTCATCGAATGGCTGTCATGCTCGCACCGACTGATCACCTGAACTGGTCAAACCTTGGCGACGCACTCTGGTATGCAGGCATTGAAGACGAAGCAACAGAGTCCTTCGAAACGGCGGAAGGGCTGGTCGCCAGCGCCATCGAGGTGAATCCGAACGATCCAAATAACCTGATGGACCTGGCCTGGATCAGCGCCATGCTCGACAAGACCGAGGAAGCACTTTCACTGATCAATCGGGCCCGCGAGTTGTCGCCGGACGATCCGTATGTGCACTACATCAACGGCCTGATATTGCTGCGACACGGCGACACTGACGCCGCCCTCGCGGCGCTCAGACTTGCAGCGGACAAAGGCTATTCGCTGAACGTGATGGCCGCAGAGCCGCACCTGGCATCACTGCACAAGAACCCCAAATTTAACGCGATCATACGAGCAGCCCGGTGAAAATCTGTACATCTGCTAAAAGCAAGCTATTCTTAATGAAGCGCCGACAATGCCCTAATAAACAAACTCATGGCAATGACGCAATACGGACCCCGAGGAGGAAAAATGCAGAAAATATTGGCACTAATTCTCACCTCAACTTTTTTTTCTGGCTGCTGCCTGACTGACGGCGCTTTTTGCAAGGGACCCTTTAACAGCTCCGCTTGCGGAGGCGAGGTGGAGGGTTACACGTGG
>JAHEFG010000010.1 GCA_024640305.1 Gammaproteobacteria bacterium
GCGGGCCGGTGTCCTCGATGTTGCCATCAGCTGTGGATTTGATAACGCCGCGCGGGCCAAACTTCTTGGCAAAAGCCTCGCCCTTGGGGTAGTCCGGGTTTTCCGGCTCTTCCTCGGCATTGAGGTGGTAAAGATTGCCGAAGAACTCATCGAAACCGTGGTTGGTCGGCAGGTGCTCGTCGAGATCGCCCAGATGATTCTTGCCGTACTGGGCCGTCATGTAGCCATGGTTCTTCAGCAGTTCGGCAACTGTCGGGTCTTTCTCGGACAGGCCTTCCTTAGCGCCCGGCAGACCGACCTTCAGCAGGCCGGTGCGAAACGGGCTCTGACCAGTCAGGAACGCGGCGCGACCAGCCGTGCAGCTCTGCTGTCCGTACCAGTCGGTAAACAACGCTCCTTCAGCTGCGATGCTGTCAATGTTGGGTGTCTTGTAACCCATCATGCCGCGGTTGTAGGCGCTGGTATTGAACCAGCCTACGTCGTCACCCCAGACGATAAGTATGTTGGGCTTGTCCTGTGCCTGGGCGGCGCCGACCGACAACAGCATCAATACAACGGGGAGCGCGACCAATCGGGCGGCCGCAATCTTAAAAGTGAAAAATACGGTTTTGCTGATTCGCATAATTTTACCTGTGTCGTGAATTCATAAGACGTGTCCACGCGGTGAACATCATTTTCGGGGCTGAAGTTTCAAGGCGGGAACGTATAACCTGACCCCAGAGGCTAACAACTCATTAGCCCTAAATCTGTAACAGTTTGTAACTCAAGGTTTTGGGTGTTCGTTACTTGCCAAGGCTTCAGGACTCTCGTCGAGCCCTTTACACACATCGTCGCGATGTTTGTCACCCAGCAATTATTCGCGAGGCGAAGGATAGTTGATTCAGGGTTTGGACGCAAACTGCATGGCAGGATTTGGACCTAAATAAGGTACATTGCGACTGCAACCACGCCCGGATCCAATGCTAGAATCGGCTGTTAGCTTGGTCCCGGAGGGAACCCGCGTGAATGTCAGGATGGCCCCCAGAACGAGTCTGACGGCGCTGGTTGCGAGTGTGCTGGTCTTTCTCTTATCGAACCTGGCTGTTGCGCAGGATGTTGCTGGTCCTCTCAAACAGCGGCCGGGCGACGGATCGATCGATGTTCTTGTCGGGTTCAACCTGGTCAGCCTCACTGATGTGAGCGAAAAAGACGAAACGATCGACTTCGACGGGGCAATCTACCTGGAGTGGATGGACCCCAGGCTTGCCTACGATCCCGCCAGCACGGGCGCGCGGGAAGCATGGACCCCGGGCGACTATTCCAAAGCGCCGCCGCGCATCTACCAGGGCAAATTTGCTGTCGAGGAGCAGTACGCCGGCTGGCGTCCACACCTGTTGATCCCTAACGGAATTGGAGACCGCTCTGTCACCAATATGGCGATCAGCATTTGGCCGGACGGTCGGGTCGCGTACTCGGAGACCTTTTATGCAAAAGTCGAAACGCCAATGGACTTGCGCAAGTTTCCGTTTGATGTTCAGGACCTGGAAATTTTCTTCCACCCCTTCATCTATCAGCGTGACGAAATCGTGCTGGTGCCTGACGACAGGCTTGCGGGCACCTGGAATCAAAACCTCGGGATTGCGGACTGGTCGCGAGAGTCGGTTTCGATGCTGGAGCGGCCCATTCAAATCGCTTATTTCGACGACTCCAAATCCGAGATTTCCGAGTTTGTCGTCACTGTGCGCATTCAGCGAGAGCCTACGCATCTCCTGATCAGCATTATTTTTCCAATGATTCTACTCGTGAGTCTGACGTGGTGCGTGTTCTGGATGGACAACGAAACACTGTCCAATCGCATCAACATCACGTTCATCGGCATACTCAGTGTCGTCGCTTACTATTTTGTTATTCTCGACAACGTGCCGGAGGTCAGTTACCTGACCCTGATGGACGCTTTTGTCATTGCCACGTTTCTGATTCTCGCCGCGGGAGTGGTTCTGATCATCGTCATGGAATCAGTTGCTCGAAAACACGATGCCGCATTCAGCCACAAGGTCGACCGTATCTGCCGCTGGGCCTTTCCGTCAGCCTACGCGTTGACGACTGCGATCCTTGCAGCGGTATTTTTTAATGCTTACTGACGGCTGGGCTACTGAAGTTTAGACGACTTACGGGACTGCCCCGAGCGAACGCAGCAGTGCCAGGACACCCTGGTCTTCCGGATGACGCCTTGCCAGGGCATAGGCAATCTCGAGCGCACCGTCCTGATCGCCACTGTCGCGGCGCATGGTTGCAAGCCCCATCGCAATATCGAAATTGCCATCGAACCGGGCGTAGGCCTCACCCATGACCTGCAACGCTTGTTGTGGCTGCCCCAGCGAATTGAGAGCGACGCCGAGTACATAAGCATAACGAGGATTGCCGGCCTCAAGCTCTACCGCCTGACGCAATTCTTCCAGCGCCGCATCGGTACGACTACTGCGCACCAGCGAAAGTCCAAGGGCGTAATGCAGCGCCGCACTCGAGGCGTCAAGATCCAGTCCCTCGCGCAGGACATCCTCCGCGTCGCTTTCACGGCCGAGGCTGCGCAAGGTATCGGCCAGGTTTACACGCGCACTGACTGCGCGTGGTTCCATGCGTAACGCCTGCCCATAGAGGTCGATTGCTTCGGCCGGTCTGCCTTCCGCGAGTTCGAATGCGGCAAGTGCCAGCAGCGCTTCGGGTCTGTTCGCGATTGCCTCATAGGTCTCGCGAAAATCACTCTCAGCCTGCGAATACGCACGCATCTCCTCCGCCGGCAGCAAATCCTGCATGCCAGCGTAGACGGCCACGGCCTCGACACGCACACCGCGAACCGGGTCGGCGAGCAGCCTGGAGCCCGGCAAGCGCAACCTGAGCTCCTGCGGCAGGTTGCGCAACTGTCGCAGGGCTGCGATTCGTATCAATACATCCGCATTGCCGAGTTGCGCTTCGAGACTCCGAAATTCCTTGCTGCCAAAAGGCTGCGCCAGCAACGACACTGCCGTCGCTCTCGCGATGCCCGGATAGTCCTTGCCAGATATGACATCGAGCAAGAGATTGTTGGCAAAGCCGTGCCGTCCTGCGTCGAGCGCTGGCGAAAAATGTGGCCGTTGCCAGTCGTCATTTCCTCGCCACGAGGAGATTGCGGCCGCCGCCCAGTTCGCATCCCGATCGGCATGACAGCCGCTGCAGGCGTTCGGCGTGCCGATGCTCTCTGTTAAATCGGGACGCGGCACTCGAAAACTGTGGTCGCGCCGATCGTCCACGACCATGTAGGTGCGCGAGGCCATGTGGCAGTCGACACAAGCAGCCTGCGCCGGTGTATGGCTGGCATGTTCAAGCTCGGCAAACTTTGTCGGCAGGTGGCATTGGGAGCAGACGGCGTTCGGATCGTCGCCGCCAACGAGTTTGGCCGAATGCGGGTTATGACAGTCAGTGCAGCTTACGCCGGCACGATACATTCGGCTTTGCAGAAACGAACCGTAGACATATACCTCATCGAGTATCTGTCCGTCAGCGAAATACAATGGTTCATCAAGCAATGCCGGCATGTGCGTGTGCGCCAGCGGTTCACCATACTCGTAGTCGGGGGCGATGATGCCGCGGCGCGAATGGCAACGTCCGCAGGCTTCGGGCTGTTGCTGTGGCCGCATGCGCATGTCGCTGCGTTCGGCGATGCCGTTGTCAGGGTTCATTATCCATGTCGCATTGCCGCGATCATCGAGATCCACTTTTAGCCCATAGTCGGTTTTCTCGATGCCCGCATCGGCCAGTTCGACATGCGCCGATCCGGGTCCGTGACAACCTTCGCAACCTACGCTGATCTCCGAATAGGTAGTTGCGAACGTATCGGTTGCCGAATCGAAGCCCATTTCGACATTCGTCGAGTGGCATTCGGCACACATGTAATTCCAGTTCTGTTGCGGCCCCGTCCAGTGCAGCTCGTCGTCAGGCGCGATGTACTCATCACCATAGGCGTGAAACCAGCGCTGCCCGCCCTCGCCCGTCGGACGCGAGTCCCAGGAAAATGCCAGCGTCTGCAAACGGCCACCAGGAAATTCGATCAGGTATTGTTGCAGCGGCTCGACGCCGAAGACGTAAGCAATACGAAATTCCTGTTCCTGTCCCGCCGCATCTTCAGTTAGCACAAAGAAATTATCGTCGCGAGTAAAAAACCGCGTTTTGGAACCGTAGTAATCGAAGCTTGCATCGTTGAAGTCGCCGAGCACGGTAGCCGCGTCGGCAATTTGCATCGCGAGTTGATGATGCGATCCGACCCAGTCACCGTATTCGCTCGTATGGCAGGACTGGCATGCCGCACTACCGACAAAGCTCGCCGGACCAATACTGGTTTGCGGCACTTGCTCCACCTTATCAGCGGTGTTACAGCCGCCAATAAAGACGGCCGCAAGCAGGAAATTTCGAAGAACAAATTGAGACATAGCTAAGCACTGACAGTGATGCGTTTGGAGCGGCATCATGAACCGAAGCTAGCGGTTTTTGCTGAAGCCGATGAAGCGTACGTGTACCATGGGATTCTATCGAATATCGAGCCAACTTTATGCCGCAATTTACAGCAAGGAGTTTTGCATCAGCAGTATTCGCTGTTTTACTGCTCTCCGCATGCGCAACAACAAACATTAACCTGCCGTCGATCACCGAGGGCACGACCGGTGAACGTCTGCCCGGAAAAATCATCTGGCGGGACCTGCTAACGAATGACCCGGCCGCATCGAGACGGTTCTACGGCGAACTGTTTGGCTGGCAATTTGAAAGCGTCGGCACTGCTTCGAACCTGCGGAGTGATTCGGCGTATACCCTGATCCGGCACAATGGCCACCTGATCGGCGGCATGATCGATACGCTGGCCTTGAACGGTCGTGACGACATATCGCAATGGGTGGTACTAATGTCAGTGGCCGATGTCGATGCCGCCAGCCGCAAGGTCGAAGCCGCGGGCGGTCGAATCATCACGCCGCCGACCGATCTGCAAAGTCGCGGCCGGCTTGCGGTCGTGCGGGATGCAGAAGGTGCATTACTGGGTCTGCTGCAAACCCGCGACGGGGATCCGGGCGATCGCAGTGCCACGGCCGGCGACTTTTTGTGGGATGAACTCTGGACGACCGATGCTGCCAATGCGTCATCTTTCTACTCGGATATTGCCGGCCTTAAGGGCGGAAATATCGATAACGATGCAACCCGGGCGAAGGCACCGTCATATCAACTCCTGAAGGCCGGCGACACGCCAAGGGCCGGCATCATGCCCAACCCGCTGGAAGGGCTCGATCCCGTGTGGGTGAGTTACATCCGCGTCGAAAGCCCGGCGGCGATCACGTCACAGGTTGCTGCACTTGGCGGTCGCGTCATTGTCGAGGCGGGGCCACGCCCGCTCGGTGGCGAGGTTGCCTTCATCGCAGATCCGTCCGGCGCGGGCATAGCACTGCAGACCTGGCCGCTTGAACAACAAGATTAGGGGTTCCAAACAATGCACAAGACAATCAAACTCGCAAAACTGGCCGCAATTCTCTGCACGTGTCTGGCGATGAGTTCCTGTGATGATGTCCGCGTCTATGGCAGCGTTGGCTACAGTTCCTACAACGGCTATGGAGGCTATGGCGGCGGCTACGGCACTCGTGTGGCAGTCGGTGGTCGAATTTACTGACAGCCATCTTCGCCTGCCAGCTCGGTCCCCCAGGTCGGCCGGGCTTGCCCTGGGCTTTTTCCTGTTTGCGTCGCTCACCGCAAAGGCAGGACCGCTGCTTGACTACTTTCGCGATTACGACCTGAACGACTATTCCCTCGGCCTTGCCTATTCCAGTTCGCAAAATCCTTACAGCGGCGCATCCAGTTCGCAGCTGGTCTATCCGTACCTGTCGAGCTTTAAGCATTCCGCTTTCACTCGCGACTGGTTGCTGATTCGCGGCGAAAATATGGGCATTCGCTATGTGACCGACAGCGACTGGGAGTTTGGCGCGATCGGGCGTGTACAAACCCTCGGCCCGGGCGCGGACAACAATGACGAGTTGCTGGGCCTCGATGACAGAAGCTGGGCCATCGAAGCCGGTCCACTGATCGGCTGGCGCGGCTCGCCCGTGCACGTGCAATTCAGGTCCTACTGGGAAGTGCCCAATCGACACTCCGGAATGAGCAGTGAAATAGAATTTTCGTTGCCTCTGCGGCGAGAGGACAACTTTTTTGTTCCGGCCGTGAAGGTTTCGTACCTGAGCAGTGGCTACAACGGTTATTACTTCGGCGTTGCGCAGAACGAGGCGACCGTATCGAGACCCGAGTACGATCCGGGTGCTGCTACTAACATCTGGGCCGGATTTACTTTCGGCTACGCGCTGACGCCGCGTTGGCTACTCAAGGGCACCATCGGTGTGGAGCAACTCGACAACTCCATTAAGGCCAGCCCGCTCGTCGCACGCGACAAGCTTTGGTCGGGATCGATCGGGCTTGCCTACAATGCCAATCTGTTCGTGCCCAGAGATGCCGCAGGCGGCCTGAAGGAACGCGAATTCGAAATTCGTCTGGGTACATTGAACGGTGCCATTGATGCCAAGATCTCGAAAGATGCCGGCGACGGTCAACCTGGAGACACCGTTGACCTGGAAAATGTCCTCGGTGCAGCGGATCGGGAAACGATTTTCCAGGTCGACGCAAGAGTGCGCATCGGCCATTACCACCGCATTGAACTCGGTGCATTTCGGCTGGCACGGCGTTCGACCACCACTATAGAAGACGACCTGACCTTTGGCGACCGGACTTACCTGGCAGGCACGGAAATCGAGAGCAAGACCGATTCAGAACTTCTTCGCATCACCTACGCTTACTCACTGATGCGCGATAGCCAGAAAGAACTCGGCGTGGCGGCCGGGCTCAGCTATTTTCGTTTTGCGACCATGGTTAGCGAAGCAGGCCTGCAACAACCCGAGCAATTCGACGCGAAAGGCCCACTACCGACATTCGGCGTTTTTGGCGCGGCCCTGTTCAACGGCAAATGGAGACTGGATGCCGACGCACAAGTGTTCGCTCTGGACTACGACCGCTACGACGGCTTCATGAGCTATTTGCGATTCGGCCTGGAGCGGAAATTTGACACGGGCTTTGGCGCCGGACTGGGCTATGACGTCTATGCCTTGCGACTTCGCTCCAAAGACCAGGGCTCAAGCGGCGATCTGGACCTGCTTTATAACGGACCGAAGCTGTTCTTCAGCTTCGCTTTTGACTAATCAAAAATTAATGAGCAGCCCCAGCAATGGCCCGTGAGTCGTCGTGTCATAGACGAAAGAGCCGTTGTCGGCAGCTTTGCCATTATCGTAGTCGACATCGAGTGCCTTGTAGCCGAACTCCAGTTCGAACCGGTCACTGATGTTATAGAGCGCCGTGGCGCTGGCATTCCAGGAAAAATCTGAACCTACACCGAGCCCGCCTATATCGCCACGCAAACGAATCCGCCAGCGTTCAGCGAGTTCGCCTGTCCAGCGCAGGCCAACAACAGGATCGACCCAGTCCTCGCTGACCCTCGTCGACAGACTGCCATCCCAGATTGCGGGGTCGAGGCTGACTTTCAACTTGTTGCTCCACGATCGAACGCCCGCCAGCACCTCCATCGACGTGGCACCGATTTCGACGTCACGCGTGACCAACAGCTCGAGAATTCCCTGGCGAACGCTGGCGTCCAGAATACCCCCAAAACCGACCGACGTGTCGGCGCCGAGATCCATAAAGCCGTAGTCGAATACCACACCCCAACCGTTGCCGTGCTGCGCTTCGAAATGCAGCATGCCCGCCATGTCCAGGTTCTCGAGGATGTCGCTAAAGCTGACATCTACAGGAACGCCGACGACGCGCCCAACGCTTGCATCACCGTTGATTGATGTGGCCACTAAGTACGGCTCGACAGTAAACCGCCAGCCGTCTTCACCTTGAGCATGGGTTTGCGTCGCGGCGAATAAAGCCGCTGTAGCGATGATGATCAAGATCTGGCGTTGCATGTGAGCCTTGCCAATTAGAAAAAGGTCGGCAATTTAAGCACAGCTTGCACAGGGCAGCAACGCCACGACGATTTCCAGGAAGCGGTTCCAGCTACCGCTCGAGTTCAGAAAAAATCGGCCGAAAAACCGACCGTCAAATTAACCGCCGGTTGTTGCACTAAATAGGTGCTGTCGCTTAATTGCAGGTCGGCATCGCTTACCGGCAGAGTCGCAATCACGCCTATTTGCGTGCGGAAGCGCCAGCGCTGTTCGTCTCCGGCAGAATTAAAGCGCAGCCCGGCGCTCATCGTCACGGCGGCTCGTCCGACGCTTTGCGAAGTTTCTCCTCTCAGCCTGCCGTCGCCAACCAGCTTTTCCGTACGCCAACCTGCACCAGCACTCGTGTAAAAACTCAGCCAGTTGCCAGCGTCGGTCAATGGGCGTTCCAACTCCAGGCCGACGTCGAACTGCCGGGTTCGAACAAAGATGCTGTTGTCATTCTCGTACTGAGGCTCGCCAAGCGCGACAGCGGCGATAACGAATTCACGCCAACGGGAGTCGGCGGCGGTAAGAAAACGCCCGCGGTAGCGGCTCGTAATCCTCGCCTGCACATCGGGCAACAGGAAGTCGAGCGCCAGGCCCCATCGCGAATACCCGGCTCCCTGACCGGCCTGTCGACGACCGGTTGACACCAGCCGCAACTGACCGTAGGAGGCATCATTGTTAATTTGCTGTACGGTTTCGATCACCAGCGCACCGAAGCGAGCACCGACGACAACAGCCAGGTCGTCTTCTGCCGCAGCGGTTTCACGCAACACGACGCTGTCGTAACCAGATCGCCAGTCCCTGCGCAGCCCGAACCAGATATCGACGGACGACCGGCTCGCCACTGCGAGCGCTGTTGCCGATGTGTCCCACTGTCCACCACTCGTTATGAGCGACGCCGCCCGCAGCCAATAGCCCATCTGCCAATTGTTGAGCCGCTGCAGCCTGGCCGCAGGCGCAAATGCCCGATAGAAATTCGCGTTTATCCAGCCGGTCACGTCGGTGCTGTCTTCGTCTATGTAGGGAAAATCCTCGACATCGCTATCGATGATGCGATGGAAACCGTTTTGAATGCGTTCCCCTGCGAACCTGCCGACACTGCGAACGCCGAACCCCGCGACGACTTTGTCGACTCGATCTTCCGCTACTTTCGCAAACAGTTCATGACCCAATGACGCCGACATTTGATCCACGCGCGCCGGTACGCCCTCGAGGGTAAGGATGCTGTGATCAAGAACCGCGGACCACTTCGTCGATAACCGGGCTGAAAAAATCAGTTGTTGCGTACGAAGGTCGTCGATCTCACCGCCACGGCCGAAAAAATCATTGCCGAATGTAAATTCGTAATCGCGCTCATGAAAGGGCGGCAGTTGCGGCGCCAGCCCGGGAATCTCGCCGGCGATACACGGAGAAGTCGCGAGCGCGACAAGTATCGCCACAATGCGCCATGGCGTATGCACTGTCTATTCGTCTGACAATGGCTTGTATTTAAACTTCGCGCCCGACACCGTAAATTCTGCCATGAGGCCAAACCGCGTCATGGTTACGATTGCAACACCATCGTTGTATGCAGGTGTTCCGGCTATGCCGGCTGTTGCGACCGCCAGGCCGGCCTGGCCCATGAATTGAATATCGCCAGACTGAAAATATTTCAGTGCCTGCTCATCCTTGAAAAAAATAATCATGCTGAAGTTGCGTGCGCCCGCCTGTATGCCGGACGTGAACTGCCAGTACTTGCTCGCACCAATCGTCTGGTCGCCCTGGATCACGACACCTTTACCGTACGCACCGCCAAGACCAAAACCGACTCGTGTAACGGATGGAAAAATTGCAAAGCCATGAGCCTGATCAAAATAGGCCTGGGTGCGAGGTATGCGCTCGCGAAACTTGCGTAACGCGTTCTGCGCCTTAACTTCGCTCGAATTACCGGGGTCTACTTGCCAATCCGACATGGCCGCCTGCCCGGCGAACAGGAGTCCCGCCATTGCGAACACCACCAATCGCTTCATTGCTTGCACTCCATGTGGGCAGTGAGCCAGTCCGCTCCGCCGGCAACGTCGCCGAGAAGATCAGACGTCGCGAAAATACCGGAGCGGTGCACGATGGTCAGTCCTGCGTAACAATTTTGTAACCACCCCGCCCGCGACACTTTGCGCAGCGGAAAGTCCACGGTCATTTCGAGGTAGTTCAGGAAGTGCGCTGTGTTGGCGCCTTTGGCCTCTTGCTTGCGCTGCTCGGCGATCGGTACCTTCTGTGCATAAGACGCGCCAAAGCCGAACCCCCAGCGAAACGCTTCGTCACCGCTCCAGGGTGAGTAGCCCTTGCCCATCGCCATAATGTAAGCGGCGTAACTCGAAAAATTACCATTACCCTCAGCGCTCTCGAAATGGCGAAATACCGCAAGCCGGCCGAGGAATTCGACGCGCTCTCCGGTAGAGAGTAGTTTGCTAAGTGTAATGCCGGCAATGTTTGTATCGGCGATCTCACTTTTGCTGAAATCGCCCTGGTCGATTTCACTGACGATGTTACCGGAGGCCTGGTAACCGTAGTTGACACGCCACGACCATTCGCCGGCACGCTCGGCGTCAACGATATAGTCGGGTTTGCGGGCATTGCCGAACAGGTAGGTTCCACCGACGAAGACACTGGAGAAACTGTCCTCCTCGACCAGGGGGCTGTCGGTAATGGCCGAATCCGCGCCGCCGAATGCGACATTGCCGAACCAGACGATCCTGTCAGTCGCTTGCCACGCAGCATTCACCCCGAAACTTATCCATCGGGCTGAGCCAGGCGCGTACGCAGGCCGCTCAACGGTAGCTTCGGACTCAGAGACACCGAAATAGTAATCGGTGAGGCTTTTGTTCTGCCAGGTCCAGCCGATAAACGGCGAGATCGACCATGGTCCGGCCTCCATTCGATAGCGATACGACGCACGAACCTCATTGCCATTGTGGTGGCCCAGCATGTCGGTCACCCAGTCGAGTTTGAGCTCTCCCCAGTTCTGTTTGATTCCCAGCTCTATGCCCGCATCCAGTGTCTGCCTGCGGGGTTTGAGGCCTTCGTAGTAGGCGTTGCTGTCGGGATCGAGATTCTGGAACCGGTAGCGGGAATAGAGATTTATCTCGAAAGCATCACTGCGCATCAGGTGCAGTCCGGCTGATGTCCCGCGCGCAAACAGGTACTCGCCTTCATATAGGTAGAGGGGTACCAGGTCGAGTTGCCGCTGATCTTCGTTAGTGCTCGCCAGGTACGGGTTTTGACCCATTCGCAAACCACCACCGAGCGCGGCAGAACCCGGCGGAGCAAAGCTGAACGGGATTTCAGCTACTTCCTGCGCGCGTATATTGTCCCGAGCCGCCAGTATCAGTAATACAAGCAGCAGCACCTCACGCCATTGATTAAGTTGCTTCTGCATCTTCGCGTGGGTCGTGATCTCAGGTTGCTTGAAAGTTTGTCGCGATGCACCAGCACACAATACTAACCTGCTGACTTTCACCGGACAATGCAATAGATGTAACATCTTGTGTCATAACCGCCCATTATGCTCGTATCACACTTTGCAACGGAGCTCTCGCCATGCGTTATCTGAATCGCCTCCTTTCCACAACATTATTCTTCTTTGCCAGCACGGTACTGTTCGCAGATTCGATTGAATTGTCCGACGGTAGCGTTCTCGAGGGTACCTTTGTCGGCAGTAGCAATGGCATCGTCATGTTCAATACCGGCGACGAGATTGAAGCGTTTCCCGAGAATGAGGTTGTCGGCATATTCTTTAGCAGCGGCGTTGAATCGGCTGCGGCCATGGCGGCAGAAACTCAGCCCGTCATCACCGTTGTGGCCGGCACGCGCCTGGTCATTCGCACGGTGGAAACGGTTGATACGCGCCAGCACGGTGCAGGCCACCGGTTTCGCGGCCAACTCGAGGGTGCCATTGTCGTGGACGGCGTTACAGTGGCGCCCCGCGGCACGATCATGTACGGCGTCATATCAGCAGCCAGTCAGGCTGGCCGGGTCGCCGGATCCGCGCAGCTGACCATGGAATTCACCGATATCATGCTTGACGACCAGCTGTATCCGATCGCGACCTCGGCGCTCAAATCGCAGACGGCAAACGAAGCCGGCCGTACAGTTGGACGATCCGCGAGAGCAGCAGCAATCGGCGGCCTGATCGACGGCAAGAGCGGCGCCAGAACCGGGGCAAAAGTTGGTGCCGGAGCTGCGATCCTGACCTCAGGTGCCAGCATCAATGTACCGCGCGGCACGATCATCGAGACGACCTTGCGTACGCCACTGGTTATTCAGTAGCTTCCGAATCCGCTCGCTTCAACTACCAGTCCACCTGGTGTATGGGGCTTGCCAAATCGTCGCCCGTGCGACCTCGATAAACTCACTGCGATTGAGATTCCATGCATAGAAAACAATCAAGCAATTTATTGGCGGCTACCCTGCTGTGTGTCCTGCTGCCTTTGGCCGCGCAAGCGAAGAAGACCGATGTCGTCGTTTTGGTCAACGGCGATTCGATAACCGGCGAAATCAAAACGCTTGAGTTCGGGGCGCTCCGCTACAGCACTGATTCGATGGGTACGGTCAGTATAGACTGGGAAGAAATCGTCGGCGTTACAAGTAACCAGGACCTGCAGATAGAGCTCACCGACGGCACACGTTATTTTGGCGTTCTGTTGCCCTCGGAAGGCGACTACAAAGTCCGTGTTCAAACGTCCAGCAATGAATTCGTTTTCGCCGCCCAGCAGATTGTTCGTATTACCCCGATCGAAACCGGTGAGCGGTTTTTGGAGAGACTCGATGGCTCCTTCACATTTGGATTGCAGACACAAAAATCCAGTGAAGTGACCACTTCAAACCTCGCCTCCGACATCAGTTATCGAACTCGCAAGTACCTGGTTGGCATGCGTCTTAATTCATCAGTGACCGAGCAACCTACAGAACCCACCAAGGCACGACAGGGTATCAGTCTCAATTATCAGCGCTTCC
Source organism: Gammaproteobacteria bacterium (assembly GCA_024640305.1). GTDB lineage: Bacteria > Pseudomonadota > Gammaproteobacteria > Steroidobacterales > Woeseiaceae > UBA1847. Next base: position 13,014 of record JAHEFG010000010.1, read on the forward strand.
GTGCAAATCGCTGGTTCACGGACTGGTTCACAGGCTGGGAGAAAAACGACGAGCTCGGCGTCTCCGGACGTGTTTCGGTCGGTGGCGCATTGGGCCGATACGTGACCCAAACTAACAAAAGCCAATTTTCATTGGCGGCCGGCGTGCAGGCAGCAGAAACCCGTTATGTAGGCGAGGACGATACGTCCCGGGAAGCAGAAGGTCGCATCGAGATTCGGTACCAACGCCGCAATCTGGTTCCCGAATCGTCGCTGACATTAACGTCCACAATTTATCCGTTGCTTGAAGACTTCAGCCAGTATCGCGCGGAGACAAACCTGTCGTTACGACGAGAAGTGTTTGAAGATCTGTTCCTCGAGCTCGGCATCGGTCATTCCTACATCAGCGTTCCGCCAACCGGGGCGGAAAAAGCAGACTATATCCTCAATACCTCGGTTGGCTACTCTTTCTAACCGGCCGCACTGCTATTGGGGAGGAAAGCCCTCAAGAATTGCGTCGACTGCCGCCTGTACGGTTTCGTCCAGCTTCTTACGGTCTGATTCCGTTATTGATTTGGTAGCAACGGCGTGAAACACGGGGCGGTGCTCGGACGCATCAAAAACATCCAGCGCGAGCATGCCTTTCTGATATTGCCTCACGGTCGTTTCGGTACCCATACCGTAATACGGTCCGCCCCAGCCCCAGCCACGCGGATAGCCGTAACCAGAGTAGGTCGCAGGATAGGAGTCAACTCTGATTTCCTCCCGCGAACCCACCGTAAACGATAGAACGAAGTCTGCCGCTTCTGACGCGCCTGCCTTGCTAAATCCGCGCGTAACCATTCCGTCCTCTATGGCTTGCATAATCCGCGTCTCGAGTAGCGGATTTGGAATTCGATTCGTCTCGCCAATGATCATTGGGTGTTCCGAAATCCAGGCAAAAGTTTTGTAGCCGCTGAAATCATGCCCGGGATCATGGTCGTAAGTTGCCTTGAAGCCTGAAGCACATCCGCTCAGGGCAAGAATGCTGAGCACCATCGTTAACAGGCGGGTTTTTCGTGTAAACATTTTTGACTTCTCCGGTACTGGCGTTTGTTGTGACTTCTTAACGTCGCTGTTTTCAAGACTATAATCTGTGCGGCCATACTATAGGATACTTGTTGATCTGGTACCATCAAAACGGATTCCGCGTGTTTGCGGTGTGCACATAATTGAGATAATTCGGAGTTGAAATGAACAAGACGCGAAGCACAGCGCTGCTGGCGCTGATAGTAGTTTTGGCGGCGTGTACGTCGACGCCACAGTTCCAAAGCGGTCCTGACGCCGAAGTCACTCACGATGGTCTGACGCGACTGGACAAGACTGTCATGGACACGGCTTGGGCCAGAAGAGATATTGATTTATCCGCTTATTCCAAAATTATATTAGACCCGGTCGGGATCGAGTACCGACCAGTAAAGGGCGCTTACAGCGGCCGTGCTGGAAAGAGCTCCTCTTCCAGAATCTCATCCTCCCGGTCCGAGTTTCAGCTCGATGACGCAACCAAAGCGAAATTTGCACAAGAGATCGGTACAGCCTTCGCCGAAGAAATGGCGCGCAGCAGCATGTATACGATCGTCGATCAACCCGGCCCTGACGTATTAACAGTGCGAGCGGGGCTGCTTGATGTCGTCTCTCGCGTGCCGCCGGAGCCCTTAGGCAGTAGCGAGATATTCATCGACCGCGTCGGCGATGCCACCCTTGTCCTCGAGCTGAGAGACTCAATGAGCGGTGCAATATTTGCCCGGGCGGTAGATCGTAGAGCGGCCGAATCCGGCGTTGGCGAATTGACGCCATCGAACTCGGTGAGAAACGCCGTGGAAGTTCGTCGCCTCGGCCGCAAGTGGGCAGGCCTCGTTCGCAAAGGCCTGGAAACGCTGATCAGTAAGGACTAACACAGCCCAAAGTCCTGGAGGATTCACAATCTATGGGCGCTCGTCCCGGAAAGCACCAGCACAACAGGTTGTTTTGGTCGCTATTTTTGGGCGCGGCGCTTGTCTGCCTCGGTTTTGCCTGGTTATTCACAGCTAACCTCGGCGTATTCAAACCGCAGCTCGAGCAATGGGTCAGCCAGACAATCGGTCGACAGTTCTCGATCGACGGGCGGTTGGACATTCACCTCGGACGTACCGTCACGATCAGCGCCGAAGACATTCACGTCCAGAATATCGGTTGGGCAGAGAATGCAGACATGCTTACGGTCGGTCGGCTGGCCGCACAGGTGGATCTCTGGTCGCTTTACTCCCAACCCATCGTCGTCGATCTTGTCGATATTGATGATGTAACGCTCACGCTTGCAGAAAACGAAGCGGGCGAGAAAAATTGGGAGTTTGAGGATGTAACCGGCAGCAGTCAGACCTCAGGGCCTGCCGAGAGCGCGATTGGCGTGCTGCTCAAAACGCTCGAAGTCGATGCCGCCCGGCTACTTTATGAAAATGCACATCGTCCCGAAGCAATTGATCTTAACGTTGATCGCTTGCGTCAGCAGCTGCAAGCCAACGGCATGCTCGATGCATCGGTAAGCGCAAGAATTAACGGTCGTGACGTGACAATCGATGGGCAGTTGGGGACATGGAACGCTCTGCTGGCCGGCCGCGATGTCACCTTCGACATCGACGGCCAGCTTGATACGATTTCACTACACGCGCGGGGCCACATTGACGATTTGCTGGCGCCCGGCCGCCCGTCCTTTGAATTCAGTGCAAGCGGCCCTGATATTGCCGAACTTTCTGCCATGCTCGGGCTTGGCCAGGTGGGCGAAGGCGATATCAACCTTGTGGCTTCTTTGGGCGCTGACGGTAGCGGCCCGGTCAGGCTAAACGCGGATGGCAACCTTGGACAAACCCTGATCAATGCTGTCGGCAGTTTTACAGCACTCGATGACCTGGACAACATTGAGGTGGATCTTTCCGCCCGCGGGCCTAATCTCGGACGCATCCTCGCGTACGCCGGTATCGACCAGGTTGGCGAGGAGTCCTTTGATCTGGCGCTCAAGCTAACTCGTCAAGGCGGTGATTTCAGCCTCGACACAGCCGTCATGAATTTCGGCGATGCGCATATCGAAGCGTCCGGCAGGTTGCCAAATTTTCCGGGCTTCGATGATGCGAGAGTTAACCTGGAAGTTACCGGGCAGCGCGTCGAGCGATTGTTGAGTCTCGTGAAACTTCCACCTGTCGGAACCGGGCCGTTTTTCGCAATGCTTACTATTTCAGATACCGCCGTTGATCGGCCCAATCTGACCACGAGGATTGAAACTGCGCTGGGTACTTTTGAAGCGCACGGGCCGATCGGGGACGCGCCGGTTTACCGCGGCTCACAATTTGAATTCGACTTGCAGGTTCCCAGTCTCGCACGGCTTGGCGATCTGCTGAATGTCGGCGGCTTGCCGGAGCAGACCGGCTCGGCATCCGGAACCATTGTGCGCGGAGAGCGCTCCATCGAGTTGCCGTTGCCGGTGACGCTGCAAACCGCCGGTGTCGTGGCGGCCGTAACAGGCACTGTGAATCTGTCCGACAGCCTCGATGGCAGCGCCCTGCGAGTCAAGGTGGAAGGCGCCGACTTGCATCAAGCCGCGCAGAACTTCGGCATTGACGCCATGCTGCCTGCGTTGCCGTATGCCGTTTCAGGCGATCTTGGAATCCGGCGCAAAGGCGTCGCACTGCAGAAAATGGTGGCCGCGATTGGTAGCTCGCAATTTTCGCTTGATGGTAACCTCGGCCGCGTCAAGAACTTCGCCGGAACACGGGTCAGTTTTAAAGGTAGCGGTCCGTCGCTCGAGGAACTGTTTTCCGGAGTCGATGATGTCGACATTTTCCCGGGCGCCTTCGAAAGCTCGGGTGCCATCGAACTCAGCGAAGACCGAATTTCTATCGAAAAATTTATGCTGCGCCGCAAACGCGCACAAGTCACGCTCGATGCGACAATCGGCCTGCCCGTCGCGACGCAGCAAATGCAACTCAAGCTCGACGCTCGAGGCCCGAATCTCGGCGCCATGTTCAGCGATTTGAAGGGTCTTGAGCCCGCCGCCGCGCCATTCTCCGTCAGCGCTCGCATCCACCGCGATGGCAGCCGCTGGTCGTTCCAGCCGCTTACAGCGTCGTATGGAGACGCAACGCTCAATGCCAATGGAGCGCTTTCGCTGCAAGAGGAATCGTTTTCGGGACAGCTTTCCGTTGCGCTTGACGTGCCAAACCTGGCGGATCTCGGCCGTTACAATGAGCGCCGACCGAACGCAATGGCATTGCACTGGAGCGCCACAGTCAGTGGTAACCGCGATGAGCTTGTCGCCGATGACCTGATGGCCAGCATTGGCGAAGATACGATATCCGGTCGCATCGCGTATCGGCCGGCTACCGTCCCTGAACTTGAGCTCGAATTGAGCTCGGATTCTATAACCGTGCTGCCGATATTTGAGCCTGCAGGCGAAGACCCGAACCTGCCACCGACCTTCCAGGACGGTCGCGTAATTCCTGCTGTTGAGCTGCCTTTTGATGCGCTCAGGAAGATCAACGCAGAGTTCAAATTCGGTTTCGGCAACGTGCAGCGCAACAAACTTAATGCGCGTGATGTTCGGGTCGTCGGCAATCTTCGCGACGGCGCCTTGAACATCGAGACATTCAACCTCAATTTCGACGACGGTTACCTGACTGCCGGCGGCGCCCTTTCACCCGATGGAGGCGGTCAACTTTCTCTGCAACTCAATGCACGCAAGCTCAAACTTGCGCGGTCCAGCGGGGTGCCGATGCACACTGATATTGACCTGGATTTGTTGGCAACCGGCTCGGATCTCCGACAGCTAGCAGCGACCTCGAACGGCATTTTCGTTTTCAGTGGCGCTGGTGGCCAATTGGAAAACCAGCGTTTCGCAACGGTATTTTATGGCAGCTTTTTGGAAGAAATACTGAACGCGATAAATCCCTTCTTCAAAACCGAAAAATACACGACCCTGGATTGCGTCGTCTTGCCGATAGAAATAAGCAGTGGGCAGGCGCAGGCCAATCCCGCCTTTTACGTGCAAACTGACAAAATTCGGATCGCCGGCCGCGGCGGAACAGATTTGAAAACCGAGCAAATCAAGCTAAGCATGCGCACATTGCCCCGCAAGAAACTCAGCCTCAGTGTTGGCGAAGTGCTGAATCCTTATGTGGGGATCGGCGGCACGCTTGCTCGGCCGAAGCTGGCCGTCGATGCAAAGGGTGCCCTGATATCTGGTGGTGCCGCCGCGGCAACCGGTGGGCTCTCGATTCTTGCAAAAGGCGCCTGGGACAGGCTGACGGGCGGGAAAGATGGTTGTGCCGCGGCTGTTAAACAGGCCGAGGAACTGGTTAGCAGTCACCAAATATCGGCACCCGATTAGCGCACCAGATGCTAGACTGGCCGACCTTCCGGGCGTCTCGAACACCGTTACAAGGATTTGCTGTGAACAAAAACATCTTTCTATTATCTATTCTGGTTCTTCTGTATGCCTGTGCGGCACCTCAGGTCACTCGAGTTCAACCGCTTGCCGCATCGGCAGACGCGCCATACGACAATGTGCTCGTCGTCTCAATGTTTTCGTCTTTCGACATGCGCAGGATCGTAGAAAAGGAAATCGTCAAGCAACTGGCCGCCCAAGGTACCAAGGCTGTCGCAAGCACGTCGATGATGGACACCAGAACACCGGTGAACCGAAAGACCTTCGTGGATATGGTTGAATCACTTGATTCGGATGCCGTACTGGTTACGCAGTTGGTAAGCCTCGATTCCGAAAGCAAGATGAAAGACATGAATCCGCAAGCTACCTACAACTTCAGGCCGACCTATTATTACAATATTTGGAGCGTCGACCTGACGGAGTACGTCGAGCCGCAGCGACTCGAGCTCAAAAATACGGTCTTGCTCGCGACGACCGTATATTCTGCAAGCAGTAAGGAGCCCGTCTGGGGCATTCAGACACAGTCAAAATTCACCCAGGATTTTGATCAACAACGCGGTATCGGGGCCGTGCAGGAAGAAGCCACGGCAATTGCCCTTTATTTGAAACGCGATGGGTTAATTGCGAAATAGGAGCTGCGCACATGGCGGCCCGACAGTGCCGAGCCGCCAGAGCTGCAATTCCGGCTATTAGCCGGCGGTGCCGATATTGTGGGTTTCTGCGAGTCCCTCAAGTTTCTCGCGTACCAGCTTTGCCCATGCTTCGGCCAGGTTTTTTACCTCGACCATATTTCTGACCGGGTTGGACCATGTCATGCCGCCCATTGCTTCTGCACTACGACGTTGTATGCCCCGCAATAGCGTCGTGTTGCTTTCGGAATCAACCAGTTCGATAACCAGCGTCGCCTCACCAAGCGAGGACAGGAAGATGTCGCTTCTGCCGCCAATTGCCTCCGGCGGAACTTTGGAAATCACATCCAACAGGTAGCCGCGCACCACCAGCACGTCGGGACCCGGTGCCGTGACCACCTGCAGACCCTCAACGTTTGCAAGCTCGGTTGCGAAGGCGGTCTGGAAGATCTCCTGGACCTGCCCTCTTGCCTTGTCCGAAATCGGGAAAGCATCCACTGACGAGTTATACATGGTGCCACGAGAAACCCTCTTTACGGGGCGATACTCGATACCGGCGCCTTGCAGCATGATTTTCGTATATCCGGAAAGATCAAAGTCTGCCCGTGCCCATACTTTGCTGCTGCGGGGCGTATTCGTCACCGGGTACAAACCATCGTAGCTTAGTTCTGCCGATTCGCTGGTATCGATTTCCCGGGGACCACTGGCACATCCCGCGATCGCCGCGATCGCGCACAGCACCAAGGCAATTTGAATATTCTTTTTTCGCATAATAGTTCCTAAGCATTTGTTAATTAACGGTTCATGCCCGACAAATTTGAAATCCACTATCGTCGAGTCCCGAGAACACTAGCTGAAGCCTATAGTCCTGTCTAATATTTCGCGTGTCCCGCCGCTGGCCTGCGAACCGCGGGGTCGACACGGGGAAACGCGTTCTTCGTTTGTTGGCATGGCTTATTACTGCTTGTGTACAATCGGCGCTAACTATTAGCGGGCGGGCGGTCCTATGGCCTTCGAAAAAGTAGCGATATTTCTTGCGCGCTCGGTTCGCAGGCTCGTGCCGGCCTTGCTGTTTGGCGCGATCACGATCGCATTACCGAGTCAGGCAGAAGTCCTCGACACTCCAAGCTGTGACCTTGCTGGCTACGAGTCTTCGGTTCGACCAAACCCGCCGGGCACGCAGACAGAGGTCATAATAGGCGTGTTCCTGGCCGACCTGAATGCGATCGACGATATCTCTCAGACGGTGGCGCTGGACTCACTGCTCACGCTGCAATGGACGGACGAGCGGCTCAAGACGTTCGCAGGTTGTCGGTACCCGTACTCCGCTATCTGGACGCCGGAAATTCAACTGAGCAATTCCGGAACGATCCGGAGCCGGCAGACGCCGCAGGTTTTGGTCGGAGCAAATGGCAAGGTAACAACCACCGTTCGATACGAGGGTACCGTTTCCAGCCCGGCGAACCTCAAAGATTTTCCGTTTGATGAGCGCGCTATCAATCTACAGCTCATCAGCCTCAAGCATGACGCCGCAGAACTGTCATTTCGTATGTCGCAAGACTGGACCGGGCGGCGAGCAGGCTTGACTGTGCCGGATTGGACGATTGGAGAACCGACCGCCGAGGTCGGCGAACTGGAACTGCCACGTGTAGGGAGAACCGTTTCGACATACGACTTCCAGATTCCGGCCGCACGGCTTGGCGATTACTACATTTATAAGTTCGTTTTCCCCCTGTGCCTGATTGTCATGATGTCCTGGGCAGTCTTCTGGATCGACCCGACCAATCTCGGCCCGCAGCTGTCGTTGGCGGGCACATCGATGCTGACGCTGATCGCGTACCAGTTTACCGTGAACGACCTGTTACCCCGGGTCGGCTACCTGACTGCGATGGACCAGTATGTATTGTCGTCTTCTCTGCTCGTATTCCTTGCGTTGGTGGAGGCATTAATTACTGGCTCGCTTGCCAGCAGGGACCGCGCCGCGACAGCCGAAATGCTCGACCGCATCAGCCGCTGGGTATTCCCGGCCACCTATCTACTCGTAATTCTGACTACCCTGGTTCTGTGACCGGGCGCAAAGAACGGTACATCTCGCTGCGAACTACTTATCGGTCTCGCGGCGCTTTTCCTGCGTTTTTTCTGTCACTGTTACTTGGCGCGTCCGGGAGCGCCGACGAATTACCACTGTTCGCTACGGACGTACCGCTTGATGTCGTACTCGAGCTGCCGCTAAACACGATTCTCAAGCAATCCGCGAAACGTCCTGTCGTTGCCGGGCAGCTACATTATTCGGACTCAACAGGTCAGCAGGTCACCCTCGACGTTAAGGTCACCACACGGGGCAATTCGCGGCTCGAGCAGTGCAGCTTCCCGCCATTGTCTATTACGGTGAAAAAAAAGCAGGCAACAGACACCTTGTTTGCGGGGCAGAAAAAACTGAAATTGGTAACGCACTGCCAGAATCGGAGTAGTTTCGGCCAATACCTGTTGCAGGAATACAGCATTTACCGCGCATTCAATGCGCTGACTGACATCTCGTTTCGCGTCCGACGCCTGAATATCAGCTACAGAAACACTGAAAAATCCGGCCGCGAGATCGATGCCGATGCCTTCCTGATCGAGTCAATCGTTGAGGTTTCGAAACGCGCCGACTTGCAGCGCATGAAAGTCGACTCCGTGTCTGCGCGGCAGCTGGATCCCTCCTACGCCACGATTTCAGCAGTGTTTCAATTCCTTATCGGCAATACCGACTGGTCGATAGCGCGCGGGAGCCGCAAGAATCGTTGCTGTCACAACGGCAGGGTGTTATCGCCTGCTGACAAAGAAACTGGCTGGCTTGTGGTTCCTTACGATTTCGACCAGGCGGGCCTGATCAACACAAGCTATTCGCAACCCAACCCAACCCTCCCGATAAGGTCCGTTCGCCAGCGCCTTTACCGAGGCCGCTGTGCATTCGCAGACCAGCTGGACGCAGCGATTAAGTTATTCAATGACAGGCACAGTGAGCTCGAATCTATTCTGTTGCCTGCTGGGCTGAGCGGCGGCAAGCGCAAGTCTTCGCTTGCCTACATCGACGAATTCTATCGAATCATAAACGACGAAGAACGAATGCAGTATTACGTCGATCGGGGTTGCATGGGACCCAAATTATAGCTGCGTCATTAAGAGACCACGATGCAGTGCATCGGTGTGCTATTGCCGAAACAAAGCCCTGCGTTATCAAGTAACTCCCGACTTCGCTGCCCGATTTTCAATTGCAGTAATTCGATCTTCATACGAGCCCGCACGTTTCATCAGTTCCGCCACCATAACGAACAAGTCCTGCGATTCCCGCGAATCGAGCGACATTGGCAGGTCGAACTGGCGCCGAGTGCCCTCCTCGTGAAAAGCATAAAACAACGATCGCATCGCTCGTACCATATCGGCCGCGCTCGAGGCGCTGTCCATGAAATGACTCATTGCAAGCTGCGACGTCTCTGCATCAAACCGGGCACGATCGTACGCGCCCTTGATCGAAGCCCATACCAGGTCCAGGTCCCCATTCGAATGTGCATATTCATCCGCAAAAAGGACGGGCGCAATCTGTTCGATTTCGCGATGCAGCGCACCGGATACTCCTGCCTCTTCGCAGATATACGTTAGCTCGGCATAGGCGTCCGTCGAATTGGCAAGCAGCACTCCCATTTCCGCCTCGCTGTCGATTTCCCGAATCAGGTTCCGATAGCAGTGCTCAACCGGATCGCTTGCCTCGAGTATCATTTCTATCTTTGCCATGTTCTCTGCAATAACTCGATGCCGCGTCCATCGATCGAGCCCGACAAGCAGCTTGAACTCATCGGCGTTTGCAGTATCCAGCCAGACTGCGACAGATCTGCGAACAGCCTCGCTCAACGTGTAAGCTTCGGTTTCAGTCTTGTTGCGCGTCGTCATGATAGTCTCCTCGAGTTGCGTGAGATTCATTTTGGGTCACGACGCGGTTCGAATCCGGTTGCCTCAACTCAGGATCTGGTCATTTCGCCTCATAATCATAACTATTTGATATATATAGCGAAAAAAGGTTAAATCGGGGTGACTTATGCTATGCGATCACACTACTTTGGCGAACGTTCCGCGCTTGCTCGCACGAACGCTGCGCGACGACTACGCAATCGATCCAACGCCCTTGCTGCTCGAAGCCGATATTGACGCCGCTGCGTTCATGCAGCCTGGCGCCAGAGTCCCATTTAGCAAGATGACTCGGCTTTGGGAGCTGGCGGTGCAGGCGACCGGCGACCGCCTGTTCGGCTTTCAGGTTGGCTCCCACCTTGTTCCCAGCGACTTCTATGTACTCGGTTACTCGTGGATGGCCAGCGGCACTCTGTACGATGCGCTGGAACGATTGTGCCGATACGTCCGCGTTGTCTCCTCCGCAATAAGCACTTTGCAGCTCGAAGAGAGTGATGAGGCAGTGGCACTGGTTGAGGTTTACCGGGATCGGATGGTTGTCCCAAACCGAGCAGCCAGTGATGGTGGCTACGTCGCATTAATGAAACTCTGCGATTCAATAATGCGGCGCCCGGTTCGCGCTATTTCGGTCGAGCTCACCGTGCCACCTGACGCCGCAAATCCAGCGTACGGAAAACTGTTCGGATGTCCCGTCGTTTTCGGTGCCGCCGGCGACAAGATCTTTTTTTCGCGCTCCGACATGGAACAGGCTCTGCCCGGCTCGCTTCCCGAAATACTCGATGCATCGGACACGGTCGCCGACCGCTACCTGCAGTCGATGGATATGCAGACTGTTGCCGCGCGCGTCCGGCAACAGATCGTGCAGATGCTACCTTCCGGTCATGCCGACCAGGAAACGGTGGCAAGCCATTTGCACCGCAGCCGCGCAACCCTGCAGCGCCAGCTCAGCGCCGAAGGCACCAGCTTCAGGAGAATTCTGGACTCGACCCGCAAGAGCCTTGCGATCCAGTATTTGCGCGACGGTACGCATAGCCAGGCGGAGATCGCATTTTTGACCGGCTTTACCGACCAGAGTAACTTTGCGCGAGCTTTTAAACGCTGGTCCGGCGTCACCCCAGGCCATTATCTGCAAGATGCCTATACGACCACAGAGGCTACTGAATAAAACAAATCGTTCGTCCAAAAAATGTTATTTTTAGCGGCAAAAGCGGATCGGTCAGGAGTGGATCCGAGTGTATCAACGCAGGTTTCGGGGAGCATCGCGTGCACAAGAATAATTTTTATTACTTACTGGTTGCCCTGCTTGTGTTGCTGCTGGCAGTACCGTTGGCCGACGACTTTGAAGTCATCACAAGTCCGCTGGTCCGGGGGTTTATTTTTTCTGCACTGTTGCTGATCGGCGTATGGAGCTTGCAAGGCGGTGGCCGCTATTTTTCGATTGGCATGACGCTCGTCGTTGCGGGAATCGCGTTCAATATTATCGCCGTAAACCTGGCTTCGCCGATCTGGCAATTTGGTTCATTTTTATCGCTGATCGCTTTCCTGCTTGTGGCCATTATATTCACACTGCGGCAGGTTGTTTTCGGCATCGAATTTAACGCTAACCGGCTCGTCGGTGCGGTCTGTATTTTTCTGCTCATTGGCGTTATCTGGGCGCTCACTTACACCGTTGTCGAGTTGCTGGCACCGGGGTCATTCATAGGGCTGGCAGCGAGCACACAAACCGGCTGGGACAGCTCCTGGCTGTACTTCAGCTTCGTCACTTTAACGACGCTTGGCTATGGCGATATATCGCCAGTTTCGGCACTGGCACAAGCACTTTCATATCTGCAGGCCGTGGTCGGTCAGTTTTACGTAGCAGTGCTCGTCGCCGGCCTGGTAAGCGCCTTCGTCTCAGATAGAAAAGGACCTTGAACTGCGTCACGAGTACCGGCTACAGGTAATTTCTTAACCCGGTTTGTTATCGCGCGACCAGAATGCATCGAAGATGTAGACGGCGCCGACGCCATACGCCGTAGCCCAGCCGAACATTATCAACCGATCGTAGAAACGCGCATCGGCGCTACTGCCATAGTTGCCGTCGAGCGCCGCTGGTGCCAGCACCAGGATCATCGTCAGGAAGGCGTAGGTCCACGTCGCAGCGTCAGGTCGAAGCCCCTCGCCCTGAAAAATGTATCGCCCGAAAATGAGGCCAGCGAGGGCAATTAACAATGCGTATGGCAAAAGCGAAGGCCATATGCTCAGGAACTGCCACGCGACGATAGCCGCAAGCCCGCCGACCACCGTCGATACTATTAATGACCTGGCGGCATCGCGCGTACTCTCTTTGGATGCCTCCTGGCCCATGGCAGCCACCTTGATCATCACGGCCATGTTGCTTGCGCTACTCCCGGTCAACAGGAACCACAACAGGATCGGCAGGACAATTGCCAGCGAACGCAAGGCATGATGACGCGCAAGAGCCGCATCGATCTTCGTTACCTCTTTCGCTTTCGCCGGTGCCGCGGCCAGCTCGCGTGCGGGGTCCGCGATTACTACGTGACTAAACGCCGCTATCGCCGCGCCAGCCGCAGCCCCGATGACCAGTCCATGTGCTGCTGCCAACAAACCATCAACCGATACGCTCCCAACCGCAACCGTAAATGCCAGTGCGATTGTAATTAGCGTTCCCACCACTGCAGCACCGCCACGAGCGGTGAAGTAAAAGCTGTGAAACAGGGCCAAAGACAGCAACAACAGCCCGACGAGTTCGGCGTGCAAAAGTAACGGCAGAAAGGCGAAAGCCGCGTACACACTGCCGGCAAGTGCGAGTATGACCACGAAAAAGAACCGCGGCTTCGGCCGCGACAGCGGCATCGTAAGCAGGAAAACCGTAATGACCGGAGCAAGGTAGGAAATGCTCCAGCCTATCGCCTGCGATATCCACAACGACAGCGCTGTCCCGAACGCAAGTCGCAGGATCCGACGACTCGCGATACCCGACCCGGATCCCTCCAGCGCCGTCGCCGCTGCTTCAGTAGGCATAGGAAAATATGCTGCCGATACGGATGTACAAAGCGCCCAGTGTATTGAAGAACCAGCTATCGCTGGCATAGATGATTGCGGACGCCTGTGCGCCGACTTTCAGCTTGCGCATATCATCGGGCGGCATGTCGAAATCGATAATGACCGGGAACCGCTGCGCATCGCGAAGCCATTGCCGGTTGTTGCTAATGCTGGGCAGACTGCCGAGCGGCGCGCTATCGACCGCGACGCCGAATCCCGTTGCTCGCACCGTTCCCTTGAAAACGCGCCCCGGAAAGACATCGAACGCAAGGCCAACCGCATCGCCACGATCAACATGCCCGAGGTTGTTCTCGGTAAAGTCGGCCTGTACCCATACGTCGTCGGTGGAGATAAATGTCATCTGCGGCACTCCCGCCCCGGCGAAGTTGCCGCGATCGACACGCACATCAGTAACAACTCCTGTTGCCGGCGCAAGTATGGCCGTACGTTCAAGGTCCAGCTGGGCAGCCGCAAGGGCGGACCGAGCTTGTTTAATTCTCGAGTTATCCTCACCCACGCCACCACGATTCTGTCGCGCTTGCTCCAGGTTGGCTTTGGCCGCAGCGAGCTGCTGCTCGGCAACCAGCAGAGATGCTTCGGCCGTTTCGAGCCTGCGGTCCGAGATCGCACCCGAATCCTGACGCTTGATGCGCCGCAGGCGCTGCGCATCCTGCTCTGTGCGGACCAGGCTCGCCTGCGCTGATGCAACGGACGCCTCTGCCGCGTCAACGCCCGCTGCCGACGCACCCGTGGCCTGGCGAGCCGACTGCAGGTTCGCCTCGGCGCTGGCCACGGCCAGGCGATAGCGATCATTATCGATGCGAAACAAGACGTCACCCGCCTTGACGAGCTGATTATTGGCGACCGCAATCTCGGTAACCCTTCCGGGGACTTCTGCCGCGATGGGCACAACGAGGGTATGCACGCGCGCCTGTGACGATACGGGCGTCAACCTGTCAGCAGTCAGGTAGCCGACCAGCAATATGGCACTTAGCGCCAGTACTCTGACCGTCCATGTTCGAACCGGATCCTTTTGCGGCGGCGCTTTCGGCTCGGTTTTCTGTTCTTCAGTCTCAGTGTTTTCAGTCATTACTCTGTCTCGCTATCGGCTTCGGCAGCGTCGATGAGATCGCCCCAGTCAGTGCGGCCCGTTAATGCGTCACGTGTTTCCTGATCGATGAGACCGGCGTCGTGTCGAAGTTCCCAGCCACCGCCCAGTGCCAGGTACAGGGAGATGAAATTGCCGACGATATTGCTGCGGTTGACCACGTAGCGACCTTGCTGTGTGAACAACGACTGCTGCGCGCTGAGAACGCGCTGGTAGTCGGCAAATCCTTCACTGAACCGCAACGTCGCAACCTCGACCGAGCGTTGCGCGTTGGCAACGGTCTCTGCCAGCATTTCCTGCTGTTGTACCGCCCCATCGAGGGCCACGATCGCGTCTTCGACTTCTCTGGCGGCCTGCAGCACTGTTTCGCGGTAAGCAATCAACGACTGTTGCAGGCGCGCATCCTGCACACGAACATTGTTTTTCAGGCGACCGTAATTAAGGAAAGGCCAGACGAAGCTCGGACCGATTGAGTAGGTCAGGCTATCCGCGCTGAAAAGCTGGCCGAAACCACTCTCTCCAGAACGTGTCGTGTCGGTGTTACCTGCAGCCGTCAGCCCCACCGACCCCGACAGCGAAAAACTGGGGTAGAGGTTGGCCCGGGCAAGACCTACCCTGGCATTTTGTGCCATGGCGCCGTACTCCGCCTGGCGCACATCAGGTCGTCGCCGGAGCAGGTCCGCCGGAAGTCCGATAGCAAGCTGTGTCGGTACCGTCGGTATGCTGTTTGCGCCGGCTAACAGGTTGCCGATATCACCCGGGGGCATACCCAGTAGCGCACTCAGCGCATGCTTCGCCTGGTGCAGTTGTGTTCGCAATTCCGGGAGCGACGCCTTGGTGCTCATGAGCAGCGTGCGCGCCTGCAGCACATCCAGTTCGGATGTCGATCCGTTGCGAAACTGCACATCCACAATTTCGTAACTGCGCTGCTGTAGCGCAATATTTTCATTGGTTATTCGCAGCTGCTCCTCGAGCG
Source organism: Gammaproteobacteria bacterium (assembly GCA_024640305.1). Classification (GTDB taxonomy): domain Bacteria; phylum Pseudomonadota; class Gammaproteobacteria; order Steroidobacterales; family Woeseiaceae; genus UBA1847. The sequence continues at coordinate 28,147 of JAHEFG010000010.1, forward strand.
TGCGAATGGCCAGGTACGAGCCGCAGACCTGCGCCGTGACCAGCACCATGACCTGGTCGTAGCCGGCCACCGATGCAAGAAACGCCGCATCGGCCGCTTCAATGCCGCGCTTGAATTTGCCCCAGAAGTCGATTTCCCAGGACGCCCCTGCGCCAAGACTGAACTGCGTGAAGCTCAAATCGCCCGCTGCAGTATTCGCGGCGTTCTCGCTCGCCTGCAGCGCTGACACATCACCCACGACAGCCTGGGTCTGCGGGAACTGGTTGCCGACAGCGATGCCCAATTGCGCACGTGACTCCAGCACGCGCAGGCCGGCAATTTTCAGCGAGTTATTCTGCCGATGTGCCGTTTCAATAAGATGATCGAGTACGGGGTCGCCCAGCGCCTGCCACCAGAGAATCTGCTGCTCGGCACTGGACTCATAGCCTTCACGTTCTGCGCTGTACCAGTCGGGCCCCAACGGCGAGTCGGGCCTCACGTAGTCCGGCCCCACCACCGTACAGGCGCTGAGCCAGAAGACAGGTATCGCCAGCAGAACGCGTGACGCGTACCTCATATTGCTAACTCACTTACCTGCACCGGCTTCGGCTTCGCTTGCGCGGGTCTCGGCCGGCCGGAGCCAGTCGGAGAGGATTGTGTATGCCAGCCCGAGAATTACGGCCCCGACAAATAATCCGACGATGCCATATTCGATCATTCCGCCGATTGCACCGATAAGTACGATGAGGGCCGGCAGGTCGACACCTCTACCGAGCAATATCGGCTTGAGCACGTTATCGCTAAGAGCAACGAACATTGAGTAGACGGCAAAAATTGTCGCCGGTACCGGAGCGGCGAATGAAAAGACCCACAAAATGATGGGGACTATGATGACAAGCGCAGGTACCTGGACGATGGAGGTAATGAGGACGATGGCTGTCAGGATGCCCGCATGCGGCACCTGCATAACGAAAAACCCGATGGCAGCCAAAACCGCCTGAATCACTGCGACTCCCAGCACACCATTGGTAACGCTGCGAATCGTGGCAATAGAAATATCCGTCCAATGCTGTCCACGATCGGGGTTAATCCGCTGGGCAATTGCTTTGCTCAACTTGTAGCCGTTGTCTGCGTACAGCATCGCGACCCCGGCAATAATGATCGAAATCGCGAACTGCAGTACGCCGATTGCCAAAGACCCGGCGCTGCGCGCCAGCCATTCGCCAACATTGCGGAGTTGCGGCTGAAACTGGTTCAGCGTGCCCTCCAGATTCGCCGCCGCACCTGCCCAAACCGCATACAAGCGTTCCCCTATAAGCGGCCAGCCGGCAACATTCTCACCAGGCGGTGGAATGTCGATATTGCCCGCCTTGGCCTCACCGGCGAACGCCATAATTGAAGTGATTGCCGACTCAGCCATCATCCAGGCCGGCAGCACCACCAGGGCTAGTCCCGCGAGGATGATGATCAGCACCGATAACTTTGCTTTGCCGCCCAGCATAGCCGCCAGCTTCAGGTGCACCGGGTAAACCGCAACCGCCATGATCACACCCCAGAGGACCAGGCCCGCGAAGGGTCCGATAATATTGATGGATGCGCTAATGAGTATGACGACAGCCGCTATCTGGATGAACGACGTCATCACATTTCTCTGGAATGTATCGCTGTTGCCAGTTTCCGCCAAACTATTCATAAGCGTGATTCCTTCTTCTTCGTCGCGTAAAAATTCAAGCCAGGCTCGGTCTCTTGGAACCGCTCGATTTTGCAATCAGGCAGTGTGCCATAAGATGTAAACCATGTGAGCGCTCGGAACCCTCAGTGACCTGATTTTCCCGGGCTTATCTATGAGGGTTGTTCTGGCCAACTGTTGGCTACTGAACGATTCGGAAAATCTGGTTTTTCTCCGAAAACCGCATACTTATGCAGTAAAATTGGTCGGGGCAGAGAGATTCGAACTCCCGACCCTCTGCTCCCAAAGCAGATGCGCTACCAGGCTGCGCCATGCCCCGATGCCAAATATTTTGCCACGCGATATTCCGGTCAGGGCCGGAGTCCGCGGGGGCACGATAATACGGGCGGGTTCGGAGCCAGTCAATGAATTGTGTCGCTTGCTGGGGCAGCCCCTCACAATTTGCTATCTTGTGCGCAGATTCACCCCTTAATTCGCTTGAGGCAGCTATGAAAAACATCCTGTTCGCCCTTATTTTGGGGCTTTCCTGCTCATATGTTCTGGCCGCGGATGAAGTCCCTGCGCACCCGTATATAGAAATTGTCACGACAGAGGGCACGATTATCCTCGAACTCGATGGCAAACAGGCGCCGCTCACGGTCGGGCACATCCTCAAGCTCGTCGACAGTGGTTTCTATGATGGCACGATTTTTCACCGCGTCATCCCCGGGTTCATGGCCCAGGCTGGTGGCCATACACCCGATTACAAGCTCAAAGAAAGCGACGACACAATTCCAAATGAATCCGGCAACGGCATGAGCAACGTGCGCGGAACGATTGCCATGGCCCGTACCGGCGACCCGCACTCTGCTAATTCGCAGTTCTTTATTAACGTCGGCAATAACGAGAGGCTCGATCCGAACAAGAAAGGCGGATCCTGGGGCTATACGGTTTTCGGCTTCGTCATTGAGGGCATGGATGTGGTCGACAAGATCGCTACCACCACAACCGGACCGGCCGGGCCGTTTGGCTCCGATGTTCCGACGGTGCCAATCGTTATAAAGAAAATGTCTCGCTACACATTCAAATAAAGAAACGATGACGACACTTTTTATTTCAGATCTTCACCTCGAAGCCGAGCGACCGGATATCGCCAGGCAGTTTCTGACGTTTCTCGAGCAAGATGCCAGCGAGGCCGATGATCTCTACATACTCGGCGACCTGTTCGAGGCCTGGGTTGGTGACGATGACCCGAATACGCATTACTTCACGATCAAACGCGCATTACGCAAGCTCGTTGATAGTGGAGTCCCGGTGTATTTCATGCACGGCAACCGTGACTTTATGATTGGCAAGGGGTTCGCCAATGAGACCGGTATCGAAATCCTCAAGGATCCGCACAAGGTCCTGATGTACGGTCAGCAGGTATTGCTGAGCCATGGCGACGTGTTGTGTACCGATGACGTGCAATACCAGAGGGTTCGCAAGATGACGCGCGATCCGGACTGGCAAGCATCTATTCTTGCGCGCCCCCTCAAAGACAGGTTGAGGATGGCCGAAGAGGCACGTCGGCAAAGCCTGGAGCAGACGATAAACCAAAGCATGCAAATCATGGATGTAAATCAGAACGCTGTTAAGAAGGCCATCCAGCATTTTGGGGTGGATATCTTGCTGCATGGCCACACGCATCGCCCCGGCGTTCATGTCGTCGATGTTGATGGCCGAAAGGCGAAGCGGATTGTATTGGGCGATTGGTATACCCAGGGTAGCGTCGTGAGGTGGAGCTCAAGAGGGGCAAGCCTCGAAGAGATGCCGCGCTAGACCGGCTTCCCGGAGTGGAAGCGAAACTGTGGATCAGGATCAGTGATCAACGCCGCTTCGATCGCCTTGAGCTCTTCAAGTCGGCGATCAATAACGTCTTCGCTGACTCCACATTCCGATTTTGCGAACGCAATATAGTGCTCGAAGTGCCGCGCCTCGGATGCCAGCAAACCGTTGTAAAATTTACCGAGTTTTTCAGGAAGATGCGGCGCCAGCGCCGCGAAGCGCTCACAAGACCGGGCTTCGATCAACGCACCGACCAGTAACATATCCAGCAACCTGAGTGGCTCGTCTTCACGTACAGCTTCACGTAGCTTGCCCGCATAGCGCGACGCTGACTGCCGCTCGAACGCTACGTCCATCTCTTCCATGATCGAGCGTACCTGCTCGAAATGGCGTAACTCCTCGCGGGCAAGTCGCGACATACGCTGTGCCAGCGCGGTGCGATCGGGGTAGCGATACAGAAACCCCAATGCCGTCGACGCCGCCTTCAATTCACAATTTGCGTGGTCGAGCAGCATCTCCGGCACGTGATTCTTCGCCTTGTGCACCCACTCTTTTGGCGTGGCTGTATCGAGAAACTCCGCGATCGCGGCAGGCGTTTCCGACGTTACACCCATTCCGCGACCTCGCCGGCCGACTGCAGGCGGTCTTCGCGTTTCTTGGCCAACATCATATTGATCAACGCCTGGTATTCGGCGAAGCGCGGTGGCAATAACGGAACAGGCGCTTGCGCATGCAGATAGATAATGCCCATCGCCGTATCTGCCCGAAATGGTTTCTTGCCCGTCAACATTTCGTAGAAAATGACGCCAAGACTGTATATGTCACTGCGATGATCGATGTTTTCCGCATGACCCTGCTCCGGACTCATGTAATACGGTGTACCAAATATCTCACCTTCATCCGTCAATTCCATGCGCAGGCGCATGCGTTTGGCCAGCCCGAAATCGATCAGCGCCACGGAATCATCAGATCGCAACATGATGTTGCCCGGTTTGAGGTCACGATGCAGGACGCCTACCTCGTGAATTCTTGCCAGTGCGCTCGCGATCTGCTTCAAGTAGCTGACAGCCTGCAATTTACCCAGTCCGGTTGTGAGTTTGTGCTTCAGGTCACCGCCATCAAGATATTCCATCGCGATGTGTGCGTGATCATCGCCAACGCCGAGATCGTGAATGCGCACGATATTCGGATGATCTATCTCAGCGATCAGCTCGTACTCCTGCAAGAAACGGTCGAATGCGCCGATGCTGTCGACAATGTCAGGAACCTGCTGCAACACTTTGAGCACTACCTGCTCTCCAGTCGACTCTCGCTCCGCAAGATAGATGCCTGAGTGGTTCGTCGCGTTGAGCTTCTTGATAAAACGATAGCCGCGTATCAACGGGTGGATGCCGGTTTTTTCGTCGCCGACAAATAGCGACCCGGTGGATGACGCTCGCCGGCGTGACGCGAGGATATCGCTGAGATGAACCGTTAACGCATTGTGTTTGATGCCGTCGCGTTCGAAAAAACCGTCGGCACCAGCCCTGAGCGCGGCCGCTTCATCTTCGACTCTGCCAAAATAAACAATTGCCGGAAAATTCGGTGTGCTGCAAAACCGTCTCAGTATCGCCAACGCGTCCCGGTCACCGGTTTGGTCACCAAGCAGGACTATGTCATTACCGGCGCCAGAAAACTCGTCGGGCAGATAACCTGCCTCGACCGGGTCGTATGCGGTGATGGTGGCCTCAGGCCAATGCGTTGTAACGTGATGCATCAACAGGCTGCGGAAATCTGCCTGCCCATCAACAATCATGATCTTGATACTCATTGAGTCTTGCCGCAGGCGGGCAACGACCTACATACCAACAGCGGCACCTGCGCGATCGCTGGCCACTGTAAGCCCTTTGCGCTTCGCTTCGCGACGTTGCTTCGCGCCATCATTTCTGCGCCTTTCGATCTCATGCAGGTACTCATCGGTGACATCCCCTGTCACATATTCGCCGGAGAAGCAGGAAGTATCAAACTCGGTTATTGATGAATTGTCGTGCCGCACCGAACGGATGAGGCCGTGCAGATCCTGGTAGATCAATCGATCGGCGCCGATGGCTTTCTCAATCTCCTCGATCGAGCGCCCATTCGCGATGAGCTCTTTGGCCGCGGGCATGTCGATGCCGTAAACATTGGGGTAGCGCACTGGCGGCGCGGCCGACGCAAAGTAGACGCGGCGAGCACCGGCTTCGCGCGCGAGCTTGATGATCTGCCGCGACGTCGTACCGCGCACAATAGAGTCGTCAACAAGAAGTACGTTTTTGTTTCGAAACTCGAGGTCGATTGCATTGAGCTTGTGGCGTACCGACTTCGCGCGCTCTTCCTGGCCCGGCATAATGAAGGTACGACCAATATATCGGTTCTTGATGAAACCCTCGCGATACTTTACACCCAGGTGATTTGCAACCTGGACAGCCGACGTGCGGCTCGTGCTCGGAATAGGTATTACGACATCGATGTCGTGGTCGGGAAAATCGCGAATTATCTTACCGGCCAGTTGTTCGCCCATGCGCAGCCGGGCTTTGTACACCGACAAATTATCCAGAATCGAATCGGGTCGCGCGAAATAAACAAATTCAAAGATGCATGGCGTGTGCCGAATCTCTTCTCGACTCTCACGACTGTGCAATGTGCCTGCGTTTTCTATGAAAATGGTTTCGCCCGGTTGTACATCGCGCAATCTTTCAAATTGCAAAACGTCGAGCGCTACACTTTCAGACGCGACCATGTAGTCGCTGCCCTCATCGGTCTTGCGCGCACCCAGTACGAGCGGTCGAATTCCGTTGGGGTCACGAAAAGCCACGATGCCGATACCGATAATCAAGGCGACAACTGCGTAGCCACCGGTACAGCGTTGATGCACGGCCTCAACCGCATCGAAAATCTGCTCGGGCGTCGGCCGACCGTTCGCCCGACACTGCAATTCGTGGGCGAAAACGTTGAGCAACACCTCGGAATCGGAACTCGTGCTCAAGTGACGGCGATCTTCTTTCGTCAGCAGTTCGGCAAGCTCATCGTAGTTCGTCAGGTTACCGTTGTGGCCCAGGCAAATACCGTAAGGCGAATTAACATAGAACGGTTGCGCTTCAGATGCGCGCGAGCCGCCGGCCGTCGGGTAACGAATGTGGCCTATGCCGACATTGCCGGTCAGGCGCAACATGTGGCGCTGGCGAAATACATCTCGAACCAGGCCATTGGCCTTGCGCTGGCGCAAGCCATCCTCGCCCCAGGTAACAATACCCGCGGCATCCTGGCCGCGATGTTGCAACACGGTCAGTGCGTCGTAAATGCTCTGATTGACGGGCGAGTGACTGACGATTCCAACGAGGCCGCACATAGTCTCTAGGTCCTTTCGAGTTTCAGTATCTCAGTGAGAACATTGATATCCATTGTCTGGTCTGCTGCGTCCGGCGTCAGCATTTCGAAACCTTTTGGTCCCATGACCCTTATCCAATCGGCGACGACCTCCAGTTGGGGAATCAGCCTCGACTCCTGCCACCATTGGTCCACGTCAAACCCGGCAAACTGCCCGCCAATGACGGCCAACGCTGCCAGCAAAATACCGCGAACCGTGCCAAATAATGCGCCGAAGAATCGATCCATACCGCTCATCACTGACATGCGTACGATTTTCGAGACGCCCCACCCCAGCAGCCCGCCAATAAACAGAACGACGACGAATACCAGGAATCGGCCAAACCACATCTGCGATGCCTCGGAGCTGATCCAGTCTTCGGATATGTTTCCGGCCTGCGGCCCGAAGTACATCGCAGCCCAGATCGCGGCCAGTAGCGCCGCGAAAGATATGGCCTCTTTGACGAATCCACGCATGACACCCACGATCACAGAGATGGAAATTGCGACAGCGATTAGAATGTCGATGATCGGCATCGTAGGTGTCGGTTGCTCGGATGTGATCGGGTGGTTGGCTTGAGAGTCTAACAGATTATGGGTGAGGTACGACCTGGCCTTTTTGGCCGGCTTTTTGCAGTCGTGCGGCCATCGCCTCCGCACTTTCACGATCTTTTTGCGGCCCTACTCGCACACGATGCAGCTGCCCGGAGCTCGTTGAGAGCTGGCTCAGGAATGCCGCAAACCCCTGCTTGCGTAACTCTGCCGCAAGCCGCTCCGCGTTTGCCTGGTCGCTGAAGCTGCCAAGCTGCACAGCCCACATACCGGTGCTCGAAGCATTGGCCGCCGGCTTTTCGGCTGCGGGCTTCGCCGGTTCCGGCTCCGGGTCTGGTGTTACCGTTTCCGGCTCAGCTTGTTTTACGATCGCCTTCGGTGGTGGCTCCTGCTGTTGTTGTGCGGGTGCACTGCCAGCAGCGACCGGCACCGGGTCTTTTCGATCCCGATCCAGCACAACCGTTTGTGACTTTTGTGCTGCCTGACCAGGCAGCGGCACGCGTTCGCTGACGATCTCGTCACCGCCAGGCGTACCGTCGAGAAACACCGGCACAACCAATACGACGACGAGGACCAGTACAGCCGCGCCAATAATTCGTTCTTTCAATGCTCGTTCCATCATAATCAGGGTCGCGAGTATAGCTCAGAGAGGACAGGGCCGACGACATAGAAAGAGCCCGTCACCAGAATTTGATCATCGTGCGACGCCAGTAACTGCGCCTCCTGTAACGCCTGCTGCGGAGGTCCGGCCGCCAGGCACGCCGAGCCCGAGATATTGGCGATCTGCCGGGCCAGTTCACCAGCGTCGATGGCTCTCGGACTGTCTGCCGTTGTGGCAATCCAGTGGTCCACATGGCCAAGCAGCGGGCTGACAATTCCGCTAACGTCCTTGTCATCGAGCACACCAATAACCACCACGGTTTTACCGTCACCCTGCTCCGCTGCAAGTGTCGTCGCCAACGCTGCTGCAGCTGCTGCATTGTGGGCAACATCCAGCAGGTATCGAGGTGTTCCCTCAATGCGCTGCATGCGTCCTGCGAGACGCAAACCTGACAATGCATCGTTGACTGTATCTACCTGGAGTAAATCGCTGCGTCCTGCCGCTTTGAGCATCGCGAGGACTGCCGCGGCATTCTCCAGCTGATGATCTCCGGGCAGCGCGGGCCTTCCCAGGTTCTCAAGTTGCTGCTGCGAATCACTCCACATCCAGCCGTCGCTCCCATGCAGCCAGTCGTAGTCCTGGCCGGCCACCAGCAAGCGCGCCCGTGTCGCCTGCGCTCGTTCAGCGATTGTTCGTGGCATCTTTCTCGAGCCAAATACGACAGGCTTGCCCCTGCGCATTATCCCGGCCTTTTCCACGGCTATCGACTCTGTGTCCTCGCCAAGCCAGGCGCAATGATCCAGCGAAATATTGGTGATAATCCCAGCATCAGGCTCAATGGCATTAACGGCATCGAGCCGTCCACCCATGCCGATTTCGAGAATCGCCGTATCCACGTTCGCTTCGGCAAATACGACCATTGCAGCCAGCGTGCCGTACTCGAAGTACGTTAGCGGCACGCTGCCGCGCAGTGCTTCAATACGTTCGAATGCCGCGACGATTTGTGCATCGCTTGCTTCACGGCCATTAATACGAATACGTTCGTTATAACGGATGATATGGGGAGAGGTGTAGCTACCGACGCAGGTCTCGTCGTGCCGCAATAGCGCTTCGAGCATCGCCACACAGGAACCTTTGCCGTTAGTGCCAGCCACGTGATACACGTTCTGCGGCCGTTGCAGCGCGAGTCGCTCGAGAACCTCGTTCACGCGATCCAGACCGAGATCGATCTCACGAGGTGACAGTGTCTCGAGTCGGGCCAGCCAGTCAGGCAGAGGCAAAGTGGCCGGGCTCATCAGCGGCATTACTTCTCGACAGGCGGCGGACGGTGTTCGAACTTCGCCAACAGATCAGCAACCTGGAAACGCATTTGGCGACGATCCACGATCATGTCGATCGCGCCGTGATCGAGAAGGAACTCGCTGCGTTGAAAACCTTCAGGCAGCTTCTGCCGGACAGTTTGCTCGATGACGCGGGGGCCGGCGAAGCCGATTAATGCATTGGGCTCAGCGATATTTACATCGCCGAGCATAGCCAGACTGGCCGATACTCCGCCGGTCGTCGGATCGGTAAGAACCGATATGTACGGTACGCGTTTAGCTCCAAGTTGCGCCAGAGCCGCCGATGTCTTGGCCATCTGCAACAGGGAAAACAAGGCCTCCTGCATGCGGGCACCGCCGCTGGCGGCAAATGAAATGAGCGGCATTTTATTTTCAGTAGCGTAGTTTGCCGCGCGCGCGAAACGCTCGCCCACAACAGAGCCCATGGAACCACCCATAAACCCGAACTCGAATGCGCAGACGACAACGGGACGACCGTGCAGAGTACCTGTCGCAGATACGAGAGCATCTTTTTCGCCGGTTTTCTTCTGCGCAATTGAGACTCGCTCGCGGTAACGCTTACTGTCGCGAAACTTCAGAGGATCCTGCGGCTCGAGCCCCGCCGACAACTCTTCCTGTGATTGCGGGTCGAGGAAAAAGTCGAGCCGTTGGCGAGCGCCAATACGCATGTGATGATTGCACTTCGGGCACACATGCAGATTGCGCTCCAGCTCATTTCGATACAGTTGCGCGTCGCATTTCTGGCACTTGATCCAGACGCCCTCAGGTACCGAGCGCGTGCGATTCTCGGTGCTTATGCGCGAGGGCATTAATTTTTCGAACCAGCTCATAAGCGCATCTTATCTCAATTTTGTGTTCGGGTCGGCTGGCAAATCGAACTCTTCAGGATAGGCAACAGAAACCAGGGTCAGGCCATGCGGCGGCGCGGCGATACCGCCCATTTTTCGGTCCCTGCTCGCCAGTATTTCGGCCGCCCAAGCGGGCAATTCATCGCCCCGCCCTATTGTCACCAACGTACCGGTGATGTTACGAACCATATGTTGCAGAAACGCATTTGCCGTCACTTCCAGCTCTATCCACGGGCCCCGTTGGGTGAGAGATATATGCGAAATCTTGCGTACCGCCGTCGATGCCTGGCAAGCGGCTGCCCGAAACCCAGAGAAGTCGTGTTCACCGAGCAAAAACGTTGCGGCTTCCTGCATCGAGTCCAGGTCGAGAGCATCGTATACCCACCAGGCACGATTGCGATGCAGCGCCGAGCGTTCGAAGCGATTGAGGATCAGGTAACGATAGCTGCGAGCGACGGCCGAGAATCGCGCATGAAAGTTGTCACTTACCGGCTGAACCCACGTTACATTGACATCGTCAGGAAGGTTGCTGTTCGCACCCAGCAACCATCCCCGGCTGCTGCGCTCGCTTTTTGTGTCGAAATGCACAACCTGGCCCGAAGCGTGCACGCCAGTATCCGTTCGACCGGCGCAGATGATCTCGACAGGTTCATTAGCGACTTTGCTGAGTGCCTGTTCGATGCGCTCCTGTACTCCGACACCTGTACGCTGTCGTTGCCAGCCGTTGTATGCCGTCCCGTCGTACTCGATGCCAAGCGCGATTCGCATGCGGGGATAGCGGCCGCCGAGCCTACGGCAGCCTGGGCATTATTAGCTCGGCAAGGAGTCCAGGAGTTGCTGGGCCTGCTGCCGCTGACCTTCGTCTCCTTCGTCAAGGACCTCCTCGAGGATAGAACGAGCACCACCCGGGTCGCCCATGTCGACATAGGCCCGCGCCAAATCCAGTTTGGTTCCGACCTCAGTCATCGTGCGCGCATCGTGCAGGTCTTCGCTCATGTCTTCGGGGCCTAACGACAACGTTTCAGCTTCTTCTTCCGGCGCAATTGCCGGGCGCGGCTGCTCTACTGTCGCATCGTCACGTATTTGCTCAATCGTATCGCCCGCCTGTTCGCTGACCTTTAAGGCCGCAGTCAGGTCATCGAGATCCAGGTCAACATCCGTGCTGGCAACAGCCGGTAGTTCGCCGGTTTCGTCGAGGTTCACGTTGCCCGTGAAGACATCCTTCGGCAGTGCCTCGGTCTTGGCAAAATCAAAGTCCCCTTCACCTTCATCGTCATCGAGGCTCGCGAGCAGCGTCGCCGCATCATCGGCAAGTTCTTCAGGTGTGTCGTCATCGCCGTAACCTGGCGCAAGCATGGTTGCGTCTTCGTCAGAGAGGGTTTCACCGGCGTCGGCTGCCGTTTCGACGGCGAAATCTTCGCTTAGGACCTGCGTTACGCCAGTTGCGTCGAGCAGGGCCTCATCCAGCGCCGCGCTGATCCCGGTTGCATCGCCGAGCGCCTCATTGATTCCGGTTTCATCACCGAGCGTCTCCTGCATACCCGTGTCGTTCGGATCGATTTCGGGATTCTTGCCGGTGACGTCAGCCAGATCGTCGAGTGCCCGGTTTATGCCTGTGTCTGACAGAGCCGGGTTTTCGCCGGTCACATCGAGATCATCGAACGACGCCAGCTCGGTCTCGGCCAGGCTATCGACATCCAGACCAAGGTCATCGAGGTTAATCTCTGCGGTCTGGTCAGCGCTTTCTACCGCATCGTCCGTGGTGCCTTCCAACGAAGGCAGTTCCGCGGTACCGGTAAGCACATCGAACTGCTGCTCGATGGTTGGCGTTTCCACAGTTGAGTCCGGAGACGGCATTTCAGCTGTTTCCTCAACTGACGGCATTTCCGCTGTCAGGTCGAAATCCGGCGCTGCAACAGCCGAGCTTTCAACCGTTGCTTCTTCCTCGTCGACAACCTCGGTTGCGTCATCGTCAAACAGGAAGTCCATGCCATCGTCTTCTGCGGGCTCAGATTCGCTATCGCCCGAGCCAAGATCAACGATATCGCTCGAGCCGGAATCGTCGATGAACTCCATATCGAGCGCGCCGGTCTCATCAGATTCCGCGTCAAAGGACAGGTCGACTGCCTTCGTCGCGCCAGCTGCACTGGCGCCGGCAAAGAGCGCGTCATCTCCTGCTATCTGCTGGCCCATGATGACGATCTTGTCCCAATCTTCACTTGCGCCATCGCCAACAGCGGCATTAAGACGGCCCGCCGCATCAACAAAAGCATCGCGGTTACCCCAGACAAAATAGATTTCGCAGAGCTTCGTCAGCAGATCCTGATTTTGCGGCTCGATCTCCAACGCACCGTTAACCAGGTCGGCAGCCTGATCGTAAAGACCATAGGCCATATGGAAATCGGCCTCAGCTATTGGATCGGACTGATCAAGGTTGATCGCCGTTTCACTACTGAACGTATCTTCGAGCGAATCGAACGAGCCTGTCGGATCTTTCGCTTCTACCGACGCCACCGGTGGCTCCGCCGGTGCTTCTACGAAGTCTGGAGCCGGCACGTCCATGGTCTCATCGTCGAGAGGCCGGATACCGGACTCCTGCTCGACAACCATAATCGACTCATCATCGCGAACTGGTGCGCGCAGCGTTGCCGTCGCAGCACCTTCCTCGGCGCCCATATCGTCTGAATCGAGAGACCGCCAGGTGTCCGTACCTTCGTCATCGTCACGTCCGCGACGCATGAACCAGAACAGCAAGCCACCGACGACCACAATGGCACCTATAATTATTGCCCAGATGCTTGTCAGCGCGGCTATAGCCTTTTCGACGAGACTCGGCTCCGAACGCGTCGGCCTGCGGATAATGTCGCTGCTCGCCGCATCTGCAGCCGCTGCGTCCGGCTCGCCGGCTGCGTCATCAGCCACAACATCGTCCGTCGCTACATCACCATCAGCGAACAGGTCTGCATCATCGACGGCATCCGCGTCATCAACCACCGTGTCGTCGACGGGCGGCTCGTATATTTCACCTCGAATACGTGCAAGCTCTTCGCGCAATGCTGCAAGTTCGTTGTCCCGAATTTCGATCAGAGACTGTTGTTGCGGCACATCGGCAGCTTCAAGCTCGTCGATGCGCTGCTCAATCTCGTCTTCACGAGTCAACGGCTCGTCATCGTAGGTAGTATCGCTATCAGCGCCGTAGGTGTCGCCAGAATAATCTTCATCGGGCGGCACAAGGGTCAGGTTGGGACGAGCTGTTGTATCAGCAACAGCTGGCGCAGCAGTGCTTCCACTCCAGATGGCGTGCTGGCGCTGTGCTTCTGCCAGAGCCTCGCCACGGTTAATGCGAATAATTTCGTCTGCGCTTGGAATACGCAGCGACGCACCCGCTCTGAGGAAATTGATGTTGCCGCCAAATGCAGCAGGGTTCGCCTCAAAAATCGCCAGCATCGTCTGGTTCATCGTCAGGCGACCATCGGGACGTACTCGTGAGGCTATGCCCCACAGTGTTTCGCTGCGCGCGACTGTGTAAGCACCACCCGTCGTCGTGTCGTACGGCGACTCATCACGCATCGGTTGTGGTTCTTGTTCTGGCAGCGAACGTTCGGGAGCAGGCGCTGCCTGCCGCGTCGGAGCTGGTTGTGGAGCGGCGCGCTGCGGCGCGGGTGCCGGGCGTCTGATCTGGCCACTATCTGTCGGCGTGGCACGACTTGGTGCCTGTACTGCTGGTGCGGTTTCGGCTGCCGGTGGCGCAAACGTCGGTGGATCGAGAAGCACGGTGTACTCGCGCAACAGCCTGCCACGTGACCATGTCGCCTCAACAAGGAAGGTCAGGAATGGTTCGGCCATTGGCGTGGCAGAACGAATTTCTACAACGTTGCCGTCGGCACGCCCACTGCGGACGACTTGAAACAGGATATCTTGCAGATAGAACGGGCGGTCCAGGCCATACCGTTCGAATGTATCAGCCGACGCCATGGCAATCTTGAGATTGTCCAGTTCGTCAGGAGTGGCCGACAGCAATTCAATTTCCGCACGCAACGGCTCGTTGAGTGCAGACTGCAGTCGAATATCTCCCAGGCCCAGAGCCCAGACCTGGCTCGACATCAGGATGACAAGCGCAAGTGAAATTCGAGACAGTCGTCGCGACATAGTTTTTATCTCCGGATCCCTGTAATGCCCCGTAAACGGCGCCTTCAGGAGCCACTTCTTGGCTGGCTGACCGCGTTTAACATATGGTGTCGAACTATAGCTTATAAATGGATTTTCGCCAATATTTCAGCAATTTGGACGCTATTTAGAGCCGCGCCCTTACGTATGTTGTCCGAGACTACCCAGAGATTGATACCACGTGGGTGAGAAATATCCTCTCGGACCCGGCCAACGTAGACCGGGTCGGTGCCCGAGCTTTCTGTCACTGCTGTCGGATATTCACCGGTTTTTACGCCGTCAAGCAGCGTTACGCCCGGTGCATTCCTGAGCAAATCACACACTTTCTCCGCCGTGATCTTCTCTTTGGTTTCAACATGTACAGCCTCGGAATGGCCATAGAAAACCGGTACGCGCACGGCTGTTGGATTTACGAGGATTTTCTGGTCGCCAAATATTTTGCGCGTTTCCCACACCATCTTCATTTCTTCCCTGGTGTAGCGATTGTCCTGGAACACATCGATTTGCGGGATTGCGTTGAACGCAATTTGCTTCGCATCACCTTTGAGCTCGAGTGGACGACCATTTAGCAAGCATGCCGTTTGTCGCACTAATTCTTCGACGGCACTTTTGCCCGCCCCGGAAACTGCCTGGTATGTAGCGACATTGATTCGCTCGATGCCGACTGCGTCGTAAATGGGTTTCAGGGCGACAACCATCTGGATAGTCGAGCAATTCGGGTTCGCAATGATGCCTCGACTCTCGTACGCTGCGATGGCATCGGGATTCACTTCGGGCACGACAAGCGGGATATCGTCGTCATAACGAAAGTGAGAAGTGTTATCGATGACCACGCAGCCGGCCGCAGCCGCCTTCGGCGCATATTCTTCTGACACAGAGCCACCTGCAGAGAACAGCGCGATCTGTGCTTTCGAAAAATCGAAATCGGCAAGATTATCGACCGCCAGATCACGATTGCGGTAGCTGACCGTCTTGCCGATCGAACGCTCGCTGGCGAGTGCATACACGGTGCCTACCGGGAATTTCCGTTCAGTAAGAATTTCCAGCATCGATTCACCGACGGCACCGGTGGCGCCGACGACGGCAATATCAAATTTGCGTGTCATACGACTGGTACTCCCGATTCAACGTCGGCGTTCTGGGCACGATCGCGAAGGAAGTGATCCATAAGCACCAAAGCAACCATCGCCTCGGCGATAGGGGTTGCGCGCAGCCCCACACAAGGGTCGTGGCGGCCCTTGGTGACGATCTCGGTCTGCTTGCCCGACGAGTCGATAGTCTTGCCAGGAACTGAAATGCTCGAGGTCGGCTTCAACGCGATGCTGGCGAGAAGGTCCTGTCCCGACGAAATGCCGCCCAGGGTCCCACCGGCATCGTTCTTGCTAAAGCCATCCGGCCCGATTTCGTCACGATGTTCACTACCACGTTGTGTGACGGCTGCAAAACCGGCGCCGATCTCGATTCCTTTAACAGCGTTGATACTCATCAAGCCGTGCGCGATGTCCGCGCCCAGCTTGTCAAACACGGGTTCGCCAAGACCAGGCGGCAAATTGCTGGCCAGCACACTAATTTTTGCCCCAATGGAGTCGCCCTGCGCTCGCAGGTCATCCATGAACTTCGCAAGTTCGTCCATACGTCCCGGATCCGCACAAAAAAACGGATTGTCATTGACGATGGACAGGTCAGTGCCCGCCAGTTTTATCGGGCCGAGCTGCGCGAGGTAGCCCGTTATCTCCACGCCCAGCTTTTCGCGCAGAAACTTGCGCGCGATCGCACCGGCCGCCACGCGCATCGATGTCTCTCGCGCCGATGAGCGGCCCCCGCCACGATAATCGCGAATGCCGTACTTTTGTTGATACGTGTAGTCGGCGTGTCCGGGACGGAACTTGTCCTTAATATCGCCGTAATCCCTGGAGCGCTGATCGGCATTTTCGATAAGCAACCCGATCGGCGTGCCGGTCGTCTTACCTTCGAATACACCTGACAGGATCTGTACCTGATCGGGCTCGTTGCGCTGCGTCGTATGACGCGAACGTCCGGGACGACGGCGATCGAGGTCGACTTGAATGTCACTCTCGCTGAGCTCCATTCCTGGTGGGCAACCATCAACCACGCAACCCAGTGCCCGCCCGTGGCTCTCGCCAAACGTCGACACGATAAATAACCGACCGAAACTACTACCTGACACCTTATATATCCTCGAGATCTTGCTTTGTCAGCAGGAATACGCCTGACCCGCCATGCTCGAACTCCAGCCACGTAAATGCAACACCCGGATAACGTTTTTCCAACGCTGGCTGACTGTTGCCGACTTCACAGACGAGTATTCCCTTGTCGTTCAGGAATCGCGATGCATGATGCAGGATCGTGTTCACTGAATCCAGACCATCTTCACCTGCCGCCAGCCCCAACTCGGGTTCGTGCCCAAATTCGCGCGGCAGAGCATCCATGTCCTCTTTATCCACGTACGGTGGATTACTCACAATCAGGTCGTAGTGTCTGCCCTCCAGGTTATCGAAAAAGCTGGACTGAACCAGTCGGACGCGATCGGCAAGCTCATGCTTCTCTATATTGATGGCCGCGACATCGAGTGCGTCCGTCGATATATCAACTGCATCAACAACGGCATCGGGGAACGCTTTTGCGATAGCGATCGCAATGCAGCCACTGCCAGTGCCGAGGTCGACCGCTGATTTGACGTCCTCCGCAACCAGCCATGGTACGAACCGATCATGAATGAGTTCGGCGAAAGGCGACCGCGGAACCAGCACTCGCTCGTCGACGTAGAATTCGAGCCCGGCAAACCAGGCCTGGTTGACGAGATACGCAACCGGTACACGATCGCGAATCCGTCTTTCGACCAATGCTTCCAGCTCACGCACTTCGGCTGGCTCGACGGTCCTGCCATAAACGGCCGGCACATCGTCATGTGACAGCCCAAGATGCGCGAATACCAGCCAGGCGGCCTCGTCGACCGCATTATCCGTGCCATGACCGAAGTTCAGGTCTGCTGCGTCGAAACGACTGGCGATCTCACGGATGATCGCCTCAACAGTCGTCGCTTGTTCAGATGTCTGTGCCATAGATGAAGAGTGTCGTTTAGAATAGGAGCATTGCGCAAACCGAACTGCCAAATAATGAACTTCAGAAAAGCTTTTATTGTCTTTGCCGCTCTCGCCGCAATCACTACCGGTGCGTGGTTCTCGCTGCAGCTGGCCTCGCCTCCGCCTGTGCCCACTACGGCCACGATTTTGCCTGCCAGCAGCGAATTGCCGGAATTTTCCTTGCTGGACCAGAGTGGCCAGACGATTGGCCGCGATGTTTTCGAAGGGCAATGGGACCTGCTGTTCTTCGGCTTCACACAGTGTCCGGACATCTGTCCATTAACGCTGCAGGTTCTCGCAGAAGCGCAACGACAACTAGCAGATGCCGGCCAGCAACCGCTGCCGCGCATCGTGCTCGTCAGTGTCGACCCCGAACGCGACACGCCTGATGTGATCGGACAATACGTGGATCATTTCGGCGCAGATAGTCTCGGTATCACGGGTTCCATGGACGAACTCCGGAAGCTCACTAACAGCCTCGGCATATTCTTCGAGAAATCCGGGCCGGACGAGGAAAATTACTCGGTCGCCCATTCAGCTGTCGTTCTCCTCATAGATCCTGACGGCCGGTTTCAAGCCCTGTTCGGCTCTCCGCATTTAGCAGAGAACTTCGTACATGATTTGCCAATTATAATGAACGCACAATGAAACAACTTACTCTCGCTGTTCTCTTCACGCTGCTGATGGCGGCATGTTCCGAAGCACAAGCGCCGTTGGCCGCAAGTGACGTCGTCGTTACCCAATCTGTGCCGGGCATGCGCATGAGCGCCGGCTACTTCAAGCTGACCAACAACTCGGCGCAAAGCATCAACATTTCACATGTCACAAGTCCACAATTCGCCTCGGTTGAGATGCACGAGACGATCATAAAAGATGAGGTCGCCCGCATGGTTCCACTCCAGGTGCTGACCTTGCAGCCCGGGGAGACCGTGAGTTTCGAGCCTGGCGGCAAGCATCTGATGCTGATGCGGCCAGGCAACGATTTTGATTCAGTGACGCTGCAGTTTTTCGCTGGTGAGGCACTGCTGCTAAGCGTTAACACAGATTTCGACCGGTAATTCTTCCATGCGCGCGCGATTTTTCGTATTTCTGCAGTATGTGCTGCCTCGATTCTGGCTGACGGCGATCGTTTATCGGCTCGCGAGAATTCGTACACCTGCCATAAAAGACCTGCTCATCAAACGCTTCATATTGCACTTCGATGTCGAAACCGAAGAGGTCGAGCTCGAAATTCCGGGTGGCTTCGAATCATTTAACGATTTTTTCATTCGACAGCTCAAGGGCGATGCCCGGCCGATCGATGCGCAACCTGGAGCTATCGTTTCTCCGGTAGATGGCACGGTCAGCAGGTCTGGCCGGATGCTGGCCGGCAGCATCATGCAGGCGAAGGGCATCGACTACACACTTGAGGACTTGCTCGCGACCGACCTGGATCAGGCTGCTGCGCTTGCAAATGGCTCGTTCGCGACGATCTATCTTGCGCCATACAACTATCACCGCGTGCACGCGCCGTTCGATGGCAAAGTCGTCGCTGCAAGATACGTTCCCGGCGATTTGTTCAGCGTCAACGCTGCCACCGCGAAATGCGTTCCAGGGCTGTTTCGACGCAACGAACGGCTTGTCCTGCATTTCGAAACTTCGCACGGTCCGGCGGCGTTGGTATTTGTTGGCGCCCTCAATGTTGGCAGCATTAGCACCCCGTGGAGCGGACAGATTCGGCCACGCAAGAACGGCGTCGTCGAGACAGTAGATTTGAGCAGCGGACCCGACACCATCAGCAAGGGAGACCTGCTCGGCTGGTTCAATATGGGATCCACCGTCATCATCCTGATGCCCGAGCACACCTGTGAATGGCACGACGATCTCGAACCCGGTAAGACCGTTCGCATGGGAGAGTCAATCGGCAAGATTCAGGACATCGCCGCGTGAGCGATTGGCAGCCTTCCGGCGGACCGGCGGCAGCTCGTAGCCGCGAAGCAATGATGTGTCGGGCGCGTGACTACTTCGTAGCTCAGGACGTTCTCGCGGTCGACACTCCTGCCTTGAGCCAGTACGCAGTTACAGATGCGAACATCGAGAGCCTCGCGGTGTCCACGCGTGATGGCCGCAAGTATTTTCTGCATACGTCGCCCGAGTTCTGCATGAAACGATTGCTGGCGGCAGGTTACCCCGACATCTATTCAATTTGCCGTGTATTCAGGGATGGTGAGGCGGGCCAGTGGCACGCGCCGGAGTTCACGATGGTTGAGTGGTATCGCCTGGGATTCGAATTAAGCCAAATAATTGATGACACGACGCACTTCATCGCGACCTGCCTGGATTTGCCGACCCTGGCAAACAGCGTTGTGCGATTCGATTTTGCCGACATCTTGCAGGAATTCGCTGCTATCGACATAACAGACACGTCAGTTGACGAGCTTGCGGCCTGCTGTGACGCCGATGAGACGCTGCGTGCCAGCATTGGGACAGATAAAGACGCCTGGCTGGATCTGATCGTTGCAACGGTGATAGCGCCACAATTTGTGCCTGACGAATTAACCGTGGTTCAGCATTACCCCGCAAGCCAGGCAGCGCTGGCAAGAGTATGCCCGAACGACCCTCTTTTCGCCGACCGTTTCGAGGTCTTCTGTGGTTCGATCGAACTCGCAAACGGATATGTCGAGCTGACCGACGCCGCGGAACAACGTCGGCGTATGGACAGTGACCTGCGCAAGAGACGTGACTCGGGACAAACCGAGCCGCCCTGGGACAGGCAATTAATCGGCGCACTCGATTCCGGCCTCCCCCAGTGTGCCGGAGTTGCCGTGGGATTTGAGCGGCTACAAATGATCTTCGACGGCTCTGACGACATACGTGAGGTAGTCACCTTTGGCAGCGAGTACACCAATGGAAAGCTCTGATTACAATTTGTTGAAATCTCAGTTCGAAGCACTCGTCGCCGATGAACCAGATGTACTTGCCAACACAAGTAACTTCGTCGGTTTGCTATTCAACGCGCTCGATAAAATTAACTGGCTGGGAATTTACGTTTTGCGCGACGGCGAACTGGTGCTGGGGCCATTCCAGGGCAAGCCCGCATGTATTCGAATTCCGATAGGCCGTGGCGTTTGTGGCACAGCTGCGGCAACGCTCGAAACACAACTTGTTCCAAACGTGCACGAGTTTCCGGGCCACATTCCTTGTGACGATGCCTCGCTCTCCGAAATCGTCGTGCCACTCATTATCGATGGAGCGCTTGTCGGTGTGCTGGACATCGATAGCCCGATAACAGACCGCTTTAACGCGATCGATAAGGAAGGTCTGGAATTGTTGTGCAGCGCGTTTTGCGAATCGCAGTCGGGCAGGAAGTTTATTTGACCCTGGAAACGTACTCGCGTGAGCGTGTGTCTACGCGAATCGTTTCGTTCTGATCCACAAACAGGGGCACTCGAACAACCGCGCCGGTCGATAACGTCGCCGGTTTAACCCCACCGCTTGCCGTATCACCTTTGACACCGGGGTCAGTCTCAACAATCTCCAGCTCAACAAAGTTGGGTGGCTCGACAAGTAGCGGCGAGTTATTCCACAGCGTGATCTGGCAGATGTCCCCGTCACTAATCCAGTCTTTGGCATCGCCAACAGCTTTTTCATCGGCCGCGTACTGTTCAAATGTGTCGGCAACCATGAAATGCCAGAACTCGCCGTCGTTGTAGAGGTACTGCATGTCGGTGTCCATGACATCAGCAGCCTCAACGCTCTCTCCCGACTTAAATGTCTTGTCGACCGTCTTGCCGGTTTTCAGGTTCTTGATGCGCACACGGTTGAACGCCTGTCCCTTGCCCGGTTTGACGAACTCGTTCTCAACAATGATGCACGGGTCATTATCAATAATGATCCGGAGCCCCGATTTGAATTCACTAGTGTTGTAATTTGCCATAACGTCGGATGATACCGCAGTCCCAAATGAGTGCCACTGAAAGTCGGATTATCACAGTGATCGCACCGAAAGCACACCGAAATTTGATACCCGTCACGGTTTTGGCATACCGACCGAGACACCTGCAACGGCAGTGCTAGACTCCTTACTTCTTAACAGAATCCGGGCCGATACGGAAATCACCGGGCCGTCGCAAGGAACGCAATTTGAACGGGCGCCATAGCATCTCGATAGCCATCCTGAGTGAAAGCCAGGATGACGTTGCGCTGATAAACGGCACGCTTCGCGATGCCGGGCATGCGGCGCAATGCCACTGGGTCAAAACCCCTACCGATCTCAGTAAGCTACTGGCCGATGAACCAGTTGAGCTGTTGATTCTGAATTGCGACCGCTATCCGGATTCCATCAGACAGGTCATAAAACAAAAAGACCGCCATAACCCTGAAGTACCGGTTATCGCCCTGCAGGAAGAAGCAGACGAGAAGCACATTCTGGAAGCGATGAAGAGCGGCGCCTGCGATCTTGTTTCCATTGGTCTTCGAGATCGACTGCAGTCAGTCGTTACGCGCGAATTGCGCGCACTGCGCGTGGAACGAGCGTTGAATTCGACGATTCACTCGGCCACGGAATACAAACGGCAGCTAAAAGACCACATGCAGTCGTCGTCGAGCGCAATCGCGCTGGTCGAGGAAGGGATCATTACTGACGTCAACGATGCCTGGCTAGCTCTGTTTCGGGCAGCCAGCAATGATGAGGTCATTGGCTTGCCCCTGATGGATAGTTTCGAACCCGAAAGCCAGGCCGCTATCAAGGGTGCTCTGGTTGCGGCCATCGCCGGAAAATGGGCGGTGAATGAAAAGCTCATTGCCAAGTCGCACATCACAAGTAGCGATGACAACGAGGTTCACCTCGAGTTTCGCAAATTTGTTTTCGACAATGGTCCGTGTGTGCAGGTGCGCATCTCCGCAGCCGACAGACAAATTCAGGAACCCACCAAACTCGTCCACGACGCGCTAAAGCGGGATCCCACGACCCTGCTTTTTCATCGGGCGCAATTCCTGGAACGGATCGAGAAGCGACTTCGCCGCAAGCCTGCATCAGGCCTGCACGTGCTGGCCTATGTACGAATAGACAATTTTGCCGACGTTTGCGAGAGAGTTGGCATCCTCAATTCCGATGAAATTCTTGCTCAATTTGCTGAAGCGGTACGAAAACGCATGCACCCTCGCGACGTCGCCGGCCGGTTTGAGGGCACAGCACTTATGGTGCTTCTCGAACGAGGCAAAGCACGCGATGCCGAAGTCTGGGGCAAACAACTCTGCGAACACATCCGCAAACTGACGTTCGATGTCGACGACAAATCAACTCCCCTGACTTGCTCGGTCGGCGTCTGTGCAGCAAACGAGGTTTACAGCACGCTCGAAAAATTTGTCACCGCTACCGTTGATGCATACAAAATCGCAAAACAGGCTGGCGGCAATTCGGTCGTACTTAGCGACAGTGCGGCAGAGGACACGAAGCAACAGGAATTCGACGCTATCTGGGTCAAGCACCTCAAATCAGCGCTTATGGATGATCGCTTCCGTCTTGCTCAACTGCCCATTGCGGGCCTGCGCAGCGATGGCATCGAAATGTATGACCTGCTCGTGCGGATGCTCGACGAACAAGGAAACTCGGTATTACCGTCAGAGTTCTTGCCGGCCGCCGAACGTAACAACATGATGAAGAACATCGATAGGTGGATGGTGAAAGCCGCTATCGAATTCTGCAACAACTCGAACGCAGATCGCGTTTTCGTTCGGCTTTCCCGGCAGTCGGTCCTCGACGCTTCGACGATTGCGTGGATGGAGCAGGAATTTGACAAACGCGAATTCGATTGCACGCGCCTTGTCATGCAGCTGCCTGAGCGCGACGCAGCCAAACACATCAAGCAGACCCGTTCGGTTGTAACGAAATTACGCAAACTGGGCATCGGATTTGCGCTCGAGAACTACGGTATAGACCAGGAACGCTTCCAGATTCTCGACATCCTCAAGCCCGACTACATCAAGATTGACGGCGAATTGATGCACACACTGATCACCGACCCTGGCATGCAAAAATCGGTTGAAGGGATCGTGCGGGCGGCAAACGAGCGGAGCATCAAGACCGTCGCCGAACGAGTCGAGAATGCGAACGCCATGGCGGTGCTGTTTCAACTCGGCCTCGACTTCATGCAGGGACATTATGTTCACGAACCCGAGGTGGTTTTGGAGGACACAGTCTCCGGAAAGCACGTCACATTGGATGATTTAGTCGCAGCCAACGCGAACTAATTGATTTAAAAAGGAATTTAGAGTGTGACGTAGTTCACACTGCGGTATTGGAACCATCCGCTAACGACAGCGCAACGGCAAAACATAGAATAACCCTGCAATTCGTCGTGATGACGATTCAGGAATTCGCAGACGCTGATACCACGGAGTGCCGAGAAGTGAAGAAAGCCACTAAATCCAAGTCAGATCCGGTCATACGAACTGATATGGGACAAAAAATACTGCTTCCGGCCCTGGTTGCCGTTGGCGGCAGCCTCGCCATCGCTCCGGCTTCGGCACTCGAGCTCAGCGACATTAAGGTTCACTCCACACTCGGGCAACCCCTGCGCGCAAGCATCGCCTATGCACTGGCACCGAATGAAGCCTTGTCCGACACTTGCGTAACCCTGCAGCCCGGCCTTTCGTCGGGTGGCTTACCGTCGGTCAGCCGCGCATCGCTCATCGTTGCTGATGGCGTCATCGCGATTACCGGCAGTTCGCTTGTACGCGAGCCGCTCATGAGCCTGCGAGTCAATGTCCGTTGCCCTTACACGCCGAACCTGAGCCGGGAATACATGCTTATGGTTGACCCGGCAGGACGTGCAGATACAGCTACGACAACGCCCGTTGCAGCGACGCCAATAACGTCCCGTCCTGTCGTATCAGCACCAGTTGCAGCACCGGCGCGCAGCGTTACCCGCCAACGTCCGGTTAACACCGCCCCGATCAGTGACACCACTCGTTACCAGGTACAGCCGGGCGACTCTCTGTCTGAGATTGCACAGCGTATCGAGAACCGCTCAATTGGACTCTGGCCCACAGTTAACGCGATCTTTGACGCTAATCCGGATGCTTTTCTCGACGGCGACCCGAACAAACTAAAAGCCGGCAGCTGGCTGGATCTTCCGGACTTTGCCGCGACTGACGTTCCGACCGTCGACGCAGTAACTCCAACAGCCGTAGCGACGGTCATTGAAGATGTAGAACCGGTCACAGAAAGCGCTACTTATGAACCGATGGCCGACACGGTTTCCGAGGCGCCTGCGTCCGAATTGCGGCCCGGTGATGTCATTCTGGACAGCGACAACCCGTTCGTGACACCCGTTGGCTCCACAAACGTTGGCACCACCATCATTCCCGAGACCCTGCTCGACGCCCCTGAAGCCACCTCGACAACGCCGAATGTACCAGTTGCGGTAATTCAGACTTCGACGGCGGCTGAACCCACGACCACAAACTGGTTGCTGTGGTTTGTTGGCGGTGGTATTGCGCTTATTGCCGGCCTGTTCCTGTTCGGTCGATTCGGCGACCGCTTCGGTTCAACGCCAATTAGCGCGGCCGCTGCGCCATCGCGCAGACGTCAATCCGATGGCGACACGGAGAGGGTAGAGACAATTGCAGATCCGGATTTCGCGTTCCCCGACGAAGCCCCGCTCCCCGAGCAGTTTGAGCTGGATGCCGACCTGATTGTTGGCACAGGATTGCAGGAGGGTACAGATGTCGATATCGCGCAGGACTTCGCATTTGCCGCAACCACGACTGTTGATTTCGATCTGCCCGAGGAAATGTCCAGCGGTGACACGACAGTAGAAACGAACATCATTCCGCCGGTCCGTATCGATACGGAATCAATCCTCGAGAGTGAGGTCTTGCCGGATGACGACGACTACGATATGTCAGTGATTATGGACGCCACCAAGATGCCGCATCCGGACGACGTTACGGAACGTGACCTCGAAGCAATCCAGATGGACACAGACGACAGCGACCTGATCACCAATGAGTACACGGTTAGCCAGGAAGTCGACTACAAGATTCTCGAACAGGACTACGAGGACGAAATGACTGCCACCCAGGCGCTCAACCTCGAGATCTCCAAGGCCGCTGCCGAACTTTCTGCACGACTGGATGAAGATCCGGTCGACACTACTGCGGAAATGCCAATGGCGACCGTCACCGAACTTGACGTTACCGCTCAGCTACCGGCCAGGAACGACGAGATTGGCGACGCGGATGATACGGGCATCAACCCGACAGTCAATATGGATGCCGATAACAACACCGTTGAAATGCCGCGAAGCGACAATGAAAAAACGGCGGAGATGGAAATCGAGTCGGGCAAGGTCGACACCAAAGCCGGCTAGAGTTGTTTGTTCAGAGTTACTTGGCGAGGCCGACCAGGCGATCAACAGTACGCCAGCCACGCGGTAACAAACTGCCCCGCAGCGCGCGCTCTCCATAGTACTGATCTGTGTCATTCCACTTGATCGTCATGATGCGGCTGCCGCTGTATACCTGCAGATTACCGTCCTCCGGAACAACCGCAGCCGCGACGAGCTTCTCTTCACCACCCTGATATTTCTTTGTTGGAATATTGATTAGCTTGTTGCCTTTGCCTTTGGCAAGTTCCGGCAACTCATCCATTTCAAACATCAACAATCGACCGATCGAGCTGACCGCCGCGATCAGGCACTCGGTATCTGCAGGAACCGGCGCAGGCACAACCGCCCTGCCACCTGCCGGCACGCGCAATATAGCCTTACCGGCTTTGTTACGCGTGACCAGATCCCCGAGCGTCGCAATAAAGCCGTAACCGGCATCGCTCGCGAGCAGGTATTTCTGATCATTGTCGCCGATCATGGCACCGCAAAACTCAGCTCCATCGGGCGACTTGAAACGACTGGACAGGGGCTCACCCTGCCCGCGTGCAGATGGCAATGTGTGTGCGGAGACGCTGTAAACACGACCTGTACTATCAATAAACATCGCCAGCTGGTTGCTGCGACCTTGCACAGCGGCGAGGTAGCCATCACCGGACTTGTAGCTTAGTGCCAGTGCATCGACTTCATGGCCTTTCGCCGCGCGCGCGAAGCCGCGTTTCGACAAAACAACCGTTACCGGTTCGCTCGACACGAGTTGAGTCTCGTCGAGAGCCTGAGCGGCCTGACGTTCCACAATCTCAGTACGCCGATCGTCACCGTAGGCCCCGGCATCCTCGAGAATCTCTTTCTTAATGAGCGTTTTTAGTCGCGCGGCACTTTTAAGCGTTTTCTCCAACGACTCGCGTTCTTCGTTCAACTCATCCTGCTCGCCGCGGATCTTCATCTCTTCAAGTTTGGCGAGATTGCGCAACCTGAGGTTTAGAATGGCTTCGGCCTGGATGTCGGTCAGTTTGAAGCGCTTCATCAACACGGGTTTGGGCTCATCCTCTTCGCGGATGATCTTGATAACCGCATCAATACTCAGATAGGCAACCAGCAGGCCGTCGAGGATGTGCAGGCGATCAGTGACAATCTGCAAGCGGTGACTCAGGCGACGCCTGACCGTTTCCTTCCTGAATTTGAGCCATTCGCTCAGCAGCCCAACCAGGCTAAACGCCTGTGGCCGGCCATCCAGGCCGATGATGTTCATATTGACGCGGCAGGTTCGTTCGAGTGACGTCGTCGAAAACAGGTGCGACATCAACTCGTCTTTATTGACGCGATTTGATTTGGGGCTGATGACAAGACGCGTCGGATCTTCGTGATCCGATTCGTCACGCAAGTCTTCAACCTGCGGTAACTTTTTGGCGCGCATCTGCATTGCGATTTGCTCGAGCACCTTGCCACCAGATATCTGGTGCGGCAGCGAAGTAATCACAATGTCACCGTTCTCGATTTTATATGCCGCACGCAAACGCAATGTACCGCTGCCGGTTTCATAAATGGTTTTGATGTCATCGCGCGGTGAAACAAGCTCACCCCCCGTCGGGTAGTCGGGGCCTTTGATGTGTTTCATTAACGCCGTGACATTGGCTTTCGGATTATCAATCAAGTGGATCAGCGCGCTCGCTACTTCTTTCAGGTTGTGCGGCGGCACATCTGTGGACAAACCGACAGCAATGCCGGTCGTGCCATTCAGCAACAGGTTTGGCAATCGCGCAGGTAACACGACGGGCTCGTCTATCGTGCCATCGAAATTGGGTACCCAATCGACTGTACCGTGCGCAAGCTCCTGCAACAGGCTCTTCGCATACGGTGTGAGCCGCGATTCTGTGTAGCGCATTGCTGCGAACGACTTCGGATCGTCAGTTGAACCCCAGTTGCCCTGCCCGTCGATAACCGTATAGCGGTACGAAAAGTCCTGCGCCATCAGTACCATCGCTTCGTAGCACGCTGAATCGCCATGCGGATGGAACTTGCCAATAACATCGCCGACCGTACGGGCTGATTTTTTCGGCTTCTGGCCGGCAGACAGACCAAGCTCGCTCATCGCATAGATGATGCGTCTTTGCACGGGTTTCAGGCCATCGCCAATCTGCGGTAATGCCCTGTCCAGGATGACGTACATCGAGTAGTCGAGGTACGCCTTCTCGGTGTACTCCTTTAGCGGTTGCTGCTCCACGCCTTCGAGATTCAGACTATTCTGCATATTAGGGCCTATACCTCGGCAAGATTGCCTTTGGTTTCGAGCCATTTGCGACGATCTTTGGCCCGCTTCTTCGCGAGTAACATGTCCATGAGCTGATCGGTCTTGTCCTTGCCGCTAACGGTTAGTTGTACCAGGCGCCGCGTGTCGCGATTCATGGTTGTCTCGCGCAACTGTGCGGGGTTCATCTCACCGAGGCCTTTGAATCGTGTAACGGTTACCTTCCCGCGCAGCTTTTCGGCCTCGATTCGGTCGAGTATGCCTTTACGCTCGCTGTCGT
Organism: Gammaproteobacteria bacterium; assembly: GCA_024640305.1. Taxonomy (GTDB): domain Bacteria; phylum Pseudomonadota; class Gammaproteobacteria; order Steroidobacterales; family Woeseiaceae; genus UBA1847. Next base: position 56,515 of record JAHEFG010000010.1, read on the forward strand.
CGAGCGCGTAGAACACCTGCTTACCGACATCGATCCGATACAACGGCGGCATCGCAACGTACACATGTCCCGCCATCACCAGTTCGCGGAAGTGCCGCAGAAACAATGCGCAGATCAGTGTCGCGATATGCAGGCCGTCCGAATCTGCATCGGCAAGGATACAAACTTTATGATAACGAAGACTGTCGAGGTCGGTATCGCCCGGATCTATGCCCAACGCGATGCTGATGTCATGCACCTCCTGCGATGCCAGGATCTCGCTGGAGTCAACCTCCCAGGTGTTCAGAATCTTGCCCCGCAGCGGCATGATCGCCTGTGTATTGCGATCGCGCGCCTGCTTGGCAGAGCCGCCGGCGGAGTCACCTTCCACAAGAAACAGCTCGCAGAGTTCAGGTTCCTGGGACGTGCAATCGGCCAGTTTTCCAGGCAGGGCCGGACCCGAGACGATCTTCTTGCGAACGACTTTCTTCGCGGCCTTGAGCCGGCGCTGCGCTTTACTTATCGCAAGCTGGGCAATCAGGTCACCGGTTTCCGGGTGCTGGTTGAGCCACAGTGAGAAACTGTCTTTGATAACGCCGCTAACGAACGCGGCGGATTCTCGAGACGACAGCCTTTCTTTTGTCTGCCCCGAGAATTGTGGGTCCTCGAGTTTGACGCTCAGCACGAAATTCAGGCCGTCCCAAACATCCTCAGGCGCAATTGTGATGCCTCGCGGTAACAAGCTTCTGAAGTCAGCGAATTCGCGGATGGAATTTGTGAGCCCGGTACGCATGCCATTAACATGCGTTCCGCCCTGCGCGGTGGGAATCAGGTTCACGTAGCTTTCGCTAACCGCCTGCCCACCAGCAACCTGCCATAGTGCGGCCCAATCGACGGCCTCATTGTTGCCGGTCAGGCTTCCCGAGAATGGTTCGGTGGGCAACAGCTCACCGCCACCGATGGCCTCGAGCAGGTACTCTTCAAGACCACCTGAGTAACACCACTCGATTTTTTCTTTCGTTTGCTCGACATTGAGCTTGACCGTCAGTCCGGGACAGAGAACTGCTTTAGCACGCAGCGCATGTTTGAGTCGCGATACAGAGATCTTTGCGGAATCGAAATATTGCGGGTCAGGCCAGAAACGAATCGTCGTCCCTGTGTTGGCTTTGCCAACAGTGCCAACCACCTCAAGCTTGCCGCGTTTCTTGCCGCCGGCGAAGCTCATGTTGTATTCCTTACCGTTACGGCGAATCCAGATCTCAAGATTCCTGGATAACGCGTTCACAACCGACACACCGACGCCGTGCAGTCCACCGGAGTACTGGTAATTGTTGTGATTGAATTTGCCGCCTGCATGCAACCGCGTCAGGATCAATTCGACGCCGGGTATTTTTTCCTTGGGATGCTTGTCGACTGGCATGCCGCGGCCATCGTCGATGACCTCGAGTGAGCCGTCTTTGTAAACGGTGACTTCGATTTTCTTGCAGTGGCCTGCAAGCGCTTCGTCGACGCTGTTATCGACTACTTCGTGAGCGAGATGGTTCGGCCGAGTCGTATCGGTGTACATGCCTGGCCGGCGCCGTACAGGCTCCAGCCCACTAAGGACTTCAATGTCCGCCGCGTCGTAACGTTTTGCCATTTAATAAGTTTTCAGAGGTTGCCAAGCGAAGCTCGGGCGGATTCTAGCTTGAATTGGAGAGACAGGCACCTTAATTAAGGTCATTGTTCCCCAGACTAGTCCAGATCGCCGAGCAGTGAGACGCGAATATTGTCGGCAACAGGCGAGATTTTGACCTTATAGTTTTCATGGTCGATACCAGCGGTCAACTCGGCACCATCCTTCAGGGCAGCCACCTGGTCGTTGGATAGCTCGAAGCGCATGAAGTGAACCGCCGACGTCTTTGTGGCATCCGCGCGCTCCAGGTCCTCATCAGCGACCGCGTAACACTTGTCCAGCTCACCAACCTGCATGTAAACAAGGTTTTCGATGTCGACAAGTTGCGTCAACATCTCGCGACGCTCTTCTTCTTCGGCAAATTCGACCATAAACGTCGCTTTCCAGTTCGTGCCATCCGGTATCAGCGGATTGTAGGCATCAAGTTCTTCGTTAATGCCATCAGCCTCGAAAATGCGCTCGATACGCAGCATTTCCTGGACCTGGTACTGCATCGTCAAGCGGTCCTCGAAATACAGGGCTGCATTGGTACCGAGCGCGAGGCGCCTGTTGCGCTTGTGCCGTAGTACCTTGTCGCGAAAGGCTTTACGAACAGTGGAATATTCCTCAAGGCTGTAAAGATCGTCGCGTGTTAGTTTTTGCATTACCGTCAAAGTCCGTATGCGTACTTGAGAAGGCCCATCGGGTTTTCGGCACCATGGCCGTCGACGCCTTGAGCTATTTGCTCAGCTGCCATTGGACAATCACTGGTGAAATGATCGGCTTCAGCCTTTTTCACCTTATTAACCACTGGTCGTGCGATCTTCCTGGATGTGTCGTGAAATTCTTTCTTTACGGCATAGGTGCCATCGTGACCCGAGCAACGCTCAATCGCATCAACCTGTGTATCCGGTACCAGCTGCAAGAGGTCGCGCGTCTTGAGACCAATGTTCTGCACGCGCAGATGACAAGGCACCTGGTAAGAAACCTTGCCTAATGAGTTCTTGAACTCTGTATTCAGTTTGCCGTCCTTGTGACGCAACATCAGGTACTCGAACGGGTCGAACATGGCGTCGCGTACTTTGAGGACGTCCGCATCATCCGGAAACATCAGCGGCAGTTCCTGTTTAAACATCAGCGTGCACGATGGAATCGGCGTGACGATGTCCCAGCCGTCGTCAACCATCGCAGCAAGAATCGGAATATTGATGTCCTTTGCTCTCGCGACGGCCTCAAGGTCACCCAGCTCGAGCTTAGGCATGCCGCAACAGACCTCTTTTCCCGCCAGTGCAACAGGAATGCCGTTGTGCTCGAAGACCGTAACAAGGTCTTCGTCAATGGCCGGATGATTTCGATTGCCGTAGCAAGTCGTGTACAAAACGACCTTGCCATTGGTGCTCGCGGTCGCTTCAGCCGTGTCGCCTGATGCACCGCGATGGCTCTTGAGGCGCTTGCGAGCAGGCCTGGAGTGGTAATCAGGAACCGGTGCATCACGATGAACACCAAACGTGCTCTCGAGAAGGCTGCGTCCCAATTTGCTGCGGTTCGTCGCGTTGACTATCTGAGCGACAACCGGAATGCCGGCAAGTTTGCCTACCGTATCTGTTGCGCTGAGGATTTTGTCACGCAGTGGCGCGCCCTGTTGCTTGAAACGAACGGCTTTGGCCCTGAGCATCAGGTGCGGGAAGTCGATATTGAATTCGTGCGGCGGCACATACGGACACTTGCTCATGTAGCACATGTCGCACAGGTAGCAGTGATCAACTACGTCCCAATAGACCGACTTGGGAACCGTATCGAGTTCCATGCTCTCCGATTCGTCAACCGCATCGAACAATGTCGGGAACGAGTTGCACAGGTTGAAGCAGCGTCGACAACCGTGGCAAATATCGAACACCCGCTCCAGCTCTTCGAAGAGCGCGGGCTCGTCGTAAAATTCGTCCGACCGCCAATCGAGGGCATGGCGAGTGGGAGCCTCAAGGCTCCCCTCGCGGTTGCTGGCCATTTTAGTCTTCTAGTGAATCGAGAGCTTTCTGGAAGCGATTGGCGTGCGAGCGCTCAGCTTTTGCCAGCGTCTCAAACCAATCGGCAATTTCGTCGAAATCTTCGTCACGGGCAGTCTTGGCCATACCCGGGTACATATCTGTGTACTCGTGTGTCTCTCCGGCAATCGATGCTGCGAGGTTTTGTGCCGTCGAACCGATCGGAAGACCCGTCGCCGGATCGCCGGTCTCTTCGAGATACTCGAGGTGGCCGTGAGCATGGCCGGTTTCGCCTTCTGCTGTTGAGCGGAAAACCGCAGCAACGTCGTTGTAGCCTTCCACATCGGCTTTTGCTGCAAAATACAGGTAGCGGCGGTTGGCTTGTGACTCGCCTGCAAATGCGTCCTTGAGGTTTTGTTCTGTTTTGCTGTCTTTCAGTGACATTTCGGATCCTTTCACTTGAGGAGTATTGCTCAGTTAGACTCAGTCTAAGAGAAGCAACAATGTATGCCGACGGTCGTATGTTGTCAATCCGGGAAAGGCACTACAAATTCAGCTAGTTCAATTTGTGCAGCTTGGCCTCCACCAGCTTTACGGCGGCGTCTTCCGGGTCGTTTTTGATTTGGAAGTTGAGTGATGTCATGAGCTCGAGCATCTTGAAATTATTGCTCAACACCTTGCCCTGCATTTTTTCAAGATCCCGATCCCGGGCGACTTCCATGAGGTTTCGCATTAACTTATGGGCAATGCCCCTGTTTTGCCAATTATCTGACACGGCCAACGCAAATTCACAGCTCGTCTTGTCAATGTTAGTCACATAGCGGGCGACACCGATCTGTTCTTCGACGGCGCCCTTTTGGGTCACAGCGATCAAAGCCATCTCGTTGTGATAATCGATCTGTGTGAAGCGAACCAGCATTTCCTGGCTCAGTTCCCGCAGCGAACTCATGAAACGAAAATATTTGGACTCGGTGGACAATTCGCGCACAAATTTCGCTTCGATCTCGGCATCTTCCGGCCGTATGGGTCGGATGACAATATCGGTACCGTCATTGAGCTGGACGTTTCTCACCAGGTGCGCCGGATAAGGATGTATGGCCAGGTGGTGATAGGGGTCTGTTGACGGTTTCGGGTAATCGACGACGATACGTGCATCGACGGCTACGATTCCTTTCTCATCCATGATCAGCGGGTTGATATCCATTTCCTGTATCCACGGCAACTCGCACGCCATGCTGGAAACGTTAAGCAAAACATCAATCAGCTGATCCATGTCGACCGCGGGCATGTGCCGGAACTCCGCCAGCAGTTTGGAAACCTTGGTACGGTTGATCAGATCGACCGCTAATCGGCGATTTAGCGGCGGCAGGGATATTGCCGAATCGCCCATGATTTCGACGCTCGTGCCACCACTCCCGAAACTGATCACCGGGCCGAATACGGGATCCCGGATAATTCCTATCATCAGCTCCCTGCCATTCGAACTGCGGTACATCTGTTCGATCGTGACGCCTGAAATCTCCGCATCAGGTACCTTCGCCCTCACCTGGTCGATCAGCTGACGGTAGGTGCCGCGCACTTCCTGTGCTGAATTTATATTCAGCCTTACTCCGCCCGCATCGGACTTGTGCGATATGTCAGTGGACAACACCTTCATCGCGATTGGAAAGCCGATGGATTCGGCGGTGACGAGGGCTTCGGTTGCCGAACGCGCAACGGCGTTGCGAACAGTAGGTATGCGGAACGCGTTCAATACCGCCATCGACTCTGTTTCGGTCATTACCTGTCGTTGCTCTGTCAGAACCGCTTCTATAATGAGGCGAGCACCGTCAGTGTCGGGCATTTCCTGACCACTGGTCAGCCGGGCAGGTGTCTGCAACAGTAGTCGCTGGTTGCTGTTGTACCGAGCGAGATATGAAAATGCGTCCACCGCATTTTCCAGCGTACGAAAGTCCGGCACTCGTGCCTTCTTGAACAACCGGCGAGCTTCTTCTACCTGCACTCCGCCCATCCAGCTCGTCATAATTGGCTTGCTGCTTTTTTTTGCTGACTCAATAATCGCTTCAGCCACTTCTGTTGGCCGTGTCATTGCCTGCGGAGTCAGGATGACAATCGCACCATCCACGCCCGGGTCTTCAAGACAGATCTCCAGCGCTTGTTGATATCGCTCCGGTGGCGCGTCGCCAATAATGTCGACAGGGTTATTGTGCGACCACACGTCCGGAAGAACTTTGTCCAGCGCTGCCATGGTTGCAGAACCAAGGGAGCTTAACTCTATGCCCTGGTCCGTCGCCCGGTCTGCAGCCATGACACCCGGCCCACCGCCATTTGTAATGATCACGAGGCGTTCGGATGCAACTCGATAATGCGAAGACGACAACGTCTTGGCCGCTGCGAAGAGCTGGCCGATAGTGTCAACCCGCAGCACGCCAGAGCGCGACAATGCGGCGGAAAATGTCTCGTCGCTGCCCACCAACGCTCCCGTATGCGACATGGATGCTTCCGCACCCGCGGCGTGACGCCCGACTTTCAATGCAATGACGGGCTTAACGCGCGCTGCTGCTCGCAAACTGCTCATAAAGCGTCGCGAGTTGTTGATACCTTCGATATACAGCAGGATGGCCTTAGTGGCGAAATCCGAAACCAGGTAGTCGAGGTAGTCTCCGAAATCGAGATCTGCCGCGATACCTGTTGATACTACTGCTGAAAAGCCGATGTCGTTTTTTTCTGCCCAGTCGAGAATGGCCGTGCATATGGCACCGGACTGTGACACAAAGGCCAGGTTGCCAGGCGTCGCGTTGTTGTTGCCAAACGTGATATTGAGCCCTTTATCAGGACGGATGATACCGAGGCAATTAGGACCCATCAGGCGAATACCGTAACGCCTGACCAATTGCGTAACACGATCTTCCAGCCGCCGACCCTCTGCCCCTGTTTCGCGAAACCCTGCCGAGAGGATCAGCATCATCTTGACGCCGCGTTCGCCACAGGCTTCCACAATGCCGGGAATGCTACCGGCCGGCGTCGCGACAACAACGAGATCAACTGTTTCTTCTATATCGTCGATGGACAAGAAGGCCTTCTCGCCCTGCACTTCGTCGCGCTTCGGGTTAATCGCATATATGCGCCCTTTGAAGCCCGACGTCAGTAAGTTCTTGAAGACAACGCCACCAACGGAGTCGAGCCTGTCGCTTGCGCCATAGAGCGCGACACTCTCAGGGGTGAAAAGGGCGCTAAGATAATGTTTGTTCATCGGCTCGGGTCATTCCTGATTCCTATTGCTACCGTGAACTTTTACACTCGGTTATACCGTCACCGCAATACAGGGATACCACATTGCGAACTGCTTACATCAGTCACGCCAGGTGCTACGAACACGACACCGGCGAAGGCCATCCCGAGAACGCCCGGCGCCTGTCCGCAATTGAGGACAGGTTTATAGCGACCGGGCTAGCGGATGTGCTCCGTTACGTCGAAGCTCCCGAGGTGACTGAAGCGCAACTCCTGCGCGTACACACGCAGGCTCATCTCCAGGCCATTGAGTCAATAGCACCGCAAAGTGGTTACGTCCGCCTTGATCCGGACACGGTAATCAGTCCCGGCACGCTGCCAGCCGCCCGGCGGGCTGCCGGCGCCGCGGTAGCAGCGGTCGATCTCGTTATGGGCGGTGAGATGGAATCGGCCTTCTGCGGCGTCAGGCCACCAGGCCACCACGCGGAAAGCGGCCAGGCTATGGGCTTTTGCCTCTACAACAACATCGCTGTGGGTGCGGCTCACGCACTGCAACAATACGGTCTGCAAAAGGTGGCGATCGTTGATTTCGATGTGCACCAGGGCAACGGTACCGAAGAAATATTCAAAGACGAAGAGCGGGTCCTTTTCTGCTCGACGTTTCAACATCCGTTCTTTCCCTACACCGCAATGCTGCCGAACGCCGCAAACCGAGTGAATGTCCCACTTGCTGCTTCGGCTGGAAGTGATGAGTTTCGAGCTGCAGTGACAGATCACTGGCTGCCCGCCCTGAACGACTTTCAGGCGCAGCTGGTTCTCATCTCCGCAGGATTCGATGCACACAGGGACGATGACATGTCGAGTGTCTGCCTGACCGATGCCGATTTCCGCTGGGTCACCGAACAAATTGTGCAGGTGGCCGCAGGCTCGGCGTCCGGGCGGATTGTTTCGGTACTCGAAGGGGGCTACGAACTCAACAGCCTGGCACGTTGTGTCGATACGCATATACGCGTGCTGATGGGCTTGCAGTAGCCTCTGTTGCAGAGCGCGCTCGACCTGTATCTGAAAATGCAGCGACCCGGCGTATTCCGCTCTATAATGTTCTTATGACCACTAAAAAAGCCGTCAACCTCGAAAAATCCCTGGCCGATCTCGAAACTCTTATTGAAGAGCTCGAGTCCGGCGATCTTCCACTCGAAAAAGCGATGAAGAAATTCGAGGAGGGCATCAAGTTGACGCGCGGCTGCCAAACCGCGCTCAAAGAAGCCGAGCAGAAGGTAGAAATACTGCTAAAGAGCGCCGGCGGCGAAGCGCTGGAAGCGTTCGATATAGACGACGACTAGTCGCCCATCAGCTCCAGCAAAGCGACAACTGTCGACTCCACCCCTGCCCTGACCGATGGCTCCGGCGAAATCCTGAATAAAGGCGAATGGTGGCTCGGTACCATCGGGCCGCCTGCTTCCTCCGCATCCAGGTCTTCCTGGGGCGTACCGCCAATACCCCAATAGACACTTGTAATGTCGGGGTCAACTGTGAACATCGGAAAGTCCTCGGCACCCATGCCTTCCGGCGGTTCTTCAAACAATACGTCGTCGCCCATCGCCTCACTCCAGGCCATCTTCAGCCGTCGTGCGAGATTCACATCGTTCAAGGTCGGCGGCACGCTTTCATTGGAAACGACTACCTCCGGAAGCTTGTCCTCGGGAAGACCGGCCATGCGACCGGCATTGACTGCAATGCGCTCGATGCCGTCCAGGAGAATCTTGCGGGTCTCCTGGTTTGTGTTGCGCACCGTCAGCTGCAAGTGCGCCCGATCGGAAATTATGTTGTGCTTGGTACCAGAATGAAAAGAGCCAACGGTAACTACACCTGGCGAATGTGGGGCAAGTTCACGAGCAACCAGCGTCTGTAATGCCACCACGATCTGGCTGGCGATCAGGATCGGGTCTTTGCCACGATGCGGCGAGGCACCATGGGTGCCGATACCATGGACGATAATGTCGACAGTGTCCGCCCCAGCGTAGGTGGGGCCTTCCGGTGCGGCAATCTTGCCGGCCGGGCTACCGGCGCCGACGTGCAACGCGAGCGCATAGTCAGGTTTGCCAAATCGCTCCCAGAGCCCGTCAGCACGCATGGCCCTCGCGCCAAGCACGCGTTCCTCGGCCGGTTGCACTATCAACATCAAGGTGCCGCTCCAGTCATCCTTGCGCGCGGCCATTTGCCGAGCCGTACCAACAAGGCTCGTGATATGTACATCATGACCACAGGCATGCATAACCGGCACGACATTGCCCGTGATCGGATCCTTTTGCCGAGCTTTCGACGCGTTCGTCAGCCCCGATTTCTCTTCAACCGGTAACCCGTCCATATCGGCACGCATCATGACAAGCGGACCGCTGCCATTCTCAAGCAACGCAACTACGCCTGTACCACCAACGTTTTCGGTAACCTCGAAGCCCGCCGCCCGCAGTTCTTTCGCCATGCGTTCGGCCGTCCGGTATTCGACGAGCGAAAGTTCAGGGTTTTGATGAAAGTGATCCCACAGATCGGCGAGATAACTGTCGTAGTCCTGTTTGATGTTGTCGGCAAGTTCACTTGCGAACACGGAGGACGTAAAAATCAATAGCGCGCCGGTCAGCGCAGCGAATACTTTTTGCATGCTTGGGGCCCCGGTAAATCGAACGGTAACGGGGCGATTCTAACCTACGTAGCGCCTTGCAGGCGCTCAATTAGTGCGCGCAGGAAGACTTTGTTGAAACGCAGCTGACAGGCTGAAGACACCTGCTCCATCAACGTCGAGCTGACGCGCAGGATTGTCACAGCGCCATCGGCCTGGATCGATGCCTGGCGTTTGGCGCCGCGCACGTAACTGGTTTCACCGAAACAGTCGCCGTTCGATAATGCGCCAAGGCTGCTACCGTTGGCCTGCACGACAACTTTGCCGGTAACAATGATATAGAAGCGGTCGTCGATTTCGCCTTCCCTGACGATATCTTCACCGTCTTTGTACTCGTGCCAATCAGAGGCGCGCAGGACCTCCCATATCTCAGCGTGTGAAAACTCGTGGAAGAACGTCAGCGTGCGGAGCACATCAAAATGTTCCTGGTTGTCGAGGCTGTCGTACTTCTGACGCAGGTCTTTGTAGACTCGCGTTAATTCGGCAGCCATTGCCGCACCGCTGGATACTCGCTTGCCGGGCTCCTTGAGCATCGTCGTCGCAACGACATTCTCGAGTTCTTCGGGAAGGTCATCGCGGTAGGTATGAATCGGTGGTGGTGTTGCGTAGACAATCTGATGCAACAACTTCGACAGGTTATCCGCACGGAACGGCCGGAATCCCGTCAGCAGTTCGTACATGACTGCGCCCAGGGAATACAGATCTGATCGCGGTGTCAGCTCTTCCGATTGAACCTGTTCGGGTGACATGTAACTCGGCGAACCGGCGATGCCCTCGATGCGCGACACTTCCGAGTCGCTAACGATTGCAATACCGAAATCGATGATGCGAACGTCGTTATCGATCGTCAGCATGACATTCGAAGGTTTGATGTCGCGATGAATAACCCCCCGGCCGTGCGAATAATGCAAAGCCTTGGCGCATTTGTAGATGATTTCGACAACATCGTCGACGCGCAAGAGGTTGTCCGGTCGACAGTACGCGGCCAACGTGCGGGCACCCTGGATGTGTTCGGTGACGACGTAGTACTTGCCGTCTTCTTCACCCGCATCGTAAATCGGCATGATGTTCGGATGCTGCAACATCCCGACCATGTGGGCTTCGTTAAAGAACATCTTGCGAGAGACTTTGGCGCGATCGGCATCGGAGTCTTCCTCGATGTCGTATACCTTGATCGCTACATCGCGGTGGTAGTACGGGTCGTGAGACAGGTAGACCATTCCCGTGCTGCCCTTGCCGATCTTGTTAATTATGACGTATTTACCGATCTTCTCCGGCACGTCATTCGGACGCTCAATTTCACTTACGGAAGTGACCATTTCATCTCATCGTCTAAGTCATTAGCCACCCGTACAAAGCTAGTAAAATTGCGGCATACAGGGCGGCTGCGAGGTCATCCAGCATAATTCCGAGGCCTCCATCCAGTCTGTGATCCAAGTCCCGAATCGGCCATGGTTTGACAATATCAAAGGCCCGAAACAGGCCAAATCCAAGCAACCACGCGCCTATTGAGGCTGGCGCCACCAATAGCGTGATGTACATGCCGCATATCTCGTCCCAGACGATGCCACCATGGTCGTGCACGCCCAACCGGCGAGAACTCTCGCCACAGATCCAGATGCCCGCTAGCGATATTGCGACAGCTATCCCTATCTGAGCTGTCAGGCCCAGATTCAGCGTAAACCAGGCCAAAACCACGCCGAGAAGTGATCCGACCGTACCGGGTGCCTTTGGCGCCAGCCCGGTGCCCAGGCCAAACGCCAGAATGTGAACCGGATCGCTAAAGACGCGTTTCGCAAGATTTTCTTCGCTGTGACTCATTGGAAATGAAGGTAACCGCTGTCGACGTACTCCACAATGCCGCTTTCGTCACGGCAAACGAGCGAGCGACCCGACGTCACCTGACCGATCGCCGTGACGCGCAGGCCGCCGGCATCAGGCAACGATGCCCCGGCACTCGTGAAGCACAATTCGTAGTCATCGCCACCGGACAACGCGAAGCGTCGCTGTGACTCGGCGTCAAAGTTCGCCTGCAGCGCTTCGGACAACGGCAACTGGCGAAGATCCAGTTCGGCACCGACGTTACTTGCCGCCAGCAGTTTACCGAGGTCGCCGAAGAGCCCGTCGGAAACATCGATCGCAGCACTCGCACTGCCGACCAGCAAGCGCCCATAGTCCACGCGCGCACTCGGCCGGCGAAAACGGTTTTGCAGATAGTCGTCCGATTGCCCTGCCGACATCAATTCCAGTGCTGCGGCGGCATCGCCGACGGTGCCCGTGAGGTAGATCGTATCCCCGGGACTCGCGCCCGAGCGAAGAATGGCTGCATCCCTGCCAACCTCGCCGGTGATCTGCACGCTGACCACGATCTTTTCGCCGCTGGTCGTATCACCACCAACGAGCGCGACATCGTGCTCGCTTGCCGCTTCGAATAATCCTGTGGCGAATGCATCAAGCCAGGCCTCGTCCGCCTTCGACAATGTCAGCGCCAATGTCATCCATCGCGGACGCGCGCCCATCGCAGCAATATCAGAGAGATTCACGGCGACGGCGCGGTAGGCAATGTCTGCAGCATCAAAACCTGCAGGAAAGTGAACTCCCTCGACCAGCGTATCGACAACGGTAACGAGATCGAGACTTGGATTTGGCCGCAGTACGGCACCGTCGTCGCCGATACCAGTGATCACACCATCATCTTCGTCGGCACGGACGAAGTAACGCTCGATCAGCTGGAACTCATCCACTGATTTCCGTGCTGCGCAGCGACTGGGCCGCTGCATCCAGGCAGGCATTAATGTACTTGTGCCCGTCCAGAGCTCCGAAACGTTTAGCGAGGTTTACACCCTCGTTGATCACGACGCGGTACGGCACGTCTACACGAGACTGCAGCTCAAAAACACCGATGAGCAATACGGCGCGTTCCACGGGGTCAAGTTGTTCGAGCGGGCGATCGATAAGATCGTCGATGGTCGATTCCAGGGCGTCTTGCGACTTGATGATCAAGGGCAGCGCTTCGTCGAAAAACTCCTGGTCGACGCGCTGGTAGGCCGCCTGAAGATGAAACTGTTCCAGCAATTCGGAACTGCTGTGCCCGGCAAGCTGCATTTGATACAGCGCCTGAACCAGTAATTCCCGAGCGCGCGTCCGTGCGCCTGTTGAGCCGGCATTAGTCATTTACTATTCCAGGCGACGCCGCTAGTCGACGCGGCGAAGCAGATTGACTGTTTCGATGATGGCGAGTGCCGCTTCTTCGCCCTTGTTGCCGGCCTTGGTGCCAGCGCGCTCGATTGCCTGTTCTATGGAATCAACCGTGAGCACACCGAATCCGACCGGTACACCGTGCCTCTGGCTGGCGCTGGCAATTCCGCGCACGCACTCTCCGGCGACATAGTCGAAATGCGGCGTCCCGCCGCGGATCACTGCACCCAGGGCGATGATGCCATCGAACTTGCGCGACGCGGCAAGCTTGTCGACGACAACCGGCATTTCAAAAGCGCCCGGTACGCGCACGATCTCAATATCGGCATCGGTCGCACCATGCTGACGCAGGCACCGCAAAGCACCTTTGAGTAATGAGTCAACGATAAACTCGTTGAATCGTGTCGCCACGATCACGAAGCGTGCATCGCGCACCATCAGATCGCCTTCCGTTGTTTTTATTTTGTCCATGCGCTGTCTGCGGCCCTATACGTACTCTGTGATTTCGAGATCGAAGCCTGAAATCGCGTACATGTGTTTGGGTGCTGATAATACACGGATTTTCGACAGTCCGAGGTCCCGGAGAATCTGTGCTCCAATACCATAAGTGCGCAGCACAGCATCGCCGCTACGATGCTCCAACAAATCGTCGCTTGGCGTATCCAGTCCACTGACCGCATCCATGAAGGTGCGCGATGACTCCTGATCGCGCAGCAGAACGATAACGCCGACATCTTCTTCGGCAATGCGTTCTATGGCCCGGTCGAGCGGCCAACCCAGCGACTTGTTCTGGACACCGATGACATCTCCAAGCGTGTCTTGCAGGTGCACTCGTACGAGCGGGTTGTCGGTCGTGCTCAGATCGCCTTTCACCAGCGCTACATGCACAGCACGATTAACGTGATCTTCGAAGCAATACATAGTGAACTCGCCGTACTCGGTATCGACTTGTTGCTCGGAGATTCGCTCAACATTGCGTTCGTTCTCCAGGCGATAGCGAATAAGGTCCGCAATTGTGCCAATCTTGATGTCATGCGCGCGCGCAAATTTCTCCAGGTCGGGCCGTCGCGCCATGCTGCCGTCCGCCTTAAGAATTTCGACGATAACTGCAGCAGGTTCGAGACCCGCCAGTCGTGCCAGATCACAACCGGCCTCGGTGTGGCCCGCGCGTGTCAATACGCCTCCTGGTTGTGCCATGACCGGAAAAATATGGCCTGGCTGGCGAATATCTTCGGGCTTTGCATCAGCTGCTATCGCAGCCTGCACGGTACGCGCCCGATCGTGCGCCGAAATACCCGTCGTGATGCCTTCCGCCGCTTCGATCGACAAGGTGAAATTCGTGGAGTGGTGCTGGTCTGTCTCTTTCACCATGAGCGGCAAACGCAACTGCGCGCAGCGCTCGCGTGAAATCGTCAGGCAAATCAAGCCGCGCCCATGGGTTGCCATGTAGTTGATGTCCTCCGGCTGCACCCTCGATGCCGCCATCAGAAGATCACCTTCGTTTTCACGATTTTCATCGTCGACCATGATGACCATCTTGCCGTCACGAATATCCGCGATGATGTCTTCAATTTCACTGAACGCTGGATTCGCTGCGCCCGGTTGCAGAGTTGTAGTTTCAGACATAGCCGTGTTCTCTCAAAGTGTCCATGGACAGCCCATCGTCGTCTTTCGCGAGCAGTCGTTCAATGTAGCGGGCCAGCAGGTCAACTTCGATGTTGACGCGGGTGCCTGCCGAATAGCAGCCGATGATTGTAGCCTCAGCCGTGTGCGGGATTATATTCACGCTAAACCGGTTTCTCGATACCTCGTTGACGGTAAGGCTAACGCCGTCAACGGTCACAGAGCCCTTTTTGGCCACATAACGGGCGTACTCAGGCGGTAATTCAATGCCAATTCGGACTGAACGCGCATCTTCGTTGCGCGTCACAACGTTGCCCATACAGTCAACATGACCGCTCACAAGATGGCCGCCAAGCCGTTCACCCAGCGCCAGCGCCGGTTCCAGGTTCACCGCATCGCCAACGTTCAGATCGCCGAGACCCGTTACATCCAGCGTCTCGATTGATACATCGGTCGCGAAACTATCTTCTTCAAGAGCAACGGCGGTCAGACAAACACCATTGACGGCAATGCTCTCCCCGATCGCATAGGAAGAAAATGGCATGTCTGTAGAATGGACTGACAGGCGAACATCTCCTCCGCGTTTCTCAATTGCAGCCACTGTGCCCATTGCTTTGATAATGCCGGTAAACATGTGTCTTAGTCCCCAATCCGCGCTGTGATACGGGTGTCCGCTCCCACCCTGCGAACGTCGCTAATTTCGAGCGACTTGCGATTGGCGAGCTCGGTCCATCCCGGTGTATCGAACATGCCCATAGTCTCACTGCCCATGATGTGAGGTGCCTGATAGATAATCAGTTCATCAACGAGACCCGCGTTAACCAGGCTGCCCGCGAGCGTAGGTCCGGCCTCAACAAGCACGTCATTTACCTCACGGCCGGCGAGATCGTTCAGCACTGCCAACACGTCGACCATGCCGGCACTCGCACCCACTTTAATGACTTCGGCTCCGGCCGCGACCAGCGCCTCTCGCTTGTCGTCATCAATACAGTAAACAAGCGTTTTCCCGGGCAACGCGAGCATCTCGGCGGACAAGGGCATACGCAGTTCATTATCCAGGATGACGCGCAACGGCTGCTTGCCCTGTGTATCGATCGCCGCATCGCGAACAGTCAGCGACGGGTCATCGGCCAATATTGTGCCGATGCCGGTCATCACTGCGCCCGCGCGAGCCCTTAGTCGCTGCACGTCTGCCCGCGCCTCAGGGCCTGTTATCCACTGGCTTTCACCATTCGACATTGCGATGCCACCGTCGAGACTCGACGCCATTTTCAGTCGCACGAGTGGCCGGTTACGCGTAACACGGCTCAGGAACCCCGCCAGGAGTTGCTCGGCGGAGGATCGCATAAGACCCACGCGCACCCCGATGCCTGCATTTTTCAGGGCTGCCAACCCGCGACCGTCAACTTGTCGGAACGGATCCTCGAGCGCGACGATCACCTCAGACACACCGGCGCCTATCAACGCGTCAACACACGGCGGTGTCTTGCCGTGATGTGCACAGGGCTCGAGAGTGACGTAAGCGGTGGCGCCACGTGCATTGTCGCCAGCTGCCTGCAGCGCATTGATTTCGGCATGTGCCTCGCCCGCCACCTCATGCCAGCCTTCACCAACTATTGCATCGTCACGTACCAACACACAACCGACCATGGGGTTTGGGTGCGCCGAGTATTGCCCACGCTCCGCCAAACGCAGGGCACGCGCCATGTATGCACAGTCGTTCGCTGAAAAATCGGACATCGGCGTTATTTCTTTTTCTTGTCAAGCAGTTCGGGCAACAACGACATCTGCTCTCGGCTCGCCGCCGTCTCGGAGATTCGCTGCAAACGCTTTATTTCTTCCTCGAACTCGGTGATGTCCTGGAAACGTCGATAAACAGAAGCGAAACGCACGTACGCGACTTCATCGAGCTCATGCAGTTCCTCCATTACGAGTTCGCCGACCAGCCGCGAAGGCACTTCGCGCTCTCCCATGGTTCGCAGCCGGTGCACCAGCCTGCCTATTGCCTGCTCAAGCTCATCGCTGGGTACCGGACGCTTCTCGAGGGCGCGCACCATGCTGTAACGCAGCTTGCTCTCATCAAAGGGTTGCCGGCTGTTGTCATTCTTAACCAGCCGCGGCATGACAAGTTCCGCAGATTCGAAAGTTGTGAATCGCTCGTTACAGTCCAGGCATTGCCGACGCCGCCTGATCTGCCTGCCCTCACCTGCCAGGCGCGAGTCGATCACCTTCGTTTCTTCGTTGCTGCAAAACGGGCAGTGCATATGAGTTCAGTACTCCGTCAATATCGCATTAGAGGAGTACTACGCGTATACGGGGAATCGCTTGCAAAGGTCGAGAACCTGGCCGCGTACTCGCTCGATTGTCTCTTCGTTATTAATGTCGTCAAGTATATCTGCTATCCAGCCCGTAAGCTCCCGAGTCTCATCCGAGCCGAAACCGCGAGTCGTAATCGCCGGCGTGCCGAGGCGCAGGCCACTGGTCACGAACGGTGATTGCGGGTCGTTCGGCACTGCGTTCTTGTTCACAGTAATGTTCGCGCGACCCAGGGCCGCATCAGCATCCTTGCCAGTGATACCGTGTTCGATGAGGCTGACCAGCATCAGGTGATTATCCGTTCCACCGGACACGATCGGATAGCCCCGACTTTCCAGTACGCCGGCCATGACCCTGGCGTTGTCGCAAACGTGTCCCTGGTATTCCTTGAATGACGGCTCCATCGCTTCCTTGAACGCGACCGCTTTGGCTGCGATGACGTGTTCCAGCGGGCCGCCCTGCGTCCCGGGAAAAACGAGCGAGTTAAACTTCTTTGTCAGTTCATCGTTCTTCCTGGCGAGGATGATGCCACCGCGCGGCCCGCGAAGAGTCTTGTGCGTTGTCGACGTTACGACGTCGGCCACCGGTATCGGGCTCGGGTAATGACCCGTTGCAATCAAACCGGCAACATGGGCCATGTCGACCATCAGATATGCCCCCACGCTGTCGGCAATATCCCGGAAGCGCTGCCAGTCGACGATGCGGGAATACGCCGAAAAACCCGCCACAATCATCTTTGGCTTGTGTTCGCTTGCAAGCGCCTGCACCTCGTCGTAATCAATCTCTCCGGTCTCGGCATCGAGACCATACTGGACGGCGTTATACAGCTTGCCCGAGAAGTTGACCTTGGACCCATGCGTGAGATGGCCGCCTTCGGCCAGGCTCATGCCCAGGACAGTATCGCCCGGCACACACAGCGCCATGTAGGCAGCGGCGTTGGCCTGAGAACCCGAATGTGGCTGCACATTGGCGTAATCCGCACCGAACAACTGCTTGGCACGTTCGATCGCCAGGGTCTCGGAATCGTCAACGAATTCACAGCCACCGTAGTAACGCTTGCCCGGATAACCTTCGGCGTACTTGTTCGTCAGGACACTGCCTTGCGCAGCCATGACTCGCGGGCTCGCGTAATTTTCCGACGCGATGAGCTCGATGTGCTCCTCCTGGCGTCGTTCTTCCTGGCTGATCGCTTTGGCGATCTCGGGATCGTAGGACTCAAGCGTCGTTGACGTATCGAACATCGGGCAGGTTCTCCGGGGGAACTGGGGGTCAAAAAAGAAGCGATGTTACAGGTTTAGTTTGCCTCGACAAAGGACTGCACAACCCGGGTCCAGGCACGCGCGAGATTTTCGCGGTTGTAGCCCCCGCCGCCGGTGCCGACGATCCTGCCACCACAATGCTTGTCCGCAAGTGCACACAGGGCGGTAGCCGCATCAGCAT
Organism: Gammaproteobacteria bacterium; assembly: GCA_024640305.1. Taxonomy (GTDB): domain Bacteria; phylum Pseudomonadota; class Gammaproteobacteria; order Steroidobacterales; family Woeseiaceae; genus UBA1847. The sequence continues at coordinate 74,615 of JAHEFG010000010.1, forward strand.
GGGCCTGCTCGGTATAACGAAGATGCGTGATCGGATCGCCTTCGAGGCTGTCGGCACCACATTGAAACAAAATAAACTCGGGCTTTGCATTATCAACGTAGGCCTCGACTCGAGACCAGGCCCTCTGGAAATCGCTGTCATCTGCGCCGGGTTGCATCGGGATATTGAGCTTGGTGCCGCGTGCCCTGCCCTTACCGGTTTCCCCGGCGGCGCCCGTACCCGGATACAGGTGGCGGCCATCCTCATGAATATCCGCGAAGATCAGGTCCGGGTCATCCTCAAAACCGTAGAACATGCCATCGCCGTGATGCGCGTCGATATCGACATAGGCTATGCGTTGCACGCCGTATTTCTTGCGCAGGAATTCGGCGGCAACACCACAATCATTGAATACACAAAACCCGGCCGCACAATCTCTGCCCGCGTGGTGCAATCCGGCAATCGGCACGAACGCCCGCTTTGCCCGTCCCTCCATAATTGCGTCTACAGCCGCCAGTGTAGTACCAACGACATCGGATGCAGCATCGAAAATACCTGGCATCGCAGGCGTGTCGCCATCGTCAAGAAAGCCCTTGCCGTCGGCCGACATGCGCGAAACCTTGTCGATGTAGTCCGCAGTGTGGAACAGCATCAGGTCATCGACACTGGCATTCGCCGGTGCCGCATATTCAATTGCGTCACCAAGATTGGCCGCTGCCAGTTCGTCGTGGAATACGCCGTGTCGATCGAGGCCAAAAGGATGCGGATCGCCAAAGCCGTAACTGGCAAGTTGCTCGCCCCTGTAAACTAGTACTGGATCGCTCATTACTATCGTTTTTGTCGCTGAATGCTGTTGGTGCAGCATAATGGTGTAAATTCTCACTCACAACAAAGGTTCGGGGAACAGGCTCATGTTGCAGTTGTTAATTGGTCTTATAGTGTTCTTTGGCATGCATTCGGCTGCCATTGTTGCGCTGCCGATGCGCGATAGAATGGCCGCCAGAAGCGAGTTGGGCTGGAAGGCGACTTACGCTATCGTCTCGCTCATCGGCATTGTCCTGATTGCCAGGGGCTACGGCGAGGTCAGGCTGACCCCAACCGTGCTGTATGTGCCACCAATCGGGCTGCGACATGTTGCCGCCCTTCTGATGCTGCCGGCCTTCGCTTTTTTCATAGCGCCTTACTTTCCCGGTCGCATCAAGCAGGCGCTCAAGCACCCGCAACTTGTGGCCGTCAAATTGTGGGCCGTGGCGCACCTTCTGATGAACGGCAATGTCGCCGACGTACTGTTATTCGGTTCATTCCTGGTTTGGGCCGTAGTTGACAGGGTGTCGATGAAGAATCGAGTGGCGCGTCCGTTACCCGGCGCACCTGAGTCAAGAGCGAATGACGTCATCGTCGTCGTGGTTGGCCTGCTCTTGTATGTCGCATTTGTAATGTGGGGTCACGAAGCGTTAATTGGCATGAAGCCATTTGCGGGGATAAATTAATATGGCGCAGTACATTTACACCATGAACCGCGTGGCCAAAATGGTCCCGCCGAAACGGTTCATCATCAAAGACATCTCATTGTCGTTTTTCCCGGGCGCCAAAATCGGTGTACTCGGCCTTAATGGCGCCGGTAAATCCACCGTTCTACGCATCATGGCCGGCCTCGACACTGAATTTGACGGTGAGGCCAGGCCCCAGCCGGGCATCAAGATCGGCTATCTGCCGCAGGAGCCGCAACTTGACCCGGAAAAAGATGTGCGCGGCAATGTTGAAGAAGGCGTTGCAGAGACCAAAGCACTTGTCGATCGCTTCAATGAAATCAGCATGAAATTTGCCGAGCCCATGAGCGACGACGAAATGAATGCGCTGCTTGAAGAACAGGGAAAACTTCAGGACGCAATTGACGCCGAGGGTGCATGGGAATTGGATCGCAAGCTTGAAATCGCCGCCGACGCCCTGCGGCTGCCGCCATGGGATGCGGATGTTACAAAACTCTCTGGTGGTGAGAAGCGTCGCGTCGCTTTGTGTCGCCTGCTGCTTTCAGAACCCGACATGCTGTTGCTGGACGAGCCAACCAATCACCTGGATGCACAGTCCGTTGCCTGGCTCGAACGATTTCTCGATGAATACCCAAGCACGGTCATCGCCGTGACCCATGACCGTTACTTTCTCGACAACGTCGCCGGCTGGATTCTGGAGCTCGACCGCGGCCATGGCATCCCCTGGGAAGGCAACTACTCATCCTGGCTGGATCAAAAAGAGAAGCGACTCTCCAACGAAGAGGCGACCGAAAAGGCCCGCCAAAAAGCCATGCAGGCAGAACTCGAATGGGTTCGTACAAACCCGAAAGGCCGACAGGCCAAGTCGAAAGCACGTCTGCGGCAATTCGAAGAAATCTCATCCTCCAGCTACCAAAAGCGCAACGAGACGAATGAAATTTACATACCGCCAGGTCCGCGACTGGGCGATGTCGTTATTGAAGTCAACGATCTCAAGAAGGGCTTTGGTGACAAGCTGCTCATCGAAAACCTTAGTTTTCAGTTGCCGGCAGGCGGCATTGTCGGCGTCATCGGTCCTAATGGTGCGGGCAAAACCACGCTGTTCCGCATGATCGCTGGTACGGAGCAGCCCGATTCCGGCACTGTTCGCCTCGGCGAAACTGTGCAGGTCGCCGCTGTCGATCAGTCGCGCGACAGCCTCGATGACAAGAAGACTGTCTGGGAGGAAATCTCAGATGGCCAGGACCTGATCAAGGTCGGAACCTACGAAACACCCTCGCGCGCATATGTGGGCCGCTTCAATTTCCGCGGCTCGGAACAGCAGAAACAGATCGGACTGTTATCAGGCGGTGAGCGTAACCGTGTGCACCTGGCCAAGATGCTGCGCTCCGGCGGCAACCTGTTGTTGCTCGACGAACCAACTAACGACCTCGATGTCGAGACGCTGCGGGCACTTGAACAGGCGCTTTTGGAGTTTCCGGGATCCGCCGTAGTAATTTCACATGATCGTTGGTTTCTAGACCGCATATGCACACATATTCTGGCCTTTGAGGGAGACTCGGCAGTAACTTGGTTCGCCGGAAACTACGCAGACTATGAAGAAGACCGCAAACGTCGCCTTGGCGCCGATGCGGACAACCCTCATCGCATCAAGTACAAACGTCTCAGCGCTTAGGAGGAATGACGATGAATGTGTTAATTGCTGCCAGCGCAACCCTCACGCTCATCGCTTTGTTGTTCTTCGCTTCCACCGTACGTCACGTGCGCCGCGGGAGCTTGTTAAGGGCCGGCGGCGCAGCGACATTTTGTGCGGCGTCGGCCGCTATCGGTACAGCCGGAATCCTGCTGTTCATCAGCTACCTGGGCTACGAGCGCCTGACTGAAGAACAACTGGTCGGCGTAATCGAGTTTTCGCAAGCGGCGCCCGAAGAGTACACGGCTCGCCTCATGATAGATGGCAAGCTCGATCGTATGCTGACATTGCGCGGCGATGAGTGGCAGCTTGATGCACGCGTCGTGACCTGGAAACCACCAGCAACGATTCTTGGCCTGGACCCGGTCTACCAACTGGAACGACTGAGCGGTCGTTATTCATCGGTCGATCGAGAACGCAGCGAACAACGCACTGTTTACTCGTTGGCCGAAGAGCGACCGCTCGATTTATGGAGCATGGCGCGTAAATTCCCGAAATTGGCACCTGGAGTAGATGCTTTTTACGGCACAGCAACTTACCTGCCGATGGCGGATGGCGCACGGTTTCGGGTCACGATGAGCCGCGATGCCCTCGTTGCGCGCCCAATCAACGATTTTGCGCGCGAAGCTGTCGGGGATTGGGGACAGGTTGAGAATTGAATCTGAGATTATGTTAAGCACTTGCAGCAGCTTCGAAATGTTGGTGCATACTGAGCTAGTCAGTTGATTTAGCTTCTAATAATAACGAGCGACTATGACAATTATTCTAGACAGGGATCAGGGGCTCCTGCTGGATGACGACGAGCAAATCGGACTCGAATGTCCATATTGCAACGTCTATGCACACATGAGTCCGCAGTCGGTGCCGCTGGCATCCGACTTATTGCATGACCGGCCTAAACACGTCGGCCTCGTATATCAGTGTGACTCTTGCCAGGCTCCGGTCTTCCTGCGCTTTACGGTGAAAGAATACTTCGAGAACCAGATCGAGTTGTACCGCAACTTCATCGAACTCGAGCGCCCCAAGGAACGCTTCGCTTTTTCTTATCTGCCAAAGCGCACCGAAGTGTTTTTCCGTGAAGCCCTTTCCTGCTACTCCGGAAGTAATTTCAATGCATTTGCATCGATGTGCCGCCGTTCTGCGAAGAGCGCTTTCGAAGAACTCGGTGAAGGCGGCAAACTGCGGGCATTTGAAGAGGTGATGATTGCCCAGGATATTGCCGGCATCGATGATGAAAATTTCTCACCGATTAAGGCAGTGCTGTTTGAGTCCGGTGATGAGGAAGAGTTGCCGATACTCAACCGCTCGCAGGCAGGCATTCTGCTCGAGGTGCTGAAGGACATGTTTTATCAGTGCTTTGTTCGCCGCGGCAAATTATCGCGTGCAATCAAGGTGCGTCGCTTCTTCGTGCAGGAAGGTGGCGGCGACGTTGCATCGTCTGCCTAGCCCACTGCAACCCGCGCATTTCTGAACATACGCATCCAGGGTCCGTCATCCCCCCAGTCATCCGGATGCCAGGAATTCTGCATCGTCCGTGATACGCGTTCCGGATGCGGCATCATGATCGTCACGCGCCCGTCTTCATTGGCTAACGCGCAAATACCATCATCTGAGCCATTGGGGTTCGCCGGGTACGTGTCGGCTACGTTGCCGTAGTTATCCACGTAACGCGCCGCAATCAAATGCGACGCCATGTAGCGATCGTTGTCTTCGATGAAGCTCGCACGACCTTCACCATGAGACGTCGCGATGGGCATGCGAGAACCTGCCATGCCGTCAAGAAAAATTGACGGACTCTCGAGGACCTCAACAAGACTCAAACGTGCCTCAAACTGTTCCGACTTGTTGCGCAGGAAGCGCGGCCAGCTATCGGCTCCGGGAATCAGTTCGCGTAAATGCGACAGCATCTGACAGCCGTTACAAACGCCAAGCGCGAAAGTATCGCTGCGCGCAAAGAACTCGGCAAACTGATCGCGCGTGCGCGAGTGATAAAGAACGGACTTGGCCCAACCGCCGCCGGCACCAAGCACATCACCAAATGAAAATCCGCCACAGGCAACAACGCCCTGGTAATTAGCAAGGCTGTCGCGACCACTTAGCAAATCGCTCATGTGCACGTCCACGGCCGTGAAGCCGGCGCGCAGGAACACTGCAGCCATTTCGTACTGGCTGTTGACGCCCTGCTCACGCAATACGGCAATCCTTGGCCCGGCGACGCCCCGATATGGTCGGGCAATGTCGTCTTTGACATCAAACGACAATCGCGCGTTAAGTCCTGGGTCGTTGTCGTCGGCGATGCGGTCAAATTCCTCTCTTGCCGTTGCCGGATTATCACGCAATGACTGGATGCGATAGCTCATCTGGGACCATTCTCGCTGCAACCGTTTACGGTCGAGTTCCAGGACGACATTTTCATCGCTTCTCACGATCAGCCTCGGACTGCTTTCAACCCGGCCGATTGCAGTAGCTTTCGCACCTGTGCGGTCCAGTACCATTTGCACCTGTGCCAGCTTGTTCTTGGCGACCTGGACAACAGCTCCGGCTTCTTCGGAAAATAACTGCGCCAGCAACTGCTGTTTGGAACCGCTGAGTTTCAGCGAGACACCGAGGCGACTCGCAAACATCATTTCAGCAACGGTCGCAACCAATCCGCCATCGCTGCGATCGTGGTATGCCAGCAGCATGCCGCGCTCGTTGAGCTCCTGGATGGCCGCGAAAAAACTTTTCAGGTCGCTTGCGCTATCGATGTCCGGTGTTTCACCGCCAGCTCGCTTAAAAGCCTGCGCAAGGCAGGAACCGCCCATTCTGTTCTGACCATTGCCGAGATCGAATAACAACAGGTAACTTGAGTCCTCAACTGATTGCAGCTGCGGCGTAATGTGCTTCGTCACGTCCGTGACCGGAGCAAACGCTGTGACAATGAGAGAGACCGGCGCAACGACCTGGTACTCCGCGTCATCCTCCTGCCAGCGGGTACGCATCGACAGTGAGTCCTTACCGACAGGAATCGCAACGCCGAGCTCGCGGCATAACTCATCGCCAACCGCTTTAACGGTGTCGAACAGGTTCGCTTCCTCGCCGGGATGACCTGCTGCGGCCATCCAGTTTGCGGACAGGCGTATTTTCTCAATATTCTCGATAGGCGCGGCCGCGATATTCGTAATCGACTCGGCCACAGCCATGCGGCCGGACGCAGGCGCATTCAGCGCAGCAAGCGGCGTACGCTCACCCATCGACATCGCCTCACCGGTTTCTCCACGATAGCTGGATGCCGTAATCGCGACATCGCTGACCGGCACCTGCCACGGCCCGACAAGCTGATCGCGGACACTAAGCCCGCCGACGGTGCGATCGCCGATGTGAATCAGGAAGGACTTATCGGCTACCGCGGGGAACCGCAATACTCGCAGCACCGCCTCTTGCAGCTCGATGCCCGACAGGTCCAGCGCGGTTTCCGGCAATGACTGATGCGCCACATCTCGCGTCATTTTCGGTGGATTGCCCAGCAACATGTCCATCGGCATGTCGACCGCGCGATTGTCGAATTCGCGATCGTTGACGACAAGCTGGCCATCGTCGGTCAGCGTGCCAATGACCGACACCGGACAACGCTCGCGCTCGCAAAGTGCTTTGAATTCCTCGATACGATCATCGCCAACGATAAGAACGTAGCGCTCCTGCGCTTCGTTGCACCAAATACCCATCGGCGACATTCCGCGCTCGGCGTTTGCGATTTCGCGCAGCTCTATTTGAGCCCCGTGTTTGCTGTGATCAACGGCTTCAGGTACGGCGTTCGACAAGCCACCTGCACCAACGTCATGGATCAGCAGGATCGGGTTGTCACTGCCCATCTGCCAACAACGGTCGATGACTTCCTGCGCCCGCCGTTCCATCTCCGGGTTGCCGCGCTGCACCGAGGCAAAGTCGAGATCCTCGCTACTCGTACCACTGGCAAGACTTGAAGCCGCACCACCACCGAGACCGATCAACATCGCAGGGCCACCAATAAAGACAACCCTGGCACCGACGGGCACATCAATTTTCGTAGCATGCTCGGCGCGGACATTACCTACACCACCCGCGATCATTATCGGCTTGTGATATCCGCGAATCTCGTTGTCGGGCAAGCCAGGCAGCGCCGCTTCATAGGTGCGGAAGTAGCCGAGCAGATTCGGTCGCCCAAACTCATTGTTGAATGCCGCCCCGCCGATCGGCCCCTCGATCATGATCTCCAGCGGCGTAGCCATTCGATCCGGATGTGGAAAATCGATTTCCCAAGGCTGCTCGAAATCCGGTATACGCAGGTGCGATACGGTAAACCCGGTCAGACCTGCCTTCGGCTTTGCCCCGAGACCGGTAGCACCTTCGTCGCGAATTTCGCCGCCAGACCCGGTGGCCGCGCCCGGAAACGGCGATATCGCCGTCGGGTGATTGTGCGTCTCGACCTTCATGAGAATATGGATGGCTTCGTCGCTGTAGCCGTATTCGCGACTGCCGGCCGACGCTGTCAGACGCATGCCCTGCCACCCCTCGATGACCGCGGCATTATCGGAATACGCGGAGATGACTCCGTCCGGCGTCTTCTCTGTCGTTGAACGGATCATGCCAAACAGCTGCTCGTCGCGAGGCTGCCCATCGATGACCCAGCTGGCGTTGAAAATCTTGTGCCGACAATGCTCTGAATTCGCCTGCGCAAACATCATAAGCTCGGCGTCGGTCGGGTCGCGATCCAGCCCTGTATAGCTCTCGAGCAGGTAGTCGATCTCCTGCTCCGAGAGGGCCAGCCCGAGATCCGTGTTCGCCTGCACAAGGGCATCGCGACCACCCTTTGCCAGGTCGACGGTCATCAATGCTGCCGGCTTATGCACTTCGAACAGGGCAATCGCCTCGTCGCCACTTTCGACCAGTGCTTCTGTCATCCGATCGCATAACAGCGAACCCAGTGCACGAACCTCGTCGTCGCTGACCTTACTCTTAAACTGGATGCCATAGCAGATGCCACGCTCGATGCGCTCGACCACGTCAAGATCGCAGGCCAGTGCTATGTCCGTTGCTTTACTCGACCATGGCGAGATCGTGCCAGGACGCGGCACCACGTAAATTGTCCTGGCGGCCTTGGCAAGCTTGCCCGGCTTGTCACCAGACAGCAGTAATGCGTCCAGATGTCGCTTTTGCTGCGCGCTTAAGGTCGCGGTAACGGCAATAAAATAGGTAAAGCGCGCAGAGACTGACTTGACTCGATCGTCCTGCGCTTGCAGCGAGCGAAGTAGTTTTTCCAGGCGGAAATCTGACAGCGCAGGCTGCCCGGGCAATTCCAGCATGTCGATGCGATGTTGAGAGTCCAGATCAGTGGCTGGTGTCGACAAGCTGCGGCGGCCTTTTCGAAAATTTATCTAGAGCTGAGAGGCGATAATACCGAACTACCCCTGCGCTGCAAGGCGCTAGTTTTTTCCGTCACCTGGTGTGTAAATCGGCATCGGGAATTGCGCCACGTTGCCGCCTTTGAGCTTCGATATTTTGCTCGGCCCTTGCTTCTCGACTTCATCGATCCGAATAATCGAATGCATGGGCAGGTAGGTGCGCTTGACGTGCTCGAACTCCGACTTGATCTTTTCCTCGGACGGATCCACGACGACCGTACTGCGCTCACCAAAAACGAGCTGCTCGACTTCGACAAACCCAAATAGTGTCCCATGACTCACTTCACGGGCGTAGATCTCGTAGACCTGTCCCTGGGCCATGAATGCGACTCGATAGAGCTTTTCTTTACTCATGTTTCTCAACAACGTTCGAGGGGCGCGTAGTTTACCCAAAACCGGCCCACTTGGCATTTTTCACATATGGTCGTAGAAGGTCATATTTCACATGATGGTTCCTGCGGACGATTCTGATTTATGTGAACTAGGTAGCAGCGTAGACCCTTGATTCTTTGCACTATTCACCTGTCATGACACTCCGACTTGAAATAATCTCTGAGCACCGCGAAATCGTCGGCGACGATGCCATTCGTGAATTCGGCGAGGACGGCGGCACTATTGGGCGATCGTTGCAGAACGACTGGATCCTGCCGGACCCGGATCGCTATATATCCGGGCGCCACGCGACCATCGATTACAAGGGCGGTATTTACTATCTCGTCGACACCAGCACCAATGGCGTCTACATGAACGGTGATTGCGAACCAATAGGCAATGGCAATCCGCGCCGCCTGTTCAACGGCGATACGCTGCGGTTCGGCGATTTTGAAATGGTGGTTGCAATCGACTCCGGCGAGAGTCTTGCGATGCCAGCGCCGCCACCACCCTCGGTCGTACCCGACAACGTTGAGCTGCTGATCCCGGAAGAGTCGCTGGGAACCGGCGTGCAACTTCTGGATGAAGACGAAATCACCGGTGACGACGATTTTCAGTCAGCACTGTTTGGCGACTCCGAAATCGAAGTCGAAATAGAATCCATGGATGACATTTTCGACCAGAAAGAACAACCAGTTGCACCGCCACCACATCCAAAGCATGAAGCGTTGCCACTGGCAGAAGCGGACCTCGTAGCAACCGACCTGCTCGACTCATTCCTCGACGGTCTGGGTATCAGCCGCTCGGAAATGCATCCATCTGTGGACCTCGCGGAGATCATGCAAAATGCCGGCGAAGTCCTGCGCGAGTTTGTCGAAGGCACAGCGGAATTGCTGACCAGCCGTGCGAATCTCAAGAACGCGTTTCGCCTTGACCAGACCACGGTACTGCCGCGGCACAACAACCCGATAAAACTGTCGGCGAATACCAAGGACTCAATCAAACAACTGCTCGTGGGCAAAGCCGGCGAGTATCTCGGCCCGCGAGACGCCGTACGTGAAGTATGCCGCGACCTGCTGTTCCACCAGGAAGCATTCCTCGATGCAATGAACAGCTCATTTGTTGAGTTTGCAGAGCGCCTTGATCCCGATGAGCTGCAACTGGGGTTCGATCGCACCCTGGACAGCAATTTTTTTGCGAAATTCAGGAACAAGACAAAGTACTGGGAGCTTTACGGCGATCTCTACCCGACTCTCACAGAAAAAGGCGGGGGTCGTTTCCCACAGATGTTTTCCGAGGATTTCGTCCGCGCGTACGAACGCCAGATTGCTGAGTACAAGCGTCTGGGAACTAATGACAACCATCTCAAGGAGACGGTTGTACTCAACGAATCTGACCTGACAACCGATTCTGCAGGCTACCCGGATCCTGAACCACAGATGGAACCGGAACCACAGCTGGAACAAGTCGCCACGAACGACGACGACGCGGTTGATCAGGCCAAGGCCTGAACAATCAACTTCGGTTCTGCCGATTCTCGATCAGATCATCAACAACGGCCGGCTCCGCCAGCGTAGACGTGTCGCCCAATTCACCAAAATCATCAGCTGCGACCTTGCGTAGGATGCGCCGCATAATTTTGCCGGAGCGTGTTTTTGGCAGACCAGGCGCCCACTGAATCAGGTCCGGCTTGGCTATCGGACCAATTTCCTTGCGCACCCAAGTCTGCAACTCAGCTTTGAGTTCATCGCTAGCCTCGATACCGCCCATTAACGTGACGTAGGCATAAATACCCTGCCCTTTAATGTCATGCGGGTAACCAACAACGGCTGCTTCAGCAACACTCGGGTGTGCAACCAGTGCGCTTTCGACCTCCGCCGTTCCCATGCGGTGACCGGACACATTCAGGACGTCGTCAACACGACCTGTTATCCAGTAATAACCGTCTTCGTCACGTCGTACGCCATCACCCGTGAAATACGCGCCCTCGAACGTCGAAAAATACGTATCAATAAACCGCTGGTGGTCGCCATAGACCGTGCGCATCTGCCCCGGCCAGCTATCGGTGATAATGAGGTTTCCTTCCGTCGCTCCGTCAAGGACGTTGCCTTCGCCGTCGACGATGGCCGGCTGAATCCCGAACAGCGGTTTGCTCGCAGATCCCGGCTTCAGGTCCGTTGCGCCGGGCAATGGCGAAATAAGGATGCCGCCGGTTTCAGTCTGCCACCAGGTATCGACGATCGGGCAACGACCTTCACCGACCACGTTGTAGTACCACTGCCACGCTTCGGGGTTAATCGGCTCGCCAACTGAGCCGAGCAGGCGCAGACTCTTTCTCGACGTTGCCTTGACCGGCGCATCGCCATCGCGCATCAAGGCACGGATTGCCGTCGGCGCCGTGTAGCAGATGTTGACGCTGTGCTTGTCGCAAACTTCCCAGAATCGCGACGACGTCGGGTAATTTGGTACACCCTCAAACATTAATGTAATTGCACCGTTCGCAAGCGGGCCGTAGACAATGTAGCTGTGGCCCGTAACCCAACCGACGTCGGCGGTACACCAATATACGTCGCCCGGGTGATAATCGAACACATACTCGTGAGTCATCGCCGCGTAGACCAGGTAACCGGCCGTCGTGTGCAACACGCCTTTTGGCTGCCCGGTCGAACCAGATGTGTAAAGAATGAAGAGCGGATCTTCGGCGCCCATTTCTTCGCACGGGCAGTCAGCATCGACCCCGTCCTGAATCTCGTGCAACCAGGCATCGCGACCCTCGACCCAGTCGATATCGCCACCCGTGTTGCGAACCACCAGGACCTTTTCGAGGGTCGTGACTTCCGAGTTCGCGGCCGCCGCATCGACGTTTGCCTTTAGTGGTACAACCTTGCCGCCACGCAAACCCTGGTCAGCAGTAACGAGGATATTGGATTCACAATCAATGATTCGGCCAGCCAGCGCATCTGGCGAAAAGCCGCCAAACACAACCGAGTGCACCGCGCCGATCCTGGCACACGCGAGCATTGCGACAGCAGCTTCCGGGATCATCGGCATGTAAAGCGTGACGCGGTCGCCGCGCTTGGCACCCAGTGCTTTTAGTGAATTGGCAAATTTGCAGACGCGCTCATGCAATTGGCGATAGGTAATTGTTAGGTCACGATTCGGGTCGTCGCCCTCCCAGATAATTGCGGTGTCGTCACCTTTGCTTTCCAAATGTCGGTCTATGCAGTTGTAGCAAACATTCAAGGTGCCATCTTCATACCATTTGATATGCAGGTCGTCTTTCTCGAAAGACACATCTTTGACCTTAGTGAAGGGCTTCATCCAGTCGATACGACTCGCCTGTTCGGACCAGAATGCCTCGTTGTCATTGACCGAATGCGCATACAGTTTGGCGTAACCCTCCGCATCGATTAACGCACGCTCTTTGGTCTCCGCACTAACGGGATAAATTTCACTCATGATTCAAACCCTTTTATTTATCGGCCAGTCGCCTGGCGAGTTCAACAATTCGTTTCGCCTGCACCAGGTGCGGCCGGTCGATCATCCTACTGTCCAAACCTATCGTTCCGGCACCCGGTGTTTCTGCAAATGCATCAACGATACGCGTGGCCCATTCGAGTTCGGCTTGCGTGGGGACAAATGCCTGGTTAATGACTTCGACCTGCCCCGGATGGATCGCTAACATGCCTGAAAAACCATCACGTCGTGCGTTGCCAGCGTATCTTGCCAACCCTTCGTTATCGCGGAAATCCGTATACACCGTATCAATCGCAGCAACTTCAGCTGCGGCGGCCGCGAACAAGCATAAAGACCTCGCGAGTTCATACGGCGGTAACCAGCTGCCATCGGCTGCCCGATTAGACGTCGCGCCAACCGCCGCACTCAAGTCTTCCGCGCCCCACGCAAGACCTGCAAGCCTCGGTGTTGCCGCGACATAACCGTGCAGAGAGAACAAAGCCCCTGGCTGCTCGGTGCAGATCGCTATAATGCCGGTCTGCCCGGCAACCAGTTCGTTAGCAGCTTCTAATTCGTCGAGTCGAGTCGCAAGCAATACTGCGTCGTCAGCATTACGCGGCTTCGGCAGGAAAATGCCAGCCGGTGCCGAGGGCATGACGGCTTCGAGATCAGCGCTGGCGTCTTCTGTATCAATCGGGTTTATGCGCACCCACACATTCTGCTTACCGGCCAGATACTCGCGAGCAATATCGCGCGCCGCCGGCCGAGCTGCAGCCGCCACGGAATCTTCGAGGTCCAGAATTATTGCGTCGGCGCCCGTATCGATCGCCTTCGCCATCTTGCGCTCGCTGTCCGCGGGCACAAAAAGGTAGCTGCGATTCATTAAGGCTTCCTGAGCATCAGCGCCGAACGTTTGCACTCACCAACAAGCTCATCGCGCTGATTGTAGGCCCGGTGGGCGAGAACGACGATGCCGTTCTCGGGTCGCGATCTGCTATCGCGAACCGAAAGCACTTCTGTCTCTACACGGATGGTGTCACCGTGGAACAGCGGCCTGGGAAAACGTACTTCGTCCCAGCCGAGGTTGGCCACAGTTGTACCATGTGTCGTGTCGTTAACCGAGATACCCACCATGAATCCCAACGTCAGGCAGCTGTTAACCAGCGGCTTTCCGAACTCGGTGTTTTTCATGTATTCGGCATCGAGGTGTAAGGCGGCTGGATTATGCGTCATGGTCGTAAAAAAAACGTTGTCCGCTTCGGTAATGGTGCGCCGGATAGGGTGTTTATAGATCTGGCCGACTGAAAATTCTTCGAAATAGAGCCCTGACATCGCGATTCCACTTTTTGATTTGATGCCCGAATGATACGGTATTATCCGAGTCAATGGAGGATAGCCATGAGCGTTACAAGGCGTGAATTTAACAAGACAGCCCTGCTGACCGGAGGCGCAATTGCGCTTGGCGGCGGCAGTTCCCTTGCCGGCACGGAAGACGTGCTTCGCAGGGCAATTCCCTCTTCCGGTGAAGAAATCCCGATCGTCGGTCTCGGTACAAATCGTTATGGCGTCGACACATCTGACGCGGCTCGAGCACCGCTTCGTGCCGCACTCAATCGATTCCGGGAACTGGGCGGAACGGTGATCGATACAGCTCCTTCGTATCGCACCTCAGAATCTGTGCTCGGTGATCTCATCGCCGACCTCGGCATTCGAGACGACCTGTTTGTCGCGACAAAGTCCGATCAGTCGGGCGGCGATGCCGTCGCGGGCCAGATGCAAGAGTCGCTTGGCAAGCTAAAAACGAAAAGTTTTGACCTGATGCAGGTACACAACCTGCGCGGTTGGCAGGACGCATTTCCAGTGATGCGCAAGTGGAAGGCCGAAGGGCGCATTCGCTACATTGGTATCACGACATCAAATGCACAGCAGTACGCGGACCTCGAGAAAATCATGCAGCATGAGGATCTTGATTTCGTGCAACTCAACTATTCGCTCGAGCAACGCGAAGCCGCTGAGCGCCTGTTGCCGCTCGCTGCTGATCGCGGCATGGCAGTCATGGTTAACCGCGCGTTTGGCGGCGGCCGTATCTTCGATGCGGTGGGAGACAGCCCGGTACCTGACTGGGCCGGAGAATTTGATTGCTCGAGTTGGGCACAGTTCCTGCTCAAGTATGCGTTGTCACACCCGGCAACGACCGTCGCAATTCCTGGCATGACCAAGACGAAACATGTTGAGGACAATATGATGGCCGCGCGTGGCCGTTTACCCGATGCAGAAGAACGCAGGCAGATGGAGGCCTTTTACGACGCCTTGTGACTTTTTTCTCGCTCGATCGCTTCAACGATGAGGCGCCTGGCTTCTTCGGCATCCAACCAGTCACCAATTTTTACCCACTTGCCGGGCTCGAGGTCTTTGTAGTGTTCGAAGAAATGCTCGATCTGCTGCAATGTGATTTCCGGCAAGTCTGAAGCGTTAACGATGTCATCATAACGTTTGGTCAGCGCGTGCGAGGGCACGGCAATTATCTTCTCGTCCTGCCCGGCATTGTCTTCCATGATTAATACGCCAATAGGCCGCACACTGATGACGCAGCCTGGAACGAGTTGCCTGGTATTACAGACCAGCACATCGATGGGATCGCCATCGTCCGACAGCGTGTGTGGCACAAAACCGTAATTGCCCGGATACGACATTGGTGTGTAAAGAAAACGGTCAACGACCAGTGTCCCCGCCTCTTTGTCGAGTTCATACTTGATGGGATGACCGCCTACCGGCACCTCGACAATGACGTTTACATCATGGGGTGGGTTGCTGCCAATAGCAATCGCGTCGATGCGCATGGGTAAATCCTGAATTGATTTCGGCTATTCGCCGCAACTTTTAGCTTTTGTTCTTGGGCGTGAGTACAAGGTGTACGCGGCCGGGTTTGCTGAATTGCCCCAGGTGCCGCTTGTTCAGTTGCGCAACAATCTCTTCGATCGCCGTCATTACGGCCGTCCGACTGCCTTGTCGATAGCCCGTAATACTGTCGGCACCTTCGTACGAGATCACATAGCTATACCAGTCGGACCCTTCCGCGTCGGGGGTCGGTTTGGCTTTCTCAACAGAAACTATTTCGTACGATTGTGGCAATTAAATATTTGGCAAGTTACGCGTGTGAACCAGTGATTATATCCTGAACTGCGGTGTCTCCGGGAATTTTGATTGGCGCTAGCCATTTTTCGCGTATTTGGCCAGGAATCTGTCCAGATTATTCGCGAATTCCTGCCTGTCACTCAGACTGATCGCTGGCGGACCGCCTGTGTTGACGCCGCTGGATCGCAGGGTATCCATGAAATCTCGCATATTCAGCCGAGCTTTGATGTTTTCTGTTGTATACAGCTCACCACGCGGGTTGAGCGCGTGGCCGCCTTTCTCTATGACCTCGGCCGCCAGCGGAATATCAGCCGTTATGACCAAATCTCCGGCTTTTAGCCGCTTGACGATCTCATTGTCAGCGACATCAAAGCCCGCTGGTACCTGAACCGTCTTTATGTACTGCGACGATGGCACCCGAATTGGCTGATTCGCGACAAGCGTCAATAGCGAACACGTACGCTCCGCCGCGCGGAACAATATCTCCTTGATCACGACAGGACATGCATCGGCGTCGACCCATAACTTCATTTGCTGCTACCTATTCACCGACGTCTTCATTCCAGAGTTCACCATTGCAGGCAATGAAATCCTGCATCAGGTCGAAACACTCATCGTTATCCAGCACGTGCAATTCCACGCCCCGTTTCTGCAAATAATCTTCCGGACCCTGGAATGTCCGGTTTTCGCCGACAACAACGATTGGAATTTTGTAGAGCAGAATCGCCCCACTGCACATATCGCATGGCGACAGCGTCGAATACAAGACAGCACGTCCGTAATCCGCTGCCGTTAACCGGCCTGCATTTTCAAGGCAATCCATTTCGGCGTGCAACACAGGACTGCCCTTTTGCACGCGCCGGTTATGCCCGCGACCGACGATTTCACCATCGATAGCCAGCACCGAACCAATCGGAATTCCGCCGCTGGCCAGGCCCTCTTTGGCCTGCTGGATTGCCGCCTCAATATATTTCGAATCCAGGTAATCATCCGGATCCGGCGTGCGAATGTTCATTGCGTCAGTGCCTTTTCAAAGTCGATGTAGAGCTCGGAGAAACCAATGCTTTCATACAGTTGTCTCGCGAGCCGGTTTTTGGCAAGAACCGATACCCTTAGCCATCGTGCGCCATCCTTGCGGGCTTGTTCCTCGGCCGATTCAAGTAGCTGTCGACCAACTCCCTGGCCACGACAGTCGTCGCGAACAACGATATCGGACAGCAGTGCGAATTCGATATCGCCGTCATCCAGCTCGCCGCTGCTGCACTGGCTCAGCAAGGTTACAAAGCCGACGACCTGCCCGTTCATGTCAGCGACAAAGATCGACCCGTTGGACATCGCACACTGCAGGAACATGTCTGACATATACGCATCGGCAATTTCTTCGCCTGCAGGCATCCTCGAATCAACGTGACGCTCAAATTCCTGAAGTTCAATCAGGCAGTCGCGCAGCGACGACGTGTCTTTGTCTTCGTCAAACTTCCGTATCAACATTTAGTAAGCGCCAGTTTTTTGATCGTCTTCGCGTAATCCCGAAGTGTAGAATACCCAAGATGAAAGCAAACGTCAGAACAGCCTGGACACTGTTACTTCTCCTGCTGGCAGGTTGTTCGTCTCTGGGCGATGCAGGGCCAGAGACCACTGAAGGAATCCGGGTATTGTCGTGGAATGTCGCGGAGGACGCTTTCGCGACCCACCCGACGGAATTTCGGGCACTTCTGTACCGGGCTGACGCGAATATTTGGCTGCTCGACGAGGTAGCCCCCTGGACCGACGCCGACCAAATTGAGAAGGCTGTTTTGCAGCCAGGATCCGACACAACCTTGCACATCGACTTCGGCAGGAGCGGGGGCCGGCAAGTCGGAGTCATTGCCAGTGTCTACCCGCTTGAGTCGCTCGAAGAATTTGCTGGCGTAGTGCCCTACCCCGAAGCTGAACGGCGCGAAATCTGGCAACGCATGTCGCCGACAGATCGCGCCCGTAAGGATTGGAGTATGGACGGAGGAATCCCGGTCAACGCCGCGGTGGTTCTAGTCGGCGACCGCCGCTTGTTAGTCGCAGCCGCCGACCTCCAGTGCTGCGGAGGCAGTCCTGAGAGCTGGCAGGAATTCCGGCGCCTTGTCGAAGTGCGAGAAATTCGCCGACTCGTTCGACAGGTCCTCGACAGGGTATTGGTGGATGCCATTATTCTGGCTGGTGACTTCAACCTGGTGAGTTCCCATGAGCCGCTGCAAGTATTAGCAGGGCCATACCGCGAACCGCACACGAACCTGACCCCGGTTAAAAGCTATCACCTGGATGGTTCTTCGACCTGGACCTGGGACGGCCGCGGAACACCGTTCCCGTCGAACGATCTGGACTATCAACTGTATGATTCGCAGGCGCTCAACCTGAGTGAAAGCCTGATTCTCGACAGCGAAGATCTTCCGCTGGAGGAACTTGAGCAACTCGGAATTGAGCGCAAGACGTCGAGTCGGTTATCAGATCACCGCCCTATCGTCGTGCAGTACAACTGGCGTTGAGCTAATCGCTCACCGGTAACCTTGCTCGTTGAGAAAAGCGCGCACAGCCTCGCGATACCCTGTCTCTTCTTTGTCCCAACGCTGCAGTTCAGCCTGCACACGAAAGATCCGCTTTGCATCACTTGCAGACCTTGCAGGCTGGTTTATGCCGACGGCAGCTTGTGGTCATTGGCGACCGATCCGCGGATTCGGATAACTCGTCTGCTCTACTTGACCGGCAAATCCTGCGCCATCTCCCTGAGCAGTTCCCGCTGCTCGGCAGCGTTCTTATCCCACATGTCGAGTAACTCGATGAACTCGGGCTCGTCGCGAATCGGATCGTACAGGCTGCTATAGCGATACATAAGTTGCAAAACGAAGCCCGCATGGGCCCACTTGTCGAATGCATCGAGCTGCCTGATTTTCTCCAGCGCCGTATCCGTTTCGCCCAGTGCCAAGTGGCCGAGGATGGAGCTGTAATACCGGGTTCGTAATGCCGTGGTACGCTCGCGTTTATCCGCCCCTTCAAGAAACACCCTCATCAATGGCTCGCCTCTCTGCACGTCGCCGTTCCTCAGCAGCGCAAGCCCGGTAATAAATAATCCGCGTCGATCTTCGTCAAGGTCGTTGGACGATTCCGCAAACAGGTGCGGGTAGAGTTTTTCAAATGTTTCTAGCACCTCGTCGAGCTTCCCCAATCTCGCGCCGTACTCGATCAAAGGAAGACCGGCACCGTGGTAGGGGGTTAGCGACCCTTTTACTATAATCTGCTTCAGCGCCGTGAAAACTTCCTGGTCATTGCGCTGGTAGTACAAATCCGACAACGTCGGGTTGAGACTATGAATGAAGTTGCCCTCCGGCGCGTGAGCAGCAGCGCTCTCGATCCAGCGCTCGGCTTCATCCGGCATTCCAGCGTGAAGATAAAAGTGTGCGATGTCGAATCGGTTCCACCATTCCTTAGGGTCAAGCTCGAGCGTCTCGTATTCCACCGCAATCGCCGAACGATAGTCGCCGAGGCGGAAGTAGAGTACGGACTCCCAGTCCCGAATGGCGACCGAATCCGGGATCTTCTCCTTGCCGCGTCTGCTGGTCTGCAGTGCCGCATTCATTTGCCCGTTAGAACCTTGCGCCCCAGACAGCACGATGTAATTCCGCTCGTCGAGCGGATCGAGCCTGATCGCCTTCTGAACCAAAACTTCGGCCTCGGCAAACTGGTATTTAAGTGCCCAGAGATAGCTGGAATACGAGCGGAGCGCCAGCGTGTCATTGGGCCCGTTCTCCACGGCTTCTCGATACAGCTGGCCTTGGACATCAACGTCGTCTGTCAGGTCTGCGAGAAGCGTCAGTGCTGTCGACATCCCCGGGGCGATTCGTAGCGCCTCGTTGGCTTCATCACGCGCACGGGACACGATTTCGTCAGGGTCCAACCCTGACCAATAAAAATTATGGAATTCAATGTAGGCATGCCCCAGCATCGCATGCGCTCGCGCAAAGTCCGGGTCGAGTTCGATAGCGCGTTGCAGCTGTTCCACGGCCAGTTGCACGGAATCGGTGGTCGTTGTCCGCAAGTTCTCCATAGCCTTTGAATATGCTTCGAACGCTTGCAGATTGTCGGTTCCCTCGCGATCGATGCGTTGCTTGGTATCCTCAAGGAAGACTATCTGCATCACAGAGGCAACTGCCTCGGCAATTTCGTCCTGAACCGCAAAGACGTCGCCGTACTCCCGATCAAAGTTTTTCGACCAGAGGTGATTGTCGTCAGCAGCGTTGACGAGCTGCGCCGTGACCCGCAGTCTATCCCCCTGCCGCTGGACGCTGCCTTCCAGGATTGTCGCAACCCCGAGCAGCCCCGCTATCTCCGGGATGCTCATTCCCTGCAGGCGGGGCTGAAACGACGAGGTGCGGGAGGCGACGTGCAGATCCGGAATCGTCACCAGCATGTTGAGAGCCGTGTCGGCAATGCCGGCGCCAAGCCAATCGGCCTCGTCATCGGAGCTCATGTTGACGAACGGCAATACGGCCACCGATCGTTCCGGCGGCGGCCCCATCCACCACTTATCGTAAGCAAACACGAGTACGGCGGCGGCGAGTACCGCAATAATGACGAAGTCCACGCGTCGCCCGGCGAAGCCTTTGGTTGCTTCGGCCGGTTCCTCATCGGAATCGAGAGTGATACCTTCCGGCGTTACTTCGTAGAACCACGAGATGATTAACGCAATCGGGAAGCCGACGGCGAGCACGACGAGTACGGCACCGCCCATCCAGTCCGGCAACGGCAGCTTGCCCTCGACCACGTCTACCACCTGCATTACGAGCCAGGCAGCAGCCGCATACAAGACCGCCATGCGATGGACGTTGCGGCGCTTAAGTTCGGATAGCAGGCTCATGTCGCCTCATTCGCGGCCTGCAGCAATCGCCTTTGCTCTGCCGCGTTGGTTTCATAAAGTTCTAGCAACTCGATAAACTCGGGCTCGTTGCGGATCGGGTCGAACACCCTGCTGTGCTTAAACATTGTTTGCTGGTATACGCCGATATTGTGGTACATCGTTTTTTTGAACTGTTTCAGCTTGGTCAGTGCTGCGTCTGAGTCGCCAAGTGCAAGTCGCCCGGCAATGGACCACCAGCGTGTGGTAAATGCCTCGTCAAATCGATCTTGTTCTTTCAGAAACGCTCTCATAAGGAGTGTGCCACGATCGAGATCACTAGCTCGAAGCAATGCCAGCGCACTGACAAACGTTGGCGTCTCTGCATTGTTGAAGTCATGGGGCGAGTCGTCGAACAGATGAGGGTAAAGATCCTGCAGCGTCTCCAATACGATATTTTGCTGCCCCAAGCGCGCGCCGGATTCTGTCAGCACTATGAGGG
>JAHEFG010000043.1 GCA_024640305.1 Gammaproteobacteria bacterium
GCCCCGGACTCCTCCACGTCGTTGACGAAGCCGGCGATGAAGCCGCCCTCGAGGTAGGTGAAGCCGAGATCCTGTGCCCCCGCAGCCGTCGGCGCGCCCAGCGCGACCACCACGGCAAGTGAGAATATCCTGTGACGAATGGACATACATTTACCTCTGTTTGGAAATAGGTAAAGTCTGCCGGCAATCACGGGTGGGATGGTGTCGCCGCAGTAACAATTTGTTTCCACTTGTATCGGACAAACGACCGCCGCATTCTGGCTACTACGAGGAATTGTCGGCAACCGCAAACTTCCGCTTATGGCCGCTCTGAGGCGGTCGCCTGGTCTGGGCTATAGTTTCCGTTACTGACCTGAAGCGGACATCTGGGACCCATAAGAAAATTATCGTCTCAAGCGCAGGTATTCGTTGACACCTAGCCCCATATTGTTGTTCATGATCTACTGAAAACCCCGGTTTTGGTAGGGAAAACCAAAATGGCCGCCAGTTACGATTCAATTAATAAAGTCGTTTTTTGTATTGTTCTGCTCGTACTGATGTTCGGCTGCGCAACAACCCAGCCAACGACTAAGAAAAGTTCAGAAGCATTCGTCAACTCAGTCGCGGCCGGAGACGAAGCTGAAGTCAAGCCAACAGACGGTGCGGAGGTCGAGTTCGCAGCAACCGAAGAATCGCCGGAGGGGGAGGAAGCGGCCTTTGAGTTGCTTGAGAAGGCATTAGTAGTCACGGGAAATATTTGGTGGAAGTACCGCTTCGGCGACTATGTTGTAAAGGCCGTCGGCCGAGAGACCAGTAAATTTGATCGGACGTCCGACGTTACTACGCTTCAGCGCATCTACGAGGTTTCCGCACCGACTGGCGCAAAGGCAAAGATCAAGAGGGAGCGCAAGAATTTCTGGGGCGTCGAGTATCCATATCCAGACGCGTCGCTTGGCGATGTGTTGCTGGATGGCCTTTTGGAACACGCGTGGGGATGGAGCTTGGTAGATGATGATCCTGACCCGATTCTTCTTAAGTACGTCGTGTCTTCAACAATCACGCTGGCGGACGCGCCTGGCGAGACCTGGCAACTGGAGCTTGAAGGGTTGCCCGTGCCCAAAAGTGGCAAAGGCGGATGGCTTGGCAGTCAATTCGAATGGGGATATGGAACCCTGACAAACGGGGTGCGCACGCTGGAACTTGTCATACACGGTACTGACTCTAGCGAGGCGGAATGCCTACAGATGAGTCGGAACACGAAATGGTACCAACCGCAGCCGTGCGGTCACTGGATAACCGAGATCAAGGAACACGGAGAATTGCTGGCTTGGAACGGCAACCGTGGTTGCAGTCAGAACAACAATTATCATGAGTATGAATACTGCTTCCGCATCGGGCTCGACGTCGACACTAAGTTGCTGTTGCTGGCCATGTTCGCATCGATGATCGCCTGACCCTTAGAACGCCAGTTCGGTACACCCGCGTTCTCGCCACCCCCACTAGGATTGAAAACGCCGATTGGGCAACGGGGTGCTGACCAGGGTCTGTGTCTGCTTCTGGCCGTTTGCAGACGGTCACCACTTCCCAAAAGCAGACATTAGAGCGGCTGATCCTGAAAAAAGCGGACTGTCGGTACCGACGCTTTTAATTGCACATAGCCCACAAGACCTCGACGAGAAATCAAAAGGTTGCGTGCACGATTCCTACGCTTTTAATTATCAGAAAACAGGTCGTTTGATACACTCAGTGGCTGGTAATGACCCATTGCAGCCGATCGAATAAATGCCAAGCTGGAAGAAGCCGATGCGCGCTCGATCATGGTACTTCGGAGCTATCGTTGGACTACTAACGGGTTTCCTCGTTTCCGTTTCAATGACATTTGCGGACTGGCGGCTGAATCCCTCAGGTATATTTCACAACGAACAGGGCACGGACTGGGCCATCGTGACTGAGACAGCACTTAGCTGGTTCTGGCCTGTGGCTTTGGTTTCGGTTGTGGCCACAGCCTTCATTCATGCCTGGATATCCTCAGTCCGAGCCAGGTAGTTAGCCACCCTATTCAGTGATCACATCACCGGAAGGAATTATTACTATTTCGTAATCTGTGTTCTTAAACAGAACGAAAATATCGTCATCTTCAGGATCGCCAGATTGATCCGCCAGCAAATCATGGCTTGGCATAATTAGCATCATATGCGGACCTTCATGGTGTGAATTGCTCCCGGCTTCAGACTTTTTGACATGGGGATCAAAAACATCTGCCGCGAAGCCACCTGCAAGCATGTAGGAATACCTTACTGTTTCGGTCGAAAAAGCTTTGCCCTTCCATACGGTTTCCGACCATTTCATGAACACAGGATCGTTGCATATTGGGTACTTTTTGGAGCCGGGAAGCCCTCCTGGCTTGCAGGTCCACTCGTTACTACCTTGTCGCAACACTGTGCCATCAGAATCCAGGATAGTTGCATTCTTCGATATTCTGGTCGGCGCAGCGGACATGGCGCTTTCAATCTTTTCCTCTGCACTCATTTCTTCTGCCATGGTGTCAGGCGCAGAGAGCACGTCGACATGGCCGTTGTCGGGATCGTTTTCCACGCCCAGCTCCTCAACCAAGCGATAGAATTTCCTGTGCTTCAGTCTTCCGGCACCTGCTCGCGAGTCGGCCGCCTGGGTTGCTTACCGATGATGTCGAACATCAGGCCGGCAAGCGCATTCACGCGCGTTACCCGAAAGATCACATTCGAGAACGAGATCGGCCTCACTTTGCGCGCCTCGCGGAACTTAGGCAGCAACACCGCCAGTACAATGCTTCGCGCTATAGCGGATACCGCGAAGACACCGAGCAGCGGGCTGAGCCAGGCCCAGGAAATGCCCGCAACCTCTAACCGAGCAGGCAACACCAGGCCAAGATAACCGCCAATAAGCGCGCCGCAGAAGATGCCGGTGCTCGCAAGAATGTTGTGCACGGCAAGGTAGGTTGCGCGCTTTTCACGGGCAATCAGGTCATACAGGAAATTGCTGGCACTCAGCGTGAACCCGGCCCACGAAAGACCGCTTAGCGCCTGCACCAGGAGCAAGTACCAGAAGTTTGGTGACAGCATCCACAACAGCGGCATCAGGGGTAGCAGCACGCCGGTTGTCGACAGCACGCGGCGATTGCCGAAAATGTCGCTGATCCGCCCCCATTGACTCAGGGTCAGGAACTGCACCAGAACTGAGGCGCCGGAGTTTGCCATGAACTGTCCATAACTGAACTCGAGGTCGCGCAACATGTACACGGCAAAATATGGCGATGAGATGGCTACCGAGAGCTGCATCAGCGCGAAGAACATTGAAAATTTGACGAAGTTCGACTGGCGCAGGCGTTCCAGCCAGGCTTTGCCGACAGGCACCTCCAGAGCTGCAGCATGCCCCGGCGGATCGTGCATCTTCGACAGGTGGTAGACGGACACCCAGCGTGCCGAGGCCGCAATCCCGAAAACAACGAGGAACCCGGTGAACGTGTGGCCGGTGACATCAAACTCGTGCAACAAGCTGCCGGCGGTCACGAGCGACAAGAACGTAACCAGCGAGACGATCCTCGTGCGCAGTGCGAAGAAACGTCCGCGCCGTCGCTCTGGCACGATATCGCCCATCAGGCTGGCCCACTGCGGAGCTGCGAGGTGAGCACCACATTGGTACACAACGACAGCAACAATCAGCAGCGGCACTGCGAACTGCGGGAACATCAGAGGCAGCAACGCGACAGGAAGCCACATTACTGCCTGCAGGCTTGCACCGGCCAGGATAATGGCCTGGCGCTTGCCGCTGCGTTTCCCGAACCATGCAGAAACAAGCTGCATGTACGATGCCAGCAGGCCCGGCAACGCCGCGAGCATACCCACCTGCGGTGTCGTAGCCTTTAGAAAAATGGCGAACGCAGACAAGTAGGACTCACCGGCGCCCATCATCGTTGCGTAAGCCGCCGCATCCTTCAGCGAATGCTTCAGGGAATGATCGGTCACCGGATCGCGATGACTTGGCAGAACGGGCATGACGAGGCTTGCAGTCGGTTTGGGGCTGGGTAACCGCGCATTGAGCGCCCGATGCGGCGCACTGTCAAGCCGGGAATAACTCCCGGGTTGCCTGCTGTGCCTGCGGCCGCGGCGAGAGTATGATCGCGCCAACCAAATATCGGAAGGTAATCATGGGACAAGAATCGAAACACTGGCTGGACTTGCTGCCTGAGGCTTTCAGGGCCTACTGTGGCGGCCGTGATGTTGACGAAGTTGAGTGCATCATTCCGGACCTGGCAGGGATGTCACGCGGCAAAGCGATGCCAGCGAAGAAGTTCAGCCCCGACTACATCACCTATCTGCCGGTGTCGATCTTCTATCAGACGATTACGGGTAGCGATGTCCAGATGGACATCGATAACCAATGGGCGGAGGGGGACCTCGTCCTGCGTCCGGACATGTCGACCGCGAAAGCGGTGCCGTGGGCAAAGGAGCCGACGCTGCAGGTAATTCACGATCTTTACAGCCGCGACGGCACCCCGGTTGCGATCGCACCCAGGCAGGTACTCAAGAACGTCATACAGTACTTCACCGACAAGGGATGGGCACCGGTGGTCGCGCCTGAACTCGAGTTCTATCTCATCAAGCCGAACACGGACCCGAATGAACCGATTGAAGCACCCATTGGCAGGACGGGTCGGCGCCCCACCAGCCGGCAATCATACTCGATGTCGGCAGTCGACGATTACGGGCCGGTGATCGATACCATTTACCAGTTCGCCGAAGATGCAGGCCTCGCGATCGATACGGTGATCCAGGAAGACGGCGCCGGGCAGGTAGAGGTCAACCTGAGTCACGGCGACCCACTGCTCCTGGCTGATCAGGTGTTCTACTTCAAGCGCATCATCCGCGAGGCAGCACTCAATCACGAGATGTTCGCAACGTTCATGGCGAAGCCGATGCGTGACCAACCAGGATCCGCGATGCACGTTCACCAGAGCATCATCGACGTTGCTACGGGCAAGAACATCTTCAGCAATGACGACGGCAGTGATAGTGCGCAGTTCCACCACTTCATCGGCGGCACTCAGCGCTACCTGCCGCAAGCGTTACCGTTGATTGCCCCCTACGTGAATAGCTACCGACGCTTCCTCGATGATGAGTCGAGTGCGCCCACCAATTTTGCCTGGGGCTATGACAATCGTGCGACGGGGCTGCGTGTCCCGAACTCGGATCCGGTCAACCGCCGTCTCGAAAATCGAGTCGTCGGCGTGGATGCCAACCCGTATCTCGCAATTGCAGTCGGCCTCGCTTGCGGCTACCTCGGTATGGTCAATCGGATCGAGCCTGGCGCCCCGGTACCGGGCGAGCCCGATGACGACGACGCCCCAATCCCCACCACAATTGACGAGGCGCTTACCCTGTTTGAGGCGGCCACCGAGGTACACGAGATTCTGGGCGAGCACTTCTGCATGATCTTCGGCGAGATAAAGCGTGAGGAAATGCAGCAGTTCCACCGCGAGATCAGCCCCTGGGAAAGAGAGCACCTGTTGCTGAATGTTTAATGCGTGCCGATGCCGGGAGACTTCATGTGAGGTTGAAACTGAGCATCCTCACAAAGCCCGCTTGACTCAGCTACTTGCATTCGGGTGATTAAACTGCACCCGCAAATCAGTCAGTCTCCATTGATCTGATTGAGGGCCATTAGTCGTCCGTCTCGATTGAGGGCATCACTCTCTGCCAGCACAGCTGGTAGAGCTTACGCCGTATTGCCACCATCAATGGGAATCGCCGCGCCGGTTATTTGCACCGCAGCGTCGGAGGCGAGAAACAGGGCCAGGGCGGCGACCTCTCCCGCTGATGTGACCCTGCCGGTCGGACTGGCCGTTGCGGATTCGCGAACTGCCTCGTTCGGTTCAAGCCCTCGAACAGCCCCTGCTGCATACAGCATCGGCGTGTCGACGTCTCCCGGACATATCGCATTGATCCTAATCCCTTCGTGGGCGTGATCAAGTGCCATCGCCCTGGTCATCAAGACAATGCCGCCTTTGCTGGCACAATATGCGACTGCCTTGTTGCCGCCGGCGAGACCCCAATCAGAGGCGATATTCAGGATGCTGCCCTTCGTTTCGCGCAGGTGCGGCACTGCTTCGCGACTTAAAAAAAACGGTGCATTCAGATTCACCGCTATCGTCTGCAGCCAAACCTCATCAGTCGTGTGCTCTGCATCTGCAGCATGGTAAATACCTGCGTTGTTGACGAGCAGATCCAGCCGACCAAGCTGGTTCACACAGGACGAGACCAGGTCGAGACACGACCCAGGAGACGTAATATCTCCAACCCAGGTGTGTATATCGGCACATTGGTTGCGAAGTTCCTCAGTGCGGGCCTTATCTCGTCCTGCTGCCATGACGGAATAACCCGCTTCCGCAAGGCGCAGAACAATCGCTTTGCCGATTCCGGAGCTGGCCCCTGTTACCAGCGCGACTTTCTGAACCATGTCGATCCTCAGTAGCCCCAAACCTCAATACATGCTAACTACAGACTGCGCCCGGACTGCCTGACAACCCTCACGGCTATGCCCGCTCTGGGTCACGTCAAGTCACCCAGGAGTGTAGCAGGCGACTGGTTGCGCAGGACGCGGCAATTGCGTAGTTGTTCACGGGCATAAAAAAAGGCGAGACCCGAAGATCTCGCCTTTCCGTACTCAAAATCGCTAAGCGCTAGAGAGGTACGATGTTCTCCGCCTGCGGACCTTTCTGGCCCTGCGTTACGGTGAACTCGACCTTCTGACCTTCGGCGAGAGATTTGAATCCGTCACCCTGGATCGCGCTGAAATGCGCAAATACGTCTGGGCCGTTTTCTTGCTCAATAAAGCCGAAGCCTTTGGAGTCGTTGAACCATTTAACGGTTCCTGTTGTAGTCGACATAATTGTCTCCTGATAAATCACTAGTAAATGTGGTCTCGTTAAAGACCGTTTGGCTGGAAATGTTGCTATTACTTATGAAAAACAGGACGAGCTACCAAAAGGAACTTCGAAACGTTAACAATAAATAGTTGGCGTACTTTCTAGCTGCGCGCAGTATATACCCGATTTGGCCGTACACAAGTGATTTTAGACATTATTTGAGCAACCGGGAAACTATTGGGCTATCTCGGTTTCATAATTTAACGACAAAAGGACACGCAATCAGCATGACAACAAGCAGACACCTGGGTACCGAAGAGCTGGCGCAAGGCCTTGATACTATTCTGCAATCGCCAAAGGACGACGGTGTTTTGCAGCTTATCGTCAGGCGCCCGGACGTTGACCAGCGCGAGTCCGTCGCTACCGCCCATCTTGATGTCAGCGAGGGTCTTGTGGGTGACAACTGGCTCGCGCGCGGCAGCGGACATATGCCTGGCGGTGTGGCTGACCCGGACATGCAGCTCAATATTATGAATATTCGTGTCGCCGAACTTGTGGCCAATGGTCTTGAGCGACGCGAACTCGCCGGTGATCAGCTGTACCTCGATATGGAGCTCAGCAGCGAAAATTTGCCGCCAGGCACACAGCTTGCGCTCGGCGAAGCCGTCATCGAGGTTACTGCGCCACCACACACTGGCTGCAAGAAGTTCGCCGCGCGTTTCGGGACGGAGGCTGTGGTCTTCGTCAACTCCGGTATGGGCAAGAGACGTAACTTTCGCGGTATCTGCGCAAAAGTCGTTCAGTCCGGCGACATTCACGTAGGCGATATCGCCCGCAAAGTCTGACCGACAATGGCAAACGAACAAACCAGGAGCGTGTTACGCATGCGCAAAAAGCACACGCCGGATGTGCCTGCGCAGGCAGAACCGGCGGATGGGCTGCGCCTCGTCAATGAGCAGTCTGTGCGCGATGCAATTCTGGCTGCGGTGGTTGCCGTTATCCTGTTCGCTGTTTTATGGGCGATGATGTCGACGCTGCTCGGCCGCATTTTCCCCTGGATGACGCTCTTGCTCGGTGTTGTTGTCGGGCTGGTTATTCGTCGAGCCGGACGAGGGCTGGACTGGCGATTTCCCGTCATTGCTATCGCGATTACGCTGGCCGGATCATTGCTCGCGAACGTCATTGTCGCGGCGGCATTTACGGCCGAGGCCCTCGGCACGAGCACCATCGCCGTGCTGCGTGCGGTAACCACGATGACCTGGCCCGTATTTTTCGAAGAGGCGCTGTCGCCGGTGGATATTATTTACGCGCTGTTCGGCGCCGGTATAGCGGCGTTCTTCTCGCAGCGAAGACTCAACCGTACCGAGTTCCTGGCCGTTCGAAAGTGGGAAGACGCACAGCAAAAACCGCTGCCATCGTCAGACAGGCATCAATAACCCATTCTTGATTTCAATCGCGCGCCCGGTGAACGACTGCAGCTGTTGTGTCACCAGCTTCTCCAGTTCATGCGCAGCATTCACTATGCCGAGGAAGTAAGGCGGCTCTCGACGTAGCAACGTCCAGTCACCGCCTTCAATCACTCGCACAAGGTGCGAGATGTTGCTGGCGATTGCATCGATGTAAGGATTTTGACCATCGAACAAGACCTCCATGTACCGATAGCAACGATTGAATTTGCGCTGCAGGCGGTCGCGCATTACCTGCTGGTAAAACACCGGCGTCTTTTTTAGCAGGTCCAGACCGGACTTGTACCGCACCATGTATTCGCCTGGGCTGGCGTTCTCGATTGCGACGCCGCCAACGACAAACTCCCTGTAAAGTCGATCGCGACATTTCTCGAGATAACAGCGGTCTGCCATTTGCGCGATCAGGTCTGCGGTGCCAACAAGGTGCCCGCAAATGATGTCGCGTGGGTCGTCGAGTTCAATGTCATCGAGATCGACCTCATAGCCCGTGAAGTGGACAATCATGCTGCTGACAGCAACGTCCCTGGCCATGCCCAGTTCGGGCAGGTAGCGGCGCAAAAAGTCGGCGCTGCGGGAGACGTGTTGCAGCGTAAATTCTGCACCGTTCACAAAATCGGCATCGCGCTCGTCGTGACGAATATAACCGGAGTCGTGGAAGAGCGCGGTAACGATAGCCATCTGGGCACGCTGTGCGCCGAGGCGATCTCCGGGTTCAACACTGCGCTCATAACCGGCGATGAGCCGCGCCACTGCCAGCGTCATGTCCAGTGTGTGCTGGACATCGTGATAGGTGGTATCACAGCCTTTGTAACCGGGAAAGCGGCCGCTAAACAAACGCTCGAAGTCGTAGAAAGCCAACCAGAGCTTGTCGAAAGACGCGCCTGGAAACGCAGCGCTGTAAAGTTCGTAGACAGCATTGCGAACCATGGCAGGGTTGCTGACCTGCACGGTATTGGTGACGTCGTAGTCGTTACGGCGATCCTGAGACATGATCTTGTTCTTGTTATTATTCACCCGAATGATACACGGGCAGCATGTGTCCGACAGTGCGAAAACCGGCAATATGTCATGTCGCTGTCGGCGGTCGAAGGCGCTGTCTGACGAATCAAATATCAAACTCCGCAACCACCGGGGCGTGGTCGGAGGGGCGTTCCCAGGCGCGAGGTTCTTTATCGACATGGCTGCCGGTGCAGATTGCGGCCATCGACGCGTTTGTAAGGATTAAGTCAATTCGAAGTCCGGCATTGCGGCGGAAACCTGCCGCGCGATAATCCCACCAGCTGAAGCTTTTTTCGGGTTGTTCGAAGCTGCGAAATACATCCGTTAGCCCGAGGTCGAGAAGCTTGTGCAGCGCCTCGCGCTCTTGCGGGCTGCAGAGAACGTCATCGCCCCATTTTTCGGCGTCGTATACGTCTTCATCAGCCGGCGCGATATTGAAATCGCCGAGCACAACAAGTTTGTCATGCTGGGCCAGCTCCTGTTCGAGAAAGTCGCGCAGTGCTGCTAGCCATCCAAGCTTGTATGCGAACTTTTCCGAGCCAACGGCCTGCCCGTTGGGAACGTAAAGATCGATTATGCGCACGCCATTCACAGTGCTTGCCAGCACCCTGCGTTGTGGGTCTTCGAAGTTGGGAAAGTCGGTAACCGGATCAGTTGGCACCGACTTGCTGACAACCGCAACGCCGTTATAGGTCTTTTGGCCACTGGCGATCGACTCGTAGCCAGCTTCCAGCAATGCCTTGGCAGGGAAGGCATCCGTAAGTTGCTTGATCTCCTGCAAGACGAGAACGTCCGGGTCGTTGGCTGCTAACCACTCGAGCACGTGCGGTAGCCGAACATTCATCGAATTGACATTCCAGGTCGCAATTTTCATTCAGTAGCTATCCCACATTGTCGGAGCAGAGCGTCGATGTTCGGCCTGCGCCCGCGAAAAGCAACATAGGCCTTCATGATGTCACAACTGCCGCCCACCTCGAGGATTTCACTGCGAAACCGCTGTGCAGTATCCGCATCGAACACGCCGGCTTTCTCGAAGGCACCGAACGCATCCGCGGCCAGGACTTCCGCCCACTTGTAGCTGTAGTAACCGGCGGCATAGCCCCCTGCGAAAATATGCGAAAAGCTATGTGGCAAACGGTTGTAGTCGGGCGGTGGTATCAGCGCGACTTCGGTTCTGACATCGGCCAGCAAGTCGAGGGCAGTCTTGTCTGCTGAGGGATCGTATTCAGCATGCAGCCGAAAGTCGAAAAGGCCGAACTCCAGTTGGCGCATCATCGCAATCGCAGCACCGGCGTGTCGGCTATCGTCCAGCTTTTCGAACAAGTGCAGAGGTAGCGGCTCTCCGGTCTCGGCGTGTGCAGAGCACTGCTCGAGCACCTCGTAGTTCCAGGCAAAATTCTCCATGAACTGGCTTGGCAGCTCCACGGCATCCCAGGGGACGCCGTTAATGCCGGCGATACTCGGGTAGTCGATGCGGGTCAGCAAATGATGCAGCATATGTCCGAACTCGTGAAACAGCGTCACGACGCTGTCGTGAGTCAACAGGGAGCGCTTGTCGTTCCTTTCATCCGGCGGTGGGAAATTACACACAAGGTAGCCGACCGGCAAAATAGTTTGCCCGGTGAGGTTCTTGCGATTGACGCAATCATCCACCCAGGCGCCACTACGTTTGCCGCTGCGCGCGAACAGGTCGGTGTAAAAGCCGCCGATCAGAACCGACTGCTCGTCGCGAATGCTGTAGTAGTGCACATCCTTCTGCCACGTTGGAATTCCTTCCTCGCGCTCCAGGGTAACGCCGTAAAGCCGCTCCGCGAGACTGAACAGGCCATCAATCACTGTTTGTGCCGGGAAGAATCGTCGCAGCTCCTCGTTGGATATCGAGAATTTCTTCTGCTTCAGTTTTTCGAGCCAGAAGGCCGTGTCCCAGGGGGCGAGCGTTAGACCCGCGAACTCGGTGAGCTCGACCAGCTCTTTCTCGGCGGCGCGCCGGGAATGCGATGCGAGCTGCCGAAGAAAGCCGATCACCTCGGCTGTTGTATCTGCCATCTTCGTTGCAAGGGAGTAGTCGGCGTAGTTGTCAAAGCCGACGATATTCGCCGCCTCGTGGCGCAGTGACAGAATCTCGGCGATATTGTCGCTGTTGTCCCAGGCCGGGTCGGCGCCTTTGTCCGATGCGCGCGTAACCCATGCCTCGTACATCGTTTCTCGCAGCGAACGCTTTTCGGCGAGTCGCATGACCGCGTCGTAGGTCGGATAATCGAGCGTAAGCAGCCAGCCTTGGCGGTCTCGTTTGCGGGCCTCAGCAACGGCGCGTTGTAATGCATATGCAGGCAGCCCCTCGAGGTCGCTTTCGTCCTCGATGTGCAGGCTCCAGGCGTCTGATGCGTCCTGGACGTTGTGCTCGAACGCTGCCTGCGTCCTGGCGAGCTGTTGCATAATAGCCTTGAACCTGGCCTTGTCAGTCTCTGGCAAATCGACGCCGGCAAGATGAAAGTCGCGCAAGGCGTGCTCGACGACACTTTTCTTTGCCGGGTCGACGCTGCTCTCGAAGCCCTTTGCGACGGCCGCATAGGCATTTTGTAAACGCGAGTTCTGAGATAATTCGGTGCCGTACTCGGTCAGTAGTGGCAGGGCCTCATTATAGGCATCTCGCCACTCAGGTGATCCGAGCACGCCCTGCAGGTGGCTGACCGGCGACCAGACACGCGACAACTTGTGATCCATTTCTTCCAGCGGTACGACGAGCGATTCGAAAGTAGGGTCATCTGTGTTGTCGAGAAGCTCGTTGAGCTTTTCCCGGTGCGCTGCTATAAGCTCGCTGAGCGCCGGTGCAACGTGTTCAGGCAAAATTTCACCAAATCGCGGCAGCGATGAGGTGTCGAGTAAAGGGTTGGGCATACGATTGGCTGATGTTCCAGTAAGGCGCAGAATGTTAGCACACGCTATTGATTGGTTTTCAGGGAGAAAGTAGGTGCTTGATCGATTTGATCTGCTTGTTATCGGCGGTGGTAGCGGCGGCATTGCTCACGCTCGGCGAGCGGCAGAGTATGGTGCAAAAGTCGGCGTAATCGAGTACGGGCCGCTTGGCGGCACCTGCGTCAATGTCGGTTGTGTACCAAAGAAAGTGATGTGGTACACGGCGAGTCATGCATACCACTTCGCGCATGCGGCAGACTACGGGTTCGATGTTGCTGTAAACGGGCACGACTGGGCAGCACTCAAGGCGCGTCGAGACAGCTACGTGCATCGGCTGAACGGAATTTACGGCAATAATCTCGACAAGAGCGGCATTACAACCATCATCGGTACGGCGAGCTTCGTTGATGCACATACCGTGGCAGTTGAAGGCGTGCAATATCATGCAGATCGGATCGTCATAGCGACCGGCGGGCGACCAATAGTGCCGAATATCTCAGGCGCTGACCTGGGCATTACATCCGACGAGTTTTTTGAGCTGGAAGAGCGGCCACAGCGTGTCCTGGTTGCTGGCAGCGGCTACATCGCGGTCGAGCTTGCCGGTGTTTTCAACGGGCTTGGCAGCGAGACACAGCTGGTTGTTCGCAAGGACAGCATCATCCGCAGCTTCGACTCGATGCTCGGCGAGCAGCTGATGGAGGCGATGCAAAAGGACGGTGTCAACATCAATACGCGCGTGACCCCCTCGTCTGTAGAACAAACCGATGACGGGCTTATTTTGCACGCGCAAGATGGTCGAATGTTCGGGCCCGTCGATTGTCTTTTGTGGGCCGTCGGCCGGTCACCGAATGTGGCGAGCCTGGAACTCGGCAATGCAGGTGTGCAGTCGGATGACGCTGGCTTCATTCCGACCGACGACTTTCAACAAACCAATGTTGAGAACATATTTGCACTGGGCGATGTGACCGGGCGACCGGCGCTTACACCCGTGGCGATCGCGGCGGGTCGGCGGCTTGCTGACAGGTTGTACGGGGGGATGGACGGCCGTCACCTCGACTACAAGCTGATTCCGACGGTCGTGTTCAGCCATCCGCCGATCGGTACGGTTGGCATGACAGAGGACGCGGCGCGCGCTGAGTATGGTGATGCCGTGAAAGTTTACACATCAGGTTTTACGCCGATGTATTACGCGCTGGGTGACAAGAAGCAACGCTCCGTTATGAAGTTGGTGGTTGCAGGCGCCGACGAACGCGTGCTGGGCTGTCACGTCATTGGTGAAGGAGCTGATGAAATGATGCAGGGCTTCGCGGTTGCGATGCGGATGGGTGCGACGAAGGCAGATTTCGACGATACAGTCGCGATTCACCCATCAAACGCTGAAGAGCTTGTCACTATGCGTTGATGTGCATCTGCTTGAGGACGGGTGCCGTATTGGGTCGAATGCCTCGCCAAAGGCGAAACGATTCGGCCGCTTGCTCGACGAGCATCCCCCAGCCCATAACCGAGTGAGCCGCGCCATTGTCGCGCGCCCAGACACTGAACGGGGTTGGGGTGAGTCCATACGAGAGGTCGTAACAATAGGTCTGATCTGTGATCGCGGCCGCAGGATACGGCGGCGCATCTCCCTGCAGGCCGGCAGATGTAGCGTTAATGATGAGGTCATAGGGTTCTGATACCGGTACGACATTGAACCCGCAGGCCGTCACCGGCCCAGACTGTGCGAAATGTTCAGCGATGGCCTGTGCCTTGCCCGGCGTCCGGTTAGCGATGCGCAGGGAGGCAGGGCTCATTTCGAGCAGTGGCCCGACGATGCCGCGAGTCGCGCCACCAGCACCCAGAATAAGTATGTTCGCGCCCTCGAGGTTAACGCCAAGGTTGACCGAAAGGTCCCGCAACAAGCCGATGCCGTCAGTGTTGTCGCCGTAGATCTCACCGTCCCGAAACGCCAGCGTATTGACCGCACCGGCCGTCGCGGCGCGCTCGCTGGTTTTGTCGGTGAGGCGGGCTACAGCGTTCTTGTGTGGCACCGTGATGTTGAGGCCTTTGCCGCCCGTGCGCTGGAACTGACGAACGGCAGTCTCGAGTTTGTCCGGCGTGACCTGCAACAGCTCGTATTGCATCTCCTGCCCGGTTTGTAATGCAAACAGGCGGTGAATAACGGGCGAGCGGCTGTGAGAAACCGGGTACCCCATTACACCATAGCGATCGATGATTGTTGTTTCGCTCATTCAGCCAGCCAGGTAGCCGCAGCCATCGAGTAATACGACAAGATAGCATTGGCGCCTGCTCGTTTTATACAAAGCAGGGATTCCAGCACAGCCGCGCGCTCGTCGAGCCAGCCGTTGTCGGCCGCCGCCTTTAGCATCGCGTATTCACCACTGACCTGATAGGCGAATGTTGGTACGCCATACGTCTCTTTCACGCGCCGGATAATATCCAGATACGGCAGCGCCGGCTTGACCATAACAATGTCGGCACCCTCTTGCAGGTCGAGGCCGACCTCGCGCAAGGCTTCATCGCTGTTGGTGGGCGCAACCTGGTAGGTTGATTTGTCGCCGCCGCCGAGGTTCAGCGTGGAGCCGACGGCATCGCGGAAAGGCCCGTAATAACAAGAAGCGTATTTCGCGGCATACGCCAGGATTATCGTGTTGCTGTGGCCCTGGGATTCGAGTTTTCTGCGAATGGCGCCAATGCGCCCGTCCATCATGTCAGATGGCGCAACGACATCAGCTCCCGCATCGGCATGTGAGGCGGCCTGGCGGACGAGCATGGCAACCGTCACATCGTTAAGCACATAGCCGGCGTCATCGATAATGCCGTCCTGGCCATGCGTTGTGTAGGGGTCCAGGGCGACATCCGTCATCACGACGAGGTCGGGAAATTCAGCTTTTATCGCGCGTACCGCGGTTTGAACGAGACCATCCGGATTGGCGCACTCGGCAGCATCAAGGCTTTTTTTGTCGGCGTCGATCACCGGGAAAAGCGCTATTGCCGGTATGCCGAGGTCTGATACGCGTTCCAGCTCCTTAAGCAGAACATCGACGCTTTTGCGTTCAATCCCGGGCATTGAGGGCACCGCCTGGGTGCGCTTCTGGCCATCCAGAATGAACACAGGGTAGATTAGATCTGAGGCTCCGAGCCCGGTTTCTGCGACCAGGTTTCGCAATGCGGCGGTGCGCCGGCTACGCCGAAGACGAACCTGGGGGAACTGACCGTTATTTGATGTACTCATAGCTAGTGGATATAAACACAATAATCTTCCATTTTCCCTGTATTTAGACAGGGTTTCCACGCCTGAGCCGCTGTTTTTTTGCCGATTCAGTAATAAATACACGAGGGTACGGGTCAACTGATTATGCATAGCAGCAAAACCGCCGCCATACGGCGTCAGAGGTTTGATCAAATCGTGGGTGTATTCCATCAGGACATGTATCGCTACGCGGCCTGGCTGAGTCGGGACAAGACGATTGCCGAGGACGTAGTGCAGGAGGCGCTGCTTCGAGCATGGAAGTCGCTGGAATCGCTGCGCGACGATGCAGCCGCAAAACCATGGTTACTGACAATTGTGAGGCGGGAAAACGCGCGATACTTCGAACGCAAAAGGCTGGAGACCGTGGACATAGATAACTTGACGGCGTCACAGGCGGCGCTGTTGGCGGAGGAGCCGAACGATGAGCTCGACGATATGCGACGAGCAATCTACGAGCTTGATGACGACTACCGCGAACCGCTCGTACTACAAGTCCTGATGGGCCTTAGCACGAACGAGATCTCAGAGCAGATGGGGCTCAAGCAAGGCGCGGTTCTGACGAGGCTGCATCGGGCGCGTGCGAAGCTCAGAGAGCAGATGGTGACAGCATGAATTGCGATCAATACAGAGAAGCAATCTCCGGTGACCCGTCTTTTGACGGGGGTGCAGGCCACCTGAGTGAGTGCAGTTCTTGCCAGGCATACCGCGGTGAAATGATCGCGCTGGACGAAAAAATTCTGCGTGCTCTGTCGTTGAGCGTGCCAGAGCTCAAAATGCCGGAGTTACCGGAAGTCGAAACCAGCAACGTCGTTGCACTGCATTCGCGTCGCCGATTTTCGCCGCCCACCTGGTTTGCGATGGCGGCCACGGTTGTCGTAGCTGCCCTGATAGGCATTCGTTTTGTTGGCGTTGACGAGCAGACGCTCGCCGCAGAGGTGCTTGCACACCTGGACGGAGAGCCCGGTGCCCTGGTCGTCACGGACGTCGCGGTCAGTGATGAGCGGTTCCGGTCGGTCGTGCCCGCGAGAATTGCCAGTATGGATCGCAGCGCCGGCCTGATTACGTACGCGCAGAGCTGCGAAATAAATGGTCGGGATGTACCACACCTCGTTATTCAGGGTGAACATGGTCCGATAACGATCTTGTTGATGCCGGAAGAGAAAATAGCGAACGCGCTGCCATTGGAAGGCGACACGGTACACGGCGTAATCCTGCCCGTCGGTAGCGGTAGTATCGCCATCATTGGCGCGCGCGAAGAGCGCCTCGAATTAATTGAAGAAAGAGTATTGAAATCGGTGACGTGGAGCACCTAGTGCGCTGCCAGCCAATCCAGATGCCCAAGTGGGCAACCAATCCCAGTAGGAGAGTAAATAATGTCCGAGAAGAAAATAGCAAAACCGATCGCGTTGGCCGTTGGCGCCGCACTTGCGGGTTCATTCGCTTTGTCGAGCAGCCTTGCAAACGCAGATACCGTTGAAAGCCCTTTCGCCATGTCGACGTTGACCGCCGGCTACATGCTCAGTGCTGGTGAAGGCACTTGTGGCGGTGACAAAGGAGCCAAAGAAGGTGAAGCTACCTGTGGCGGCGACAAGGAAGGCGAAGCTACCTGTGGCGCTGATAAGGAAGGTGAAGCTACCTGTGGTGGTGATAAAAAGGGTGAAGCTACCTGTGGCGCTGATAAGGAAGGCGAAGCTACCTGTGGTGGCGACAAGGAAAAAGCTGAAGGCGCTTGCGGTGAAGGCAGCTGTGGTGCTGACAAGAGCTAGAAACGCTCTTTAACAGCAATGCGCAAACCAAGGGCCCGCGCTGTGCGCGGGCTTTTTTGTGTGCATCGACCAGGTTTTCGCCTTAACCCCAAAACCATCAGGTGTTAGATTCGGGCTCTATTCGCCAACGATCGGAATGTTCATGGCCAGGGAAGTAAAACGTTGCAAATGGGCGGAGGGTGTCAACGTCGACTACATCCAGTACCACGACACGGAATGGGGCGTGCCGGTATTTGATGATCAGGTGCAATTCGAATTCCTGATACTGGAAGGGGCGCAGGCGGGTCTCAGTTGGTCGACAATCCTCAATAAGCGGCAAGGTTATAGAAAAGCGTTTGCGGATTTTAACCCGGTGAAGGTCGCACGCTTTACTCAAAAGCGTGTCGAGAAGTTGCTGCTCGATCCATCGATCGTTCGAAACCGACTGAAGGTAACGTCAGCGGTCACAAATGCCAGGGCGTTTCTTGCCGTGCAACAAGAGTTTGGCAGCTTTAGCGATTACATCTGGGGGTATGTTGGCGGCCAGCCGCTACAGAACAAGTTCAAAAATGACGGTGATGTTCCGGCGACGTCTCCGGAATCGGACGCCTTGAGTAAGGACTTGAAAAAGCGCGGATTCAAATTTGTCGGTAGCACGATTATTTATGCGCACATGCAGGCGACCGGTATGGTTAACGATCATATTGTTGGCTGCTTTCGCCACAAGGAGTGCGCTGCAAAAGCGAAACAGCGAGGTTAGTTGTCGGTTTGGGTGGCTTGCAATTAGCCGGATGCCGGTGGATTATCAGGGCATTCTGCTAACACCGAATCAGAGAAAAGGGGGGTCCGCTATGTCTGACCTGTTGGACGACAAACCGGAGTTATCATTTTGGATCATTGGTGCGTTTGCGCTGGTGTGGAATCTTATCGGTCTGGTCTTCTACTATAGCCACGTTTCAATGACGCCAGATGCACTCGAAGGCTTCACCGAGGCGCAGCAGGCTTTCTTTAGTTCAACCCCCGTTTGGGCAACGACCGCGTATGCAGTCGCCGTTACTGCCGGCGTACTCGCCAGCCTGCTTTTGCTTTTGCGTAAGGCCTGGGCCGTGCCTCTTTTTCTTTTATCACTGATCGGAATCGTTGTGCAGGATCTGCATGCGTTTGTGTTCAGCAACGGGCTTGAAGCGTGGGGCACCGAAGGCATTTACCTGCCGGCGTTCGTCCTTGTTGTGGCAGTGGCGCTGCTTATGTACGCACGCGGAGCGAAGCAAAAGCGCTTGCTAACCTGATCGATCAGGGCTAATTGCCGATACGAATTACCGTAATCGCCGACAAACCCTGCGGCGTGTTATGCGATATGCCGCCCAGGTAGATCGTATCGGGCAGCAGGCCGGTCCAGTTCACAGTGATGTTTTCCGTCGTGCCCGCATTGACGAACGCGGGCCCACTGGCCGTCATGTTGCCCTGGTCATCGACAAGGCCAAACGACCAGCCCAACAGCGAATAGTTTGCACCGGGGCCGCCGGAAACCTGGTCAGTCTCAAAGCCATGGACGAGTACGGCATAGCGCCCTGCCGCTGGCAACAGCACATTGACCTCCTCCTGCGAAGTTGGCTCGCCACTTTCGCCGAGCTTGGTGCAGTTGACGTTATCCGGGCAGTAATAGACGTACAGATCAAGGTCGTCGTCGCCATCTGTCAGTGTGTCAAACAACGAGAAACGCAGATAGACCTCGTCGACCGGCACATCTACAAGATGCATCGTAACGCCGTTGTCGGACCTGAAAGAAAACGTCTTGGTCGGGTCATTGTCAACGAAGCCATTGAGAACCAGCGGCAGGCGCAGGCCGTGCACGCCGGGAGTGTAGGCGCCGGTATAGCCGAACTCGACAGGGAAGCTCAGCGAGCCATCGGCACCGAAATCAGTCACCTGGGCCGGGGCCGTCACCGAAATTGGGCGTATCGCTATGGTGCTATAAACGGAATGAGTACCGTCGCTCCATGTCAGCGAACCGAAGCGCCACAGATCGAGTGGGCCGGACTCGAAGCTGAACGTCACGTCAAACGTTGCTGTCTCCCCGGGAGCCACGGTGAGGCTCGCCGGAACCACGTTGACCCCGATGCCTTCCGGGGCAACGACGGTAGCGACATAGCTTGCCGATTGATCGCCGACGTTCGTGACGTTGCGGCTTATTGTGCGTTCGCTGGTGAACCGCTCAATGGCTATTGAAGGTTGATTCAGGTCGGAGCCGGCGAAGGAGTATCCCTCTGCGCCCAGCTGGTCACATCGCTCCTGCGTGACTGCGGGCGATGCAATACCGCAGGCAAAGGCGTCGTAATCATCAACACTGACATCGTAGACGAGGCCAGGATCGACCGCGTCGTTCGGCACGATGTGGCCGGCGCCGTAGTCAAACGGAATTGCCGCTGTTACGCCATCGGAGGCGGTTAGTGACTGGTGCGCCGTGGTCATCAACGCCGATTTAATCGTGGACGGGCTCCAGTCCGGGTGCGCCTGCATAAGCAGAGCTGCAACACCGGCGACATGCGGTGTCGACATCGATGTCCCTGTCAGATAGGCGAAGTTCTCGCCGGGAGACGCGTTCGCTGCGTCTGGTGCAAAGCCCGCGAGGATATTAATTCCTGGTGCTGTTACATCAGGTTTCAATATATCAGGCACGGGACCGGGCCCGCGCGCTGAAAACGAGCCCATGACATTGCCGGTGTCGTCTTCTGTCAGGAACAGGTCTTTGTCGAGCCGCACGGTCACAAGGTTTCCCGCATCGATTTCGGCGAGTATCAGGTTGGCATCTGCCTGGCCGATCATGACCGCTGGAATATCAGACAGGCCACTGACGCCGTTCATAACGACAGGGTCGCCGGCGATGTTA
Organism: Gammaproteobacteria bacterium; assembly: GCA_024640305.1. Taxonomy (GTDB): domain Bacteria; phylum Pseudomonadota; class Gammaproteobacteria; order Steroidobacterales; family Woeseiaceae; genus UBA1847. The sequence continues at coordinate 20,150 of JAHEFG010000043.1, forward strand.
TATACGATTGCGGCGATGGCGCCAGCGTCAGCTGCATTGGCAACCTTCACGTCGAAGCTGCAGCCACCGCGTTGAATCAGCGCAATATTATCTGAGACATCCGAGCTGTTTATGAGCGGCTCGCAAGCGTCTGAAAGGGTTCCGGCGCTGCCGTCTTCGAGTATGTCCTCTCCATCGTCGACCAAGATGAGATCGCCATCGAGCGGGCCGCGCTCGCTGAGCGCCGGCGTAAAGTTGGCCTCCCTGGCCGCATACTTGCCTGCAAGACCGGGCGGCGCCTTGATCTCGAATGCCTCGAGCGTCGTCTGTCCGTCACGGCTCGATGCGGCGGCGGTCAGAACCCAGGGGGCGCCGGCGGGAGAACCAATCGTGCCGAGATTTGGCCCTTCGTTGCCGGCGGCAACAACAGTAAACACACCCGCTTTCGTTGCGGCCATCAAAGCGAGGTCGTCGGGCGCGGTCACGCTCACCAGCGAGCTGCCAACAGAGTAATTAATGATATCCACGCCATCGGCAACCGCTGCGTCGATAGCGTTTGCCAGGTCCGACGTATTGCAACTGGCGCGCTGATCGCCGGGACGTAGCCAACAAGCCTTGTAGACGGCGACCCGGGCGCGCGGCGCGACACCTTCTATGCGATCGATAAAGGAGCCGAAGATCGATGCCTTGACGCGGTTACCGGCGGCTGTCGTCGCGGTGTGCGTTCCGTGACCATCCGCATCCCGAGCAGAGCGAATCTCCCCGTCGTCGATAGGGCCGCTGGCTTCGGCGCCGGTAATAAACCAGCGTGCGCCAATGAGTTTGTTATTGCAGGCCGTCGATTCAAACCGTTCGCCGGGCTGGCAGCTTCCGTTCCAGTTCTCGGGCGGCTCGAATAATATAGTGTCTTCCAGCTTGTCAAAGCGTCTGCACAGCCAGCGGCCGAGCAGTGAGTTCTCAGCCCAGTCGCCACTGCAGAGTCGCGGCCTGTCCGCTTCGCGTGTATCGGCCAGCGACGGGTGTTCGGGTGCGATACCGCTGTCGATAACGGCGATAACAATGTCCTCACCATCGAGCCCCTGCGTGCCCCGCAAACCCTTGTCGGAGTCGAACAGGCCCAAAAAATCGAGACTGAAATTTGTGGCAAGAGGTCGAATCTCATCCTCCCAAACGTGCAGGACTTCAGGCAGGTTTTCGAGTTTGTGCGCTTGCGACGGATGCATTCTGGCGGCGAAGCCGTTGAGCCCGTACCGATAGCGGTAGATCAGCTCAGTGTCGGTGCCGGCGCGTGCAAGCACCCTGTCCTGTTCTATGGCCAACCTTGTTGTGTAGGTCTGGATGGCAGAGCTACTTTTATCAAAGCGAACACGTGGCTGACCTGCTGCACTTAGCCTGGCGGTTGGCCCGAATCGCAGCGCGTGAAAGTCAGCCGCGGAAGGCGTCTTCAGCTGCACAATGTAGGTTTTGCGCAGGCTCGGATCTTCACTGCCTGCCAGGCGAATGGCGCCGAGGCTGCCGGCGTCACGCAGCTCAGTTTCGAACTGGGCAAAAGCGCTGACTGAAAGCAGCACCGACACAAGCAGCAATGCACGCAGGCTGTTCATCTAATAGTCGCGGTAGCCGGTCAACTCAGCGGCTGAATACTCGACGCCAAGACCTACAGCGATTCGGTTAACGAAGTTGAAGTAAGAAACGATAAGCGTCAGATCAAGAATATCCCTGTCGGACAATTCCACCGCGCGTAATTCATGCAGGTCGCTTTGCGTCATCGCGGCCGGTGCCGACGTGAGTTTTTCGGCGTGCCGCACGATGTTGCTGAGGCGCGGCTCAAGGGTTTCGAGGCCGTCAGCCGTCGTTAACATTTCGAGCGTTTCGTCGTCGTCGATATAGTGTCTTAGCGATTCAGCATGATGGTTTACACAGTATGCGCATTCATTGGTGGCTGAAACGACGACAGCTATGGCCTCTCGCTCCATGCGACTCAGGCCGGACCGGCCGAACATCAATGTCACATAGAGGTCGAGATGACCTTCCAGCGCATCAGGATTAAGACTGTGAGCCTTGAGAATATTGGATATCTTGCCGCGCTTCTTTATGAGCTCGGCATACACTGCCTCTAACTTGCCCTCGGCATCACTGACTTCGACTTCATCTATCCAGGACATCTTTCGACGTTACCACTCATGCCCGCAAAAGAGAACGCTCAGCGGGACTGGTCGCTGCAACCCGGAGTGTAGCAGCGCTTCAGTCAGCGCCAATTTTCAGCCAGTCGCGTGGCAGCAGGAAGTCGGTATACAGCCTGGCTTCGGCTGTGCCGGGCTCTGGGTGCCAATCGTATTCCCAGCGTACTCGAGGAGGTAACGACATCAGGATGGACTCGGTACGACCGCCGGACTGGATACCAAAAACCGTACCCCGGTCGAAGAGCAGGTTGAATTCAACGTAACGGCCGCGTCGATACAATTGAAACTCGCGCTGACTTTCGCCGTAACGGTGATCTTTGCGCTTCCTGACGATCGGCCGATATGCTGGCAGGAAGCTATCCCCTACCGCTTGCAGGAACTCGAAGCTGCGTTCAAACCCGCCTTCATTAACATCATCGAAGAACAGGCCGCCAACGCCGCGGGTCTCGTCGCGATGCTTCAGATAAAAGTATTCGTCGCACCACTTTTTGTATTTGTTGTAAACATCATCGCCAAAAGGGTCGCAGGCGGCTTTCGCGACCTGGTGCCAGTGCACGACGTCTTCTTCAAATGCATAGTAGGGAGTAAGGTCGAAGCCACCGCCGAACCACCAGGCGGCCTTGTCCCCATTGCCCGCCTTGAAGAAACGAAAGTTGGCATGCGTGGTCGGTATGTACGGGTTCAGCGGATGGATAACGAGCGATACACCAACAGCCTCGAACCCGCACCCGGCAAGGTCGGGACGGTTTTTTGTTGCAGAAGGCGGCATCTGCTCGCCGAATACATGTGAGAAGCCGACGCCGGCCTGTTCGAATACGGCGCCACCGCTCAATACGCAACTCGTGCCACCGCCACCGCCGGGACGTTGCCATTCGTCGCGTCGAAATCGTGCTTGTCCGTCGAGTTGCTCAACTTCCGCGACGATGCGTTTCTGCAATGCCTGCAGGTATTCTTTGACCTGCTCCAGTTCATTCATGCTGTGCGTGGCCTTAAGGTTTTGCCTGTCACCAGGTCTCGAATTTCCGAGGGACCGGACGAAGAGCCACAGTCACCGGGCACGATGTAGTCAACACAAGCTGCAAAACTACGTCGCAGCGCGAGTTGGCTTCGCGCTACAGGCTTACCGGCGATATTGGCGCTCGTCGAGACTATCGGCGACGCGACCGCATCACAAATCGCCGCAGCGATCGGGCTGCGCGTCAGGCGTACGGCGACACCCTCATGGGTGCCACGAATCAGGTCTGATGCGCGGGGCCCGGCCGGCGCAATCCAGGTGATCGGTGACGATGGCTCAGCCGGCGGGATCGCTCCGCAATCCGGATCTATCCAGCCCCGCAGCTGTTCTTCATTAGATGCGATGAGAATCAGGCCCTTGGCCGGGTCGCGCTGTTTAATTGCCAGCAGGCGCCTTACTGCAGCGTCGTTGTCAGGCATACAGCCGAGCCCAAAGACCCCCTCTGTAGGGTATGCGATTACACCACCACCGAGCAGTGCATTGGCAGCCCGGGCGATGATCATCTTCATGCAGGAGTTCCGCGAACTATTTGCTGGCTTTCTTTTTAGCGGCTTTTTTCTTCACTGTCTTCTTCTTGCTCTTTTTCTTTGCTGCTTTCTTCTTGGTAGCGGTCTTCTTCGCCGCCTTTTTGGCGGTCTTTTTCTTACCGCGCCGTCCGCGAACAGGTGCGGCCGCAAGCAGCTCTTTACATTCTTCGAGTGTCAGCGATTTAGGCTCGCGGTCTTTTGGTACCCGCGCGTTCTTGGTCTTGTCAGTAATATACGGACCGTAGCGACCGTTCAGGACCTGGATACCCTCTTCTTCAAAATCCTGGATGATGCGGTTCGCATCGAGGATCTTCTTCTCTTCAATAAGTTCGAGCGCACGCGGTAATTCGACTGTGTAGGGGTCGTCTTCTTTCATAGAGACGTATTTGTCGCCGTAGCGAATGTACGGGCCAAACCTTCCAACGCTCGCCGACACTGCCAGACCATCGGCCGTTTCGCCGAGCTTGCGTGGCAACTTGAACAACTCCAGCGCCTCTTCCATCGTGATCTCGTTCATCTTCTGGCCTGGGCGCAAACCAGCAAACTTCGGTTTGTCTTCGTCGTCCTTGGTGCCGATTTGCACAAACGGCCCATAGCGGCCCATTCTAACCGTCATCGGTTTGCCGCTCTTCGGGTCGGTGCCAAGTTCGCGCGCCTGCGCGACCTGCTCCCTCGTTACCGAGTCTTCCTTGTCATCACACAGCTTCTTGAACGGGCCCCAGAAATTTTCCAGCAGTGGCACCCACTCTTTCTCACCCAGCGATACCGCATCGAGGTCGTCTTCGAGCTTGGCGGTGAAATCGTAGTCGACGTATTGCTTGAAGTGCTCGGTCAGGAAGCCGTTGACTATGCGGCCGATATCGGTCGGGAAGAAGCGCTTTGCATCAATTTCGACGTACTCACGGTTCTTCAGCGTCATGATGATGCTCGCGTACGTTGACGGTCGGCCGATGCCATACTCTTCCAGCGTTTTGACGAGACTCGCTTCCGTGAAGCGCGGTGGTGGTTCGGTGAAATGCTGCTCAGGCCGCAGCACGTCAAGGTTGATTACATCACCCTCGGCTATGTTGGGCAGCAAGCGATCACCATCGTCATCTTTCTTGCTGTCGTCTTTGCCTTCTTTATAGACGGCCATGAAGCCGGGCTCGACAAGTACCGAGCCGTTGGCGCGGAAACGATGGCCGTCGTCTTCCGGCCCGGCTGCGAGTTCGATGGCAACCGTGTCGAATATCGCAGGTACCATCTGGCATGCCATCGTGCGCTGCCAGATTAATGAGTAGAGCCGGAACTGATCTTCATCCAATGCTTCTTTGAGTGACTCAGGAGTGCGTGCCGCGGAGGTCGGGCGAACTGCCTCATGTGCTTCCTGTGCGTTCTTGGATCGTGTCTTGAACTGACGCGGCTCGTCGGGAACATTCTGGCTTCCGTAACGCTCAGCGATGACCTCTCGTATCTCGTCAACCGCGACAGCAGCCAGCATCACGGAATCGGTGCGCATGTAGGAAATCAGGCCGACATTGCCTTCGCCAGGTAACTCGATGCCTTCGTAGAGTTTCTGCGCAACGCGCATCGTCCACTGGGTATTGAAGCCGAGTTTACGCGCCGACTCCTGTTGCAGGGTTGAGGTTGTGAACGGCGCAGCGGGGTTTCTTCGCCGCTGGCGTTTGTTAACGCTGACCGCCGTTAGTTTGCCATCGGCCGCAGCGTTGATGGTTTTTTCCACATCGCGTGCCGCGTCTTCGTTTTCGAAACTGAACTGCTCTACCTTTTCACCGCCATAGCTGACGAGTCTCGATGCGAACGGCTGTTCGTCCTTGCTGACGTCAGCCTCGATCGTCCAGTATTCGCGAGCCTTGAATGCTTCGATCTCGAGCTCACGCTCGACGATCATGCGCAGCGCGGGGCTTTGCACCCGGCCTGCGGACAGGCCACGCTGCACTTTCTTCCATAGCAGCGGAGAGAGGTTGAAGCCGACGAGATAATCAAGCGCCCGGCGTGCCTGCTGTGCGCCGACGAGATCGCCGGATAGCTCGCGAGGGTTATCTATCGCGTGCTGTACAGCATCTTTGGTGATTTCGTGAAAAACCACTCGATGTACGGGTTTGTTCCCCAGCGACTTATTCTCAGCGAGCAACTCGATGAGGTGCCAGGATATTGCTTCGCCCTCGCGATCCGGGTCAGTCGCCAGGTATAGCGCGTCAGCTTTCTTGAGCGCTTGCGTAATGGCCTTTACGTGCTTTTCATTGCGCTCGATCACCTGGTACTTCATCGCGAAGCCGTTTTCGGTATCAACCGCGCCAACTTTAGGGACGAGGTCACGCACATGCCCGTATGAAGCCATGACATCAAAGTCTTTACCCAGATACTTACTGATCGTCTTGGCCTTTGCAGGCGATTCGACAATTACGAGATTTTTAGACATGAATTTCCTGAATTCAGAAACAAACAACCGCGGACAGTGCCGCGGTTGAATACAATGCTTGAGTATGGTGTGTCAAGGAATAGCGTTCGCCTGACTAGTGAATTGACCCCGTACTTTCCTCAAAAACCAGGTCTTCCATGCGTGCGTAGGCCTGCTCCTGGCCCGGTTGGCTGAACAGCACCATGAGCACTACCCACTTGATCTGCTCTTCGTCGATATCAGCTGACTCGAGCGCTAGCAGGCGGTCAATAAGGATCTCACGCTCCGGCGGTGACAGAATTCCGATCTGTTCAAGGTACGTTACGTAGCCGCGACACACCGTATCCAGGCGCTTTTGCTCGAATTCGTTGTAGATCCGAGTGCCGCGCTTCGTCTGCGCATTGAAGGCGAGATTGTCCTGGTGGTCGGTGAGGCCATCCAGCCAGTCAAGTGCGCGATCAATTTCGGGGTCGCCAAAGCCCGCCCGCGCAAGCTCGTCGCGCAGTTCGTTTTGGTCGGCCTCGGGTTCTTCTTCGGTGTCGACGTAGGTCTCAAACAGATACATCAATACGTCGAGTACATTTTCTTTCATGCCTGGAGCGGCTCCCTTGCGTTGTTCAATCCAGTTCTTGACTCAGCTCAGCAGTGAGTATCGACCACCGGATAGTGACTCGACCGCTCCCTCTAGCTCCAGGATCAGAAGCATGGAGGAAACCTGCTCGATCGTCAATCCGGAATTGCTTGCGAGCTCGTCGATTCCTATCGGGTCGTGGCCAAGGAACTTCTTGAGCAGCAGGTATTCCCGGTCATCAACTGACGGCGATTCGTCGTTCGGTGTTGATTCCACAGCGATTTGCTGCAGGTGGCCGGTCAGTGGTGCCAGTTCGGCGACGATGTCGCCGGCCGTTTCGACCAGCTTTGCGCCCTGGCGGATAAGCTGATGGCAGCCGCGCGTGAGCGGATTATGGATAGAACCGGGTATCGCGAATATCTCCCGGCCCTGCTCGCTAGCCAGCCGCGCGGTTATCAGTGAGCCGCTGCGGCGAGCGGCTTCGACGACCAGCGTACCGAGACTGATGCCGCTAATCAGACGGTTGCGCTGTGGAAACAGCTCCCTGCGTGGCTGCATGCCGAGTGGGAATTCACTGACCAGCGCGCCGTTGCGCGCGATCAGATGAGCAAGTTCGCGGTTGGCAGCCGGATAGACGCGGTCGATGCCATGGCCCAGAAACGCAACGGTCGGTGCACCGGCGTCGAGGGCGCCACGGTGAGCGGCGGTATCGATGCCCTGTGCCAGGCCGCTGACAATGCAGAAGCCGCAGGATCCCAGGTGACGGGCAAATTCGTATGCGTTGCGGGCGCCGGCCTGAGTCGGGTTGCGACTACCGACGATCGCCAGAGCCGGCAGGTGCAGTACGTCCGGGTTGCCGTTGACGTAAAGTGCCTGCGGCGGCCCCGGAATCTGGTCGAGCAATTCCGGGTAGCCGTCGTCCCCGCGGCCAATCAGGTGGTGGTGTGGATCCTGCAGCCATTCCTCGCTCATTTCCCCAGTGTAAAAAAAACGGCGCAATTAAGCGCCGTCTTTATTTATCGATAAGCGACAGAATCAGATTGGATTACGCACGTAGTCCAGCACATGAATGGCCTGCGTTGCCTCCATGACAAGCCCGTAGCTGATTTCGCCGTAGGACTTGAAGATCATAACCGTGCCGGCTTCCTCTTCGGGCAGCTTGACGGTACCGCCCGCGACCTTGTCACGCACGACTTCACCAGCGCGGAAAGCTGTCAGTACGTCACCAACTCCAAGTCCGTCATTTGTACCGCGATTTATAACGACAACCTGGAACTGACCGATCTGCGACACGCCATCCACGACATGGATAATGCGTCCATCGATCGAGGTTGATGGCGCTTTCGGGAAGAAGTTCATCGGTACTTCGACAGATGCCGGAACGAGGCGGTCGCCTTGTTTGGCCTCGCGCTTGGACATGGTAATTGCGAACGAGGCCGGGTCACCACTTCTACGCAGCGTACCTTCGCCGATCAGGATGCCGTGGTAGCCCACGAGACTGTCGTCGTCGGGATCAACAAGCTTGTCACCGATATGCACGATGTTAAAGCGCGAGCCGGGCTCAGCACTTGTGCCGCGCACATAAACTGTATTGCCGGCAGCAGCGATCAGATGTTCGCCCTTGGCCGCAACGATATACGGGAGCTGCTCAACCTCGTCCCTTTGCAGAACGACGCCCGTGCTGAGAAACGCGGAAATCGAATCGTACGAGACGCTGGTAATAGCCTCGTTCAAAGGCGTGACGCGAGCCTCGGGGGACAGGCGATAGCTGGAACCGCGCACATTGGTTATGCGCGGCTTGCCGTCTATATATACGAGTGCAAGTACGTCACCGGGGTAGATTAGGTGCGGATTCTCTATCTCGGGATTGACATACCAGATTTCGGGCCAATACCAGGGATCATGGAGAAACGTCGCAGCGATGTCCCAGAGAGTGTCGCCAACCTGAACGACATACTCATCGGGAGCCCCTTCGGCGAGCGGAGCCCGATCCTGTGAAAAGGCGGCGAGCGAACCGAATACCAACGAAGCAACGAGCGCGACGGTGGTCATCCGGAGGCGGATATTCAGGTTACTTTTGCGGAGGGACATAGGTTCTTCATGCTCCATACAAGGCTTTGAGGCCTGTGGCTTTTTTTACGTTGATATAATATGTCGTTCCGGTGCCGTTGAGACTGCTAATTACGTCACATTTCCGGCTCAGAACATGCGCCGGATCGCAATTGGCTGGCGGCAATTGTCGACCATCTTATTCAATAAAGTCAAACATTTAGCTCATTTTTGTACGAATTTACGCGAATAATCACTAGAATTACGTCAATCAAATTATGGCAAAACTAACAATTTTGGAGTTTCCGGACCCGCGGCTCAGAACGCGGGCCGTACCGGTCGAAACTGTTGACGACGAGCTAAATACGCTGATCGATGACATGTTCGAGACAATGTATGCGGCGCCCGGCATCGGTCTGGCCGCTACACAGGTCGATGTGCACAAGCGCCTGCTTGTTGTGGACGTGTCGTCGGACAATAGTCAACCGAATGCGCTGATTAATCCCGAGATCATCGAATTGGACGGCGAAACCATGACCGAGGAAGGCTGTCTTTCGGTGCCCGGTTACTACGAAGAAGTTAAGCGCGCCGAACATATTCGGGTGCGCTTCCTGGACCGCAAGGGTGAGGAAGCGGAGTTGGAAGCAGAGGGCCTGCTCGCTGTTTGCATCCAGCACGAAATCGATCACCTCAATGGCAAATTGTTTGTCGACTATATTTCGGAGGCGAAACGGCAACGGATTCGGAAACGCCTCCTGCGCGACAAACGGCACCAGGCTGAAGTTGCTATGTAGGCGCGTTGTTGCAGCAAACGCCAACCCTCCATTATGAACACCCCTAACGTTATTTTTGCCGGCACGCCCGACTTTGCGGTTGCGTCGCTGAAGGCCCTGGTTGAGTCAGGCATCACCCCGATTGCTGTGTTGACCCAACCGGATCGCCCCGCCGGTCGTGGCAAGCGTGTGTCGGCGAGCCCGGTTAAACAATTTGCCGAAGGCCTGGGCATCCCCGTACTGCAACCGAAAACCGTACGCGATGCGAGCGTTATCGCCGAACTCGAAGCGCTGCAGCCCGACCTGATGGTCGTTGCGGCCTATGGCTTGATCCTGCCGCAGCGAGTTCTCGATATTCCGCGCGCGGGTTGTGTCAATGTACATGCGTCCCTGTTGCCGCGCTGGCGCGGCGCGGCGCCCATTCAGGCTGCGTTGCTTGCCGGTGACGAAGAAACGGGCGTATGCCTGATGTCGGTAGAGGCCGGACTCGACACCGGGCCCGTGTTCAGCAGCGATGCAATAACAATCAATGCTGGTGAGACAGCTGGCGAGCTGCACGACCGCCTGGCGGAGCTTGGCGGTCGCGTCCTGGCACAGCACATAAAAGAAATCGCTGCGGGGAAGCTCGAAGCAATAGCGCAGGACGATAGCCGTGCGACTTATGCCCGCAAGATCACAACAGCAGACGCTGCAATCGACTGGCGGCGCCCTGCGCGGCACATCGAGCGCCAGGTGCGGGCGTTCAACCCGGTACCTGGCGCCTGGTTTATGCACGGTGACGAGCGCATCAAGTGCTGGCGGGCGAAGCCGGTAGCTGGCGTCGATGCCCCGCCAGGCACAGTAGTGGCGGCGACGCAGGAAGGCATCGTCGTTGCGTGCGGCGAAGGAGCTCTGAGCATTGAGTTATTACAGCGACCAGGGAAGCGCACCGTTACCGCCGGGGAATTCGCTAACCAGGTTGACCTGACCGGCCAGCAATTGTGAGCGACAAGAAGAAGGGCGCAAAGCTGCGAGCAACGGCTGCGCAGGTTGTCGATGCGGTCGTAACCGGCGGCCGCTCGCTGGATGCCGCGTTGCTGGATGCCGAAGAACGGATCCCGGCCGAAGACCGTGCGCTGCTGCGCTTGCTTTGCTACGGCGTGCTCCGCCAACATTGGCTGCTCCAGTTCTGGGTCGCCAGGTTGCTGGATCGGCCGCTAAAAAAACGCGATAGCGTCATCAACGCATTACTCGCGGTGGGCTTCTACCAGATTAGCGATACGCGTATTCCTGACCATGCCGTGGTCTCGGCCACGGTTGAAGCGGCGCGATTGTTAAAGCGGCCCAAACACGCTGCTTTGGTCAACGCCATTTTGCGGACATTTCTCCGCGACCGAATTTTCGAGCAACAACCGTCTAACGAAGAGGCGATACACAATCACCCGCAGTGGCTACTGGACGCGCTTGCGGCAGATTGGCCGGACGACTGGAGAAACATCGTGAGCGCAAACAACGCCCGTGCGCCCATGTGGTTGCGAGTCAATGCGCGGCACGGAACAGCGGCAGATTACATTGGGCGCCTTGAAGAGCAGGGCATCGAGGGCAAGCTTCTGGCGGCAGCGCCGCAGGCAGTGCGCCTCGTTGAGCCCCAACCCGTCGGCACGTTGCCTGGCTTCACCGAGGGGCACGTATCAGTGCAGGACGCCGCAGCTCAGCTTGGGGCGGAATGGCTCGTACATGGTTTGAGCGGAAGAATTCTGGACGCATGCGCCGCACCAGGAGGCAAAAGTGGACATTTGCTGGAACTTGCCGGGGCCGGAACGGCTCTGACCTGTATTGATATTGATGAATCGCGGCTCGCAAGTGTGGCTGATAACCTCGAGCGACTCGGGCTGGATGCAACCCTTATTGCCGCTGATGCATCGAACCCAGAGCAGTGGTGGGATGGCGAGCCATTTAGCGCCATCCTGCTCGATGCACCATGTTCGGCGAGTGGGGTCATCAGGCGCCACCCGGACATCAAGTTGCTACGCAGGTCTACGGATATAAATCAGTTGGCGGCACTGCAATTGAAAATGCTCAATGCCCTGTGGCCGTTGCTGGCACCGGGCGGACGCCTTCTGTATGTGACCTGCTCGGTGCTGGCGGCGGAAAACGACAATGTTGTGGCGCGCTTTCTCGCCGCAAACGAAGATGCACAGGAAGACCAAGTGTTGCAAAATTACAACATCCGCGATTTAATGCGCGACAAGGCCTGCGGTCAGCAGATTCTGCCGGGAACGGCGGAGCTGGATGGCTTTTATTTTGCAGGTCTCGTGAAGGTCTCCTAAAAAAACGATGTCTCCGGTACCCACTTCGCATTTCAGACGATCCTTGAGCAGCTTCCTGGCGGTGCTGCTCTTGTTTTTCGTCGTGGGCAATGGCATTGCGCAGGACGAAATCCAGCGCGAGGGCTATTTCGAGGTTCGCTCGGCGGCGACACGGTTGGTGGGTGGAGTACACATACTCGATGCACGTTTACAGTTGGTTCTCAGCAATGAAGCGCTCGAAGCTCTGTCGAGCGGAGTCGCGCTGCGGATTAACCTGCAAATGGAAGTGATTCGGGAGCGGCGCTTTTACCTGGACGCAAACGATGCGGAACTCACGATTCGATATGAGCTCGAGTATCGTCCACTCAGCCAACGCTACCTGGTAAGAAATCTAAGCAGTGGTGATCAGGACTCCTTCGCGACACTCTACTCCGCGCTGAACAACCTCGGCCGCGTGCAGGGTTTGCCAGTGATTGACGATGCATTATTGGAGGCCGACAAGAATTATCGTGTTCGGCTTCGCGCATTGCTCAGCACACGGCAATACCCGGCTCCGCTTCGACTGTTGTTTTTCTGGCGCGACCAGTGGCAGCTGACAAGCGAATGGTTCGAATGGTCGCTCGAACGATAAAAAGAGCTACATATACACTGCTAGCAGCGACGGGCGTCGGCCTTGTTCTTGTCGCACTATTCCTGCTAAGCCGAATGGCGCAGAACTCCGATGAGTTCGATCGCCTGCACAACGTAATACTCGGCATCAACATTGCGGGTGTGCTCGTGTTGTTCGTTTTGCTTGTCGGTAATCTATTGCGCTTGCGACGCGAATATCGGACGCATGTGCCGGGGGCAAAACTAAAGGCACGCATTGTCGGAATGTTCGTTGGCCTGGCTGTGCTGCCGCTTCTCGTGGTTTTCTATTTCTCGATACAGTTTATCAACCGCGGTATCGACACCTGGTTTAATGCCGACGTCGAAGCCGGGCTGGAGAATGCGCTCGATTTGTCCCGGGCAGCCCTTGAAATGCAAATGCGCCAGCATCTTTTCTCCACGCAGCAAATCGCGCAGAGACTCAGTGACGTCAGTGAGCGTCAGTTGATCTTCGAGCTCAGCATGCTGCGGCGGGAAAGGGGCGCGAGTGACATTACAATTTACGGTAGCAACAATCGTATTCTCGCGACCAGCTCGGACAGTTCTGCCGCGGCATTGCCAAGGCCACTTGCAGAAGAGGTAATTCTGCAAATGCAGCAGAACCGGCCATACGTAATGCTCGACCCGGACACGTATGAAATTCGCACAGCCGTGCTGTTTTCATTGCGCGGTAACGCCGAGCCCGTCGGCGTTATTCAGGCGCACTTCCCCGTCACCGAGCGGCTCGCGCGCATGGCCGATAGTGTCGACAAATCCTACCGGGAGTACCAACAGCTTGTCTTCCTTCGTGATCCGCTTAAAGGCACATTCTCATTAACGCTGAGCGTCGTGCTGTTGTTGAGTCTTCTGTCGGCAATTTACGGTGCGTTTGTTCTCTCGCGGCGGCTTGTTGCACCGATACAGGACCTCGTGGCCGGCACGCGAGCGGTTGCGGAAGGCGATTTCGATACACGTTTGCCGGCGCCTGCGCGAGATGAGATCGGTTTCCTTATCAGTTCATTCAACGATATGACGCAGCGTCTTGCAGCGGCGCGGCGAGAGGCGAGCCTTTCACAGGCGCTCGTCGAAGCCGAGAGAATGAATGTTGAAGTGATTCTCGCAAGGCTGTCTACCGGCGTGCTTGCGCTCGAATCAGACCTGCGAATCCGTACCGCAAACCAGGCCTCCGGTGCGATTCTCGGCGTCGATTTAGAGAACAGTGCGGGCGAGTACCTGCCCGATGTTGCCAAGGGGCAGCCGCTACTCGGACAATTTGTTGACGTCACACAGATGCACCTCGGTTCCGGTGAGACGGAGTGGCGAGAGCAGATCGTGCTGCGCGGTGAAGTAGGCCGTCGTGTGCTGTCATGCGCCTGTACAACATTGCCGGGTGACGAGAACCATGCCGCGGGATATGTCATCGTATTTGACGACATCACCGCACTATTGCAGGCGCAAAGAGATGCGGCGTGGGGCGAGGTCGCAAGGCGTCTCGCGCATGAAATCAAGAACCCGCTAACGCCAATTCAACTATCGGCAGAGAGGTTGCGACGCAAGTACCTGGACACGATGCCCGCGGAGGAAGCGCAGGTACTGGATCGAGCGACGCACACCATCGTGCAGCAGGTGGAGGCCATGAAGGAAATGGTCAACGCCTTCAGCGATTATGCGCGCGCACCGGACATGGAAATCGGACGCTTCAATATGGACAAGCTGGTGCATGAGGTTGTTGATTTGTATCGAGCTCAGGAAAGCGGCATCAAAATTGTCCTGACTTCAGATCCGAGCATGCCGATGATCGACGCTGATATTGGGCGGGTGCGACAAATTCTGCACAACCTGATTCGTAACGCGACCGAGGCTCTCGAGAACACCGACAACGGGCAAATCGACGTGCATGTCAGCGTTGCGGAGTTCGACGGTGTCGACGTTGTGCAGATCAAAGTTGAGGACAACGGCTCCGGTTTCGAAGAAGGGTCAATTGACCAGGTGTTCGATCCGTATGTGACGACCAAACCGAAAGGCACCGGGTTGGGTTTGGCGATCGTCAAAAAGCTGGTTGAAGAACATGTTGGCTCAATTCGAGCTTACAACCGAAGCGAAGGTGGCGCGGTCATTAGTATTCGATTGCCGCTCAACGAGGCGGCGCGCGAGGCGCTGATCGTCAAAGCGGCCCGTGCCTAGATGAGGAGGAAAATAGCATGAGCAGTTCTCATGTGCTTGTAGTTGATGACGAGGTCGATATTCGCGCGTTGATTCAGGACATCCTGACCGACGAGGGTTACGGCGTTACAGTTGCGGCGAATGCAGAGGAGGCGCGCAAGGCGCGTGCAGACGAAAAAATCGACTTGATCCTGCTCGACATCTGGATGCCGGATACAGATGGCATTACGTTGTTGCGCGAGTGGTCTGACACCGGCGACCTTCAATGCCCTGTCGTGATCATGTCGGGGCATGGCACGGTTGATGCGGCGGTCGAAGCAACACGGCTGGGCGCATTCGATTTTGTTGAAAAGCCGTTGTCGCTGGCGAAGCTGCTGCGCACCGTCGAAGCGGCTTTGGAACCGGAGGCCAAAAAGTCCTCGGGCGCGCGTGGAGCGTTGCCGTCGCTGCTGGCGCCGGTCGGCAGGAGTGAGCTCATGCAGGCACTGCGCGAAAAGGTGCAGCAATACGCCCAGCATGATGAGTCGGTGTTGCTGAGTGGCGAGCCGGGTACCGGCCGCGGAGCTTTTGCACGCTACCTGCACGCGTTGAGCCCTCGGGCTGATGAGCTCCTGATTAGTGTAACGGCAGCATCGCTGACTGACATCAGCGCGGAAGAAAAGCTCCTGGGTCGCGAGGCAAGCGGCGAGATACAAGCGGGCGCATTTGAACGCGCCGGCAGCGGTACGCTGGTTATCGACGAACTGACCGACCTCGGCGAGGTAGCACAGAGGATACTACTGGCCGCTCTCGAGGATCGCTCGTATCGACGCGTCGGCGGCAGCGAAAACGTCAGCATAAAATGCCGTGTCGTCGCAACGGCTGGCAGCGACTACGATGCCAGGATAGAGAGTGGAGCGTTACGCCGTGATCTGGTCGCACACTTGAGCGTGTTGAGCGTCAGGATTCCGCCGTTGCGCGAGTACTCCGAGGATGTACCCGAGTTGTTGGCCTACTACGTCGACAAACTGGTTGATTCGGAGAACCTGACATTCCGTCGCTTTAGCGTTGCTGCACAGAATCGGCTGCGAAACTATCCGTGGCCAGACAATGTTCGCGAATTAAAGAACCTGACGCGGCGCTTGCTGTTGTCAGACTCCGATGACGACATTTCCCTTCAGGAAGTAGAGGCAGAGATCAGCGCAGCCGCGCCGATGAACGAACCGTTGGTTAAGCAGGATCTGTTATCGCTGCCGCTACGCGAGGCTCGCGAGCAATTCGAACGCATGTATCTGCAACAACAATTGATTCTTTGTGACGGCAAGGTGGGGCAGCTTGCCAAGCGAGTGGGCATGGAGCGCACACACCTTTATCGCAAACTAAGATCGCTGGGCGTGGACTTCAAATCTGTTGGTTCAGAGGACTAGGCTCGAGACTGCGCCGCTGGCTAGTTCACGGGTCTAACCAGTCTGCCATCGGGAAGAAACGTTAAACCCGGATTCTCGAAGTCTTCGATACTGAGACCGCGCATCAAATTGAGTGCCCGCTGTTTCTTGTCGATGCTGGGACCGTCCGGCCGCAGCTGTATGGTTGAAACGATCTCGCCCTCTACAAAGCGACCTTCACCATCGAGAGTTGCGGTGAGTATCGGTGCCACGCCCTTGATGCCGGCAACACTAATGCCATAGTAGGTCGCGAAATTGCCGAGGCTGTACGCGATAAGCCGATCCTTGTAGCGCTCAGCCGCCCGCACGACATGCGGGCCGTGTCCGATGAGCAGGTCTGCGCCCGCATCCACCATGCGATGGGCAAAAACGACGACGTCGCCGCGAGGTTCGCCATAGTACTCTTCTTCGGCAAACGGAATATTTGCTGCATCCGCGCCTTCAGCTCCGCCATGAAAGGACACGATGACGATGTCGTGTGACGCGGCGAATGCGGCGACTGTTGTTTCGGCGAGATCATAGTCGAGCATCATGTTCGACTCTTTGGTCACGGCGTATGCGAGGACAGCAACACTCAGGTCGTTGACCTTGAGACTCGCAAAGTCACCTTCGCGCCCCGAATGCCGAATGCCGACGCGATCCAGAGCGTTCATCGTCGATGTTCGCCCTTCCTCTCCGAAGTCACGAGCATGATTGTTGGCAAGGCTCAGCACGTCGAAGCCCGCGTTTAGATAATGCGTTGCGTATCGCGTTGGTGAGCGAAACAAGTAACAGGCGTTTGGATTCTTGCATTTCTTTGCGGGTTCGCCGCCATCAACGAGCACACCTTCGAGGTTGCCGAACGTGAGGTCCGCAGAAGCAAGCCACGGTGTTACGGCAGCAAGAAACCCAATGCCATCGTCGTCCGGTAAGTGATTCTGCGGGAAGTCGGTACCGATCATCATGTCGCCAACCGCGGCAATGCTAATACGCAGTTCGCTTTTGTCGGGCTCAGGTGGGGGCGCAGGAATCGGTGCCGGAGATGGCGTGGGTTCGACGCGCTCTGCTGTGACGGGAGCAAGCGGCCCCTCAGGCGCGGTGGTCGCGCAGCCGGTCAGCGCCAAAGCTGCGAGAAAAAAACAGCTGCGAACGGCGCTAGTCACTGATCCGAATGCGAAACACGTCTATCTTTGCGCTACGCAGGCGGCTGCGCAGCATGTTGAGCTGGTCAAGATCTTCGGTCGGTCCTATGTAAACGCGGTGGTAGTCCTTGTCATTAATCTTGACGCGCTGAATGTGTGATTCGATGCCCTGCAACGCAAGTTCGGCGCGTCGCCGGTCGGCGTCCTCGTTAGTCGAAAACGAGCCTGCCTGCAAAACGTAGACCCCGGGCTCGACGACTGCTGCTGGTGCAATATCCGCTTCGACGTCGGGACGCTTGTCGGGAACGGTTACCTCGAAGTTCGGCAACAGCTCGTAAAAAGTGAAGCGGCGCTCCTTCTTTTCGGGTTCGGCCTCGTCTGGTAATTCGCTATTGTCGTCAAGTGAGGCCTGCATGCTGGCAGGTTGTGGCTGGGCGGTCGGCCTGGAAAGATCTTCAGCCGGATTGTCCTTGACGTAAATTGCGAATGCGACAGACAGCCCGAGTGAAAGCCCGAACAGCATCCACAGCCAGCCCGGGAATTGCTGGGCATCGCTTGTCTTGCTCGAGCGGCGACGCTTCTTGCGTTTCTGCGTCACTACATTGTCTCCGGTGCCGAAACACCCAGCAGCTCAAGCCCGTTTGCGATAACCGTGCGCGCTGCGGCAATCAGGGTTAGCCGCGCATCACGCAGCTTTGCATCGTCGACAATGAAGGCGTGGGCGTTGTAATAGGTATGAAAATCGTTAGCCAGGTCACGCAGATAGTGCACAAGGTGTTGCGGTGCGCGATTGTTTGCAGCCAGCTCGATGATCTCTGGATAGCGACTCAAAGTTGTTGCCAGCGCTTTCTCCTGCGGCTCAGTCAGTAAGGCAAGGCTGGCATGTCCCTGGGCGGTATCCCAGGCGAGTGAGCGCTCCGCGAGCTGCCGATAAACACTGGCGATACGCGCGTGGGCATACTGAATATAGTAAACCGGATTATCGTTCGATTCGGACTTCGCGATATCGAGGTCAAAGTCCAGGTGTTGGTCATTGGATCGGGACACGTAAAAGAACCGGGCGGCATCATTACCGACCTCCGCGCGAAGTTGCCGCAGAGTGTCGAATTCGCCAGAGCGCGTCGACATCTGCATCTTCTTGCCGTCACGATAAAGCGCCACGAATTGCATTAACGGGACCTCGAGATCGGCCGCCTTGTACCCCATCGCCTCAAGCCCGGCGCGAACGCGCGCTACGTAACCATGATGGTCTGAACCGAGAATATCGATCAACAAGTCGAAGCCGCGTTCGCGTTTGTCGAAGTGGTAGGCGATGTCCGAAGCAAAGTAGGTTTTCGCACCGTTCTCGCGGATGACGACGCGGTCTTTCTCGTCGCCGAAGTCGGTGGCGCGAAACCACGTGGCGCCGTCCTTTTTGTACAGCATGCCCCGTTCTTCCAGAACCGCGAGCGCGGCTTCGATACGGTGGCCCGTTGTCAGGCTTTGTTCGGAGTACCAGCGGTCAAACGTTACGCCGAACTCGGCCAGGTCATCCTCGATGTCAGCACGGATAGACTCGAGTGATTGTTGCCGAATGCGATCGAAGTCGGTCGCGCCAAGTGTGGTTTTCGCCCGGGTGATGAGTGCCTCGATGACCACTTCCTTGTCGCCTTCGGGAATGGCGCCGAGCAACTCTTCCGCATCGACAGGCTCAATGCCGGTGGTATCGATCTCGCTGGCGATGTCACGAATATAATCGCCGCGGTAACCGGCCTCCGGAAACGGAATGAGCGTGCCTTTCGACTCGAGCCATCGCAACCAGACGCTGACACCCAGAATATCCATCTGCCGGCCGGCGTCATTGACGTAGTACTCGCGGCTCACCGTGTAGCCGGCGGCTTGCAACAAGTTGCCAACAGTTGCGCCGAAAGCGGCATGTCGCCCGTGGCCAACATGCAGCGGCCCGGTCGGGTTGGCAGAAACGAACTCCAGCAAAATACGTGGCTTGTCTTTGTGAGCCTGGCGGCCGTACTCGGTGCCTTTGGAGAGTATCGACAGAATTTCAGCATGGAACGCGGCGGCGCTCAGATGAAAGTTGATGAAGCCCGGGCCTGCGATGTCGACTTTGTCGACCTGGTCGCTGCCGGCAATTTTTTCAACAAACATCGCGGCGAGCTCACGCGGATTCTTTCCGGCCGGCTTGGCGAGTCGCATGGCAATGTTGCTCGCAAAATCACCATGCGACGCATCGCGCGTTCGCTCAACGGTGCTCTCAATCGATAGATCACCGACGGCGTCCGCCAGCTCCGGCATGCCTGCCAGGGCGTCTTGAAGGTGTTGCGCGACTATGGACTTCATTTTTTTAGGGGCGGTCAGAATTTGCGAGCCGCAATTCTACAGGGAATTTTGCGCATTTGGCCTAAAACAATTCGATCGGGTCAACGTCTATCGACCAGCGAACCCGCCGGGCGAGCGGCTCTTTCTCGAGTATGGGGCGAAGCCGGCCCAGCATGTTGTGTAGCGCCTTGCGATTCGAACTCTGCAGCAGCAACTGTGCACGGTAGCGGCCAGCACGGCGTGCCATAGGAGCGTCGACCGGCCCGAGCACACGCAAATGCTCGGCGGCGCCCTCCAGAACCAGCTGCCGCGCTATGTCGAGAAAGGCATGCGCATCTCGCTGTTTGTGCGCAGCCGAGCGGATAAGAGCAAGTCGCGTAAAGGGTGGCCAGCGCGTGGCCTCACGCTCAGCAAGCGCATCCGCCGACACCTGGCTATAGCCGCCCTCGATCAGGCACTGCCAAAATGGATTGTCGGGGAATGCCGTCTGAATCACGACATCGCCTTGCCGGCTCTCGCGGCCTGCGCGACCGGCGACCTGGATGACGGATTGGGCAAGTCTTTCACTGCAACGAAAGTCCGTTCCGAACAGGCCCTGGTCCGCGTTGATAATGCCGACGAGCGTCAGTTTCGGGAAGTGGTGTCCTTTCGACAGCATCTGCGTGCCGACGAGGATGTCTGCAACGCCCTCTTCTGCCATCGCGAGCGCAGCATCCATCGTCCCCTTGCGTTGCGTCGTATCGCTATCGATGCGCTGGATGCGATGCTGCGGGAAGCGCTTCTGCAGCGCCTCTTCCAGCCGCTGCGTTCCTTCCCCAAGCGGTTTGACTTCGGCGCCACAGCTTGTGCATGTCGTGTCGAGCGGGCGATAGGAGCCACAATGGTGACAACGCAGCTGCCGATCTCGCGCGTGCACAGTCATTCGTGAATCGCAGCGCGTGCACTCGGTCACGTGAGAGCAGCTGGAGCAAATCAGTGTCGGTGCGAATCCGCGTCGATTCAGAAACATCAACACCTGGCCGCCGGACTGGAGGTGCTCTTCGATAGCTGCGGCAAGTGGTTCGCTAATACCGTCGACCGCTGGCGTCCGATTCAGGTCTACCAGCCTGAAGGCCGGCGGCCGAGCCCCGCCCGCGCGTTCCGGAAGCTCGATGCGCTTGTAGTTATCGCTGCGGCAGTGCTGCAACAATTCAAGCGTCGGGGTAGCGGAACCCAGCACGACGGCAACATCGCGGTGCTTCGCACGGGCGATAGCGAGATCACGAGCGGAGTAACGCAGCCCCTCTTGTTGCTTGAACGAATGATCGTGTTCCTCGTCCACAATAATAAGACCGAGGTTTGGCATTGGCACGAAAATAGCCGAACGGGTACCGACGACGAGTTGGGCGCTGCCGGCACGGGCGTTGCGCCAGGTTTGCAAACGCTCCGCATCACCGAGACCCGAATGCAGCACGGAAGGAACAATGCCAAGACGATTTTGCAGGCGACTGACGAGTTGCGGCGTGAGACCGATCTCCGGCACGAGAACGAGCACTTGCCGACCGGCATCGATAATATCCCGCATCAGCTGCAGGTAGACTTCTGTCTTGCCACTGCCGGTGACACCGTCGAGCACGAAGACGTCGAAGCCGTCGGCATTTCGAATCGTTTGCAGAGCGCTTTCCTGGTGCTCATTCAACGTGGGTCCGGGCTGTCCGGCAGAGACACCAGGAGGCTCGGGATCCTCTCTTCGTATCGCAAAGCGATGCATAAGACCCTTCTCGAAAAGCGCCTTCGCGGCGCGCCGCCATGTTGGTAGCAGCTCGGTTAGAGCTTCCTCTTCGAGTCCGTTGCCGCCGGCATCACGCAGAATTTCCAGCAGTTCGGCCTGCCGTGGTGCACGTTTCGCCAGCGTTTCGATATCTGCTGATTCACCTGCATCGCTTATCGCAACAACAGTCAGAGCAGCGTGAAGCGCCTTGCCCTGCCGCAGAGCGGCCGGCAGGGCAGCGGCAACGACTTCGCCGATGGGGTGATGGTAATACTCGCTCGTGAAGCGCAGCAGCCACAAATCCTCAGCGCTGAGTAACGGGTTGTCGTCAAGCGTGGCGATACAGCGGCGGATCTTCGCGTCGGGAACCTCAGTCTTGGCGGCATGCGAGAGAACGACACCGACCTGTCTGCGGCGACCGAAAGGGACAAGAACCCGGCAGCCAGGCTTCGCGGCGGCAGCCCCTTTGGCCGGTAAATAGTCGAACTGCCGCGAAAGCGGCACGTTGATGGCAACCTTGAGAATCGGTGTCTTAGCCACAGGGCTCCGCGGCGCAGCGGCCGAGCTCAGCGAGTTTGACATAATATTGGTCAAGTAACATGGCGGTAAGGTGTCAACCGGGTCGTCTGTGAGGCGTTAAATAAGGAAGACAAGGTAGATGACCTCGTGACGGAGTCAAGAGGACTTTATTCATGAATATTGCTGGCAAGCTGACAGGAAGTCGCTGCATATGACAGCCCACACTGCTGATTTTGCGGTATCTTGCTCTCGCGAGCATTCGACGGGGACAAAGACGCTGCAAGGAGAACGGCAACTCAATCAGTTCCTGGCCGAGGTAGAGCGCCGGGCGTTGCGCATGGCTGAGATAGCGGTTCGTGATCGCGATGATGCGCTCGACCTTGTTCAGGATGCCATGATCAAATTGGCAAGAAATTACGCGGCCCGACCAAGTACCGAGTGGGCGCCGCTTTTCTTCAGGATCCTGCAAAATGGCATCCGTGACTGGCACCGTCGCCAGAAAGTTCGCAACCGTGTCATGGTGTGGTTTGGGCGTGCAACATCGGGCGACGATGACTACGACGTTACGAGCAATCTGCCCGATCCCGCGGGACGGACACCGGACGAGCAGCTGCAGACGAATGAGGCGATGCAACAACTGGAGCTTGCCATACAGAATTTGCCAAACAGGCAGCGCGAGGCCTTCATGTTGCGTACATTTCAAGGTCTCGATGTTGCCGCAACAGCGACCGCAATGGGTTGCAGCGACGGCAGCGTAAAGACGCATTATTCCCGCGCGATTCATTCGCTGCGGGATACGTTAGGAGAGCACTGGCAATGAACGAGCCAATGGACGCTAAACAAAAGGAAAACGAGCGGATCGTCGAAAAAGCAAAAGCGCTTTTCGACGACAGCGTTGACAGTCTGGACGCTGCAACGTTGTCGCGTTTGAACCAGGGAAGACATCGGGCGCTCGCTGAACTGCAGCGCGCGAGCCCGGTGAATCCGTGGTTGCGCTGGGTGCCGGCGACAGGCATTGCAGCCGCAGCATTGCTTGCGGTCATGGTGATGCGCGGGCCGGACGGCGTGGATGCCATTGATGGGCCGGTCACGGCTTCGGATTTCGAGATGCTGCTGGAGGAAGACAGTCTCGACATGCTGGAAGAGCTTGAATTCTATTTCTGGCTCGAAGCATCCGACCTGGAAGCGAACGGTAATGTTGGCTAGCAAGCCTGCAGTGCTGGGCGCGTTGCTGCTATTTGCTGGTTTGGTGCAGGGCGCAGGCGACGAGATACCGGATGAGGAGTTTCTGGAGTACCTGGGATTATGGGAAGAGTCGGATGAGGACTGGTTAATGTTCGATGCGCCACTGGTAGCAGAAGATGAGGAGCAGGTCGATCCCGTGCCGGATGGCGAAGAATCGACGGAGAATGACGATGAAAGCTAAAATCATTTTGGCGGCGCTGGCGCTGCTGTTGACTGGTTTGGCCACGGCAGACGACAAAGGCGTCGCCTGGGAAGACCTGAGTCAGGAGCAGCAGCAGGCGCTGCAACGCTTCGAGGGTGATTGGGAGAGTTTTGCCGCCGATCGCCAGCAGCGTTTGTCGAACGGTGCGCGTCGCTGGGCAGGAATGACGCCGGCGCAACGTCGTGCCGCAAAAGGCCGCTTCAGGCAATGGCGTGATTTGCCGCCCGAGCGCCAGCAAGTGGTCCGTGACCGTTACAGGATGTACAGAGACATGTCGCCGGCCGAGCGGCAGCGCATCCAGGAAAATTATGTTCGCTTCCGTCAGTTGCAAAATGAGCGCCGTAAACGGCTGCATGACAAGTTTCGAAGCATGACGCCCGCACAGCGCGATCGCCTTCGACAGCGCATGACGGACAGGCGGCCGAGACCCGCAGCGCGCGATTAGCACCGCATTCTAAGTAGTTTCCGACGCACCTCTAATCTGTGCGTAGACCTTCAATGTTGGTAGAGTACGCCCGTCGCTGCCAAAGGGACGTTTTTTTTGTGGTTCTTATGGCGCGTTACGACATTTCTTTGGAGGTCTGTGAATGAAAATCGGTGTACCGAGAGAGATCCACGAGGGCGAGCAACGTGTTGCGACGACGCCCGATGTTGTATCTCAGCTCATCAAATTAGGGTTTAGCGTTGCTGTCGAAAAAGACGCCGGCGCTGCAGCAAGTTTCTCGAACGAGGCCTACGAGGCAGCGGGATGCGAGGTTCTGGCATCCGCTAAGGATGTCTGGTCCCAGGCGGATCTGATCCTGAAGGTTCGCGCTCCCGAGGGTGGCGAAGAGTCTTTGCTGCGAGCTGATCAGACACTTATTTGTTTTCTCGGACCAGGCCAGAACCCCGAGCTGCTCGAGCAGCTGACCAAAAGCGGTGGCACCGCCATGTCGATGGACAGTGTGCCGCGAATCTCACGCGCGCAGAAAATGGACGCGCTGAGCTCGATGGCGAATATCGCGGGTTATCGCGCCATCGTGGAGGCAGCACAGCATTTTGGTCGCTTTTTCACAGGCCAGATAACGGCGGCCGGCAAGATTCCTCCGGCAAAAGTGCTGGTTATCGGTGCCGGCGTGGCCGGATTGTCGGCGATCGGCGCCGCCAGAAGCATGGGCGCAATCGTGCGTGCCTTCGATACGCGACCCGAGGTCAAAGAACAGGTCGAGAGCATGGATGCCGACTTCCTCATGCTTGAGTTCGAGGATGAAGACGGTTCAGGCGAAGGCGGCTACGCCAAGGTCATGAGTGACGAATTTATCAAGGCAGAGATGGCCTTGTTTGCCGAGCAGGCCAAGGAAGTCGACATCATCATAACCACAGCGCTGATTCCGGGCAGGCCGGCGCCACTGCTGGTTACCGCCGAAATGGTCGAACTTATGAAAGACGGCAGCGTCATTGTTGACCTCGCTGCCGAAACGGGCGGTAACTGCGAATTGACTGAGGCGGGTAAAGTCGTCGTAAAACACGGTGTTTCAATTATCGGCTACACAGACCTGCCCAGCCGTCTGGCCGCGCAGTCAAGCCAGCTGTATGCGACCAATCTTCGTCACCTGCTCACAGAGCTATGTCCTGAGAAAGACGGCGAAATAAACGTCAATATGGAAGATGAGGTCATTCGCGGCGCTACGGTTTGTACAGGTGGCGAAACGACATGGCCGCCACCACCACCCACGCTTTCGGCGGCGCCGAAACAGGCAGAGCCGGAACCCGCGCCCGTGGTCGTGGAAAAGAAACGTTCGATCTTCGGCCCGATAGCGGCGGCCGCCATTGGTGCCCTGGCGCTGCTTGGCCTTGGTGCTGTGGCTCCGACGGAGTTCATGGATCACTTCACGGTGTTTGTGCTGGCTTGCTTCATCGGCTACATGGTGATCTGGAACGTCACCCCGGCGTTGCATACGCCGCTGATGAGCGTCACAAATGCTATTTCGAGCATCATCGTTATCGGTGCGCTGTTGCAGGTTAGCTCAACGGACAGCGTGATCATGTGGATCGCCACGGCCACAGTCTTAATAACAAGCATCAACATTGCGGGCGGCTTCGCCGTCACGCGACGCATGCTTGAAATGTTCAGGAAGTGAGGCCGTTATGAATACACAGGAATTATTTGTATTACCCGATGGCGTGATAACGGTCTCTTACATTGTTGCCACGGTATTGTTCATTCTCGCTCTGGGCGGTTTGTCCAACCAGGAGACAGCGCGACGCGGAAACTGGTACGGCATTGCTGGTATGGCCATCGCGTTACTCGCAACGGTGTTTGGCAAGGTCTCGCAAAACTACGACCTGTTGATTGTGGCGCTGCTCATTGGTGGCACCATCGGCATTATTCTGGCGCGCCGTGTACAAATGACGCAGATGCCCGAACTTGTCGCTGTGCTGCATAGCCTTGTCGGCCTGGCGGCTGTGGCCGTTGGATTTGCCAGCTTTATGGATCCGGATAAAAAATTTACCGGCGTGGACCTGACGATTCACGATATCGAGACCTATCTCGGCGTTTTGATCGGTGCCGTGACATTTTCGGGATCAATCATTGCGTTTGGCAAGCTGAGCGGGCGGATGAGCGGCAAGCCGCTGACTTTGCCGGGGCGTCACTGGTTCAATCTTGCACTGCTTATTGCTGCTATCTGGTTCGGTCGGGAATTCGTCATGCAATCGGCCGCGGGCGGTGGCCTGGATTCCCTTATTATCATGACGGCAATAGCACTGGTGTTCGGCGTTCACATGGTGATGGCCATTGGTGGTGCCGACATGCCCGTTGTGGTTTCGATGTTGAACAGTTACTCGGGCTGGGCCGCGGCGGCTACTGGATTCATGCTTGGCAATGACCTGCTGATTGTTACGGGTGCACTCGTTGGTTCAAGTGGCGCGATCCTGAGTTACATCATGTGCCGCGCCATGAATCGCAAGTTCCTCTCGGTAATCGCTGGTGGGTTTGGTACCGGCGGCGGCACTGTTGCCGCGGGTACTGGCGAGGATCAGGGTGAAGTCGTCGCCATTGAGGCTCACGAAGTGGCCGCGCTGCTTGCCGATGCAAAAGAGGTCATGATTATTCCGGGATACGGCATGGCTGTCGCCCAGGCCCAGCACACGGTGCATGAAATTGCACGAGTCCTGCGGGACAAGAAGGTTAACGTGCGTTTCGGTATTCACCCGGTTGCTGGTCGAATGCCGGGACATATGAACGTTTTGCTGGCTGAAGCCAGGGTTCCGTATGACATCGTTTTTGAAATGGACGAAATAAATGATGATTTTCCGGACGTCGATGTATCGGTGGTTATTGGCGCGAATGATATCGTGAACCCATCAGCCCAGACCGACCCCAACAGCCCGATTGCCGGTATGCCGGTGCTCGAGTGCTGGAAAGGCAAAACAACGATCGTTCTCAAGCGGAGCATGGCGACGGGCTATGCTGGTGTGCAAAACCCGCTGTTCTTTAAGGAGAATACGCGCATGTTGTTCGGCGATGCCAAGGATACTCTCGACGAGGTATTCAAGGCGCTCTAGCGAGCGATCTTACGAGGTAAACGATATCCGCAAAGCATTGTTGAGTTTTCACTGAGAAGATTTGGCCTGCGCCGGTTGCTTTTTGATGTGTGATCGGCACACTAGAGGTCAGTAAATCACGCGCCGCGTGATGAGGTGAGCCAATGCTTGCAGGTCTTGCTTCAAACATTTCGCAGCAAGTGCTGCGAACCGATGTAGCCGGCATGCCACTCGAGTGGATCGACTACAAGGAAGCCGTTCGGCTATATCACGCCGAGCAGGTTGCGTATGACTGCGGCACACTTCTTTACACCGTCTTCGGTGGCCACAATGCGGCTGACGGCCAACGCTCGAGGATCGCGGTAAATTCGATCATTGCTACACATGGCACGAGCCAGGGCCTCGCACGCAATCGCGACAAGTATGTGCCGCCACTGAACAATCGTACCCTGTTCAAACGTGACGCCAACCTGTGTCTGTATTGCGCGATGCGCTACCCCACACGAGACCTGACGCGTGACCATATAACGCCACTTTCGCAGGGCGGCAGGGACAGGTGGACCAACGTTGCCACGGCCTGCAGACGATGTAACAACTACAAGGGTGGCCGTACGCCCGAGCAAGCGTCGATGCAGTTGATCGCTATTCCATTCTCTCCAACGTACGCCGAGTACATCTACCTCAAGGGCCGGCGTGTGCTCACAGACCAGATGCAGTACTTGCTGGCGCACATTCCGCGCTCGAGTCCGTTGCACGCACGATTGAAGGATCGTCTTGCCGACGGCCAGCAAATTGTCGACGTTCACTTCCACGAATAAGGGCTAGCTGTCGATGCAATACTTGATCGACGCGAGCGTGTACATATTTCGGGCGTACTACTCGATGCCCGAAGACATGGTCGATGCGGACGGTAACCCGGTTAATGCGCTCTATGGGTTCTGCCGTTTTCTTGGCGATTTCATGGAACAGGTCAACCCGGAGTACATGGCGGTTTTGTTCGACGAAAGTCAGTCCGCCTCTTACCGGGCGGAGATTTACCCGGAGTACAAGGCGAATCGCGACCCGGCACCACCAGAGCTCATACGCCAATTCGGACAATGCCGTCGCTTCGCGCGTGCGCTTGGCGTGTTGGAATGGGGTAGCCCGCGTTATGAGGCCGACGACCTCATTGGCACACTCGTCCACCATGGGCGCACGCAAAATCGCGCTTCAACCATCGTCACGCGCGACAAGGACCTTGCACAATTGTTGTCCACCGACGATATTTTCTGGGACTTCGCGGGCAAGGGCAAAATCGCCTACGAGCAAGTATCGGGTGTGTTTGGCGTTCGCCCGGAACAAATCGCTGACTTCCTGGCGCTTGCTGGCGACGCGGTTGATAACATCAAGGGTGTTCCAGGGGTTGGCAAAAAAACAGCAACCGTTCTGCTCGAAAATTTTGGCAGCCTTGACGGCATCTACGACAATCTTGGTCGAGTGCACGAAATCAATGTTCGTGGTGCGAAGACGCTGGGCGACAAGCTCGACAAACACCGGGAGGATGCTCTGCTTGCGCGCAAGTTAACCGGCATTCTCTGTGATGCCCCGATCGATGATGCCGAGATTGCCATGCAAAGGTCGGTGCCAAAGCTCGGCGACATCAATGCATTGTTCGATGAGGCGAACATTGGCACAGCATTGCGCCGCCAGGCAGAGCGCATCGCCGACCTGAGCCGCGACTAGCAATGATCGACGGATCGTCTTTCATCAAGACGGGGCCGGTCACTGCGTTGCCGATGTTTGAAGCTGAGGCGGACGGCCTGGCAGAGCTCAGAAAAACAGGCGCCATTCGAGTACCGGAGGTCATCAGCTGTGGTGTGTCTGAGGGCAAAAGCTATATAGCGCTCGAACGGCTGTCGTTGCAGCGACCCGATGTACGGATTGAGCAACGCTTCGGCGAGCAGCTCGCAAGCCTGCATCGCCATACTGCCGAGCGGTTTGGCTGGTTGCGCGACAACACGATTGGACTGACACCGCAGCTCAACTCGCGGTCAGACGACTGGCTAATGTTTTTTCGAGAGCGCCGACTTCAATACCAGCTCGACCTTGCTGTCGAGAACGGCTTTTCTGACGACCTGGCCGAACCAGGATCGCGTATTGCCGAACGCCTGGCGGAGTACTTTGTTGGCTACGAGCCGGTCGCATCACTTCTGCACGGTGATCTGTGGGGAGGCAACTGGGGCTGCGCAGACGGTGAGCCGGTGACATTCGATCCGGCTGTTTACTACGGTGACCGCGAAACTGATATCGCGATGACAAAATTATTTGGCGGGTTCGGGCCTGCGTTCTATGCAGCGTACGAAGCAAGCTGGCCGCTCGAGGCGGGACACGAGCAAAGACTCAAGCTATACCAGCTCTACCATGTACTGAATCACCTGAACATCTTCGGCCGATCCTACCTCGGCCAGGCGAAACAGCTAATCTCCGAGTTGCTTTAGCACACGGCCGTGCGCCGTACCGGGCAGCAGGCCAGGTCGGCTAAGTCGGAAACTCGCTCAGGTCGCCGGACTCGTCGACTTCGTAGGTTTCGCCGAGAAAGTCCTCGTCGAACATGTACAACATCGTGCCTTCCGGAGCCTTTAGCGCAACAAACGCGCCCTCGAACCCCGGAAAGGTCTCGTTTACAAAACCGTGCCTCTCGATAAGCTGCGCAAGTGCATCCTTGTCGTGACACTTGAAGCACAGCGACGGGCCACTTAGAGCGATGCTCTCCGACAGCCCGACCGGAACGCTGCCAGCATCAAAACGCATGTGTACCGTCGGTTCCTCGCGCATGCGCAATAGCGATGGTGCGACCGACGCCCAGAGTCTTGCCGAGTGAACAGGTTCACGAACCGGTAGCGACAACTCAAAAAAACTGCCACAGGCGGAGTCGTTTTCAAATTCGTTGCCACGGGAGAATGTTCTTGCTTCGACCATTGTTAGCTGATGTCCGTCCATGTCGGCAAAACCAAGCCGATTGAATTCGTCTTCATTCAGGCGCATTACGTTGAAGTTGAAACCATGGTCGGACATTATGCGCGCTCGCTTTGCGAGATCCGCCTGTACAAATGTTACCGCCGGTGCGTGAAAGTCTCTGTCGTGCAAGCCGATGCTGAGAACGCCATCGCTGACTACTGCATATTTGTGTGGCCAGACATCTCCAATTTCGAGCTCTGCAAAACCAAGCAATTTATAAAAGCCCAGTGACTCGATGATGTCGGGTGTTTTCACACTGAACTCGAGGAATCGACCGAGGCTGCTCATTGCGAAGCTCCTGAGGCCAGCGCACGACTTCGCGACCTGCCTCGTTCATGCGCATCGTCACTTGCGCTCCAGTCTGTTGACGACTCCGGCCAGCCACCGATGTGTTTCTCGATAAGGCGCACAAGAAACTCGACATGATCATCGCGCGCGTTGAGCGCCGGGATGTAGTTCAAAGTGTCGCCGCCCGCTGCCTTGAAGAAGCCGGAGTTCTGCATTGCGATTTCTTCCAGCGTCTCGAGACAGTCTGCCGCGAAACCGGGGCAAACAACATCCAGCCGTCGGACGCCGTCTTCCGCAAGCTTGATAACGCTTTCATCGGTGTAGGGTCGTAACCACTCGGCGCGGCCGACACGAGATTGAAATGTAATAATCCATTCATCTTCCCCGAGATCCAGCGACTCTGCGATCAGACGAGCTGTCTTCTGGCACTGACAGTGATATGGATCGCCGCTTTCCAGCGTGGCCCTGGGTACGCCGTGAAACGAAAAAAGAAGTTTTTCGCCGCGGCCATTTTGTTCCCAGTAATCACGAATGTTCTGCGCCTGTGCGGCAATATAGCCGCGCGCGTCATGATAGTGGTTGATGAAGCGGAACTCCGGCACCCAGCGGCGCCGACTCAAGGCGGTGGTTACCGCTTCGAATACAGAAGCGGTTGTCGTGCCGGAATATTGCGGATAAAGCGGCAGGCAGATGATGCGACGCGAGCCGTTTGCGTACAGTCGATTCAGTGCGGAATCAATTGAAGGCTCGCCATAAGACATGCCCAGTTCAACATTGACCTGTGCAGAATAGCGAGACTCGAGAATTTGTCCGATGGACCTCGTTATGTCCTGTGAATGAACCATCAACGGCGAGCCATCGTCGGTCCAGACCTTTTGATAGGCCTCGGCAGAGCGAGCGGGCCTAAAGCGCAAAATGTAGCCATGCAGAATGAGCCACCACAATGGTCGGGGTACCTCGATGACGCGCGGATCCCAGAGGAACTGCTTCAGGTAACGACGTACCGCTGCGGGCGTTGGTTCATCAGGGGTGCCCAAATTGACGAGCAGAACCCCCAGTGATTCTGGCAGCCCGTGTTCGTGCTTTGCAGAGGTTTGAAATGTCGGCATAGGTCCGGTTACCGATATGATTCCGCGCAACACTAAACCAAAGGCGGCCCCTGTTCCAGCGACTACCGCTAT
Source organism: Gammaproteobacteria bacterium (assembly GCA_024640305.1). GTDB lineage: Bacteria > Pseudomonadota > Gammaproteobacteria > Steroidobacterales > Woeseiaceae > UBA1847. The sequence continues at coordinate 51,294 of JAHEFG010000043.1, forward strand.
AATTCAGGGCTCTGACACTAGTTTGGAATGCGGTGAGCCAATGATATCAAGCCCTCAGGAAGAACAATCGGCGCCGGCGCTGTGGACACTCATCCGTGACATAGGCGTGCTGCAGGTCAAACTGATTATCGACGGTCTTCGCGACCTGGTGCTGGTTCCTGCATCCCTGGTGGCTGGTATTGTCAGTATCGCAAAAACGAAAGACGGAACACCCGGGCCGGAATTCTACAGGCTGGTTAGCCTCGGCAAACAGAGCGAGCATTGGATAAATCTGTTTGGCGCCGTCGATAACGCACCGCCGGAAGTTGTGGCGACGACGACCTTCGGTGATGGCGACATCGATGAGCTGGTCTCGCGCGTCGAAATTTTTGTGGTGGACGAATACAAGCGCGGGGGTGTCACCGCTCAGGCCAAAGCGCGTATCGACAAGGCCCTTGCAGCGATGCAGCGAGCTTCCAAGGGCGGCGGTTCGGCGCCGGACTAGCCCTGCCTAGGCGGCTTCCATTATCGCAGCAACGCCCATTCCACCGGCGGTGCAGACAGAAATCAATCCGCGGCCAGAGCCTTTTTCAGAAAGCAGCTTCGCCATCGTCCCGACGATGCGCGCACCGGTCGCAGCGAACGGATGCCCCATCGCAATGCTGCCGCCCTTAACGTTGACTTTTGCCAGGTCAACCGGACCCATAGCCGTATTGCGACCGAGCCGCTCACGGCAGAACTTCTCAGACTGCCAGGCCTTCATCGTTGCAATAGTTTGTGCTGCGAATGCTTCATGGATTTCGTAGAAGTCGAAGTCCTGCAGGTTCAACTTGGCGGCCTTGAGCATTTCGGAGACCGCATACGCAGGAGCCATCAACAATCCTTCGTCGTTAACAAAGTTAATGGCGGCTGTTTGCGTGAAGGTCAGGTAGGCAGCAATTGGCAGGTTCTTAAGTCGTGCCCAGTCTTCGGAGGCCAGCAGCACAGCGGCGGCGCCGTCAGTCAAAGGCGTACTGTTGCCAGCCGTCATTGTGCCTTCCTCGCTCTTGTCAAAAACGGGCTTTAGCGATGACAGTTTTTCGAAGGTCGTATCACGACGAATGTTGTTGTCTTCTTCACAGTCCATGTATGGCACAACAAGGTCTTCGTACCAACCGGCATCGAAAGCGGCAGCTGCTTTCATGTGGCTGGCAAGCGCCAGTTGGTCCTGGTGTTCGCGAGGGATGTCCCATTCTTTGGCCGTGAGCTCCGTGCTCTGCCCCATCGAAAGTCCGGTGCGGGGTTCGTTGACGCCGGGAAACTCGGGTTTGAAGTGCGCGGGGCGCAGGCGAAACCACGGCAATATGCGTTGCGGCAAAGACCGCGCACGATACACGTCCATCATGATGGAGCGGTAAGAGTCCGGGTAGACTATCGGCGCGTCGCTGATTGAATCTGTACCGCCGGCGATGCCTGATTCGATTTGCCCCAGCGCGATTTTGTTACCGATTAGCGCACAGGCCTCAAGGCTCGTGCCGCAAGCTCGCTGCAGATCTATGCCCGGCGTGCGTGGTGACAGACCACATTCGATGACAGACTCTCGCGCCAGGTTGAAGTCTCGTGAATGCTTGACGACTGCACCGAGCGCCACGTCCCCAAGCGTTTGTCCCTTGAGGTCGAACTTATTTACGAGACCAGCAAGAGCTGCCGTCATAAGGTCCTGGTTCGAGCTATCGCGATAAATCGAGTGCGATCGGCAAAACGGAATTCTTGAACCGCCAATTACGGCAACTCGTGTGGATTTACCATCATGCAGCATTATTGTCTCCGTGTGGACGCCTGACCCTTGATGTTCGCCGGCGATTTTACACCAACTGGATGCCGAAGCCGTATAAAACCCAATTGGCGCTGCCCGGAGGCGCAAAAAAGCGCCGGAACACAAAAAGCAGGAGAGGTGCCGGCCGCGAATGAGTTACATTTGCGGCATGTGGAGATCTGAAAATTGGCGCGAAGAGCTACGCGGCCTGCTCGGCGTCGCGTGGCCACTAATCGTCAATAATTTGTCGATCGCCGGTATTCACACCGCGGACGCGATGATGTCCGGGCGTCTTGGTGCTGAATCGTTGGCAGCGGTTGCCGTTGGTGGCAGTGTCTGGTTCTTCGGTTTTGCGTTTGCGATGGGCACGTTAATGGCGATTTCACCGATTGCGGCCAGGCACTACGGTGCGGGGAATCCGGAGCTGATCGGTCGTTATACTCGCCACGGTATCTACCTCGCGATCTTCATGGCGTTGGTAGTTCTGTTTGTCGGCAGTCGTTTGGTGGGGCCTGCCCTTACGCTGGTGGGAATTGATCCAGAATTTCGTGAACTGACGACCGAATATGTTCAGGCTCTGATTCTCGGTGCACCAGCGATTTTCATTTTTCTCGCATTACGGTTCACGAATGAGGGCATCGGCGCGACGAAACCGATCATGTATGCGTCGGTTCTTTCGCTCGTCGCCAACATCTTTCTGAACTACGTCCTCATGTTTGGTCACTTCGGTGCGCCAGCTTTGGGCGTAGTCGGTTGCGGCTATGCGAGCGCCATCACGATGTGGTTGATTATGATCGTGCTTGTCGTTTACATGATGAAGAGCCCGGCTTACCGGCCATTAAAGATATTCACACGTATCGGTCACTTACACCCCGAGGTATTTAAAGAGATATTGATGCTCGGGATACCTATTGCCATCACCATTACGGCCGAAGCCGGATTATTCAATGCTGTTTCTGTATTGATGGGTACGCGCGGTGCGTCGATTGCCGCCGCGCACCAGGTTGCAATCAACTTTGCGATGACGGCATTCATGATCCCACTCGCCCTGAGTTCGGCGATTACAATCCGCGTAGGTCACGCGCTTGGGGCCGGCAATTCCCAGGCAGCGCGCTTCAGTGGTGCATTTGGCATTCTCGTCTGTGCTGCTTTCATGAGTATCTCAGCGACGGCCATGCTGCTTTTTCGTGATGCCGTCGTTGGTCTTTATACGAACGATCCATCCGTTACGAGTATCGCGATCACATTGCTGCTTGCTGCCGCCGTATTCCAGATCGCAGATGGTGTGCAAATTGGTTCGGCTGGCGCGTTGCGTGGTTACAAGGACACGCGCTTCCCGATGGCCATCAACATTTTCGCCTACTGGGTGCTCGCTTTTCCGCTCGCCTACCTGGCGGCCGTCACTTATAAAGTGGCACCCGTATATACCTGGGGCGCCTTCATTGTTGGCCTGTCTGTTGCCGCCGCGCTGTTGACGTGGCGCTTTGCACGCCTGTCCCGGGCCGAGCTCAACCTGGCTTGATGTTCGCGTTGAGACGGAACAGATTCTCCGGGTCGTACTTGTTTTTCAAGGCGACGAGTCTCGGATAGTTTTCGCCGTAGTTGCCCCAGGTCTTCTTCTCATCATCGTCGTTGAGGTTGGTATAGAAGCCAGCCATATGTGGCTCCATGGCCTTGTAGTATTCACGAACGGCTGCGATCTTGGTGTCGTTCTGCGCCGGATCTTCGCCGAAATACATAATGCCGAAATTTAATGCTGCGTCGCGGTGTGAGTAAGCGGTGGCACTGGCGGCAACTTTTGAAGTGGCGCCGCCGAGATGCTGAAACCAGGACCCCACGGTGCCCCGGCCGGCGAACTCCAGGATCACCTCGATAGCTTCAGGCGTGAGTTCATTCAGGAAGCTCGACTTGAGGTAGTACTGCTTGCCATGACCGAGCAGGCCGTCAACAGCCGTTTGAATGTCGTGATACGGGAACGGCCCCAACGTTCCGCTGATAAGACCGGGGTGAGCCAGCATCGGCGCTAATGCTTTTTCGCCAGCGGCATGATCTCCGCACCAGACGACCTCGACCATAGCGACCGTCTCTCCGTCTTCACCCGGAACGAAGTTCGGTTCGATGTTAGCTTCGTCAGAAACCGTACTGTGTAACTCGGCGTAGAAATCGAGGAAATCCTTGTCGAACCTGTAGATCAAGGTGCCGCCGTAGACGATCGGGTTGAACGGGTGCAGGCGATAAACGAACTCCGTGGCGATGCCGAAATTGCCACCACCTCCCCTAAGCCCCCAAAACAGGTCGGCGTTCTCGTCCTCACTTGCACGGACAAGATCACCATTAGCCGTGACGACCGTTGCTGCGAGCAGGTTGTCGATAGCGAGGCCCATCTTACGATCTGTGCGCCCGAATCCACCTCCCAGCGTAAACCCCCCGGCGCCGGTATGAGACACAATGCCAGTCGTGGTCATCATGTTGTGAGCGGACGCAGCTCCGTCGATATGGCCAAGTAAAGAGCCCCCGTCGGCCCGCAATGTCAGCGCGTCGGTGTCAACATCGACAGAGTGCATTTGCGACAAGTCGATCATGATGCCGCCGTCCGAAGTGGATTTGCCAGGCAGGCTGTGACCACCGCATTTCACGGAAACCAGCAGATCTCGCTCGCGGGCAAAATTTACGGCGTTGATGACGTCGTCGGTCGAAGTGCACTGGACGACCATCGCAGGCTGTTTCTGCTCGAACATGCCATTCCAAACCTGCTTGGCCGTGTCGTAGCCCTCATCGGACTGCAGGTAAAGCCGGCCGGTCAGGCTTTCAGCCAACTCGGAGACGGCGCCAGATTCGATCGACAACTCGGCTCCGTCTGTCGATATCGCCGATATCAGGCTGCCGACATCCACTTGCTGTTCTTCGGCGCCGCAGCCCGGTAGTGTTGCCGCAACGGCCGCAGCCACAGTTGACTTGCAAAATGTGCGTCTGCGCATGAAATTCCCCTTGTCAGATTCTGGTTGTTTTTCTTAAGTCTAGTCGCCCTGACCGAAATCGGGGCTGTCACCGGCAAGATATTCGTCTTCCTCGGGTGTGTTTTCGCGACCGAGGAGTTTGTTACGGTGCGGGAAGCGGCCAAATTGCTCGACGATGTCGTGATGCAACTCCGCAAACTGAGCAATGGTTTCGAAGGTTTCTCGATAAGTCGCCGAGACGGCTTCGGACAAGCGGCTGAATATTTGCACAGACTTCGTCTGCACCTTTAGCGATTCTGTATGTTGCAGCGGCATATAGAAAAATGCCCGCTGAATCGGCGTTAGTCCCTTGTCTTTTTTTTCCAGCGCGCCCTCAACGCAAAGTTTCAGCGCGGCCTTGTCCATTGCGAACGCCTCCGCTGTGCCACGGTAAATGTTACGGCGGAACTGGTCGAGCAACAGGATGAGGGCCAGCCGTCCCTGCGCGTCGAGAGCCCAGTGATCGAGTTTGCCTTCGCTGGCTCTGTCGACGTCCGCAGAGAACATCTTTTTGCACTCGTGGTCGAAGACTTCGTCTTCGCCAAACCAGATGTCCATACGATGATCTATTTGCGGAGCCGAGAGCTCGTGCTCTTTGAACCAAAATGCAAGAATTGCGTCGATGCGCTGTTGGTCTTCATCGGTAATAGTCGCATTCATGCGCTCGCTGAGTAATTTTACCGACATGGCAGTATTTCCATGGTTGGTGGTGACGTTGTGAGACCACACTTTGTAACGCGGTGGCACTTACAAAATGCGACCCAGGTCACGAATTGGGCCGTCAGGGTCATTTATGGCCCCATATCTCCGTAAACTTTAGCAGATGATGGCTGAATTCACCGCTCACCGGGTTCGAATCGTTGCCGCAGGGCTGGTTTTCCTGCTTACGTCAGGCTGTGGCGGGCCGGCAGAAGGCCCGGAGGAAGCGATCCGCGCGTGGGTAGAGGCCGGGCATGAGGCCGCCGAGGCCAAAGATCGCAGCGCATTGCTGGATATGATCTCACCGGCATACACGGACTCGCGGGGCAACAGCCGCAAAGACATCGGCAACATGATGCGTTTCTATTTTCTTCGTCAAGACAAAGTAGTATTGATTACTCATATTGATGAACTCGAAGTGATTGACGACTCGGCCGCCGAGCTCGTGCTGCAGGTCGGCATGGCCGGATCGAACAATAATGCTTTGGGTTTCAGTGCGGACGCTTACAGGTTTGAAATGGAACTTGTCCGCGATGGCGATGAGTGGTTGTTGATCGCTGCGCGCTGGGGTGGGCTGGGCAACGACGTGTACTAGGCAAGGCGGGAGAAATCGATGTTCCGACGAAGCGTATTACGAAACATGGTTCTGATTGCCATGGCGTTTGTGTTAACCGCGTGCACCGGTATGGAGACTGTAATCGACACGCCGGGCGTTAGCTTGAGGAACGTGACGGTTACCAATCTGGGCTTCTCGAAACAGACATTTCTGCTCGATTTTGATGTTGTTAACCCCAACTCGTTTCCGCTTCCGGTAAGCGAAGTGTCCTATGCCATTGAGCTGGATGGGCACGGATTTGCAGCCGGTCAGACAGCAGCGGCTTTTGTCGTTCCCGCGCATGGTGATGGTGAGTTCGCGATCAGCGTGCAGCTGAACCTGCTTAAAACCGCACCGCAGCTTCTTTACGTTATCCGTGACGGTGTTCGCGGCGATATACCGTATGCGCTTACCGGCACACTGGCTCTCGATCTGCCGCTCATAAAACCGGTGAACTTCAAGTCGACGGGCGAAATTCACCTGCAAGCGTCAAATTCGACGGTCGCACGATAAATTGCGAATATTTTTGGTTACGCGCGCAACCAAATTTGCACGACCTGTTTTTTATCTGAAATAACCGCTGAACGCCCGAAATTAGGCCTGTTAAGGCTTTTTGCTGCGGTGCATTGGCCGTTGCCAGCCATCGTGTCCTATACTATTTGGCTCGGGCAGCTACGGCGGTTTCCTGCTTGCAGCCCAACCCGGCACCTGGTGTGCCACCTCAACGAGAAACTCAGCGGGGCGCGCGACTGGCGTGACCCTCAGGGCGTCAATGACCGAGCGAATTGCACAAGGTCTGTATGACCCGGCCTTCGAACGCGACAGTTGCGGTTTTGGACTGATCGCGAACCTCGATGATATGCCGAGCCACTGGGTCGTCGAAACGGCGATCTCCGCACTTGCCCGCCTGACGCATCGCGGCGCCGTGGCCGCTGACGGCAAGACCGGAGACGGCTGCGGACTGCTCATCAAGCTCCCCGAAGGTTTCCTGAGAGCGGTTGCCGAAGAACAGGGAATGCAGCTCGGCGCTCGTTTCGCTGCCGGCACTGTGTTCCTCAGCCAGGAAGCGAAACTTGCCGCGGCAGCGCGCAAGGCAATCGATACCGCGGTTGCAGAAGTCGGGCTTGAGGTTGCTGGATGGCGTGCCGTACCTACTGACCCGTCTGTTTGCGGCGAACGGGCGCTGCGCTCGTTGCCGCAAATAGAGCAGGTGTTTGTCAATGCGCCGGAGGGCATGCCTCGCGGCCCGTTCAATCGACGTTTGTTTCTCGCGCGCCGGCGAGCCGAAAAACGAATCACCGATGGCGAAACCTATGTGGCCAGCCTCTCGTCGGTCACGATCAGCTACAAAGGCATGGTCATGCCGGGCGCTTTGCCCGATTTCTTCCCCGATCTTCGCGACGCGCGGCTCGAGTCCTCGGTGTGCGTTTTTCATCAGCGCTTTTCTACTAACACGATGCCGCAGTGGCGGCTGGCGCAACCCTTCAGGTTCCTGGCACATAACGGCGAGATCAACACGATCCAGGGTAACCGCAACTGGGCCCAGGCCCGTGCAAAAAACTTTATTTCGGACAAGCTGGATGACATATCTGACCTCGACCCGATCATCTCGTTGACAGGCTCTGATTCCTCCAGCCTCGACAATATGCTGGAGGTCATGCGTGCCGGCGGTATGGATGTGTTGCAGGCTATGCGCATCTTGCTGCCGCCGGCCTGGCAGAGCGTGGACGATATCGACCCGGATGTGCGTGCCTTCTACGAATTTTATGACAGCCAGATGGAGCCCTGGGACGGGCCTGCAGGCATCGTACTGACGGATGGGCGCTATGCAGCCTGTTGCCTCGACAGGAACGGATTACGCCCGGCGCGTTTCGTTATCACCAAGGATCGGCACCTTACCGTCGCGTCCGAAATCGGCGTGTACGACTACGATGAAAAAGATGTGCTTACCAAAGGGCGCCTCGGGCCGGGGCAGATGCTGGCGGTCGACCTGGTCAACGGTGTTGTTCTCGATAACGATGATATTCATGACATTCTGAAAACACGCGCCCCTTACAAGAAGTGGCTCAAGAAGGGCGTGCGTTACCTGGATTCGGAGTTGGTGGACATTCACACAGCCGCCGAGCCGATGGATCCTGACACGCTTGCCAGTTATCAGAAGATGTTCAACCTGTCTCGCGAAGAATTGAACGATATTGTTGCGGTACTCGCCAAAAATGCACAGGAAGCTGTGGGCTCTATGGGCGATGACACGCCGATGGCGGTATTGTCGAAGAAGATACGGTCGCCGTTCGACTATTTCCGGCAACAGTTCGCTCAGGTTACGAATCCACCGATCGATTCCCTGCGCGAACGCATTGTGATGTCGCTGCAAACAAACATCGGTCGTGAATCGAGCCTGTTCGATATCGGACCGCAGCACGCCGAGCAAATCTGCATCAATTCGCCGATCTTGTCGCAGCGCAAGTTGCGACAGCTTCTAAGCGAAGACATGCATGGCAATAACCACTGCTTCATTGATCTCAATGTCGATGAGTCACTGTCTTTGTCTGCAGCGCTTGATCAAATTTGTGCCCAGGCCGTCAAGGCAGTTAACGATGGCAAGCTGATCCTGATGCTTAGTGATCGCTACCTGGAGCAGGGCAAGTTGCCGGTGCATGCTTTGCTGGCGACCGGTGCAGTACACCATCATCTGGTGCGCAAAGGCTTGCGTTGCGATGTGAACATCATCGTGGAGACAGGTGTTGCCCGCGATCCGCATCATTTCGCATGCCTGATCGGTTACGGGGCAACGTTGATTTATCCATACCTCGTTTATCAGTCGTTGCACGACATCGCACAGCGCGGCAACCTCGATAAGCAACAGCAACTCGGTCGTAACTATCGGCGTGGTATTCGCAAGGGACTGTTCAAGATCATGTCCAAGATGGGGATTTCATCTGTTTCCAGTTACCGCGGTGCGCAGCTTTTTGAAATCGTCGGTTTGCATCAAGAAGTTGTTGATCGATGTTTTACGGGCACCACTTCGAGAGTTCAGGGCAGTAACTTTGACGACCTGAAGAGTGACCAGCAGAAGCTCGCAATCACAGCCTGGAGACCACAGCTGACGATTGAGCAAGGCGGCCTTCTCAAATACGTGCATGGTGGCGAGTATCATTGCTACAACCCGGATGTTGTAATGACGCTGCAGGCCGCCGTTCGTGCCGGCGACTTTGAGCAATACAAAGAATACGCGCAGTTGGTTAATAACCGCCCGGTCGCGACTTTACGTGACCTGCTGTCGATGACTCCCGCCGGGCCGGCGGTGCCGCTGGACGAAGTAGAACCGGTGGAGGATATTCTCGTGCGCTTCGACAGTGCCGGAATGTCTCTCGGTGCCCTGTCGCCTGAAGCACACGAGGCTCTTGCGATCGCGATGAACCGCATGGGTGCGCGCTCGAACTCCGGCGAAGGCGGTGAGGATCCATCTCGTTATGGAACCGAGCGAGTATCCAAGATCAAACAAGTCGCATCAGGTCGCTTTGGTGTAACCGCGGAATACCTCGTTAACGCCGAGGTCCTCCAGATCAAAATTGCTCAGGGGGCCAAGCCGGGCGAAGGTGGTCAACTGCCGGGCCATAAGGTCAACGAGATGATCGCGCGGCTGAGGTTTGCCAAACCGGGCGTTGGGCTCATATCGCCACCACCGCATCACGACATATATTCAATCGAGGACCTTGCGCAACTTATCTTCGATCTCAAGCAGGTAAATCCTAAAGCACTCGTGTCGGTCAAGCTGGTCGCGGAGCCAGGCGTTGGCACGATCGCAGCGGGCGTCGTCAAGGCATACGCCGATCTCATTACGATATCCGGATACGACGGTGGCACGGGCGCGAGCCCGCTTAGCTCAGTCAAGTATGCCGGGAGCCCCTGGGAGCTGGGACTTTCGGAGGCGCACCAGGTACTGCGCGGCAACGACCTGCGCAGCAAGGTGCGGTTACAAACCGACGGTGGGCTAAAAACCGGCGTCGACGTTGTCAAAGCTGCGATGCTGGGTGCCGAAAGTTTCGGGTTCGGTACCGGGCCAATGGTTGCGTTGGGTTGCAAATACCTGCGCATCTGTCATCTGAACAATTGCGCGACCGGCGTAGCTACACAGAACAGCACTTTGCGTAGCGAATTTTTTATCGGTCTGCCCGATATGGTGATCAACTTCTTCCGTTTCATCGCCGAAGATACGCGCCAGCTGATGGCAGAGCTCGGAGTCCGTAAACTCGACGAGCTCATCGGGCGGGTCGAGTTGTTACAACCCGGGTCTGGCAGTACGGACCGGCAGTCACGCCTGGATCTTTCACCGATTGTTTCGGCGGCAGGCATTGCCGCGGACGCGGCACAATACTGTACCGAGCAGCGTAACGATCCGTTCGACAAAGGCGAGCTCGCGGAGGAGATGGTGAGGGCGGCGCTGCCGGCGATCGAGGCTAAAAGCGGTGGGCGATTCGGTTTTGAAGTACATAATTACAATCGCTCGATCGGCGCACGGCTGTCCGGCGAAATTGCGCGCCGACACGGTAATAACGGCATGCGCGATGCGCCAATAGACATTCTTCTGCGCGGCACCGCCGGCCAAAGTCTTGGTGTCTGGAATGTCGCCGGGCTCAACCTGATCCTGATTGGTGACGCCAACGACTACGTGGGCAAGGGCATGGCAGGCGGTCGGGTTGTCGTACGTCCGCCTGAAGACGTCGACTACCTGGTAAGGGAAACCGCGATCATCGGAAATACCTGCCTGTACGGTGCTACCGGTGGCCACTTGTTTGCCGCGGGCACAGCGGGTGAACGCTTCGCCGTTCGTAATTCTGGCGCTACCGCGGTTATCGAAGGGTCGGGCGACCATTGCTGCGAATACATGACCGATGGCGTCGTCGTCGTGCTCGGCCAGACAGGCATCAACTTTGGCGCCGGCATGACCGGTGGTTTTGCATACGTTCTGGACATCGATCGCTGCTTTGTCGATCGTTACAACCACGAGCTTATCGATATTCATCGCATCACACCGGAGACGATGGAGGTGCATCTGCACCATCTTCGGTCGCTTATTACGCAACATGTCGAGGCTACGGGTAGCGAGTGGGGCAGTCAGATTCTTGACGACTACAGGACCTTCATGCCGAAGTTCTGGGTTGTGAAGCCCAAGGCGGCCGAGCTCGGTTCGCTGATAGCATCACTGCGCCAGGCGGCATAAACATGTCAAAGCACCCGCTACAGTTTCTCGAAATACCGCGCAAGGATCCGGTCAAGGAAGATGCCGCAGAGCGCGTCAAACATTTCGGTGAGATCTATGAGAGCTACGACGGCGCCAGCGCCGCCGCACAAGCCGGTCGGTGCATCGCCTGTGGCAACCCGTATTGTGAGTGGAAGTGTCCGGTTCACAACTACATTCCCAACTGGCTCGACCTGATCGAGCAGGGCAAGCTATTCGAGGCAGCCGAGTTATCGCACCAGACAAATTCATTGCCCGAAATATGCGGGCGCGTCTGCCCGCAAGACAGGCTCTGTGAGGGCTCGTGCACGCTCAATGACGGTATCGGTGCAGTGACAATCGGCAGCATCGAAAAGTACATAACCGACGAAGCCGTGAAACTTGGCTGGCGCCCGGACATGTCGCACGTCGTCGACTCGGGAAAGACTGTCGGCATTGTTGGTGCGGGTCCTGCAGGTCTTGCAGCCGCTGATGTGCTTGCTCGACAGGGTATCCGTTCAGTGGTTTACGACGCTTACCCCGATATTGGCGGCTTGCTTACGTACGGCATTCCTCCTTTCAAGCTTGAGAAGCAGGTCGTCGATAAGCGCCGGGAAATTCTCGAAGGCATGGGCGTCAGGTTCGTCCTGAATACACGCGTCGGTGAGGACAAGCCATTCGACGAGTTGCTTGAAGAGTTTGATGCCGTTTTTCTTGGCATGGGCACATACAAATACGTCCGTGGTGGCTTTCCAGGCGAGGATTTGCCCGGTGTTTACGAGGCGCTGCCGTATCTAATATCAAACATCTATCGCGAACTGGCTTACGACGACGCCTCTATTCCCTACATCGACCTGGCCGGCAAAAACGTAGTAGTCCTCGGTGGCGGTGATACCGGTATGGACTGCAATCGCACGGCTATCCGTCAAGGCGCAGCGAGCGTGCGTTGTGCGTATCGGCGCGATGAAGAAAACATGCCGGGCTCGCGGCGCGAAGTCGCAAACAGCAAAGAAGAGGGCATTGAGTTTCTGTTTAACCGTCAGCCCCTTGAAATTGTTGGCAAGGATCAGGTCACCGGCGTCAAGGTTATCGAAACGCAGATGAGTGAACCGGGCTCCGATGGCCGCCGTCGTCCCGAGCCCATCGCCGGAACCGAGCAGATTCTTCCCGCAGACGCTGTCGTTATTGCATTTGGTTTTCAGCCTGACCCGCCGGCGTGGTTCCAGGATTTCTCGATTGAGACGCTGCCCAGCGACCGCGTAAGAGTGACTACGGCCGGTGACTATATGTACCAGACGAGCAACCCGAAGGTGTTCGCCGGTGGCGACATGGTTCGCGGCTCTGACCTGGTCGTAACCGCTGTGTTTGAAGGCCGCGAGGCCGCCAGGAGTATTGCCGCTTATCTCGGCGTCTAGCGCAACCGTGGCAATACGACAGTAAAACGCACACCAACATCGGTGTTGTCAGCCTGAATTTTTCCGCCGTGACCTTCGGCAATCAGTTTCGCAATATACAAACCGAGACCCAGATGTTTGTCTCCAGCTGCAGGACGCACAGACACCATCGAATCGAATAACTGTGAGCGCATTTTCTCGGGCAGTTTCGGCCCCGGGTTGCTAATGGTGAGTTGCAGCGACGAATCGTCAGCGCTCAGTCCAATCGTAATGACGTCGTGCTCGCTACTGAAGTCGACTGCGTTGTCGACGAGCTTGTCCAGCATTTGGATGAGTAGCTCAGGTGAGCCTTGTGTCACTGCATGCTCGACGTCGCTCGTAAGATCGAACGTCCGTGTCGGGTAAACATCCCGATAAGCGGCAGCTGTGGATGCCAGAACTTTACACAGGTCGAACTCTTCAGGTTCCGCATGCTGCATCAGCTCTTCCACCCTGCTGGCTTCGCTCATGGCCGTGAGAATTCGCCGTAGACGGTCGGCACCGCCCCTGGCTCGGGCGGCATAATCTGCCGATGCCTTGTTGAGCGGTTCGTGTTCGAGGTTTTCGAGCGACGATGTAACGATCGCAAGCGGTGTGCGCAGTTCATGCGAAAGCTTCGACGCAAGTGAGCGAAGATAGTCGTTGTATTCACCAAGTTGTCGCAGGACGTGGGAAAAACTGCGAGACAGATCGCCCACCTCGTCGCCAGCCAGTGCGCTCGGCAACGTCGTGCGCAGGTTATCACCATCCAGTGCGTCCTCGGCGGCGACGCTGAGGTTGCTGATGCGGCGCGATAACCAACTGGCATAGCCGAGCAATGTAAACGCGACAAGCAGCGTCGCAATCAATGTCACGTTAATGAGGCGAGCCAGGCCCTGGTTTGTCAGGCTCAGGATCGCGTCAGTGCCTTGCTGCAGCACAACGGCACCGAGCGTCACGCCGTTCGTCGTTACAGGCTGGGCCACTGCAACCACCGCCCGCCCGCTGTCAGCGCTACGAAACCAGCTGACAGTTTCCTGGCCGCCCAGTGCCTGGACGATGTAGCTTTGCTGTTCGCGTCCGCCCGGATCCGGTTCTGCTAACTCAGCTTGCTGGCCCGACTTGACCAACGCGTTGTAGGCAATGCGCAGCCATGCCGAGCGAGCGCCGGCAGTTGATGATGGCGGCGGAACGATGTTGCCGCCGCTTGCGATTCGCCAACCCGACTGGTCTGTCACGATCAGGCGCATGCCGGGCTGCGCAAGGCTGGCTGCGATATCGCTTAGCTCCACCGACTTTGTGACAAACCTGCCGGGAGTTGTAGCCGAAAAGCTCGCACTGCGCACAGGCGCGGCAAGCTCACTCGCGGTGTTGCTGACGACCAGGCCGAGATGAGTGCCGAGCTTGCTGGCCGGAATGCGGGCTTCGAGCTGGTAGCCGCCGGGCACATCCTGCCAGGTTGCAAGGATCGCCGGATCAGGGGCGAAACCATACTCGTTTTGCAAATACGCCACGACCGAGCCTGGCGCCTCAGCAGCAAACGTAAACGCCTCTTCCCGATACGGCGGGCTGGTGTTGATCAGGCTGATGCGATCGGCATGGCGCGACCCGGACTCCAGCGCCGCTGTTGCAGGCGTCGCGTAAATGACATTTCGATCACTGACCTCGACGTAAAGATAAACGGCCTCATCAAATAAACCGAGGGCGAAACGTACCGGGCCGTCTGTGCCGCGCAAAGCACGCAACGCTTTCCGCCCAATCGTCCAGTCATTGAAATAACCGTCGATCTCTGGTTTCGATTCGAGTTCGTGACCAAATAGTTGGTTGCCGGCAGAATGTTCACCGACCTCGGCGGGTGGAAACTCTTCGGCGTATTGCGCGAGTGAATCGGCTACGGCGCGAGCGGTTCCGGCAAGCATTTGTTGTTGTCCTGCGCGCAGTGCGGACTCGGTTTCGCGAATAAACTGAACGCCGGCCCAGGGCAGCACGAGTGTGAGCAGGCTTACAAGGAGCAGCTGCTGCTTCAGGTTCATTGTCAGCGGCTAATCGGCGAGCCAGCGATAGCCCATGCCGTAAACGGTTTCTATGGCGTCGAAACCAGCATCTATGGCCACGAACTTTCGTCGGATGCGTTTGATGTGCGACGTTATCGTATTGTCGTCGAGAACCGCCTGTGCGGCATCCATCAATTGTTGCCGGTTCTTGACGTGTCCCGGGTAACGAGCCATAGCGTGGACAAGCCAGAACTCTGTCAGGGTCAACCCGACGGCCTGGTTTTGCCAAAGTATAGTCATGCGATCAGTATCGATTTCCAGGTCGCCTCGCGTTATGCGATTTTCTTTTGAATGTGGCTTCTGCATTGCGTCCAGTCGCCTGAATAAGGCTGCAACGCGCGCCATAAGATGCGGCAGGCTGATGTCTTTCGTCAGGTAGTCATCTGCGCCAAGGCGCAGACCGGACACCGCATCAAATTCGCTGTCGCGTGCCGTGAGGAAAATAATTGGCAACTCGGCGGCTCTCGCGCGCAACTCCCGGCAAAGTTCGAAGCCACCTTCGACATCATCTTTCAGGTTTATGTCGATAACGACAAGATCGGGCAAGCGCGCTTCGAACGCCTGCAATGCAGAACCGCGGGCGTCGTATGGCTCGACCTCGTAACCCTCCCGCCTGAATGCCGCAGCATAGTTGTCGCGGATGGCCGCCTCGTCTTCAACAATTGCAATTCGTTTTGCCACTGGTACTCCCCGGGTTGTCGTCACAATTTGCCACATTCCGCCGGTGCATTGCCATGCCATCGTCGGCGTTCCGGCGTTTTGACTTGCTGCAATGGCCCTCAGACCAGAAGGAGAACCGGAATGTTCAGATCAAAACGTGTGTCGAGGGCTGTTTGGATGTTGCTGTTTGCGGCGCTGCTACTAGTCCGGCCGGGTAGCGCCTTCGCCGTTGCATCGCCAGGCGCCATGCAGACAGGCAGCCTGCTGATGCGCATGGAACAGGGCTATGTAACGGCTACCCTGCTAAACACTGACGTCAATATCACTGTGAATGGCCTCGTCGCACGCGTTTCCGTCATGCAGGAATTCAAAAACGAGGGCGGTGAATGGGTAGAAGGAACCTACGTGTTCCCACTGCCGGACAAGGCAGCTGTCGACCACATGCGCCTGTACATTGGCGACCGCTACATCGAAGGTGAAATTCAGGAAAAAGAGCAGGCCAGAAAAGCCTACGAACAAGCGAAACAGGCGGGTAAGAAAACGAGCCTCGTGGAGCAACAGCGCGCAAATTTGTTCACCACCTCCGTAGCCAATATTGCGCCCGGCGAGACAGTTATCGTCGAGATCGAGTACATGGAGGACGTTCGCTTCGATAACGGCGTGTTCAGCCTTCGGTATCCGATGACCCTTACGCCACGATACGTTCCCGGCCAGGCGTTGCCGGACAAGGTTGGCAGTGGCTGGTCTTCGGATACCGACGAGGTCAGTGATGCATCGCAAATTACTCCGCCGATGGTGTCGGCATCCCGGGCGCACAAGGTATCGCTACAGGCCAGCGTCAACGCCGGCGTGCCGCTGGAAATCATTGCGAGCCGATATCATGCGGTCAATGTTGCCGAAAGCGGCGGCCACTATGCCGTCACGCTTGCTGGTAACAGGGTGCCCATGGATCACGATTTTGAATTGCTGTGGCGCCCTGTGCCCTCGTCGACGCCGCGGGCAATGGTGTTTGCGGAAACGCTTCAGGGCGAACCTCATTACCTGCTCATGGTCATGCCGCCGGATGTTGGCGCAGCAACGACTGTGCGGATGCCAAGGGAAATGATCTTCATCATCGACACATCGGGCTCGATGCACGGTGTTTCGATCGAGCAGGCGAAACAGGCATTGCAGCGAGCTCTCGAGCGGCTGCAGCCGGAAGACAGGTTCAATGTTATCGAATTCAATTCGCAAGCGAAGCCGCTCTTCACGACAAGCGTTGTTGCCGACATCGCGGCCCTGAGCAACGCGAAGGATTTCGTCAGGCGGTTGCAGGCGGAGGGGGGCACGAACATGCAGCCCGCGTTGCGACAAGCTCTGCAACCCGCGGTGTCGGAGTCGCACCTGAAGCAGATCATCTTCATAACCGATGGCGCCGTGGGAAATGAAGAAGGCCTTTTCGGGCTTATCGAAACCGGGCTTGGCAATGCGCGGTTGTTCACTGTGGGCATAGGTTCGGCACCGAACAGCTGGTTCATGCGTAAGGCGGCAGAAGTCGGACGCGGCAGCTTTACGACGATCAGCTCGCTGCACGAGGTCGGCGAGAAGATGGATCGCGTGTTTCAAAAGCTTGAGCAGCCGCAAGTTACGAATATTGCGGTTCAATGGCCGAGCGGCGTGGTTGTCGACGCATATCCGGCGGTCGTGCCGGACTTGTACCTCGGCGAACCGGTAACCGTAAAAGTGAGAGCTTCCGGCGCATTTCGCGCGGGTGATTCGGTACGCATAGCTGGCGACTCCGTCAGCGGTGCATGGACACGTGATCTCGCGTTGACGACCGCCGCGGATAGTCCGGGGGTTGCTGCGCTGTGGGCACGATCCCGCATCGCCAGTCTGCTCGATCTCGAGCGCAGGGGTGCCGACATGCAGGAGACTCGTAAGGCCGTAGTCGATACAGCCCTGAAGCATCACCTGGTCAGCAAACACACGAGCCTTGTCGCGATCGACAAGACACCGGTTCGGGAGTCGACTGACCCCCTGAAGGCCGAGCAAGTCGCGAACCTCATGCCGTACGGGCAAAGTGGTGCGGCAATTTTCGGGTTTCCGGCAACGGCCACTATCGCACCAGCAATGCGACACACGGGATTTGCCCTGCTTACCGCGGCATTGCTGTTGCTGGCGGCGCCCGCATTGCGCCGGATTTCTCGTCATGGCCTGGCGTAGTAAGTCGCTTCGGGGTTGGCTGGTGGCGTGTCTGCTTTGTCTCGGATTCTGGCAACTCGGGCAAGGTGCCTACATTCCCGCGAAAGCGTGGCTGGCGCAGGAGCTGATGCTTCGAGCATGGAGCCGGGCAGCCGGTGGCGAAGAGCATCCTGCGCCCTGGCCATGGGCGGACACGTGGCCGGTGGCGAGGCTATCCGCAAAGTCTGGAGAGGTAGATCTGATAGTGCTGGCGGGAGGGTCGGGGCGAACCCTCGCTTTCGGCCCTGGCCACCTGAGTGCGAGCTCGTTACCGGGCGGGCATGGCAACAGCGTTATCGCCGGACACCGTGATACACATTTCAGTTTTCTCCGCGACGTTGCTATAGGCGAGTCTTTGGTCATTGAAGAAGTTGGTGGCAGCAAACACAGGTACAAGATTATCGGTATCGACGTTGTCGATTCGCGACGTGGCAGCCTGTTGCTCGACACTGAGTCGCCGATGCTGAGCCTGGTAACGTGTTATCCGTTTGATGCGCGCGCAGTTGGCGGACCGCTGCGCTATGTTGTTACCGCGCAGATGGTGTTTTGATTTCCGCGATGCGCAGCAAGGCAGCAACACTGATCGCATCGCTAATGCTGCCATCACGAACCATCATCAGCGCGTCATCAAGTGGGAGTTTACGGATCTCGAGATCTTCGGTTTCCTCGAAATCGGTTTCGCCGTCTGTCAGTTCCTCCGCGAGATAGACGTAACCGATTTCATCGGTGATCGAGTTGCTTGGGTGCAACTGCATGATCTCGGTCCAACGCTCGGCGGAAAGTCCGGTTTCCTCTTTCAACTCGCGCTTCGCTGCCTCAAGTGGCAGTTCCTCAAGGGGAGCTCCGCCCATAGGAAGCTCCCACGACCATTGGCCAAGCGTGTAACGCTGCTGTCCTACGAGCCATACGTTGAGCTCGTCATCCAGCGGAATAATTGCGACGGCGCGATTCTTGAAGTGGACATATGCGTACCGATTTTCGCCGCCACCAGGATTGACTACGTGATCCTCACGAACAGCCATCCAGTCATTTTCAAAAACGACCCGGGAACTTAGTTGTTTCCAGCCCATTGAGCCCCTTCGAGGTTATTCCGCAGATTTGTCTGCGCATATTCTACATCCTCGTCGCGACCGGCGAGGCCGAAGTGGGCAGTGTTATTAGAGCCAGGCTTTACGCGGTGCTTTGTGCGCTCCGGGTCAGGTTTTCCCCGGACTTTCCCTCAGCCTTTTCGGCCTGCTCGGCAGCATAGCGCTGCTGGCGCTCCAGTTTCTGTTGTGCTTTTAATGACTTGCGGGCGTGGAGACGCATGGCATATATCCACACCCCCCATATAGAGCACGCAAACCCGACAGCGAAATAGAGAAACGACAATTGGTAGTCGAAGCCAATGTACGTTCCGGATGACATGAATAGCAGTCCAAGCAAGAACCAGAATTGCGGAATGCGTTCATAGATGGGGGTTGGTAACCACATAGTCGATCTCACTCATTGTCCGAGCGGTGCTGTGTCATTACTGAATCAGCGTCGTGGGACGTCGTTCTGTTGCGCAGGCGAACCGAAAAAGTCCACATACTCCAAAGGGCGCAAAGCAGTCCGACGCCAAAGTAGAAATAGGCCAGGCGGTATTCAAAGCCCAGGTACATGCCCGAAGACATAAAAAGCAGGCCCAACATTAGCCAGTACTGCGGCACGCGCTCATAAACAGTTTTTGGTAGCCACATCGCCTTTCTCACAGGTTCTCTGTTCGTAATTCCTGTGGAACAATGCCCATGTATAGCGAGATTTGGCGGGACGCCGATCACAGCTTATAGTCACTGCCCGGCTGTTTGGCAGTATTTGTGACCGGATTCACATTTTAAGGGACGGAGAAGCAGCATGAGGAAACACAGGATAGCCGTGCGTGTCAGCGGGTTACTCGCATTGCTATGCAGCAGCATCACGCTTGCCCAGGCAGTGGCGCTAACGGATAAAGAATCAGCGGCCGCTGCTGCGGACTATCAGAAATACTGCGCACTTTGCCATGGCGATGACCGTCAGGGCCATGTCAATGACCATGCCCCATCGCTGAGGTCAAAGTCACTCCTGAGCACAGGCTATCGTTGGCACCTTTGGTTCCCTACCGCCTATGGACGGCACGGTACACCGATGGCCGGCTTCTTCGAGGAAGTCGGAGGGCCCATGACGAAAGACGAGATCTTTAATGTGCTGGCATGGCTGAAGGAACAAGTCGACGTTGAAAAGGTTGAGCTGTCGCGTGATCCCGTGATTGGCGACACTTCCCTCGGCGCACAGGTTTATGCTCGTGAGTGCGCTGAATGTCATGGCGCCAATGGCGAGGGTGTCACCGGCACGGCCCTGGGCAATGCTGCGATGTTGTCGCTGACGATGGATTCTTTCCTGAGGTACGCAATCCAGAACGGCAGAGATGGTACCGAGATGCCAGCGTTTGCAGAAAAACTCTCAGCGAACGAAATCGACGCGGTGACAGCATTCCTGCGCAGCAGGGCCAGCGGCTGGGCTCTTGAGAAGCCCGTCTACCGGTCGCCGCCGGCGAAAGAGGACTACATCCTGAACCCTGCTGCGCAGGCGCCTGAGTTCGAACTGAAAGATGGTCTGTACGTAATGTCAGCCGACCTCGATAAGGCGTTACGCGATGGCAGACGCATGGTGCTGCTCGATACTCGCGTTATGGCCTTGTGGCAAATGGCGAACATCGAGGGCTCAGTGCCATTGCCGTACTACTACGATGGCGTCGACAAACTGTTCGACGACCTGCCGACCGACGGTACACTCATCGTGACTTATTGCGAGTGTCCTCGCGCTGCAGCCGAGTCGGTCAACAGGAAGTTACGCGCGCGCGGTTTCGCCAATACGGCTGTGCTATGGGAAGGCATACAGGGCTGGATATCGCTGGGCTATCCGGTGTCCCGGGGAGAGACTGTGGCGGTTGCTGTAGAGGACGTGCAGTTGTCAGATGAGCCGTCAGATCACTGACGGCAACACCGACTTGCGATAAGCGACGTGCATGCCGATTCCGCGACTGGCCATGAATAGTGTGAAGGCCAGCCACAAGCCGTGGTTGCCGTAGTCCTGTAGCAAGTACCAGGCGGGCAGGAAAACGGCGAGTGTCGAAAAAACCATGATGTCGCGCATTGCTTTCGCACGGGTTGCGCCGACGTATACACCGTCGTAGAGATACGACCAGACCGAAACCAGCGGAGAGACAATAAGCCAGGGCAAAAATTGCATGGCTGTTTCGCGAACTTCCGGAAGGTCGGTTAACAGGCGCACCAAAAGCGGGCCGGCCACGACATAGGCCGCACAGAAACCAAGTGCAATGAGCAATGACCACTTGAGTGTCAGGCGCACAGCCTGCTCAAGTGCATCGCGCCGCTGTTCTCCCACGGCCTTGCCAACCAGTGCCTCGGCCGCGTGTGCGACACCATCGAGGCCGAATGCCGTCAGTGTTTGCAGGTTCATGAGCACGGCGTTTGCGGCCAGGAACAAACCACCAAGCCTTGCACCTTGTGCGGTGACGAAGCCGAATGTGAACATCAGCGCCATCGTGCGGATGAACAGGTGTGCGTTCACAGAGAAAAAAGCGGCATAGGCGCGAATATTGAACAGTCGTGCGAATGGCCAGTGACCGGCGCGTCGACGCAGCGTCAGCACTGCGAATGCGAGTCCGACTGCGAGGCCGGAATACTCGGCAATGACAGATGCAAGTGCTACTCCGTCGACCTTCATGCCCAGGGATAAGACAAACCATAAATCGAGAGCTATGTTGCTCAGGTTGATGGTCAGGAAAATAAGCAGTGGCACACGCGCGTTTTGCATCCCGATAAACCAGCCGACAAGCGCAAAGTTTGCCAACGTGCCCGGTGCGCTCCAGATGCGAATCGAGAAATATTGCAGCGCGTAAGTCTCTACGGCACCTTCGGCACCGATGAGGTTCATCGCCATTGCTCCGATCGGGTTATGCGCGGCAATTAATGCGAAGGCGATCAGCAACGCAACCAGGATGGCCTGTCCCAGTGAAACGCGCAGGCCGTCATTGTCATTGGCACCGAATCGCTGCGCCGCGATGCCGGTTGTGCCCATACGCAGGAAATTCATTCCCGTGTACAGGAAGCCGAAGATAGTGCCACCGATCGCGACGGCGCCAAGATACGTCGAACTCTCAAGGTGGCCCGTGACGCCCGTATCGACCATGCCGAGCAGTGGCACAGAGATATTGGAAAGAATCATTGGTGCGGCGATGTGCCAAACGTCGCGATCCAATGGCAGGCGGGTTTTCGTCAAGCGTGACTACCCAAAGGCGTTGGCGCCGGTCAACTCTTTACCCACAACGAGCTGGTGGATGGTTTCGGTTCCTTCGTAGGTGATAACGCTTTCGAGGTTGAGCATGTGCCGAATAGGAACATACTCGGCGCTGATGCCGCTGCCACCGAGAATGTCGCGGGCATCTCTGGCGATATCCAGGGCTGCGCGACAGTTATTCCATTTTGCGAGCGACACTTGTGTGGGGCTGAGTCGATCTCGGTCCTTCAGTCGACCAAGCTGCAGCGCCAGCAACTGTGCCGTCGTGATGCGCCGCGCCATATCGGCAAGGCGAATTTGAATCGTCTGTGTATGCGACAACGGTTTGTTGAACAGGATGCGGTCTGCGCTGTATCGAATGACTTCGTCGAGGCATGCCTGCGCCGCACCGATTACGCCCCAGGCAATGCCGTAACGCGCCTGGGTCAGGCAGCTTAGAGGTGCTTTAAGGCTGGTTGCTCCGGGCAGGACATTTGCCGCGGGAACTCGCACATCATCAAAGAACAATGCAGATGTTACCGAAGCTCGTAGTGAAAATTTGTTTTCAATCTCAGGGGCCGTAAAGCCGGGCATGTCTTTCTCGACGATGAAGCCCTTGACGCCCTCATCGGTCATTGCCCAGACGATTGCGGCATCGGCTATCGTGCCGTTGGTAATCCACATTTTTGACCCATTGATGATCCAGTCATCACCATCACGCTTTGCGCGCGTTTTCATGTTGCTGGGGTCGGAGCCACCATGCGGTTCGGTTAAGCCGAAGCAACCGATTGCTTCACCACGGGACATTGCCGGCAACCAACGCTGTTTTTGTTCTTCGGATCCGTAAGCGTGAATAGGAAACATGACGAGGCTGCTCTGCACCGATACAAAACTGCGCAGCCCGCTGTCGCCGCGCTCGAGTTCCTGGCAAATAAGCCCGTAGCAAATACTATTGAGCCCTGCGCACTCGTAACCGTCGATTGAGCTGCCGAACAAACCAAGGTCAGCGACCATTGGCACCAGTTCGTGCGGAAACTGATGCTGTTCAAATGCCTCCCGCATCATCGGGATTACCTGATCGTCGACAAAGCGGGCGACGGAATCCTGAACCATGTGTTCTTCGTCCGAAAACTCCGAGTGGACATCGAAAAGATCAAGTGGATTGAGATTGCTATCTTGAGTATTCAATACGGTATTCCAATGCGTCTATAAAGTACGGAAAGCAGCCAGGCCGGGCCAATCATCATCAACTGCAGATCCTGAAAAATGGCGCCCATACTGCCCTTTTTAAGGCGGCCAAGCCACAAGCCGATTACACCTGCAACCAGCATGGCGATGGTGACCCGGAAGGGAGTGTAATCTGAATTTGCAAGCCATACCTGAAAAGTCGCGACACCCAGGATAAAGGGCAGCATGCCGATCGCGAGCGATACAGAAATAATGAAGTAGTAGACGGCAGT
This sequence comes from Gammaproteobacteria bacterium, assembly GCA_024640305.1. Taxonomy (GTDB): domain Bacteria; phylum Pseudomonadota; class Gammaproteobacteria; order Steroidobacterales; family Woeseiaceae; genus UBA1847. The sequence goes on from JAHEFG010000043.1 coordinate 74,684, forward strand.
AACCATCAGGAAAGCACTGCCCCAATTCAACAGTGGTGAGATATTGAAGAACTCATCCGGGGTTGGCAACTGCCACAGCAGCCCCACGGTGCCGAGAACGATCATCGGCACAGAGGCCCAGTAAACACCCGGATGCGTCAGATCACTGTGAGTTTCTTCATAATGCGCCAACCAGCCGTCTGCTTCGTTCATGGTTTGCCTCAGGGTCTTGAGAGGCCATTCTACATAAGCGAAACTGTTAAGTGGTCGTTCAGCTGATCTGTTGCTAAATGCTAGAGTGCGACTCAAATGTGGGCAGGCCCGATGTTTGCCCAGTGAACAAAAGGTGAGGATTATGAATATCAGATTGTTGCAGCTTGCGGTCGTTGGGGCCGCAGTGTTTGCCAGCGGTTGTGAGACCCTGGATCCCTATACGGGCGATGAGCAAACCAGTAAAGCCACCCGAGGTGCGCTTATTGGCGCAGCGGCCGGGGCCGTAGCCGGTCTGATGACGGGTGATGACTCGCTTGAGCGGCGTCAGCACGCCCTTATTGGTGCGGGTGTTGGAGCATTGGCCGGCGGATCCGTAGGTTATTACATGGACAAGCAGGAGGCGAAATTGCGTGCCGAACTCCAGGGTACAGGCGTTAGCGTTACGCGCATCGGCGACAACATCACGTTGAACATGCCTGGTACCGTCACATTCGCTACGGATAGCTCTGATCTGAACCCGGATTTTTTTGAAGTGCTCGGTTCGGTTGGCAAGGTCCTGAAAGAATTCGATCAGACCGTTGTTGAGGTTGCGGGCCACACGGACAGTGTCGGAACAGATAGCTACAACCAGGCTTTGTCTGAGCGTCGCGCTGCTTCCGTGTCACGGTACCTGCAGACAAGAAACATCTCGAGCCAGCGTCTTATTACACTCGGCATGGGCGAACAGCGACCGGTCGCCGATAACAGCACAGCTGCAGGACGCCAGGCAAACCGTCGGGTAGAGATCACAATGGTGCCGCTAACCGCCGGGTAGAAACTGCATCAGCAATTTCTACAACAAGAGTGATACCGGCACATGGATCGAGGACACTGGATTCGTCAAACGCCTGATTTCTGATGACAGTGACGGCTCGCGGCATCAACGGTTCATATTGCAACTACGAAATCGCGAGACGGTGCTTGTTGCACACAACATCGACCTGGCCCGACGGGTTCCCGTCGGGCTGGGTGATCGTGTTCATTTTCGCGGCATGTACGAGTGGAACGACCTGGGCGGGCTCGTACACTGGACCCACGAAGATCCGCAGGGCGTTGAAGATGGCGGCTGGATTCGCTACCGCCGCAATACCTATCAGTAGGGCTCCGGCCCTTACACAGCCATCGCAGTGCGAAGCTTTTTGATTGCGTTCACTTCGATCTGACGAATACGCTCAGCGGAAACATCGTACTCGGCAGCGAGTTCATGCAGGGTCAGCTTGTCCTCGGTCAGCCAGCGGCTTTCGAGGATATGCCGACTGCGATCATCCAGCGTCGTAATAGCCTCTGCCATCCTTGACGTTGCATCGTCGTGAAAATCGGTTTGTTCAACCTGCATGGCCGGGTCGGCATCGGGGCTCGGTAAATATGCTGCCGGTGTAAATGAATGCTCGTCGTCGGCATCCGGGCCCGGATCAAAAATGGCGTCGCGCGCACTCAGGCGTCGTTCCATTTCCGTAACTTCTTTCGGTGTTACCCCGAGGTCTTCAGCAACGGCCTGCGTTTCTGCATGTGACAACCACGCCAGGGTCTTTTTGGACTTACGCAGGTTGAAGAACAGTTTGCGTTGCGCCTTGGTTGTCGCAACTTTGACGATGCGCCAGTTCTTGAGCACGAACTCATGGATTTCGGCACGTATCCAATGCACGGCAAATGACACGAGGCGCACATCATATTCAGGGTCGAATCGCTTAACGGCCTTCATAAGCCCGACGTTGCCTTCCTGGATCAGGTCAGCCAATGGCAGGCCATAGCCTGTATAGCCCTTGGCAATGTGGACGACAAAACGCAGGTGCGCCATGACCAGGTCTCTGGCGGCGGTCAGATCTTCGCTGTCCCGGAAGCTGATAGCGAGCGCCTGCTCGTCTTCCTTGCTCAGGACAGGGATCGCACCGACGGCCTGGATATAGGCATCCAGACTGCCAACTGGTCCAGCCAGAATCAGGTCGTGGTTAGTCGTAGCAACAGCAGTAGTCATTAAGAACCTCCGTTTCGAGCGGCCATTTTAGCACTCGCGGGATTAGAGTGCTAACAACAGCGATTGGTTCCCCATGCGTTTTAGCTATTTGTATAGTTAAATCCGCAACTTAAGAGCCATGCGAAACTGGATATTATGTTTAATTATCCTAACGAGGTTCGATGCGCCTCATGTGGCGCGCTGCTGCAAACCACGACCCGACAAGGCCCAGCAAAACGCCGGTAGCCAATATTGACAGGCTTTCACGGACATCCAGGGAAAGTATCGAGACGCCACTTTGGTAAAGTCCTGCGAGCCTCGCGGCCGGTTCTTCGAGCAAGAACAAGCCATATTGGACGAGAGCCAGCGCGAGAAGGCCGCCGAAAAGACCGTACCAGAACCCGGACCAGAGGAAAGGTCTGCGCACGAAAGCGTTGCTGGCGCCGATCAATTTCGTGACCTCGATTTCCTCGCGCCGATTCTGAATGTCGAGTCGAATGGTATTACCGATGATGACGATGATCGCCGCGCCCAGCAGTGATGCGCCGATAACGATCGCCCGCTTGATAATGTCGAGTATTGCGTGAAAGCGTTGTACCCACTCTGTATCCACCTGCACGAGATCGGCTTCCGGCAGATTGGCAAGCTCTTCCTGGAGGAGGATCATCGACTGGCTGGTATTGGCCGAGCTCGGTCGGACGACAAGCGTATGCGGCAACGGATTCTCTGCAAGCTGGTCGAGCGCTTCACCGAAGCCGGACTGCAGCTTGAATTCGGTCAGGGCATCGCTCGCCGTGACCAGTTGAACCGATTCAACGTCTGCTCGCTGCTGAATGAGTTTTGCAAGGCCGGCCGCATCGCTTTCGCTCAAATCCTGCTGCAGGTAAATAGAAAAGTCGAGCGCGTTATCCCAACCGGAACTTACGAATTGTGCGTTTTTGACAACGAGGTTTAGCGACGCCGGGATGGCGAGCGTCACGGCGATAACCAGCACGATCATCAGACTGGCGAATGGTTGTCGAAACAAGCGCCCCAACGAGCCGATTGACGTGCTCACGTGACGAGTAAACCAGGTGGCAATGACCCCTGCAGAACGGACCGGCGCGACGGCATCCGAGTGACGCGTTACTGCCATGACTCTTCCTCTTCGTCCGCAACGAGCCTGCCTTCATCGAGCGCGATGCGCGGACAGCCCATCCGGTCTATCAGCGAGATGTCGTGGCTTGCGATCAATAAGGTCACGCCGACCTCGTTGAAGCGACGAAAAATACGCATGACCTCCAAAGACAAATCGGGGTCGAGGTTGCCCGTCGGTTCATCTGCTATGAGCAGCTTTGGTCGCGTAACAATTGCTCTTGCGATGCCGACCCGCTGTTGTTCGCCGGCCGATAGCGTCTCCGGATTTCGGCGTTCTTTATGCAACAGCCCGACCTGGTCGAGCGCCGCGCGCACGCGGCGACCGGTATCACGATGGTTAACCCCGGCAATTACGAGCGGTAACGCAACGTTGTCTGCGACAGGTCGGTCGTAGAGAAGCTTGTGATCCTGAAAGACCATGCCGATCTGGCGGCGGTAAGCCGGAATCCTGCGGCGCTTCACACGTCGCGTGTTTTGGCCGTCGACGATTACCTGGCCACTGCTCGGTCTCTCGATAAGGGCAATGAGGCGCAACAACGTACTCTTGCCCGCACCGGAATGCCCGGTGATAAAAAGCATTTCGCCCTTGTCGACTGTGAGGTTAAGCCCGGACAAGGCTTCCTGCCCTCCCGGATACCGCTTGGTCACATCTTCAATTCGAATCATGTCGAGTTGCCGTCATCCAGTAACGCGCTAACAAACTCTTCGGCGGAAAAAGGCTGCATGTCCTCGAGAGCTTCTCCGATGCCGATAAACCGAAGCGGTACCTTAAGCTGGTTAGCGATGGCAAGCAGAATGCCACCCTTTGCGCTGCCGTCCAACTTTGTCACCGTGATGCCGGTCAGCCCCAGCACTTCATGGAACTTCTTCGCCTGAACCAATGCGTTCTGGCCCTGGCTGGCATCGAGAACGAGCATAACCTCATGCGGCGCCGTGTCGTCACGGCGGCCAATGATGCGTTTGATCTTTTCGAGTTCGTCCATGAGGCCCTGCTGGTTCTGCAGGCGACCTGCCGTGTCAGCAAGCAAGACATCAATATTCCTGGCTCGCGCGGCATCCCATGCATCGAAAACGACCGCAGCCGGGTCGGCACCAGGTTGCTGTGAGACCACCGGCACGTCGTTTCGCTCACCCCAGGCCTGTAGTTGCTCAACCGCTGCCGCGCGGAATGTGTCGCCCGCTGCAAGCATGACTGAAAGGCCCTGATCCTTGAACCGATTCGCCAGTTTGCCGATAGTCGTGGTTTTACCTGCGCCGTTGACGCCCACCATCAGGATCACGAATGGGCCGTCTTGTGGCGTTATCTCTAGTGGCAACGAGACGGGCTCGAGAATGCCAAGCAGTGAGCGATGCAGTCCCCTGCGGAGCGCATCGACATCTTTAAGCTCCTTACGCGCCAGGCTTTTCTGTAAATCGCCGATAATTTGCTCCGTCGTATCGACGCCAACGTCGGCCATGACGAGCAGAGACTCCAGTTCCTCGAGAACCTCTTCATCAATTTCACCACCCGGTGCCAGGTTGGCAAGATCGTAAGTGAGCCAGCTGTCGCCACGATTCAGGCGCGCTCGCAGACGTTTGAAGAAACTCCTGGGTTCTGCGGTTTTTTCTTTTTTCGAAAACATCGATATTCAAATTCACCTGGTGGCGGCGAATCACCTACACTATCCGTGTGGCACGAAGCGCTAACAAAAACCACAGAGGACGATGACGGGACGAACCGCAAAAGCCGGCAAAAAATCCCAGCGGGGACGGCTGCGTATTGTAGCGGGAATTTGGCGCAGTCGTCTGTTGGAAATCGCCGATGTGCCGGGCCTGCGACCCACTGCCGAGCGAATTCGTGAGACCGTATTCAACTGGCTGACACCTCACCTCGCCGGCGCCAGGTGCCTCGATCTTTTCGCAGGAACCGGCGCACTGGGGCTTGAGGCTTTGTCGCGCGGAGCGGCGGAAGCGCTGTTCATCGAGGCATCGCCGGTAGCCGCGCGAACGCTTCAGAAAAACATCGCAACGCTGGAGGCAAAGAACGCAACCGTTCGTCGCACCGACGCACGCAGGTATTTGCTGACTTCGGGGGCTGACCAGTTCGATATCGTCTTCCTGGATCCACCTTTCGCCGATGAGTTGCTCGGTGATTTGTGTAAACTTCTGGACGAATCATCAATACTTGCGCCGGATGCTCTGCTATACATTGAGGAAGACAGGGGGAGCCCGGAGGCGGTTCTGCCGCCAAACTGGCAGACACTGAAGACAAAAAGTGCCGGGAATGTTCGTTATTCACTCGTAAAGCCGGCAAACGAAAGCTAGGAGGTTTATCGGATGACAGTTTCAGCAATGTACCCGGGCACATTCGATCCGATCACGCTGGGCCATGAGGATCTCATTCGCCGTGCCGCGCTGTTATTCGACAAGGTCGTTGTCGCGGTTGCCGACGACACGAGTGGCAAGGCGCCGATGTTTAATACCGAAGAACGAGTTGCGCTGGCCCGCACCGTGCTTGCCGATATTGAAGGCGTCGAAGTGACCGGCTATAAGGGGCTGACCGTGGACTTCGCCCTGAAACAGGGCTTGCGCGTCATGATTCGGGGTTTGCGGGCTGTGTCCGATTTTGAATACGAGTTTCAGTTCGCGAACATGAATCGTCACCTGACCGACGAGGTGGAAACAGCGTTTCTGACGCCGACCGAGAAGCACACGTTTATATCTTCAAGCCTGGTCCGTGAGGTTGCGTCGTTGGGCGGAGATGTTTCTGAGTTCGTTTCGCCGAAGGTTCAGCTGGCATTGATGGAGCGGGTTGGCCGAGCCTGAAAAATACTCCTAGCGCTGGCAGTTTTTGCAATAAAACGTTGACCGCTGCCCCTGGACGATTTGCGAAACCGGCCGCTTGCACCGGGAACAAGGTTCACCATCGCGGCCGTAAACCTCGAGTTCCTGCTTGAAGTAACCCGCCTGGCCGTCGCTGCCGAGGAAGTCACGCAGCGTTGTGCCCCCCGCGCGAATCGCTTTTTCGAGCACGTCTTTTATCGTCGTCGTTAATAATTCGTACCGACCCAGCGCGATCCGTCCGGCAGCGCGTCGTGGGTGAATGCCGGCAAGGAACAAAGACTCGCTCGCGTAGATGTTACCGACACCGACAACGATGTCCGCGTTCATTATGAACTGTTTGACTGCGACCCTGCGGCCGCGTGAGCGAGCCCACAAATACTCTGCCGAAAACGCCTCGTTGAGTGGTTCGGGGCCAAGTTTGTTAAGCAACCAGTGCTGCTGTGCATCTTGAGACCAGTGCAATGAACCGAATCGCCGCGGATCGCGAAAGCGAAGTGATTTGCCGGACTTGAGCACAATATCGACATGGTCATGAATCGCCGCTGGCGTATTCGCGTCGACAATCGTCACGCTGCCGGACATGCCGAGGTGAAGAATTGCAGTGCCGCCGCTTGTGTTGATCAACAGGTATTTGCCACGCCTGCCAACCGAGGCAACGGTTGCACCCGGAAGATGTTCGTCGATGTCCTGGCTGACAGGCCAGCGCAGCTGTCGCTGGCGAATGACGACATCACGAATTTGTTCGCCGACGAGAAACGGCTCGATTCCGCGACGGCTGGTTTCGACTTCAGGTAGCTCAGGCATCTCAGCTTGAGCATACAAAAAAGCCCGCTGTGCGCGGGCTTTTTCTATGAATTGTCGATGCTCGACTTATTTGATCTTCGCTTCTTTGTAGATGACGTGCTTGCGAATGGTCGGGTCGTATTTCTTTGTTTCCAGCTTTTCAGGATGAAGCTTCTTGTTCTTCGCAACGGTGTAGAAGTGACCCGTGCCTGCACTGGATACAAGTTTAATTTTCTCGCGGTTAGTCTTAGCCATTAGATTTGTCTCCGGCGCTTAAACGCGCTTTCCATCAGCACGCATGTCGGCAACAACCTTGTCCAGGCCGAGCTTGTCGATGATGCGCATGCCCTTGTGTGAAACACGCAGACGTACGAAGCGTTTCTCGGATTCGAGCCAAAATCGCTTGTTCTGCAAATTAGGCAGGAAACGGCGGCGAGTCCGGTTATTGGCGTGAGAAACGTTATTTCCGCTTTGCGGGCGCTTCCCGGTGACCTGGCATACCTTGGACATTTTAGTTAAGTCCCTGATTTTACAAAAGAGTTGCCCACACCGGGTGGGCAGAGAGCGGAACTTTATACCAGCCTGATCGGCGCATTACAAGAGCCCCCGGCTCGCCATGGAAGTTGTCTGTCCGTCACCAATAATAAGGTGGTCAAGCAGGCGGATGTCGACCAGCTCGAGGGCGGACTTGAGCCTGCTGGTTATGCGCTCGTCGGCCTGGCTGGGCTCGGCGACTCCGGATGGATGATTATGGGCCAGAATCACCGCCGCCGCGTTGACAACGAGGGCTTCTTTGACGACCTCCCGGGGATAGACGCTGGTGCCGTCTATCGTGCCCCGAAACATCTCGTCGAAACGCAAAACCCGGTGACGATTGTCCAGATACAGGCAGCAGAACAGCTCGTGGCCCAGGTGCCGCATCCTCGCCTGCAGGAAGGCCCGCGTGTCATCCGGGCTGCGGATAGCCTCGCCAGTTGGCAGGGACGCCTCAAAGTAACGCCGTGCGAGCTCCGGCAGTGCCGCGATAATGGCGGATTTGGCGATGCCGATGCCGTGCTCCGCGCCGAGCGCGGCCGGATCGGCCTGTAGCACCTGGCGCAGCCCGCCGAAGCGTGACAAGAGGCGCTGAGCCAGGGCGAAAGCGGCGCTGCTGCCGTTGCTGCCGCGGATGAACAGGGCGAGTAGCTCGGCATCACTTCTGGCCTTCCACTGTCCCTGGGTCGATGTCATAACGAAGTGTGAACCGCCGGTAGCAATCGCGACAACACGCAAATCAGGTCGTCATCGCCGGATTCGGTGGATATTGCGACGAACAACGGGCTAAGCTCGCGCTCATGAACGTGGTTCTTGGCATAACCGGCAGCATTGCTGCTTACAAAACACCCGAACTCGTGCGGCGGCTGCGAGACCACGGCGCGGATGTGCAAATCGTCATGACGGCTTCGGCAGAAGAATTCGTAACCTCAACCGCTCTGCAGGCGGTCTCGGGTAAGCCGATACGATCTAATCTCTGGGACAAGGAGGCCGAGGCATCGATGAGCCACATCGAGCTCGCGCGCTGGGCAGACGTCGTTCTGATAGCGCCGGCTACGGCCGAGATCATGGCGCGCCTCGCCGCCGGGGCCGCGTCAGACCTGCTGACTACGTTGTGCCTGGCTACCGAAGCGCCAATAGCGATCGCGCCGGCGATGAACCATGTCATGTGGGCCAATGCAGCCGTGCAGGCAAACCGCACAATGCTGCAGGATCGCGGCGTCCGGATACTTGGCCCGGATGCCGGCTCACAGGCTTGTGGAGAAACCGGCTCGGGCCGCATGCTCGACCCTGCTGAAATTGCCGCTGTCGTTTGCGGTGGGCAAATTGCGGCACAGGCCAGCGAGCAATTACTCGCAGGCAAAACTGTATTGGTCACGGCCGGGCCCACGCGCGAGCCCATCGATCCGGTGCGTTACATCACTAACCGCAGCTCTGGCAAAATGGGTTACGCCGTAGCCGCTGCAGCTGCGGCGCAGGGCGCGAAAGTAATTCTCGTGAGCGGGCCCGTGTCGCTTGCCGAGCCGGCCGGCATAGAGGTGATCTACGCAGGGACAGCCGAGGAAATGTATTCGGCAATTCATGAGCGGGTCAGTGATGCGGACATCTTCATTGCAGCGGCGGCGGTTTCCGATTACCGGCCGGCAAATGCCGCCAGGCAAAAGATCAAGAAAAATGCCGAGACGATGAGCATCGACCTGGTTCGATCAAGGGATATCCTCGCCTCGGTTGCATCCCTGCCCGCAGCACCATTTACGGTGGGTTTTGCTGCGGAGACAGAAAAGGTGCGCGACTATGCACTGGGCAAACTAAAGAGCAAGAAGCTCGACATGATTATTGCGAATCGCGTCGGCGACGATTGTGGCTTTGATCGCGACGACAATGCGGTCGAGGTTTATTGGCAGGGTGGCGAGCAAGCCTATCCGCAAGCGGCCAAAACCGAGTTGGCCCGACAGATTATTCAGCTCGTTGCCAATCGTTACGAAAAGGAAAGTAATGCGATCCATTGAATTGAAAATCCTCGATCCCCGCGTAGGGGATTCGATCCCGCTACCTCACTACGCCACCGACGGCTCGGCGGGTCTCGATATGCGTGCGTGCATCGATGCGCCGCTAACGGTCGCGCCTGGCGAAACGGTGCTCGTACCGACCGGCCTGGCGATTCACGTTGCGGACGCGTCGTTGGCAGCGGTTCTGTTGCCGCGCTCGGGCCTCGGGCACAAACATGGCCTCGTGCTCGGCAACCTGACCGGGCTTATCGATTCGGACTACCAGGGGCAGGTCTATATCTCCTGCTGGAATCGCAGCTCAAGCAGCTACGAGGTGCAGCCCGCGGAACGAATCGCGCAAATGGTGTTTGTTCCCGTGGAGCAGGTGCAGTTCAAGCTTGTCGAAGAGTTCGACAACAGCGATCGTGGTGCAGGAGGTTTTGGGCATTCAGGTACGGCCTGAGCGCTCACAAACTGATCTAGCTGAGACCTTTTAGCGTCCTGAAGCGGTTGATCTGGCCTTCGAATTGTTCTTTTATTTGCTGCTCGTCATTTTGGTACTTGTGCAGGTTTTGTTCGTGACGCGTAATCGACAGTTTGGTGTGTTTGATCTCTACAACGAGATCGGGGTCGATCGTTGGGGCAGCGGGATCTGAACTATACGGCTTGTATTGGCGAGCATCTTCTTCCAGGCTGGCCAGCCGACGCCGCAGGTTGCGCAGATACAACTCAGTCACGCGCGCCTGTGCCTGGAATAACTCGATGCGCCGGTCACGATGCATCGTGATTTCAGCAACCGTGTTGTAAGTTGCGAGCAAAGCCGTGTCGGCGCGATGCTGTAACTCTTTCTGTATCTCGAGTTCTGCTGCGACGCGCTCGGCTTCAATCTGCTCCGCAGTTTTTCTGCCCTCGAGATGTTGAACCGTAACACCGTGCTCGTTGAGAACCTGCTTCGGTTTCTCCGCATACTCAGGTGGAATGCTGTCGCCGTAGTGGACCACGCCATCGTCGTCCACCCAACGATAGGTTCTGGTCTCTTGCGCCTGAGATGCCAGTGGCAGCAACAAACACAAGGCGATGGCGATGACTTTTAGTCGCATAGCGAAACTATGCCATGTCTGGCAGATAAAAAGTTTGGACTGGTTCGCGAAATCGTAGCTTAGTCCGAAGCGCCGCCGCTGTAAATAATTGACCAACTTCACAAGGATTTCAGCGGCTTATGCAATCACGCCGTACTTCTTGCGGTAGGCGATGACGGGCTGCAGGTACTGTTCGTACTCTGCTGATTCTTCAAGAGTATCGACCAGGTCATTGAGGCGAATGATGCTAAGCACCGGAATATCAAGGGATTGTTTGAGCTCCTGGACCGCCGATAACGTGCCCTGACCGCGCTCCTGACGGTCCAGGGAGATAACCAGTCCGGCCACCTCTGCGCCAGTCGCGGAAATGATCTGGTAGGCCTCGCGCACCGCGGTTCCGGCCGTTATTACGTCGTCAACAATCAGTACCCTCCCGGCCAGCGGTGCACCAACGATATTGCCGCCTTCCCCGTGTGCCTTCGCCTCTTTGCGGTTAAACGCGTACGGAACGTCGATATCATGCTGCTCGGCCAGCGATGCGGCTGCCAGAGTTGCGAGCGGGATGCCCTTGTAAGCGGGGCCAAACAGCATATCGAATTCGATGTCCGACTCGGCGATAGCCGCCGCGTAATACCGGCCGACCCTTGCGGCGGCATAACCGGTGTTGAACAACCCCGCGTTAAAAAAATACGGGCTGATACGGCCTGACTTCAGTCGAAATTCGCCAAAGCGGAGCACGCCGAGTTCGAGAGCGAGGTCGATGAATTCTTTCTTATAGGCCTGCATATTGTCTGTTTCTTGCGAAGCTAAAGTATGATGGCCGCCTTCGATCGGCGCGTCGAATTATGACACACGCAAATCTCCAGGGAGAAAAGATTGTTTCGAGTGATTAGTCTGAACGCGAACGGCATCCGAGCCGCGGCCCGCAAGGGCTTTTTCGAGTGGTTGAAAAAGCAGGACGCCGATGTGGTTTGTATTCAGGAAACCAAGGCCCAGGTGCATCAGCTTGGCGATGAGATTTTCTCCCCACAGGGTTATCACTGCTATTACGAGGACGCCGTTAAGAAGGGTTACAGTGGCGTCGCCATTTACACCCGGCACAAGCCGAAGAAGGTCGTGCGCGGTTATGGCGACAAGGAATTCGATGATGAGGGGCGCTACATCGAGGTGCAGCTTGGCGGAATATCGGTCGTCTCCGTGTACCTGCCGTCCGGCTCATCAAAAGAAGAGCGACAAATCGCTAAATACCGCTGCATGGACTCATTCACCGAGCACCTGCATACACTGCGTCGCAGGCGCTCGCAATACGTTATCTGTGGTGACTGGAATATCGTGCACAAAGAGGGCGATATCAAAAACTGGAAATCTAATCAGAAGAATTCCGGTTGTTTGCCCGAAGAACGTGCCTGGTTGGACAAGGTGTTCGGCGAGTATCGTTTCGTCGACGCATTTCGCACGCTCGAGCAGGAGCCGGACCAGTACACCTGGTGGTCGAACCGTGGTCGTGCGTGGGATAACAACGTCGGCTGGCGTATTGATTACCACGTCGTAACGCAGGGGCTCGAAGACAAGGTCCTGCGGACCGAGATTTACAGGGATGAGCGATTCTCCGATCATGCGCCGCTGATCATGGACTACGATTGGGTTCACGACGATTGATTGAGCGAAGTACATTCAATGCAACGACAGTCCTTTAAAGAAGCGATTCTCAACCGGCGGATGCTGATCTGCATCTTCACCGGTTTTACGTCCGGACTACCGCTGTACGTTCTTTTCCAGCTTGTGCCTGGATGGCTTCGGGTAGAGGGCGTGGGTCTGGCGGAGATAGGCTTCTTCGCGCTCGTGCAGTTTCCTTATACCTGGAAGTTCCTGTGGTCGCCGGTGATGGACCGGTTCACGCTGCCATTTCTCGGGCATCGCAGGGGCTGGATGCTCATCACACAGTTGGCTTTGCTCATCGGTATTGGCGCGATGGGCTTTACGAAGCCGGATCTCTCGATATGGATTGTTGCTTACCTTGCGGCCGCGGTGGCTTTCTTCAGTGCAAGTCAGGATATCGTGCTCGACGCTTACCGCCGCGAGTTGCTGCCGGACGTTGAGCTTGGTCTCGGTAACTCGATACATGTGCAGGCGTACCGATTCTCCGGATTGGTGCCGGGCGCATTGGGGTTCATCCTCGCAGACCACTTTGCTTGGCACGTTGTCTTCGTCATCATCGCGGCGTTTATGCTCATCGGAATTGTATTTACACTTGTTATTGACGAGGCCATAGCAGAGCCGACGCCGCCACAAACCATGCGTGACGCCGTCATTGAACCGTTCCGCGATTTCATCGGTCGCTCCGGCATCGGCCCGGCGCTGCTCGTGCTGTCGTTCCTGTTCCTGTACAAGCTCGGCGACAATATGGCGACTGCTTTGCAGTCACCGTTCTTCATTGATGTGGGGTTCACGCTGACGCAGATCGGCGCCATCAGCAAGACGGCCGGCCTGGTTGCGGCAAATATTGGCACGATCGTTGGTGGACTGATCATGGTCAAGTTGTCCATAAACCGCGCGCTCTGGGTGTTTGGATTCGTGCAGGTTGTCAGTATTCTCGGCTTCGCGACACTCGCCGCTGTCGGTGCTAATCCGTGGCTGCTGGGCGGTGTGGTCGCGTTCGAATACCTTGGCGTTGGGCTAGGCGCTGCAGCACTCGTCGCGTTCATGGCGCGTACGGCAAATCCGGCCTTCGCCGCAACGCAGCTTGCGCTGTTCACGGCGCTCGCTTCAGTACCCAGAGTGTTTGCCAACGCGGTGACCGGCGTCATCGTCGAGAGTGTTGGCTGGACAAACTTCTTCCTGCTTTGCACTTTGTTAGCCATTCCCGGCATGTTGCTGTTGTTTAAGGTTGCACCCTGGAATGGCGAAGACCAATGAGCGACACCGTCGAAGTCGCGGTCGGGCGAATGGATGAACTCACCGATCCGGGCTGCCGTGAATTCAGCATTGGCGAAGGCGATTGGCCATTCCTGGGTTTCGTGGTTCGCAAGGGCAATGAGGTGTACGCCTATCAGAACTTCTGCGTGCACGTTGGGCACCAGCTTAACTGGACGCCAGACGGCTTTTTTAACAAGGACGATTCGGCGATTCAGTGCGCATCACATGGAGCACTCTACGAAATTGATACGGGTCTGTGCTTCGCAGGTCCATGCCGGGGCAAGTCGCTGCGGGCCGTTGTCGTCGAAGTACGAGACGGCGTGATTTACGCGTCGGGACCAACCAGCATGTAAAGCTTCGCGGCTAGAGTTTTTCGAACCGCCAGTCCCAGATTCTATGACCCTTCCTGAGGCCGCGACGTTCGAATTTTGTCATCGGTCGGTCGAGCGGTTGGTCACCATCATGCTCGCGGCGTTCGCTACAACGAAACAGATCCGACTCGGAAAGTACTTCGTCGATATGCTCCGCGTAGTTCGCCCAGTCCGTTGCGACATGAAGCGCACCACCTTCTGCCAGGCGATCGGCACACAACTTGAGGAATGCAGGCTGAATAATGCGACGTTTGTGGTGCCGTTTCTTCGGCCACGGATCGGGGAAATACAAATTAATTCGCTGCAAGGAGCCGAGTGGTATGTGTGCCTCGAGCACCTCAATGGCATCGTGCGCAATCAATTTCAGGTTAGTAATGCCCGCACTCTGCGCGCTTAGCAAACAGTGCCCAACACCAGGCTCGTGAACCTCGATGCCCAGGTAATCAGAGTCGGGGTTTTCGGCGGCCTGCTGCACGAGTGTTTCACCGTTGCCAAAACCGATTTCCAGTACGCGCGGCGCGGTTCGGTTGAACAGGGCGTCCAGGTCAAGCGCCGAGCGACCAAGGACGACCCCGTAGCTTGGCCAGAGCTCTTGCAATGCACGTTGTTGCGATGGCGTTAGTCGCCCGGCGCGACGCACAAAACTGCGAATCGGACGATGCGGTCGCGATGGTATGTCGTTGTTTGTCATCGTTCGAGCTAGCTTGTAAACACAACCGGGCTTGTTTTTTCGGGCGTGTGTCCGCCAATTGAGTCGTAAAACGAGCGACAGATTGCAAGATCCGCATCCTTGTCGCCAGTCAGCGTCAATGTCGGGCCAAAACCCAGCCGCTTACCGCGGTAATCAAGGAACGCGAGTACCACCGGCACATTGGCACCGTCCGCAATGCGGTAGAAACCGCTTTTCCAGCCACGCGTCTTGCTACGTGTTCCCTCAGGGGCCAGGCCGAAATAGAACTGGTCACTCTGGTCGAAGGCGGCGATGGCTTCACTGACAGCTGAGCGCGCCTTGTTCCGGTCCAGGGGGATGCCGTTAAAAGCCCGCAGCAGGTTGCCGAGTGGAAACCAAAACATCGAATCTTTTACGAACCAGTTAATGTCCATGCGGATGTAAGTCTTGTAGACGATGGCCCAGAAGCCGTCCCAATTAGACGTGTGCGGTGCCGCGATGATCACGGCTTTGCGGACATTCGGCACGTCACCAACAACCGTCCAACCACCCATCCACAGGAGCAGCCTGGCAAGTCGCGGCAAAAACATAATCAACGAACCCTAATCATGCCGCTGGCGGGCGGCGAAAGCCGCAACGGCAGCAATGGCATACAGCGCAGCGGTCAAATAGAGATTGCCCTCGAGAGCCAGCAACAGCGTGCCACTGACAACGCTGGTTGCCGCGGCGGTAAGCCAGTAACGCTGGCGTTGATGCTCCTGCATGTCCTTGCGTAGCTGGCGAATTTCGGCCACCTGTTTCCTGGCGGCCGGGTCTTCCGACGCCGCCTGTTCGGCAATCTGTTTGAGGACCGTTGGCAGGTCGCGCAGCGACTGACGCAGTTGCGGCAGGTTTTCGCGGAAGTCATCCAGCATCGCACGCGGTCCAACCTGCTCATTCATCCAGCGCTTCAGCACCGGATGAGCGGTCTTCCAAAGATCGAGTTGCGGGTACAACTCACGGCCGAGACCTTCGATATTGAAGAGGGTTTTGTGCAACAGGATCATCTGTGGCTGAATTTCGACATTGAATCGCTGCGCGACGCGGAACAGGCGCATTAACACCTGCGCGAACGAAATTTCTGACAGTGGTTTGTTGAAGATAGGCTCGCAAACCGTGCGCACGGCTGTCTCCAGTTGGTCGATGCGCGTGCCTTCCGGTACCCAGCCCGAATCTATGTGCAGTTTTGCGATGCTGTGATAGTCACGATCAAAAAACGCGAGGAAGTTGCTGGCAAGGTAGTGGCGATCCTCAGGACTGAGTGTGCCAACAATGCCAAAGTCGACCGCAGCGTATTTCGGTTTATCGGGGTCAGTAGCGATAACGAAAATGTTGCCCGGATGCATGTCCGCGTGAAAGAAATTGTGGCGAAATACCTGCGTGAAGAATATCTCGACACCGTTCTCTGCCAGCACCCGGATGTTCGTACCTGCCTCGCGCAGAGCATCCATGTCGCTAATTGGAATACCGTAGATGCGTTCCTGCACGAGCACCTCGGGCCGACAGTAATCCCAGTAGACATCCGGAACATACAGCATGTTCGACGCGCCGAAATTTCGTTTCAGCTGCGCTGCATTTGCCGCCTCGCGCATCAGGTCGAGTTCGTCGATTATGGTTCGTTCGTATTCGGCCACAACATCAAGAGGCCGCAGGCGTTTGCCGTGTTCCCAGTACTTCGCGGCTAGCCCCGCGATCATGCGCAATACGTCGAGGTCACCCTCAATCTGCTGCTGAACGCCGGGCCGCAGAAGTTTAACGACAACCTCCTGACCGTTTTGCAGTTGTGCCGTATGTACCTGGGCAATGGATGCCGCTGCGAGCGGTTCGGCATCAAAGCGCTTGAAAACCTGTTCTACCGGTTCGCCATAAACGTCGTTGAGAATGGCAATGGCTTGTTCGGATGGAAAAGGCGGTACGCTGTCCTGCAACTTCGCGAGTTCGTCCGCAATATCCACCGGCAGGAGGTCACGTCGAGTCGATAACGCCTGGCCAAACTTGACGAAGATCGGGCCCAATTCTTCCAGCGCCAGACGGATGCGTTCGCCGAGAGGCGCAGACGCGCCGCGTCGGCGAGGCAATAAATAAAAGAAAAACCGCAGAGGGCGCAGCAAGTGCGTCTCGCGAATAAAGTCGTCCAGCCCGTACTTGACCAGGATGCGCTGGATGCTGAGAACCCGTAGCAAAGTGCGTCGCTGTGGCAACGTCAGGCTCCGTCACCGAGACGATCGAACCTGGCCTCAAGACGAGCAAGGTCATCCCGCAGGGTATCCAGTTGCGCAGTGAAACGCTCGACCTCGTAGCGACTCGGCAAGTCGCGACTTTCTTCCTGCAAATACTCGCGAACATTGGAGCCCATCGTGGAGCGAGCATCACGAGACCAGTTGCCAACACCCCTGGCGAAATTTCCAAGTCGATGCGCTGCCGCATCGCCGATCAGCGAAGACAACTCTTCCTCGACATCGGGTTTTGCGAAGTCGAGCAACTCCTGAAACGCCTTGGCAGTGCGGACGTTCCCTGTGATATCCAGGGTGCCATCTCTGAGTGCCTCTTCGCCGCTGCTACCTGCCATGCGCGCAAGCGTCAGCAAAGAGCCAGTGATCACGATGTCCGGATCCGTGTCCGAGTCTGTGGCGAGAGCTATGACACCGTCGCTGATTTCAAAGTACATGGCCAGTGCAGTATCACGAACACGAACCGCAACGGTGGTGCCGTCGAGGCGTTCGCATAACTCGCGTGCCGGTGTTGTTTCACCAATATTGCGGTTGAGGATTTTGGTGATGGGGCGGAGGACGCCTTCGAGAGGGTTCATTACCGCCGCGCCTAGATACGATAGCCAATGTGCAGGGCAACAATGCCACCGGCGAGATTCTGATAGCTGCAGCGTTCGAACCCGGCTGCTTTCATCATGCCGAGCAGTTCTTCCTGGTCAGGATGCATGCGGATAGATTCCGCGAGGTACTGGTAGCTGTCTTCGTCCTGTGCGACCAGCTTGCCTATCACGGGAAGCACTTTGAACGAGTAAAGGTCGTAAGCGGGCTTGAGCGCCTTCGCGGGCTGCGAGAACTCGAGGATCAAGGCTTTGCCGCCAGGTTTGAGAACGCGCCGCATCGACCGCAGGGCCGCGTCCTTGTCGGTGACGTTGCGCAGCCCGAACGCGATCGTAATGCGATCAAAGGTCTTGTCGTCAAACGGCAGGTCTTCGGCGTTTACCTGCGCGATGGAGTAGTTGCCAGCTGCGCCCGCATCGACGAGCCGTCTTCGACCCTGCTCAAGCATGGCCGCGTTGATATCGGCGAGCACTACGTGGCCGTCAGGTCCTACCTGGCGAATAAACTTCAGGGCGAGGTCGCCGGTGCCGCCGGCGAGGTCGAGAACGTGGTGGCCCGGCCGGACAGCGGCCTGATCGACCGTGTGTCTCTTCCAAAGGCGGTGCAAGCCCCCTGACATCAGGTCATTCATGATGTCGTAGCGCGAAGCTACCGAGTCAAATACATCGCGTACGAGGCCGGCTTTGTCCTCGGATGGCACAGTCTTATAGCCGAAATGCGTGGAATCGGCGGAGGTGTCTGCTTTGTTCATGATGGACTGTTATTCGGTCTTTTCGCGAGCATACCCTGCTGCTGCTAGACGGTCGAGGTAACGAGCCCAGTTTGCGTTCATATTCTGGCCCAGTTCATAGAGATAACTCCACGAATATAGCCCTGTATCGTGCCCGTCATCGAACACGAGCCGCACAGCATAGTGTCCCACCGGGTCGATGCTTGTGATGACGACATTTTCCTTACCGGTTTGCAGCGTTTCCTGGCCTGGCCCGTGACCAACCACCTCGGCACTGGGTGAGTGCACGCGCAGGTACTCAAAAGAGAACCTGAACTCAACATCCTCGAAAGCCACAACCAACAGCCGGGACTTTGTGCGCAGGCGAATCTCGGAAGGCGTCATCAGAGGATGTACCGGCTGAGATCTTCATCTCTTGCCAGCTCGGCAAGCTGTTCATCGACATAGGCAGCGTCAACGGTTACCCGCGTGCCGCTCTTGTCAGATGCTTCAAAGGAGACGGTCTCCAGCAATCGTTCCATGACCGTGTGCAGTCGCCGCGCACCGATGTTCTCGGTATTTTCGTTCACCTGGAAAGCAACCTCTGCAATGCGCCGCACGCCATCGTCGGTGAATTCGACCGTAACCTCTTCAGTCGTAAGCAAGGCTTTGTATTGTGATGTCAGCGAGGCATCCGGCTCGGTCAGAATCCTTACAAAGTCATTGGTTGTGAGGGACTTCAGTTCGACGCGAATCGGGAAGCGACCCTGCAGCTCGGGAATGAGATCCGAAGGCTTGGCAACATGAAACGCACCCGATGCTATGAACAGGATGTGGTCTGTCTTGACCATTCCATACTTGGTATTGACGGTTGATCCCTCAACGATAGGTAACAGGTCTCGCTGCACGCCCTCGCGTGATACGTCAGCACCCTGTGTTCCTGAGCGGCTGGCAACTTTGTCGAGCTCATCAAGAAACACGATTCCATGTTGCTCAACCGCCTCAAGTGCGCGCGATTTGAGTTCTTCCTCGTCGAGCATTTTCGCCGCTTCTTCATCGGTCAGCTGTTTTAGCGCATCCTTCACTTTTAGCTTGCGAGTCGTGCGGCGATTGCCACCAAGATTCTGGAACATGCCCTGTAACTGATTGGTCATCTCCTCCATGCCTGGCGGCGCCATGATCTCTACACCGACGGGCATTGCCTGGATTTCGACCTCTATTTCCTTGTCGGCGAGCTTGCCCTCACGCAGCATCTTGCGAAATTTCTGCCGTGTGTCCTCGCCCGCCGGCGTCTTTTCGGTGTCAGCGGTGAAGCCAATTCCCTGCGATGGCGGTGGCAGCAGAGCGTCCAGTACGCGTTCTTCCGCGGCATCTTCAGCACGGTGCCGCACCTTGGACATCTCTTCTTCGCGGATCATCTTGATGGCGATGTCCATGAGGTCGCGAACAATACTGTCCACCTCGCGGCCCACATAGCCAACTTCGGTGAATTTCGTTGCCTCAATTTTGATAAACGGTGCTTTGGCGAGCCTCGCGAGACGCCGTGAAATCTCCGTTTTGCCGACACCCGTCGGGCCGATCATCAGGATATTCTTCGGCGTAATCTCACTGCGCAGAGGTTCATCGACCTGTACGCGACGCCAACGATTACGCAGCGCGATCGCAACAGCACGTTTGGCTTCGTCCTGGCCGACGATGTGTTTGTCCAGTTCCTGGACGATTTCTCTTGGGGTCATCTGCGACATATTATTTGGCCGGTAGCTCTTCAATGACGATGTTCTGATTTGTGAAAACGCAGATTTCGCCGGCAATGCCTAACGCTGTTGTGACGATTTCTCGTGCATCAAGCTTGGTATTTCGCAGCAGTGCGAGCGCTGCTGCCTGCGCATATGGCCCACCGGAGCCAATGGCCATCAGGTCGTGCTCCGGTTCGATGACATCACCGTTGCCGGAGATGATGAAAGATGTTTCCTCGTCGGCAACACACAGCAGAGCCTCGAGACGGCGCAAACGTCGATCGGTGCGCCAGTCCTTGGCAAGTTCGATCGCGGCACGAGTGAGATTGCCGTATTGCTCAAGCTTGTTTTCGAATAGCTCGAATAATGTGAAAGCGTCGGCGGTGCCACCTGCGAAACCGGCGATAACGCGGCCGCCGGCCAACTGCCGAACTTTGCGAGCATTACCCTTCATGACGGTGTTGCCCATGCTGACCTGGCCATCGCCGGCAATAGCAACCTTGCCATTGCGGCGCACCGAGACAATGGTTGTCCCTCGAAATTGATCCATGCTGGTCTACCTGTTGTATTCGCGGCCAGATCTCCCGCTGGTCTACCCCGCGCGGGGTAGGCGGGTTCCATATTCTATTCTTTCTTCCGGGCGCGAGGATGAGTTTGGTCGTATATCTGTGCTAGATGCTGGAAATCAAGGTGTGTGTACACCTGGGTCGTTGAGATATTGGCGTGTCCAAGTAACTCCTGAACGCCGCGCAGGTCATGGCTCGACTCAAGCAGGTGCGTTGCGAATGAGTGCCTGAACAGATGCGGTGAGACATTGGTGTCGATGCCCTGCTGTTTGGCCCAATGGGTGACCCGGGCCTGCACGGACCTCCGGCTTAGCCGTGTACCACGGTTGCTTACGAACATCGCTTTTTCGGTCGCTGGTGCGTAATCACCTCGAGAGCGATACCACTTGCGTATTGCTGTGCGCGCCGCGCGGCCAACCGGCACGATACGATCCTTGTTGCCCTTGCCGGTAACGCGCACCGTGGCGTCCTCTAAGTCGACATCGCCGATGTTGAGGTCAGTCAACTCCGCCAGCCGCAGCCCGGATGAGTACAGCAGTTCGAGAATGGCACGATCACGGTTGATGATCGTGGTGTCACCGGGGATGTCGAGCAAACGTGCCATGCGGTCGGCATCGAGGTTGCCAGGCAGTCGCTTGCCGGATTTTGGCGCTGACACCGAGACGACCGGATTCATCTGCACGTGTTTTTCACGCAGCAGGTAACGAAAAAAGGTTCGTGTCGCGGACAGCCGCCTCTGGATGCTGCTCGCCGACAGCCCGCGCCGGTAGCAAGCTGCGGAATAGCTTCTGATGTGCTCGCTGTCGACACCGGCCCAATTCTCGATCGCCTGTTCATCACAATAAGCAGCGAGCGTCTTGAGGTCGCGGCCATAGTGTTTACAAGTGAGGTCCGAGAGCCGGCGCTCATACTTGAGGTGGTCGACGAACTTGCCGATCCAGTCTTTTTCGGCATCGTCCAAAGGACGGTCTCCTGCGTTTAATACCGCTTCAGAGCTCCGGCGATCAGATCCCCGAGTCGCGCGAGGAAGTCGATGCTCATGCCGGGGTGGAAGCGGTCGGCGTCACTGCTGCCCACGGCCAGAAAACCGATCTGGGACTTCTCGCCGAGCGGCACGAGCGCCACAGAGCCAATGTCGGCAGCGTCGTCGCGAAACAGGAATTCGAGCTGAGAATCACGCACCTGCCCGCATCGGGGGCCCTTGCCCTTCAGGAAAGTAGCAAAAGGTTTGAGGGCGTCATCACTTCGGTCGACGACATGGAAGAACCGGCCGGCATCGACATCCGCAAACAATGTTGGGTCGCCAAAGTGGACCAGAACGGAGTGATCGGCACCGAAGCCGCTGCGCATGGCTTCCTCGACACAGCAAATTGACGCAAGCAGGTCATCCGCAGCCAGCAGTTGTAACGTCAGTTCGTGGATCTTGGCCGAGAGGACGTCGTTAGCGCGTGCGACCTCGATAAGCTCCTTAAGCTGGCGTTTCTGGCGCAGCTCTTTCTGCCGCAGCATCGAAACCTGCCGTTCGACCAGGGACACGGTGCCGCCCGAACCATGC
Organism: Gammaproteobacteria bacterium; assembly: GCA_024640305.1. Classification (GTDB taxonomy): domain Bacteria; phylum Pseudomonadota; class Gammaproteobacteria; order Steroidobacterales; family Woeseiaceae; genus UBA1847. Next base: position 96,603 of record JAHEFG010000043.1, read on the forward strand.
GGTAATTGCAGCGACCTCAGCAACGCGCCATGGCGTTCGAAAAAGTCGGGGTGAGCGTCGAGGTAATCATGAATCGCCTGCTCCGAAATTTCTTCTTCAATGAACTCCGGCTTGCGTTGTGTGCTCATAAATCCACTGTTCCTTCGTTAATCAATACGGCTTCACCGGTCAACCATACGTCTTCGGCTTCGCCACGCCAGCTTACCACGAGTTGCCCTCCGGGCATCTGCACGGTGACTTCGTCGTCGAGATGTCCCAGGCGATGTCCGGCGACGACAGCGGCGCATGCCCCCGTGCCGCAGGCGAGCGTTTCTCCAGCCCCTCGCTCGTATTCGCGCAAGTCGATCTTGCCGCGCTCGCGAATTTGCATGAAACCGACGTTGGTTCGGGCAGGGAAGCGCTCATGGCGCTCGATCGCAGGGCCAAGTGCAGTGACGTCGGTAGATTCCAGGTCGCTGACTTCCACAACGCAGTGCGGATTGCCCATCGAGAGGACAGACGCACTGATCGTGGTTCCCGCCACCTCAAGTGGATACTGGTCGGCTTGCGCCTCGGCCGAAAACGGTACGAGCCGCGGCTCGAAATAAGGCGGCCCCATATTGACGGCTATGCGACCGTCATCTAATACGAGCGCCTCGATCCTGCCGGACGGACTTTCCAGTGCGAATGATTTTTTCTGGCTGGATTCCCGGGCAAGCATCCAGAATACGCAACGCACGCCATTGCCGCACTGTTCGCATTCGGAGCCGTCGGAGTTAAAAATGCGGTAGGACGCCGACGCGGAGTTATCCCGTGCAGCAGTTACCCACATCAACTGATCGAACCCCGGACCAGTCTTGTCGTCCCCGAGAAGTCGTATTTTCCCGGCGGATGGGGGTGGCAGGTTGGTTTCGCGCTGGTCGACAACGACGATTCGATTACCGGCGCCGTGCATTTTGAGATAGGTAAGCTGCATGCGTGGATTTTAACTCGCGAGCGTAAGTAATTTGTCAGCGACAGCCAGCGTAGAAAGCCCGGGCGTGACGGATGGACATTTGATGTCGGCGGCTGTAGTTTACATAAAACGAATAACGACATTGCCCTTGAGGAGAGATCATGCGGCACATAATGGTTTTGAATGCGAAAGGCGGCTGCGGCAAGAGCACAATCGCCACTAACATTGCTTCGTATTTTGCGAATGAAGGCGCGAGTGTTGCACTCGCCGACTACGACCCACAGCGTTCGAGCCTTGACTGGCTTGAAAGGCGCCCCGAAAATCGCCCGACGATAGCCGCAGTTGCGGCTTTTGAGGACGGGCTTCGGCATGCTCCGCGCAATGTTGACATTATGGTCAGCGATGCGCCTGCCCGATCCCATGGCAAGGAGCTGGCAGATCTCGTCAAGCACGCCGAGACTATCGTTGTGCCGGTGTTACCGTCGACCATCGACATGCAGGCCACGTCAACATTTCTCAAGGAATTGCAGGGCGTCAACAAGGTAGAGCGCAAGCAAGTCAAAATCGCCGCGATCGCTAACCGCGTGCGCGACAACACTCTTATCTATGGCGATCTCGACGAGTACCTGACAAAGGCTCGGGTGCCGTACGTCGCGGCACTGCGTGAAGCCCAGAACTACGTTCGTGCCTATACGCGTGGCATCGGCATCTTCGAGTTACCCGAGTACCTCGCCTGGCCCGATTGGTCGGAGTGGGAACCGCTCACAGCATGGCTTAGAAGCGTACGCAGCCAACCCTGAGTGCAATAGTCGATAGCAGAGACTGATAAAATTCAGCTGCCCTGCAGCACGCCCTCATTAGTGGATCAACTCGACAGCTGACCGAATATTTTCATTCCGGGGTATCTTAATAAGCCGCGCGAAGTCGCCGCAATGCTGTGGGCTGTATACAAATTTCCAATACTGGTCAGCTCTGTGCACCCCAGCGGCGCAGTGCCTGCGATACTGGTCACACCGTTTCTGCTGATTGTCTGCCTTGCCATGGTTGGCCCAGTCCCGGAGCAGCTTGCCGTTAACCCGGGTGTTGTTGCTGCTTCCAGTGATCCGTTGATGAGTGATTCGCCGCCAGGCAGCAAACACACCTCAGTTGCAGGCCGTTTGTCGTATCGTCCGGCCAGTGCGTCGGAGCGCCCGGATACGCAGGCCGAAGGATTCTTGTCGAGCGACCCTCTAACAGTATCGGGGAGTGAAATTCTGGACTAGTGTATGACCGTGGACTTTTCCCAAATAAAAGCTGACAGGGAGCTGGCGCGCCAGGTCGCAGCGGGCGACGCTAAGGCGTTTGATGCGTTCTTCAAGGAATATTTTCCGCGGTTATTTCGATTCACACTGACCCGAACCAATGGGGATGCCGATCTGGCCGAGGAAGTTGTGCAGCAAACGATGTGCAAGGTCGTGCACAAGATGGGCAGTTTTCGGGGAGAGGCACTGCTGTTTACGTGGCTCTGTCAAATATGCCGTAACGAGCTGATCACGGTATTTCGCCGACACGGCATGCGCAGCGAGCAGTCTGTGCCATACGAGGATGTACCGGAGATTCGGGCTGCTCTCGAGTCGATATGCGCCAACCCGGACAATCCGGAGACGCAACGAACAGCAGACGAGCTGGCAAAGTTTGTGCGCGTTACGCTGGCGCATTTACCGCTCAATTACGCCTCGGCGCTGGAGCTGAAGTATATCCGTGGTTGCTCTGTTGATGAGATCGCAGAGCGTCTGAACATTAGCACCAAAGCGGCCGAATCCGTTCTTAGCCGCGCTCGCGCGGCATTCAAGGAAGGGTTTCGGTCACTATGGGATTTCGAGCCGAGTTTTCTATTCGAGTGAATCACCAAAAGATGGTCCTGATTTAGACCAGGTTGAGATGAATATGACAGATCAAAGAAACGATATTCAGCCAGAAGAAAGCGACGATACTTTGAAGGCGCTTCTGGGGCTGGCTGGCCCAAGCGCTGAGATAAGTACCGAAATCGAGGATCGGGTATACGCCAGCGTTCGACGGGAATGGAGCCGCGGCAAGTCACGATCGAGACCTGCGCGTTGGTTCTTGCCTGTAGCGCTTGCTGCCAGCCTTCTTGTTGTTGTTATTGGCCTGAATCGGCCAGATGTCGTTCCGCAGAAAAGCCTTGTTGGCACTGTTAGTGTCGTTGCCGGCGACGCAAAATTTGTAGTTGGAGACAACGTTTACGTCGGCGATGTCGTGGATACCTCAAACGGGCGCGGGATGAGCATTGCGCTTAGAGATGATATTTCCCTGAGAGTCGATGCGCGGACATTGCTCAAGGTTGATTCAACGAGCGAGATTACTTTGCTGGCGGGCCGAGTGTATATCGATACTGGTGACCGTATTTATGCTGATAGACATGTAACGGTAACCACGGCTAGTGGTTCCGCCACGGATGTCGGTACTCAGTTTTCCGTCAGCTTTGAAAATGCCGACATGAGCGTGGCTGTTCGAGAAGGTCGCGTCGACTTAAGAGAGGGACAAAACCGGCACAACGTAACAAGCGGGAAAAAAGTCACGGTGCGGCCAGGAAATGTTGCAAGATCGGAAAGTGTGCCGCTTGTTGGTGAGCCGTGGGATTGGGCGGTGTCTCTTGTGCCGGCGTTTGAACTCGAAGACAAGTCTTTACTGGATTTTCTAAAGTGGGTGTCTCGGGAAACCGGTATGGAGCTTATATTTGCCGACGATGAGTTTCGAATGGCCGTTATGCGCCCTCGGCTTCATGGTTCGATCGAAGGGGTGGCACCGATCCAGGCGTTAGAGGCGATTCTCGCGACGACTAATTTCAAGTATTCGATCGACGGCAACACAATTATTATTAGCCGATAGCGAGTGCCCGCGGAGTTCGAGCAAAGTCTCGTAGGAGCTCTCACCGCGATGCATTAGACTACCTGTATGTTGTTTGTCCTGCGTAGTCTCGCGATCCTTGCCGGTTTATTTTCGATGAGCGTCCTGGCAGCCGAGCGCGAGTGGCAAGGTCAGCCACTCAACGAGTATATCCACCACCTGGCTGAGCTGGGTCTCGACATAATTTACAGCAACGACCTTGTTCGCAGCGACTTCATCGTTACAGCTGAGCCAACGAACGAGGCAGCGATCGATTCGCTGCGCGAAGTTTTGGAACCGTATGGCCTGACCATTTCTGTCGGCCCTGCCGACTCATGGCTAATCACTCGGGATACGGCCGCGGTGATCGAAGTGGAGGAAGCGAAGGGCAGCGAGGATACGGATACCAGCGAGCAAGCCCTGCCAAACATCGTCGTTAGCTCAAGCGTCTACAGCATTCGCTACCAAAAGGCCGGTTCGCACACGTTCATTGATCGGAACCTGATGGCGACTTTACCGGACATCGGTGAGGAGACGCTGCGTTCACTCGACAGGTTACCTGGCGTTGCAAGCGGTGGGATTTCGACGCGAAGCCACGTTCGCGGAGGCGCGAGCAATGAACAATTGCTGGTTTTCGACGGCGTTCGTTTGTACGAGCCGTACCACCTTAAGGATTTCCATACAGTCGCAACAACGATTGATCAGACTGCGGTGGACGGGGTCGATTTCTATACGGCAGGTTACCAGGCACGTTATGGAGATCGCATGAGTGGCGTAATCGATATGGGAATTCGCGAGCCTGCGAGCGATGTGGAAACGGAGCTGGGTTTGAGTTTTCTCAATTCATGGGCACTGTCGACGGGTCGCTTCGCGACGGCCGGTAGGGGGGACTGGCTGGTCACCGCCCGACGCAGCAATCTCGATCTAATCACGAGGGCGTTCAAGCCAGAGTACGGCTCGCCGCGTTTTTCCGATGCGTTGGTGCATGTTGGCTGGCAGCTGACCGATCGCACCTATGTAACAGCGAACTACCTGTATTCCTACGACCTGGTCGAGATCGCTCAGGAGGACGGGACCGAGCAGGCGAACGCGCGTTATCGGAACAGGGTCGGTTGGGCCAAAGCCGACACTGATTGGTCGTCCGATATTTCAAGTTCGACGATCTTTTCAATCACCGATATTTCGAATATTCGCAGCGGCCAGTCGAATCTGCCCGACGTCATGGCCGGTACGGTCGACGATAGCCGGCAATTTCGTGTCTATGCACTGACCCAGGATTGGCAGGTTGGCGTAAACGAAGCGTGGTCGCTGCGGGCTGGTTTCGATATCAAGGATCTTGATGCAAGCTACGAATACGAGTCGAGCCTCGCGATTTTCCCGCCGTTCGATCAGATTTTCGATAACACACCACTGCGAGAACGAAGCATTGCCCTGGCGCCGACGGGTGATCAGTACGCGACCTACCTCGAGGCGCGATGGAAGGCGACCGCCAAGTTGATTTTTGATCTTGGTGTTCGTTGGGACCGGCAATCCTATAGCAGCGCGGACAATAACGAACAACGTAGCCCGCGAATAAATGTGTTGTACAAATTTGATGATGACACCGAATTTCGCGTCGGCGTTGGGCGCTTTTACCAGGCACAGGAGATCAATGAGCTACAGGTCAATGATGGGCTAAGCGACTTCTTTCCCCCGCAGTACTCGGATCATTTTGTTGCCAGCTTCGTACACCGATTTGGATCGGGGTTGAATTTGCGAGCCGAGTACTATCAAAAAGACTATGAGTCGCCAATGCCGAGATTCGAGAATGCCTTCGATTCGCTTGTACTCGTTCCGGAGCTGCAGATAGATCGTGTGCAAATCGTCGCTGAGACAGCGTTCGTCAAGGGAGCCGAGTTCACTTTATCGGGTGGCAGCAGTGCCGGGGATTTGCTCTGGTGGGCGGGCTACGTTTGGTCGTCTACCGAGGACAAGGTGGACCAAACCGATGTGAGGCGCAGCTGGGATCAGAAACACTCGATCAAGGCCGGGATCAGTACTAAATGGGGTGCCTGGGACGTAAGCGCTGCCGGCACCTGGCATTCCGGCTGGCCGGAAACGCAGCTCGTCGTCGAGACAGTGTTGGCACCGGATGGTTCGTCGGAGATTGTCGCGACCACGACACCGCGCAACAGCCTGAATTACGAGGCATTCCATACGCTGGACGCACGTGTCAGCCGGACTTTTCAGCTACCGAAAAGTGAGCTGACGACGTTCATCGAGATTTCAAACCTCTACAATCGACCAAACCAGTGCTGCACCCAATACACAGTTGAGGTTGGAGATGACGGCAGTCGAAACATCGCAGCCAATCGCAGCAACTGGCTGCCAATAGTGCCGTCTGCCGGCGTTGTCTGGAGATTTTAATGAGGTTATCCGTGCAGCAGCGCGAAGGATTTAGCTGCAGCGCGCATCCAACATACTGATAGGTACCGAAACCAGGTCTTCAGGGAGACAAGCAAATGACCAGGATTATTGTCAGCCGCATAGCGGCTTCGTTCGTGTTACTCGTCTTGATGGCAGGATTCAGCCAGGCCGAGGACTCGAAATTCGAGATGGGGTTGCGAGGTAATGTGTTGCTCGGCGATGGTGTGCCGGCCAACGATATTCTGGGACTTGGAGTGATCGGCCGCTATCGCCTGAGTGACGGGTGGTTTATCGGTGCCGGGTTCGATACGTACGCATTCGATTATGAGCGCCCGTGGAGAATAATCGGACTCGAGCAGGATCCGGACGTGCCCACCATCGATGCATCGGCAGACAGCACGGTCTTTAATGGTTCTATCGGACGCCTGTACAACGAGACCAATCGCGGCTTCGACTGGTTCTGGACCCTGGGCCTCGGGTTCGCATCTGTCAGCATTGATGACGTAGTGGGGCCGACAGATACCGGCGGAACGTTTGATATAAGCTTTGATGCCGGTAATGAAATCCACCTCATGGCAACGTTGGGATCCTCCTACAATTTCTCGGAAAAATGGTCTACAAGTTTTGCTGCAAGACTCGAACATCATTTCATGGATGTGCTGATTACGGATAGCGTCAGCGGAAATACAGGCAAACTTGATTCGCAATCCCCCATCGGTGCTTACCTCAGCGTGAACTACAAATTCTGAGTGTTGCTGCAGTTGCAGATCGGGCCGCTGTTGCCCCAGCGTAGACACGGAAACAGCGGCTCTTAACATAACGCAGCGACCGATTTTTCCCGCATCGGCGTCTAATTAATAAAAGCACAGATGTTCGCCGACGGAGGTGCGGCGGATGCTATATCGATGTGTCAGGGAGAACAGATATGAACAGAAAACGTAAAAATCGGCTCATTGCTGCTGTTACTGCAATGATAACTATGGGTGTTGCCGGTGGCAGTGCTTTGGCGGGGACGGTGGAGGTCCCTTTACCAGGACCTGTCGACTTTACGACGACTATTGATAATCAATATTGGCCATTACCGGTGGGCTCCACATTTGCCTATATGGCAGAAACTGAAGATGGCTGCGAGTACAACAAGCTGGCCGTAACGTCAGATACCCATGAGATTGATATCGACGGAGCGCTTTACACCACGCTGGTTGTTCGCGATCAGGAGTGGGAGAGTGAAGATTGCAATCCGGCGACAGCCATGTTGGCCGAGGACACACTTGACTTCTACGCTATGGATACAGACGGTAATGTCTGGTACTTCGGCGAAGATACCTGGTCAATAGACGACGAGTCAGAGCCACCGGTCTGCACGGACGATGGCGCATGGGAAGCGGGTGAAGATGACGCCGAGCCAGGAATCGTAATGCTCGGTAGTCCCAAATCAGGTAACCGATACAGGCAGGAGTACTGGGAAGATGAAGCCGAGGACTGGGGCGCCGTGTTGCGGCTCAACGCCAGGGTATCGATCGAATTTGGCGATTTCGAGGATTGCCTGATGACTCGCGAATGGACACCACTGGAGCCCGGCGAAATAGAGCACAAGTTCTATTGCCCGCAAGAAGGCAATTTCGGACCCGGTCTCATGTTCATCGAGGAACTAAAAGGCAAGAACGTATACGTTGAGTATGTCGGTCCAGGTCCTTTTGGTGCGCCAGGTGAGAATGGTGAATTCCCACAACTGGAAACAGTTGGATCTTGCACGATGCCGGAAGAAGACTGAAGCATTAGCAAAAACCAGGGTGGCGTGTCGGTTCGGGCCGGCACGCCCGGGTTTTGCCGCGTCAAGACAGTAACGATGCGCGGATGCCGTCCTGCGGGTTCGAGTAACGCGGTATCACGCCGAGCACGTCTCGCATCCTGCACGTATCGATACGGCGCGACTCCCTTAAGAACGACAAGCGCATCTCGGAAAATTCTTTCTGGGCATCGGCCCAGCTGATTGTCGGTACGGCCGCGAGCCCACTCTGTCGCGCCACCTCGTTTGTAAACCAGGTTGGCGACCGGAAGTCGCCATCGCCGACGTTATAGATGCCAGCGGGCGCATTATCTGCGAGCGCCGCGATACAACAACTCGCGAGGTCGTCCACATGAATGCGATTACCGGGGTTCGCATCGGCTTCCTGGATGGCCGGCAGGCCCTCGCGGATGCGATCGACACCGAGTCGGCCGGGACCGTAAATGCCGGGCACGCGCAGAATGATGATGTCCACACCATGCTCATCTCCCCAGCTATTCAGTGCCCTTTCAGCAGCGACACGGAGCAGCGCTCGTTTCGACTTCGGCTGCGTCGGCGTGTCCTCAGTCACCAGGTTGCCGGCATGGTCACCGTAAACTCCGGTCGTGCTGATGTAGACGAATCGCCGCGGTGCCGGCAACAGGAGCTGCAGCAGCTTCTCCAGGCGAACATCCGTGGCCGCTTCGGCAGAAGGCGCGACTGTGTAGAGAACCGCATAGCTCTCCGGCAACCTGATGGGAAGCGCTGTATCAGTATCAAGATCCAGAACAGCTGCCGGTAGTTCGGCATCCAGCGCAGAACGATTCAGACCAAAGGCGCTGCCGTGTTGTTTTTTCAGCACACGCCGACCGACGTAGCCTGCTCCGACAATAATCGTTGCATTGTCGGCTATCGTGGTGCGCGTCACCTTCGATCCGATTCGAGCCGCGGAATATCCAGTGACGGACTATGTGCAACCAAACCGAGCCCCTGACGATACGCGTCGGCCGCTGCGTCACCTTCGCCCAGTTGGTTTAGCAGGCGGCCATATTCCTGGTAGGCCTCCGGCGTTGGCCGCAAACTGATGACTGTCTCGAGGTAGCTGCGTGCTTTACCCCACAACTCGTTGCGCAGGCAGAGCCGAGCCGCTGCGAGCAGCAGGTCAGGGTCGTCGCCGTGTTTCGAGAGCCAACCTTCGGCTCGTTTGAGCTGGTTGCTTGCATCGGGTCCTTCTACGAGACCATACAGGCGTACCAGCGGCCCGCGCCATTCGGACTTGAGGGCGGCGGCGAGGTCTTTCTCGACTTTCTCGTGCAGACCAGTACGTAACAGGTTCATGTAGTACGCGTTCAACACGCTCGTATCACTTTTGAGGGCTTTCGGCACGGTCTTCCACTCGGCTATGACCGCATCACCATCGGCTGCCCGATTGAAGTTTTCGCTGTGTACACGAACCGTCCATTTGTTGATCGTTTCCTTTTTGACTCTGCCGTGCTTGCTCAGTCGCGGTAGTAATGCGGCAAGGTGTTGCCAGTCCTCCAGTCGATAGTAAAGGCGGCCGAGCAGCGCCAGTGCGTGACTGTGATCGCGGGAGTTCTCTTCGATGCGGCGTAACGTGGCGAGTGCCTGCTCGTATTGCTGGCGATCGAGTTGTAATTCGGCCTGTGTGAGCAACACTGCGTTTGCCGCTTCCGGAGCCTGCTCGTAGGCCAGCCTGAGCCATTCGTCGCGTCGTTCGTCCTGCCCCTGCAAGTGCGCGGCACGAGCCGCTTGCAGGTAATTGAACAGCGGTGAGTCGCTGGTGCTCGCAGCACGAGCCAGTAACTTCTCGCCTTTCGCAAAATTGCCTTCCGCAACCTCGATCATGCCGCGCGTCAGTTTTTGGCCGGCCCGACCGGCGCGGTAACGTCCTGCGGCTTCGCCGAGACGACGCGGTGCCTGTATGACTCTTCGGGTCAGCCAGATCACAAAGACAAGCGCAGCTGAAATAATAAGAAAGCCAGGAACCGACATCTCGATGAGGTAGCCGCGGAAGTTAATGATGACCCAGCCCTGATCACCCACAAGAAGATGTGCCGCAAGCGCGCTGACAATCAGCGCTACGAGAAATACGGCAGCGAATTTCATTGCGCGGGCTCGACCAGGGTCTTGTATTGACGTAACAGCCGCAGCGACTGCGAGATATCCGGTGTCGTTACCTCATGCATGCCACCACGGATTTCATCGATAGTCTCCAGCGCGCTGCCCACTTGTGCACTGCCTGCGTCGAAGTACTGTTCGAGCCAGGCGGCTGCATCGTCAAGACTTTGCTGGAAAACAGCTTGCTCGCCACGTAACAGGGCCAGGCGCGCGGCCTGCAACTGCAACGTGAGGTTGGTGCGCAAGAAATAAACCGCGTCCGGCGTCAGAAGTGGCACCGCAGTTTGATCCGGGCCCGTTACCTTGACGAGTCCCGAAACAGCGCCCTTAACTGACGCCCAGGCACGATCTACGCCACTTAAGTCAGGATCAATTTCTGCGTCTTTGTCGGCACTGGCTTCCGCCATCTGTCGCAAAGGCAGTGAATCGACGACGCGAGCGAGACTCGCCAGCGTGAGGGTTATGCCCTGGATGTCCGGTTTGTCCATAACTTCGAGTGCCGCGAGCTCATCTGCAATAGCCTGGCGAACGTCTGTGAGGGCAGGATCCGATAGCTGCACGATGCGCTCATCGGCCATGCCAAGTGCCAGGGCGGCGAGGTGCGGCTTGCCGGCAAGCTGCAGCTGGGCGTTGGCAATTTGCATGTAGTATTCGGCCTCGGCGAGTAACCAGGTGTTGCGTGCGCCGGCCGAAACACCCTGCAGTGAGGACATGGAGTTCTCGAGGTTAGACATGCGCGATGGCAACGAATCGAAAAGTTGCAAGCGGGCTTCCATCTCCTGCCGCAGCGCCTCAACTGCGGCGGACGTTTGCGCATCGGTCTGGGTGAGGGCAGCGATGCCCTCGTTGAGCGTCGCCAGCGAGTCGCTCGATGACGCGATGCGATTTCGCAGGTCGAGCAGGGATTCGCTGCTTGCGTCAGTGGAGCGCTGCGCGCGCCAGTCCTGAACGATCATGTAGCCAACGCCAACAGCCGCGAGTATCGAGAGCAGCAGTGCGAGCCAGGCGATGGCCCCGCCCTTTGCCTTGCGCGGTGGCGCAGCCGGATCTGGCTCGGGTTCCTGCCTGGACCCGGGTTTGGGCTCCGGCTCTGGCGCTAATTCCTCGGCAACGAGCTCCTCTTCGTCCGGGAGGGCCGAGTCCGTGTCTGTCTTTTTCTTGCTCATCAGGATATTCCGCGTCGGGTCTTGGCGTGCTCTGCGATGGCACGAACCATGTCTTTGGCTTGCGGCCCTCTTGCGAGCTGTGCCGGGATGCCGGGAAACCTATCCAGAACCTGTTTTATCACACGAGCGGCCGGCGTCACCAGTCGCGTTTGCCCCAGTTCTTTTTTGCACCACTCGGGCAAAAGCGCCACGAAATTTGTCAGCGACTCGACGCTCATTACGGTAACGACATCAATCTCGCCGGAGCGCCACTGCGCCTCGAGTGCGGCGAGCTCGGCAGCGCTGTATTTTGGCGCCCGCCGAGTGTAAACGGACAGGTATTCAACCTTCGCGCCGCGGCTTCTAAGCGTGTCGGCGATTAGCTCGCGACCTTCATTGCCGCGAATGATGCGTACCTTTAGCCCGCGCACCGCCTGCAATGCCGATGTCGCAAGCAGGTGTTCGCTGTCAAAACCGGCGGCCGGACGAATATCAACCGCAAGACCTGCGGTCTCGATCGCGGCTGCCGTTGCCGGGCCAACGACGGCGATCCGCGCGTTGCCCGCGTGCGCCAAGCCATATTTGACGGCATTCGGGCTAACAAAAATTGTGATGTCGGGCTCTTCGAGCTGGTTCGCAGCAGACAGGATGTCCGCAGTTTCGCGCGGCACAATTTCAATACACGGAAACAGGATGGCCGAACCACCCTGCGCTTCAACCGCTGCAACCAGTTCTTGTGCCTGGTGTTTTGGCCGGGTAACGAGCACGCCGACGCCGGCGAGATCGTCGTCAGCCATGCGCTTCGCCCAGTTCGGCCAGTATTTCCGCGGCGCCGCTGGCGAGCAGACGCTTTGCCAGCTCCTCACCAAGGAGCTCAGCATCTTCTGCCGAGCCGGTAATTACGTCGCGAACCGACTTGCTGCCGTCTGGGAGCGCCACAAGGGCTGTGACTGTTAACGACGACCCTTCGATGACGGCGTAGGTTGCGACGGGAGATTGACAGCTGGCGTCCAGGGTTTTGGCGATCGCCCTTTCTGCCGCGGTCGTCAGTGCGGTTGGCGCATGCGTCAATTGCCTGAGAACTGCACGCAGGGCGTCGTTGGACTCCAGGCACTCAATACCGACCACACCTTGCGCGGCTGCGGGCAGCATCTCATCCGGCGAAAACTGGTGGCTAATGTAGGTATCCAGACCGAGGCGCTCGAGCCCCGCAGCTGCCAGGATGATGGCGTCGTAATCACCATTTTCGAATTTCGACAGACGTGTATTTACGTTTCCGCGCAGCGGCTCAACGACCACATCCGGGCGCATGAGCTTGAGCTGTGCCTGCCGGCGCAAGCTTGAGCTACCGATACGCGCACCTTGTGGCAGTTTGTCGAACGTGCAGCCGGCTGGTGCGACAAAAGCATCGGCGTGATTCGCACGCCTGAGAACGGCGGCAATACAGAATCCCGGCGGCATCTCCGCCGGCACATCTTTCATCGAATGCACAGCAATATCTGCTTCGCCAGCTTGCATGGCAACTTCAAGTTCCTTGATGAACAGCCCCTTGCCACCGATCTTTTGCAGGCTTCGGTCGAGTATCTCGTCGCCGCGCGTCGACAAAGGTAACAGCTCGACAGAAGCAACGTCGGGCAGGTCATTAAGGAGGTCTGCCACGTGGTTTGCCTGCCAGAGCGCGAGTGCACTCTTGCGTGTTGCAATACGAATTTTCAAGGCGACTTACCCCCCTTTAAGGCGACGACGCACATCGGCCAGATGCCGTCGGCTTATTATCAGGTCATTGTCGTCTTGTTGCGAGCCAGATCTGAGAACGACGCGAGTCTTGCCGTTGGAAAGTTTCTCGAGCTTCTCGACTTGATCGACGGCAACCAGCGCTGCGCGATGGATACGCACGAAAGAGTCCGCAAACTCCTGCTCGAGAGATTTTAATGAATCGTCAATCAGGTTCTGTCCCTTGCTGTGATGCACGCAGACGTACTTCTGGTCTGCGCTAAAAAAGCTGATTTCCGTTATCGGAATCAGCTGCAATTCACCGTGAGCGCGGGCACAAACATGATGTCGGCGGCTGTCGAGCCGGGACTCCGAGCTCATGGAGCTCAGCGTTGCGCCCGACAGGCGCCCGGCCTGCTCAAGGGCGCGCTCGAGTTTCTCACGTCGTACCGGTTTAAGTACGTAGCCGATTGCACGCGCGTCGAAGGCATCAATCGCGTATTCATCGTACGCGGTCGTGAAGACGACGGCAGGCGGAGATTCCATTGCGTTCAGGTGATGTGCGGTCTCGATGCCGTCCATTCCGGGCATGCGGATATCAAGCAGCACCACATCCGGTTCATGCGCAGTAGCCTCAGCCAAGGCCTGTTCGCCGTTTACTGCTTCGCCAACGACATAGTGGCCATCGGAGTCGTCGACTAACTGTCGCAATCGGTCACGCGCAGGCTTTTCATCATCGACGATCAGTACCTTCACGTGTGCCTCTCGTCGTGTGGAAAGCGTAATTTGACGCAATAGCTGGTCGGACTTTCTTCGACGGTGACGGAGGCTCGATTGCCGTACGCGAGATCAAATCGCTGTCGGATATTTGACAGCGCCATCTTGTTGCCGCCCTTGGCACGTTTCTCGCCTTCTGCAATCGGGTTTGCCATCGTTATTTCCAGGTAGCTGTCATCGCGCTTGCCGGTTACCACTACCTCGCCACCGTTCGGCAACAACTCAATGCCATGGTAGATCGCGTTCTCGAGTAACGGTTGAATGGTCAGGCTCGGTATCAGCGCGCGCATAGGCAGGTCAGCGACGTTCCAGCGAACGACAAGTCTGTCGCCAAGACGCAGCTTTTCGATTCGTTGGTAGATTGCAGCGACTTCCAACTCTTCTTTAAGTGATGTCCGGTCTCCCGACCCACCGAGGTTCGCACGCAGCAGATCGGACAGGTCTTCGACGGCTTCTTCCGCCTGGCGCGGATCGGTGCGCGTCAACGATGCGATCGTATTCATGCTGTTGAAGAGAAAATGCGGGCGTATCAGCGCCTGCAATGCACTGATGCGTGCCTGCGCCTCAAGCACGATGCTGCGGCGCCACTCGCTGGAGACATATAAGTACCGCATTGCGAGGGCGACCACGATCGAGCTGATGGCAAAGGTGCGCAGAATAAAACCAGCGTGCGTATCTTCGATAATCTGGGATTCACCGAAAATACGAGTTGTCTGGTAAGAGATTTCGCCCAGTGCTACACACAAGATCTCGAGCATTACGAAGCTGATAATGAAGGCACGAGTCTTGCCCGCGCTTTCGAGTTTGTCGCGGAGAAGGCACATGAAAACCGAACCTAAAACGGCCAGCCACAAAATGAACAGCGACATCTTGGCGAGTTCAATGAGGAAACGCCCCGGTGTGTCATAGGCGGCGAGCGTGAGCAGGATGGCCACCAGCTCGGCGATTAGTACGACGACGAATACCGTGCCCGCAGCGCAAAAATCAGGCAAGTAGACCTGGGCGTTGCCGTTTTCGGAATCCGGTGTTGCAGTCAAGCGGGCGCTCCCCACGGTAGGAGTTTGAATTGTACCTTGATGAGGATTGGTTCGGGCCTAAAGGGGCTGACAAAGCCGGTCAGCGCATATCGGGACGGCTGCAGCCGATCTGATATCAGGCTCCGCAGTACTTATCGATCTGTTGCTGAACTCGATTATGCGCGGTCTCGGTTTCGGCGTCGTCGAGGTACTTACGCTCGCCATCCTCACCTTCTTCGAACAGGCGCTGCGAACGCGAGAATTGCACCAGGCGGTCACGGTAAATCTGGCACTGTTCCTGGCGTTTTTCCTGCTCGGCACGAACTTCCTGTTTGCTCATTTCCGTGGGCGCTTCTGCGGCAACCTGCCTGGCCGCGGCGCGGGCTTCGCGATCGGCCCTCTGGCGAGCCTGAATCGCTTCGTTATCTGTGTTTCTCGAGGCGATTTTGAGGTGTTCGATGTCGGCATCAGCAATTGGTCGGTCTTCGTAATGAGCATTGCCGTCTTCATCGACCCATTTGTATATCTCACCAGCAACCGTAGCGCCGCCAAACAGCAGGGCTGCAACCGAAACCGTGAATACCAGCCGATAGTGTTTCATCGTTAGCCATCCCAATAAAGCATTGAACAATAACGCATTAAACCACGCCGGGCGGCAATTTGGTGTGACCCCAGTCACAGCTGTTTTCGGGCAATTGCGCAGATTGGCAGGGCATAAAAAAGCGGGCCCGAAGGCCCGCTGCAGAATAGCGCCAAGGGATAGGCGCAGTTCTCGGGGGGGCTTATTCTCCTGCCGTGAACTCCGGATATGCCTCCAGGCCACACTCGGAAATATCAACGCCTTCGTACTCTTCTTCCTCGCTGACGCGAATACCCAGCGTTTTCTTGATAATGAACCAGACGACCAGGCTGGTTATAAATACCCAGGCGAAGATCGTCACCAGGCCGAGCAGCTGAACACTGAGTTTCGCATCGGGGTTGGTGAAGCAGACGGCGAGCAGGCCCCACATGCCGACGACGCCGTGAACCGAAATCGCGCCAACAGGGTCATCGATCCTGAGCTTATCGAGAGTAACAATTGAGCCGACGACGATCAGGCCACCAACGGCACCGATTAGCGTCGCTGCGATTGGCGTAGGCGTCAAAGGCTCGGCCGTTATTGCGACCAGGCCTGCGAGGGCGCCGTTGAGCGCCATCGTCAGATCTGCTTTGCCGAACCAGAGGCGAGACAACAACAGTGCGAACACAAGTCCGCCTGCAGCGGCCATGTTGGTGTTAACGAATACCAGTGCGACCGCATTCGCTTCGCCGACGTCCGACACTTTGAGCTCCGAGCCGCCGTTGAAACCGAACCATCCGAGCCACAGGATCAGTGTGCCGAGTGCTGCGAGCGGCAGGTTGCTACCCGGAATCGCGTTGACCTGGCCATTCTTGCCGTATTTGCCTTTGCGTGCCCCAAGTAACAGAACTCCGGCAAGTGCGGCGGCAGCACCACAAAGGTGAACGACGCCCGAGCCTGCGAAATCCAGGAAGCCCATTTCATTGAGAAACCCGCCGCCCCATTTCCAGAAACCCTGTACCGGGTAGATGAACCCGGTCAACACGACAGAGAACAGGAAAAACGACCACAGCTTCATGCGCTCGGCGACGGCGCCGGAAACAATCGACATTGCTGTAGCGACGAATACCACCTGGAAAAAGAAGTCCGACAGGTTCGAGTAGTAGGCATCGCCCGCGATTGCTGCAGCGGCATCGTTGTCCGCTGAACCCAGAAGGCCGCTGCCCAGGGTCGATAGACTCTGAAAAATGCCACCTTCGAAGGCACCGGGGTACATGATCGAGTAACCGCACAACATGTACATGATGCATGCGATCGAATAGAGACCAACGTTCTTGGTCAGAATCTCGGCCGTGTTTTTGGCACGAACGAGGCCCGCTTCCAACATCGTGAACCCGGCAGCCATCCACATGACCAGCGCGCCCATGACGAGGAAGTAAAAGGTATCCAGTGCGTAAGCCAGCTGTGTGACCTGCCCTGAAACTGTTGCTATATCATCCACGAGGTTTCCTCCGCTTATTCGTGTGATTTATACGGCTTCGCTACCGGTCTCACCGGTGCGAATTCGAATGGCTTCAGAAATCTCGGAAATGAATATCTTCCCGTCCCCGATTTTTCCCGTACGTGCCGTGTTAGCGATTGCCTCGACAACCTGGTCGGCGACATCGTCGGCAACCGCCAGCTCGATCTTGGCTTTCGGTAAAAAGTCGACGACGTACTCAGCGCCACGATAGAGCTCTGTGTGTCCGCGTTGTCGACCGAAGCCCTTGACCTCGGTCACCGTTATGCCTTGTATGCCGATGTCCGCGACGGCCTGACGGACGTCATCGAGCTTGAACGGCTTGATGATTGCAGTGATCATTTTCATTTCGATTCCCCTGTCCTGTGATTAAAGGTCGAATGACTTGCCGATGGTAAATACGATCGCTTCATCGTCCGCATTGAGAATGCCGAGGTCGCTGGAGGCGATCTCGTCACAAAAAATCAGCGATATGCCCAGATCGATCTCGGCCACCGTGGTGCCGTAACCGAGCTCAACATATTCACCCTCCCAGTCCTGGCTGAAACCGGCGAACTTGCCGTAGAAGCCGTTTTTCTCGACAGTCACGGCGTAATACGTGTAGTCCTCGTCGGTGCTCGAATCGAGTTCGTGTTGACCGATGGCAACATCCAGAGTCACGATTCCGAAGCCTGCTCCGAGGTTGATCTCCTGGTACTCGGTATCGAAATCGCCGGTATAGAAGTAGCCCGTGTAGCCGATGCTCAGCGATACATCGCCAACATCAGTGCCATAGCCGAAGTAGCCATCGACCTCCAGGCCATCACCGACATCTGCTGCCCAGGTACCGGCATAGAAACCGCCCGACTCGAAATCGACCCCGGCGCTGGCGGATGAACTCTCCTGGAAAATGCCGCGGTAGTAGTACTCGCTGGCAAAGCCGGCATTTGCGGACCATTCGGCCTGTGCGACTCCGGTTGCAAGAATTACTGAGGTGATAAAGCTGGCGCGCAAAAAAGTTTTCATGAGTTGTTTCCAGTTAGCAAAGTGAAAGGTAGTTACCCCTGCTTAGAGCAGAATCTGTGCCAACATAGAGAAAACGTATACTTAACAGGCGCTTAGGAAGACGGAGCCGATGTTGCCGCACCACGGTAGATCACGTTTTCAGCGCCATGCACCATTTTGGTGAGCGTCCGCCGAAAAGTGCTGCCAACGTCTGCTTTTGGCACTGGCCTTTTCCGTCCTGCTGCGGTATCAAGCGCATATGAGTGACGATTCATTAAGTGACCTCGCGAGCAAACTCGCAGATTCGGTGCCTGAAGGGCTGCGCTCCATGCGTAAAGATCTTGAGGAAAATTTTCGTTCTGTACTTGCTGCCGGGCTCGGCAAATTGAACCTTGTAACTCGGGAGGAGTTCGAGGTTCAGGAAGCTGTACTGGCTCGCACACGTGAGAAACTCGAAGCGCTGGAAAAGCGGCTCGGGGAGTACGAGAAGAACCTCTAAAAGCGACCGTTAACTGCGGGGCCAGGGAGGGCCGACGTGGGTCTAGCGATACTCAAGAGCCGCGCGCAACTTGGCACGGACGCGCCGCCGGTGACCATCGAGGTCTTCCTGTCGGGAGGGCTGCCATCGTTCTCTATCGTCGGCATGCCCGAGACAGCGGTTCGTGAGAGTAAAGATCGCGTTCGCGGCGCAATTCTAAGTTCGCAATTCGACTTTCCGCAGTCTCGCATCACCGTAAGTCTCGCCCCTGCCGACATGCCAAAGACAGGCGGTCGATTCGATCTCGCCATCGCCCTGGGTATTCTCGCCGCCGGCAAACAGATTCCGGTTGAGTCGCTCCAGGACACGGAGATTTACGGTGAGTTGGCCCTGAGTGGAGACATCCGCGGCGTTCCCGGTATCCTTCCGGCGGCGCTCAAAGCGGCGGCGGCCGGGTGCAGCATACTTGTGCCAAGTGCCAATAAGACCGAGGCGGCGTTGACGGCAGTGGAAGCGAGAGTTGCCTCAAACCTGCTGGAGGTCACCGCTCATCTTCATGGCGCATGCCAACTACCGCCGTTGCTTCAGGCACGGCCGGAAATTGCCGCCAGCGACGAGCCGGATCTGTGCGAAGTTAAAGGACAGAAGCACGCAAAACGCGGCCTGGAGATTGCAGCAGCGGGCGGACACAACATCCTGTTTGTCGGGCCGCCTGGCACAGGTAAAAGCATGCTGGCACGTCGCCTTGCCGGAATTCTCCCGGCGATGTCCGAAGGCGAAGCCCTGCAGACGGCGGCCATAGACTCCGTGCTTGGTTTGCCATTGAATCTCGAGCGCTGGCGCAAGCGACCATTCCGCTCACCCCACCACACAGCATCGGCGCCCGCCATCGTAGGCGGCGGGCCCGGTCCGCATCCTGGAGAAATATCCCGGGCGCACAACGGCGTACTGTTCCTTGACGAGCTTCCCGAGTTCAACAGAAACGTACTCGAAGTTCTGCGCGAACCGCTCGAAACCTGTTCGATAACAATCTCCCGTGCCTTGCGACAGGCAGAGTTCCCCGCCGATGTGCAACTTGTCTGCGCCATGAACCCGTGTCCCTGTGGCTACCTTGGCGACAAGGCCGGCGATTGTTCCTGCAGTGCGGATCGGGTCACCCGTTATCGTGGCAAGATATCCGGCCCGCTACTCGATCGTATCGATCTGCAAATTGAAGTCGGGCGGCCGCCCAAAGAGGTGTTACGTGCGAACGCAGCGCCCGGCGAATCCAGTGCAGATGTTGCCGAGCGAGTTCTGCGTGCCAGGCAAATCCAGTCGCAACGTAACGGTGTCTGCAACGCACGTCTCGAAGGCAAAATGACGGAGAGATACTGCCCCCTCACGCCAGGTTGCCTGGCACTTCTCGAAGAGGCCGTCGACCAGTTCAACCTCTCGGCAAGAGCCTACCAACGCGTCCTGCGAGTATCGCGCACGATCGCCGATCTGCAGGGCGCGCCGGATATAACGCCGCCGCACATCGCCGAAGCGCTGTCGTTACGCACGTTGGACAAGAAGAAGAGCTAGGGCGTCCGGCTACTGTGATTCGCTGACCATGTACTCGACGGCTTCAGAAACCTCCTGATCCGACAAATCGGGGCGGCCGCCCTTCGGCAACATGGGTGTCATTGCTTCGCCAGAGAAGCCATTGATCGCGTGGTCTTTCAGGACATCGATGCCCTGAGCAATACGGGCAGACCATGCATCCACATCGCCGACGACAGGTGCGCCGCCTGCTCCGGTGCCATGGCATGCATTGCACGCAGCGTTGTATACCTGCGGCCCGGTGAGCGCCGTGGCTACAGGCTCTGGCTCAACAGTGGTTTCGACTTTTGGCGCCGCTGCCTGATGCTCTTCACCTGGCAGGTAAACCTGCCCAACGGGGCGGATGCGCTCGGCGACCTCGGCCTTGAACTCGGCGGTGTCCCGGGTGTAAACGCCTTGCGTAAGATCGGATATTTTCATGGCGACCACGAAGAAAATGAGTGCGACTACAGCTATCACACCGATAACAAGGGAATACATGTCAAAAAACTTCTGGTCGCGACTCACGGTAATACTCCGAATGCAAAGCCTGATATTGACCGGGGCACTGCCCCGGCGAGAGGCGGGCGATTATATTACAAGGTCAATGCCAATGCAGTCGCTGTATAAATGAGTATGGAGATTCCTGCGGCTGTCATCGCAATGGGTAGCTGGGTCACGACGTGATCCATCAGGTCCGAGCCGCAGGCAAGCGAAGACAGGATCGTGGTATCCGAGATCGGCGAACACTGATCCCCAAAAACAGCGCCGCCCATGATCGCGCCAAAGGCCAGCGTGACATACAGCGGGTCGGGCGAAATCGCGTAAGCGAGCGGCAGAGCAATCGGGAAAACAACGGCATAGGTTCCCCAGGACGAGCCCACAGAAAACGACACGACCATGCAGATGATCATCAGCACACCCGGAAGAACGTACGGTATTGCCGACAGGAACCCCGACGTTGCTTCGATAATGTAGGTCGAGGCGCCGAGCTCATCAGACACTGTTGCAAGCGTAACAGCCAGCCCCAGGATTATTGCGCCGATCGTTACGCCCTTGATGCCGTCAACGAGGCCCTCGAAAGCATCGTGGACGTCCATGCCGCGCATGATCGATAGTGCAATGCTGCTTACCAGCGCAAGGCCGAAAGCCTCGAATATCATCGGCGATCCGGAGATTAGCCAGGGAACAATGGCGAAGCTCATCAGCACAGCAATGGGCACAAAAAAATCGAGCAAAGACGGCCGGTAACCCTCCGGGACGTTCAGTGTTGAAAGTTCTTTAGAGATGATCGGCTCTGCCGTTGGCGAGTCAAGTGCGCCAGTATCACGAGCACGAATCTGTGCCGCGCGCATGGTCTTGCCAACATAGGGCAATTTCCCCAGGGCAAAAAGGAGCGTAAACAAAACGGCAAACCAGCCATAGAAGTTAAACGGTATGGCTTTCAGAAACATATCCACCGCCTCATCCTGGTTGGCGATGAAGTGGCTCGTCGAGGGGATGGCAATGAGGCCGGCGACATAAAGTGGCCAAACATTAAAAGGAATGATCGTAGCGATTGGCGACGCGGTCGAGTCCACAATGTATGCGAGCTCTTCATGCGCCACTTTCTCGCGATCCGCCACCGGTCGTACCGTGGTCCCGGTGAGAATTGTGCTGATCGTGCCGCCCTGGTGAAAAATAATGCCCATGAGCCAGGCGAAGAACATGGCGGAACGGCGGGACTTAACGAAGTTGTCGGAAACATACTGGGCGAAATGCCAGGCACCGCCATTTCGATTCCACATGCCAAGCAGTCCGCCAAGTGCCCACAGGTACACGAGCAAAATCTGCGCGTAGCGTGCCGAGCCAATGCTCGGAATCAGGAATTCCTGAATGATGTTGTACTGAGTCGTGATCAAGCCGCCCAGAACGACGCCCATGAACAACGCGAGGATTACATTGCGTGTCATGAAGCAGATAGCCAGCGTTGCAATCGCCGGGAGCAGCGCGAGGAACCCGAAGTGTCCCTGTGCCTCGAGCGTTGCCGGATCCAGGCGCAGGCTATACCACGCAACAAACAGACACAATGCGAGTACCAGCGCAGCCTGTACTTTGGCTTTGCTCACC
This sequence comes from Gammaproteobacteria bacterium, assembly GCA_024640305.1. Lineage (GTDB taxonomy): Bacteria > Pseudomonadota > Gammaproteobacteria > Steroidobacterales > Woeseiaceae > UBA1847. The sequence goes on from JAHEFG010000043.1 coordinate 118,596, forward strand.
CTAGTCCCGGGCCAACGGATCACCGTACTCGTTATGAGGAACGTGCATCAGGCCTTCGGGCGGCGCTTTGGGTCTGAAATCCTGGTGACAACCGTCACAGGTCTCGACCAGCCGCTCACCGGAGGCGACCAGCCGGTACTGATCCTGGGCCTCGATCGCCCTGAGCGTCTCCTTTGTCTCTGCAATCATCAGCGCAGTCCACTCCTGCCAGACGGGGTCTCTCACCCACCTGTCATCGGAGCGACCCGTGCCGCCCAGTGAGACAAGCGTTGCGGCAGCAAGCAACTCTGTCGCATGCCGCTTTGTGGTTTGCCAACTGCGACCGGACATTGTTTCCGTATAGCTTGTTTCCCAGATCTCATGCGCTGACCAGTCCATCATGGCAATCATGATTGCATTGATGCTGGTCTGCATCTCAATGAACTCGCGATCTGTACTGGTGGGTGCGACCGGCGTGTCGTCAGCAATCGCAGCCGGCATTGCAGGGAATACAGCGAGCATGAGTGCCAGACTGAGACGAGTGTTGCGACCTAGCCCAGGTATTGATGTAGCCATGCTGCGCGCTCCGCTTCGTTGTTATCGACAGAGTATTTCAAACGAGGACTTGCCACGCAATATTAAGCCGGCGCGCCGCTGTTGATATTGGCCACCCTGGATGACGATGGTGCCATTGACGAGCAAGTGATCGACGCCCGTCGAGAGTTCAGTCGGCCGATCGTAGCTTGCGGCCGGCAGGAAATTCTGGGCGTCGATGATTGCGATGTCAGCAATCTGCCCCGGCCGGATATAGCCACGATCACAAAGACCCAGCGTATCAGCAACCTGTCCTGAGCTACGGTGGATGAATTGCTCGATGCTCAGGAGTTCGCGCTTGACGACGAAGTCCTGGTAAGTCTTTGGATACGTCGCGTAAAAACGTGGGTGCCCGACACCACCGTCCGACCCTGTCATCACCCACGGCTGCACGGCGAACAGGTCGATGTCGTCCTGCTGCATGATGAAAGATGCGATCGACGGATCACCGTCGATGACCACTTCGATAGCCGCATCTATCGCATCAAGCTGCGCTTCTGCGGCGATCTCGGCCAGGGTCCTGCCCTGGTGCGAACTCCATGCGGCCGTAACGAGAATTGCTTCGGGTCCACCACGTCGTGCCAGGTTCTGCTGCATTTCCTCGCGAATGGCGGGCAGTTGTTGCGGGTCACTCAGTCGTGCATTTCTATGTTCTTCGGAATCGGCCATGACCCAGCGCGGGATTAGCGCACTGCTGATTCGTGTGCCCGATGCTTCCCAGGGGTACTGGTTCGCCGATATCTCCAGACCAGCACTGCGTGCATCCTGGATAAGGTCGATAACCTGCCGGCTTTGTCCCCACGCATCTTTGCCGAGCGCCTTGATGTGCGAAATGTGCACCGCGATGCCGGCTTCTCGGGCGACGAGTATGGCTTCCTCGACGGCTGCAAGCAGGCCTACCGTATTGGTGCCCTCATCACGCAAGTGCGTGTCATAAAAACCACCCGCAAGTGCTGCGGCTTTAGCGAGTGCTACAACTTCGCTGGTGTCCGAATAACTCCCGGGTGCGTAATAAAGGCCCGTCGACAGGCCCAGTGCGCCGTCGCGCATCTCCGTTTCAAGCAGGGCAATCATCGCTGCAAGCTCTGTCTCCGTAGGGGCGCGATCGGCATAGCCGAGTACGGTTTCGCGAATGCCGCCATGACCAGCAAGAAAAGCAATGTTCGCCCCGACTCCCTGTTCAGCGAGGCGGGCAAAGGTCGCCTCGCGATTGAATACCCCGCGCCCATCACTTCCCACAACGAGCGTCGTTACACCCTGGGTCAGGTGGTTGATGTGCGCGGTTGCAGCGGTATCTTCCGGGTCTATCGCTGCGTGCGTGTGCGGGTCGATAAAGCCGGGTACCACGAGCTTGCCAACAGCATCGATGACCGTTCGCGCTGTTGCCTCAGACGGCGCGTCGACTGTCACGACCTGTGCGCCGGAAATGCCAATATTGGTCTTGCGACCGGGACTCAATGAACCGTCGTAGACCGTGCCGTTAATAACAAGGACGTCGTAAGTCGGCTCGTCCGGCGGCGAACTGCACGCGGCCAATAAGCTGGCGAATATGATAGCCGCGAGACGCAGCAAATCAGTACTCCTGGTCAAGCATCAGTTGCATCAGTTCTTCTGCGAACACTTTCGCGGCGGCGCGTGCGATGCCGCGATCCGTCTCGTCGCCAACCTCGAAAGTTGCGGCCGGAATGCCGTATCGCTCGTAAATATAGTTCTTGGCGATAGCCATGCTTGTTGCCGGGCCCTGTGTAAGTTCGAATGGATAGCCTGTTATCCGCGGTCGTGCTGCCTCGAGCCATGTTGCGATGAAATCTGGTGGGTGAGTAACGTCAGGAAGTGCATAGAAAACGTTTTCTTTGGTTGAGTGAAAGTCGAGGAACATGCGTATCTTGCTGTCACCCTTATCAAGGTTCTCAAGCAGCTCGGCCATGAGCTGTGTTTCCGGTTGAGTAAATAACCCCCAGTCGCGGTTGAGGTCAACGCCGCCAAGATTATTGCGCCAGTTGCCACCAATCACTCCATCCGGGTTTAGCAACGGAATTGCAATAATGCGGAAGCGATCCCGAAATCGCTGTGCAAGATCACTGTCCCCAAGCACAGTCTCTGTAAAGGCGAAGAACGCGAACGCGCCCGAAACCTCAGGCGGGTGCTGTCGGCCGACAAGGAACAACACTTCTTTCGACGCTGCGTTGTTGTCGAAAACGTGGATTGGCAAGCCCGCGGTTGAGTCGCCGAGAACCATGACTGGCATGTCCGCGAGCTTCGCCGTCTTGCGATACCAGGCTTCGTAAATAGTCGGCGTGATGAGTTCCTGCGCGGCAACCCAGACGGGCTCCCCGGTGAGATCGACATCGAATTCAGCGCGTCGTCCGTTGGCAGACGAGACCACGTGTTGTGACCCGAGACGAGTCCAGCGCAGGCCATCATTGCTCACCTTGGGCCAGTAACGATGATGACCTCCGTGGTAGCGCAGGGATATCTTCGCGGTCATCGGAGAATTAGATGAAAGTTTGAATGCGTACCAGGGGCTGTCATTAATCTTGCCGCTACTCTCCGGAAGAATATCAAGGCGAACATGGTCATCGGAGAGCACCGTGCATGTGCCTCGGCGGGCACCACTGAAGCTGTCGATGACGCTGAATGACGGGGTTTCACAAACTTCCCCGGCGGGAAATGTAGGTGCATTGATTGCGCAGGACGCGATTAGTAACGCTACAGCACAAACATTTAGAAATCGAAACGATTGCAGCACAGGTTGTGCCTCCTACTGTGTTCGTGCGACCGCTTGCGCGGCGTCGTATGCGGTGGAGCAAGCGAGTGTCCAGCCGAGCATGCCATGACCCGCGTTCAAAAACAGTCCGCGGACAGCCGTTGCGCCAACCAGCGGCTGCCCACTCGGGGTCATTGGTCGGAACCCACCCCAGGTGAAGATATCCCTGGAGTCGTACCTGGCTGCATCGGGAGCGACCTGCCTGGCCAGTTCGAGCAACGAACGAATTCGTTCGGTATCCGCGCTACTGTCAAAGCCCACGAAATCTGCAAAGCCCGCAATACGTATAAAGCCGTCGATATTGCTGAACACCATGCGATGTTTGAGCACTGTTACGCTCATCGATGGCGATGCTTCGCCGGACGGTAAGGTGATGCTGTAGCCGCGCATCGGGTAGATGTGTGGATTGATTCCGATCGTCCGCAATAAATGGCCACTCCAGGCCCCCATGCAAACGACAATCGCATCGGCTTCAATCGTGTCGTCGTCAACGACAACGGCATGGGCACGGCCGTCATTCGCAACGATTCGTCTTGCGGTAGATGAGAGCCGGAACGTCACCAGGTCATCCTCTTCGAGCCACTTTCTAAGCCCGGCTGTAAACTTCAGTGAGTCACCGACCTCGTCGTTTTGGGAGTAGACAGCGGCGATGAATTCATTGCTGATACGTTCGAGCGCTGGCTCTGCGGAATTTACTTCGGCGCGCGACAAAATTTTCGCATCGCTGCCGTGCAGGTTTTTGAGGCGATTGCTTATCGTTGCGGCCTTGAGTTCAGCCTCGCTACCCAGCAGAACGAGTTTTCCCGCGCGGCGATGCGAAAACTCGAAAGGTACGCGTTGACTCAGTTCGGTCATTAGTTTGGCGGAGCGCATTGCGGTCTTGAGTACAGCAACGGTATTTTCTGCGGCGCGTTTTGTTGTGCACTGGCCGAGGAAGCGCAGGCCCCAGCTCATGAGCCCCGGTGTAAGTCGCACACGCGCACCCGGATCCCGCCCAAGCAACAAGCCCGGGATGCTTGCGAGGAACTCGGGTTTGGCCAGCGCATCGGTAAAGCTGTACGAGAGCTGTCCGGCATTGGCAAAGCTCGCCCCGTCACCGACATCGCTCGCGCGATCAATAACCGTTACGCGGTAGCCCAGTTGCGACAAATAATAGGCGGTTGTGGTACCGATGACCCCTGCGCCCAGGACGATGACGTGCATCTGCCTTTCTCTTGCGGAGTATGCGATCGATACTACTGAGCGCGATAACAGAGCCTCAAGTGATCATTGTTCGTGTGCCCATAACTTCGGGCTATGGGCTTAGGCAGATCTGGCCAGAAAGTCGTTGATAACCGCACCCAGGTGCCGGATGAATTTTCTGGCGGTAATCGAGAGAGGCGCGTCACCAAGATGCAGTGCTTTGATATCGAATTCCAGCGCTGGTTCTAGTGCCAAAACAACGACCTCATCGGCCGTGTTTGATAGCGCCGTAATCGAATCGGCGATCGTTACACCAGCACCGCACGCCACCATGGCCTTGGCGACGTGATAAGTCTCCGACCATGCGACGATATTCAGGTCAGTATTACCTGACGCTATATATTCAGAGAGCGAACGGCCGAGCGGGCCTCGACTATTCAAGCCGATGAACGGTTGCTCCTTGAGGTCGTCCACTGACAGTGTCGAGCGGCCGTTGAACGTTGCTGCATTCTGCGCGAGGACGACGAATCGCCCGGTAGCGAGCTTCTTTTCTTCAATGCCCGGGTTGGAGATGGGATCAAACGCCAGGCCGATATCGATGCGGGACTCCAGCAACGCATCTGAAATCTCGTCCATGTGTAGGGTTTCAAGCTCGAACACCGTATCTGCATGATCCTGTCTGAAGGTCGCGACAGCTTTGGGCAGTACTTCGAGACCGAACGCAGGTGTGCTTGCAACGCGGATGCGGCCCGCGCTGCCTGCCTTGAGGTTTTTGGCAACGTGGCGCAAACGATCGACATCCTTGTAGACGTCGGCAACGAGTTTGAATAGCTGATGCGCTTCTGGTGTCGGGATCAGTTTGCCCTTTACCCGGTCGAAGAGCCGATAACCGAGTTGTTGCTCCGCATGGGCGAGCACCTTGGAAACCGACGGCTGCGAAACATTGAGCTTCGCAGCGGCATTGGTCATTGAACCGCTGCTGTAAATCGCGTGAAAAACTTCTATCTGACGCAGTCGCATAAACCCTCCGGGCAGCAGTATAGCCTGAGGTTATAGACCGGAGTATGAATCGACTTCGGCCTTTGGCCAGACGATGGCACACTGTCGCAATGAGACCACTTCTTCTTGCAGCACTATGCCTGGCGTCCGGCGGCTTATTCGCTCAATCGATGCCCGACCCACTGGTGATCACAGGGCGCATTGTTGACGAGGCTCGCTCGCCAATCTCTAGCGCCGTGGTATCGATCAATGCGCGACCGGCCGCCGTGAACGAGAACGGCGAATATCAGTTCGCCGTCAGGTCAGCCGATCCGCTGCTGATCGACATCAGCGCGGACGGCTACTATCGAGCGCTGCATACAGTGCACCGGTCCGATTTCGCTGCTGGTAGCAGGCAGGTTGCCGACGTCGAGCTTGTTCGCAAGACGCCGCAACGGCAGATGCTGGTATTTGCCGGTGATGCAATGCTGGCGAGGCGTTACTTTGAACCGCGCGCAGGCGAGCCCGTCCTCGTGCGCACCGAGCACATAACAGAGGATGGTCAAAACCTGCTGCGCACGATTAAGCCATACATAGAGCTGGCGGACTTCGCGTCAGTGAACCATGAAACACAACTTTCGTCGGGCAAGCTCACGCAGCCCTTGCCGAAGTCAGTAACGTTCTACTCTCCAACCGAGTTCGCCTCGATCCTGCGCTGGGCTGGTTTCGATTACGTTGCGCTCGGCAATAACCATACCTGGGATTATCAGGACATAGGGCTCGCATCGACAACGATGGCACTCGACGACGCACAGCTGGCTTACTCCGGCGCCGGTATGGACGAAGCTGAGGCCCGGCAGCCGCATATCGCGCAACTGGGCGGTCAAACTTACGGCTTCCTGAGCTATGTTGGCTGGGCTGGCACATTCTCACCGAGCCAGGCCGCAAAAGGGAAAAAGGGCGGCGCGGCGCTGGGCGGCAGCGCAATATTCAAAGAGGATCTGCGCAAGATTCCAGGCTCGACCGTATCGGTACTGCAATACCACAGCGGCCTGGAATATGCGGAGGCGCCGGCCGTGAGTGAACGCATGCGACTCAGGGAAGCTGTTGACCAGGGTGCCGATGTCGCGATCGGCCACCACCCGCACGTGATCCAGGGTTTTGAGGTTTATCGAAACCGCCTCGTCGCATACTCGCTTGGCAATTTTCTGTTCGACCAATACCACTACACCACGCAGCTTGGCATGCTGCTTTACGTGTGGATGGATGGTGAGGATCTGCATCGGGCGGAAGTCGTGCCGATGAACATAAATGGTTACGTGCCGACACCCGCGACGGGCAAATTTCGTTTCTCAGTGCTTAATCGGCTGGCGCGACTGTCAAGGCCGTACCAAACCTGTCTTCGCGAGAATGGTGCTCACGCGATTATAGAAGCATGCGGTAAGGATGCAGCGGCCGGCATCCAGGTCGTTGACATCGACAGTGCCGAGACCGAAGAAGTGCCGTTGCACCTCGGTGAACTGGGTATGTCGCCGCTCAAGCCCGTCGCGTTCATGCCTGAAGGTCAAATGTATCGCCTTGGTACGGATATCTTGCGCCGTGGCGACTTTGAGTCCTCTGGCCTGCACAGTACGTCTGACAGGGCGTGGATACGGAACACGGCCGTTTCGATCGATGATGACAATTCGCGCGTGCTGCGAATTCACGTGCCGCAAAATGAAGTTACGCGTACCGGAATGAAAGTGTTTGAGAGAACCTTTACGCCATCGAACCCAACGACGGTGCGAGGGCGGATTCACACAGATGGTGCGGCGTCCGTAAAGTTCTCTTTGCAGAGACGCCGGGTAGACGATCAACTCGGCGAGGCGCTCGACGCTGGCCCAACGATGGCCGTTGGCGGTGTGCGGGTGTCAGGAGCGGGCTGGCATGATTTCTCAGTCGATTTTGATCAGCCGCGCGTGTCGACAAGATCCGTTCGGCTGCTTGTCGATATCCGGGACGATTCCGGGCGCAGTAATGGTACGGTGGTGCTGTTCGATGACCTGGCCTGGATCGAGTGGCGAACGCCCTGGCTGGGCGGCGGCGATGCAGCGCCTGATGCCGCCTTTGCAACACACGTGCAGTTCGGATCGACCCTATAGACAGGGGCTATAGGTTTAGGTAACGATGCTATTGGCTACGTCTTGCACAGGTTGTTAGCTTTAGACGGAGTCGCAGTTTGCAATTATAAGAATTGTTTTAGGGGGAAGATGATGAGCAATTTACAGCACTGGCTTCGCAGCCATAATCGTTCGTGGATGGTCGCAGTGGGTGCGGCGTTTTTTACACTGCTATCCGGCAACGCCCTGGCACAAGCGGATGATGATGACGAGCTGGTGGACGAAATCACCGTTACCGGATCGCAAATTAAAGGCGCGAAGATCAACGATGCCTTAGCCGTGTCAGTCATCAGTAGCGAAGACATCGAGATCCTGGGCGTCGAGTCGGGCGAAGAGCTCCTGGACATGATCCCCGAGATGGGCCAGAACTTTTTCAGTGAGGCAGATACCGCCGGCAGCGTAAACGCGGCACGCGGTGATGTCGGCGCAATCAACCTGCGCAATATGGGTACGGGCAACACACTCGTTCTCCTCAATGGTCGGCGTCTTGTCAATATGGCCACGTACCAGACCGAGCGAGTCGGTGGCAGCCTGGTGCCGGTGAATTCGGTGAACTCGAATCACATTCCTGTTTTCGGCGTGGAGAGAGTAGAAATCCTTCGCGATGGCGCATCAGCAATTTACGGCGCGGATGCCGTTGCAGGTGTTATCAACACGGTCCTCAAGGACGATATTGACGGTCTGACTATTCGGGCACGTTATGCGGACTACGATAACCTGCCGCGCAGTGACGAAGCTCTCTCGATAGAGTGGGGTAAAGGCTTCAATGGCGGCGCAACGCACGTTGGCGTATTTGCCAGGTACTATGCACGCGATCGCGTAAATTCGCAGGACGATCCGCGTTGGGCAAATTCGGATTTCCGTTATCGGTTCCCCGAGGACTCGCCATACAGTACCAGTACGCAGTTCCGTAACGACAGCGCACATTCGCTGTGGGGGCAGTTCGATGTGCGGCCGTCGCTCGGCAGTAGCCACAGCCTGCGCACGACACAAGTGGTCGACAACGCCGGCGAATTCGAGATTTTTCCAATCGGCGACGCGCGTTGTACTAATACGGCTGCGGGTGCCGTCGCTGAAGTGTACGACCTCGGTTACGGCACATGCCTGCACGAGGATGGCCAGGGAAATGTTCGCTACAACCTCAACGACAACCGTGATCTTGCCTCGGAGTTGGAGCGAACCACGGTGTTCGCGTACTTCAATCACGAAATGGACTCCGGTCTCGAGATGTTCGGCGATGCCTACTATTACGCGTCGACGACCAATCGGATCAATACGCCTATAACAGACCTGGGCGCCGTTCCGCTGCGGGTCGGCACCTCGAATTACTACAGTCCCATCGGTCCTGACAGCTCGGCAAACCGTCTGTCCGATGAGAACGGGGCGGTTTACGCGGACGTCTACGCGGACGTACCCGCCGAAGGCTATGAACTGGGCATGGACTTTTATCGTTTTGGTGAGTACCCGCGCATTGTCGACAATGACGGCGATGCAGCTCGCTTACTTTTCGGTCTGCGCGGCTCTGCAGGCGACTGGGACTGGGAATCAGCCGTCACCTGGTCGGAAGCGACGCGCGACGATATAACGCACAACCGCCTGTCAAACACACTAATGTCTGCGGCACTTTTCGATCCGACACCGGCCGCATACAACGCATTTAGTGCTGGTGTTGACTCGAATGTCGAGCAGGCGTTGGTTGACATGTATCGCAAAGGCAAGTCGGATCTATCGATGTTTGACGTCAAGTTCTCAAACCCGGAACTGTTCCAGGTGCCGGCTGGTCCGGTAGCATTTCTTGCCGGCTTTGAGTACCGCCGCGAGAGCTATGATGACGATCGTGATCCGCGACTCGACGGTACGACCCGTTTCATGCGGGAGTCCGACCCGATCAATGCGCCCGGCGTCTTCGACATCGAGGGTGACTTCGATAGTTGCGATCCCGGGACTGTAGAGTTGGGCTGCTCCGACGATGGGTTCGATACCTATCCGCTGACCTCGGATATCGTTGGCGCGAGCCCGACGCCTGATGGCAGCGGCAAACGCACGACGAATTCACTGTTCACCGAATTGCAGCTACCGGTGCTTGACACGCTCGATGTGCAGCTGGCGCTGCGCTACGAGGACTTCGATGACATCGGCAGCACGACCGTTGGCAAAGCGGCGTTCGGCTGGCGTCCTGTTGACCAGCTACTCTTCCGCGGCTCGTGGTCCGAGGCATTCCGGGCACCGAACCTGATCACGATCAATGAACAGTTCGTTGCGCGATCGAATACGCTCGACGACTGGGTCTGCTTTTATGGTGAAGATCAGGGAACGCTGGATGAGACTTGCCGATACAGCATTCAACGGCAGGCGACGGGTAGCAAGGATCTCGTATCGGAGAAGTCCACGAATACTTCCATCGGTATCGTAGTCGAGCCGGTCGAGAACCTTACTATGACGCTCGACTTCTGGTCGATCGAGAAGAACGACTCGATTGGCCTGTTCGGCGAGGAAAATCACATGCTGTATGACCTTGTGCTGCGGCTCGATGCCGGCACAAGCGATTGCGCAAATGTGAAAGGAAATCCTGCGGTTGTCCGTCGTGATTTCGATGTCGATGATACGGATCTGATTAATGGGTATCTTGCTGCCGGCCTTTGCCCTACTGGCACTGTTGACTATGTTGCGGATACGTATACCAATCTCGATACGCGAACCCTGCGGGGCTACGATATCGGCCTCTATTACGGCGTCGATACTTCGCTTGGCAGTTTCAATTTCCGTTATAACGGCGCGTTCTACACAGAGGTTACGCAAACCGCTACCGGAGAACTGTCTACGGCGGTCGAGGATGCGAAGGAGTCGGATCCAACGATCACTTACCCGATTGACGGACTTGGCGACCTGCTGGGCATCGACGGCAACCAGGAAAACCGGCACGCTGCCAGCGCGACCTGGTCCAAGGGTGATTTGGCAGCTGCTTTGTCGGGCTTTCGAATCAGCGGCTTCAACCAGATATTGAGTAGTGGCACGCCGTTCTATATCCCGTCGATGACAACCTACAACCTTAAGTTTGACTATTCCTTTGATATTGGTGATAGCGACGTTCGGTTCCGAATTGGCGCCAACAACATTACCGACGAAAGGGCGCCCATTGCGGACGAGTCTTATGGCTTCGCTAAAGATGCGCACCGCGACTACGGCCGTTATGTCTACGTGGATCTCAGGTTCCGCCTGTAACGATAGCTAAACGACAGGACGAGAAAAGGGGAGCCTGGCTCCCCTTTTTTTGGCATGCTGAGCGGATGACTATTAAACCACTGTTGCTGCTTGTGCTGGCAGTCGCGGCGTCCGCACAAGCAGTCGCGGGTGGGCCGGATAAAGTGTTGTTCGTCGGCAATAGCTTCACCTACTACAACAACGGGCTACACCAACAATATAAGTCTATTGTGGAGTCAGCGAATGGCTTGCTGCACGCGCGCATCATGACGATTTCGAGCGGCTATCTTCCGGAGCATGTTGACGGGTTGCCGTCGTTGCTGGCCTCGGATGACTGGGATGTCGTGGTGCTGCAGGGCTATAGCAAGGGCCCGATTAGAGACGACACATCAAAAGCATTTCGCGATGCCGCCGAGAAGCTCGTGCAGGTCATCAGAGAGAACGGCGCGAGACCAGCCTTTTTCATGACCTGGGCATATATTGACGAACCGGAGATGACCGCCCAGCTGGATGAAGCCTATACGAGCATAGGCAAACAGCTTGGTGCGCAGGTCGTTCCGGTCGGCCTGGCCTTTGAGCGTGCGATTCAGCAGCGGCCTGAGCTGAAGCTCAGGATAGCGGATCGCAAGCACCCAACTCTTGCGGGTACTTACCTCGCTGCGTGCACATTCTATGCAGCGCTACACCACCAGGATCCCCAGGGACTAAGTTACACAGCTGGCCTGGATCCGGACGATGCAGCCTTCCTGCAGCGTATCGCCTGGGACACGGTAGAGGCTTACTCAGCGCGCCAGTAGTCATGCGCCTGCATCAGGCATAGCGTGTCTTACTGGTCGGCTTCCTTGAGACGCTTGGCGCCGAGCATTTTGAGAACCATCTTCTCGTAATAGGGCTCGGTCTTGGCGGCGCGAACCTTGTGCAAAAAGTATTTCTCATACGCGATCTTGGCAACGTGTACCCACTTGCCCGCAGATGCCCAGTTAGTATTGCGCGGAGGAATCTGCGGCACTGCGACAAAGGCGACGCCGGTGTCGCCGAAGTCTGCGAGACAGACTGCGCTCCAGGTACCGCGCTTTTCGGGGGCATTGCCGTTGATTGCATTGACGATGTTGTGTGTTGTTGCAGTGACCATCGACTCGATCATGTAGCCGGTTTTTGGTGCGCCGGTCGCAACCGGTGTTGGTCCAACCGGCGGAATCGCTACACACACACCGACAGCGTAGATGTTGTTGAACGTCGGGTTGCGCTGGTAGTCATCAATAAGGATAAAGCCGCGCGGATTCGTGAGGCCTTCAATGTCGATGACGGCGTCTACACCCTTGAACGCCGGCAGAATCATAGAATGCTGGAATGGCAGCTCGTGTTCTTTCTTGTCATTACCGTCTTCATCCACCTCGGTAAAGTGCATCTTGCCCTCACTAACCGCAGTGATCCTCGCGTTGCAGGTCCACTTGATATGGCGATTACGCAGTTCTGACTCGATCATGCTTTTGGTGTCGCCAACCCCATCGAGTCCGAGGTGACCGACGTAAGGTTCTGGTGTCACGAAATGCATAGGCACTCGATCGCGAACCTTGCGTTTCCTGAGTTCCGTATCAAGAATGAAAGCGTACTCGTAAGCAGGCCCAAAGCATGACGCGCCTGGCGCTGCGCCAACGATCACCGGCCCCGGATTGGCAACGAGTTTATTAAAGTCGATACAAGATGACTCGGCGTGTCCGGTTTTGCAGACCGACTGCGTGTGTCCCTCGGGGCCGAGACCTTTGACTTCTTCGAACGCGAGTTTCGGGCCCGTCGCGATGACAAGGTAGTCGTATTCCAGCTCGTTGCCGTCGCTTAGCTCAAGCATATTTTGTTGCGGGAACAAACGCTTTACGCCCTGGCCGTAAAATGTAATGCCGTTCTTTTTCATCAGGCTGGGCAAGTCGACTTTAATCTGCTTCGGCTTGCGCCAGCCAACGGCGACCCATGGATTCGACGGCGTAAACTCGAAATGATCTGAGTCGCCGATCAATATCAGCTCATGTTCTTTGCCAAGCTCTTTTCTGAGTTCGTACACCTGTGAGATACCGCCAATACCGGCGCCCATAACAACGACCGTCGCCATTTCAAATCTCCTTGACCTGTCTCGATTTACTGCCACGCTTAATATATTTCAAAAACCTACATTAGTAAAGACTAAATAATAGACTTCTAATGTAATATCGCCTACTATGAATACTTGCAACACTCTCAATGGCAGGGAGCTGGCCGAATGAACGCAGAAAAAACCCCTGATAAACCGCCGGTTACGAAGTTTTCGGCAGATCGGATGGGCGAACATGCTGCGGACGCCGCGGGTCTTATGAAAGCACTCGGCAACGAAAGCCGGCTCATGATTTTGTGCGTGCTGGCCAATGGTGAGCGATCGGTGGGTGACTTGAACGAGACGATTCCGCTGAGCCAGTCGGCACTTTCCCAACAACTCGCGCGCTTGCGCCAGCAGGAACTGGTCACAACGCGGCGCGAATCCCAGACTATTTACTACTCGTTGGCCGAGGGGCCGGCGGACCGGATCATTGGTTTGTTGCACGACATCTATTGTGGAACGGCTTTGGCCGGGGACAAGGAGAAACACTGATGGACGTTGGATTTGGATTTGGCAAGAAGGTTGCGATGGATTTTGATGCCGCAATCGAGAAGGTCACAGCAGACTTGCAGGCCGAGGGCTTTGGCGTTCTGTCGGACATCGATGTTGCGGCGAAGATGAAAGAAAAGCTCGGCGAAGATATGCCGCGCTACCGGATTCTCGGCGCATGCAACCCACCGCTTGCCCTCAAAGCTATAAACGCAGTTCCCGACATAGGGCTTCTACTGCCCTGCAACGTCCTGGTTCGTGAGGACGACGAGGGTGCTGTTTCGGTCAGTTTTATGGATCCGCAAAGCGTCTTGTCGCTCGTTGATGATCCAGGCGTCGAGCCGTTGGCGGCGGAAGTAAAGACAAGGCTGAAGCGAGTGCTCGCCGCGCTGTAACTTAAGTGCTGCTAGCCTGATGCGATTTTTGCGTCGTGCTTCAAGCGCATGACCCGACCGCGGCTGACGTACAGCAGGTCGCTGATTTTCAGCACCAGTGAGTTTTCGTACTTGTCGAGTTGCCCGTCGGCGTAGGCAATTTGCCAAAGCAAACCGACGATGCGCGCTTTTTCATCTTCACTCAGGTGCTCATGCAGGAGCTGTGTAAACTCATGCACGGAGACGAGCTGTTCCGCCTTCTCACCCGCGATGTTCACAAGTTCTGCGGCTTGTTCCGGAGTCAGGTCGAAGTGAGCTTCAATAAGATTCAAGACGCGGTTGAACTCACGTTCTTCGAAGACGTGATCCGCACGCGCAACATCTATCATGAGTACGGCCGTCGCCAAACGTAAAGCCGCCTCACGATCCTCGATGCCGGCTTCGGTATCGGCGGGTGACGAGATCGTCTCGATAACCTGAATGAAGAGTCGCTTGATCACAACTTGCTTTCTTGTCCTTAAGCGGTGGTTCACAGCTATGATCGGGTGCACGGAGAAAAGTTTCAATCGCGACGAGCGCCAACCGCTGTTTTCACGGTGTTCGCGGATTGTTGTAGAATGCGCTGCCTTGCGAAGCAGCACCAAACATAGCGCCCGTAGCTCAGCTGGATAGAGTACTGCCCTCCGAAGGCAGGGGTCACAGGTTCGAATCCTGTCGGGCGCGCCAGTAAATGAAAATGGGCCCCTTGTGGGCCCGTTTTTGTTTACTTGTGTGTTCCGCCCAAGGAGGCGGACGTTGTTCGATAAATCGCGCAAGCGATTTAGACGCCGAAGGCGCCCCGCAGGGGTGAGGATCGCCCTTAGGCGATCTGAATCAATCCTGTCGGGCGCGCCATTTTTCAAGCGGTTACGATTTCAAACTGCTATCTGTAAGCACCGATACGGAGTTCGTACGGATTTATGCATCGGAAATCAGGTGGTAACGGGGGCGCGATTACTCGAAAGTATTAATTTATATACAGATCTGTTTCCGTTGGTTGCCTAACGTCTGCTTTTCCCAATACCGGCCGTTCAGGCGTAACGTCGTGACCGTCTGCTTTCGGCCAATAGCGGTGCTAACGAGCCTCAGAAATGAGGCAAATCCAACTTTTCGAGGAGCAGCACCCAGCGTGGGTCTTCGCGCAGGTTGGCAAGCAACGGGTCCGGCAGCAACTTGGGCAATCCACTGTCGCGGTTTACGTAAGCTCGTTCCAGCCATTCAAACGCATTATCGGCCTCGCCTCGATATGCGTAGACCTCGGCTATCTGGTAGGCCGCCGTTTCAGCCTGTTCGTCGATCAACTCCTGAAGTGCAGCGTTGGATACCTCGGTGTTGCCGAGCTCGTGCTGTACGATGGCGAGTCCGGCTAACCGATAGGGGGCGATCGGCTCGAGCTTCATTTCCGCCAGGGCGCCTGCCAGGTCTCCCAGAGCGAGCAACGTCTGGCCGAGCTGGAATCGCACTTTGGGCGCGCCCGGATTCAGCGATAGCGCTGTTTGAAAAGAGGTCGCTGCCTCCTCCAACCGATCCGCGGCATACGAGGATCGGCCCAGCGACCAATGCACCGAAGAAGATGCCGGGTCCAGCGCAATCGCCCGCTTGTTCAGTCGAATGGCCTCGTCGAGCCGACCGTACATGTATGATGCACCGGCAGCTATCCGCAGAGCGTAAGAGTCGTTCGGGCTCAACAGCACCGCCTTTTCCATGTTCTGGATCGCGGATTCGAAATTCCAATCGTACTGCCCCTGGATCTGGGCCAGCGCCGTATAGGCGGGGCCAAAATTAGGGTCCAGGGTCTGGGCCCGCTGCACTGCATGGCGCGCCAACTCGAATCCCTCAGCGGATGACCGCAGGCCGTAAACGGTCGTCTGCTCCCTGTAAACATGACTTAGTTCGGTCCAGGCCGGCGCAAAATCCGGGGCTATAGCTAACGCCTGCTGTAGGAGTGCTTCTGCCTGCTGCAGGCCGATAGACGTCCCGGATCTCCGCAGATGTCGTGCCTGCAAATAGTAAGTGTAAGCCTTAGGATCGGTCGTCGTGGCCTTGAGCTCATCAACAATAAGAGAGCCCTTTAACGCGTCAACAACCGCCGCAGCAATATCGTCCTGCACGGCAAATACGTTCTTCAGTTCGCGCTCATAAGTCTCCGACCATAGAGACTTGTCGGATTCGACCTTGATCAGTTGCGCTGTGATTCGAAGTTGGTCCCCCGATCTTCTAACGCTGCCTTCGAGAATGTATGCGACGTTGAGGGCATTTGCTATCGTCTGAATATCGACGTTCTTGCCCTTAAATGAAAATGCCGAGGTTCGTGAGATTACGAGCAGATCAGGAACATTGACGAGCAGATTGAGGATCTCTTCCGAGATACCATCCGAGAAGTATTCGTTGTTGGCATCGTCGCTGACGTTCGCAAAAGGCAAGACGGCAATGGACTGCGGTGACGGCCCACTCGTCCACCATTTGTCCCAGGCGAACATCAGCACCGCTGCGGCCAGCACCGCGATGACAATGAAATCCAGGCTGCGACCGGCGGCTTTGACGCCAGCGCCGGGGTCGATGCCCTGGTCGAGGGTGACGCCCGCTGGCGTGACCTCATAGAACCACGACAGGATGAGCGCGATCGGCAAGCCGACGGCAAGCACAGTGAGTACGACGACACCAGTCCAGTCCGGCAGGGAAAGTGGACCTTCAAGGACATCCACCACCTGCATAACCAACCAAGCCGCGCCCACGTAGAGCGCTGCCATGCGGAAGACATTGCGACGCCTGAGTTCTGAAAACAGCCCCATATATAGGATCTACGACGCTCCGAGAGCCTCGGCAATCCGTATCGACCGCAATATTGGGAAAGTCCGCTTCGTGGTCATTACCAGCCGCTGAGGATACACCTGGGCGAAGGGCTGCTTTCGAGCGTCTTCTTTTTGACTACGCCGAAATAGACCTGCAAGCACCCGAATCCATCTATCACTCAAGGTGCGCTGTCGCTGTTGGCCAGCATGACAACGCCGGCGATGACGAAAATGCAGAACAGGAAAAGGAGCGAAAGTGCTCCATTTTTGTGACCAGCCGTCGCTCCCAAACCAGGTGCTACCCGGTTCGAGAGCGCGCAATCAACCTGAATCAGGATTCGTCACGAAATCCGCAGCCTGCCCCAGGGATTGGGTATTTATTGCAGCCAGATAAAGCGCTTCGTCACCGGTGGTTCGCAGAGTCTTTTTGATCATACTTTCCAGGTTAGGTCGTTTGCCATCCGGCTCACTGGCCGTACCAATTCCGCCACCGAATTCGATGACCATATCGACCCCGTCGCCGAATGCCGTTTGCAGGTTCGAATACCACATTACTGGATGAAATAGCTGAAAGAACAAGCGCGCCTTGATGTCGGAGGGATCGGATTCGTGGTAGCCGCCTGTGAAGTTGGACAGGACCCGCACTGCAGACGGATCGAAGTTGGCCGCATCCAGGACAGGCCTGAAGTGTTGTGCAGCTTTGACCATATAATAAGTGTGAAAGGCGCCCTCTGTTTTCAATCGTACCGGACGCCTTCGTGCACCACTTTCTTCAACTGCCTTTTCCACCAAAGCCAAATCTTCAGGTCGACCGCCAACGACTGTTTGTTGGGGCAGGTTGCAGCCAGCAACCGCGCAGTGGTAACGCTCGGCAATCGGTCGAATGGTATCGAGATCCAATGAGAATGCGCTCATCTCACCTTCACCGTGCGCGCCCATCAATTCGCCACGTTTTTGCACCAGTTTTAGAGCGCTTTCGAAACTGAGTACCTTCGCTGCAACAAGCGCTGAGTACTCGCCAAGACTGTGCCCGGCGGCCATAGCTGGCTTAACGCGATCGTCGGTTAGCTCTTTGAATACTTCAAGGCAAGCGATGGAGTGGGTAAGCAGGGCTGCTTGTGTATATCGCGTTTGATTAAGTTGCTCTTCCGGATCGTTAAAGGAGAGTTCCGCAATATCGTAACCAAGAATGCCACTGGCCTGCGTGTAGATTTCCCTGGCAACATCATATTCGCGACAGATATCGCTACCCATACCCTGGTACTGAGACCCTTGTCCCGGAAAAACAAATAACACTTTTCTTTCATTCCAAGGCATCGCGAACCTCCCTAGGTGCTTGGACCAATTCAATTAACACGCCTTCCCCTGCAATCGGGAATTCATCGTTCGATTTTGGATGAATGAAACAAATATCGAAGCCGGATGCTCCCTTGCGAACACCGCCGGGTGCAAATCGAACACCGTGATTCGTTAGCCATGCCACCGCTGCCTCAAGATCATCAATCCATAAGCCCACGTGATTGAGTGGCGGACTCTGCACTTTGGGTTTCTTATCGGGGTCGAGCGGCTGCATAAGATCAACTTCAACTTTGAGAGGCCCGGATCCAATAACCGCGATATCTTCGTCGACGTTTTCGGATTCGCTTTGGAAAGTACCGGTCAGCTCGAGTCCCAGCGTATCCACCCATAAGGTGCGCAAGCAGTTTTTGTCGAGACCGCCCACCGCGATCTGTTGAATACCCAGCACTTTGAAAGGCCGGTCACTCATCAGTGCTTCCATGTCTGTATCTCAGCCTCATCGTTCGTGCCGATTAAGAAAGATCTCAAGCAACTGCCTGGCGGCAATGGTCGGTGGGATCCGACCGTCACTCGCCGCGGCCTCCAGCGCCGGAATTTGCTTCCGCACCTCCGGGTCACTTTGCAGTGCTGCGATGAGGTTTTCGTTAACCTCCGACCACAACCAGTCCCGGGCCTGGGCGGCACGGCGCGCTGTGAACTGGCCACTGGCGTCGAGCATTTCGCGATGGCGCAATGCGACCTCCCAGGCTTCAGCGATGCCCGTGCCGTCGCGGGCGGAACAAGTCTGAACCGCAACCTTCCAGTTTGCGGAGCGGGGTTGCAGCAGCCGCAGCGCATTGCGATATTCCGCGGTAGCGCGATCGGCCAGTGCCAGCAGGTCGTCATCGGCCTTGTTGATAAGGACCAGGTCGGCCAACTCCATGATGCCGCGCTTGATGCCCTGGAGTTCGTCGCCCGCGCCTGGCAAAAGCAGCAACACGAACATATCGGTCATATCCGCGACCTTGGTCTCGGATTGTCCGACGCCAACCGTCTCGACGATGATGACGTCGAAACCAGCCGCCTCACAGAGGATTAAAGCCTCGCGGCTGCGACGCGTGACTCCTCCAAGGGTTTTGCCCGCAGGGGAAGGCCGGATGTAGGCCTCACTGCGACGCGACAACAACTCCATGCGTGTCTTGTCGCCCAGAATGGAGCCACCGCTAATCGCTGAAGAGGGATCAACAGTGAGCACGGCCACCCGGTGCCCGGCATCAATTACGTGATTGCCCAGTGCCTCGATAAATGTCGACTTTCCGACACCCGGGACGCCCGATATTCCCAGGCGCATTGATTTGCCCGCGTACGGTATCAGTCGCTCGAGCAGAGCGCTGGCCGCTGCACGGTGGTCGTTACGCGTGGACTCAATCAGGGTAATGGCCTGCGCAAGCGCACGCCGACTCCTGTCGAGCACGCCGTCGGCCAATGCCACGATGTCTATTTCCAATTCCTGCTCGCAATGTTGCGACGGCAACGGCGTTACTCCAGCTCCAGGATCTTGTCACCCACGGCCAGGCTGGCGCCGACCTCATAGTTGACCCTGGCTACGACCCCGTCGCGTTCGGCGTACAGCGTATTCTCCATTTTCATGGCTTCGATGACCGCTAACTCCTTACCCGCACTAACTGCGTCGCCTTGCGTTACTGCCAGCGACACCAGCAGACCCGGCATGGGCGAAAGCAGATATTTTGACATGTCGGGCGGGGCCTTTACCGGCATGTATTGCAGGAGCTCTGCCACCCGTGGAGTGAGAATCATCACATTGGCCTGGGATCCGCCATGGGACAGGCGATAGGTCTGGTTGACACGCTCAACCTGGACGAAAACCTCTTCGCCATTGATGGTGCCATGAAAGAGGTGCTGCCCAAACTGCCAATTACTTCTCACAGCATAGGTGTTGCCATCGAAATCTACATCATGACCGCCATTTACAGGCACGACGGAAACCGGATGATGCTCGTTGTTCATTACCACCACCCAGTCTTCCGGTACCCGGCGTTCGTGACCTGACAGCTGGCCATCGATCTGCGCGGCACGGTCGCGGTGGCCGCGAAGCATGGACGCCGCAACGGTGATGATCAGGGCGGGATTCTCGTGAGGTATGTCCGCCGGACTAAAACCGTCCGGATACTCTTCGCCGATCATATTGGTGCTTATGTTCCCTTCCACGAAGCGCGGATGCACCATCAACGCGGAGAGGAAATTGAGGTTGCTCGAAACACCGCGAATAATGAAGCGATCAAGCGCCGAACGCATGTGCGCCGCGGCCTCGTTACGGTCGGCCCCATAGGTGATGAGTTTGGCAATCATCGGATCGTAGAACATGGATACTTCACCGCCCTCGAACACACCGGTATCCACGCGTACATGGTCATCTTCCGCGGGCGGGCGGTAGTACACCAGGCGGCCAGTGGAGGGCAAGAAGTTACAAAATGGATCCTCGGCATAGACGCGGGATTCTATAGCCCAGCCATTGATGCCCACGTCCGCCTGTGTAATCGGCAATTCCTCGCCATCGGCCACACGAATCATGAGTTCCACCAGGTCGACGCCGGTTATCAGTTCAGTAACCGGGTGTTCCACCTGGAGGCGAGTGTTCATCTCCAGGAAATAGAAGTTGCGCTGGCTGTCGACAATGAACTCTACGGTGCCGGCCGACTCATAATCTACTGCCCTGGCCAGGGCGATTGCCTGCTCGCCCATTTTCTTGCGTGTTACCTCGTCAAGAAACGGCGAGGGCGCTTCTTCAATGACTTTCTGATGGCGTCGCTGCAGGGAACATTCACGCTCATTGAGGTAGACCGCATTGCCATGGCGGTCGGCAATGATCTGGATCTCGATATGGCGTGGTTCCTCGATGAATTTCTCCGCGAAGATGCGGTCGTCGCCAAAGCTGGAGCGTGCTTCGTTGGCGGCGCGCTCGAAGCCGTCGCGGCACTCTTCGTCGTTGCGAGCCGTGCGCATGCCTTTGCCGCCGCCGCCCGCGGTTGCCTTGAGCATCACCGGGTAGCCGATCTCATTTGCGACTTTAACGGCATGGTCCCCATCACGTAGCACATCGGCACAGCCGGGTATGGTATTTACCCCGGCTTCATCAGCCAGTTTCTTGGACGTGATCTTGTCGCCCATGGCCTCGATCGCGCGGGCCTTCGGCCCAATGAAGGCGATACCTGCCGTTGCCAGCGAGTTGCAAAACTCGGCATTCTCGGAGAGAAACCCGTAGCCCGGATGTACCGCCTGGGCACCGGTGTCTTTGCAAGCCTGGAGAATTCTGTCCTTCAGCAGATAGCTTTGCGCCGATGCTGACGGCCCGATATGAATGGCCTCATCTGCCATTTGCACATGCAGGGCACTGCTGTCGGCGTCCGAATAGACGGCAACGGTTTTAATGCCCATGTTGCGCGCAGACTTGATGACGCGGCATGCAATCTCACCACGGTTTGCGATCAGGATTTTGTCAAACACCTGCAGATCCCCTAAAGCGGAATGTTGTCATGCTTGCGCCACGGGTTGTCGAGCTGTTTGTTGCGCAGCGTGGCGAGTGATCGGCAGACGCGCTTGCGGGTGGCATGGGGCGCAATAACATCATCGATATAACCACGGCTGGCGGCGATAAATGGATTGGCGAATTTTCTTCGATAAATCTCGGTGCGCTCTGCAATCTTTGCGTCATCACCGATGTCGTTGCGGAAGATGATCTCCACAGCACCCTTGGGCCCCATTACTGCGATTTCCGCACTGGGCCACGCGAGGTTAACGTCACCGCGCAAATGTTTGGAGCTCATTACGTCGTAGGCGCCGCCATAGGCCTTTCGGGTGATGACGGTGATCTTGGGAACCGTGGCCTCGGCGTAGGCAAACAACAATTTTGCGCCGTGCTTGATAATGCCACCATGCTCCTGCGCCGTGCCCGGCAGGAAGCCTGGCACATCGACGAAAGTAACGATTGGAATATTGAATGCATCGCAAAAACGCACAAAACGCCCGGCCTTGATGGATGATTTGATATCCAGGCATCCTGCCAGCACCTTGGGTTGATTGGCTACGATACCCACGGTGTGACCATCCATGCGGGCGAAACCAATGATAATGTTCTGAGCATGTTCGGGTTGCAGTTCCCAGAACTCATTGTCATCGGAGACCTTGTAAATCAGCTCCTTCATGTCGTAAGGCAAATTGGGGTTCTTCGGAATAAGCGTGTCGAGTGACATTTCCAAGCGATCGGCGCGATCCGGTGTGGGCCGGTACGGGGGCTTCTCGCGATTGTTGGCTGGCAAGTAGTTGATAAACCGTCGCACCATCAGCAGCGTTTCCACATCGTTCTCGTAGGCGCGATCACAGACGCCGGACACAGTGGAATGGGTCATGGCGCCACCCAACTCTTCCGCGGTAACCGTCTCATGCGTCACAGTTTTGACTACGTCTGGTCCGGTAACGAACATGTACGAGCTGTCTTTCACCATAAAGACAAAGTCGGTAATGGCCGGAGAGTAGACGGCGCCACCGGCGCACGGTCCCATAATGACAGAGATTTGTGGTACCACTCCGGAAGCCGATACGTTGCGTTGGAACACTTCCGCATAACCGCCAAGGGAAGCCACGCCCTCCTGAATACGGGCGCCGCCCGAATCATTCAGGCCGATAATAGGTGCGCGCACCTTCATGGCCTGATCCATGACCTTGCAAATCTTCTCGGCGTGCGCCTCGGAAAGCGAGCCACCAAAAACGGTGAAGTCCTGGCTGAAGACAAAGACCACTCGTCCATTGATCGTGCCACAACCGGTGACTACGCCGTCACCGGGCACCTTCTTGTCCGCCATGTCAAAATCGACGCAACGGTGCTCTACGAAGACATCCCATTCTTCGAAACTGTCCTCGTCGAGTAGCAGGTCGATGCGTTCGCGAGCCGTGAGCTTGCCGCGGCTGTGCTGTACGTCGATCCGGTGTTGCCCTCCGCCCAGGGCTGCTGCCTTACGTCTTTCTTCGAGTTCTTCGATTATTTCCTGCATACACGATCCTTACATTTTTTCTTTGCCGCTTTGCTGGCGCTCTTGAATAATGCGCAGTACTTCGTGCGCCGCTTCCAGAATATTGGTTCCAGGCCCGAATATGGCCGACACACCGCAGGCGTACATCTCATCGTAATCCTGCGGTGGAATGACACCGCCACAGATGACGATGATGTCGTCAGCACCTTCCTGTTTCAGGCCGTCGATGACTTTCGGAACCAGGGTCTTGTGTCCCGCGGCCTGCGAGGAGATGCCGATCACGTGAACATCGTTTTCGATGGCGTCGCGCACCGCCTCCTCAGGGGTTTGAAAAAGCGACCCGATATCGACATCGAAGCCGATATCGGCAAACGCCGTGGCAATTACCTTGGCGCCGCGATCATGTCCGTCCTGACCGAGCTTGCAGACCAGCATGCGTGGGCGACGCCCTTCGGCCTCGGCAAACAGGGCCACTGCCTGACGAATGGATGCAAAATCCCCGTCGCCCTCATACGCAGATCCATACACACCCGCAATGGAATGAGTCACGGCCCGGTGGCGGCCGTAGACTTTCTCCAGCGCATCGGAAATCTCGCCGACCGTGGCTCGTGCACGTGCGGCGTCGACAGCCAGTGCCAGCAAATTACCGGTGTCCTCTTCGGCTGCCCGGGTCAGAGCATCCAAGTGCTTGCGACAATCCGCCTCGACTCTGCTGTCACGTACTTCTTTAAGGCGTCGAACCTGGGACTCACGCACTGCCGTGTTGTCGATATTCAGAATATCGACCGAAGGTTCTTCTGACAGCCGATATTTGTTAACGCCGACGATGGTCTCTTCGCCACGGTCGATTCGTGCCTGGCGCCGCGCCGCGGCTTCCTCGATACGCATCTTGGGCATGCCGGTCTCCACCGCCCTGGTCATGCCGCCCATTTCTTCAACCTCGTCGATGAGCTTGCGCGCCTCGACGGCCAGTTCACTGGTCAGGTTTTCCACGTAGTAGGAACCGGCCAGTGGATCCACGACTTTGGTGATGCCGGTTTCCTCTTGCAGTACGAGTTGAGTATTTCGCGCGATGCGAGCCGAAAACTCTGTTGGCAGCGCAAGCGCCTCATCGAAGGAGTTGGTGTGCAATGACTGCGTGCCGCCGAAGGCGGCCGCCATGGCCTCGATCGTGGTTCGCATGATGTTTGTGTAAGGGCTCTTGGCGGTGAGACTGACGCCAGAGGTTTGACAGTGCGTGCGGAGCATCAGCGACCTGGGGTCTTTCGGCGAGAACTTCTCGGCCATGAGTGTCGACCAAAGCAGGCGCGCGGCTCGCAGTTTGGCCACTTCCATGAAGAAGTTCATACCGATGCCGAAAAAGAACGATAACCTCGGTGCAAAGGCGTCCACGTCGAGGCCGCCGTCGATTGCCGCGCGTACGTATTCGATGCCGTCGGCGATCGTATACGCTAATTCCTGGGCACAAGTCGCACCGGCCTCCTGCATGTGGTAGCCGGATATGGAAATGGGATTGAAGCGGGGCATGTTGGTAGAGGTGTAAGCAATAATATCGGACACGATTCGCATGGACGGTGCGGGCGGGTAGATATAAGTATTGCGAACCATGAATTCCTTAAGAATGTCGTTTTGCAGCGTTCCGGCCAGTTTCTCCGCTGCCACACCTTGTTCTTCGGCCGCGGTGATAAACATCGCCATGATCGGCAATGCCGCGCCGTTCATAGTCATCGAGACCGTAATCTCATCGAGCGGAATACCGTCGAACAGAATTTTCATATCCGCGATGCTGTCGATGGCTACGCCGGCCTTGCCCACATCACCGACGACACGCGGGTGGTCGGAGTCGTAGCCGCGATGAGTGGCGAGATCGAAGGCCACTGAGAGACCCGTCTGCCCCGCCTCCAGGTTCTTTCGATAAAAGGCGTTGGATTCTTCCGCGGTGGAAAAACCCGCGTACTGACGCACGGTCCATGGTCGGCCCGCGTACATGGTTGCCCTGGGGCCGCGTACAAAGGGTGCCAGGCCGGGCAGCGAATCAAGGTGTGTGAGCCCTTCGAGATCTTCGGCCGTGTAAAGCGGCTTGACCACGATGCCCTCGGGCGTATTCCAGACCAGTTCCTCGGGCGACTGGCCTTTACACTCTTTGCTGGCGAGCGATCGCCAATCGTCGAGCGATTTCTTCGGCAGCTTCTTCATTTCAATTCATGCTTTTCATCAGCGCTGTGCAAGCCTCAAAAATGTCTCATATTCATGAGGATATAGAGTATAGGTCAGATCAGCGGCCAATTATCCGGAATTGCCGGCCCGGCTTCCATCAAAGAAGGTTTGACAGTACGCTGCATGCCAATATGGGCAACAGGACGAGAATCGATTTTAATGATTACCAGAATTGTCAGAATGCATTTCAGGCCGGGAGAAAGCGATGCTTTCCTTGACATATTCAATGCATCCAAACACATGATTCGGCAATCCAAAGGATGTCAGCACTTGTGCCTGTACACTGAAGCCGGTCTCCCCGACGTTTTCTTCACCTATAGCGTCTGGACATCCAGGGCGCACCTCGATGCCTACAGGAACTCGGAGCTGTTCCAGGCTACCTGGACGAAAACAAAGGCTTTATTTGCTGACAAGGCGCAAGCATGGTCCTTAGAGAAGGTGGAAACAGTAGCTGTCCCCTGAGTTGATTTTTTGCGTTTCACGGCGCGTAAATTGGACTGACCAAGCAACATTGACACGATAGAATTTAGCAAGGAGGTGAGCGACGTGGCCGCAACCGAATCTACAATGCTCGAACTCGGAACACCGGCGCCCGATTTCGATCTGCCAAAACCAGACGGCGGTCGCGTCCGCTTGTCGGACTTCGCTGATGCTGAAGGGCTGGTTGTCGCGTTCATCTGCAATCATTGCCCATTCGTAAAGCGCATTCGCGAGGGACTTGCAGAGTTTGCCCGCGACTACGTGCCGCGCAATGTCGCGCTGGTTGCGATCAACTCGAACGACTTTGCTGCATACAGCGGTGACGCGCCTGAGCGCATGCAAGAGGAGATCGATAACTATGGTTATATTTTCCCGTACGTATATGACGAGTCGCAGGATGTAGCCAAGGCGTACCGTGCCGCTTGTACACCTGAGTTTTATTTATTCGATGCCAGGCGAACACTCGTATACCGCGGTCGATTTGATGCTGCGACTCCGGGCAACGACGAACCTGTGACCGGTGATGAATTGCGTCGTGCCATCGACGCCATGTTGGCTGGCAACACGCCGGACCCGGATCAGTTTCCAGGCCTTGGCTGTAACATCAAGTGGAAGCCAGGCAACGCGCCCGATTATTTCGGTCGTTAACCGCCTGGTATTTAAGTCTAATCTCGAAGGAGCAGGTCAGAATGAAAGGCAGCATACTAAGCGCGACATTGATTGTTCTACTGGCCATGACGAGCCTCGCAGGGGCGCAAAGCTGGGGCCCTCGAACCCTCGAGGAACTCAAGGTAGAGACGCTATCGCGCGCACGCGATGGCAAGTTCCCGATCGGCAAAGTCAAAATGGAGGATGCCGAGCGGGCAGTCGCCGCGATCCAGGACCTGGAGCGGGATACCTGGGCTACGGCATGGTCAAACATAGGTGACGAATACGTGGCACGTGCCAAGGCTTCGTCGTCGCCAGCCGAAGCCCGAGACAACTATTATTATGCCTGGCGTTACTTCGACATCGGTCGCTGGCCAACGGAAAAGCACTCGCCCGGCAAGCGCAAGTCCTACGAGAAAGGATTACTCGCGTTTCGCGAGTACGGCCAGCTTCTCGACCCACCGTTGGAGACCGTGCGCATTCCGTTCGAAGGCAAGGAGATCGTGGCCTACCTCCGTATACCGAACGGAGTAAGGCCTGCGCCGCTGGTTTTCGGCATGAACGGCCTGGATTCGCGTAAAGAAGGTGTGATGGCCAGGAGTGAGGCCTATATCCAAAATGGCGTTGCGGCGTTTGCAATCGACATGCCGGGCACTGGGCAGGCGCCTTTGTTGATCGATGTTGGTTCGGAACGCATGCTCTCAGCGGCACTGGACTACCTGGTAGAACGGCCGGATATAGATGCCTCACGGATCGTCGTACAGGGTCGAAGCTGGAGCGGTTACTGGGCCGCCGTGCTTGCATACACCGAGCGCGATCGCATTCTGGGGGCTGCGGTACACGGCGTCGGGATTCACAATTACTACCAGCCTGAGTGGCAAAAGACCGCCATCATGAGCGAGGAATACCTGTTCGACCTGTTCCCGGCGCGCTCAGTTGTTTACGGCGTCGACAACATGGAGGACTTCCTGGCATACGGGCCCAGGCTGTCACTTGTGACTCGTGGTTTTATCGACAAGCCGTCTGCGCCAATGTTTCTCGTCAATGGTGAGCAGGACAGCCAGCAACCGATTGCCGACCTGTATTTGCTGATGAAGCACGGCGACCCAAAAACGACGTGGGTTAACCCGGTCGGTGGTCACATGGGCAGGTCTGCTCAGTGGCCGGATAGCCGGGTTCAGGCCGAGGTAGTGCGGCCGTGGCTAATGCGTCAGCTCGGAGTGGAGCCGGCCAGGCAGTAGCGCCACAAATTTCAGGCACTGATCAACCCTGTCGCGGTCGCGCTGGGTAGTCCAGGGCCGTTGCGGCACTTGTGCATCCTGCACGGCGCAAGCCAGACACTGCGGTTTCTAACTACGGAATCACTTCTGCCGCTTTGTTATAGTTTTGCCCATGCATAAGAACATTCTAATATGCATAATCCTTGCGCTATTATCGCCGTTGGTGGGCGGTGCCGAAGAGCTAAGCAACGGAGATTTATTTCAGGGTGCTTGCGCCGGTTGTCACGGTGCGGATGGCGCAGGCAGGGCGCAGGAAGATAGTGCGCTCGAGGTACTGCCACCGGATTTTTCAGACTGCGAATTCGCTTCTCGTGAGCCTGACGCTGATTGGTACGCGATCATCCACGATGGCGGGCCGGTACGCGGATTTGACCGCACGATGCCAGCTTTTGGCGACGCCCTGTCCAGGGAAGAAGCGTACAAGATTCTCGCTCATGTTCGTACCCTGTGCGTCGACGAACGTTGGCCGCGCGGTGAATTCAACCTGCCACGCCCGCTTTTCACCGAGAAGGCTTTTCCGGAAGACGAAACGGTTTTTACAGCAAGTAAGGACACCGGTGATAGCAACACTTTCGAGCTCGAGTTTCTTTACGAAAAGCGTTTGGGTCCGGTTGGCATGTTCGAAGTATCGGTGCCATTGGCGACCACGGACACTTTATCCGGTAGCCAGAGCGGTATCGGCGACATAGCTGTCGGCTACAAGCACACCATTTATCACGATCTCGATCGTGGCAATATCCTGAGCGTTGGCGCTGAAGTCATCCTCCCGACTGGTGATGAAAACAAGTCCCTTGGCAAAGGTACTGCGGTGCTGGAACCGTTCATCGTGTTCGGAAAAATACTGCCGGCCAATATGTTCTTCCAGGCACACGCATTTGCAGAGTTCCCCGTTAAAGACGGTTTTGACGATGAGCTCGGCGTGCGTATGGCGCTCGGCAAGACATGGACGAGTGGTGGAGAGTTCGGCCGGGCCTGGTCGCCAATGCTGGAGGTGCTTGCAATAAGAGATCTTACCTCCGGCGCCGACACCAAGGTTGACCTCGTGCCGCAATTCCAGGTCTCGCTGAATACCCGTCAACACATCCTCTTTAATATAGGTGCCAGGCTGCCTGTAACCCAGACTGCGGATCGCGACGCGCAGATCGTTGCCTATGTTCTCTGGGACTGGTTTGACGGAGGTTTCTTCGATGGCTGGTAGGCGAATCCCGGCGCAGCTTTTTGTTGCGACTGTCTTGTTTGTGGCGGCAGCGGCTGTTGCCCAACAGAGTTCGCCGCACCCGGTGTTTGCGACATCAAGTCAATGCATCGCCTGTCATAGCAATATGCAGGACGCATATGGCGAGGATGTTGGTATCGGCCACGCGTGGCGAGGAACGATGATGGCCTTGTCGGCCAAGGATCCATACTGGATGGCTGGCGTCCGTCGCGAAATTGCGGAGCGCCCACATCTTCAGCAATTCATTGAGGACAAGTGTTCTGTTTGTCACATGCCGATGGCTCGCACAATGGCCGTGGCGAGCGGCGGTTCCGGGAAGATTTTCAACTTCACTCAAGGGACAGCGGCGCCTGCAGAGGCCAGCTTCGCGAACGATGGCGTGTCCTGCACCGTATGCCATCAGATTTCGGCGGAAAATTTTGGCGAGAACGAAAGCTTTGATGGTGGGTATGTCATCAATACGGTCGATGCGCAGGATCCGGCAATCTTCGGGCCGTTTGCTATCGATGCGGGTCGCCACCGCATCATGAATTCTGCCTCGGCATTTCAACCGCAACAGTCCACCCATATTCAAAAGAGCGAGTTGTGCGCGACGTGTCATACCTTGTTCACGCCGGCCGTGGATGGCGATGGCAAGGAGATTGGTCAGTTTGCCGAGCAGGCACCCTACCTTGAGTGGCGGCATAGTGGTTACGCAGACACAAGGAGTTGCCAGGACTGTCACATGCCAACAACCACGGCGCCAATTTCGTCCGTCCTTGGTGAGCCTCGCGAAGGTATGAGTCAACACGCGTTTCGCGGCGGCAACGCATTCATGCTGGGAATTATCGACAAGTATCGAACGGAGTTGGCAGTCGTAGCACCGTCCGAAGATCTGCAGCGCTCCGTGGCGGCGACGCTTGAACACTTGCAAACGAAAGCAGCGTCACTGCAAGTCCTGAACACAAACGTTGCCAACGGCGAGGCAACGATGGACATTAAGATCACTAACCATGGCGGCCACAAACTGCCTTCGGCATACCCGTCCAGGCGTGTTTGGTTACACGTAACGGTCATGGATAAAGACGGCGAAGTACTATTCGAATCTGGTGCCCTTAACAAAGACGGATCGATCGTTGGCAATGACAATGATGTTGATGGCAGCAGGTATGAACCGCATTACTCGGAAATCGTCGCTACGGACCAGGTGCAAATCTATGAGCCGATCATCGCTGATTACAAAGATGATGTGACGACGAGCTTGTTGTCAGGTGTCCGCTACGCAAAAGACAATCGCTTGTTGCCCAGCGGATTTGACAAGACAACGGCCAGTGAGGCGGTCAGCGTTAATGGCGCCGCTGGTGATGATGAGGACTTCGCCGATGGCGGCGATACAGTTCGCTTCCGGATCGCGATCGGCGATGATGTAGCTCCGCTCAGTGTAACTGCACGCCTTCTTTACCAGACCATCGGTTATCGATGGGCGCACAACCTCGAGGCATTTGACCTGTCTGAAACAAACCGATTTGTTCAGATCTATACAGAAAATGCGCAAGTCTCTGCAGTTGTCCTGGCATCAGCCCGTGGCGACATCACAGCAACTGACATATTGCCCTAGCTAGGTCGAAACCGACTAAGCGGCAGCGGTTGCATTTACGTCACGATAGATTTCCCGTACCTGTCGACCCTGCAATACGTCGAGCAGGATGTGCGCGACAATCGGCAGCCAGATCGAGCCACTAAAGATGAACAACGCGCCGAATGCCACGCCCACGAGGCCGGTGCGAATCATGCCGCCAAATCCCTGGTAGCTGTGTCCAAGACCGAAGGCCAGCGACGAAACAAACACGGCGGGCCAAAGCGGCATAAAGAATGACAGATACCACAGCACGAATCCGCGAAAGACAGTCTCCTCGACAATGCCTGCAGTGATAGATATTCGATAAAAGCTGGCAAGATCACGATCATCCTGCGGTATGAAATGGCCCAGGTCTCCGAAGGAGGCACGTTGCTTCTCTCGCTCAGACTGCGAGAGCTGGCGGCTGGATTTCGTTGACCATATCAGCGCGAAGCTGCCTGCTGCTACCAGTCCAGCACAGATCCAGAAGCCCATTCCACCGGCCTTAACAAAGCCCAGCGTGCCCAAGTCTCGAGACAGGACGAAAAAGCCGGTGAGAAGTACGGTCAGAAAACCCCACTCAAGCAGGTGCGTTTCGCGATAAAGCTTCGGGCGGTTCGCGGGTTCCCCGGCGGCGATCTTTTTCAGGTAGCGCCGGAACTGCACCCAGCCGTTGATTGGCTGCACAACAAATAGCAAGAGGATCAAAAAGTGGTCGAAGAGAGTCATCGCTTTTGTTATCCTGAATATTCACTGAATTGTGAATAATAATATTCACGAGTTCGTGAATAATCAAGAAGAATTTTGGTAGCGAGTGTTCTCAGATGCAAGAAGTATTTAAAATCAGCACCTTAGAGCAGGTTCGCCTGCTTTCAGACCCATTCAAACTGAGTATCATGCAGGAATTTGCCGGGGGAGAGCGAACGACCGGCGAGGTCGCCAGGGCTCTGAAACAGCCGATCACCAAGCTTTATCGTCATGTCGATGCTCTGCACGCGGCCGGACTTCTGGAGATTACGCAGGAAAAGCAAAAGCGCGGCACGGTTGAACGGCATTTCCAGGCTGTGGGCAAACGATTCGAAGCCGATCATGCCCTGTTTGCTGATGAAGAGGATGAAGACTCCGGTGCTATCAGAGACATGCTCAGAGCCAGCGAAGATGAAATCGTCAATGCCATCAAATCGTCGGGCAATGACGACGAGCGTCAGGCGCTCTTTATGAAACTACGCATTCGGGGAACAGCCGAACACCTGGCCGATTTGCAGCGTCAACTGACCGCATGGGTCGAGGAAGTGGAGGACAGCACCGACGACGAGGCCGAGGAACTGCTCGAAGCCGAAGCGCTGATCGCGTTTTACCCTGTTGGTCCGGCCGCCGAGAAAGCAAACTGACAAAGGCTTGAACTAGCACTGAATACAGTGCCCCTTTCCATAGCTCAGTCCCTCTTGACGCTATAAACAACGTCAACGTTATTGACGGAGCCTGAGCGAGATTCCAGAACCAGGCGTTTGTTCAACTGGTAGCGCAATAGCAACGTACCCAGGTTGTCGACAATGCCATAGGCGTATTCAACCAACAGGCGGTTGCCCACACGCTTGCCGGCCACGATTTGTTGATTACCTGACCCTCCTTTTACCGCAAGCGTGTCCAGGCCGAGCTGGTTACTGATGTTCGACACAACACTTCCTGCCGTGCTGAGGCCAAGAGCAAATGCAGCCTGGTTCAGCATGTCTCCCTGCTCGGCATTCGCATTGACCAGGGGCCGTCCCGTCAGCAAATACGATAACGCTTCTGCATCACTGAGGATTGGCTCGCTAAAGACCGTAGATCTCGGTTGCGCCGGCGTGCCAGTCAGATGAATCCCCGCGACGACATCGTCACTAGCCGTACGCGTCGCGCGAACATCCAGGGTCGGGTTGTCCAGTGGGCCGTTGAATATCAGCTCACCGCGTTCAATCTTCAGGTCTTGCCCATAGGCCTTATAACGGCCGTCGCGCAGGATCAGCCGGCCCGATCCGGCGTACGGCGATTTGCTGCCACCCGTTATGCGAACCGCACCCTCGAGACCGGTTGTAAGGCCAAACGCCGCCAGTGAAACGGCGTCTCCAAGCTCAGTTCGGACATCAACAAACAGCTCGCGGCGGATGGCTTCTTGTGATTCGTCCTCGCGATGGACAATCACATCGGCCGACGGTTGCTCGGCCGTATCAGGTATCTCGTGAATGACGATATTGGCATTGGGGATGCCGAGTTCGCCACTGATTCGAGCTTCACGATCATCGAGTAGCACATCGATGGAAGGCGAGGTCGACGCGTGCCATCCGGGCAGGCGCAGTATTTCAAAATTGTCTCCTTTGAGATTTAACTGAGCGCGCACGCCGGCAGTTGAACTCAACGTCGTGCTACCGCTGACGGACAAATTACCTTCACCCGATTTTGCGCTGCCGTCGAGGCTGAGTCGCCCGGCTTCCGATTGCCGCAGCCGCAGCGCGACATCGGTGACAGTGATGCCAGCTCGTCTTACTTCAAAAGCGCCATCTCGCATGCCGATTTCGCCGACAAATTCGGGTGCACTCAAGCTGCCTGATACCGCGACCTGTCCGGCAACTCGTCCGGATGTTTTTGTGACATCGGGATACAGGTACGAAAACAACGACAGATCACTGAGTTCGAGCGTAGCGGCCCCCGCTACCTGCGACTCCTGATCGAGGGCGTCGGCAACTTCTATATTGGCGTTCGCGCTGGCCGACTTGTCCGCCGCAACCAGTTCCAGCTTCGCTTTAAGTTGGTTCTCGAAAATAGATGCGCTAATTGTCGCGACATCGAAATCCACTGCGATTTCCTCGTCTTCGTAAAGTGCGCGCAGGCCGAGACCCGAGATATTCAAGTTGGCATTTCCGGTCAGTTGTTGATCCGAGAACTCGCCATCGCCTTCTGCCTCTACGACACCGGTAATGCTCGATGCCTCTGGAAGGTAGATCGGTAGCGCGGCGAGAGGTAGTCCGCCAATTGAAGTCTTGAAGCGCAGCGGCCCCGAGTCCTCATAACGCAGCTCGACACAGGCTGTGCCAGGCGGAGAGACGGCGAGGAGGCAGGCACGATCAATTATTAGCGCCTTGGCCGAGATGGCGACAGCTGTTTTCTGTTCCAGCGCCCACTCTCCGAGCGCCTCACCGCGCAGAGTCAGTGTCTCGAGCGACCCTGTCCATTGTTCGCCGGCGTACCCACCGTTAGCTCGAAACTCGGCTTGGCCCGCCGACGCCCCAACGCGCACTAAAATTTTATGTGACCCGGCGGCACCGTCGCCATCAATATCTATCGACTCCAGCATGAGCTGACCGATGCCTGCGTTTTGGGCGCGCAAGAAGATCTCTCCAGCGCCGGTCGCAGGCAGGTCAAAACGGGATTCAAGGCGGTCGACAGAATAACCCTCCCACAGCAGCGATTCGCCGTCCAAATTGCCAGACAACGCGACGTGATCAGGGGCGGTCTGCAAGCGCAGCTCGCCGCGGGCCGAGCCGGCCGCCGCCACAATCAGCTGGCTTATATCGGACAGTTGCAGGGTGGCATTGACGTCGAGCGTTGCTCCGTAGGAACCATTGAAAACGGCATGATTGCTACCTACGTTGATGCGCGCATCCCTGAAACGCAGCAACTCATCTGCGTAAGATAAGGTTGCAGAACCGGTTACCGGATAACCGTTAAGATTGCCCGACAGGCTATCCAGCGCCGCATTGGCAATGACTTCCTGATTTTCGACTCTTCCGATCGAGTGACCCTGTAGTTGCAGTTGGCCGGTCAGAAGCGAATTAAGCAGCGCCGGATTGATGTCAAAGAGCTCATATCCAAGATCCCAGTTTGGTACGGGTCCGATCGTTACCGAACCACTCGCCAGTAATTGCCCCCACTCACTGCCAACGGCTAACGTCTCGAGGCTGAAGCGATTCATGTCGCTGTCGCCGCTTAATGAAACGAGGAAAGGCGGTACGTTATCCATAGCCAGTGTGGTGTTGCCTTCAAACGCAAACTGCTCGGCGGTGCCGATCAACCGCAGCATTCCGTCACGGGCGTGTACCGTCCTGCCGTCTGCTATAGCAAGATCGACAACTTGCCAGTTGTTTTCGATATCGGCTCGAACTTCGCCACTTTCAAAGGCAAGCCAGCCGCGCGTGGCAATCTTGTATGGCGAGCTAAGCGTATGCTGAATTTCGTAGCGCGAATTGTCCCCGCGCAATTGCATCTGTCCGGCCAGCGGGGGCTTCCCAGGTAGCTGCAAAGCCCATCTGCCATTTACAGAAGCCGTGTAGGGACTGGCAAGATGTGCATTTCCGGAGAACGCTATTTCCCCTAAATTGCTTGCAGCATCGAACTCCGAAATATGCAGGTGGGATCCCGACATTCGGCCACCCAAGGCGATGGAATCTATCAGGTATTCTTCATCGGCAATCTGGATACGAACGTCTCTAATTGATGCTGCGTCAAGAGCTACCGTAATTGGCAATTCAATAGCAACCGGGCCTTGCGCAGCGTCACTCTCGGAAGGATCGCCGATCATCACCTCCACAGTTCGTACGTTGAGAGCAGAAATACTGAGACTTCGTCGCAGCAGTGGCAGTAGCGCGAACTTTGTATGGACGCTATCAATCGAGATTGATAGTGAGTCGTCATCCCACCGTAGTGAATTAAGCTGCAGGCCGCTCAACAGCGTTCCGTCCAGGCTTGCAATACTCATTTGGGGCGGCAGGTATGGCGATGCCTTTGATAACAGCCAACGCGCGCCGTTTTCGGTAACGACCAACCAGTAAATTGAAGTAACGGCGACCAGTACGGCGACGGCTGCCACAGCAATCGACCAGCGCACGATACGCCGCGTCACAAGTCTGCCCCAAGCCGGACATGAAGACGTACGGTTTGATCGGACTTGTTCAGCGGGTGCGCCAGGTAGAATCGCAGTGGGCCGACCGGCGAGAGCCACTTTATTCCGAGCCCCGCGCCGATGGCCGGGTCGATATCGGTGCCATCAAAAGCGTTGCCGGCGTCAACAAACAAGGCGCCATACCAGTCGCCCCGCAGTCGATGTTCATACTCTATGCTCGCAATCAGCAGATTGCTTCCGCCAATCACATCGCCCTCGCTATCCTCGGGGCCGAGCGTGTTGTAGCCAAAACCGCGTATGGATTCGTCGCCACCGGCAAAATAGCGTACCGACGGCGGTAGTTCATCGAAATCCGTTTTGTACGTCACACCGAAGGAAGCTCGAGCCAGAATTCGGCTGCTGTCCGACATCGAGCGTACCCATCGAGCCCAAACGGAAGCCTGTAGAAAAAAGTTGTCTGAACCAATTGTCCGACCGGATCCACGAAGCTCCAATCCAAAGCGCCGGCCTCGTGTCGGAAATACTTCGCGATCCGAGCGTCTGTGATCAAATGCGATGGCCGGCAAAATCAGCGTGCTGGTGCCCGCTTCGCCACCAACATCAAAACGATCATGATTGAGATCGATCGACAGAGTCCGCATCCATTCAGGTCTGATGCGCTTTGACCGCCTGACGCCAATCCGAACGGTGTCGTTTGCGAACGTGTCTGTCTCTTCGAGCGTGAAAGCGCCCGTGTAGCTCATCCACTCGCTACGAGGATCCTTGAGCGGCCTGCGATACTCAGTGGTAACTCCCTGGATAACGGGGGCGATGCTGGTATGGACATTGAACCGGTGGCCCTTCTCATTAACGCGCCGGTTGTCAAAGCCGGCACGCAGCCGCGGTCCGGTATCCGTGGAATAGCCACCGCCAATGGTGTATTCGATACGGTCCGCTGGTTCGAGGATCAAACGAATCGGAACCTGGTTGTGCTGTGCCTTTTCCGTTTCAGGGAGAAGTTCGATGCGACGGAAGTAGCCGCTGATGGACAATTCAGTGTAAGCCCGGGCGAGCACTTGCGAGTCGTAAGGCGTCCCGGTTTCGAAATCAAGGTAGGCTGTGACAATATCCGGATCGATAAATGTCTGCTCTTGCTTTATGTCACCGAAATCATAGCGGGGACCGCTCTCGAAACTCAGCGCCAAGTCGGCGACAAACTCCTCGGGCCACACATTGATGGAATTCTTGCTAAAGCCGGCCTCCAGATAGCCACGCTCGGCGGCGCGAATCTGCAGCGACTTTTTTAGTTGCTCGTAATCGGAATGTCGAAGCTGCGTGCCGGAATTAAATCGGTCCGAGGACAAAAACTCAGCGAAAGTCGGGTCGACATGGGCTGGCCCTGAAACAGTGATGTCGACATTTCGCAGGCGTACCGGATTGCCGGCGTCGATTTTAAGAATTGCACGCCAACAGTCATCACCTGGCTCGAGAGTTGCGGCAATAACCGGTGAATAATAGCCAAACGGCTCCAGCGCGCTTCTTGTTTCCGCTTCTATGCTGCGAAATCGCCGCCGAATACGCCATGGCTCCGCATCGCATGGCTCCGTTGCCAGCGTAACGTAACTTCGAATATTTTGAGCAAGCTCGTCGTCAACGCCCTCGATCTGCAGATCTGCATTGCTTGTCGCGGGCCAGCCCATGCACACCAATGCAAGCGACAGAAACCGCCGCCGAGTAGTGAGATTTTGGACGAATTTGCTCATAAACGCATGTTCTCGATCGGCCAGTAGTTGCGATTATCAAAACCACTTCTTCCAGCGAAAGAAGACGATGAGGATGGCTGCCGCGACCGTCATAGTGATAACAGACCAGACAAAACCCAAATTGCTTTCAAGGCCTGGCAGTCCGCCAACATTCATTCCAAGTAGACCCGTCACGAAGGTCAGGGGAAGAAAAATGGCAGCGACAACAGACAATACGTACATGCGTGCGTTTTGCTCCTGCGCGATCTGGCTGAGGAGTTCTTCCTGTAAAACAATGGCCCTTTCTTTAGCCAAATCAAGGTCCTCGAGATATCTTGTTATGCGATCTGCTTCCTGTCGCAGGCTGTTGGCGTCGGCCTCTTTGAGCCACTCATAGGATTGCCGGTTCAGGCGATCGAGCGCATCTCGCTGTGGCGCAAGAAATCGCCGTACGTGTGCTATCTGTCGGCGGAGCAATGACAGCCGCTGACGAAAATCGAGCGATCGGCCCGATGCGATTTCCTCTTCGGCAGCATCCATTCGATCTTCGATCGTATCGACGAAATCACCAATCCGATCTGCGAGCCTCTCGACTAACGAGCCCAGAAAGTCGCCGGAGGAGGTGGGCCCCTCCCCGGAAGCCAGCGCCTTTCGTACATCTTGAATAGACAACAGTTTGCGCCGCCTCGATGTGATTATGCGGTTGGCATCTAACCACAGGCGAACGGAAACCATATCCTCAGCGTCAGCGCCAGGATTCGTGTTGACACCTCGCAAAACAATCAACAATCCGTTTTCGACGACGGTCGAGCGCGGTCGGGTCTCGCCCGCGAGCAAAGCTTCAACAGCGGCAGCCGGGAGATCGCTTTGCTCGGCTAACCAATCGGCTGACGCGACGTCAGCCACATCGATATGGACCCATAGCACGCCTTCTTTGCCTGACCATTGGAGGGCAGTCGCGGCATCAACTTCTTTGCCTCTGCCCTTGCCATCGAGAATCATTGCGTGAAGGAAATTCGGATTTGATGCGTTCACTTGTCCATTACCTCTATCAACAGATCGTCGCGACCCTTCGCTCATGTAATTGCAGCATCAGCCTGAACCCCATAATAAGCAAGAATGACGGTTGTTTGCTGTAGACTCTCGGTATGGTCGCTCTTGCCGGTGTTTGTTTTGGCGTGCTTTTGCTGCTATGCGGAGGCACGCTGCTGGTGCGCGGGGCCTCCGAGGTAGCATCGGAGTTCGGTGTTTCGCCGATGATCGTTGGGCTGACAGTTGTCGGCTTTGGCACCAGTTCACCGGAACTTATTGTGAACATTGTCGGCAGTCTACGTGGGGAGACTGCGCTTGCGTTCGGCAATGTCGTTGGATCAAACATCAGCAATCTCGGCCTGGTGCTGGGGCTCGCAGCAATTGTGGCGCCTATCACCATCCAGGGTGAACTCGTTCGCCGCGAACTGCCGTTGTTGTTGCTGGCCACGACCATGATGACGGTGATGGCACTCGATGGACCATTAGAAGGCTCACCCGCGGTGCTGGGACGGTCGGATTCGATCGTATTACTGCTCATGTTTTGTATATTTGTTTATATCAGCGCTCACGACCTGCTTGCCACAAAACCAACTGAGGCACTGTTCGTTAACATCAGCGAGCACCCTGCGATTTTGAGTGCGCCCAGCGGACGAGCACGGTGGTTTCTGGTTCTTGCAGGTTTTGCCCTGCTCTTTGTCGGCGGCGAGCTAACCGTCCGCAATGCTTTAGGCCTCGCATCGCATTTTGGGGCTTCCCCAGCAATCATCGGTCTGTTTGTCGTTGCGGTAGGCACAAGTATGCCGGAACTAGTGACAACGATAGTCGCGGCCATGCGGGGAGAATCTGACCTGGCGTTGGGCAATGTCATCGGTTCAAACATTTTCAATTCCTTGCTCGTGTTACCAGCGAGCGGACTGATTGGGCAGATTCCGATACCAACGGGCGGCGTTGGTGATCTTGCGGTATCGTGGGTGCTTGCTGCTGTGCTTATTCCCATCTTCTTCATGCGTAAAGCAAAACTGGGACGAGTTGCCGGCAGCATATTTCTTGTTGCCTACTGCTCGTACGTTGCATTCCGAATTTTTGGGTGATCGACTTACACGTAACGGTCGTTCCCTTGTCTAGCTTTCAAGCGCCGCGCCTTTGACGGCGACCCTTTCGTCGTTTGGCATCACGTGAATGCGCAGAGGATCTTTAGCATCCAAATGTACGTCGCGCTGCGGAAATGCAACAACGATGCCATTTTCTTCAAAAAGCTCGGCGATGCGAAAGCGAATATCGCTCCGGAATTGGCGCAATATCCGGTCGCCGGAAACGTCGCACCAGAAGTACGCGTCGAACACCAGGGCGTTGTCACCGAAATCTTCAAAAACAACGCTTGGTGCAGGCGTATCTTTGACCTCCGGCTGGCTTATTACTGCCTTGTAAATCAGATCCGCTACCTGGCGAACCGGCGAGCCATAGGCGACGCCGACGCGTACCGTTGTGCGAATTGCATTGTCGATGAGCGTCCAGTTTACGACAGTGTTTTCCAGAATTGAGCTGTTTGGCACGAGCAGGTGCACGCCGTCGGTACGACGGACGCGCGTCGACCGATAACCAATTTCCTCAACGGTTCCCTGCGCGGTATCGAGTTCGATGTAATCGTCAATGCGAATCGGGCGCTCTGCCATCAAAATCCAACCACTGATGAAATTGTTGATGATGTTCTGTGCGCCAAAACCGACGCCAATAGCCAATGCGCCGGTCGCAAACGCAAACGCAGTCAGAGGGATTCCAAGTAACCCCAGGGCCGTAATAACGACCAGAACAATAACTGCAAAAAATACAATTCTTTTTACAATGTAAACGACGTCAGGTCGCAGCTTCGTCGTTGCAAGCCGCCGACCGATAAGGAAAACAAGTAAGCGGCTGCCGAAGTACCCGAAGATCAACAAGAGCATTACTGTGGCTAGCTGGCCGATGGTAATTACCTGGCCGCCCGGTCCGGTCGCCAACACGTAACCCCAGATTTCTTTAGCCACATCAATCATTGTTTGGATGTCCCCGTACTAGAAAGCGCAGACAGTATGCTCAGCCAGTGCCACGTGTTCGCGTACTGCTCTTCTTGGCGTTTTTTTCGATGAACTCTATGATCATACCGGCCACGTCTTTATTCGTTGCCTTTTCGATACCTTCCAGCCCGGGACTGGAGTTCACCTCCATGACGACTGGCCCATGATTGGAGCGGAGCAGGTCGACGCCGGCGACGTTCAGGCCCATGACCTTGGCCGAGCGTACTGCTGTCGAGCGCTCTTCGGGAGTCAGCTTTATTAATGTCGCGGAGCCGCCGCGATGCAGGTTGGATCGAAACTCACCTTCTTTCCCCTGCCGTTTCATAGCCGCAACGACCTTGTCGCCGACGACGAAGCAGCGGATGTCGGCACCGCCGGCCTCGGCGATAAATTCCTGCACCATAAAGTTGGCTTTCAGACCTCGAAACGCTTCAATAACGCTCTCTGCGGCTTTTCTGGTCTCCGCAAGAACCACACCAACCCCCTGCGTTCCTTCCAGCAGCTTGATGACGACGGGTGCGCCGCCCGCAATATCGATCAGGTCCTCGGTATCATCGGGTGAGTTAGCGAACCCGGTGACGGGCAGGCCTATTCCTTTTCGTGCGAGAAGTTGACACGCGCGCAATTTATCGCGGGAACGCGTAATGGCGACTGACTCGTTGACCGAATAAACGCCCATCATCTCGAACTGCCGGACAACGGCGGTGCCATAGAAGGAGACCGACGCGCCAATTCGCGGAATGATCGCATTGACACCAGTAATGGATTCGCCCTTAAGGTGCACGCTTGGCCGGTGACTGGTGATGTTCATGTAGCAGCGCTTGTGGTTAATGACCGGCATCTCGTGTCCGCGCGCAACACCTGCCTCAACCAGTCGGCGGGTTGAGTACAAGTTCCTGTTCGTCGAAAGAATTCCAATTTTCATTCTCTGCTTCCTGTGGTGTCCGATTCGGCCAGAGCGAGCAATCGCCGTGGCTCTTTAACTGTTGTCGTCGTGCAAAACCGCGAAACTTTCCACCGCGCCCTCCGCCTTGGGGATACTCTTGAATCCGCCAAGATGAAACAGCGCGTCTCCTTCGTGTGAGAGCGGCAAGTTGCTGCAGCCAATGACAATGCCATCGATAGGTGCAACGACGTTCGTCTCCTCTATTCCCAGCGGGTCGCCAATAATAGCAAGGCGCTGCCCGACGACGACGCTACTTCCAAGTTTTACCTTCGCGCTGACAATGCCGCTGGTTGGCGCACGAACCCAGCTCGAGGATCGAGCGATTACCGGTCGCGCGACCGCCTTATCCTTTTTGAGTCGTGGCAACATTCCTATCAGACGCATCGTATTCAGGATGCCACGCAGGCCGGCCCGAACGCTGACCTCGTCGAAACGCAGCGCTTCGCCAGCTTCGTAGGTTAGAACAGGCATGCCCATACCGGCCGCGCAAGCACGCAGCGAACCGTCCCGTGTATTTGAGTTGATTATGACCGGAGCACCGAAGGCGTTCGCGAATTCCAACGTCTTTTCATCATCAAGGTTTGCACGAATTTGAGGAAGATTAGATCGATTGAGGGCACCAGTGTGCAAGTCGATGCCGTAGTCAGCCTTTGAAACTATT
This sequence comes from Gammaproteobacteria bacterium, assembly GCA_024640305.1. Taxonomy (GTDB): domain Bacteria; phylum Pseudomonadota; class Gammaproteobacteria; order Steroidobacterales; family Woeseiaceae; genus UBA1847. The sequence goes on from JAHEFG010000043.1 coordinate 160,332, forward strand.
TCAGTGATAAAAAGGTTTGCCAGTCGAGCGGCGATGGATCCCTTCGCGCTGCCTGGAAAAGTACGATTCAGGTCGCGCCGATCCGGCAGATATCGTGACTGGTTCAGAAAGCCGTGCACATTAACGATAGGCACTGCCAGCAGTGTGCCACGGATTGAACCAAGCGATTTCCTTTTCAGTAAGCGTCTAATGATCTCGACACCATTGAGCTCGTCGCCATGAATTGCAGCGGAAACGAACAACACGGGACCGGCTCGGCGACCGCAAATAACCTGCACTGGCATGTGCAGTGATTCCGATGTGTACAAGTCGGCAACCGGCAAATCGATATTCACCCGTTTTCCGGGCGCTATCTTCGTGCCGCCAATCTCGATGGTACTGTTCGTTGCCATGAACTAGGTCGCTCCCTTTATACGACGCTTCTTGCCGACCACATAGGATCTCGACGGATCTACTTGTGCGTGACCCTTTATGGCTGTGCGGCCAAGCAGCATGCGGAACATCATGTCGTCACGTGCGGTCAGTGTGGCATCTATTGGCCATGAATGTTCACCAATTGTTAGTTGAGTGCGAATAACATATCGTTTTTCTTTGTGTCCTCCGGAATCAGTTACCGAGCGGATGTCCAGGACGTCGGCGATGCAGCTGATGACTGTCTCATTGTCCTTCTGGATGGGGTGCATACGAAAAGCAACGAGATCGCGACCATTCTCGGAGTATGGCCGCACCTCGAAGGCATGCAGCGCTGACGTTCGGGCACCCGTATCGACTTTGGCCTTTATTCTCCGAATGCCGAGATCCGGCAGGCTGACCCACTCTCGCCAGCCAAAGGTAAGTAATTTGTCGGATTGCTTCATTCGAGTGTTCCTGCGGGCTCAGAGTGCCCTGTTGAATCTTACGCTTACTTCGTGTGTGACACGCAAAAACGACACTCGAACATATCGGCCGGGTTTGCGGTAGCGCTTTTTGCCAGGGCGCATGGTAGCTGAAGATCTCGAGTTATCAAGCGGGATTTTGTTCCGCCTTCAGTACGTTCCTGAAGCTGTAGTACAGGACCGGAATCACTACCAGGGTCAGCATCGTCGAAATCAGTATGCCAAAGATCAGCGAGATCGCGAGACCGTTGAAGATCGGGTCGTCGAGGATAAAGAACGCGCCCATCATGGCGGCGATACCGGTCAGTACGATCGGTCTTGCGCGCACGGCGCTGGCACGGATCACGGCATCCTCGAGTGCTTTGCCCGCCCGTTGTTCGTGGAGAATAAAATCAACGAGCAGAATCGAGTTGCGTACGATGATGCCGGCAAGTGCGATCATGCCGATCATGGATGTCGCGGTGAAGCTTACGCCGAATAAGGCGTGGCCCGGCATGACACCAATAATCGTCATCGGAATTGGCGCCATGATAATCAGGGGTAACAGGTAAGAGCGGAACTGTGCCACGACGAGCAGGTAGATCAGTATCAGGCCGACCGAGTAGGCGAGGCCCATATCACGAAATGTCTCGTAGGTAATCTGCCACTCGCCATCCCACTTGAGTGAGAAGTAATAAGTATCGTCTGGTTGGCTGATGTAGCGTTGATCGACGTCATGCTCTGCTTCGGCACGATTGTCGATCTGCCCTGCGAGGTCGAACATCCCGTAGAGGGGGCTGTCGAGCCTGCCGGTCATGTCGCCCATAACCATGACGACCGGCAGCAGATCCTTGTGATATACCGCATCGTCCCACCCGGTTTCCCTGACGGTCGCAATTTCCGCAATAGGCACGCGTTGCCCCGTGCGGCTACGCACTTCGAGCGCCAGCAGTGAATCGAGGTCGTCTTTTGACTCCACAGGAACTTCGAGACGTATAGGAATTGGATAGCGTTCCCGCGCCTGGTGAATGTACGTGATGTCTTCGCCGTTCAGTGCCATTTGAAGAATCGCTGCAACGCGCTGTTGCGGTATGCCCAGTAATGCCGCGCGCTGCTGGTCGACCTCGACGACGAGGCGCGTCGCATCTGCCTCGACCGTGCTGTCGATATCGACAATATCGGCCGTGTCCGCGAACAAGCGCTCGAACTCGAGACCGAGTCGTTTTTGCTCTTCGTAGTCCGGCCCATAAATCTCGGCGACGATCGGCGAGATCACGGGCGGGCCCGGCGGCACTTCGACAACCTTGATCGATGCATTGTTACGTCGGCCGATTTCGGCGAGGTCATTACGAACGGCCTGGGCGATCTCGTGACTTGAGCGGTCACGGTGTTTCTTGTCTACAAGGTTGACCTGGATGTCGCCAACATTACCGCCGCTGCGTAGATAGTATTGCCTCACGAGGCCGTTGAAGTTGATTGGTGCAGCGGTACCCGCATAGACCTGGTAGTCGGTAACTTCGGGGACGGTCTCGATCGCCGTGGCGAGTTCATCGAGCACTCTGGCTGTTGCCTCGACGGCGGTGCCTTCGGGCATGTCTACGATAACCTGGAATTCAGATTTGTTGTCAAATGGCAGCATCTTCAGGACGACGAGCTGGGCGACAACGAGCAGCATCGCCACCGCAATAGCGCCGGCGAGGCTCCCGTAAAGAATTTTGCGTGCGCGGCTACCGCCCGTATCGTTGAGAAATGGACGCATGAGTCGCTCGAACAGCTGGTGCAGGCGCGACTCGCTCTCGTCTTCGACGTGATGCACAGGCGCGTGCGCGAGCAGGCGGTGACTGAGCCAGGGTGTGAGGATTAGTGCGATGCCCAGCGATATAAGCATTCCGGTGCTGGCGTTGATCGGGATTGGACTCATGTACGGGCCCATGAGGCCGGTCACGAAGGCCATCGGCAAAAGCGCTGCGATGACCGTAAACGTCGCGAGTATCGTCGGTCCTCCGACTTCTTCCACGGCAGGCGGAATGACGTCACCGATGGTGCCGGGTCGCAGGCTGCGGTGCCGATGGATATTTTCGACAACGACGATGGCATCGTCGACAAGGATGCCGATCGCAAAGATCAGTGCGAACAGCGATACGCGGTTTATCGTAAAACCCCAGGCCCAGGACGCAAACAGCGTCGTGGCAAGCGTGACGATCACGGCTGCACCGACGATAATTGCTTCGCGCCAGCCGAGCGCAAACCAGGCGAGCAATATGACCGACAGCGTGGCGAACGATAGCTTCTGAATTAGTTTGGATGCCTTGTCGTCGGCCGTCTGGCCGTAATTTCGGGTGATCGTGACGTTGACACCTTCGGGGATCAGCGTTGCCTCGAGTTGGTTGAAGCGTTCCTTGACCGCGTTCGCTATCCGTGTCGCGTTCGTGCCTGGCTTCTTGGCTATAGCGATTGTCACGGACGGGGCGTGCCCGGTTTGCTCGAGACTGATATGTTCGGCGGCAGGGCCGGACGCAAACCACGTGTACTGGTCAGGTGTGTCGGCGCCGGCGCGCACATCGGCAATATCGTCCAGGTAAACGGGCCGATCCTCGAACAGACCGACGACCATTCTGGCAACATCCTCGGCACTACTAAGGAATGTCCCGGCCTGCACCGGAATTTCTACATTGTTCGAAATCAGTGAGCCGGCCTGCGTAACGACGTTGCTCGCCGTGAGGGCGTAGCGCAAGTCATCAAGCGTCATTCCGTAACCAGCAACACGCTGCGGATCCAGTTCCACGTGAACGATGTTAGGCGCGCCGCCGATCGTATATACATCGCGTGTGCCGGCGATACGCTTGATTTCGGCTTCGAGCGCATGTGCAACCATCAAGAGTTCATGTGTGCCGCGTTCGGTGTCCTCGGTCCACAAGGTTGCGGTTACGATCGGCACATCGTCGATGCCCTTCGGTTTAACGAGTGGTGGCAGAATGCCGAGCGCCTGGGGCTGCCAGTCCTGGTTCGAATAGATCGCATTGTAGAGCCGGACCAGCGCCTCGGTGCGCGGCTCACCGACTTCGAATTGCACGGTCAGGATTCCAACCCCGGGCCTTGAAACCGAGTAGACGTGCTTTACTCCGTCAATCTCAGCCAGTACCTGTTCCATCGGGATCGACACGAGGTTCTCAACCTCAGTCGTGCTCGCTCCCGGGAACGCTACGAAGACATTGGCCAGGGTGACATCGATCTGCGGTTCTTCTTCGCGCGGCGTGATTACGACCGCGAGCGCACCGAGCAATAGTGCCGCCACCGCTAGCAATGGCGTCAATGCGTTGTCCTGGAAGCGCCTGGCGAGGCCTCCTGACAGTCCGAGTTTGTCAGTCATGATCCGTTACGACCCTGGTCTTGAGGTAAATATCGGCGTCGATGGGATCAGCTGCGACACGTTCACCCTCCCGCAGTCCCGAGAGCACCTCTGTTCGGTTGGCAAACGTGCCGCCAACGCGTACCTGGCGCATGCGCACCTGCTGCTGGTCATCGACGACATACACGCCCGTGACTTCGCTGCGCCGAAGCAGCGCATTCGTTGGTACAAGCAGGCGTCGTGATTCGCCTGTGACGAAAGCTACTTTGACGAACATGCCGGGGTAGAGCGCGAACTGCCCTTCGGGAAGTTCGAGGCGCACACGAAACGTTTTGCTGGCACTGTGGGCGTACGGAAATATCGTGACGTTAGTTGCTGCGACGCGGCCTTCATCGGTAAGCACATATGCCTTGCGGTACTCTCGAACCTGTGTCGCTACCTGTTGCGGAAGATCAACGATGACACGCAGGACCTCGAGTGAGAGACCACTCATGAGCGGCTGTCCGACGCCGACCGCCTCGCCGGTCTCAACGTGACGCTCGGTGACAATGCCGGCATAGGGCGCGCGCACAAGCGTGTATTCGAGTTGCTGCTCGGCGGCGCTAACGGAGGATCTTGCGGCTTCGACACGCGCCCGGGCTGCATCCCTGGCGGCAAGAGCCTGGTCGTACTCGCGCTTCGACGCGGACTGTGCCTCGAATAGTCCGGCAATGCGCCGAAACTCTTCGTCAGCCTGGTTCTGTCGGGCGCGAGCCTCGTCCAGCGCGGCCTTCGCTTGTCCGAGCGCGGATTGCTGTTCGACATCCGTGAAGCGCACGAGCGGCGCGCCCGGTTGCACGTAGTCATCAACGTCAAAGAACACTTCAGCGATACGACCGGCAGTCTGCGCCGACATGGTGGCCTGGTTCACGGCTTCAACGGTGCCGTCCAGTAAACGCTCGCGTGGTGTTTCATCAAGTTCGACGATTGCGGTTTCGAACGGCAGGTCCTGAGCTTGTGCTGTTGCGAAAAGCAATAGCGCAGGCAATGTCATCGCCGAAAAGCGTCGGATTGGAAACAGCGGCAGAGTATTCATTGTTCGATGTCCTTTGACGTCGGTTCGCAGTACAGCGACTGCAGGGTTCCGAGTATTTCGCGAGCTTCATTTCCCGCGAGCGTGTAAAAGCGTGTGCGGCCGTCATGCCGCGCAGTAATGAGACCTTCTCGCCGCAACAGGCCAAGATGATGCGAGACTGTCGGTTGAGCTGCATCCACCAGTTGCGCAAGCTCATTCACCGTCCGTTCCTTCTCGATGAGCTGACACAGAATCATGAGCCGCTTTTCATTGCACATTGCACTGAGCAATGACGTTGCCTCGTTGACCCGCAATTGCAGGGCATCAATATCGATCATGTCTGGTTTGCGAGGCATGCCGGATATCACAGGTTGCCAACCGCTCGCGCGAGTCGAAGCCTGGCCAGGACAAGTTCGAAGCGAGCATCATCGTTGTTGCGCAGACTTTGTTCACGCAGGGCCTCCGCGTCGAGCACCTCCACGTTGGTGCTGGCTCCCGCCGTGTAGCGATTGCGTACTACGCGCAGGTTTTCCGTTGCCTGCGTGACCGCACTTTGGGCAACACCGATGCGGTTCTCGGCTTCCTCGCGATCGTTCCACGAGCGTCGGACCTGGAGCGCGATAATGGTTTCCAGGTCAGCGCGCTGATGGCCAATCGCGGCGGCCTTGCTGTCGAGCGATGCTGCCTGCTTACGAGCACGGCCGCCGTCGAACACATTCCACTGCAGCGACACGCCCGCCATCCAGAAAGCATCGTCATCGAGAAACTCGTTTTCGAGGAACATGTACCCGCCTGTCAGTGAAACTTGCGGCCGCGAGTTGGCTCGAGCCGTGTCCGATTGTCTGCGTAGTGACTTTGCCTGCAATGCCATGGCGGACAGCTCCGGTCTTTGTTTTTGCGCCAGGGTGATCAGGTCCTGAACGCTTTGCGCCACCGGGATCAGGTTGTCGATATCCAGCGATGGGCTCAGATTTACCGGAGCATCCAGGGGTCGGCCCAGATAACGATTATAGGCGGCGTGCGCGTAATCGAGCGCGTTTTCCGCCTGCAGTAAGCGCTGCTTCGCGTCAGCCAGCGTGACGCTGGCTGCCAGGTAGTCGTTCTGTGGTACGGCACCGAACTCAAAGCGGTTCCTGGTATCGTCGGTATGTGTCGTGAGTGATGCGACAATCGACCTGGCAACGGTTACGCCGCTTTCCGCGCGAAGAACCATTACGTAATGTTCGGCCACACCCAGTTTGGTGCCCTGTATGACGGCATGCAGTTGATCCGCTGCAGCCCCGGCACCCAATTCTGCCGCGGCGATGCCAGAACTAATACCGCCGCCGGCGTAGATCGGAACCTTGAGCTGAGCGCCCGCACGAATGAAATCGTCACCTTCGAAGATCGGCGGCGTTGTGATTCCGCCCAGCGAGAAACCAGGCGCGGAATCCATCCACATGTACTCGGTCGAAATGCCCAGTTGGGGCATCCGCGCCGACTGGGCACTTTGCAGGTCATAGTCCGCAGCATCACGCTGCGCGGCAGCTGCGGCGATTTGGTGGTGGGAAGCAAGCGCTGTATCCCACGCTTCAGTCAGGGATTCGGAGAACGCCGGAACGGGCAGGAGCAGCGCCGTGAGGGCGAGTAACGTGTATTGGTGGGTCATTATCAGCGTCCGGGATCGTTGCAGGATTGATCGCACTGAAAATAATATATCTACATATTCAGATATTTCAATGTAAGTGTTTATACTGATGTCTTATGTGTGTCTCTGGGGAGATCAGCAACTACGTGGCGTTTCGCCGCACAAGACCATTGAAAACCAATTGGTATCGATATTGCCGCCCGTGAGAATGACGGCAACTTTACGATCCTTCATCTGCGCGCGTTCCTGCATCAGTGCCGCAAGCGATGCCGCGCCTGCACCTTCGGCAACGTTATGTGTCGATCGAAAATAGAGACGCATCGCTTCTGCTACCTGATCGTCAGTCACGGTGACAATTCGTTCTGCGCCCTTCGAATAAATTTCGAATGCTTCCGCAACCGGGACACGCACGGCCATGCCATCGGCGAAAGTATTAGCACTTTCGGTTTCCAGCAACTGTCTGGCGTCGAATGACAGCCTGGCCGTCTGGGCTTCGCTGGAAACGACGCCTACAATCTTTGTCTTCAAGCCCAGGGCATCGCGCGCTGTGATCAGGCCGCTGATACCTGACCCACAGCCGATGGGCACATAGACCGTGTCGAGATCTGAAACACTCGTAAATAACTCAAATGCGTAAGTCGCCACGCCTCTGACAAGCTCAACGTGAAACGGCGGGACGATCATCAGCTGTTCTTCCTCGGCTACGCGCATCGCTTCTGTTCGTGCCGTGTCGAAATCGTCTCCAAACTCGATCAGGTCGGCACCGAAGGCACGCATCGCTGCATTCTTCTCCTTCGAATTGCCGTACGGGACGTAGACCTTGGCACTCAGCCCCGCGGCCGTCGCCGCCCTGGCCTGGCTCTGGCCATGATTGCCGCGTGTCGCCGTACAAATTCCGCGCACACCCGGGTGATCGCGTAGCAGCCAGTCCATGAAAGTAATCCCGCCCCGAACCTTGAAAGCACCGGTTGGTGTGTGATTTTCGTGCTTTACTAAAACCTCGGTTCCCACAGCGTCGTTGATGAGTGGCCAGACGTATTGTGGTGTCGGCAGCATCTGTGTGTGAACCAGTTGAGTCGCCCGCTCGAGCTCGGTCTTGTTAAATAACGGCATCGTCTTTCCCGGTGGAACCTGTGTTCGATCATACAAGACGCAGGCTAAGTAGTTATTCTAATTACGTTTGCCAACGAGGCCGTGTTACATGCGAGACTTCTGCCGTTAATGTCATTTGACATGGAGTTTCTCGCCTTACTTGCCGGTCTCGTCGGGTTATGGCTCGGGACCGAGGCGACCATTCAGGGCGCTGTCGCTATCGCCGCCCGGCTACGCATTTCAGAATTCATAATTGGTGCTGTCGTACTGTCGATTGGCAGCGACTTGCCCGAGTTGACGATCGCCGTTGATGCTGCGGTTGCAAACCTTAAATCAGGACAGGCGTCCGATATTGTGGTTGGCAGTGCGTTGGCGCAAATCAGTTTCGTGCTGGGTATTACTGGCCTGACATCTCCCCTCGTACTGCCACGGAAAATTGTTTACCAGCACGGCGCAATGTTGCTCGGCTCGCTGGTGCTGCTGGGCCTGTTTGGTCTGGACGGACAGGTATCAAGAATCGAAGCGATATCGTTAATAACGGTATACGCAATCTACCTTATCCGGAGGCTTTGATACTTATCGGGATTTATTTGGGCTATGTAGTTACAAAAATTGTGAGTATTTAAAATGGGTTTCGAACTACAGTTTTTCGGTGCAACCGGCGAGGTTACGGGCTCGCTCTATGTTATCCGTGCTGGTGGACATACGGTGTTGCTTGAGTGTGGTCTTATTCAGGGTGGCGCAGAAAATGAAGAGCGCAACCGGCTTCCATTTCCCGTTGCGGGTAACGAAGTAGATGCCGTAATCCTGAGTCACGCGCACATCGACCATTCCGGTCGCGTGCCGCGCCTGGTTAAGCAAGGGTACACGGGTCCGATCTACGTTCAGGACGCTACCAGGGCGCTGTGCGAGATCATGCTGCCGGATTCCGGCTACCTGAATGAAAAAGATGCTGAGTGGGAAAACCGCAAACGTCGCGGCACCGGCAAAACTCTCGTGGAACCACTGTACACGCGAGAGGATGCCGAAAAGAGCCTTGATCAATTCGAAAGCGCACCATATGGCCAGGCCATCGAAGTCGTTCCGGGACTGACACTGCGCTTTCACGATGCAGGGCATATCCTCGGTTCCGCAATCGTCGAGCTGGTCTATAGCGACGATGGTGGCAGCCGCCGGCTGATATTTAGCGGCGATCTCGGCTATCGCGAAGCCCCGGTAATGAACGCGCCGTCGACGTTTACACACGCAGACACGGTGCTGATGGAGAGCACATACGGCGATCGACTGCACAGGCCCATCGCGGAAACCATGCAGGAGATGACCGACGTATTCGAGGCGGCGCGAGCGGCGCAGGGCAACATCCTGATTCCGGCGTTCACCGTAGGTCGCACGCAGGATCTTCTGTACCTCATGGCGGAAAACTACGAACGTTGGAACCTCGACAAGTGGCACATATTTCTTGACAGCCCGATGGGCATCGAGGCGACTGAGACTTACTCGAAATACCGCCATCTCTATGGTGCAAAACTCTTTGGACCCGAGTCGAATTTGCCGGACCTGCCAAATTTTCACGCAACACGCACCGCCGAAGAGTCGATGGCGATTAATGAGATCCGCTCTGGCGCGATCATCATTGCAGGCAGCGGCATGTGCAGTGGCGGGCGCATCCTGCACCATCTGAAGAACAACGTCTGGCGACCGATGTGTCATCTGCTCATAGTCGGATTTCAGGCACAGGGAACGCTCGGCAGGCGCATCGTTGATGGTGCCGAGACCATCAAACTCTGGGGTGATGAATTCCGAGTTCGAATGCAGGTACATACGATCGGCGGATTGTCTGCGCACGGTGATCAGGCAGACTTGATGGCCTGGTACCGGAATTTCGAGAACATGCCGCCCGTGTACCTGGTGCATGGCGAGCGCGAAGCGCAGAAAATCCTTGCGATGGAGATGCGCAAGGAGTTTGGTGCAGCCGTGTCTATTGCCGAATATAAGCAAAAGATAAAGATCGAGACGCACGGCAGCCGTTCATGACACACAGCGGCGAAAAGGGAATGTAGTGTCAGCGCTGCCAGCCCGACGACAATGACTATGCAAGTCGATTACGAATTGTCGGCATGGAGCGAAAGCTTTGACCACGTGCTGCAGAAGCTGGCGGTCGACTCGCTGCGCGGTCTCGACGAGCACGAAGCGCAACGGCGCCGCAAAACAGTTGGCTCCAATCAGCTCCGCGTTGCAAAGCAGCGGCACTTCGTGTCGATCCTGCTGGATCAATTCAAAAGCATCGTTGTTGTATTGCTGTTGGCCGCCGGTGCCCTGGCGCTGCTGTTCTCCAATCTTCTGGAAGCCATGGCGATTTTCGCAGTGATCCTGATCAATGCGACGATCGGTTTTTTTACAGAGTGGCGAGCAATTCGATCAATGGAAGCTTTGCGTCGCTTCGCACGGATTTCCTGTGTACTGCTGCGCGCGGGCCAGGTGCGCAGTGTCGCAGCCGAAGAACTGGTTCCCGGGGATATCGTATTGCTCGAGGCAGGCGATCTCGTACCGGCTGATCTTCGCGTAATCGAGTCAGCAAAACTGTGCGCGAATGAGTCTACCTTGACCGGAGAGTCCTTGCCGGTGCGCAAGCATACAGATCCTCTCAGCAAAGATACGGTCATTCTCGATCGTCACAACATGGCATTCAGAGGTACGGCCATTACCCGCGGTAAAGGACGCGGTGTTGTTGTCGCTACGGGAATGCGGACAGAGTTCGGCAAGATAGTCGAGCAGGTTAGCGAGGCAGAGGAGCAGCGCACACCGCTCGAGAAACGATTGGACTCGCTCGGTGAGCGTCTCGCGTGGGCCGTGATTGTCATCGGCGTTTTGATCGCCGTCGGCGGCATCCTGGGTGGTCGGGATGCGATTCTTGCCATCGAAGTAGCGATCGCATTGTCAGTGGCGGCGATTCCCGAAGGCTTGCCGATCGTTGCCACTATTGCACTGGCGCGTGGCATGTGGCGCATGGCGAAACGCAATGCGTTGATTACGCGGTTATCGGCCGTCGAAACTCTCGGTGCAACGAGTGTGATTCTGACCGATAAGACCGGCACGCTGACCGAGAACCGCATGGCGGTAACCACAGTGCTGCTGGCGGATACCGACATCGTGCTTGAAGAAAGAGATGATCCGGATTCGGCAGCGCTGTTACGTGGGCTGCTGACGACGGCAGCACTCTGCAACAACGCGACCTTGCAGCGGGATACAGATATGCATGCGGTCGGTGATCCAACCGAAGTCGCTTTGCTCGTCGCCGCAGCGCAACTTGATATTCATCGCGAGCAACTTGCCGAACAATTACCGGAAGTTCATGAGGATCCGTTTGATCCCGATAGCAAGCGCATGGCGACGGTGCATAAACGCAACGGTGGCTACCTGGTTGCTGTTAAAGGAGCGCCCGAAGTTATTCTGTCGAGCTGCAGTGCCGTGCACACCAGCGATGGTGTCTTGCCGATTGAGGACAAAGAGATACAGCGCTGGTTTGGCCGGTTGGAACGACTGTGCGCGCGCGGGTTGCGCACTATTGCGCTTGCCGACAAAACAGTCGACACGGTCGAAACGGACCATTATGCGAACCTGGTTTTGCGAGGTATTGTCGGTCTTGAGGATCCGCCTCGAGAGGGAATAGAGAATGCCATAAGGCAGTGTCGCGATGCTGGCGTATCGGTGGTCATGGTTACCGGGGATCACGCCGAGACGGCCCGAAACATTGCGGCAAGAATCGGCATCATCGATGCGTCATTAGATGCGCAGCAGTTCCTGGGCGGCGATGCGGTGGACCGACTGTTGGCGGACGGGCGCACTGATGATCTGGTTGCTACGCGTGTTTTCTCGCGCGTTACACCCGAACAAAAACTCAAGCTAATTAGCCTGTTTCAGCAACGCGGACAGGTCGTCGCGATGACAGGTGACGGAGTCAACGATGCACCTGCTCTGAAAAAAGCAGATATAGGCATTGCCATGGGCATCCGTGGCACGGCAGTTGCCAAAGAAGCCGCAGACATGGTGCTGCAGGACGATAACTTCGGCACGATCGTTTCGGCTATAGGGCATGGCCGGGTAATTTTCGAGAACATTCGTAAATTCGTTATCTACCTGATGTCGTGCAACTCCAGCGAGGTACTTGTTGTCACTCTCGCCACTATTGCGGGCGCCCCATTACCGCTATTGCCACTGCAAATTCTGTTTTTGAATCTCGTAACGGATGTGTTTCCAGCATTGGCTCTGGGCGTCGGGTCGGGACGAACTTCTTTAATGGCGAGGAAGCCGCGGCCGGCGAGAGAACGAATACTGATGCGCCGGCATTGGATTGAAATCGGGCTCTACGGCATCGTCATGGCCGTCGTTGTTCTCGCGGCGATGGCCATTGCCATTCTTTACCTGGGGTTTGACCGCGAAAAAGCCGTGACGGTCGCATTCTGCACGCTGGCGCTTGCCCAGTTGTGGCATGTATTCAACATGCGGAGCAATCTTAAACGCTTCTTCAACAACGAGATAACCCGAAATATCTGGATCTGGCTGGCACTCGCACTGTGCCTGGTTTTGGTGCTTGGCGCGGTGTACACACCGGTGCTGCACGAAGTAATGAAGCTATCTGATCCGGGCGCCGCTGGATGGCTGGTAATCGTAGTCGGCAGCCTGGTGCCGCTGCTTGCTGCACCTGTCGTGCGGCGGATTGCCACAATTGACGGCGCCCCTGATGTGTAATTAGATGGCGTGCGCGTTTTGTTAGTCAGGCAGATTCGTAAACAAGGAGATTGTTTTCATGTCGAACTTAGTACCGCCGCATGGCGCGGACTCCCTACAGCCACTCTTGTTGCCGGCAACCGAAAGGGCCGATGAGGCGCAACGGGCCGAGCACCTGAAACAGGTTCCGCTATCCAGTCGCGAGGTTTCGGATCTATTCATGCTTGGCATGGGCGCCTACACACCGCTGGCTGGTTTCATGGGTGAAGCGGACTGGCGCGGTTGCTGCGAACACATGCAGCTTGCCGACGGACTTTTCTGGCCTATCCCGATCACGTTATCCTGCGCGCAGGATCTTGGCGATAGTATCGGCGCTGGTGAAGATGTGGCGCTGGTCGATGGAGAGACGGGCGAATTGCTCGGCATCCTCACGGTTGAGGAGAAATATTCGATAGATCGCGAATTCGAATGTTCGCACGTGTTTCGCACAACTGATCCTGCGCATCCCGGCGTCGCCAAAGTGATGAGCCAGGGGCCGGTTAACCTCGGCGGACCCGTGCGCACGCTGTCGGAAGGCCATTTTCCGGAAACCTATGCGGGGCTGTACCATCGCCCGGCGGACACTCGGGCGATGTTCCAGGACAGGGGCTGGTCAAAAGTAGCCGCGTTCCAGACGCGCAACCCGATGCACCGCAGCCACGAGTACCTGACAAAGATCGCCATCGAAATCTGCGACGGCGTGATGATCCACCAGGTGCTCGGTGCGCTCAAACCGGGCGATATTCCGGCCGACGTGCGGGTCAAGGCAATCGATGCACTGGTGAACAATTACTTCGTGGACGGCACCGTATTGCAAGCTGGTTACCCCATCGAAATGCGCTATGCCGGTCCCCGCGAGGCCCTGCTGCACGCAGTGTTTCGCCAGAACTTCGGCTGTTCACACCTCGTTGTAGGGCGCGATCATGCTGGTGTCGGCGACTACTATGGACCGTTCGATGCACACCATATATTCGACACGCTGCCAGAGGGCAGCATGAAGACCGAGCCCCTGAAGATCGATATCACCTTCTTCTGCTACAAATGCGGCGGCATGGCGACGGGCAAGACCTGCCCGCATACAGCCGAAGATCGGCTGGCAATTTCAGGTACAGGGCTGCGCCAAATGCTTGCCAACCACGAGTCCGTCCCGGCCGAATTCAGCCGCGCGGAAGTGATCGATGTACTGCAGGAATATTACGATGGGCTTGGGCGCCAGTAGTTATCCTGTTTGACAGCATCAGCTGAAAGATTTACAAATTAGAAAAATCGAATATTCTTAAATCTGTCGAAACCTTCAATCGGGGTAATTTGATGTCCAGATGCTCCGCAAGGAAACGAGATGGTCGGGGTATTACTATCGCGGCGATCATAAGAAGCTCGACGACAAAGATTGGCATTGCTTCACCCTGTCCCAGTACGACCAGCGACGCTGGCAACTGGGAAATGGAGAAAGGATCTGTCTATGACATCGTCGACTAAGGGCCGCTATTGCTAATCGCCCAGATCAGCGATACCCATATTCTGGCCTCGGCATCGGATCTACCGGCAGCACAGCTGCGGGCCGATTGCCTGCGGCGCTGTATCGCGGATATCAACCAGCAACATCCCGACGCCGTAATCTTTACCGGCGATACGGTGCAGCACGGGCAGCCTGAGGAGTACGCGCGCCTGCGCGAGTTGCTTGCCCCTTTGCAGGCGCCGCTCTACCTGATCCCGGGTAATCGCGATAATAACGATGCAATGCGCGCGGCCTTCGATGACAAAACCTACCTGCCTGAGAGTGGCGATTTTCTTCACTACACGATCGAGGACTATCCAGTACGCCTGGTCGCGCTCGACTCGACGTCATCCGGCGAGCGCAAGGGTGTTTATTGTGCGGAGCGCCAGGCGTGGCTTGATGCAGTGTTGAGCGAACAACCGAGTCGACCGACCTTGCTGTTCATCCACCATCCGCCTTTCGATGTCGACGATCATTATATTGGCGGCTATCGACGAGCCGAGGAGGCCACTGCCCTCACCGATATAGTGAGCCGCCATGCGCAGGTTCAGGCGATGCTCTGTGGTCACGTTCACTGCCCCGGCCAGCAGCATTGGGCTGGCACGCTTGCCAGCCTCATGCCGAGCGTCGCCGTCGATCTGCGCAAAGGTATCGACGAGACCGAGGCCAGGGAGCAACCGATTTACATGCTGCACCGTTTGTCAGAAAAGACCGGCCTCGTTAGTGAAGCGAGGATGGCAGAAGCAGCAACATGAGTTGCGTTTAGTTCTGCTCTTTGCGCGCCGCCAGTTTTTTCGCAAGCCAATCTGCCATCTTGGGCATGACAATCGAACGGTACTGTCCGAAGCAATGCTGATCGCCACCCATGATCCAGAGGTCGGTTTCCTGGCCGGAATCTGCCAACAGGCGCAGATCCGACATCGGCGCCAGATTATCCAGATCGCCATTCACGATTAGCGTCGGCTGCGTAACACTGTGGTCGGTCGTCAGCAGGCCCTGCTTGACCAGTGAGAAGCCCTGCATGTACTCATTTATTCCATCAGTGTCTTCGGGAGGGAAATGAATGGCAGCAGACAAGGCTTCCTGAATCTCCCAGGCGCGATCAGTATTTTTCCAGCCATCGTGAACGGCCGCACAAGCGGCAATGACGGCAAACAACCGATCTTCTGTTATTGCATTACGCGCGGCGTAATAGCCAGAAAAGCTGAAGCCGACATGGGCAATGTAACGCCCATCTATCAGGGGGTGGTCTTGCATGAAATCGACAACGCGGCTGTGCAGGACGTTTGAATCTGGCTTAGCCGCCCAGGCGGTATTTTCACCGGTACCGAGCACGTCGAAGGTTAGTACGGCAAAGCCGCGCTCAACGTACGGCTTAATGTTGTTGTAGACGTCGCCTTTCCATGTGTCGATACCGCCGTTCCACAATATCAGCGGCGGTTTCTCGGCGTCGGGCGGCATGTGCAGGTAGCCCTGTATTGTCTGACCATCGTAAGGAATATCGATGATCACCAAACGCGGATCGAAGTATTCGCCGGCTCGCTTGTAGTACTTGAGGTGTTGACTGTAAGCCTCGGCCTGGCCGGGAAGCGTCTTCGCCGGGAACCTGGCGATGCCGTAGAATTTGGATGCGGTCAGAAATGCTTCCCGAGCCGCATCGGCGTCGTCCGCCGCGGCAAATACCTCACCACGATCGGCAAAATACTGTCCGATTTGTGACCACTCATACACCCAGGATCCCGGATCTGTACCTTGCATGTGCTTGACACGTCTGTAGGTCGAACGGATGAGATCCGGATTCTTTGTTTGCGCGCTCCATAGTCGCAGCCGCCTTTCTTCGACAAACTCTTCTTCATTCGCGGTATCGGCAAGTGAGAGGTCTTGCGCCAAAAGACAGAGACCAAAAAGTCCAAAGAGCAGATGTTTTAAGTGCATAGTGAGGTTCCCGCAGGCTGATGGATCGCCTGAATATACTAAGAAAGGCGTCAATGCACACGTTTGCAGCTTTTTCGGGGCGCGGATATACTCTGGCGACACCTAAGTTTTTGATACCAGCGGTTCTATCTGCGTGCGCAACGCGCAGACAAGCTAGTTGTGCCCTGCCGAGGCGCTCGGTAAGCCCGGCTTCATATTCACCGTCCACCTATTGAGCTCCAGGGAGCGACTGACCATGAATTTAATATCTTCCCAACCCAAATCCGCGGCGTTTGTCGCCCTGATTTTATCGACCTGCCTGGTTTTCGGTGCAGCGCATGCGGCAGGACCGAAAAAGGCGACCGCGAAGCAAAAGGCGGCGTGGGAAAATGAATGGACAAGAAAGGTCGGCGTGGTGCTGGAGTACGATCTGGATTCGAGTGGACCTGATGCATGGGACTCAAAAGAGCACCCATTGGTTTTCATTACAACAGAAGGCCCGGGTTACGGTGGGTTGCTTAGCGGCGTTACGCTTCCGGGTCTTGCGATCATCGATGCGGACACGCGCGAGGTCGTTGCGAGCCAGAGTTTCGATGTCTTGTCGTGGGGCTGGAAAAACGTCTTTGAACCACACGGTCTTGGCGTATCGCCCGACGGCAAGTGGATCTATTTGCCAACCGGCGAGGGGTCATTCACGACAACAACGGGTGGGCACGCTGGTCGCTTTCTCGTGATTAATGCCAGGACCCTGAAGGTGGATAAAGTCATCCAGTTGGCAGGACAGGCGCATCATGCCAAGTCCTACACGAGCCCCGAGGGTGAACAGCGCGTCATGTTGTATGGCTGGTCGCAGCCGTTATTCGTGCTTGATCCGGACGATGACAATCGTGCCGTGGGCAGCATCTCGCATCAGGAACAGGGCAGCGAAGGGTATCTCTATTTCGCCTCGTCTGGCGGCGACAAGATCATTGGTACGGGTCGCTATCGCGATTTCGACATGCGCAAACACCTCACCGACAACCCAATATGGATAATCGATCCGCAGAGTTGGCACATCAAGAAGTTCATCAGCGTCCCGGACAGTGCGCCGGTCTGGGTCAACTTCACAAGCGACGATAAATACGCCTACATAACCGGTGCGCGCAACAGCATCGTCATGAAGCTGGACCTGGAAGAGGAAGAGGTCGTTACCGAACAACGTGCCGGAGTCGACGGTCCATATGGCAATCACTTCGGCTGGGACGACCGATATATCTACACCATCGGCAAGGGAGAAGAGTCACATAACCGGGGCAAGGTGCTGGGCATGGTAGACACCGCGACAATGGAAGTTCCCGGATCGCGAGCCATGGATCAATTTTATACGGGCTGTGTGCGCGGTGATCATGGCACTCTCCACCCGGATCCCGAGGCCAACGAGTTGTGGATCAGCTGTAATGCGAGTTTCGAGGTCGTCATTTTTGACCTGGATCTCAGAGAGGTCTCGGCGAGAATCCCGCTGCCAAATGGTGGCAGTACGCATTCGGGCGCTTTCGTCTTCTATCCCGATGGTTGGAACGCGCCCGGCAAAACCCAGTCTGATATGAACGGCCTGCACGGTGAAGCATTAGAGATGAAGAGAAAAATCGTCTCTGGCGAGTTTTAGTCTTACTGCGCAGTATTGGCCAATTAGCAAATCAGGAGATTCTATGAAGCTTGGCACAGCAACAACGCGAATTGCGTTGGCTCACCTATTTGTCGCAGCACTCCTGTTGCCGTTTCCAGTGCATGCCGATGATGACAGTCAGCTTGCCGAGGGAGCCCGGGTTTTCAGCACGGTTGCCGGAGTAGGCTGCAAAACGTGTCACGGAGAGTACGCGGAAGGTGATGTTGGTGTAGGGCCTTATATTCGCGGTGCCACCGAGGGGGCGATACGTGCCGCAATCGATGCTACCGGTGAAATGATCGTCATCAAGAGTGCGATCACAGAAGACGAGATTAAAGCAGTATCAGCCTACGTTGGCAGCCTTGGCACTATGCAGGCCGTACGCACGCTGGCAAAGCGCGGTCGCTTCCTGCCCGCAGAGGTCAGTATTCGACCGGGTACCGCTGTGCAACTGATCATCCAGAATTCAAGCATTCAGCCACACACGTTCAAGAGTGACAATCTGGGTATTGGCGAATTTGTTGTTGCAGGTCGCAGCAGTGGTAGCGTCGAGTGGCGGGCACCGGAAGCCGAGGCGGAGTTCTCGCTGTATTGCACAGACTGCAAACTCAAGGATCAGTTTTTCACGGTGCGCGTAGCGGCGAGCGCGAAGGAGTTTCGCCCTGTTGTGTCAGTTAGCAGTGCTACAGATGATGCGATGTAACAAGTTCGGATGAATACCAAAACCACGTCGCTCGATAGTGGGTTGCGTCCAGACGACCCCCCGCAACGTGATGCATGGTTCTCCAGGCACCAGGCGGCAGTAACAGCGCTGTTAGTCACGCTTACCTTATTGATAGCAGCCAGCTGGCTGGTATTTCCCTACTACATAAAAGACCACGACCTGATTGCGAGCGTGGGTGGCAGCGTTAAGCAGGAAAAGCTGCGCAACGCAATTAGCATAGGCCAGTTCCTTAATCGGACAACGTTCGGCTCGGGGGAAGCGCAGGTCGACGTTCTTTACGCAACGCCGAAATATTTTGCTGTTACGGATCGTGCGCAGGCTGTCACACAGTTTCGGCCTGACCTTTACCTGGTGTTCCTGGTTACGGAAACCACACACATCGAAGACCTGCCCCGGCAGTTGCCGGATGCGGTGCTAAAAGTTGATGGTCGTGAGTATGCACCCTTCGATGTGGAAGGGCCGCTGGAGGTGTATCACCACAGGGTCGTTACGCTGCGTTTTCCGGCATATAGCGAAGACGGCACGCCAGTTCTGACCGACGATTCGACAGCTTTGGAGCTGCAGCTATTTAACACTTGGGATCCGGACAATTCCCCCAGGATTGTTAGCTGGGATCTGCCGCTCGCTTATCCGCCGGCCCTGGAAAACCCGAGTCCCTGGACTCCTGTCATGGTGCTGGGCTTGTCAGCGGGATTGTTGTCGTTCGTGCTAACACCGTGTCTGCTGCAGCTGCTCATTGTTTATGTGGTTACGCTCACCGGGTTTTCCGTTGACCAGTTGCGTAGTGGTACTGCGGCCGTTCCGGTCGATGTCAGACGCAAGCTACTATTGGTTGCCGTTTCATTTGTTGCAGGTCTGACCGCATTGTTCACTTTGACCGGCGCGGGCATCGGGTACGCTGGCAAGCAAATGCAAATGTTTTTTGCGGTCTGGAGTCCAACGCTCAGTGTTATATCCGGGATTATCGTGATCCTGATGGGCTTGTGGGTTGGTGTGCGTTCACGGGCGCCACTTGTTTGCCGTCTCGTCCCACAAAAAGTGCTGGATGCTCAGTCCCAGGGCGTAGCCTCATACTTTGGGTCGGCGTTGATCGCAGTTGGTTTTTCGCTGGGTTGTATCACGTGCTTCGGCGGCGCGATTATAGCTACGCTGCTGATCTACGTGGGCTCCCTGGGTAGCGCACTGGTTGGCGCCACCGTCATGTTCGGTTTTTCGATGGGTGTTGTCATACCGTTTCTTTTGGCGGCATTCTTTCTGTCCCGTACCATGCCACTGCTGTCGAAGATTCATCTGTATGCGCCGACGATAGGGTTTGTCGGCATGCTGGTGATCGTTGCATTCGGACTCGTGCTCGTCACCGATAATTTCCACGCCCTGAGCGACCTCATCTATCCCTGGTTGCAACTGGACGGCTAATGTCGAGCTTATGAAAACGATCAGCATATTGTCCACAGGCTTGTTGTTGAGTCTCCTGATTTCGTCAGCGGCGTTCGCACGCTTCGATGACGGGGCGCGTTATGCGTTTATCGCCAGCGCGAGCAACAAGTCGATAATCATCATCGATCTGCAGGAGAGGTCTCTGGTTCACACGATCGAACTCAAGCAGGTTCCGACGTCAGTAATGGTTTCGGCGCGGCTCAAGGCGCTGGTTATAGCGCATGCAGCAGACGATAGTCTGACCCTGGTTGACCTTAGCTCTGCAGATCTGACACAGATCGCCTACCCACTGGATTTAACGCCGTCGACAATCGAAATGAGCCCTGTTGGGGAAACCGTCGCTGTCTTTGACAAGGACGCGGGGAAACTCGAGGTGCATGCATTTCGTCGCCGCTCAGTTCTGCTGGCTGTAGAAGACGTACAAACAGAATCAGGGTTCACCTTTAGCTCCGACGGCGCGATGATATTTTGGGTAGACGACGGCAATGGGACCTTTAACGCGGTCGACCTCTGGTCGAAAAGGAAGAGCATTGCGCTGGCGCAGCCCTGGTCCGGTTTGTCGGCAATTTCGCGCAGCATCGACGGCAGAGTCGCCTTCATCAGTGAAGCATCAGCTGCCGTCGTGCATATGATTGACCTGTCGACGTTTGCGCCATTGCTCAAGGTGAACGTCGGCAAAAGTCCCGGTCGACCATGGGGCACCACCGACGGACGTTACATGCTGGTTCCGAATAACGGGGACCGCACGCTGACGGCAATATCAACTGCGTCTGGGGCACCGGCATACACGGTTGCGACGGTCGATCATCCTTTGTTTATTAATCCCGGCTGGCTGGATTCAACGGCGGCTGCGGTCGGTGAGTTCGGTGAAGTGGCGTTTATCGATATCGATAATGGGAGCGTGACACATCATTACGAACTCGAAGGCGCGGCGCTTGATGGCATTGTGACTTCGGATTCCCGCTTGTTGGCAATTCCGGTACCTGACAAGGGAACCGTGGAATTCTTCGATATGCGAAGTCGGGCCAGGCTGTCGTCGATTTCCGGTTTGCCGCCTGATATCGGGCCGCCAGTACTGGCGATCTCAAATAATCTTTGCCACTAATGAAACGCAGAGGCAACAGTCTGTTCTTACGGGCAGGGCTCGTGCATGCTCAATTCGTCCTGTGCGCGCTTCTTCTGTGTTCGCCGGGTCGCGCCGAGGACATCGTTGACGGTACGTTTGAGCTTACAGATCACGAGGGTCAACCAACCAACGAGCGCAGTTTCGACGGCAAGCTGCGACTGGTATTTTTCGGTTATACGAGTTGCCCCGATGTCTGTCCGACAACGCTGTACGAGGTCGCCCGCATGATGCGGCAGCTCGGTGACGAGGCTCGCCATGTGCAGCCAATATTCATCAGCGTGGATCCCGTAACAGATACGCCTGCAAGACTCGCGAACTACGTTGCAGCGTTTCACCCCGCAATGGTCGGGCTAACCGGAAGCAAGCAACAACTGGACGCAGCTGCCGCGTCATTCAACGTCACCTACGGGGTCGAGCCGGCGAGTGGCGACAATTCAGTCCCGGGTACCGTGTTTCACAGCTCGTATCTGTTCCTGATGGATCGGCAGGGGGCTTTCCTCGACGTTTTCGGTTATGGCGCAAAAGCCGAGGAAATTGCAGCCAGGTTGCGCGAGCATTTTTGACGGTCGCTTGCCCGAATAGTGCCAGCTTGCCTAATGTCGATGGGGCCTGCCTGTTGCGCAGCCACACGCGGTGGCCGCAGGGCTTTTCTTATCGACTACCGTACTGCGCCTGAGCACTCCCAGCTTGAGACCACTGCCGCCGGTGATGATCATGCGGACGGGTTCGCCCGTGGCGGGGTCTTCGGTCAGGGGTGACTCACTCATGCTTTGAAATACTTCGAAGCGTCGCGGTTTGTCGCCCTGTTTGCTGGGGATAGTTTCGTAGGTGTAGGTCGGCATTGTTCAATCTCTGTGTTGCTCCGCCTATCGCTGTTTGGCACGGCCGGCGAGGCGGGTTTGATTATGTCTGAAATATAGACTACCATTTTATGCACACGTTTGCAGAAGATTAGCCAGGTCCTTCTGCCAGGCACGCAGGCTCACCCCCGGGAGTGCCCGCAAACCCAATGATCAAGCCAATTAACAGGTGAAACATGTCAAAAATTGAGTCTACGGAACCTGTTGTCATCCGCCCGGAAGACATCCAGACAAACTGGAACTGGGATCGGCCAATCGCAGCCCCCGGTCGGACAGACGTCGACTTCGAGGAGCGCGTTGATTTTCGGCGCTTGCACAAGTATCGAATTGCGCGCGCCGAGCAGGCGCTAAAGAACTCGGACCTTGGGGCACTGTTGTGTTTCGATAACAACAACATTCGTTACCTGACGAGCAGCGTGATCGGCGAGTGGAGCCGGGACAAGATATGTCGCTACGCGCTCTTCACAGGCAACTCGAACCCATATCTCTGGGATTTTGGTTCGGCTGCATCGCATCATCGCCTGTATGCGCCATGGTTGAAAAAGGATCACTGTAAGGCCGGCATGCTCGGCTTGCGCGGCTCCGTTCCGGTTGAGGCGGACCTCTTCAAGAATGCGGCAAAGGAAATTCATGACCTGCTGAAGGTCGAAGGCGTTGCCGACATGCCGATCGGTGTCGATATCGTTGAACCGCCCATGCTGTTTGCACTACAGCAAGAAGGTCTGGATATTCGCGATGGACAGCAAGTGTTTCTCGATGCGCGACAAATCAAAAGCATGGATGAAATTATTCTGCTAAATATGTCGGCAGCGCTTGTTGACGGCGCCTACCAGGAGATTGCTGAGAACCTGAAACCCGGCATGCGTGAAAATGAAATGGTTGCCCTGGCAAACAAGTTTCTTTACGACAATGGATCGGATGATGTCGAGGCGATTAATGCGGTATCCGGTGAGCGTTGTTCGCCGCATCCGCATAACTTCACAGATCGCATGTATCGACCGGGCGACCAGGCGTTTTTTGACATCATCCAGTCGTACATGGGTTATCGCACTTGCTACTACCGAACCCTGAACGTCGGTCTCTCGACGCCGGCGCAGGTAGATGCGTACAAGACGGCGCGCGAGTGGATCGACTCTGCAATTAACCTGGTTCGACCGGGCCTGACGACAGACCGAATCGCCGCTTTGTGGCCGAAGGCGGAAGAGTTTGGTTTTGCCAATGAAATGGAGGCGTTTGGCCTGCAGTTCGGGCACGGTCTCGGTCTTGCGTTACACGAAAGGCCGATCATCAGCCGTCTGGTCTCTTTCGAAAATCCATTTGAGTTGCAGGAAGGCATGGTATTCGCGCTCGAAACCTATTGCCCCGCGGCCGATGGTAACGGCGCTGCCAGGATTGAAGAAGAGGTGGTCGTCACCAATGACGGCTGCAAGGTCATTACCTTGTTCCCGGCCCAGGAATTATTTGTAGCTAACCAGTACTAAGACTATGTCCGACAAACTAATAAGCAGCATTCCCACAAACCTCTATATCGGCGGGCAGTGGCTTCCATCGTCCGATGGCAACAGTATCTCTGTTGTCGATCCGGCCACCGAGCGGGTCATCGCAGAAGTTGCTAGTGGTTCTGCCGATGACGCAACGAGTGCCGTGGATGCGGCGTCTGCAGCCGCGGCTGAATGGGCGGCAACGCCACCGCGAGTTCGCTCCGAGGTATTGCGCAAGGCATTCGAGCTAATGACTTCGCGAAGAGAGGAGTTCGCCACAATCATATCCAGGGAAGAGGGCAAGACCCTGGCGGAAGGGTTGGGTGAAGTGGCTTACGCTGCGGAATTCTTTCGCTGGTATGCAGAAGAGGCACCGCGGACGATGGGGCACTTCGGTCGTTCGCCGGCTGGTGCCAATAACATTCTGGTTGACTACAGCCCTGTTGGTGTATCACTTCTGATTACGCCCTGGAATTTTCCCGCGGCAATGGGAACGAGAAAAATTGCTCCTGCACTAGCCGCAGGTTGCACCGTCATCTTGAAGCCCGCTTCAGAAACTCCATTGACTGCTCTGGCACTCGCCGGGTTGCTCGAAGACGCGGGCGTGCCTGCCGGTGTGGTCAACGTATTCCCCTCCAGTCGCTCCGGTGAAATATCGAACCGCATCCTGAGCGATAGCCGCGTAAGCAAAGTGTCATTTACAGGCTCGACTGAAGTCGGTCGTATTCTGCTTGCGAAGGCGAGCGAGCGTATTGTCAATTGTTCGATGGAACTCGGCGGCAACGCACCATTCATCGTGCTCGACGACGCGGATATCGACGAAGCTGTCGCTGGTGCAATGATCGCTAAAATGCGTAACGCCGGTGAGTCGTGCATTGGCGCGAACCGCTTCTATGTGCACAGCGCTGTCGCCGCTGAGTTCGCAGACAAATTTGCTGCAGCTATGGCAGAACTAAAGGTAGGGCCCGGCCTGGATGAGGGTGTTGACGTTGGGCCGCTCGTCAATGCAAGTACAAGAGACAAGGTTGAGCACCTCGTCAACGATGCCGTCGCAAGTGGTGCACGCGTCCTCACTGGCGGAAAACGCCCTGCTGGCCAAGGATTCTTCTACGAGCCAACGGTCGTAACAAACATTGATCCGCAGGCAGAGATCCTCAACACAGAGATTTTTGGGCCCGTCGCACCGATCGTCGAATTTGACGAACTGAGTGACGTAATCACTCGTGCGAATGAAACGATCTTTGGATTGGCGGCATATGTTTTCAGCGGCAACGTTGGTCGTGCACTGTCGGTCGCACAGCAGATAGACGCCGGAATCATCGGTGTAAATCGTGGCTTCGTATCAGATCCTGCAGCACCGTTCGGCGGCATGAAGCAAAGTGGCCTGGGGCGCGAAGGGTCGCAGGATGGAATGCACGAGTTCCTCGAAAAGAAATACATAGCCGTAGATTGGTGACGCCGATTGCGAGCACCATGACGGCGAGAAAATAACAGGATACTAACGATGTCTGAAACGAAGACCCTGCAGCTTGATGCGCCGTGGGTGGAAATTACTGCGACACCATCCGATTGGGATGATGCCGGATCGCAGACATTGCTGAAGATGCTAAATCATATGCATCTGATCAGGGCATTCGAAGAAGAGATTCTGAATCTCGACAGAGAAGGCCTGGCGCATGGTCCCATGCATGTCAGCGTAGGCCAGGAAGGCGCAGTGGTCGCGGCGATGTCTCTGCTCAATACCGGGGACGGTATTAACGGGCCGCACCGCGGTCACCATTTGTTTCTTTCGAAAGCCTTGAACTACGTGGACGCAGAGGGCTATGACCCGCGGAGCGAAGCTACACCTGCGGTCATCGATGACCTGATGTATCGGACAATGGCCGAAATATTGGGCCTGACGCCGGGCTTCTGCAAAGGCCGCGGCGGTTCTATGCATTTGCGATGGGAAGACGCCGGTGTCTTCGGCACGAACGCAATTGTCGGCGGCGGCGTGCCGCTGGCCAACGGTGCGGCCTGGTCGAAACGGCGACAAGACAAAGGCGAGGTTGTCTTCACGTTTTTTGGCGACGGCGCTTGTCACATTGGCAACGTCCTCGAGTCGATGAACCTGGCTGCCCTGTATAACCTGCCGATTTGTTTTTTCATTGAGAACAACCAGTATGCTGTATCCACGACGCTGGCCGAAGAGGCTCGCGAGACACGAATGTCTTCGCGCGGGCTCGGTTTTGGAATCCCGTCGTTCCGCGTAGATGGCATGAACCCGATGTCGGTGCGCGTAGCGACAAACGCCGTATTGCAGCTACTTCGCGAGGGCAAAGGGCCCGCCGTTCTGGAAGCCAATTCATACCGTTATTACCACCATGGTGGTGGCCTTCCGGGCAGCGCATTTGGTTATCGGAGCAAAGAAGAGGAAGCCGCTGCCATGGAACGTGATCCACTGGCGCAGATGGAAAGGGAAATGTTGTCTCGCGGCTGGCTGGATGAGGATGGGCTCAACACGATTCAGCAAGCGGCCAAGGTCGCTGCTGAGACTGCCTCTGCGAAGTTGACCGAACCAGCGGGAAGCAAGCGTGCAATAGTGAGTTCATTGTGGCCCGACGTCAGTTTCCGGGACCAGGGATTGCGGGGCGACCTGTCGGAATTTGACGGCATAGATTTCGTCGAGCAGGAGTCTTACCAGGGTGAGCTCCAGGAAGTTAAGTTGATAGAGTCGATAGCCTCCGTCATGGTGCGCCGCATGGAAACAGACGAGCGCTACTTTGTGATGGGTGAAGATATTCACAAGCTGCGCGGCGGTACCAATGGAGCTACCAAAGGTATTCCGGAGCGTTGGCCCGATCGCTGTATTCCTACGCCTATTGCGGAGCACGGTTTTGTTGGGCTATGCGGTGGCGTTGCTATGGACGGCCACTACCGGCCGGTCGTCGAGTTGATGTATCCCGATTTTTCACTGGTCGCTGCAGACCAGTTGTTCAACCAGATTGCCAAGGCACGCCATATGTTTGGTGGCGATATAAACGTGCCGTTAGTGTTGCGGACGAAGGTCGCTCTTGGCTCCGGTTATGGCTCGCAGCATTCGATGGATCCTGCCGGTATGTTTGCGATGTGGCCCGGCTGGCGAATTGTTGCCGCATCAACGCCGTTCGACTATGTCGGCTTGATGAACAGCGCACTACTTTGCGAGGATCCGGTAATGATGCTTGAGCATGTAGACCTGTATCAAAGCAAAGGTCTCGGAGCTACTGAAGACTTCGACTATTACATTCCGCTTGGCAAGGCCAGGGTTGCTCGCAGAGGCGGCGCATTTACCGTCCTGACCTACCTCACGATGGTGTCCAAGGCCATCGAGGTTGCTGATGAAATGGGCATCGACGCGGAAGTTATTGACCTGCGTTCGCTGGATCGTGGCGGCCTTGACTGGGAGACGATCGGTAACAGCGTTCGCAAGACGCACAACGTCGTAGTGCTCGAGCAGGGTCCTTTGACAACCTCCTATGGGGCGATGGTTACTGATGAGTTGCAGCGGCGGTTCTTCGATTACCTGGATCAACCAGTTAAACGCATCCACGGCGGAGAAGCGTCGCCAAGCGTATCCAGGGTTCTGGAACGCTCCGCGTTTGTCGGTGAAGAAGAAATACGCAGCGGGTTCGCCAACATGATCGCGGATATGGGCCGGTCATTCGCGGCGGTCAGCTAATGACCCATTCAGTCGATTGCGAGTATATGACGTGGCGGTAGATAACATCGGCTTACCCGGCTTAAGGGGAACAGACCACATCGGTTTTACGGTACCGAACCTTGAAGAAGCGGTCGACTTCTTTGTAAATGTTATTGGTTGCGAGAAGTTTTACGAACTGGGCCCGATTAAATCCGATGATGACTGGATGCAGACTCACCTCAATACTCATCCTCGAGCGGTTATGACGAAGCAGTGGTTTCTGCGCTGCAAGAACGGTTCGAACTTCGAAATCTTCGAGTACGATGCACCAGATCAAAATACAAGCCAGCCAAGCAACAGCGATATTGGTGGCCATCATCTTGCATTTTATGTCGACGACTTTGATGCAGCACTTGCGTTTCTGAAGAGCAAAGGCGTCAGGATCCTCGGCGAGCCAACCGTACGTACAGTGGGTCCGGTTGCCGGGCAGACCTGGGTCTATTTCCTTGCACCATGGGGTATGCAACTGGAGTTGGTGAGCTATCCAAACGGCAAGGGTTATGAAAAAGAGACATCAAGGCGTCTGTGGCACCCGGCAGATCCCGCTAAATAAGCACGCCCCTGAACAGGACTAAGACATTGCCAAAAACGATATTACTGCCCGTACTCGCAGCCGACTTTGAAGGCGGCACTATAGAAGAGTGGCTCAAGGAACCTGGTGACACCATTGAGGTCGGGGACGTCATCGCAGAGGTGTCCACAGACAAAGCGGTTGTCGATCTGGAGGCGGAGCATGCCGGTATCCTCGGCAAGATCCTCGCGCCTGCGGGAGAGGGCGAGGTCAGTGTCAATACGCCAATCGCTGTACTGTTGCTGGAGGGGGAAACGCCGGAGGCGTTGGACGGCTTCGATCCTGGTGCGGATGCGGATGTTGTCTCTGACGTAGCGGCTGATGCTCCACAAGCCGCTGCGACGAATGTCGCGCAGGTTCAGGAAGCGTCCACTGACACCGATAAAGGCGATCGCGTTTTTGCCAGCCCGGTGGCGATTCGTATTGCAGATCAACTGGGCATCGATCTTGGCACCGTCGAAGGTAGTGGTCCCGATGGCCGTATTGTCCTCGGCGATGTTGAGGCAAGCGCAGCACAGCAGGGTTTGGCGACCAAGCCGACTGGAGCGCCGACGGTACGACCAGCAGCGGTCGAGTTGCCGCCACCAGGCACCTACGAAAAGATGCCTGTCGACAAGATTCGAAGCGTGATCGCGCGTCGGTTGGGCGAGGCGAAACGAGAAATTCCGCACTTCTATCTCACGATCGACTGTGAACTCGACAAGCTTCTGGAAGCTCGTAAAGGCTTGAACGACGCGGCAACGGATGGACAGAGAGTCTCCGTTAACGACTTCCTGGTTAAAGCCTGTGCATTGGCTTTGCGAGATATGCCGATGGTCAACACCGGTTGGGCTGAAGACACACTACTCAAGTTTACGAGTGTCAACGTCGCTGTCGCAGTGGCAACGCCGAAGGGGCTCATTACTCCGGTGGTTTTTCAGGCTGACAGTAAAGACCTGGCGACAATATCTGCTGAGTTGAAAGAGCTCGCGTCCAGGGCGAAAGAAGGAAGACTGAAGCCTGAAGAATACAAGGGTGGTGGTTTTACGCTATCCAATCTCGGCATGTACGGTGTTCGCGAGTTTTCTGCCATTATCAATCCACCGCAGTCCTGTATTCTGGCGGTCGGGGTTGGTGAGAAGCGACCCGTTGTCAGGGATGGCGAATTAACTGTCGCCACCGTTATGAGTTGCACACTGTCCGTTGACCATCGAGCTGTAGATGGTGCGCTCGGTGCGGAATTTCTGCAGGTCGTAAAAAGATATATTGAAGAGCCCGAATTGCTGCTAGCTTGATGGCTGTTCGCGCGAGACATGAATGTGTTGGGGAATAATTAGCGTTTTGACCCAATACGAGCAAGTACATTAAGGGGATACGATGATTACAAGAAGCCGAAACAGTTTTGCGATCAGCAAGGTCGGGGGTGCGGTATTGCTGTGCGTACTCACGTTATTTCTCGGTTGCAGTAAAGAGACGACCGATGCTCCTATCCTGATCAAGTTTCCGCATGTAACGGCGCCAGCTACCCCCAAGGGTCAGGCTGCAGAACGTTTTCGACAACTGGTTGAGAAGCGCCTTGCCGGACGTGTCACTGTCGAGGTATATCCTTCCGGGCAGCTAATGAGCGACGATGACTCCCTGGACGCGCTTGCGTTCGGCGAGGTCCAGATGATCGCCATTTCTCTTTCAAAACTTGACCGATTAACGCACAAGTTCCAGATTTTCGATTTGCCGTTTCTGTTCCCTGACTTGCAGACAGTCGAAAAATTCCAGGCCAGCGACTATGGCAAGGAGTTGTTCAATTCGATCGTCGACCGTAAATTGCTGGGCCTGTCTTTCTGGCACAACGGCATGAAGCAATTTGGTGGTCCGGTTCCTATGCGCTCTCCGCAAGACGCAGCAGGCCTGAAGTTCAGAATTATGGAATCGGACGTACTGCAGGCACAAATTCTGCAAATCGACGGTAATCCGCAGAAAATGGCGCTTGGCGAGGTTTATCAGGCGTTGCAGACAGGCGCTGTCGATGCACAGGAGAACACTTGGTCGAACACATATTCGTCGAAGTTTTACGAAGTGCAGGACTATATAACCGAGACGAATCATGGCTACATTGGTTATCTCGTCGCGGTCAACCCGGACTTCTGGAATTCACTGCCTGACGACATTCGCTCGGAGCTGGATGCCATCGTTAAGGAAGTAAGTGTCTGGGCTAACGAGCAGGCCGCGAGCATTAACCTCGCCGGTAAAGAGAAAATCATCGCCTCCGGCCAGTCCGAGGTGATCGAACTGACTGCAGAGGAAAGGGCTGGCTGGCAGCAGGCTATGCGGCCCGTCTGGGAGAAGTTTTCCGACAATATTGGTGCCGACCTGATCAATGCTGCAGAGGCATACGGCAAGCCGGCAGAGTGAATCACGAGTTATGCGCAAAATAATTGATCATCTGGAAGAGTGGCTAATGGCGGCGCTGTTGGCCTTCATGACCGTGCTCACTTTTCTCCAGGTGATAATGCGTTACGTATTCAACACCGGGTGGCTCTGGTCGCTGGAGGCGACGACTTACTCATTTGCGGCGCTGGTCCTGATCGGCATGTCGTACGGTGTGCGAACAAAATCGCATATCGCGACCGATCTGTTTACCAGGAAATTGTCGGATTCACTTCAGCGGCACGTCGCAATCGTCGCAATCTTTGCCTGCGTGGTATACGCGCTACTGATGCTTTATGGCTCATCTGTATTGGTAGATCGATTAATGACTCTCGGTAACGCGGCCAGAGACATTCCGGCACCGAAATGGTTGTTGACTGTGACAATGCCGATTGGCTTCGTGTTGCTTGTGTATCGCCTGTTAGAGGCAGGCTGGAGGCTGATTCGACCCGCTGAAGAGTTTGTCGAAGACGGCGCGGAGGACGAAACATGACCGCCGCTTTTCTCCTTACGGCGCTGTTCGTATTACTGTTCATTGGTGTGCCGGTGGCGATCTCACTTGGTCTTGCCAGCGTGCTGACCATGTTGTTGTTCGGCGATCAGACGCTATTGTCTTCAAGTCAAAAGTTCTTCCACACGATGCAGGTTTATCCGCTGCTGGCCGTACCATTCTTTATTTTGGCCGGTACGTTCATGACCACGGGCGGTGTTGCGCGCCGAATGGTTGCTTTTGCCAATGCACTGGTTGGGCACTTTCGTGGCGGACTCGCCATGGCAGCGCTTCTGGCCAGCGCATTCTTCGCGGCCGTATCGGGTTCGGCACCGGCAACCGTCGTGGCTGTCGGTAGTGTCATGATCGTCGGGATGGTGGCGTCAGGCTACACGCGGAATTTCGCAGCAGGTGTAATTTGCAACGCCGGCACATTGGGGATTCTTATTCCACCATCTCTCGTAATGGTCGTTTACGGGGCAATTACAGAGTCGTCAATCGGCAGGCTTTTCATCGCCGGAATCCTGCCGGGAATCATCCTGACCGTGGTAATGATGGTTACGGTTGCCGTCATCGCTCGAAACCAGGACATGCCGCGACAGGAACGAGCGAGTTTCAAGACCGTCGTTAAGACCTTTCGAGAAGCGCTGTGGGGATTGATGTTGGTGGTGATTATTCTGGGCGGAATCTACGCTGGGATATTCACTCCGACCGAGGCAGCGGCGGTATCAGCTGTATACGCATTTTTCATTGCGGTCTTCGTTTACCGCGATATCACGATGAATGACGTGCCAAAGGTCTTGATCGAAGCATCAAAGATAACCGTCATGCTGATGTTCATCATTGCCAACGCTTTCATGTTCGCGTTTTTGTTAACTACCGAACAAATCCCGCAAATGGCTTCGGAGCTAATTGTCGGTATGGGGCTTCCGGTATGGGGCTTTCTGCTCGTACTCAACGTCCTGCTGCTGATCACCGGTAATTTCATGGAGCCAACGTCGGTGGTTCTGATTCTTACGCCGATCGTTTTCCCCATTGCCATGGAAATGGGTATTGACCCGACACATCTGGGCGTACTCATGATCGTCAATATGCAAATAGGACTTGTGACGCCCCCTGTGGGTCTAAACCTGTTTGTTACGGCAAGCGTCGCAGAGTTGTCTCTGGAAGAAACGATTAAAGCGTCCTTTCCATGGTTACTGGTCTTGCTTGGGGTGTTGATGCTGATCACGTACATACCGTGGTTTTCGCTGGTCATTCCAAACCTGCTGCTTGACTAGATTGATCAGCAGTTACGTTTTAGATGCTCGGAGGAGTTCGTGTCATTCGTTCTTTACAACGCGCCACAGTCTACCTGTAGTCAGAAAGTAAGAATTTGCCTTTGGGAAAAGGGTCTGGAGTTTTCGGAAATAAAACTGGATCTGTTTAAAGGTGATCAGCTTACAGAGGAATACAAGCAACTGAACCCCAACGGCGTTGTGCCGACGCTGGTTCATGATGACGAGATAATCATCGACTCTTCCGTCATCATCGAGTATCTGGATGAGCAGTTTCCGGCGGTTCCGTTAAGCCCAGCGACACCAGCCGGCAGAGCCCACATGCGCGAATGGATGCGCTTCTTCGAAGAGGTACCGGCGCCGGCCGTTCGCGTGCCATCTTACAATCGGGTGTTCCTGCGTCATTTTCAGCAGATGAGCGAAGAAGAGTTCATTGCCTTTGGTGAGTCGAAACCGCTGCGTAAGGACTTTTTTCTGAAGATGGGCCGTAAAGGCTATAGCGATGAAGAGATGCAGCAGGCAGAAAACCGTTTGCGAATGACGATAGAGCGAATGGAGTCGCAGTTGCAGGCTGCCGGGCCGTGGCTGCTCGGCGAATACAGCCTGGCCGATATTTGTATAGTTCCAGTCATTGTGCGCCTCGATGACATCGGGCTGGGCAGGCTTTGGGCTGACTGCGAAAAAGTCGGACAGTGGTATGCGCGGTTTCAGGAACGCGACGCGTTGCAGAAAACGTTCTATTTCGGCTCGCTCCTGTCCGAGCAATACGGTGATGTGAAGATCAGCTGATAATGATCAGGCTTCCTTATCTGTATCTTCTGTTGGACGACCAGTTAGTGGTATGAAGCGCAAGGCAAAAAGAAAGGTAACAATACGCGATGTCGCGGATCTTGTTGATGTCCATCACTCGACCGTGTCGAGAGCCTTAAGCCCGACAAAGCGCGACCAGATATCCCCGGCAGTGGTGCAGAAGGTCGAGAAGGCGGCCAAAAAACTTGGCTACTATCCGAACATTGTCGCGTCCTCGCTCAAGCAAAATCGCTCCTTTGCAATTGGTGTGCTGATTCCGGACCTGATGAACCCCGTGTTTCCACCAATAATTCGAGGTATCCAGGACACAGCTGAAGCGCTCGGTTACACCGTCATCACTGCGAACACCGATGACGAAGAGGTGAAAGAACGCGATGCGCTCAGAATGATGCAGGGGCGGTCGATAGAAGGTGTGATTATTGCGACGGCGCGCCGAACGGATCCTGTGGTTAAAGAATGTATCGAAAACGATATTCCGTTCGTGCTGGTAAATCGAACTGTTGATGGCGATGGCGTCAATGCCGTCATTGTCGATGAAGATTTCGGTATCCGCTCGGTGCTGGACCATCTGATGGGTATGAAGCACACCAAAATCGCGCATATAGCCGGGCCGCAACATACGTCGACGGGCTATCACCGTGCAAAAGCTGTAGCTGACTATTTGCGCATGCACAATTTGCGAACTGATCTGGTCGAGACAAGCGACAGGTTTACAATTGAAGAAGGTGGGCGCGCATTCAGAAAGCTGCTTGCGCGAGATAATAGTTTTACGGCCGTCGTCGCCAGCAATGATCTCTTGGCACTTGGTTGCATGGACGCGATGAAAGAAGTCGGCTTGCTTGTGCCCGAAAACATATCCGTAAGTGGCTATGACGACATTCTGTTCCTTGAGCGAATGAACCCGGGGTTGACGACAGTGCTGGTGCCAAAGTACGAAATGGGTTCGCAGGCGACCAAGGCTCTGTTGGAGATGATAAGCGGTAAAAGCAATGGGCCAGGCGTGCTCAGTATGCAGCCGAGATTGGTGATCCGAAATTCAACGGCAGTGGCCTATCGATAGACCGACTATTCGAGTTTCAGCATTTGATCCGTCGGCCAGGCGTGGCAGGTTACGCACTCGGTCTTTGCCCCGCGCGCCTCGTGGCAGCTTATACAGGTGGCCATAGCTAAAGTAGCCTTGCTTTCTGATACGGCCTCGACCTGGCTGATATCACCGTGACAGGTCTCGCATTGCGCGCCAGACTCCAGGTGTGCCCGATGGCTCCAGCTAACGCCTGGCGTGACAGCGTAGACACGAACCCAGGGGATCTTGTTCCCGGATTCCGCGTACTTCTGCAAGTTCACGATCGCAGGCTTGTCCGTCTGAATAGCGGCGTGGCATGACATGCAGGTTTCGGTCGGCGGATATGTCATCAGGGACCCGGGTTCCGGATTGGTATGGCACATCTGGCATACGAGCCCTACCGCCATGTGCGTTTTGTGACTGAATGGCAAAGGTTGAACAGGTGCGGGGTGAGACGCGAGATTTTCCGGGACCGCGAAGTCAGCGCCGGCGTCTGATTGTTGAGCGTTCCCTGGTGCGACGAACAGGCATGCGAGCAACAACGTGCAGAGCGTCGCCGTGCCCCGGCAAGAGGGCGCCAAAAGCAATTCAAGAGTAACGGGAATTTTCATTGTTATAACTTCATTCCGACGGATTTGCTTATAGCTTCCTCAATGCTGCTGCCATGATCTTTGAGGACGGCAATGGCTGCATCACGACCGGGCTGGCCTCGTACAGAGCCGCCGGGAGCAGTGCAAGATCCTGTTTGGTACAAGCCGGGAATAGGCATTCGGTATTCTGCCCAGTCCGGAACCGGGCGCATATCGCCAACCTGTGCAGCACCATATGCGACAGCATGTACGCTGCCACGCCACATAGCCGGGTTCATGCGTTCAATATCAACCGGGCTCTGCAGGAACTTGCCAAGAATTTTGTCTTCAGTCAGGTTGGGGCAAAACTTCCGAAAACCATCGAATACTTTTGCTGCAACATCTTCCTTGATGTTGTCCCAGTGCCGCGGACCTTCTTTCAGTTGATACGGCAAATTGCCCAGGATTTTCAGTGTGTGCTTGCCGGCCGGTGCGCGTGTCGGATCCGCGATGCTGGGACAGACTATCTGCAGCGGCAGGTCATCCAGGTTTAACTCTCCGCTGGCGTGCTCGTAGTCCGCCAGCAGGATTCGCTCCGGGCTGGATAGCAGGGCTGACTCAGTCGGCGCAATGGTACTGCCGTCAGCAAGCTCAAACCTGGGCGGCTCTGAAACCGCGTAATGAAAAGCAAACATAGCGTGCTCGGGCTGGAGCAGTCGCACATTCTCCCGGAAGTCATCGCCCCACAATTTCTTGGGTGCCATGTCGAGTAAGTGCTTAATATGGATCGTTGAAACCACGCTCTTGCGTGCCCGGTATTGACTGCCATCTGTGCATTCGACGCCCACGCACCTGCCTTGCTCAATAATGAGTTGTGCAACCGGCATATTGGTCTGAATCACGCCACCATTGGCTTCGATCACTCTACCCAGGGCGGTCGGCAGCATTCCGGAACCACCTTTTGGCATGGGGCGGCCTTTGACCTGATGCCGGATTGCCGTAAACAACTGACTACCTGTCTTGGGATGCGCACCGGGAATACTGCTAAAGCGGCCCTGGGCGAGATGGAAGCTACGGATATACGGGCTCTCGAAGGTCGCATTTACAAGGTCGTAGCCGGACATTGCGAATCTGCGGCGCCAAACGGCGCTGTTGGGAATACTCGAGCCGCTGCTCTTGGCCGCGTTATAAGCTTTATATTCGTCGACCAGTTGCCTGAATGTGTCTGCATCGGTCCTGGAGAATTTCGCGTATTCCGCGTAGGTCCGATCGATGTCGTGCCACATGGTGATCGAAGCTTTGTCCGCAAACGAAGTGTGCATGATCGGATCGGGGTCGATGTATTCGAGCCCGTAATCGAAGAGATCCAACTCATTCTTGCTAATAACCGGGTTGGACTGGATAAACCCGTGCACGGTCGAACAGAGGTCTTCTTTGAATCCGGGCATGCAAACCTCGGCGGTTTTGC
Source organism: Gammaproteobacteria bacterium (assembly GCA_024640305.1). Classification (GTDB taxonomy): domain Bacteria; phylum Pseudomonadota; class Gammaproteobacteria; order Steroidobacterales; family Woeseiaceae; genus UBA1847. The sequence goes on from JAHEFG010000043.1 coordinate 196,132, forward strand.
AGCCACCACCGATAGTAGGTCGCCCCTCGAGCACAAGGACGCTGAATCCTGCCTTGGCGAGATAGGCGGCGGTGATCAGGCTGTTGTGCCCGGCGCCCGCCACGACAAAATCAAAAACGTTCTCAGTTCGCCCCATCTTCGCCGAAGCTACTGAATTAACAGACAAAGAACTCAGCGCTGCTCCCTGCAGAAATACTCTTCGTGATAATTTTGTCATTCGCTTCCCCAGACGAACATGGGCCAACTATACTGCAAACGATTGCAGAGAAGCAAACTAGTGCGTATTCTCGACCAAACGACGCTGCGAATGCGCGGCGCCCTGGCTACCTAACTAGCAATAGTAAATTCGATTTCGCCTACTTGATCTATGCTGCCTGTGATGACATCTCCCGGTTCAACCGGGCCCACACCCGCCGGGGTTCCGGTGTACAGCAAGTCACCTGGCTGCAGGTGGTAGTACTTTGACAAATCGGCGATTAATTCAGGCACGTTCCATATGAGGTCGCTAATGTTTCCGTATTGCCTTTGCTCTTCGTTGACTGACAAGCTGATGTCGCCGGAATCGATGAGCCCCGATTCGCTCACCCTGACAATTTCAGAGATTACCGCTGAATTTTCAAAGTTCTTGCCGAGATCCCAGGGACGGCCTTTGTCGCGGGCTTTGAATTGAAGATCCCGTCGCGTCATGTCCAGACCACAGGCGTAGCCGTAGATGACCTTCGGTGCGGCCTCTTCAGTGATGCAAAAAGCAGCCTGCCCGATTGCTACGACAAGCTCCATCTCATGGTGGAGGTTGCTGGTACCCGGCGCGTATGGAACGGTGGCACCAGATGCAACGATACTGGACGCGCTCTTGATGAAATAGAAAGGTGCCTCCCGATCAACAGCCATACCCATTTCTTTTGCATGCGCCTCATAATTGCGGCCCACGCAAAAAATACGGTTCACCGGGAACTGCAGGTCGGTTCCCTTGACAGGCACCGTTGGTAAAGGCGGAGCCGAAAATACTAATGTCGAATGACCACTGTTCACTGCTGCTTTCCTTATGGATGTTATAAGCGCGTTAGATAATAACTTGATAGTGTGGCTTTGTCCGACTAACTCTGAACCCAAAGGACCTTTGACCGATGTCGCCGAAAAATAAACAAACCGTAGCCGAGGTTATCGTTGATAGTCTGAAGCGGCATGGAGTGGAGGTGATGTTTTCGCAATCGTTACCTTCAGCGGTCTTGCTGGCGGCGGAGGAGCGAAATATCACGCAATTCATGTACCGAACCGAAAATGCCGGTACGGTGATGGCGGATGGCTATGCCCGCACCAGCGGCAAGGTCGGCGTAGTCTCTGCGCAGAACGGGCCTGCAGCGACGCTGCTCGTGCCAGGTCTGGCCGAGGCACTCAAGGTGTCGGTTCCAATCGTTGCACTTGTTCAGGACGTGGTACGGACACAGGCTGACCGCAATGCTTTCCAGGAGTTTGATCATATTGCCCTGTTCCAGTCTTGTACGAAGTGGGTGCGCAGGGTAACCGAGGCATCAAGAGTGGTTGACTATATTGATATGGCCTTTGCGAATGCGGCGAGTGGGCGGCCAGGCCCGGTCGCATTGATACTTCCCGCGGATCTTCTGCTCGAAGAAATACAGGTTCCTGAATCGCGCTCGAGTAATCTTGGATATTTCCCGCTTGATCGCACGGTTGCCGATCCAACCCGGATCGAAGAGGCCGTGGAACTCCTGGCGTCGGCGAGCAAGCCGCTGATCCTGGCTGGCGGTGGCGTGCATCTCTCGGCGGCAAGCGAAGTCGTGGCGGCATTGCAACGAGATACGCACATTCCGGTGATGACGACCGTGATGGGCAAAGGCGTTGTTGATGAGCGTCACCCATTATCCGTCGGTGTAACCGGCTACGCGATGGGGAAACTATCGCCGACGCGTTACATGAATGAGATCATTCAGCAGGCCGACGTTATTTTGCTCGTTGGAACGCGAACCAATCAAAACGGCACCGATTCGTGGGCGCTCTATCCCGAGCACGCACGCTATATTCATATTGATGTCGATGGTGCGGAGATTGGTCGAAACTACGAAGCATTGCGGCTCAACGGCGATGCCAGGCTTACGCTGGAGGCCATTTACGAAAAGCTCAAAGGACGTCGCGAACCGATACCTGGTATCGAAGAACGCATCGCCGAAGCCAGGCAGAAACATGCTGTAGACATCGCAGCACTGGAACAATCGAGCGACAGTCCGATAAGGCCGGAACGAATGGCTGCTGATATTCGACAGGTGCTAAGCGCGGATATGACGCTTGTTGCCGACGCAAGTTACGCAACGCTTTGGGTGGCTTGTTACCTGCCGTCTCTCAAAGTCGGAATGCGTTTTATTACACCGCGCGGCCTGGCTGGGCTTGGCTGGGGGTTGCCACTGGCTATCGGTGCGAAGGTCGCCAACCCGGATAGCCCGGTATTGTGCATGGTTGGCGATGGTGGTTTTGCGCATGTCTGGTCCGAACTCGAAACCGCGGCGCGCCGAAAGACACCGGTGGTGCTGACCGTTCTCAATAACAGTTGCCTGGGGTATCAAAAGGATGCCGAGGATGTGAAGTTCGGGCGCCACAGCACTGCCTGCTATTTTACGCCGGTCGATCATGCGGCGATCGCGCGTGCCAGTGGCTGCCGCGGTATCCGCATAGAAAAGGCTGATGAATATCTGCCGGCGCTGCGTGAGGCGCTGGAGTGTAACGAAACGACCGTACTGGACGTCGTAACCGACCCGGCGGCCTATCCACCGGTAACGTTTTTTGACGGACTCGACGATATCCGTGAATCGAAAGCACAATAGCGCGGTGGCCCTGCGGCCCACAGTGAGAATCTGAAAATGAGCACGAATGTAGACAAGCTTAGAGTTCGATTTGAAGACTACTGCGATAAATACGCGGCGATCAGCATGCGCCGCGAAGACGGCATTCTTGAAATCACGCTGGGCACTGATGGCGGGCCACTGCATTGGGGCAGGCTGCCACACGCCGAGCTGGAAGAGGCGTTTCTTAACATTGGGCGCGATCGTCAAAACCAGGTCGTGATTATGACCGGCACCGGTGATGAATTCTCCGGTCCGGTTGCTGAGGCCGAGTCGAACAGGGCGGCACATAAGCAAACTCCTGATGAATGGGCGGAATTGGGTTGGGAATCCAACCGTCTGCTCAGCAATCTTCTGGCCATCGACGTACCGATGATAAGTGCCGTTAACGGCCCGGCGGCACGTCATGCCGAATTACCGGTGATGTGCGACATCGTGCTTGCTGCGGAGAATGCATCTTTCCAGGATTCTGCTCACTATGCTGGTGGCCTGGTTCCAGGCGATGGCGTGCACGTCGTTTTCCCGATGATCATGGGCTTGAATCGCGGTCGCTATTTTTTGCTGACCGGACAGGTTCTCGATGCGCATCGTGCAATGGAATATGGCTTGGTGAACGAGGTTCTGCCACGGCAAGAACTGCTGCCGCGTGCCTGGGAGCTCGCGCGCCAGTTAATGGAGCAGCCTGAAATGAATCGCCGTTATACGCGACTGCTGCTAACAGAACAGCTGCGTCGTCAACTAAATGAGCTGCTTCCGTATGGCCTGGCGCTTGAGGGTCTGGCAATTACCCGGTAAATCCAGGGAAGAGAATATCGATGGCAAAAATAGCTTTTCTAGGTGCTGGCATGATGGGCCAGCCAATCATTCGCAATTTCCTTCGCGGCGGACATGCAGTTACCGTTTACAACCGAACGCTGGATAAGGCGCGTCCACTTGAGGCTCTCGGAGCAGTGCTTGCACCGACACCGAAGGAAGCTGCGACCGGGGCCGATGTAATTATCTCGAGCCTGACCAACGACGATGCGTCAAAGGTAACCTGGAACGGCCCCGACGGCGCGTTGCAGGCAGAACCAAAACCCGGTGCGTACGCAATCGAGATGTCGACGGTGTCTTTGACGTGGGTGTCGGAGCTTAATGAGCTCGCAAAAGCCAGGGGTTTGCATTTTCTGGACTGCCCCGTCGCTGGCCGCCCGGACGTTGCAGAAGCAGGTCAACTGAAAGTGTTTGCCGGTGGCAGCGCCGCAGACGTGGATGCATTGCGCCCTGTTCTCGATGCCATCAGCAAAAGTGTGATGCATGTTGGCGGCGTCGGCAGGGGCATTACTTTCAAGCTGATTTACAACGTCATGGGAGCGATCCAGGTTGCAGCGTGTGCGGAAGGCATGCAAGCCTGCGAGGCAGCCGGTATCGACATAGCGGTCGCCGCAGAGGGTTTTTCGACCGGCGCTACAGGCAGTCCGCATGTTGCTCGTCATAGCCGATATATGGCTGAGAACAGTCACGAAGATCCGGTGCAGTTTTCGGGCAGCATGCGCATCAAGGATATGGCGTACGGCATTCAGTTGATCGAAGATGCTGGTGGTCAGTCCGTCATTGGCCATGCGGCCAAGCAAGTATTCGAACAAATGGTAGAGCTCGGCATGGGTGATCTGAACGATAGTGAATTGATAGATACACTGCGTGTTGTGCACAAAAAGGATCGGGCATGAGATTCGACCTGGGTTTCTTATCGTGTTTTACCGCGAGGGATTTCGATGGCAATTAAATTGAATGTTAATGACAAAGAAGTGCAGCTGGACATAAAGCCGGACACGCCGCTTCTGTATGCACTGCGTAACGACCTCGAGTTGAACGGTCCGAAGTTTGGTTGCGGGGTGGCGCAATGTGGCGCATGTGCTGTATTGGTCGACGGCAAGTCGGTGCGGTCCTGTGTCGTGCCGGTAAATGCCGTCGTCGGCAGTAAAATAGTCACGCTTGAGGGTCTGGGCAGCCCGGAAGCACCGCACCCTCTGCAGGCTGCATTCGTCAAGGAACAGGCAATGCAATGTGGTTACTGTGCCAATGGCATGGTGATGACTGCGGCAGCGTTTCTGCAGAAAAACAAGAATCCGACAGATGAACAAATCCGTACCGCACTTAGCAGGAATCTTTGTCGCTGCGGTGCGCATAATCGAATCGTAAGTGCGGTTGGTGAGGCCGCGCGTAGCTATCGGGAAGGTGAATCGTCATGACTACGCGCCGAAGCTTTTTGCAGGGTACCGGAGCCATCGTTTTGTACTTCAACATGGTACCGACGAGTGTGCTCGGACAGCAGGTCGCCGCAGGTAGTAATTTGCCTGAATCGCTGGTGGCGAACCCGAGCCTTGATACCTGGCTGCGTATCGACGCAGACGGACTCGTTACGTTGTCCCCGGGCAAGTGCGAGTTGGGTCAGGGCATCCAGACGGCGTTGGCGCAGATAGCAGCTGAAGAGTTGGATGTTGCTTTTGACCGCGTGCGGGTTGCTGCAGTAGACACAGCCACGTCACCGAACGAGGCATACACCAACGGCAGTCGCTCTGTCGAAGTGAGCGGTGCGGCAGTACGTGCGGCAGCGGCCGAAGTGCGCGACATCCTGGTTGGCCTGGCCGCAGATGAACTTGCAGTTGAGCGCAACAAAGTCGGCGTCGCCAATGGTGTGTTCACAGTCGACGGAAGCGCCTCGAAAATAGGTTACGGAGCCGTGGTTGCGGACCTGCAGCTCGCTCGAAATGCTACAGGTTCAGCGTCCCCCAAGAGCCAGGACAGCTATCGGCTCGTCGGCCAATCACTGCAACGAATAGACATCCCACGCAAAGTGTTTGCCGAGTCAGCCTACATCCAGGATATCCGCATGGATGGCATGCTGCATGCCCGGGTCGTTCGTACGGGAGATCGCGAAGCGAAGTTGCTGCCGCCAACAGACTTTAGTGCGGTGTCGCGGTTACCGGGCGTCGTCAAGATCATACGTGATGGATCGTTCCTGGCAGTTGTGGCGGAGCGAGAGGAGCAGGCGGTCAAGGCTGCAAAAGCGTTGGTGCGTCTGTGCCACTGGGATACTGCAAAGCTCCCGATGCAATCGCCGACAATTAATGAGTGGCTGAAGAAGGCGCCGGCCGACGTAAGGGTTGTGGCGGAAAGCGGTGCCGTCGGCTCTGCAGAAGTAGCCCGTACGGTCAGCGCAAATTACTCACGGCCATTTCAAGCGCATGCCTCCATGTCTCCATCGATGTCGATCGCACAAAAATCCGGTGATCAACTTACCGTGTGGAGCCACACACAGGGCGCTTTTCTGATGCGCGGAGCAATTGCGAAGCTCGTCGGCCTTGATGAAGAAAACGTTCGCTTGATCATCGCCGAGGCCGCAGGGTGTTATGGCCACAATGGTGCGGACGATGCAGCTGCAGACGCCGCTCTGATCGCGATGCATATGCCGGGCAAACCGATACGATTGCAATGGTCACGCGCAGACGAGTTCCTTGGAGAACCCTATGGGTCGGCTATGACCACGAGGATCAGCGCGGGGCTGGATGCAAACGGGCAAATCGTTGACTGGCAGTACGATGTCTGGAGCGGTACGCATTCAATCAGGCCAGCCGGTGCGAAACGCGCGGGCCACCTGTTTGCTGCACGGCAAATAGCCCAGCCGTTGCCGGCGGCGCCAGTGGGTAATATTCCTCAGCCGCGTGGTGGCGGTGACCGCAACGCAGTGCCGCTATATGCGTTTGCAAATCAACGCATCACCAAGCGTCTGATTCCTGACATGCCGGTCAGGGTTTCTGCGCTTCGAGGTTTAGGTGCTTACATGAACGTGTTTGCGATTGAGTCATTTATGGATGAGCTCGCGCACGCGCAAGGTGAAGACCCAATAAGTTTCAGGATTCGTTACCTGGCTGATAAACGTGCGATTGGCGTTCTTGAGAAACTTCGCGAGCAGATGGCGGCTGCCGGTTTCGATGCTGTGGTCGCACCTGCTGGTGTCGGAATCGCTATGGCCAGGTACAAGAATTCGGGCGCCTACTGTGCTGTTGCGATGCGTGTAGTGGTGGATACCGAAACCGGACAGCTCAAGCTTGATCGCGCACTTTGTGCCGCTGATATCGGCCTGGTCGTCAATCCGGACGGTGCGATTAATCAGATTGAGGGTGGCGTGATCCAGTCGGCCAGCTGGACGGTCAAGGAACAGGTGCGCCTGGGCCTTAACGGCGTTACATCAACGGACTGGGCCAGCTACCCGATACTGACCTTTCCCGAAGTGCCGTTGGTTGAGGTGGCGTTGGTAGATCAGTCGAACGAGCCGTCGCTGGGATCCGGCGAAGCGTCGCAGGGGCCAACCGCAGCGGCTATAGCTAACGCGGTGGCGAACGCAACCGGAAAACGCATTCGTGACCTGCCTTTGACGGCGGCACGAATAAAGAAATCCTAGCCCTTCTGCGAGTACTGCAATCGATTGCATTATACTCATTGCATCAGCTAGACTGGATGCTGCCTCGTCCGGGGCAGGCATATCGGGGTATTGCTCGACAGATCCTAAAGGGGAACCGGAATGACAGTCATTAATATGAAACGCGTATCCGAATTATCGGCATTGCTGTTGCTGCTGGTCGGCCTTCCTGTAACAGCGTTTGGAAATGCTCACCCACATCCGCGAGCAGATAGCCTGCCATATCTGGATCAGTCGACTTACATACGAAACATGGCAGTTCGTGCCCATATTGGTGGCGACAATCGCCGCTGGAAAATGCAAATGATGTCTCTCGGTGAGCGACGCTTCCTGATTCAGGGAGGGAAACCGAAAGGCAGTGTCATCGAGGTTACGGATCCGCTGAATCCTGTGGTCATTAACGAAGATGCCTTTGTTGGAAATCAGCTGCAGCTTGGTTACAACGCCGATATTGGCAAGTGGATTCTTATGACCGGCGCAGCACCGCCGCTGATCAGGGCGACGACGGAGTTTCCACATGGCAAGTACGATGATCCGGGTGCCGACGCACGGGTGAAAAACCACGAGGGACTGCGCGGGGTTCGTTTCTACGACGCCACTGATCCATACGACATCAAACTGCTTTCCGAATTCAGTACTGATCTCGGTGACCCTGCCCGCAAGAAACAGACAGGTGGCGGTACACACCGGGATTATTATGACGGCGGTAAGTACGCCTTTCTCGATGCTGCGCCAGATGACTCATTCACACATCAGGAGAGCCCGGTGCGTGTTCATTCTCACGGAGTCATGGTGGTTGATGTTTCTGATCCCGCGGCGCCGAAACATGTTTCCCACTGGTGGTTACCTGGCCAGCGCGAAGATGAGCAAGAGGAATACAAGGCCTGGCGAGAGCACGGTGATGGTGAGTCATTTACAGGATTGCATGGCGCATTCTATGTGCCGCGCAAACTTGAAAATGGCGGCAAACTGAGTTTCAGCCCCTGGGGATCTCTTGGCGTCTTTATTCATGATTTCAGCGACCCCGCCGCACCGAAATTAGTGGGGCGCTTTCAGGGTCCGTACAAACCCGGTGGGATCGCATTTCACTCCGTGGACGTAGCCAGGGTTGACCGGGGGTTCGTCATAGGCGCACCCGAAACGCTAAATCCGGATTGCAATGAGCCGTATCACCATAGCTACATCATTGATATAAGCGACCCGGCGAATCCGCAGGAAATATCCACGCTGCCAATACCGCGTCCGCCTGAAGAAGCGCCATACGATAATTTCTGCCAGAAGCGGGGACGTTTCGGTCCGCACAATCCGCCACACCTCAAAGCGCCGGGTAAGGCTGATCCGGATTTCACTTGCTACACCTTCTTCAACGCTGGCCTGCAGTGCTATGACATCAGCGAACCTGCGTACCCGCGTATTTCGTCCTACTTCATTCCGCCGCAGGGCGGTGACCTCGATAAACCAGGCAGCTATACACGTAATACGGATAATGTGTTCATAGAGTGGGATCGCAAACTCATATGGGCCGCGACCGATACAGGGCTTTACCTGCTGACTACGCCGGAGCTCGGAGACCCCGTACTCGAACCGCAGCCGATATCCGAGTGGAACCTGCCGGACCTCAACCGGGTTGCTGATTAGCGCCGCCTCCAAATGCGTTTATCGCGAGGCATCTGGAGAAGCCGTACGGTATTTCTGCTGACGGCTTGTGCCGCCAGCCTTAACGCCACGGCGGCCGACGAACCAGCTGTCGCAAGCACAGCGGTCAAGACCGTGTGTCTTGAGTATCAGCAACGGAATATTGCACCGGTAATCGATGGTGTACTGGACGATGCTATCTGGGCTCGTGCCACTCGTATCGATGACCTGCACCAGTTTCAGCCCGTTGACCATGGTGAGCCAACAGAAAAATCGGAATTCTTCATTTCCTATGATGAAGAATTCCTCTATGTCGGCGCCCGTTTGTACGATAGTGACCCGGCGGCGATAAGTGCGCGCCAGCTGGTGCAGGGTAAAACGCTTAAATTCGACGATGCCATCGAGTTCCTGCTCGACCCGTTCGAAACGCGCCGGACGGGCTATTGGTTTCAGCTTAACCCCAACGGTATTCGCAGGGATGGTGTCTATGAAAGTGCAACCGAAATCAATCGTGATTGGGATGGTATCTGGAACGCACAGGCGAACATTGATGAACTCGGCTGGACTGCAGAGATAGCAATACCGTTCAAAACGTTGAACTTCAATTTAGGTAACAGCAAATGGGGTTTCACGATCGCGCGTACCATAGCGCGGAAAAAGGAAGAGATAGCCTGGTCGTCATTTGACCGGGCCATAAACCCCGGCTCAGCTGGTTTTCTGGACTGTATCCGTGACATTCGGCAGGGTCGCGGGCTGGACATCGTACCTTCCGTGGCGCTTAACCAGTCGAAAGACTTCACCGCCGGAAGTACGTCCAGCGGCATGGAACCATCGCTGGATGCTTATTTCAAAATCACACCGTCGCTGACGGCAGCGCTTACTCTCAACACGGACTTTTCGGCGACCGAGGTCGACGATCGGCAAGTCAACCTGACCCGCTTCTCACTTTTTCTTCCCGAAAAGCGACAGTTCTTCAATCAGGACCTGGATATTTTCAGTTTCGGCGGGCTCGAGGAAAATGGACGACCATTTTTTTCGCGACGGCTTGGCCTGAGCGACTCCGGAGAGCCCGTAGACATTCTGGCTGGAGGAAAACTTTCCGGCCGAATCGGACGATGGAACATAGGAGTTCTCGATGTCCTCCAGGATGAATTCGCGGATGTTGATAAAGCTAATGTGTTCGTCGGCAGGGCGGCTGCCAACATTATGCAGGAGTCCAGCGTGGGGCTCATCTACACGAATGGAAATCCGCAGGCCAACCTGGATAACCAACTATTTGGTGTGGATTTTCGCTACAGGAATACTCGGGCAATCCCGGGGAACACTATTCAAGGTGTAGCCTGGTATCAACGCTCGGATACTGAGGGCATAAATTCGGATGAAGAGGCTTACGGCTGGCGCGTCGAGTACCCCAACAGTGAGCGATGGTTTGGCGAGCTGGGACAGTGGACTATCGAGGAGAATTTCAATCCGGCAGTCGGGTTTGTAAACCGCGCCGATATCGTCGGTACCAAAGCTGAACTGGGTTATACGTTCACGCCGAACGGCAAATTCCTTCGCAACGTTACGTTCAAGTCAATCTTCGAGAATATCGATAACACCGACGGCGCACTCGAAAGTCGCGAATTCGTCCTGGAACCCTTCAGTGTTGAAACGCAACATGGAGATTTTTTCGAGATACGCCTGAGGCAACTGGACGAAGTTCTTGTTGAGGATTTCGAGATTAGTCCCGGCATAGTCATAGGCGCAGGTGCCTATACATTTGATCGAGCGCAGTTCGTTCTTGAGTCTGCACTGGAGCGACGCTTCGCGTTGAGCTTCGATATCGATACTGGTGAGTTCTATGACGGTGATCTGTTCAAAATTGGTGGTGACCTAAGCTGGCGACCAAGCAGGCATCTTTTCTTCCAATTTGGCTACGAGTTTAATGATGTTGAGTTGCCACAGGGCGCATTTATCACGCGCCTCCTGCGTCTGCGCGCCGATGTGGCCATTAGTGCGAAATGGTCCTGGCTGAACGTTCTGCAATATGACAACGTCAGCGAGACGGCGGGCTTTAACAGTCGCTTGCGCTTTAATCCGCAGGCAGGTCAGGACATGTTTATCGTCGTGAACCGGCAGTTCAACATTGATCCACTGAATAGCCACGCGAGTTCAGCAACCTCCGAAATCGTACTGAAATTTCGCTATACATTTCGTTTCTGAAAACGCGATGCCGAGAATTACTCCTCGTAATAGGGCCGTACGCGAATTAAGGGGCCTGCATCTTTATCATGCGGGCTGGTCCAATTGCTCCATGCGGGTTCGCATGACCCTGGAGGAAAAAAACCTTCAGTGGGTCAGTCATCATCTCAACACACGTATAGGCGAGCACATTACTCCGGAATACTTCGGCATCAACCCTAATGGGCTGGTCCCGACGCTGGTGCATGACGGTGAAGTATGGATCGAGTCCTGCGACATCATCCGTTACCTTGATGATCTTTATCCTGAACCTCCACTCACGCCTGCCAACGGCGAGCAAATTGCGGAACTTGCACAATGGCTGAGTCTCGCATCAGCCATTCACGTTACGGCAGTAAAGACATATATCTATGCTACGCGGCCGCACGACAAGCGTGGCAAAACTCGAGACGAGCTGGAGCGTTACCGCAGCTTGCAGACGAATGAGGAATTGCTGGCGTTCCATGCAAGGAGTTCCAGTGAAGATGGCATAAGCGAAGCTGATCGAACCACGGCCGAAAACCTGTTACATGATGCTTTCGAGATGCTCAATACTCGCCTGCGTCAACACCGCTGGCTTGTTGGAGACGATTTCACACTGGCGGATATCACCTGGGTACCACTTCACTACACCTTGGAGCGGGCCGGGTTTTCGTTTGCTCCGCACGAGCACGTGACGACCTGGGCCGGCAACGCTGCCGCTCGCCCGAGTTTTCAAAAAGCTGTGGCGCAGTGGTTTGATGGTCCGCGTGAAGCTTAAGCGCGTATCATTGGCGGAACAGGCAAATAGACACATTGTTGTAGGGAAGTGCTGAATTGATTAACCGTAAGCAACTCGCCATTGGCACCGCACTACTTACGGCGTGCCTGGTTATTATCTTCTTCCCGGTCCTTCGTGACGAGCTTCGCGAGCTGCAGAGCGAACGCGAGCTGTCCCGAGGCCGCGACCTGGCGAGCGCCTACTGCTCAAGCTGCCACCTTGAGCCGTCGCCCGATATTTTGCCCGCCAGGAGCTGGGAAGTGGCGCTTGCTTACATGGGCTACATGCTGGGGATCGATAACATCGATTACCTGGCGGGGCATCCTGAATTCGCACAGGAAAACGTAAAGTCAAAACAGACCTATCTCGCCAAAGAGAACATGATTCCCGCTGAGCCGCTGCTGAATGAGCAGGACTGGGCCACGCTGCGCCACTACTACGTCGAATCTGCCGGAGCGGAGCCGCTTCCCCAGGTTGGCAAGCCGCCACTGCAGTGGGAATTGCCACAGTTCAAGATTGTTCAGTCCGACTATAAAACGAATCCTGCAGTGACAACGATGGTTCATATCAGGGAGGAAACGGGCGAGGTTTACATTGGTGATTCGCTTGCGCATACGCTGGCCGTTCTTGGCAGCGATGCACAACTCAAGGCCGCACCGACGCGCTTCGGGCCGGCAATGTCACCGGTCGGAATCGAGTTTGTCGACAATGCAGCTTTTGTTGCTTCCATCGGCGACATATTCGGAGATCAGACTTCGGCCGATAAGGTTGCAACGATCAGTCGGCTCGCCCTGGTTGATCAAAGCATTGATGCGAGCAGTATCAGCGTTGTCATCGACGATCTTTACCGGATGGCGGGCATGGACGTCGCAGATTTCAACGGCGATGGCATCATCGACTTCGTCGCGTGCGGGTTCGGTACTCGGCAGGGCAATGTCGCGCTGTACGAGTCGCAAAGCGACGGTAGCTATGTAGAGAATGTACTCATCAGTCGTCCCGGCGCCGTCAGAGCAGAGATTTACGATTTCAATGGCGATGGCTTTCTAGATATAGCCGTGCTGCTATCGGATGCGCGGGAAGGGTTTTACATCCTGATAAACAATGGTGCGAATCAATTCGAGAGTACAACCGTATTCGAAACACACCCATCGTATGGCCACGTGTACTTTGAGCTACATGATTTTAACAACGACGGCCTGATGGATGTCATGACCGTGAACGGGGACAATGTTGATTCAGATCCTTACAACACCCTGAAGAATTTTCACGGCATTCGAATCTATTTGAATCGCGGCAACCTGAGTTTTGAGCAGGCGTATTTTTACCCGATGTACGGCGCCTTCGGTGCCAGGGCGGCGGACTTCGACAATGATGGTGACCTCGATATCGCGGCAATCTCGTTTTACCCGGACTTCGAGCTGCAGCAGTGGGAGTCGTTCGCTTACCTGCAAAATAATGGTGACATGAATTTCAGTGCGCACACAGCGCCGGGACTGGTCAATGGCCGCTGGATGACGATTGGCGCCGGTGACCTCGATGGTGATGCAGATGTTGACATAGTACTGGGCGGAGCCAACATTCCGGTCGGGATGTTTGCACACATGGATACTTATGAAGCACTGGCCAAATCAGCACCTTCGGTCCTGATCCTGAAGAACACATCGAACTGAGAGCTATCTGTACTTAGAGGAACAACCAGTCTGGAACTGCCGACGGAAGAACCGGCTGGAGCCAAAGCGCAAGATAAGACGGATGAAACAGCAGGCTCATGACCTGGTCGTAGAAAAACACCAGTATCGCCCACGCGCCAATCGCGTAGGCTGCAGCGATGCGCTTGCGATAATGCCCCCAACGCACGACGTACACAGCAATGAACAGCGGCAGAGCAATTTTCTGGCCGACAAGCAGTGTCAGTCCGATCATGCCAAAAACGTAGGCAAAGAAAGGCAGTGCCTCGGCCAGCCACGCATCATTGCTCGCCTGCCGAAGGGTCACGTTCCAGGTTCCCTTCGCCTTCTTTGTCGCAAAGAGATGTAGCTGGTCCCGAATGATAACGATCAGCGACAGCAGCGCGCCGGGAACGGTGATTAGCAAAGGGAACTGCCGTACCGGCGGCGGCCAATCCAGCGCCGTGTAGCCAGCCCAGACAAAAACCACGAACAGTATTAATGAAATCGGCAGTGAAACAGCCGGGTTTTTTTCCGACGCTTCACCTGCTGGAACCTTACCGGCCAGTTTGTCTCTTGCAACGCCGCGGGCGGCGAGAAAGATCGTCGTGATAATTACCAGCAACAAGAAGATAACAATCGGCCGACCGAGCCAACCGGGCCCTTCGTGGATGCGGGTGCTGATTTGAAATGAACGTTCGAGAATTTCACCGAGAACCAACGCGAGTATGACTGGCGGCCGCGGCCAGCCACCGCGCTTCATAAAGAAGCCAATGACGCCAAACACGGCACAGCTCAGCCAGTCACCGATAGACGCACCGCCAAGCCATGCGCCCATAAACACAAACAGCAGCACGCCGGGCACGACCAGCTGTCCCGGGAGTAACGCGACCTTTGCCACCTGGTTGACGGTTTTGAGCAGCACCAAGGTTGCGACAACACTGGCTATTGCGATCATCCACACGAAACTGAAAGTCATGGGTAGCTCGGAACTGAGCATGCTTGGGCCTGGTCGTAGCCCGTGCATGATCAGCGCGCCCATCAAGATTGCGGTGCCGACGCTGCCGGGAATGCCAAGCGTCAATGTCGGAATCAGTGCGCCACCGCGCAGCGCGTTATTTGCGGCTTCTGGCGCAAGCAGGCCGCGTACGTCGCCTTGTCCGAATTGCGAATTATCCTTAACGCTTTGCTTGGCATGCGCATACGTAACCCAGCCAACAATCGAAGCGCCCAAACCGGGCAGCATGCCGATATAAGCACCTATGACACTGCAGCGGACAACGAGCCACCAGTTCCTGAACGCGTCACGAACCCCGTCAAGCAACCCCCGCCCGGCGCCGTCGGACTTTCCTGTCCGGGCGATCGACACATCCTTAATGGCGAGTTCCATAAGTTCCGGAATCGCAAACAGCCCCAGCAACACCGGAATCAGTGGCAATTTATCGAGTAGATACAACGTGCCAAACGTGAAGCGTGGGATGGCCTGTGACTCCGGCAGCCCGATCGTTGCGAGCAGGAGTCCGAACATAGCTGCCGCGACGCCTTTCGCTATCGATTGCCCCGATAGTGAGCCGACCATTGCGAGCCCCAACAGGCCGAGCATGAATTGTTCCGGAGACTCGAAGGCCAGGATCACGGGGAGAATCAACGGCAGAGAGATGCCAAGTGCCGCGGCGCCACACACACCGCCAATGGCCGATGAGGTGAACGAAGCCCCAAGCGCGCGGGCTGCTTCACCACGCTTTGCCATGGGGTAGCCATCCAGCACGGTCGCCTGGGATGCCGCGGTACTGGGCACGCCGAGTAAAACAGAGGTTATCGCGCCGCTTGTGGATGTCGATGCCCAGGACGACAAGAGCAGGGCGAATGCGGCGACAGGTTCCATGCTGAACGTGAACGGCAACAGCAACACGAGCCCGATGGCCCCACCCATGCCTGGCACCGCACCCAACAGGATGCCGATTATGCAGCCGAGTGCAAAATAGACCAGCACGTGAGCCTGAAAAATAAGGCCAAGACCCTCGACTAGCGCTTCGAACATTTCAACCTCAAAAATCGTGTGACGCTTGCAGCGTCAGTCGTTTTTAGTAGCGACTGTTTTTCTCTATGTGTGCCTTGATGTGCTCGAGGACTTCTGGTGCAACGTCAGCAGTAGCGCCAAGGATTTTCGCCTGGCGCTCATGGCCAATAAACCCGGGGACATAACTCAGGATGTGTTGTGCCTCTTCGTGAAACGCGGCAGAGGCCATCGCCTTTTCGAGCCCAACACGAAACGTTTCGGCAGCCGCGGAATCCATCCTGGGCGGGCCAAGAAAGACGTGCTGCATTGTCTGATCCAGCTCCAGCAAAGTCTCAATTGAATCCCAGACGACTCCGGATGGCGCTTCTCCGTAAATTGACTCGTACACTTTGGGCAGTGATGGGACATCGGGAACCATCGCATTTTGAATGAGTTCGCCATCGTCATTTTGCATCGGCATGCTAAAGATCGGCAGTGCGTGACCCTCGTCCACCAGTACTGGCACGACCTGGCTGAGGTATGCATGCGCGGCATCCGTTGCGGCATTGACCTCTCCACTAATGATCGCTGCTCGAATGTTACCGCTGCTCGGATAACCCGAGATGTACTTATAGTTGGCTCCGAGCAGATCAAGTCCCATCGAACTGACGATCATGCGGCCGTGCTCAGGTGGCATGCCGCCAAACCGGAGCGCTTCGGTCGCAACCAGGTCCTGTGGTTTACTGAAACCGCCCGGTACAGCGTCTGTTCGCGCATAGACCACCAGGCCGCCAATCTGCACGCCACCGAGAGGAGTAAACTGGCTGTACTTGAATGAAAAGCCCGGCAACTCCAGCAACTCGCCCAGAGACGAGCGCGGGCCATAATACACAGTTGTGCCGTCATCGGGCGCCCTCAGAAGCACATGCAGATGTGCGTTCAGCCCTGATGCGCCAGGCATGTTATTGACGATTACGGTGGGGTTGCCCGCCAGGTTTTCCTCAAGGTGTTTGGCGAGCAAGCGACCGACCGTCGTGCCGCCGGCAGACGCATCCAGCCCTATGACCACAGTGATAGTTTCGCCGGCAAACGAGTGCGGACCATCGCCCGAGGCGCTATCGCGGCTGTTCTCGCCTGCATCGCAAGACACGAGAAGCACGCTGACCATCAAAGCGAGAAGGCGGCCGGTATTCCTGATTGCGGCATTCAACATCGCATTAACTCCAGTGTTCATGTTGTCGGCTCATTGGAAAAATCAATATCGGGACCCAGTGGCACGATCCTGGTTTGTTTGAGCAGTTTGTCGCTCGCGTAGTAATGCGCCTTGATCGACCAGACGTCGATAGTTTCTGCGATGCCAGGCATCTGGTACAGCTGGCGCACGAACCGCCAAAGATGTGGATAGTCGACGATGCGTCGTTTGTTGCAGCGAAATGCGCCATAGTAAACGTAGTCGAAACGTACGAGTGTGGTAAATAGTCGCCAGTCGGCTTCGGTCAGTTGTCCGCCAACGAGATACTCCCGGGAGGCCAGTCGCTCCTCGAGCTGCTCCAGGGCATCGAATAATTTTCTGTAAGCCTTTTCGTAAGCCTCCTGTGATGTAGCGAAGCCGGTACGATAAACGCCATTGTTGACGGCGCCATAAACGAGTTCGTTGACCGCATCGATTTCCGCGCGCAGTTGCTCAGGGTAGTAGTCGCCCTCGATTGCACCGATGTCATCAAACGCCGAGTTGAACATCCTGATGATCTCGCTCGACTCGTTGGAAACAAGTTTCTTCTGCTGCTTATCCCACAACGTCGGCACCGTCACCTGGCCTGTGTATTTGGAGTCCGAGCGCTGATAAATCTCGTACAGGAATGCCGCTCCAAATTCCGGGTCGGGGATGACACTGTGCCCTTCTTCGAAAGTCCAGCCGTTCGCGCCTGAGATGGCATTAACCACCGACATACCGATCATGTCTTCAAGCCCTTTGAGACGACGAAAGATCACGGCCCTGTGTGCCCATGGGCAGGATTCGGCTATGTATAGGTGGTAGCGACCCGCCTCTGCCTTAAAGCCGCCCTCACCGGTGGGGCCGGGCTCGCCCGTCGCCGTTACCCAGTTGCGTATCTTGGCATCGGGGCGGATGAAGCTGCCGTCCTTCGCTTCCGTGTTACGCCACTTGTCGTGCCACTCACCGTCGATCAGGTAACCCATACGAGCCCGCCCTTATTCCGCATTCCAGAGTTCGCTGATTTTTTCGAATGATTCGATTCCGTGACTCTGCCGTTTTGAGGTCGTCTTGTCGCCCCACCTGGTGACTCCCTCCGCATACGATGGTCGGGCGATGAAACGTCCATACCATTCGTTAAGGTGTTCCAGATCGCTCCATAACGGTGCCATCTGAAAACTCTTCAGTCGCGTTACGTACACGCCCAGCGAGATATCAGCGAGTGAAAACGTGTCACCGGCCAGCCAGGGTGAATCGGCGAGGGTTGTGTTCATGTCTTCAAAGACATGCTTGAAGTAGCTAACGGCACGCGGCAACAGCGGAGAGTCCAGGCCTTCCCTGATGTTGATACGGTCGTTTTCCTTGCGCACAGTCTCCGGCATTTCATTGAGGTACTTCTCCAGTTCTTCGGGGCCTGCCGCGGCTTTTGCGTGTCGCACGACGATGCACATGCCAACGACGCGGCTATGCACGTGCAGGCCTTCATCGATTAGCTTTGTCCAGAGGCGCATCATCGCCTTGTCGTAGGCGCTGGCGGGCCGTAACGGTGGTTCCGGAAAGGCGTCGTCCAGGTATTCGAGGATGACTTGCGACTCGCGAATCGCTTTGCCGTCATGAACCAGCGTTGGAACAATGCCGCGTGGGTTGATTTTCAGATACTCCGGCGAAAAGTGTTCGCGTTTCGCTACCGATGTATCGAGATGATGACTTTTCCACTCCAGCTTCTTTTCCGCCAGCGCTATGCGGATTTTCTGGGCCGCCGTGGAATGGTCGTAGTGATAGAGTTCCAGCATTATGTTAGTTCGAGTCCTTCAGGTTTTGTGGTTTACAGGCGGTTGCACACGGCGACACAGGAATTTGATCCCCAATTAATAGTTTATCGGAGATCAAGCGGTTGCCCTGAGGGTGCAATCCTGATGAAACACGCCCTTGCAGTGCGCGAATCTCATATGCTATGTTACCAGAAGCCTGCAAACGTTTGCACGGAATATACAAACGTCTGCAGCTGTTTGTACAACAGAAACATCGACAAGCTAAAGATGTCTGTACTCACTTTTATCGGGGGCAAGAAGTAATGAATAGTGACTTGAGATTATATTCAAGGGTAACGCGGGCAGTGTGGACAGCGGGGGCGCTCATCGGCAGCCTTGCGCTGTTTTGGTCTGCATCCGCCGTTGCACAGGATCAGGGCGGCGCGAGAAGCTCTTCGGCTGACACCCTGTTGGACGAAATTACCGTATCGGCTCGCCGTCGCGAAGAGCGACTGCTCGATCAGCCGATGTCGATCGCGGCTATCACCAATGAGCAGATGCAGGTGCAGGGTATTTACAGCATCGACCAGGCCAGTAAATTTGTGCCGAACGTCACGCTGACTAACGATGATCGCGCCAACAATACTCGCGTTGTGATTCGTGGTATCGGTGGTGGCTTTCCGGATCCTGTATTCGTCTTTGGTTCCGGTATGTATATCGACGGGCACTATGTACCAACCTCGCTGGGCGGCTATATGAGCACAGTCGATGTTGAACGCATCGAGTTATTGCGTGGTCCGCAGGGAACCCTGTTCGGTAAGAACGTAACGGGTGGCCTCGTGAATATCGTATCTACCAAGCCGCAGCCGGAGTTTGACTCCAAGCTTACAGTGCGCCTGGCGGAAGATGGCGAGCAAGCTATCCGCGGCATGGTTAACGTGCCATTCAGCGATACGGTATTCGGTCGCTTCAGCGTGGCGTCGGAACAGTTTGACGGCTATTACTACAACCAGAACCTGAACATTGATTCCGGATTTAAGGACTCAACATCAGCGCGCGCCGCAATCAGGGTTCAGCCAAATAATAACTGGACGGTAGATGCGACTGTCGCTATCTCCCGCAAAGAAGACGACAACCTGGGCGGGCAGTGTCAGAACACGGCTCGTGATGCTCCGCAGTGGGGTGGTGGCGCTGGCAACCTTGAACGTCGGCTATACGTGGGTGCCAGGGAAGATTTCTGGGCTATTTGCGATGCAGACGTTGCGGCAGGAGACTTCGTGCACTCCTCGGACAAAATTCAATTCTCGGATGTCGATGAAGAAATAGTCACGCTTGCAGTGGACTGGGATTCAGACGGCGCCTTTGGCCAGATGGATAATGCGACCGCCAGTTTCAAGGCTTCCTATCGCGACATGCAGTACACCTATTTTGCTGACCGCGATTACAGTTCATGGCCGATTGACTCAATCGGCACCGGTTCGACAAAGGGTCAGAATAACGAGACCATGGGCTTCGAGCTGTTGTTCGAAGGTCAGGCAAGTGATCGCCTGCACTTTACCGTGGGCATGAACTATTTTGACGAAACGGCGTTCAATGGTTCGAATACCTGTTACGACCTGTTCGTGAATAACGGCGCAGTCGATGAGGTTACCTGCCTTGATACCGGTCTGCATTTCGAGCTGGTGCCGGATAATCCTAATGGCGTCTTCATAGATCCTGCGCAGGACGCCGGTTTGTGGCCGAATGCACCGAGAATTAATGGCGGCGGTCCGGGCCCTTTCGGTGGCGAAGTTAGTGTATGGAACAAGTCCACAGGCATATTTGGCCATGTCACCTATGACATCAATGACCAGTGGACACTCGACGCCGGTGCTCGCTGGACTGAGGATGACCGGGAATTCCACAACTTCGAGTTTGCCAGCACGGGATGCGACATCAGTGCCGATCCGCGCAACATGTGTGCGTACACACTGCCGGTCGATATAGCTCACGTTAACGATACCGGGTTCTTTAACCAGGCAGCAGACACATTCTCGGAAATCACGCCGATGTTGAGCCTGACTCGAAACCTGGATCCCAGCGACAAGCTGCACAGCGGCATGTTCTACTTCCTCTATTCGGAAGGTTTTCTCACCGGAGGTTTCAACACCGAGGTGAATGCCAACATTCCTGCAGGTGGACCGGATCTCGCCTACGGACCGGAACAGGTAAGAAATTACGAGATCGGTTTTAAAGGTCAGTTCATGGATGGCAATGTGCAGATTATGGCCGATGTGTTCTTTATGGATTACACCGACCAGCAGAAGTCTTACGAGCTATCCAATCCTGATGGCATATACGGCAGTGAGGATCCGGTTGAACTCGTCAGTAATATTGCTAAATCAAGTATCAGTGGTTTCGAGCTGGAGTTGCGCGGCGCCTTCTGGGATGGCGGCTATGTCTCGCTTGATTGGGGATATATCAAGAACCAATACGACGACTACAGCTATGAAGATCCGGCAAACCCGGGCAACATCATTGACAGGACGCAGTACCTCATCAATGACTTTACTCCGGACATGACAATCAACCTTGCGGTTGAGCATGAGTTCCGGCTTGGTTCGGGCGCTACGCTAACGCCACGTCTGAATATTAACTGGCAGGATGAGTATGAATGGGCAGCAGAAACAGGCGACTGGCCTAAGAATGCGCCACCGTCAGGTTGTCACCAGGATGCCTTCTCGACCGTCGATGCACGTTTGACGTACAAGCCGGCAGATGGAGATTGGCACGTCGCGGCCTTTGGCGGAAATATCACAGACGAACGCTACATCGAGTTCTGTGAAGCTGACCGCAATGTGTGGCTCTGGAGACTTGGACGCCCGGCTTGGTACGGTCTCGAGTTCTCTGCGCACTTTGGCAGATAAGTACGGTACCAACTGTAGTTGATACAGATAAGGAGCGCGGCACCTCGCAAGAGGTGCCGCGTTTTTTATTGGGGTTTAATCAGAATCCTGTTCGGCGGCGATCAGGCGCATTACTTCTTCGGCCGCCCTGCTGACTTCCTTGCGCGTAATCTGCTCAGCAAGATCCCCGTCTCCGCTCTCGATGGCCGAGACAAGTAGTGTCAGGTTGCTGACACTTTCACTCAGGCGCTCATGCGCCCGGTTTGGGTGCGTAAGACCGACGGCACGCCACCGCCAGATCCGCGCTTGAACCATTCCGAGAAGTGACGCCAGCGTTTCGCTCGAACCGCCGCCGTAAAGAACGTCGTAAAAGCGGGTTTTTGCCGCGAGCGCAAGTTCCCCATCGGTTCCCTGGTAGGCCAGACGCACTGCCTCCAGTGCCTCCTGCAGCCTGCGCACAGCCTCCCTGTCAGCGTTCTCGGCAAAAAAACGCGCCGCCAGCCCTTCAAGGACGGCGCGAATTCGGTACAGATCTTCGGCTTCGCTGGCGCTTAGTTTGCGCACGACGGGGCCCTTGTTGGGGATGATCTCGATCAGCCCCTCCGCCTCGAGTTGCCGCAAGGATTCGCGAATCACGGTTCGTGACACGCCTGTCATTTCGATGAGCTCGCGTTCAATCAGCCGTTGTCCAGGCGCCAAACGGCCCGCAACGATGGAGCCGCGCAGCGCTTCGAGCACCTGTTGGCGTAGCGGCGCAGCATGCTTCTTGATCCTTGTTATTTCGGGGCTTTTCGACGACATCATTTGTGGATTGTATTACGGTAATATCGTATGATCAAACTCCCGGAAACGATGGTTAATAACAGGAGAACGACACAGTGAGTTCAGATCCAGTAAAAGTCGGCATCATCGGCCTCGGCCGTTGGGCGAGAGTGCTAACTCGCGCCGCCAAGAAATCCGAGAAATTCGAAATTGTGGCCGGTTTCAGTCGCTCGGAAGAAAAGCGCCTGGCATTTGAGCAGGACACTGGCATCCCCAGCGCCGCCAGCATGGAAGCCTTACTGGCCAACCCCGATATTAAGGGTGTAATTCTGACTGTACCTAACGAACAGCACCTGCCCGTCGCTGAGCAGGTCGCCAAGGCCGGAAAACATATTTATACAGAAAAGCCGATCGCCAACACGCTCGAGAACGGTCTGCAAATAGAGGCCTTGCAGAGTCAATATGGCGTCCAGGTAATGGTTGGCCATAGTGCCCGACTGCTGAAGGGAACGCGGATGATCAAAGACGCGATTAACAGTGGCGAACTCGGCCGGGTTTCACTGATCGAGGCGAACTTCTCAAATGAGAGAGCGCTTGAGCTTACGCCTGAGACGTGGCGCTGGTACCGCGACAAGGCACCGGGCGGACCACTGTCGCAACTCGCGACACATCAGTTTGATGCGCTGCATTTTCTGGGTGGCGAGATTGAGGAAGTTGCATCGATGGCGGCCAAGTTATCGCCTGTCGGCGCAGAGGTGGACGACCAATCGCTCACGCTGATGAGATTTACAAGCGGCGCCGTCGCTTACATAGGGTCGTGCTGGACGTCACCTGGTATCTATTCCATTCGAGTCTTCGGACAAAAGGGACTGATGCACTATGAACTCGACTTCAGTACCTGGGATACGCCAGACCAACTTCACGAGACCTCCGAGCTGTATATCCAGCGCGGCAAAGATGGCTTCAGCAAGCGCGAAGTGCTTACGATTCCTCCCGGAGATATGTTTCAGGACGAACTCGAAATGTTCGCCGAGGTATGCTCCACAGGAGACTCTTGCGAACTCAGTGCAAGCAGCGGCAACGTTGCGATAGCAGTTGTATATGCAGCGCTTCGTTCGATTGACAACAACGGCGCATGCGTGAAAATGAAAGACATATTCGATGCAGCCCGTGCCAACATTGCAGCATCTTAGGTAGTTTCCAAATGACAACATTATCCAGTCGTTATTTCATCGATCTCACGCAGCCGGAGATCGCGGCGCAATTGCAGGACAACCCACTCGTGATTCTGCCAGCCGGGAGCGTCGAGCAGCATGGGCCTCACCTGCCAACAGGAACCGACATCTATGCCGCAAACGTGATCAGTCACGCAGTAGCGGAGCGCATGAACGGGTTGGTTTTGCCCGGCGGACCACTAGGCGTTACACCGATGCACATGCCTTTTGAGGGCACGATCACGCTAACGCCGGAAACATACATGCGTGTTGTAAAGGAGACCTGCGTTTCAACGGCTCGTCATGGGGCGAAGTATCTGCTGATCCTGAACTGGCATGAGGGCAATAGCGCTTCGCTCTCCATTGCTGCCGAAGAGCTGCATCGTGAGCACGGCATGACGGTTCTGACCGTGCACGCCTGTTACGTTGCGGCAGAACTGTGGGGGCATGACTGCGGTGGCCTGACTCATGGCGGAGAGATAGAGGCGCTGGCGGTGTTAGCCCACCAGCCGGACCTGGTGCATCTCGATCGCATCGACTATTCATCAGATCACAAGCACGGACTGGTGATGGATAAATTGCGCCGTACTCGCAGTTACCAGCCTGTGCTTACGGACATCCGATCAATCGCGCCGACCGGATGGTACGGAAGCCCGGAACATGCGACTGCCGAAAAGGGCCTGCGGATGCTGGACGATATTGCGGATGCGATTACGGCTGAGGCGACCACGACCTTCGAGAGCCTCGACGAACTCTTGCCGGGTGTCGCCGAGATTAGACACCTGCGGGGCGTTGGCTAACAGGCACGATCCGAACATGGTGAAAATAATTCATCCAGGTGATGCCACGGATCTCAATCTGCCCGGGCGAAAGTCACTCGAAATCATATCGCAACAGGTTGGCTCGGCCGAGGTAACGCTGCGACTCGTAGAAATACCGGTTGCGGTACCCGGCGAAACGCCACGCAAGCCGCACCGTCATGCAGACTTTGAAGAGTGCATGTACGTCTTGTCGGGTCAGGGCATGACGCGCACATCAAATGGTGAATCCGAAGTTTCTGCCGGAGACACCATCCTGGTATCTGCGGGTGAACCGCACGTTACGCGAAATATCGGTAGCGAACCTTTGCGGATGTTGTGCTTTTTCCCAACCGCTAACTGTAGTGAGCAAAAATAGTGAGTATTGATGTCGTCTGTCTGCGTCCGAAGGACGATTTTCTCAACATAGGCGTTACGCCACCTGAGACCTTGTCGATTCGATACATGTCGCCGACCGACAGCGAGTTGGCACAACACCTCGCTGCGGCACGGGCGCTGGTGATTCCCGCGGTCGGGCCAAAGCTGCCTGCCGAGTTGTTTGACGGGAGCCGCATCGAGCTGATCCAGGTGACCGGTGCTGGCATTGATCGGCTTGATGCAGATGCGATGAAAGCCAGGGGGATCGCAATTGCGAATGTTCCGGGCGGATCAAGTACAGCGATCGCTGAATATGCAGTGTCGAGCGCATTGGCATTGCTGCGGCGAACATTTTGGGCGGATGGTGAATTGCGCAAGGGCCATTACGTCGATGCACGCCAACGCATGGTGTCAGAAAACCTTGCCGGGCTCGAAGGCCTGACGGTAGGAGTGGTTGGCCTTGGTGTTATTGGCATGACTGTGGCACAAACATTCCACGGTCTCGGGAGTCGCATTGTCTTTCATGATCCGGCTCCTCGGGACGCGGACGCAGTCGGCCGGATTGGCGCAGTAGCAGTGCCTCTTGACGAACTGCTTGCGGCCGCCGATATCGTTACTCTGCATGTGCCATTACTGCCGTCGACCGCGTCCATGCTTGGTGCGAGTGAGTTGGCCCGGATGAAACCCGGGGCGATACTGATTAATGCCGCCCGCGGCGGCATAGTTGATGAGGCGGCCCTGGTTCAATGCCTGGCCAATGGCCATCTGGGAGGAGCTGCGGTAGACGTCTATTCAAGCGAGCCGCCGGCCGAGGATAACCCGCTGTTAACCGCAAGCGATGAAGTAGGTCGCCGTTTACTGTTAACGCCACATATTGCCGGCGTCACGCGGCAAGCCTGGGCAAATCTGTTTGGCTCTGCGTGGGACAATGTAGAAAGGCTTTTGCTGCACAATGAGCCGCCTGTAAATCGGGTAATCTAGAGCCACGCTCTCGTTGAAGATGGAACCGAAACTGATGATACGTAGTTTGTTTATCGCCTTGATACTTGCCACTACCTTATTGACAGCGTGTGGGGAAACGGAAGACAAGGAATTCTATTCGGGTAAAACCATTTCCGTTTATGTCGGGCGTCCACCGGGCAGTGGTGCTGATCTTGCGGTACGTTCCTTCGTCCGTTTCTGGCAGGAGCACATCCCGGGACGGCCGACTATGGTAGTGAAGAACGTGCCAGGAGGTGCTGGATCCAGGGTCTGGAATCTCGCCTGGGACGAAAAAAACCCCAACGACCTCGAGGTTTTCTTTTCCCCGGTTTCCGGTACGGCAGTAATCGTACGTGAAGAAGGCCTGCGCGCCGACTTGTCAAAGCTGCCACTGCTCGGTGCGTTGACCAGCCCCAATATGACGTATGCGCGTACCGAGCGATTGGAGAGTGCTGATGATTTGCCGAATGTAAAAGGACTGACATTTGGTGGTCAGGGGCCGGCGCATCGTTTCAGCGTGCTGGGACGCCTGACACTCGACATTTTGGGTGTCGACTACAATAGCGTTACGGGATTTTCGGGATCCAGCGAGGTCTTTAACGCATTGCGGCGCAAGGAAGTGGACATCCAGACAGCGCCGCTGAATTTCTATCGCTTCACAGTTGAGCCCAGCGTCGTTGAGACTGGCGAAGTAATTCCTCTTTGGTATAACCCGATTATCAACGCCAACGGTGAAATCATGCCGCTGGAAGCAGCCGGCGATATTCCCAGTTTTATCGACTATTACGAGTCCGTGAAAGGCGAAGCGCCTGCCGGAGAACTTTTCGAGATGTACAAATGGCTGTTGCCGAACATCAATGGCATCGTATACGCAGCTTTCCTGCCGCGCGGCTCGACCGCTGAAGCCACGCAAATTTTGAGCGAAAGCTTCGCGCGCGTGACGCAGGATGAAGCATACAGGGCAGAAGAGGAGCGCATGTTTGGCTTCAATCTTCCGGTGGTCAGTTCCACAGACGGAGCTAAAATTCTTGATGACATGGCGAATGCCCCTGACGCCGTGCGTCGTCTCCTCAATGAATACATTCAGGAAGCCCGCTGATCCGGAGATGCTGTGAGGTCGAAAAACAAGGGCTTGGATTACATCAGACGGCTGCAATCATATCGCTCTGCGGGGATGCCTCTTACGTGGTTGAATCGACGTGATTGACGGTATGCTGGCCGGCCTGGCCCTGGTACTTAGTTGGCCGACGTTTGGTTATTTGCTGCTTGGCGTCTTTATTGGCATGTGGATTGGCGCCGTGCCCGGTCTTGGCGGAGTGGTGGGTCTCGTACTGCTCTTGCCGTTTACTTTTAGCATGGATCCGGTGCCGGCGTTTGCCCTGCTTATGGGTCTGTATGCAGTGACATCTACGAGCGATACGATCTCGGCGATTCTCCTTGGTATTCCTGGCAGCGTTGCTTCTCAGGCGACAATTCTTGACGGCTACCCGCTGGCAAAAAAAGGCCATGCCGGCAGAGCATTTGGTGCGGCCTATACCGTCTCCGCATTCGGTGGAGTATTCGGTGCTCTGCTCATGGCTGCCTCACTGCCGTTTATTCTGCCGGTCATTTTTGCGTTTGGAATCCCGGAGTTTCTGATGCTGGGACTCCTCGGGCTGACCATGGTCGGGGTGTTGTCCGGGGGCGCTGTTGGCAAGGGTCTGATCGTCGGCTTGCTTGGCTTGTTGCTCACTACAATCGGCTATGCGGAAGCAACAGGTGTACCCAGGTTTAATCTGCACACCGAGTACCTGCTCGACGGGCTTCCTATTATTCCGATCGCGCTGGGATTGTTCGGCATACCCGAATTGCTCGAAATGGCAGTCAAAAATACCTCGATCTCCCGTGTCAAAATGGCAGATGAAAGTCGCGGCGGTATGTTGCGCGGTATCAAGGACGTGCTTAAACATCGCTGGCTGACAATACGTTCTGCACTGGTTGGTACCTATGTCGGCGTCCTGCCCGGTCTTGGCGGTTCTATTGTCGACTGGATTGCTTACGGGCACGCGGTGCAGAGCGCCAAGGATAAATCGCAGTTTGGCGAGGGCGACATTCGTGGCGTTATTGCACCGGAGTCTGCCAACAATGCATCGAGAGCCGGTGCGCTGATTCCTACAGTAGCCTTTGGCATACCGGGGAGCCTTGGCGCTGCAATCTTGCTCAGCGCCCTGGTAATAAAGGGACTTCAGCCAGGCCCGGATATGCTCACGGTAAACCTGGGGCTGACTTTCAGCATGATCTGGGATATCGCGATTGCCAATATCCTGGCGGCTGGATTGCTGATGTTGCTTAGCCGTCAGATTGCGAAGATCGCGTTTTTGCCGGCTCACTCGGTCGTGCCAGGCGTCATGGTTGTATTGCTCATGGGGGCCTGGGTTGCAACCAGCTCCATGGGCGACTGGTGGACTTGCCTTTGCATGGCCGCGCTGGGTTACGTCATGAAACAGGGCGGCTGGCCGCGGTCCCCGTTAATCCTGGCGCTTGTTCTCGGAACGCTGATTGAAAATAACTATCAGCTGACGATGCAGCTGCATGATGGCCTCAGCTGGATGTACCAGAGACCCATTGTGGTCATTATTGAAGTTGCCATTCTCGTAACGATTTTTCTCGCGGCTCGCGGTCTCACGCGGCCGAAATCGGTACGGGCGAGAAAAAAGAAAGATATACCCAGCCCATCGCAATCGCTGATGTCGTTTTTGCTTTCGGCCATGCTATTGGCGGTCTTTGTCTGGGCATTCCTGAATGCGAAGGGTTTCGAAGACGCGGCAACCGGTGAGTTTCCGCTCGCCGTGCTTACGCTCGCAATTCCGTTGACACTGTTTGTCCTTATCCGGGACGTGCGCGCTTGTCGCGGCGGCATCAAGCAGGCGGGTGGAACAGCACCAGCAATTACCGCCGCCAGCCTGGAATGGCAGCTGCCCGCCAGCATGAGGTTCTTTGGCTACCTGTTGGTAATGTTGGCGACCACGTATCTCGCCGGTCAACTTGTGTCCCTGCCGTTATTTGTCGCCTTATATGCGCGTCGCTGGGGTAATTTCAGCTGGACGATGAGCCTGGTGTATGCGGCGGCCAGCCTTTTGCTGGTTTGGGGGCTCTACGCCCAGGTAATGAACCTGCGTCTTTATCCATCACTGCTATTTGACTGACTGTTAAACCAGTCCCTGCCATTCGGCTAATCTCGGGAGTAATTATCGTGACTAATAGACACCTACTGCTAACAATGCGAGCTGCGACTATTTGCATTGCAGCGATTGGCATCACCGCATGCCAGCCTAAAGAGGAAGCGGCACAGGCACCGTCGCCCGCGCCCGCAGAAACCCCGGCATTAGATTCAACGCGGGTTGTCATCACGGAGGCCGTGGATGGATCGGAATTCCCTGTCCATCTTGCCTATGTTGAGGTTGTTGACGGGCTTTACACCCCGATCGGTATACGCAAACCCGAAGGTGATGGTCCGTTTCCAATCGTATTATTTGCCTCCGGAAATGGCGGCGGTGGTATGAACTGGGTTCGAGACGCAACTCAGAATACGAGTTGGACCCAGGAGCAATTCGTCAAAGCTGGTTATGCGGTGGCCTGGACACGCTATCGGGCTGAAGTGGAACTGGCGTATGCCAAATACGGCAAGCTGGTCGAAGACACACGCCAGGGGCGGCAGCTGCTGAACCGCGGCCCCCTTGAGTATGAAGATCTAATTTCGATTATCGAGTACGTGAAGACGCTGCCCTATGTTGACTCGAACAGGGTCGGTTACATGGGCATGAGCCATGGTGGAGAAATGGCCTTCAAAATCACCTCGGAATACGATGGACTCACAGCGGCGATCGCCAGTGAACCGGCGAATCACGAGTTCCTCGCACTGACACCTGATGACACGGCACACGTGAATCCCGAAAGCGGCCTGATGGATATCGAGAGCATGCTGATGCGGGAAACCGATAAGGTTCGCAGGCGTATCGATATGGATGTCGCACAAAAGCGTATCAGTACGATTAATACGCCGATCTTTGTTCAGGGTCGAAACACTGACGAACTGCAAGGCATCTTCAGGGTTGGCTACGACCTGCTGCAGGAAGCGGGTAAAGAGTCCGAGTGGAAAAGCTACGAACACGACGTCCATGGCTTCGTCTATGTGCAGCGAAATGACGCGGGCGTCTATGCTCCTGACGAGGTGCAACTGGAAGCGGTCAATGACAGCCTCGCATTTTTTGACCGGCACATGAAACCCTGAGCGAAAACGCGATCGCAAGAAAAACGGCTTTGACTCGATCATTGCCGGGCGTCGGTGACAAAAGGGCAGATTCGTGAGCGAGGAAACCGGGCTGGAGATAGCGCAAGCGAGGTCGGTATACCGTCGCCTGCTGCTGAGCATTTACGTCCCAACGCTGCTTAGTTCGGTAAGTCTGCAGGCGTTGCTGGTGTTGCTGCCGCTGTACGTGCTCGAGCGGGGCGCCGGCGCAGCGTTTGCCGCTTTGCTAATAGGCTTGCGCGGCCTTGGCATGCTTCTTTTTGATCTTCCGGTCGGCGTATTGCTGGCGCGCCTGGGCGACAAACCTGTTCTGTTAGTCGGAGTTGTCGCAATGACAGTCAGCACGGCGCTGTTCGCGCTGTCCGACAATCTTTGGCTGATGGGCGGTGCGGCAATCGTCTCGGGCATGGGCTTTACCGCCTGGATGATTGGGCGCCAGTCCTACATTACCGATAATTGCGAGATTGGCGAACGCGGGCGCGCGATGGCTGCCATGGCCGGGATTATGCGCGTGGGCGGCTTTATCGGGCCGGCGGTGGGCGCCGTTGTTGCCGAGGCATTCGGTTTCGGCCCTGCTTTTATTATTCTGTCCGCAGGCTCGGGCGCCGCCTTATTTTTCGTGATGTCTTTCTCTCGCAATGTGCCTCCTGAGGTGCAGCCCGGCAATGCTCATCTTGCGAACATAAAGGAGATCGTAACGGCCAATGCTCGCGTACTGAGTACGGGTGGCGCGGCATCGGTAGGGCTTCAGCTGATGCGCTCCGCTCGCATATTACTGATACCGTTGTTTGGCCACTTCCTGGGCCTGAATATCACGGCTATCGGCATGATCATCTCTCTCGCCGCAGTGCTCGATGCGGCCATGTTTGTTCCCGCTGGCGTGATCATGGATCGCTTCGGCCGGAAATGGGCAAGTGTCCCTTGCCTGGTGTTTTTCGCCGCGTCCCTTGCACTGTTGCCATGGGCGCAGGGCTATTACTCACTGCTTGCAGTGACGCTGCTGGCTGGGTTTGCCAATGGCCTGGGAACCGGAGCTTTGCTTACGCTTGGCTCGGACCTGGCGCCGGCAAAAGGCCGCAAGGAGTTTCTCGGCATTTGGCGCTTCGTCGGCGATATCGGCCATGCAGGTGGTCCGCTGATTATTGGCGCGTTGATTAACCTGGCAACGCTTGGTACGGCGGCAATAGTGACGGCAGGAATCGGTATGTTCAGCGCGGCCGTCATGTACTGGTTCGTCGACGAGACGCTCCGTCCGCACAAATAGCTGGGTCAGTGCACCTGTCGCAGGTCTGTTGACGGGCCTGTTGCGATTAAGCGCCGCTGCGTTCGTCGATGATGCGCCGCAACTCCTTCTGTCGCTTACGGTCGATTGGATACTTCCACATCAGGAGTAATACCAGCAGGTACGCTGCGATAGGCGTAAATACGATCAGGTAACGAACATTCTCGATCATCTCCTGAGAGTTTTCCGCACCGGCATCGGGGTCAAAACCGATCCAGGACAGCGCCATGTAAATTCCGCTGGCCATCAAACCTGCAGCCAGTTTGCTACTCAGTTGCAGCAGCGCATAGTACAAACCCATACGTTCCGAGCCACTCGCCGCTTGATCGTGATCGCAGACATCCGCCATCATCGTTCGTGGCAGCATTTCATGCGCGGACGTAATTGCACCGACGAACAAGAAGGCCAGCGCGGTCAGCCAAAGTTGTCCTGGCGGCAGAAAGAACATGAGCGCAGGTACTACCATGCCGTAGAGTACCGCCAGCTGCATGGTGGCGTGTTTGGTGAAATGCTGGGCCAACTTGACCCATACAGGGATAAATACCATACCGCCAATCATCAGGAAGAACAGTGTAAAGCCGGTTCGGTCGCCGAGCATCAGCGTGTAGGTCACGAAAAATACGAACAATGACTGCACTACCGCATAGGCAGCCGTAATAGCAGCATTTGCCGCGAGCAGCCGTAGTAGCGCCCAGTTACCGGCCACGATTGCCAACGCACGCCGAAAGCCAATGTGTGTCGGGGGAGGTGATGTTGGTTCCGGGAGGCTGCGCAGGCAGACAAATACCGCAATCGGTAGCAGGACAACCAGCATCCAACCTACGGCAGCGACTTTGTCGGCGTGCGTGGGTGTGCCAAATTGCTCCATCAGTGCGGGCATCAGCGCTACGGACATCATGCCGATCATTGCTGCCACCTGCAGCCAGCCGGTGATGTCGGTACGCTGATCATAGTCAGACGAGAGCTCCAGTGCCCAGGCCGTGTGGCTGACTGTGGTCAATGTCCAGCCGATGTAAACAACGACCAGCCAGCCAAAAAGGTAGCCTGAACCAACCTGCCCGGTGGGAATAAACAGCATGTAGATTGCAAGAACGAGGATAGCCGTACCCAGGACCAACCAGGGCCGGCGGCGTCCCCAGGGCGTTTCATATCGGTCTGACAGGATGCCGAATACGGGGTCAGTCACGACGTCGAACATTTTCGTTGTAAAGAAAATGCCTGCGATTGCCTTTGCATCGAGCCCCATCGTGATCGCATACAAGGGCATCAGGAGGATGTACTTGGATTGCAAAAAACCGGCCAGTGGCATGGCGGGAAACGAGAACCCGACCATGGAGCGTTTGCTTGCCTTGAATAGCGTCATTGAATTTCCTGTTGCAATTGTCGGGTTATAGCAGCGTCGATTGCCGCTTTATTCTTCTGTCAGCGTATAGGCGACAATCGCGTCGCCTTCTTCCGTAAAGGCTCGGCGGTTTCCGCCCGCCGCTATCACGATGAATTGCTTGCCATCTGCCATGTAGGTCATCGGCACAGCCATGCCGGCGTAAGGCAATTTGTCCTGCCACAGCTCGGCACCAGTATTGATATCCAGTACGCGAAGTTTCTTGTCCATGGAGGCCGCCATGATGATGATTCCACCGGCGGTAACAATCGGGCCACCGATAATCACCGAGCCCCATGATTCGGGAAAGGTCATACCGTAGCGCCGGCTCTGGCCGAACGGCCGGTGCCACTGAACCCTGCCAGAATCCATGTCGATCGCAGTCAATGTGCCCCACGGCGGCGGAGTGCAGGGTACTCCGCTGGGAGCCTGAAAGTTTTCCGTCTTTGTGGAATAGCGCGTGCCCGGCATCGGGTCGCCGGTGCCATCCCGGTAGCTACTTCCAGGAACCTCATCCTCGCCGCCCGCTGTCGGCAGTGGCGTAATTTCGCCATTCTCGTTCGGAATCAGCCAGTGCTGCGTGCCGACGGTCATTGATTTGATGATGAGCAGGTTGGAGTTCGGATCAAACGCAGCACCGCCCCAGTTGCCACCGCCGCCAAAGCCGGGGAAATGCAAGGTGCCGGCTTCGCTGGGCGGGGTGAACATGCCGTCATATCGTAATTCGTCAAAACGCTTCTGACACCACGAGCGACCCATAAAGGTCATGCCGAACATGTCGTCACGGGTGAGTGTGGTGCGCGTAAAAGGTTCGGGTAGCAGCGGGAATGGTTGCGTGGCTGACGTCTGCTCACCTGGTACATCCGACGTTGGTACAGGACGTTCCTCGATCGGAAAAACGGGTTCACCATTGTCACGATCAAACACGAATACATAGCCTGCCTTGGTTTGCTGGATGGCAACTTCGCGCGGCTCGCCACTTTTATTGATCGTCACCAGCAGCGGATGGCCGGGCAGGTCGTAGTCGTAGACGTCGTGATGAACGATTTGGTAGTGCCATGCGGGCTCGCCTGTACTGGCGGATAGCGCGACCGTCGCAGTGGCATACGGAATATCGAACTTGCGGGTACCGCCATAAAAATCCGATGAGGGACTGGTGGTTGGCAGAAATACGAGACCACGTTCCAGGTCGGCGCTGAGTGTAGACCAAACGTTGGCGGCGCCAGTGTCATGCACATGCTCGGGAGGAATCGGGTTGAACTCCCAGCGAAGTTCGCCTGTGCGCACGTCAAAGGCGCGGACGAAACCGTCGCTTGCATCGACGGGGCTGTCCTCAACACCGACTGCGGCAATGACCAGGTCATCGACCACTATGGGCCCCGACGTCGAGTGGCGCGGTCCCGGGCCATTGCCTTCGTAGTCCCAGTGGCTGGCGTAACCAGGGTGACCATCTTTGGCGCCAAAATCGCGGCAGGACTTACCGGTGTCGGCATCGATCGCATAAACATTGCCATTGATGTCGGCTTTGAATACGCGCCGCTCACAAGGAGTCCCGGGCTTCGGATGCGCTGCCTCCCAGTAGGCGACACTGCGACACCTGACCGCCTGGCGTGGCTGGTCGATGAGGCCTTCCCCGCCTTCGCTTTTGTGCGGATCAAAACGCCAGCGCTCAGCACCGGTCACCGGATCGAGCGCGATGACACGATTCATAGGGGTGCAGTAATAAAGTGAATTGTTGGCGTGGATTGGCGTCGCCTGCAGCCAGGCCTTATCGCCGGAGAAGTGCGTCCACGCAACCTCGAGGCGACCTGCGTTGGACGCGTTGACCTGATCGAGCGCGGAATACTGGCCGCCACCGGAGTCGCCACCAAAGGTGGGCCAGTCGGCGCTGGATTGCGCCATCGCGCAGTCGCCAAGCAGGTTGGCGAGGACAAGCGGCAACAGCAAACGTGACACCCACATAGCCCGTGCTCCTTGGATTGATCGGCAGGTCAGCGGTCCACCTTAACGCTTATCCGCAACTGCTTGCAATCGTGTGCATGAAACTGGCAGCATAACCTATCAAGCGACGAAATAGGGGTGGGGCACGATATGGCGCGAAAGATTTTTCACCGTGTTTGGCGTGTTGTCGCTTGCCTTGCTGCCGGTGCTGCGCTGTTGCTGAGCGCCTCATGCGGGCAACAGAAAGCGGTCGAGTTGGACGCGCAGGTGATCGTTATCGGTGCCGGCTTGTCAGGGCTGTCCGCGGCCGTGGAAATGGGTCGCAGTGGCCTGAATGTGCTGGTGGTCGACATGAATTCCGTTGCCGGTGGTCACACGATGTTGGCAGGCGGTGTCGCCATGGCTGTTACGCCACTGCAGGAGCGTCTCGGCATCGAGGATTCAGCTGAGCTGGCCTACGCTGACTGGATGGCCTGGACCAAAGATGGCGACGCCGAGTGGACCCGGTTTTACGCCAGCAATTCACGCCCGATGGTCTATGACTGGGTTACCGAAATGGGCGTCGAATTTGTCCGCGTGGCACCCAGCCATGGCAACAGTGTGCCTCGTTTCCATTTTACCCGGGGTCGCGCAGCGCACCTGGTCTTGCCGATTTATCGAACTGCACTTGGTATGTCGAACATATCGTTTCAGTGGAGTGCCCAAGCGGAGGAGCTGCTCCTCTCGGACGGACGCGTTACGGGTGTCGTGGTGAAGGATCTGCGCAGTGGCAAGGTGCGTCGCTTGACGGCGGACAACGTGGTGCTTGCCACCGGAGGTTTTGAATCTGACGTCGAGCGCGTGCTCGCTAACTGGATTCCAGGCTTGCCGCGGCCCGATCGCCTCCTGATTGGTTCCGCTATCAGCGCGACGGGCTCCGGACATGATATGGCGACTGGCGCCGGAGCTGCGCTGGACAAGATTAACCGACATTTCATCTATGTGAATGGTGTTGTCGACCCGCGCGATCGGCAGCAGAGCCATGCTTTGACCGCGGGTAATGATCAATCGTTATGGGTAAATGCCAGCGGTCAGCGCTTCACCAATGAGGCGGGCTTCGAAAAGGATGTCCTTGCCGACCTGGTGCAACAGAAGCCATCCACGTACTGGATGGTTTTCGATGCCGCAACTCGTGACAGTTTCGGCGTGCGTGGCGCCGCCTGGCTGAACAATTCGTCAGAAGAGCATCCGATATTGGACAATCCCAATGCGACAAAGCGCGCACAGAGTTTGCCCGAGTTGGCAGCAATGTCCGGGCTGCCGCCCGACGCTCTTGTGCAAAGCGTGGAGGAATACAATGCAGCAATCGATGCTGGCGAAGACACGGCATTTGGTCGCTTTGCGCACGGCGAAAATGTGCCGCCAAAAATTCAACAGCCACCGTTCTACGCGGTCCAGGTGTTTCCTGTAACGCGTAAAAATATGGGTGGTGTCGCCATCGACAGGCAAGCGCGCGCACTAGATAAGTCAGGTCAGGTTTTGCCTGGTTTGTATGCGGTTGGAGAACTGAACGGCAGTCTCGGTATCAATGGCATGTTTGGCCTCGACGGCATGTTTCTCGGTCCGGCAATTCTAAGTGGTCGAGTTGCCGCGCAAAGTATCGTTGCGGCAACTACGGCGAGGACGAACGTACCCGAAATTGCGCCCGTCGAGCCTTCGCGTAACGTTGGCGAGTGGCAGCCGACACTGACTTCCGAAGGCCTGGAAGCGATGCTCGCAATGCAACGCGATGGCTACTGGCACTTTCAGGTATCGCACCAGTTGGTCCTGGAACGAAACTACGAATGCACTGATTGCCATTCGGCGCAGCTTCCGTTCGCACCCGTAAACGATCATGCAAGTCGCCTGTTGCAGGCAGAGGTCTGTGCGACCTGTCACTGACGCGTAGTGCGAAATATCACGCACCCGTCATTATTTCCAGGTCTATGGCCCGGTGTTCAGCTGATCTGCAATAGTTTCAGCAGGTTGCCCCCGAGGATTGCTTCCTTCTCGGCATCGCTGAGATAGGAGGCATTGAGTATGAGGTCCAGTGTATCGGGCCAGCTGAACGGCAGGTCGGTACCGTAGACCACCTGGCCGGCACCCATCTCCGCCACCAGGTGCCGCAGACCCTCGTCCGTGAAGACCATCGAATCAGCGAGAATTTGCGACTTCAGGTATTCGGACGGGCGTTTCTGGTTGGCGCAGTTGGCATTGCCCCTCACGTCGCAGGCGACCTCGGTGCGACCCAGGTAGGAAGGCAGGTAACCACCGCCGTGCGCCGCACAGACTTTTAACTGCGGGAAGCGATCGAAGACTCCGTCGAAAATCATGTGGGAAAGAAACGTTGTGGTCTCGAGCG
The DNA here is from genome assembly GCA_024640305.1 of Gammaproteobacteria bacterium. Classification (GTDB taxonomy): domain Bacteria; phylum Pseudomonadota; class Gammaproteobacteria; order Steroidobacterales; family Woeseiaceae; genus UBA1847. The sequence goes on from JAHEFG010000043.1 coordinate 232,986, forward strand.
GGTTGCCAATGATATTGCCAAGATCGCCGCGACCGTCGAACCCACCCTCTTTGACAAGGTACTCGGCGCTGCTTGGGTGCATGAACACCGGAACCTCCAACTCCTCGGCCTTGGCCCAGAATGGGTCGAAGCGCTCGGATGACGGCGGCACGCCGTTGACGTGCCCACCAATCGAAGCACCGCGATGGCCCAGTTTGGTGACGGCGTATTCGAGTTGTTCGGCGGCCAGGTCGGGATGCTGCAGTGATACCGTGCTCAAAGCCACGAAGCGATCGGGATGATCCGCGCACCATTCGGCAAGACCCTCGTCCTGGGTGCGGGTAATGCGCCGCGCCAGGTCGGCATCGGCAGCGTACCACCAGTACTCATTAATACTGAGCGCCTGAATGTCGACGCCGAGTTTGTCCATCCGCTCGAGGCGCCTGGGCCCCAGCAGTCGGATGCCGCCGACCGTCATCTCCAGCGGCGTGCCACTGACTATTTTTTCGACCGCCGGAATACCGCAGTGCGCGTGGATGTCGACGACTTGCACTCGATGGCCACCGATCGATATCTTCCGCCGGGCTGGCTGCCCTGCAGAAACCGAGTAAGGGCCGAGGGCAAGTCCTGCAGCTCCTGCATAGGCTACGGTCTTCAAAAATGTTCTACGGTCCGGCATGAATCAGTCTCCTTTTAATGCGGATATCGTCTTCGGCAGCAAGGCCCTGACAGCCAATTGACAGGGCTTGGGGGCCATGATTTACTGCAATCGTTTGCACAGACATTACTATAACCGAAAAGAAACGGATTCGCTCGATACTTCGCCCCCATTTCGAGCAAGGCGGGAAAAAATGACAATCAAATCACCAACAAATGTCGTGCTGCGTCTTCTTGCTGCAGCGGGCCTGCTCATCGCATTGCAGCCGGTGGCAGCCACCGCCGACGAGGCCCTGTCACAGCCCGAATATGGCGTCGTCTTCGAAAAAGACGTTGCGATCCCGGTACGTGACGGAACGGTATTGAGGGCCGACGTGTATCGTCCCGATGTCCCGAATGCGGCTGCTGCTGATGCCAGGTTTCCGGTTCTCGTCAGCCTGAGCGCGTATCAAAAGAGCATGGACCGTGTCTTGCCGCATGTCAGGCCGTTTACCCATGTAGAACGGCCCGAGCCTGACTGGTGGGTAGCTCGCGGCTATGTGCTGGTGTTCATCGACACTCGTGGCACCGGGACGTCACCAGGCAAGGCCGACATCTGGTCGATGCAGGAAACTCGTGACTATTACGACGCGATCGAGTGGGCAGCGCGGCAGGACTGGAGTACCGGCAAAGTAGGGCTGTCCGGCGTGTCCTATTACGCGATCACGCAATGGAATGTTGCCAGTTTGCAGCCGCCGTCGCTGACAACGATCGTGCCATGGGAGGGTTGGGCCGATCTGTACCGGGACTCGGTGTTTCACGGTGGTGTTCTCAACCAGGCGTTTTACGGGCGCTGGTGGATCGATGTCGTCGGCAAGCAGTTGCTCGAGTTTACTCGCGCTGATAACTCGGCTGCCTTCGACGAAAACCTGATGTGGAATTTCATGACCCATCACACGGATAGCGCCTGGTGGGACGAGGTGAAATCCCGGGCACAGTTCGACAAGATCACCGTGCCGCTCTACAGTTCCGGCAACTGGGGTGGTTGGAACCACCATCTGCGCGGCAACATTGACGCTTATGTGCGCTCGGCGTCGAAGAACAAAAAATTGCAGGTACATATCGGCGGGCACACCGACGCTTTCTACTCGGATGAAGGCAAGACAGAGATGCTGCGCTGGTATGACTACTGGCTGAAGGGCAGGGACACCGGCATCATGGACGAACCGCCGGTAAAAATCTGTGTGCGCGTCAGTGTTGACGAGTGCAGCTGGCGATTCGAAGATGAATGGCCGCTCGCGCGAACGCGTTACACCAAGTATTACCTGAGTGCGGAGACCGCAGGCGTCGTCGACGATGCAATGCACGATCTTCGTCTGGTCGCTACACCGCCTGTGAGAAAGGACGAGATCACGTTTCCGTCCGGGCCGGAGGCATACAGGCGCGGCGTCAATGGGCAACCTATGGTGTCGTTCGTGACCGAGCCCATGACCGAGGACGTCGAGGTCACCGGTCACATTAACCTCAAGATGTGGGTGTCCTCCGAAACGGATGATATGGACGTGTTCGCCTATTTGCGCAACGTGGCACCTGACGGCAGCGTCGAGACGGCTACGCGCGGCATTCTGAAAGTGTCACATCGCAAACTCGATCGGGAGCTGTCCACGTCCTACCGGCCATATCACACCCACGACGAGGAATGGAAACTGATGCCGGGCGAGATCGTACCGATCGAGGTCGAGATCTGGGCGACCAGCATGGTATTCAGGAAGGGACACCGCATACGCCTGGACGTTCAGCCACACGATGGCGATCACTACTTCGCTGCGTATAAGCTCAAGGACAACAGTATTTATGTCGGGCCGGACCACGCGTCCCACGTATTGCTGCCGATCGTGCCGCGGCGGGAGCAAGACTGACCGGAAATTCAGGTCGGATCAGAAGCCGCAATCCTTGCCCATTCTTGCAATGGTGCAAGGTTCAGCCTTATTTGTGTTGCCATCCGTGCCCTGCCCCGAAATTCGATAGTCCCAGTGCATAGCGGCGCGCTGCAGGATACTGGCCAGGTCCTCGTTTAGAAGAAAGCCTTCATCGATCAGTTGCATAGCCGACTCTGCGACCAGCCCAAGGTACTGCGCCCGGTCTGCATAACGCTCCAGTATCGAGGGCCGTGGGTCACCGCTGGCCTCGCGTTCTTCGACAGTATTCGCGAAAGGGATATACGACCCCGACATGTGGGCGAGCTCATTAACAGGGCCGTATTCGGGGCTGTAAAGGTTCCAGCCGGTGTAAGTTGCCAGCGGCACTGCGACACCAGGCATTCTAAGTCCGCCGGTCTCATTGCCATCGACATTCACTTGCGGGACAAGTATTGGAAACGCCGAACCAACATCCGGTGGCTGCTTGCTGATAATCCCGCGGCTTTCGAATTCGGGGCCATAGTCAACCCGGTAGGCTTTGTGCGGTTGCGTCGGAATATTAACGCCAGGCAGATCCGGAAAGTTGAATTGGGCAAGCTCGACAAGAGTGCCGTCGTCAATTCTGGGGTAGCGGCTCGGCGGCGGTGGTGTGCCGTCCGTAATCCAGCGGTTCATCGCCAGCAGCAGTGACCGCATCGCCCAGGAATAATCATTGGGGTTATTCAGTTGCTGACCGTTTTTGTATTTTGGAGGAAATTTGTCCGGCAGATGCTGGCCACCAGTGAAGTGGTAAATACGGGCATTAGGCAGCATTGGCGCATCTTTCTTGCCATCGACGGTGGTATGCAACAACGAAGCGGCCCTGCCCCAGTATTCGTAAGAGGAGTTGGTCTGGAAAAACTTCGGCATGAACTTCGGTTCAACAGCAGCAAGTAATCCGCCCGTCTGACCGGTTACCGGGTCGGTTTGCTCTACGTCGGTGAACGGAAAAATATCGGTGGGATAAAAGAAATTCAGGTACGCATGTGCGTCCCTGGAAGCTTGCCCGAAGCGCAGGTTGAAGCTGCCTCTGCCGGCGCCGGCGATATGAGCCATGACGCCGTCAAAAACCCTGCGCTCATTTTCGTCGCCGTTAAAACCTGCGTAGACAAAACTGCGCAGGAATCTCCCCGGCTGAGAGAGGCCAAAGCCAATCGTACGTTCGATTGCCCCGGCTGGAATCAACATATCGTCTGCAACGCCGTATTTCAGTAACGAAACAACGTCCCGTATGGCCGCCGGTCCGAGCCCTATAATTGTCGGATTACTTGCCTTGTAAACGACCTCGTATATTTTCCCGGGCTTGAATCCTGACGCCAGATAGACGCGCGTCAGGTCAGCAACGACCTCGTCGCCAACCGCTCGAGCAAACCTCCACTGTTCTCGCGGAATGACCTGTCGAGTGTCTTCTACGGAGTTGCGAACTGTCAGGATGTTTTGTGGATCTCCGGGATCGGCAACGGGATAGGCAATGTGATTACGATCGCCCAGCGTGAAATCAAATACCGTCTCGGTAACAACGAAATCACTTCGTGCGAATCCTGAGATTGGACCGTCGTCAGCAACTGTGGCCGGAAGATAGGCGCGCAGATTTTCCCCGTTCATTGGCGGGTCGAACTGCCAGCCGACCCATAGCATCGTGAACCCATTGCGCATCAGAAAGCCGTCACCAAGGTTGGTTTCGTTCTCGGGGACCGGTGCGTCCCATTTACGGCCTTCCGCAGATGCGTGATTGAAGAAAGTCAGCAGCCTCTTGCTGCCGCGGTTCGACGTGCCGAACAGCAACGTGCCGTTACCACGTTGCATATCTTTGGGCTTCAGCAAATAAAAGTCTGCAGAGAACTCTACCTTCCCTGCTGCGTTCAAAGGCGCGTGATTGATGTCGACGATAATCTGATTGGCGGGATTACCGGGGTCGATTTCATAATAGATCTTGCCGGAAATTCTCTCGTACGCGCCGGCCAGCCCGTATTGTGCGTTGCCGGGCAGGTCGCCATGTGACGTCACATCAATACGCGTTACTTCGGCGGATGCCGCTGACGCAAGAAGCAGCAGGAGCGCAAAGGCCCGCATCAGTTTACGTCCACCGCGTAGACAATATCCCGCGTATCGCAACGGCTGACCCTCCATTCGACCGGCTGTCCGTCCAGCGCTACTGCGATACGGTCTATCTGCAATAGTGGTGTGCCCGGCTCAATACGCAGTTCCCTTGCATCGCCCTTATTGGCCAGAACGGCTCGCAACTCCTCTTTCGCAACGGCAATGCTCACTCCATATACTCCCTGGTAGAGGGAGTAGAGCGTATTCGGTAATGCCTGCTGCCTGTCAATGCCCGGGAAAAGGCTGAGCGGCAAGATGATCTTTTCAAGAACCTTGGGAGCACCGTCGATCAGACGCGTCCGCCGAAGCTCTGCAACCTGAGCGTTCTTCCTCAGCTCAAGCCGGGATTTTTCAGTTTCGTTGGCTGGTCGACGCCTGATTTTTTCTTCGCCCAGTTGTGGGGTGATGCGCTCGCGGCTGGGCGCCGGTCTCGCGAGGCGAAAGAAACGGAACAATGCGTGCTCCTGCGTGTGCTCTGCAACGTAGCTGCCCTTACCCTGCTGGCGCAGAATCAGGTTCTCGGCCGCCAGTGCATCCATCGCTTTGCGCACGGTTCCCTGGCTGACACCCAGCTCACTTGCCAGCGCCTGTTCACTCGGCAATGCCTGTGCCGGACGCCAGGCGCCCTCCGCAATGCGTTGCACGAGCAGGGCATAGACCTGCTTATAAAGCGGTTGAAAGTCCGGTATCGATGCTACAGGCATTCCGCCTCCACAGTCTGATTGTTAATTCACTTTTCAGCATTGCCCCTAAGGTCGATATATCGTATCTTATATAAGACATAAAAACTATGTGAAGGATCGGGAAGATGGCTATTCCACAATTGCTGGTACACGATAAAAGCGACAACGTCGGGGTTGTCGTTGTTGAAAACCTCAAGGCAGGCGACGAGATGTTTTGCGTTGTCACGGAGGACAACTCTGACTTTACAATGGTCGCGCGCCAGGACGTACCTATCGGGCACAAGGTTGCGCTGGCAGATCTCAAGGAAGGAGACACGATCGTAAAGTACGGTGAGGACATCGGCCGGGTGATCGCGCCGCTCGCAACTGGCGATCATGTTCATGTACACAACTTAAAGACCAAGCGCTGGTAAGGGAGCTGACAACGATGTCAACGCAACAAACATTTATGGGATATCGGCGTGAGAATGGTCGTGTCGGTGTACGCAACTACGTAGCAATCCTGCCGTTGGATGACATATCAAATGCGGCCTGCGAGGCCGTCGCGAATAATATTCAGGGTACTATCGGGCTACCGCATGCCTATGGTCGACTGCAATTTGGTGAAGACCTGGATCTGCATTTTCGTACCATGATAGGTACCGGATCCAACCCCAATGTCGCGGCATGTGTCGTCATTGGTATAGAACCAATCTGGACACAAAAGGTTGTTGATGGCATTGCCGCGACCGGCAAGCCCGTTGCCGGATTCGCCATCGAAAAAAACGGCGACATATCGACAATTGCCGAAGCCTCCCGCAAAGCCAAGGAGTTCGTGCACTGGGCCACGGAGCAGCAGCGCGAGGAGTGTGACATTTCTGATCTTTGGATCTCTACCAAGTGCGGCGAGTCCGATACAACTTCAGGCATAGGTTCCAACCCGACCGTCGGCAATATGTACGACAAGCTGATCCCCAAGGGCATCTGTGGCGTATTCGGTGAGACATCAGAACTGACCGGTGCGGAACATCTGTGTGCAAAGCGCGCAATAAGCCCGGAGATTGGCGAGAAGTTCATGAAGACGTTTCAGGCCTATCAGGATGACGTTATCGAGGCGCACAAGACTACGGATCTTTCCGACAGCCAGCCAACGAAAGGAAATATCGAGGGCGGCCTTTCCACAATCGAGGAAAAGGCATTTGGCAACCTGGAGAAAATCGGCAAAAACGTTTCGTTTATAGATGTTCTAGGCCCGGCTGAGGAGCCGGAAAAAGGGCCGGGGCTCTATTTCATGGACTCGTCATCGGCGGCAGCTGAGTGCGTGACCCTGATGGCAGCCGGAGGGTTTGTCGTGCACGCTTTTCCGACCGGGCAGGGCAATATCATTGGTAACCCTATCCTGCCTGTAGTGAAGATTACGGCGAACCCACGGACCATGCGCACCATGTCCGAACATATCGATGTGGACGTCACCGGCATTCTCACACGAGAACTGACAATGGATCAGGCCGGCGACAAGCTGATCGACATGATCATCAAGACGTCAAATGGTCGCATGACCGCTGCGGAAGCACTTGGTCACAAAGAGTTCGTAATGACCAAGCTGTATCGCAGTGCGTAGTTACCGGGCAGCTATTTCCTGGATTTAGGTGGGGCCGTCGACGCTCGGATTATCAATTCGGGTAGCAGGTTGACGGTTCTCACCTTGGAGTCCACATCATTGATTCTTTCCAGCAGTAGTGCTGCGGCCTGCTTGCCTATCTCGTCATGCGGGATGCGCAGTGATGTGAGTGGGGGAGACAGCCGGTTCATGAACGGCATGTCATTGAAGCCTGTGACCGATATATCTGCAGGGCAACTCAGACCGCGTTCGGCCATCGCGTCATAGCAACCAAGTGCGAGGAGATCGTTGGCGGCGATTACGGCCGTGAATTTCCGGCGCTTTTCGAGAATCGACACGAAACCTCTGTGGCCCTCTGCCTCGGTGAATGCTTTGCAATTCAGGATGAGATCGTTATGCGACTTGAATGAACCCTCGCGCATTAACTTCTTGAATGCCAGGAAGCGGTCATGTCCGGTCGAGGTATCCTGCGGACCACCAAGATAGGCAATCGACTTGTGACCAAGGCCGACGAGATGGGAGACGGCGAGTTCAATGCCATGTTCATCATCATTGATCACAGCAGTCACTGAATGTGTATCTATGGTTCGGTTAACCAGCACCAGTGGCACGTGGTCTTCGACAATGGTGCTAACGACGGCGTCCAGTCGATGTGCGGTGGCGAGAATCAGGCCGTCCACATTGCGTGACATTAGCGACTGCACAATTGCAGTTTCATTTTTCTGGTTGTTATCGGAATCGGCAAGTATGGCGATATATCCCCGGTCGGCCAGCGTTTTCTCTATTTGTCGAATGATTGGGGGAAAAAGCGGGTTGGTTAAATCAGGTATGACAACGCCAATCGTATGTGTGCGCCCGGTTCGGAGTCCGTAAGCGAGCGAGCTGCGCGCATACCCCATTTCGGCCGCAATTCGGGTAACCCGATCAGCAACCGGGCCGGAAACCATCGACCGAGTCTCCGGGTTGAGAACTCGGGAGACCGTGGATGGATGAACCTTCGCCTTGGCAGCGACATCCTTGATATTGACGTTTCTTTTCGCCATATAAATTTAGTGGTCTACCGGCTGCACCCTCATTTTGAAAACAAGAATCCGAATCTACAGGTCACACAGCCTGACAGCAATGAGCAGCTGTGCGTTACGTCGGTATAGAACGCACAATATCGATGACGAGTTTGAGCTCCATCGCAATGAAGAGCGCTACCAGGATATTGTGAAACGCTTTTTCGCTGATGCTCCGTGACCAGCGGATCCCGAGCTGCGTGAACAGCAGTGTTGGCACAACGACAATAAGCCCGATTGTCAGTCTCTCCGGCGTGAATAGCTGCAGTTCGAACATTGCAACAATCTGCGCAACACTGAATATCAGGAATGTAAATGCGGTCGCAAACGCATAGGTTTCCCTGACCAGGCCAGATGCGTGAAAGTACGGCGCAACAATGGGCGCAGATATTCCGCTGGCCCCCTGTATGGTGCCGGCGGCGATACCCAGAATGGAACCGAAGCCGCCGCTGCCGCTGAAATATCGGTCATATGATCGCCTGGAGAAGTACTGCAACAGGTAAACGCCCAGCCAGATGGCAAGTATCAACTTCAACCAGTGATCGTCGAGAACCGACAAAAGCCAGGTTCCCAGCACGCCGCCCACCAGCCCAAGCACCAGGAACCCTTTATGTTCCCGCAGTATTGCCCACTTTCTGTGAGTAGCGACAAGCCAGCCGTTCGCAGCAAAACCCGGCAGCACCATAAGCACGACGGCTTCTTCGACGCTCGTGAATGACGCCAGCACTGGTACAGCCAATATCGGCAAGCCGACCCCGGTTATGCCCTTGGCGAATGCCCCCAGGCCTATGGTCACCATGGCTAACACCAACAAGCCTAAGCTGATCGAACTCATGTCCATAGGTTGATCCTCTTGCTTTTCGACGCCTGAGCCACCGGCATCGGTCAGCTGGCGTCAGGCCTGTGCATGCCCGGGGTGCTTAGGGCGCCGCTCAAACTTGCTTAAAGTTGATGACACTTTATAATGGCGTGCAAACGATTGCATTAATCTTACACTATTTAGATCGAAAAGCAGGTATCAAATGAATAATGAAAAAAATAACCTGTCACACAGTCTGGGCTGGATAGGCGCGGGTCGCATGGGTTTTGCCATGGCAAAGCGGCTGCTTGAGGCTGGTGGTGATGTAACGGTCTACAACCGCACGCGCGCCAAAGCGGAACCGCTGGAGTCCTTTGGGGCGCGGATTGTTGATACGCCGGCTGAGCTTGCTGATCGCGATGTGGTTTTTACCATGGTATCCAGTGCGGATGACCTCTACAGCGTCGTTTGCGGGGAAAATGGCCTTTTGAGCGGATCCGGCGCACCGAAGCTGCTTATCGATTGCTCAAGCGTTTCCGAGGAAGGCTCTACCCGGGTCAGAGAGGCTTTGCGGGAGCGTGGTTGCGAGATGCTATCCGCACCGGTCAGCGGCAATGCGAAGGTAATCAAGGCAGGCCTGCTTACTATTGTCGCGTCCGGGCCGGAGTCCGCTTTCGCGATGGCCGAGCCATACCTGCAAGCCATTGGTGTAGGCGTCACCTATGTGGGTAAGGGCGAACTGGCGCGCATGGTCAAGATCTGCCACAACGTTTTGCTCGGCGTTGTGACGCAAAGCCTGGCAGAAATCACTGTGCTTGCAGAGAAAGGCGGCGTCTCACGGCATGCTCTGCTGGATTTTATTAACGGCAGCGTTATGGGGTCGATGTTCACGCGCTACAAGTCACCAGCATTTGTAAATCTGGACTGGACGCCGACGTTTACGGCGCCGTTGCTGCGCAAGGATATGGACCTTGGGCTGTCCGCCGGAGAAAAGCTTGGCGTACCTTTGCCTGTTGCTGCGGCCACTCGCGAAATCGTGCAGCAGGCGATCGATGCAGGTGAGACAGAACGTGACTTTGGTATTTTGCTGGAGCTTCAGGCGGAAGCCTCGGGCATGAAACTGACTCCGGAAAATGTCGATGTGGATGACGGACTAAGCTAGACAAGCGCAAAACCTGGTGGTGCTGCGTGTCGGCACCCACACGTAAGGCAACAATCTATTTCAATGGCGGAACCGACCAGTTCTCGGGCAACGAGCCCTGGTCGAAGATGATTTCCCGGTGCCCACTCCACGTTGCAATAATCGCTTCGGGAGTGCCGATGCCGGCAGCTCTCGGATCCCCGCTCGGGCCGAACCAATGGTTCTGTGGTGCGCCGGTTGTCCTGGCCCGCATGCCGCAATAGGTCGTGCCGTTTACCGTGGCGCCGAGCACCTTGTTTTGAAATTCGGCGTTTGCGCTGACAACGGCCGCCGTCAGGTGATGTGACATTTTCTCGAACAGGCTCAGTACCGTGCCGAGCTCATCATCGTTGTAGCTCGCGATAATCTGGAACGGACCGAAAAGCTCAGTCGTCAACAGATCGAAGTGACCGTTGCTGAGTTGTGACAGCGGAACCCTGATGGCGGTCGGTTCATAGGCACCGTAGCAGTCGGGTATCTCGTGGCCGGTCAATGGCGCGCCGCCAAACAAGAGCTCCGATCCGTCAACGGCCAGCACCGCGTCTACGTGCGACTGAATTTGCTTGTTCGTCCATGACAGAACCGGCCCAACGGTCAGGTCTGCCAGATTGCGCCTGCTTGCGAGTGTTTCCAGTTTTGGCAACAGGTCATCGACCCAGTTATCGTGAACGAACAAGATGCTTTGAGCCGAACACTTTTGCCCGGCCGCGTTGTAGGCATCTTCATCTGATTGCCAGGCAACGTAGCCGGCCCATCGCTCGTCGAAATCGGGGCCAATAATCTTCCAGTCAAAACCTGCATCTTCGAGTCGAACTCGACCGTTAACGGTGGCCGACACACTTTCTGCAACTGAGCTGGATCCTGTGAACTGGACCAATCGTATCTTGTCGGGTGCGGAGCTGATCAGTTCGCCCATGCGCTCGCCGCGGCAGTGAAGGAGGTCAATGTCGTTTGGATCAAGGCCGCAGTGAATGAGTAGTCTCAAGAACTGCTCGAAGACTACGCTGACTTTTGAGTCAACTTTGACCAATGGACGGTTGCCCATGAACAGCGCGCCCATTGCCTGTAAGGCCGGTATTTCGAGAGGGAAGTTGAAAGGCGCGACGACAATCACGGGGCCAAAGGGCCAGCGGTAGCCGCGAGATTCCTGGCCCGTGTGGTCGCCCGGGTTTGAGAACCCGCGCCCCAGGAATCGAACACCGTCGCCCGCGAAGTTCTCAAGGAAGACGCGAGTGACGACGACTTCATTCAGGCACTGTTGCCAGCTCTTCGGCATTACTCGCTGTGTCAGCTTCACAAAAAAAGACTCAACGTCCGGTGTGGCAAGCAGCGCCGCGGCCTTTGCACACACGCGACCGAGATGGACGTAGCGATCGACGTTCTTCATCGGATTGTGCAAGCCGGTTTTGGGACAAGCGGCAATACCGTCCATGAAAGGTGCCGTGTTGCTTGTGTCAGGTACTTCAAGAAACTGGCCGCCGGTCAAAGGGTCAACAATGTCGTCCCGAATACTCGACTCGGATAACCATTTTCCCGCAACGAGGTTCTGAACGTGTCCCGGGGACTGCGTTGTCATTCCCTCGAAAGGGTCAACGGTTGCGAAATCGACTTGTTTGTTTGACATTTCCTGGCTCCAATTCTGGGTTCGCGAGGCGCCATGCTCTAGGCGATTCAAAAGCGCGCAGATGCGATCCTATCATTGTGTAGCACAAGAAAAAGGCGCCTCAACTGAGGCGCCTTCCCTTTCCCTGCTAAATGCCTTCAGAGACAGACTCGGGGGGTTAGTCGTCCTCGCCATCCGCGCAAAATGCGTCGGGCGACAATTTGCATAGTTGTTCAAGCAGGGCTTCAGGGTCGTCGATTTCACACTGCGGCTCGCTCAATATGTCGAGCGAATCGCCAACGCAAATCAGCTCTTCCCGTTCTCCGGTGATTTCTTCGTCTTCCATAGCGACGGCCAGCACGAAGCCTGTTCCCGGCAGGTAGTACTTGTATTCTGTCGACTCGGGATCAACCGGAGCAAAGTCGAAGGTTTGCAGGCATCCGCCAGCGCACGGGAATTTTTCATTTTCCTCGCTGGGGCTAGCTGCAAGACTGACGTATTGAACGATGTCCTCGGCTTCTCCGGGGGAGAATTCCTGTCTGTGCGCCTCGCCAGGTACGGGGAAAGCCTGGACAAGAGTACCCGCTTTTGCGTAATCAATGCCGGCTTCAAATGAACCGTCGATGTCGCGAAGCACGCCGTCTTCATAGTTGCGCGATACTTCCCCACAATAGTAGACGTTGCCAACGGCGTCCTGGGCAAACCAGTCATCGGTGGCTTCGACAGCTTCATACTCAACTCCGTCACCTTCGTCTGACACTTCTACAACGATGTCGACAACCACACGGCACAGTACGCCGAGGATTTCACGAGACTCGTCAGTGACGTGAACAACAACAGTCTCCTCTTCCTCTTCACCGGCACGCAGTACATAAGTGTGGCCTGCCTGGACGGATACGAATGGATTGACGCTATACAAGTCCGGCACATCATCGGGATCGATGAATTCGATACCTGGATCGAGCAGGGGGTCCGGGTCGTAGCGATCTTCGTCCAGAACTTCGCAGGCATCTACTCGCGCCTCGTGGACATCCCCGCACTCTTCCAGATCTTCAGCTCGAGCGGTGTTGGCATCGACGTAACAGGACCATCGATCAGCCTGGTCAGAAATGTGCTGGCAGCTGGCTACCGTCGTGTTCAAGTCATCGCGAGCGTCATAACGACACGCGCGAAGCATCGAACCAGCAGACTTTTCACAATTTGATGGGCTGTCATGGCGGCCCCACGCCTGTGCGGGTGGCATTGAAAATGCCGTTGCCAGTACCGCCACGTAAATAACTCTCTTTATCCACATAATATTCCCCTTGCTCAGTTCGTCGCTCTTCATGTTTCGCTGTGTACTTAGATGGGAATAGAGGCAAAAACCGGTCGCTCATGCCGTATACGCCCTTTTGTTTGTAAAAGGGCCCTTGCCAGGAGTGCGATTTGAGGCTCGACACGTAATAATGGGTCGCATGCAAAGACAATCACTAATAAGTCGAATAATGTCGGGCAGCCTCGTGCTGCAGATTTCAGCCGGCCTGGTCGCCGGTATTGCCTTGTCGCTGCTCGCGCCGGACGCGGCAAAAGCCTCGATGCTTCTCGGTACCCTGTTTGTCCAGGCACTCAAGGCCGTGGCACCGATTCTCGTGTTGGTGCTGGTCGCATCGGCAATCGCGAACCGCCGCACGAGTCACACCTCGCAGTTACGGCCAATTGTGTTGATGTACCTGGCAGGCACAGTGGCAGCAGCACTCCTGGCCGTGACCATGAGCAGCCTGTTCCCGACGACGCTTGCGTTGCAGATGACCGATGTAGATGCGAACGCGCCGCAGGGTATTACCGAGGTCCTCGGCGGGTTACTGCAAAAACTCGTCGACAACCCGATTAGTGCGATTCAGGACGGCAACTTCATCGGCATTCTTGTCTGGGGTGTATTGCTAGGCATATTCTTGCATCACGCCGCTGATTCCACGCGGCAAATGCTTGCCGATATCGCGGACGCCGTTACGCACATCGTGCGTATCGTTATTCGTCTTGCACCAATCGGAATTTTCGGACTCGTCGCCGGTAACCTTGCGGAGTCCGGGTTTTCGGCGCTCGGAGGCTACGCACGCATCCTGTCCGTATTGCTCGGCAGCATGCTAATCATGGCGCTGCTTATTAACCCGTTACTCGTCTGGATCAAGACACGAAGAAATCCCTACCCGATTGTGTTCGCGGCGCTCCGGGAAAGCGGCGTTACCGCATTCTTCACTCGCAGTTCGGCGGCAAATATTCCGGTTAACCTCGCACTGTGCGAACGCCTCGATCTGGAAAAGGATACCTACGCGGTGTCTATACCGCTTGGAGCCACAATTAATATGGGCGGGGCGGCCATCACTATAACGGTGCTCACGCTCGCTGCGGCACATACTTTGGGTATCACTGTGGACCTGCCCACGGCGTTGTTGCTAAGTGTTGTGGCAGCGTTGTCTGCTTGTGGTGCATCAGGCGTAGCCGGTGGGTCGCTGTTGCTCATCCCATTGAGTTGCAGCCTGTTCGGCATATCCAATGACATAGCGATGCAGGTCGTTGCTGTCGGTTTTGTTATCAGCATTTTGCAGGATTCAGCAGAGACCGCGCTTAACAGCTCAACTGATGTCGTGTTCACGGCTGCTTTCGCCGCCAAGGATTGACCCAATTTCTGGCGCGACACCCCTGGCAGGATTTAATTTGGGTCGAATATTTCGATATACGATATTAATTTTCGCTGTGGTCGGGGCTTCTTCGGTCAGTGCGCAGGAGAACGCGCGGCCGAATGCGACGATCGACTTCAGTCTCTACCCGTATCAACGCACAGTCGAAGATGATGTGGACTTCTCAGTGACTATGAATGCTTCGCTGCCCGGACGTTTTTCGTATTTTGGCTACGTTAACATGCAGGGCGTCGCTACAAGCGGATCCACATCGTTCGCGCGCTCCGAGCAAAATCTTCGCTACACAATGTCCGATAAGCTGCCGGTCGATCTGAACATCCAGGGGGTGTTTGCTGGCGGGGCCGGTGACGACTTTTATCAGCTTGGATTTAGCTGGCGCGTTCACGACACAGCTCCGTGGCGAGACTTTTTTGCCCGCATCAATCTGATCTATCGGATGAATTTTCATCTAAAGCGTTATTCGGTTGACGATGCAGGCGCCTGGCAGATGGAACACTTTTTTAAAATGACATTCCCGTCACTGTCAGAACGTCTATACCTTAGCGGCTTTGTTGACCAGACTTTCAATCAGGAGCTGCCCGAAACGCTGCCTGACAGCCCGATTATTGCCGAGGTTCAGCTCGGCGTGAGAATGTTTGATCACTTCTACGCGATTACTGAATATCGTGTTAATCAACGCCGGGTGGGTGACGAAAAAAACCTCGCCATCGGCATCGAATACAAGGTTCGCTGGTAGCGTTTATCCGACGGCAATTGAAATTAAAGCATCGGCAATATAATCAGCCCTGGCGACGGTAGCATTCTCTCCCATCAGACCGATGCGCCAGGCTTTGCCCGCGAACTTGCCCAGACCGCCACCTAGTTCGATATTGTGCTCGTCCAGCAAACCACCCCGAACCGCCGCGTCATCCACACCTTCAGGTATGCGCACCAGTGTCAGAGGTGATAAGCGGTGTTCTGGCGCAACGACCATCTCGAGTCCGGCAGCTTCAAGCCGCGAGTACAGTTGACTCGCAGCATCACGATGACGATCCCAACGAGCCTGCAACGATTCGTCTACAACAAGCCGCAACGCCTCGTTCATCGCATACAGTGAATTAACCGGGGCCGTATGATGATAGGCGCGGGTTTTTTCTCCCGACTCGTAGTAACTCATTAGCAGGCTGATATCACAGAACCAACTTTGAACACGCGATTTGCGTTGCTTTATCTTATCGACAGCTTGCTGCGAGAAAGTAATCGGCGACAGGCCGGGGACGCACGATAAGCACTTCTGGCTTCCCGAATAGACGATGTCGAGCCCCCAGTCATCGACCAGCAGTTCCACACCTGCCAATGACGTGACACAGTCCGCCACGACAAGGCAGCCGTGGCTCTTCGCAACTTCAGCAATTGCTTTTGCATCGGAGCGAACACCTGTGCTTGTTTCCGCATGAACAAACGCGACGGCAGTTACGTCGCTATTCGCATCCAGCGCTTGTCGCAGGTCGTCCAGATCAACGGGAGTACCCCAGTCATTTTCGACCGCGATTACCTCTGCACCAACACGCTCGCAGATGTCTCGCATGCGGCCGCCGAACACTCCGTTGATGCAAATAACGATTTTGTCGCCAGGCTCGAGCAGATTGACGAAGCTTGCCTCCATGCCGATTGAACCCGGCGCGGATAGAACAAAGGTCAGTGCGTTCTGCGTTTGGAAGCAATACCGCAGTCGCTCGCCAACTTCATCCATTATCCCCAGAAATGCCGGGTCAAGATGTCCTATTGTCGGCTGTGCAAGTGCCTGCAAGACACTCGCAGGAACGTTCGTGGGTCCAGGCCCAAATAGATCGCGTTTGATGGTCTGCATAGTCCGGAAATTGTAACCAAACTTAAAGACTGTGTCCGAATATAGTCCATTGCGGTCGTTGTCGTTTCAGACGCGTCCGGTTACCGGAATCAGGGCGCCCGTTATGCCGCTAGCCTTGTCTGATAATAGAAACGCGATGACATCCGCCAGTTCCCGAGTTGTAACCCAGGAATCGAAGTCCGCATCGGGCATATCGCTGCGGTTGGCCGGTGTGTCGATAATCGAGGGTAGAACGGCATTGACTCGTATCGCTTGCGGTTTGAGTTCTTCGGCCAACGATTCGGTCAGTCGGGCAACACCGGATTTGGCCGCAGCATAAGCACCCTTGCCGAATTCAGCCTGCGCCGCGGCGGCGGAACCGATGTTTACGATGCTGCCGTGCCCGGCTTCGAGAAAAGGAACCGTTGCGCGGCAAGCATTAAGCGCAGTCTTCACATTCATCGCCCACATGCGATCCCACGTGGACATATCACCATCCATGATGGTTTCCCATGCGAAGCCGCCGGCTACATTGACGAGCCCCTGAATCGGGCTGTTGCTCTCCGCGATTTCGCTGATCGCCTTTTGTGCCTGGTCTTCGTCGGCAAGGTCGACACCGCGGATGGGTGCGACCTCCAGCCCGTTTTCGATTAGAACCTTACAAACGTCCTGTCCCAGCGCGCCAGAAGCGCCTGTCACGATGATGCTCATCGCTTACTGCCGCCGCCGCTGTAGCGATTCGGAAATTCGTTTTGCAAGCGCAACATCGCGTTCTGTCAGACCACTGGCATCGTGTGTTGTAAGCGTAATCGCGACACGGTTATACACGTTGCTCCACTCGGGGTGGTGGTTGAGCTTCTCGGCTTCGATAGCGATTTCACTCATGAAGCCCCAGGCTTCGACGAAGTCTGTGAACGTAAGCGTTGTCGATACGGCGCGACCATCGTCGGATAGCGCCCAGCCAGGGTGCGCGGCTACCAGGCGATCGACTTGATCGCTGTTGAGAATCTCGCTCATGTGGACCTCTATTTGTCGAAGTAGGCGTGCGTGCCACGGTGCAGCACGTTGTCATCAGGCATTATTTCATGTGCTTCGATTTCGGGTTGCGATTTGACACGTTGGTAAGCGTCTGTGAAATCGGCGTAGCACGATTCCAGCAACTGCTCGAAGCTGTCGATAACAAAATAGGTTTGCTGGAAGTCATCAATAATGTGCTTGGTTCGCATGATACGTTCCAGGTCAAACGCAACCCGGTTGGGTGAGGCGTCTTCGAGTGAGAACACGCTCTCTCGTGGTGACGACAGGATTCCCGCGCCGAAGATACGCAGCCCCTGCGCAGTCTGCAGCAAGCCGAACTCTATGGTGTACCAGTACAGGCGCGCCAGATTGTGCAGTTGGCCCAGTTGCAGTGCGCGCTGTCCGCCCTTGCCATACGCTTCCATGAACTTGGCGTAGCTTGGGTTTGTGAGCAACGGTACGTGACCGAAAATATCGTGGAAGATATCGGGTTCTTCGAGGTAGTCGAACTCTTCCTCGGGCCGGATGAATGCGCCGGCTGGAAAGCGGCGGTTGGCAAGGTGATCGAAAAAGACGTCATCAGGTACCAGCTCTACGACCGGGACCACTCGCCATCCCGTGATCTTCTCGAGACGATCTGAAAGCCGTTCCATGTTTGGAATGCCAGCGGACGAAAGCTGCAGTGTGTTGACAGCTTCAAGAAACGGAGCGCAGGCACGGCCGGGCAGGACTTCCTGTTGGCACCTGAAAAGGCGATCCCAGCGATCGTGCTCCTCTGCAGAGTAGGTATGCCACTGCTGGTCGATGGTCCAGTCGGCACTGCGCGGAGAATTGGCGTAGCGGTTCTTGCTCGAATCAATGGCGGCCGGTGTTGCACCCATGGAGACTTCTCTGTGACGATTGCTTGGTCTGAAAAAATACAGCAAATCTACTGAAAAAGGTGTTCAAAATAGTGATAAAAACCCGTAAAATTGAAAAAATTCACCATAATAAAGCCTAAAGATGAAACAAGAAGATCATCCAATTGCCTTATCTGACAGCGACATCGCGGTACTGCGTGCGGTGCAGGAAGATGCTTCCGCAACCGCGCGTGAATTGGCCGAGCGCCTGGGAATGTCGCCTTCAACGCTTTGGCGAAGGGTCAATGAACTTGAGCAGGCTGGCGCCATCGAAGCCAGAGTCGCGCTGCTCAACCCGGACAAGGTTGGCTTACCGGTATGTGTATTTGTCTTCATCAACATGGTGAATCACGATAAGCAAACGCTGTCGAATTTTGTGCGCTTCGTGGAAGAAACGGCCAGCATTATGGAATGTTTCGCCGTGACAGGAACGCATGACTACACTCTTATCATACGAGCGAGCAGTGTCGGCGCATTCGAACAGATACTTATGGAGGAGATTCTTCCGCATGCATCGGTTGCATCCGCGTCGTCACAAATCGCACTGCGGCAACATAAATATTCAACTGCATTACCGCTATAAACGGACTCGCGTCCTTGACGAGTAGGTACAGATGGCAATAGCCTCACGGTAGTGATCACGCGATACTGCGACATCACTTTGGAGAAAATGATTTGAGCCTGGTGGCCAACATCAGACAACGACAACAGACCTGGGCCCGCCGTGCCCTGGGCTTGTTTGTGGCCGTGTGGCTGAATCTGGCATTGCAGCCCTGCGCGATGGCGCTGGAGGCGATGCAGGACAACGATTGCCCGCACTGCCCAGCAGCACAGACGCATGAACATGGTGGCACGCATGCAGGCATGGGTCACGATATGCCTTGTGCAAGTGCTGCTGCCGATTGCTCATTTAGCGAAGATCTGAACCACGACGGCCGCAGCGGTCAACTTAAGCTCAAAGATGCGCAATTTGACTCGCCAATTGCGATTTCTTCCGGCGCGCTTGCTTTGCCTTACGGTAACCCGGTCGACTTTCGGCCGCGGCCTCGTTACGCATCCGTCCACGCGGGCGCGCCCCCACCACTAAACGTCCTTCACTGCGTCTATCTAAAATAACGGTCGCCTCGTTGTAAGCCGAATTAACCGGTTCTAACGAAGGAGATTGTTTGATGACGTTATTCTGTGGGCGATTGCCCCTGCATTTACTGTGGCTACTGCTGGCGCTTGCGTTCACAGCACAGGCTCAGCATAACCTGCCGTTGACGCTTGCCGAAGCGGAGCAGCTGGCGCTTGATCAGGAGCCCGGTCACGCTGCTATGTTGGCGCAAGCCGCTGCACTTAAAGACCATGCGGTCGCTGCCGGCCAACTGCCCGACCCTATATTTCGCGCGGGCCTGGCGAATTACCCGATCAGTTCGGGTGGCTTCTCGACCGAAGGAATGACGCAGGCGCAACTCGGCTTGCGGCAGAGCTTTCCGTCCGGCAAATCGCGTGCATTCAGCACAGAGCAATATGAGTCGCTGGCGCTCGGGATGGGCGAAAGTGCGGATGCACGCTCTCGTGACGTCTTGATGCAAACACGCCGCGCCTGGCTGGAAGCCTATTACTGGCAGCGAGCACGCGACATCGTCACTGAGTCGCGACCATTTTTTGGTGATCTCGTCGAGGTGACCAGATCGCAATACGCGGTCGGCCGAAAAACGCAGCACGACCTGCTGCGCGCCGAACTCGAGTTTAGCCGCCTGGACGATCGCCTGATCGAGATCGACAGGCAGTATGCGCAAGCGACGGCGATGCTGTCAGCCTGGACAGGGTCTATCGCGAACCGACCTATGTCATCCACTCCGCCCAACTCGCAACAGATCCCGGAGATTGGAGTACTGCGATCGGCTCTCGAAGCACATCCCGCCTTGCTTGCTGCAGAGGCTCAAGTAGATGCACGACGTGCCGGCGTCAACCTCGCCGAAGAACAAAAAAAGCCTGCTTGGGCGCTGGATCTTGGTTACGGCTATCGCGACGGGACTTTGCCCAGTGGCGAGCCCCGTTCCGATTTCGTGAGCCTTTCGGTTAGCTTGGAGCTGCCATTCTTCCAGAAGAACCGGCAAGACCGGAAGCTGTCAGCAGCGCTGAGTGAACGCAGTGCCGCCGAGTATAAAAAGGATCAATTGTTACGGGAAATGGCGAGCCAGCTCGACGCTGAATTTACGCATTGGACGGACCTGACCCGCAGGGTTGGCCTGTACGAGTCACGCATCCTGAGCCTCTCCGAAGACCAGGCACAGGCGGCTCTGCTCGCGTATCAAAGCGAGGCTGGTGATTTTGCCGACGTCATGCGCGCTTACATTAATGATCTGAATACGCGCCTCGAACATGTTCGCTTACAAGTCGATCGCGGCCAAAGTTATGCCGTGCTCGCTAATCTCGGAGGGATTTCCCAATGAGCAAGTCAAAAACTATTCTCGCGGTTCTGATTATTGCCCTTCTGCTCGGCATTGCCATCGGTCGATGGTCCGCTCCCGGCGATAGCAACCCTGTGGTTGCGACAGCCAGCGACGAACGTGAAGTCCTCTACTGGGTTGCCCCGATGGATCCAAACTACCGTCGCAACGAGGCCGGTAAGTCACCAATGGGGATGGACTTGGTGCCTGTTTACGCAGAAGACGTTGATCAGGTTGCTGGCACAGTCAGTATCGACCCGACGGTCGTCAATAACCTCGGCATCCGAACAGCGTTGGTGGCAGGCGGAGTCCTGTCGCGGCGCATTGATACGGTCGGCTACATTGGTTACGACGAAGACACGCTGCAACACGTGCATACACGTGTTGACGGCTGGATCGAAAAACTCGCGACAAAGGCCACCGGCGACCCGGTCAGGAAAGGGCAACTGCTTTTCGAGCTGTACTCGCCAACGCTGGTTAATGCGCAGCAAGAGTATCTCGCAGCGCTGCGCAGTGAAAACACCGTGTTACGCAGCGCATCGAAAGATCGCCTGCACGCCCTTGGTGTAACGGCCAGCGAAATTTCGCGCCTTGAAAAGGAACGGGTGGCGAACCAGCGCGTTCGCGTCTACGCGGAAGCGGACGGGGTTATCGCGCACCTTGGTGTGCGCGAGGGTATTTATGTTACGCCGGCGACAGAGGTAATGTCAGTCGCCAGGCTCGATCGAGTTTGGGTTTTGGCAGAAGTGTTCGAGCGACAAGCGGCCTGGGTTCAGCCAGGGCAGCGTGCCGATGTCGAGCTCGACTACGTGCCGGGTAAGCACTGGCAGGGCACTGTCGACTACGTTTACCCCGAGCTCGATCCTGAAACACGAACGTTGAAAGTTCGTATTCGTTTCGAGAATGAAGGCGAGGTGTTGCGGCCGAACATGTTCGCACGCGTCGCACTCTATGGCGGCGAGACAGAGCAGCTTGTGCATGTGCCGCGCGAAGCCGTTATTCGCGGTGGCAGCGTGAACCGTGTTGTGCTGGCGCTTGGCAAGGGCCGTTTCCGTGCGCAGCAAGTCGAGCTTGGAATCGAATCCGGCGATCGCGTCGCCATCAACAGGGGCGTGGCAGTCGGCGATCGTGTCGTCACATCCGGGCAGTTCCTTATTGATTCCGAGTCCAACATTGACGCTGCCCTGTCGCGGATGGGCGAGCATATGGAGCACACGCAATGATTGCCGGGCTTATCCGCTGGTCGATTAGCAATCGCGTATTGGTATTGCTGGTCACCGGGTTTCTTGTCGCTGCCGGTATCTACGCACTGCGTGAGACGCCCGTCGATGCGTTGCCTGACCTCTCTGACGTCCAGGTGATCATAAAGACCTCTTTTCCGGGACAGGCGCCGCAGGTAGTAGAGGACCAGGTTACCTATCCGCTGACTACCGCCATGCTCTCCGTGCCAAGAGCGACAAATGTACGTGGCTATTCGTTCTTCGGTGATTCGTACGTCTACATCATTTTCGAAGATGGCACTGATCTCTACTGGGCTCGCTCGAGGGTGTTGGAATACCTGAGCCAGGTCACCGGGCAACTACCCGACAATGCCAAGCCGGCACTCGGGCCCGACGCGACAGGTGTCGGTTGGATCTATGAGTACGCGCTCGTGGATCGAAGCGGCCAACACGACCTTTCGCAGCTCCGCAGTCTGCAGGACTGGTTCCTGAAATATGAACTACAAACCGTTCCCGGAGTTGCCGAGGTTGCGACGATTGGCGGCATGGTGCGTCAGTACCAGGTAGTTATCGACCCGGACAAATTGCGCGCCTTCGGCATGTCGCTCGCGCATGTAAGGCGCGCAATTCAGGCCGGTAACCAGGAGACCGGTGGCTCAGTTATCGAGATGGGCGAAGCCGAATACATGGTGCGAGCCAGCGGCTATCTGCAAAACCTCGACGACCTGTCTCACATTCCGCTGGGCGTCGACGCTAACGGCACGCCGCTTGTCCTGGCGGATATAGCGGAGCTGCGCCTTGGGCCACAGATGCGTCGCGGCATTGCAGATCTCGATGGTGAGGGCGAAGTCGTTGGCGGTGTCATTGTCATGCGCTCGGGTGAGAACGCCTCGAAGACCATTGACGCGGTTAAGCAACGTCTCGGTGAACTTGCTCGAAGTCTGCCCGCTGGCGTCGAGGTCGTAAGCACCTACGACCGGTCGGCATTGATTGATCGAGCTGTTAACAACCTGCAATCGAAATTGCTTGAGGAGTTTTTGGTCGTCGCGCTGGTGTGCGCGATATTTCTTTTTCACCTTCGCTCCTCGGCCATCATTATTTTGAGTTTGCCGGTCGGCATTCTTATCGCGTTTATTGTCATGAAGGCACAAGGTATAAACGCCAATATCATGTCGTTGGGGGGCATCGCGATTGCCATTGGTGCGATGGTCGATGCTGCAATCGTCATGATTGAGAACGTGCATAAGCACATCGAGGATGAGCCGCTGACGGATGACAATCGCTGGAGGGTCATCGGTGATGCAGCCAGCGAAGTTGGCCCACCGCTGTTCTTTTCATTGCTCATTATCACGTTGAGCTTCCTGCCGGTCTTCACACTCGAAGCGCAGGAAGGTCGTCTGTTCGCGCCACTGGCATTTACCAAAACTTATGCCATGGCTGCTGCCGCCGGTCTTTCGGTCACATTGGTACCTGTGCTGATGGGATATTTCATCCGCGGCAAAATTACGCGCGAGGAGACGAACCCGATCAATCGTGCGCTGATAGCCGCGTATCGCCCGGTGCTTAGCGGGGTCATTCGGTTTCCCGCGGCGACATTGCTACTTGCAGTTGCGATTCTCGCTGTGGGACTTTGGCCGGCAACGCGTCTTGGTTCTGAATTCATGCCGCCACTCGATGAAGGCGATTTGATGTATATGCCGACGACATATCCAGGCATATCAATCGACAAAGCACGCGAGCTACTGCAGCAAACGGACAAACTAATTCGTAGCGTCCCGGAAGTGAAAAGTGTGTTTGGCAAAATAGGTCGTGCAGAGACTGCCACTGATCCGGCGCCATTGACGATGATAGAGACTGTGATTCAGTTCAAACCCAAATCAGAATGGCGTGATGGCCTCACGGTCGATGATTTGCGGCAGGAGTTGAATCGCAACGTCAAAATTCCTGGCCTTACTAATGCGTGGGTGATGCCGATCAAGACGCGCATCGACATGTTGGCAACCGGCATCAAAACGCCGGTCGGAATAAAGGTGGCCGGACCGGATCTCTCTGTCATTCAGGGCATCGGAGAGGATCTCGAAAACGCACTCGCGGACGTGCGTGGCACGGCATCGGTCTATTCAGAGCGCGTGGCCGGTGGCCGCTACGTCGATGTCGATATCGATCGCAAGAAAGCGTCACGTTATGGCCTGAACATCAGCGATATCCAGGATGTTGTGCGAACCGCGATAGGTGGAATGAATGTAACCCAGACCGTCGAGGGTCTGGAGCGCTACCCGGTAAATGTGCGTTATCCACAACGGGTGCGCGGCTCGGTCGAGCAGTTGAGGTTGCTTCCTATCGTTACGCCACAAGGTGCACGCATCGCGCTTGCTGATGTCGCCGAGGTCAGGGTTATTGATGGCCCTCCCGCGATAAAGAGTGAGAACGCACGATTAAACGGATGGACTTATGTCGATATCGCAGGACGCGACCTTGGGTCATTCGTTGCCGAGGCTCAACAAGTAGTGCGGGATTCTGTCGAGTTGCCCGCTGGGTATTCACTGGCGTGGTCAGGGCAGTACGAGTACATGGTTCGTGCCAAGGAGAGGCTATCGCTGGTTGGCCCGGTGACGATAGCCATCATCGTGTTCTTGCTGTTCCTGAGTTTCCGACGATTTGCTGAGGTTGCGATCATCATGGGAACGCTACCGATGGCGCTGATCGGCGGCATCTGGTTGCTCTATCTGCTTGGATATGATCTGTCGGTTGCCGTTGGCGTAGGATTTATCGCGTTGGCGGGTGTCGCAGTAGAGATTGGTGTCGTGATGCTCGTGTACCTGAACCAGGCGATACGACGCCGCGCGAAGTTCGCTGCGGCGGAAGGCCGCGCTATGACGAATGATGATGTTCAACAGGCTGTCATCGAGGGCGCGCTGCTTAGAGTCCGGCCCATCATGATGACCGTTGCCGCTATAATTGCCGGTCTGCTACCGATTATGCTTGGTGGTGGGACAGGATCTGAAGTCATGCGCCGAATCGCGGCGCCAATGGTTGGAGGAATGGTGAGCGCGACGATTCTGACGCTGATTGTCATTCCGGCCCTTTTTCTTGTTTGGCGCACGCGTGCTTTAATTCCGCGTCAGCCAAAGAACTTGCGAGGCGTTAGTTCATGAGCGACCAGACGCGGTTGTCGATTTCAGGAATGAATTGCGCGGGTTGTGTGTCTTCTGTCGAACGTGCCCTCAACGGCGTCGCTGGCGTATCCACGGCAAGCGTAAACTTCGCCGAACATACTGCTGTCGCTGAGGGTAATGCTTCCGTTCAGTTGCTGATCGATGCGGTTCGCGCTGCTGGCTACGACGCGGCTGAGCTGGTCAGTGCGGCTGACGAATCAGAAAAGGAATTAGCGGAATCGGCGCACTACCGCTCGTTGTTGAAGAAGGCCGCATTCGCGGGTGTCGTTGGTTTCCCACAATTCGTTTTTGGAATGGCAGGGCTTTTGCCGACGTTCGAGACAGGCAGCGGCCGACTTTTCTGGTTAGCGATTGGCCTGCTGACGTTCGTTGTGTTGGCCTACTCCGGAGGCCATTACTTCTCTGGCGCCTGGAAGTCCGCCAGGAACCGCAACACCAACATGGATACCCTGATTGCCCTGGGTACCGGTACGGCCTGGGTCTATTCGATGGTCATCGTCGCCAACCCAGGCCTGGTGCCATCGATGGCGCAGCACGCCTATTTTGAAGCGGCGGCGATCATCATTGCTCTGATCAACCTCGGCTCAGCGCTGGAATTGCGGGCGCGCAGCAAGACCTCCGAGGCGATAAAGCGCTTGATTGGATTGCAGCCGAAGACGGCGCGTGTTGTGCGCAATGGTATTGAGGAAGACATCGCCATTGAAGAAGTGGGTCTCGACGAAACATTACGCGTGCGTCCCGGTGAACGTCTTGCTGTTGACGGCGTCATTATTGAGGGTTCTTCCAGCATCAACGAATCGATGCTCACCGGTGAGCCGACACCTGTGCACAAGCGGGCTGGTGACGACGTGGTTGCCGGAACCATCAACAAGACTGGCTCGTTCCTGTTTCAGGCGAAGCGCATCGGTAGAGATACCGCCCTGGCGCAAATCATCGAGATGGTGCGCGCCGCCCAGGCTTCCAAGCCAGCCATCGGTCGCATGGTAGACAAGGTTGCTGCGGTGTTTGTCCCCGGCGTCCTGGTTATCACGGTAATAACTTTCTTCGCATGGCTGAATTTCGGCAGCGGCGAGCAGGTCACCAGCTTTGCCATCGTGACGGCGATGACGGTTTTGATCATTGCCTGTCCGTGCGCGCTGGGCCTGGCAACACCCATTTCAATCATGGCTGGGGTGGGCAAGGCTGCGGAATTCGGCACACTCATTCGCAACGGCGACGCCCTGCAGCAGGCCGGTAAGCTCGACACAATTATCCTGGACAAGACCGGCACGGTCACGGAAGGACGGCCGAGTGTCACGTCCGTGCTGGCCCTGGATGCATGGACCGATGCGCAATTACTGCAATGGGCCGCGAGCGCCGAGAAAGGTTCTGAACATCCTCTGGCGGAAGCGATTGTCACAGCGGCAAATGAACAGCAGCTTGATTTCCTGCAAGTAACGAATTTTTCAGCAATTGCCGGGCACGGCGTTGCAGCTGTCATCGAAGGTAGATCCGTGTTGTTGGGCAACCGCAGGCTGATGAGCGATCGTGATGTCGACATATCCGCGCTCGAGGCCACGGTACAGGAATTGACGAGCCTGGCTCAGACGCCCATGTTTATGGCTGTCGACGAGAAAGCCGTGGGCGTCATCAGTGTATCTGACGCGATCAAGGCAGACTCGGTCGAAGCAATTCGCCGCATGCACGAAATCGGTTTGAAGGTAGTCTTGTTAACCGGTGACAATCATGTCACGGCGAACGCCGTGGCCAAACAAGTCGGTATCGACGAAGTTATTGCGGAAGTGCTGCCGCAGGAGAAAGCAGACAAAGTTGCAGCCATGCAGGCTCGCGGGGAAGTAGTCGGCATGGTCGGGGATGGTATCAATGACGCTCCGGCCCTGGCACGTGCCGATGTGGGGTTTGCGATTGGCACCGGCACCGATGTGGCGATAGAGAGCGCAGATATCACGCTGATGAGGGGGTCGTTGCTCGGCGTCGTGGACGCAATTGCCATCTCGAAAGCGACCGTACGCAACATCAAGCAAAATCTTTTCGGCGCATTTATCTATAACTCGTTGGGGATTCCGATTGCGGCCGGTGTGCTGTACCCGTTTATCGGGCTATTGCTCAACCCTATGATCGCCGGAGCAGCTATGGCAATGTCTTCTGTAACCGTCGTCACCAATGCCAACCGCCTGAGGTTTTTTAAACCAACGGGCAGCTAACGTTGGATGCTGTAAAATGCCCCGCAGGCTCGGTAATCTGGGCTCATATCGATTGACGCCAAAGTCCCCTGGAGACTACATCATGGTTAAGACGACGCGCAGCAGTTCATTTTATCTGGCCGCAGCATGCTTGCTTTTGGCGGCAGGCATGGCGAGCGCTTCTGAGCGCAGCGACGCAGACAAGGCTCGAGACGCGCAGCGCAAGCCCACCGAGGTTCTGGAGTTTCTGGGACTGAAGCCTGGAGACACGGTTGTCGACATCTGGGCGGCTGGCGGGTGGTATACGGAGGTGCTGTCCAATGCTGTCGGTGACGATGGTCATGTCTATAGCCAAAACCCGCCAAATGTTCTGCAATATGGTGACGGCAAATACGACAAGGCGCTGACAGCGAGACTGGCGGACGGGCGGCTCGGCAATGTTGAGCGTACTGATGAGCCGCTGGCGAGCGGTTCCATTGCGCCAAACAGCATCGATTTTGCGATTACTGCGTTGAATTTCCACGACGTTTACAACGGCAGCGGGACAGAAGCGACCGCGGACTTTATGGCAGCTGTCTATGCTGTTCTGAAGCCTGGCGGAATATTCGGCATCATCGACCATGTCGGCAATGCCGACGTAGACAATACAGACATTCACCGCATAGACCCGGAGCTAGCGAAGGCAGCGGCAGTCAAAGCGGGTTTCGTCGTTGAGGCCCAGAGTGATTTGCTGGCACATCCGGATGACGACCACACGAAAATGGTATTCGATCCGAGTTTACGTGGGGAAACAGATCGATTCATCTTGCGCTTGCGTAAACCCGAGTCGGAGTAAAGAAAATCGATAAGAAATACTCACTCGCTCTACACGGCGGCGCCGGCGCTGTCGCGGGTCGCGATTATGCGGTTGTTGAAGATCACCTGCGTGAATTGACCGAGGCAAGCAAGGCCAGGCTTGAAGCCGGCGCGAGCGCGCTCGACATCGTCGAGTACGCTGTTGCCGAAATGGAATCCAGTGGCTTGTATGTCGCTGGCCGCGGCTCGGCACCGAATACAGCCGGCTATGTTGAGCTCGATGCATCGATCATGAACGGCGCGACCCGCGAAGCGGGAGCAGTGGCCGCGATCGTCGGAGTGGTCAACCCAATACGCGTTGCACGGCGAGTCATGCAGGCGACGCCGCATGTCATGCTGGCGGGACATGGCGCATTGGCCTTTGCACGCAAACAGGGTTTTGAGGAAGTTAGCGATCCTGGCGCTTACTATGTTCTGCCCGTCGGTGTTTATGAAAATGAAGTTCACGAGCAGAAGCACGGCACGGTTGGTGCAGTTGCGCTCGATCTTTCCGGCGGTCTTGCGGCAGCAACGTCGACGGGCGGTACTTTTGGCAAACTGGAAGGGCGTGTCGGCGATTCGCCAATGATCGGTGCAGGAACCTGGGCGGACGATGACATTGCTATTTCCTGCACGGGCACCGGCGAACACATCATTCGCGCGGGTGGTGCGATCTCGGTTGCTCATAAAGTGAGGGCAGGAGCGACGCCAGAAGCGGCCATTGATGAAATGCTTGCCGAGGTAAGGCGGCTTGGCGGTGACGGTGGAGTTATTGCCGTGACACCAGACGGCAACATAGTGATGACGTACAACTCTGAAGGAATGAAGCGCGCCTCGGTGAGTTCGGACACTCCCGTGAGCGTGGCAACATTTGAGGTGGGATCACATTGACTGACATTGCCGCCGAACTGGCCGCCATTGTTGGCGATGATTGCGTGGTAACCGGCAGCGTTGTTGAGGAACGCGTGACCAGCTTCTGGAACAGCGCACCAATGCAAGCAAAGGTTATCGTGTATCCGCAGACGACGGAGGAGGTCTCGCAGGTATTGCGCTGCTGCAATGCGCACCGCCAAAGCGTTATTACACAAGGTGGTCTTACAAACTGTGTCGCGGCGGCAGAGCCGACAGACGAAGATGTCGTGCTTTCGCTCGACAAGATGAACCGGATTATTGAAATCGACTCTATCGGTGCTACGGCAGTAGTCGAGGCCGGCGCAATACTGCAGACAGTGCAGGAAACTGTCGCCGAACAAGGCCTGCTCTTTCCGCTGGATCTCGGCGCGCGCGGCAGCTGTACGATTGGCGGCAATGTCGCGACGAATGCGGGCGGCATGAACGTGTTGCGCTACGGCATGATGCGCAACCTGGTTCTGGGCCTTGAGGCCGTACTTGCAGATGGCACCGTCATCTCGTCGATGAATCGCATGATGAAGAACAATGCGGGCTACGACCTCAAGCAGTTGTTCATAGGTACCGAGGGTACTCTCGGCGTCGTAACAAGAGTTGTGTTGCGCCTGTTTCCACAACCGGCGTGCACGCATAGTGCGGTAGTCGCAATGGACGATTTCGATAGCGTTTCCGGTTTCCTGCTGAAACTGCAGCGCGAACTTGCCGACTCCCTGAGCGCGTTCGAGATCATGTGGGGCGACTACTATGCAGCGGTGACTGGTGACAACGGCCACCGTGCGCCGTTGGCACGTGACTACGGTTTTTACGTCATCTTTGAAGCGGAAGGCAGCAACCCCGAAGTGGATGCCAGGCGCTTT
Organism: Gammaproteobacteria bacterium; assembly: GCA_024640305.1. Classification (GTDB taxonomy): domain Bacteria; phylum Pseudomonadota; class Gammaproteobacteria; order Steroidobacterales; family Woeseiaceae; genus UBA1847. The sequence goes on from JAHEFG010000043.1 coordinate 262,624, forward strand.
GAAGAAGTGCTGGAACAGGCGCTTGCAGATGAACTCATAGTCGATGCCGTTATTCCGAAATCCGAAAAGGAAAGCCGCGCGATCTGGGAGATTCGTGAAAATTTCGAGGGAATTCTCGTTCCGGAACCCGTGTACCTCTATGATGTTAGCCTGCCGATTCGCGATATGGCGGCTTACGTTGCTTCAGTTAAAGCAAACGTCGCAAAGCGATGGTCGGGTGGCCAGTGCTACGCGATCGGTCATGTGGCCGATGGCAACCTGCATTTGTTCGTGCGGCCGCTTGAGCGTGGTGACTTCCATCGCGCGAGCGATGAGTGCGTCTACGGGCCGCTGGCCGAGGTGGGCGGCTCGGTATCGGCCGAGCACGGTATCGGCACAGAAAAAATTGGCTGGCTACCGCACAGTCGATCAGCGGCTGAGATCGATCTCATGAAATCGCTGAAAATGCGGTTGGACAGCAACAATATTCTTAATCCGGGGCGAGTCATTACGCTCTAAAGGATCACGTTTATGGCACTCACAGCGTCAGAGAACACCGGGCAAAGCTGGTCATCCGGTATCACGTTTATGCTGGCAGCGGTCGGTGCGGCCGTAGGTCTCGGCAACATTTGGAAGTTCCCGTATGTCGCCGGGGTAAGTGGCGGCGGAGCGTTCGTGATCATTTACATCGGCTGCGTCATCTTCGTTGCGATACCGGTTCTCATCGCTGAGTTGCTCATTGGCCGATGCGGTGGTGGTAGCCCCCCGGTTGCAATGCATTCTGTCGCGAAGCGGTCCGGTCGAACGGGCTTGTGGTCGGTTGTCGGCTGGATGGGCCTCATCGTTGGTTACCTGATTGCGACCTACTACAGCGTCATCGCCGGCTGGACATTGGCCTACATCTTAAAGGCCGCCAACGGTTTTGGCGGCGCAACTGTTACTGATGTTGCACAGCAATTCGATGAGCTTCTGGCGAGCCCGGGAACCCTGATTATCTGGCACACCGTGTTTATCAGCCTGGCACTTTTCATTGTTGGTCGAGGGCTACGTCGCGGTATCGAAGGTGCGGTCAAGATTCTGATGCCGGCCTTATTTCTGATGCTGCTGGTAATGATCGTGTACGCGGCCGTCGCGGGTAACTTCAAGGCGGGTCTGGAATTCATGCTCAGCGTTGATTTCAGCAAGATAACCGGCAGAGTGGTTTTGGCGGCTATTGGACAAGCGTTCTTTTCGATCAGTGTCGCGATGGGACTGATGATGGTCTACGGCGCGTACGTGCCGAAAAATGTTTCACTAACACGTTCTGCCATGATCATCGCGGGGACTGACACACTGATAGCGCTACTGGCGGGTTTCATGATTTTCCCAATCGTATTCGCCAACGGCCTCGATCCGGCGGAGGGCCCGGGGCTGATTTTCAAGACGCTGCCAGCGGCGTTCATCGGTATGCCGGGCGGCAGCGTTTTTGGCGCCTTGTTCTTCGTTTTGTTGGCGTTCGCTGCCGTTACATCAATCATCGCAATTCTCGAGCCGATCATTTCTCATGCTGAGGGTCGATGGCAGATGCAGCGAAGGACCGCTGTCGTGGTTTTTGGTTTTCTGGCCTGGCTAATCGGTCTCGCGACCATATTTTCGTTCAACATCTGGAAAGATGTTACGCCGCTCGGCATGTTCGAGGTCTTCTCAGGTAAGACTGTTTTTGACCTGATCGACTACTTCACCGCGAACGTGATGATGCCAGTTGGCGCAATCCTGATAGCATTATTTGTTGGCTGGCGCATGAAGCCGGAGCTCATTGACAGTGAGCTGAGTTTTAGCAGCACCTTGTTATTCGCGGCCTGGCGATGGGCGTTACGTGTTGTAGTACCGGTCGCGATTCTCGCCATTCTCATAAGCGGCTTACGCTAGCGGCGTATCGCTTACAGGAAAATCGTCGCCGGGTGCTCGAGCATCTCCTTGATGCGCTGAATCATCGCGGCGGCATCGTAGCCGTCGACAAAGCGATGATCGAACGACGACGACAGGTTCATCACCAATCTGACCGCGATCTGGCCATTCAGGACGACGGGTCGTTCGACGGCGCGATTGACGCCGATAATGCCAACCTCCGGCATGTTTATGACCGGTGTAGAAGCGATACCGCCGAGCTTGCCCAGGCTGGTAATCGTTATCGTTGACCCGCTCAGTTCATCTCTCTTGATGCTGTTGTCTCGGGCGGCTTCGGTAACGCGACGAATTTCAGTCGCGAGGCCGTCAATCGAATATGAGTTGGCGTTACGAACAACCGGCACTTTCAGGCCGTCGCTGGTCTGTGTGGCAATACCCAGGTGCACGGCACCGTGCTGTAAAATGACGTTGCGGTCTTTGTCGTAAGTTGCGTTGCACTGGGGGAACTCTCTCAGTGCGCGCATCAAAGCGAGTCCGAGCAGCGGCAGTATCGTGAGCCGTCTTGATTTATCGGCCCTCTTGCTGTTCAGGTGTTTACGTAATTCTTCCAATTCGGTGATGTCGATTTCTTCGACATAAGTGAAGTGGGGAATTTCACGACTCGCGGTCGCCATGCGGTCGGCTATGATGCGCCGCAGGCCGATAACCTTTATTTCTTTGCTCTCAATTGCGGGTAAAGGTTGCGCCCGGATCGTCGTTGGGGTCGCTCCGTCTGCCTGGTCCTGATCGTTGCCATTCGCCGCTGCGGCAAACTGCTCAAAATCGGCGCGCGTGATGCGACCGCCAGGCCCCGAACCCGTAATGAGAGTCAGGTCGATTCCTGCGTTCTTTGCCCGCAGCCTGACAGCCGGTGATGTCATGACTCGCTTGCGAGGTGTCGAGCTCGGTGTTTCTGTCTGAGCTGGCGCTGTTTCCACATTAGCGGTCGGCGACGCAGGCTCTTCCACGGCTGCTGTAACGTCTGCATCTGTTTCGAAAGTGACGAGCGCCGCGCCTACAGCAACAATGTCGCCCGGCTCACCCGCCAGTTTGATGACGGTGCCTGAAACTGGTGACGAGAGTTCGACAGCAGCCTTGTCAGTCATCATGGTGCCAACAACGTCTTCTTCCGAGACGCGCTCGCCAACCTTGATATACCACTCGCCGATTTCGGACTCGACCGTGCCTTCTCCGAGGTCGGGCAGCTTGAAAACGAACTCGCTCATTCGACCTCCATGATGTGCTTGATTCCGGCGATCATGCGCTTCTTGCCCGGGAAATATTGCCACTCAAATGCATGTGGATAAGGCGTGTCCCATCCCGCAATGCGACTGATTGGCGCCTCGAGGTTCCAGAAACAATCCTTTTGTATACGCGCCGCGAGTTCAGCGCCATAGCCACCGAACCGGGTTGCCTCGTGGGCAATCAGACAACGCCCGGTCTTGTTGACGGATGCTGCAAGGGTCGCCACATCCAGCGGGAATATGCTCCGCACGTCGACGATTTCGGCATCGACACCGGTTGCTTCTGCCGCCGCGACAGCCACGTGTACCAGCGTTCCGTAGGTAATAATCGTAAGCTCTTCGCCCGACCGAACGACTTCGGCCTCGCCGATTGGCACCGTGTAGTGACCCTCCGGCACTTCGCCTTTGGGGTGTGATGCCCAGGAAACCGCCGGTCTCTCCGGGTCTCCATCGAACGGTCCATTGTAAATCCGCTTCGGTTCGAAGAAGACAACGGGATCATCGGACTCGATGGCGCTGATCAGCAGTCCTTTGGCATCGTAAGGATTCGACGGCATGATCGTCTTGATTCCACTGATATGCGCGAAGATAGCCTCTGGGCTTTGCGAGTGTGTCTGGCCACCACGAATGCCACCGCCGCAGGGAGTGCGAATGGTTACCGGCGAGAAAAACTCGCCGCAAGAACGGTGACGAAGCCGCGCAAGCTCGCTGACGATTTGGTCAAAGCCCGGGTAGATGTAATCCGCAAACTGGATCTCGGCTACCGGGCGCAGGCCGTTAACGCCCATGCCGATGGCCGCTCCGATAATGCCGCCTTCAGCAATAGGCGCGTCGATGACGCGGTGTTCGCCATACTTGCGCTGCAGGCCGTCGGTGCATCGAAACACGCCACCGAAATAGCCAATGTCTTCGCCAAGCGCGACGACATTCGGATCCTTGTCCATGACGACATCGAGCGCAGAGCGGATCGCCTCGATCATGTTCATCTGCGCCATCAGGAATTCTCCACTTCGATCATGCGTCGGCGTTGCGACTCAAGATGTGCTGGGGTTTCGGCGAAAACGTCGTCGAACATGGTGCTTGGGTCCAGGAAAGGTCCTTCGGTCATCGTGCCGAATTTTTGCGCTTCCTTCCACGCCGCTAAAACTTCGGCTTTGAGTTCTTCTTCCATCTTCTTGTGTTGCTCGTCCGACCAGTGGCCAGCCGCAATAAGGTGTTGCTTCAGGCGCTCTACCGGGTCACCAAGCGGGAAAGCTGACCACTCATCCTTCGGGCGGTACTTCGACGGGTCATCACTTGTCGAATGCGCTCCACCGCGGTACGTGACCAACTCAATCAACGTCGGGCCGCCACCTCGTCGCGCGCGTTCAGCTGCCCAAAGGGTGACCGAGTAAATGGCGAGCAGATCGTTGCCATCGACACGGATGCCTGGAATTCCGAGGCCAAGCCCACGCGCGGCGAACGGGCGGCGCTGGCCGCCAGCCGTTCCCTGGAATGTCGAGATTGCCCACTGATTGTTAACGACGTTGAGGATGACAGGTGCCTGGTAGACTGCCGCGAAGGTCAGGGCATGGTGGAAATCTGCTTCCGCAGTACTGCCGTCACCGACCCAGGATGCGGCGATGTGATCTTCACCCTTGATAGCCGAGGCCATCGCCCAGCCAACAGCATGCGGGTATTGCGTGGCGAGGTTTCCGGAGATGGAAAACATGTTCGCTTTCTTGCTGTGATACATGATCGGCAGCTGCCGCCCTTTACACATGTCGCCGGTATTCGAAAGGCACTGGCACATCATGTCGACGAGTTTCATGCCTCGATACAGGAAGATGCCCTGGTTTCGGTATGACGGGAAACACATGTCGCCGGGCCGCAACGCCATCGCCTGGGCGATCGATACCGCTTCCTCGCCTTTTGACTCCATGTAAAAGGTGATGCGCCCCTGCCTGTGGATTTGCCACATGCGGGCATCGAAGACTCGCGTCAGCACCATCCAGCGCAACGCGATTTGCAGCTTCCCGGGATCCAGGTCAGGTACCCAGGGACCTACCGCTTCATGGTTGTCGTCGAGAACTCGAACGAGTTCAGTACTCAGGTTCTCGATGTCTCGCGTGCGCGAATCGAACGGCGGTTTGTCGACGCTTCCTGCCGGAGACAGGTCGAGGTAACTGAAGTCGGGCTTTTCGCCCGGGCGAGCTGATGGTCGGGGAATATGGAGTCTTGATTTCTTATTCATGCTGAGCGCCGCTCCGGATGCACCTGTCCCGACACGAGACGTCTCGCCAGTTCATCCGCAATGGCATTGGTCGGTTTGCCGGTCTCCAGTGCTTCGGCGAAAATTGCATCCAGACGTTCAGGTATTCGTTCAATATCGGTGCGCACGATTTCCTCGGAGCCATCGCTGTAGTACTCGTGCGCAACGTTAATAATGCCACCAGCGTTAATGACATAGTCCGGCGCATACAGGATGTCGTGTTCTGCGAGCCGTGCGCCGTCTTCATCGGTTGCCAGTTGGTTGTTGGCAGCGCCGGCGATGATGCTGGCCTTTATCAACGGTATGGTTTGCGACGTAAGGATGTTGCCCAGCGCACACGGGGCGAGCACATCGACATCGCTATACAGCAACTCGGTTGGGGCAACGACTGTAACCGGAAGCTCGTCACGGACCAGCTGTATGTTGTCGTTGTTGACATCCGAAATCACCAGCGTGGCTCCAGCGTCGTGCAACAATCTGCAGAGATGCAGGCCAACATGCCCGACGCCCTGAACGGCAACCCGAATACCGTCCAGAGTATCGTTGCCTGATTTGGCCTTGAGTGCCGACTTGATGCCCAGAAAAACTCCCAGTGCTGTGTGTGGCGACGGGTCACCACCGGCGCTGTCGCCACTCTTGGGTAACCCGGACACGTAGTTGGTCTTTTCTTTTACGAGCCGCATGTCTTCGACGCTGCAACCGACATCTTCCGCTGTAATGTAGCGTCCGCCCAGGGCTTCAATCTGTCGCCCAAAGGCGTGAAAAAGCTCTGCGGACTTGGGCGCGTCGTCGCTAGCCAGGATGACCGATTTGCCACCGCCAAATTTCAGGCCGGCGACGGCGTTCTTGTAGGTCATGCCACGTGAAAGCCGCAGCGCATCGGTCAGCGCATCGTCATCGTTAACGTACTGCCAGCGGCGGCAGCCACCCGCAGCGGGACCAAGTGCCGTTGAATGAATAGCGATAATCGCTTTGAGCCCGGAATTTGGATCCTGAACGAAATGCAACGACTCATGTTGATCGAACTCCGGATGGTCGAAAACGCTCATGGTAATGCTCTCTCGTGCACAAGGGTGGCACCTATGATATCCGGCTGAAGTGGCATTTTCGTCGCTTTTTCATTTGATATATGGATAAACAGTGCATAATGTATGCAATTAATAATACTCTTATACATTAGTCATGCAATTAGTTAATCTGGATCAGACGGACCGCCGAATACTCGAATGGTTGCAGAAAGTGCCAGGCATGAACGCGTCTGAGCTCGGCGAGAAGATTGGCCTGTCCCAGTCCGCTTGTTGGCGGCGCATACAGAGTCTGCGCGACGAGGGCGTGATTATGGATCAGCCCGTCAAGATCGATCGTGAGAAAGTCGGCCTCAACACGATGGTATTCGCGCACGTCAAGCTTACCTCTCACGGTCGCAGCAATCTCGCCGCGTTCTCGGAGGCGGTCAGCGATTATCCGGAGGTTCTCGATTGTTACGTGGTGCTGGGCAATGTGGACTTCCTGTTGCGCATCGTGACTGAAGATATCAAGGCATATGAACAATTCTTCTTCGAAAAGCTGTCGCAGTTGCCCGGTATACAGGAAGTGAACTCGAGCATCGTCCTCTCGGACATCAAGCACACGACCGTCCTCCCGATCTGATTCGGACTGGTACGTCAGCCGGTCGTGTGCCGCGCCAGGCCAGGCGGCTTTTTGGTCAGACATTCCTAAACCAAATCCCGGTTTCATGCATCTTATTAATAGGTTGCGAGAATTTGGCCGGCTTTCGTCGTGCGGCAGCAAATAGCTAAACGATATGAAAAACGGCAGAACCACACCGATCTGACACGTCTAACTTTATTGTGATTGCATTATATAAACTTAGTGTTATAGTACACTACATCACCAGATCACTAACTCATTGAGACATATAATGAAAAAGAAAACCCTTTGGATAACAGTTGGGGCCCTGGTTGTCGCTGCTGGTGCCGGAGCTATGATTGTCGGCGGCGGCAAGGAAGAGCTTCAGGAGGTCCAGACCGCGACGATTAACCGCGAGACGATCGTCCAGACCGTGAACGCGACCGGCCGTATCCAGCCCAAGACTCAGATTCGTATCAGTGCCGATGTCAGTGCAAAAATCATCGCGCTGCACGTTGAGGAAGGTGACTGGGTCGAAAAAGGAAAATTGCTCGCGGAGCTCGACAGCGAGCGGTATCTCGCTGCAGTGGAGAGCGCTCAGGCCAGTGTTCGCTCCGCGCAGGCAAACGCAGAACTCGTTCGCCAGAACATGCTCAAGGCTGAGAAAGACTATGACCGGGCGCGTGATGTTGTCGCGCGTAAGCTTGAGTCGCAGTCAGTCCTGGACGCCAATGACGCCGCCTACCAGGTTGAAATCGCGCGCTACCAATCTGCGCTTGACCAGGTAGAGCAGGCAAAGGGCACGCTCAAACAAGCTGAGGACAGTTTGGCCAAGACGCGGATCTACGCACCGATGGCCGGAACCATATCGGACCTTGATAAGGAGCAGGGCGAGATGGCGATTGGTTCGCAGTTCCAGGAAGACCTCATCATGATCGTGGCGGATCTGACCGAGATGGAGGCACAGGTCAACGTCGACGAAAATGACATCGTGAATGTGCAATTAGGCCAGGAGGCCGAGATTAAAGTCGACGCACTGTTCGGCGAAACGTTGAAGGGCACAGTTTACGAAATCTCGAATACCGCAAATACCGATGCGCAGGGCACGGCCAATCAGAAGACCGAATTTGAGGTCAAGATCGCCATAAGCGGCGAAATCTCCAAATTACGGCCCGGCATGACCGCCAGCGCCGATGTCAGCACCATGACAAAGACCGATGTGATTGGCGTGCCAATCCAGAGCGTTGCGGTTCGCACTATTGACCAGTTGACGCTGGAAGGTGAAGAAGTTGCTGAAGCAGAAAAACGATTCACGGCGGACGAAGATGGTTTTGTCGAGATCGTCTTCTGTGTTGAGAAAGACGGGCGTGTTGTTGCCAAGCAGGTGAAAACCGGCATTCAGAGCGACGATATGATCGAAATCGTTTCAGGCGTTGAGGAAAACGAAGAGGTCGTAACTGGCAGTTACCGGGCGATCTCGTCGGATCTCGGCAATGGGGAGCAAGTCGTCGTCAACAATGATGGCAATAAAAAGTCAGATAACGCCTGACATAGATGGAGCCAACAAGATGAAAAAGAAAAATCCGGAATCGGCGGTACTTGAACTGCGCGACGTCGTTAAGACCTATGAAATGGGTAATCAGAAAGTGCACGCACTAAGCGGTGTCTCGCTCGATATAGGCGAAAACGAGTACGTCGCGATCATGGGCCCCTCCGGATCAGGCAAGTCCACCCTGATGAATATTATCGGCTGCCTCGACGTGCCAACCAGCGGCAGCTATTCGCTCGGTGGCGAGGCTGTTGCGAACAAGGATGAGTCGGATCTTGCCGAAATCCGGAATCGAATGATCGGCTTCGTGTTTCAAACATTCAACCTGATTCCTCGCGCAGATATTCTGCACAACGTCGAGCTGCCACTAATCTACGGAGGTATGGCGAAAGCCGAGCGTCGGGTGCGTGCGGAGCGAGCCCTTGAGCAGGTCGGGCTTGCGGATCGCATGAGGCACAAACCGAACGAGTTGTCGGGTGGTCAGCGGCAGCGTGTGGCAATCGCACGAGCACTGGTGTTCAACCCTTCGATCATTCTTGCCGACGAGCCAACAGGTAACCTGGATAGCAGAACGGGCGACGAAATCATGAAGATGTTTGACGATCTTCATGCCGACGGCCAGACAATTATTCTTGTCACCCATGAGGATCACATCGCAGCGCATGCGCATCGGTCTATCCGTCTTCGCGATGGAAAAATCGAGAGCGATATTCTCTCGTCTGACGAGTTACTGTCCAATTCGTATCTTGGCCCGGTGCCAGCGGAATACGAAGTTGGCGCTGCCAACGTTGGCTAACGCAGGCGAGCAAAGGCCTATCCGATGAACGTAATTCTCGATACTCGCGAATCGATGAAGATTGCACTAAGCGCAATCGTTGCCAATAAAGCACGTGGCGCATTGACAACGTTGGGAATCATTATTGGAATTGTTGCCGTGACGACGACGATGACGGCCTTCAACGGCATGCAATCGTCTTTCCGTCAGGCAGCGGGCGCTATCGGCGCGGACGTTGTATATGTGTCACGCATGCCGTGGATCATCATGAATGATTTCTTTTCCTTCAGAAATCGTCCGAATCTCAACCTTGATGAAGCGACCAAACTCGAGGTGGCGTTCGAAGGTCGGGCGATAGTAAGCCCAAGCATGGATACGCGACGGGACCTCCGCTTCCGGTCGACGACGCTGGAGGCTATACCGGTTATCGGCACGACTGAAAAGATGCCCATCATCACAAACCGCATGCCGGAGATCGGCCGCTTCCTGATGCAATTCGATGTCCGCTACAAGAAGAATACTGTCATCCTCGGCCAGGAGGTCGCAGAGGATCTTTTCGGCACGATTAGTCCGCTTAACAAAGAGATCAATGTTGGTGCTCACCGCTTCCGCGTTGCCGGTGTGCTTGAGAAGCAAGGTGGCAATACCCTGGGTGGACCGAATTTCGACCGGCAGGTGTTCATTCCGATTTCAACCTTCGTCAAGTCATTCGGTGGTCGGCGCTTTACGGATGTGGATGTTGCAGTAAAGGCTCTAAAGATTTCAGACCTTGATGACCTCGAGTACGAAGTTATTGGTGAAATGCGCAAGATTCGCAAGCTTCGGCCTACTGAAGAAGACAACTTCTCTATCAATAAACTCGATTCCTTGTTAGGCGCGTTCAACAGCATTGTTGGGGTCGTGCTTGGAATCGGTTTGCTGGTGACGAGTATTGCGCTTTTCGTCGGTGGCATCGGTGTTATGAACATCATGTTCGTCTCGGTAACCGAGCGAACGAGAGAAATTGGCATCCGCAAGGCGATAGGCGCCAAACGACGCAGCATACTGATGCAGTTTCTGTTCGAGTCGGCGGTAATCTGCCTGGCTGGCGGACTCATAGGAATAAGCATTGCCGCGGCCATAGCTGCCGCCATCAACAAGCTCGACATTATGCCAGCGAGTCTGTCGCCCGGGATCATGATCGCGGCGGTAACTATTTCGGCATTGGTGGGAATCGTTGCGGGAATAGTGCCGGCGTATAAAGGTGCTCGCCTCGATCCTATTGAAGCGCTGCGCTACGAATAGCCTCAGGGGCGATAGTTATGCAAAGAATAGATTCGGTCGTCATGTCCTTACAGGCAATCCGCGCTAACAAGCTGCGGTCATCGTTAACGCTGGTCGGAATTATTCTCGGTGTTGCCTCGATTATCGCAGTCATGACCGGAATTTCCGTGGTGCAGGGCACGATGGAAAAGGAGATGAGCATCCTGGGAGCACAAACGTTCCAGGTGCAGAAATGGCCAAGCGGTTTTTCGACCGATGCGGAACGCCGCGAAGCAATGCGACGCCCGCCCGTGACTTTGAGTGATGCACAGGCTATTCGCGATCACGTGGAATCAGTGGACATTGTCGGTGCCGAGATATGGCAGTTCGGCTTCAAGGCGGAGTATCGCGGCGAGGAAACCAACGACAATGTTCAAATTTGTGGCGGTACTCCCGAATATCCACAAAACAATACGCATTTTGTTGGATACGGACGCAATATTTCTCAGACGGATGTGCGCGCGGCGCGTAAGGTGGTCGTGATAGGCCATGCCATCGCGCAGCGCCTGTATCCATTCGTTGATCCGGTTGGGCGCGATATTCGCGTTGATGGGCGCAAGTACACAGTCGTTGGCGTTTTCGACGAGAAGAAATCAGCGTTCGGCGGCGGCTACGATAATTACGTCCTGATGCCCGTAACAACCTTCGTCAATACCTATGGCATGATCGATCCAAATGGCTTTGAGCGATCCGTCAACATTACGGTGCACGCGAAATCGCCGGAACTAATCAATGATGCTATTGCAGAAACACGGCAGGTTTTACGTCGCGTGCGTGGCGTGCCTCGTGGTGAAAAGGACAATTTCGAATACTTCAATTCGGAAAGTAGTATCAACGAGTTCAACCAGATGACGGCCGGAATCAAGGTAGGTGCATTTATCATCGGTATTATCGCGTTGCTGGTTGCGGGCATCGGCATCATGAACATCATGCTTGTTTCGGTAACCGAGCGAACAAAGGAAATTGGCATTCGCAAGTCGCTCGGCGCGAAACCGCGGTTCATCTTGCGTCAGTTTCTTCTCGAAGCGGTGGTGCTTTGCAATTTCGGTGGAATCATCGGTGTTGCTGTCGGTTTTGGTATTGGCAACATGATGGTGAAGATGGGAATGTCATCGTCATTCGAGGCGGTTGTGCCGGTTGAATGGGCGATTATCGGCCTGCTGTTTTGCACGGCTGTTGGCATCATTTTTGGAATGCTGCCTGCAATCAAGGCGTCGCGGCTGAATCCTATTGATGCTTTACGCTATGAATAGCCCCTCCAGACCTGTTGCAAAAATGCAACGGGGTCTCAAAATCGTGCGCAAATCGACCCCGAAATGGTTGGTATATGCGGTTTGTGCGCTAGCTGGGCGACGCTTGCTTCCGATTGAGCGGTAGAACAAAAAAGTTATTAGAAACAATTAGATATAGGTTCTTTATGGTGTAAAAGATGCTCTCTGAATAGTCCCCGAGATGGCTGCAAATCGCCTTATAACCAGATGTATTTGGCGTTTGTGGCGTTTATGTTACGCTTGCTTCCACGTGAGAAAGCCCGTTCACGGCCGCAAGTGCTAAAAAGCAGACGGTTAAGACGTTCTTCTCAAGTAAATATAGTTAGAGATCACTCTTTACAGCATAGGGGACACAATAATGATCAGCATTAAATCTGCTGCGTCTGTCACCCGGAAGCTTTTCAGCGGCCTTGCGGCTGTTGTTTTGATTCTGGGTCTCGCGACCTCTGCCCAAGCTCAACAGTCTGGCGGTTCCATTCGTGGAACAGTAGTCGGTGCTGATTCGAGTACTGTGGTGGAAGTTAGAGACGACACTCGTGGTACAACGAAATCCAAATCAACTTCTGATGGTTCATTCCGTTTTGACGGTCTGTCAACGGGCACGTACGAAGTACGCGTTCTGCAGGGCGGCAACATGGTTGATAGCGCAACAGTTAGCGTTACGCTCGGTAGCGCAACGACAGTTGCAATGGCGACCACAGTAGAAGCGATCGAAGAGATTGTAACTACGGGTACTCGTGTTGCGGCTCTGGATACGAGTATTGCCGAATCTGGCCTCGTAATCACAGCTGATGCACTGCTTGAAATGCCTGTACAGCGCGATCTCACGTCGGTTGCACTTTTGGCACCAGGCACGAGTCGTGGTGACTACCGCTTCGGCAGCAACGGTAACGTTGCGTTTGCCGGCGCGTCAATCGCTGAGAACACGAGCTTCATTAACGGCCTGAACACAACCAACTTCCGCACAGGTGTTGGCTTCTCGCAGGTTCCGTTCGAGTTCTACGAGACTCTGCAGATCAAGACCGGTGGCTACTCTGCCAAGTACGGTCGTTCACTCGGTGGCGTAATGAACGCCAAATCAAAGAGTGGATCTAACGATTGGAACTTCGGTGCCAACGTTTACTACGAAAGCGAAATCAATAGTAGTCCTGAGACGTTTCTTGCTGCTAACAAGCTGGACAAAAACGACGAGACCACATTTGACGTGTTCGCTTCTGGTCCGATCATCAAAGACCGGTTGTTCTTCTACGCTTTGTACAGCGACAACGGTCAGGACCAGCGTTATGCCGGTATCCAGAGCGGTCGCGACTACGACTACACAGTCGACGAAGGTTTCTGGGGCTTCAAGCTGGATGCGTACATTACCGATAATCATCATCTTGAGTACACGAACTTCTCAGATGAGCGCACAGGCGTAGAAGCGGTTTACGCTTTCGACGGTGCCACGCAAACACGTGGCGCGTATGTCGGCGACACACTCTACGAGCGTGGCGGCGATAACTGGATCGCTACCTACACCGGTGATTTCGGCGATAACGTCAGCCTGTCCGTATCTTACGGTGAGAATGAGCAGGCTCGTACAACAGCTCCGGCAAGTGCAAACATTCCTGTAGTTTACGAGTACACAGACGCTGGCGGTTTTGCCGCTCAGGGCGAGTGGTCGAACTTCACGGTTTCCCAGGGTACTGATACACGCGAAATGACACGTGTTGACCTGAACTGGGTTGTTGGTAACCACGACCTGTCTTTCGGTTATGACTCCGAGAGCAACTTCTCTGACGAAGCCACGATCAACTCAGGTGGTGCTTACTGGCTGCTTGATCCGCTCAATGAGTACAACCTTTGTTCGCCGCTAGACTGCCCGCAAGGCGCAAACGCTCGTCTCCGTACCTACAGTGTTGGTGGTTCTTTTGAGACAAACTCAGACGCGTTCTACATCCAGGACGTTTGGGAAGTCAATGACAACTGGACCCTCGAGCTCGGACTGCGTAATGAAAACTTTGAAAACCTGAACGCTGACGGCGAAGTATTCGTCGAAGTCGACAACCAGTGGGCTCCGCGCCTTTCTGCTGTTTTCGATCCAAAGGGTGACGGCACATCGAAGTACTTCATGAACTACGGCCTGTACTATCTGCCGATCGCGGCTAATACGAACATTCGTATGGCTGGTAACGAGACCTACATCCAGGATTACTTCGATTGGGATGGAACCAGCGTTGATGCTCAGTTCGTACCGACAGGCCTTGGCCCGCAGTTCGATCAGGACTTATTCGGCGACGGAACAGTACCTGATACACGTTCTGTAACGGACGAGAATCTCGACGCAATGTACCAGTCTGAAATCATTGTTGGTTACCAGCGTTTCCTCGATTCGGGCGTAGAGCTCGGTATCAAGGCTATCTACCGTAACCTCGAGACCACGATTGAAGACATCGCTATCGACGCGGCCGTGAACAGCTACTACGCTGCTAACGGTTGGACCACAATTCCGGGCGACGAGCTCGCTTGTGACGACGGCGCAGGTACGCCAGCCAGAGATTGTAATTCGACGGATTACTTCACTGGCTTCCATCAGTACGTGCTGACCAATCCTGGTAACGACATGACGATCTACATCCCTGAACAGGATGAGGTTGTTAACCTGACAGCTGATCAGCTGGGTTATCCGGAAGCAGAGCGTCAATACGGTGCTTTGGAAATGACGATGGCACGTCCGTTTGATGGTCGTTGGGGCGCACAGATGTCCTACACCTGGTCACACAGCTGGGGTAACCATGAAGGTTACGTCAAGTCTGACAATGGTCAGGACGATGCAGGCATCACGCAGAACTTTGACCAGCCAGGGCTGACAGACGGTGCGGACGGCAACCTGCCGAACGATCGTCGTCACACGATTAAAGCCTTCGGTACGTACCAGCTGGACAACGGCTTGCGTTTCGGCGCGAACATCCTGTGGCAGTCTGGCCGTCCGGTTAGCTGTTTTGGTGTTCACCCGACGGACGTGTTTGCCCAGGCCTACGGCGCTGACTCACACTTCTGTGATGGTGAACTCGTGCGACGTGGCTCACTTGGCACGACGCCGGACATCATGACAGTTGATGGTACAGCCCAGTACAGTATGGACATGGGTAATGCAAACGTGCTGTGGACGTTGGATGTATTCAACATCTTCGATAGCGCGAACCCGACGCTGTACAACGAGTTCTACGAAACTGACGGTGGTGCACCTGATTCGGACTACGGTCTGATCCAGCAGTACCAGCAACCGCGCACGGTTCGTTTGAGTGCTCGTTTGAGGTTCTAAAGAGCTGATACTTAGCTCTCTACCTTATTAGGTAGAACCAGCCCCGCGACAGGAAACTGTCGCGGGGTTTTTTTTGTGCGCAATTTTTTTTCCTGAATGCTGATCTCCCAGTCCGCGTTAGAGCGATTGGCACTAAGTATTTCGTCGCGTTCATTTGGGTATATAAAAACGGCCCAGTGTCTTCAAGGGCTGCCGATCCGAACTCGAAAAGTTCAATTTAAATCGGCCAAATTTAGCACTAATTTTACGTTGCTTTTTTGCCACATAACTTCCGATCTTTCCTCAAATTGTTAGAGTTCAACGCATGTAGGTTGTAAAAAGTGTGACATTTTTGCAACTACTATTTGCCCAGACACTACCTATTTAGAGGGGAGATAAACTCATGACAAGCAAGTCAATATGGCGCATCGTGGTAGCAACCATGGTGTTTGTTGCAACGAACGCGTACGCGGTCGGCGAATCCACGGGTAATATTGTTGGTTCGTTGTCCAATACGACGGCGGCGCAATATTCGATCACAGCCGCAAGTCCGGCAACTGGTCGATCACGAACGGTTACTGCCGATTCGTCTGGCAGTTTCAGGTTTTCACAGTTGCCGATTGGAGAGTACGTCGTATCTGTAGTACAGAACGGCACGGTCGTGGCACGCGATACTATCCAGGTAGCTCTTGATGCCAACGCACCGGCACGATTTGTCCTGGCCGATGAGTCCATCGAGGAAATTATCGCGACGGCCCAAGCTATCTCCGGTGACACGTACTCGACCGACTCCGGTTTGGTTATAGATAGCGACGCAATTGCTATTCTTCCTGTTGCGAGAAATCTGACTGCGGTCTCGATGCTTGCACCTGGAACAGTTCTCGGTGATAGCAGGTTTTCTCTGAGCAATGGTTCGAATGGCCTGGTTTCATTTGGCGGTTCATCAGTTGCTGAGAACTCTTGTTACATCAATGGCCTCGAAGTTACGAACACTCGGCAGGGACTTGGTTGTGGCTCTGTTCCATTCGAGTTCTACGAGCAATTTCAGGTTAAGACGGGCGGCTATTCCGCACAGTTCGGTCGCACAACAGGTGGTGTCCTTAACGCGGTCACCAAGAGCGGTACGAACGAATGGAAGTTCACAACGGGCTTATACCTGGAACCGGAAAGCGGTTATGAAGGCGGCAAAAAGTCATTCGCCAATGATGGCTCCGGCAATGTCTTTCGAGATACAACGGACGACAGCTATGGGACGAATTCTCTCGTCCTTACGGCTGGCGGCCCAATCATTAAAGACAAACTGTTCTTCTACGGAATCGTCGAGCAAAGAGATACCGTGCAGAATTTCTCCGACAACACCGGTCGTGAGGCCTACGCACCGGACGACGAATATCGAGAGGTTACCGCTGATGGTAGCGACAACCTGTTCTGGGGCACGAAAATCGACTGGGACATAACGGATAACCATCAGTTGAGTGCGTTTGCATACTCAAACCGCAACGACGCAACGGATGTCCACTACGCCAGGAATCCGAATACGGGCATCAAGGCGGCAACGTCAAACGGTTCTTTCCTGCGTAAGCGCGGTGGCGATGCATATAACTTTACGTACACCGGACATTTGACGGATAGCCTGACGGTTTCTGCAATGTACGGGAACATCCAGACCGAGTACGTGAGCGACCCGACCAATACCGTTTGTCCGCTGGTTACAGATAGCCGTGCAAATCCGACGGCGGTCGGATGCGGGCCGGGCGGCAATATTGGCGCGAACAACGATGACAACACCCAAACAAGATTTGATATCGAGTGGGCTGTTGGCAATCACGTTATTCGTGCAGGTCTTGACAGTCAGCAACGAGATTCCACGCGCATCGTTGAACCAACCGGTGGCATTTCAGCGATCGTCTACAATACGTTCCAGCCGGGATCCAGCATCGTAATTAACAACACCTCGACGTATACGAATACCACAGGTGCCGATCAGGACTACGTATCGCAGCGAATTTTCATTGGTGGTGGATCGTTCTCGAGCGAGCTCGATGCTTACTATATTGAAGACGAGTGGCAGCTTAACGACAATGTCGTTCTCTACCTCGGTGCGCGTAAAGACCAATTGGCCAATTTCGGTACCACCGGGTTGCAGTTTGTTGACTTCGATCAGGACTGGGCGCCGCGTCTAGGCATTAGCTGGGATCCGAAGGGCGATGGCGAGTCCAAAGCCTACGCGACCTGGGGCCGCTACTATCTGCCAGTTGCCAACAACACAAACTACCGTGTTGCGGCAAATATCAGTGACCAGACGACGTACTACACGTTTACGGGAATTGATGGAGCGACAGGTGTACCGACAGGAACCGCGCCAATTACAGGCGACCTGGCTGGATCAACGTCGGTCAACTCGTTCGTAGGCGCGCCAGGCGTTCCGGTTTTTCAGGCTCAGGAAGCCGATCCGTTCTACAAGGAGGAACTGATCCTCGGTTACGAGCGTACATTGAATGATGAATACGACATTGGTTTTCGTTTCATCAGTCGTAATGTCGGCGCAACTCTTGATGATTACTGTGGATTCTACTCCCCTGTCTGGTGTGTCATGGTCAATCCGGGCTTCGCTGGAAGCTGGGGAGATGATAATGACTTCGACGGTGAGCCAGATGGCGGAATTATCAACTACTACACGGCCGAGCAGATCAATCTGCCGAAAGGTAAAAATGAGTACACGTCCGTGCAGATGGAGCTCAATAGAGTTACAGACCGCGTAAACTGGAGCCTGATCTATACCTGGGGCCGCAGTATCGGAAACTTCGAAGGATCGGTTAAGTCTGACATCGTGCAGGCAGACGCCGGTATTACACAGGACTTCGACTTCCCGGCTCTGATGGATGGTGCCTATGGCTATCTGCCAAACGATCGTCGTCATTCATTGAAGTACTTCGGTAATTTCGCAATCACAGATCAGCTCAGCGTAGGTTGGAATGCGACAGCATTCAGCGGCCGTCCGTTGAACCGCTTCGGTGCTGGTCATCCGGAGGGTGATGATCCGGTCCAGTTTGGCAGCTACGGTGATACTTACTACATCTTCACCAACACTTGTAACGAAGGTGGGGTGGTTATTAACTGTGCCAACACGGCTTTGGATCTGAATGATCCGGTTCAGGCCGCACAGTTCCAGGATAACAAGATCTATAACTTTGGCGGTCGTGGAAGTGCAGGCCGTACACCCTGGAATATCAACCTTGATGTTTCCCTGAACTACGACTTCACGTTTTCGGACATCGATATGACTGCTGGTTTCCAGGTCTTCAATATTCTGGACATTCAGGAAGCCAACTCTCAGAACGAAGCGTTTGAGCAACGTCGTACGGAAGGAACGTTGAATCAGTACTACGGTGCTGCGTATGCATGGCAAGCACCACGCCATTATCGACTGAGTCTTCTGGCCCGGTTCTAGGCTGGATCACTCAGATGGCGGAAAACGGCCGGCCCTCGATCGAGGGCCGGCTTTTTGTTGCTTACTGAGTTGCCCTCGGAACAGGCTCGCCAAGCATCAGTGCGCGAATGAACTTAACGGGCGGCGAGCCATAAGACAGTGCCTGATCGTGATACCGTCGCAACGTAAATTCATCGCCCCACGCGGCTTCTACAGCTTTGCGCATCTCGGCGTGTTCCTGGTAGCCGACGAAATAGGTAGAGAGCTGGGCTGACGTCAACTGCGCGCGTACCCATTTGCCGGCAGCTTCGCGCTCCTCCTGGAAGCCACCTTCGATCATCAGTTTCATGGCCTCGTCGCGCGTCATACCGTCGACGTGAATGGCAGAGTCGATGATCGCGTTGGTCACGGCACGCAAATACCATTTCAGGTTGATAAGGCGCATTAACGGGTCGTGATCCAGGTAACCTTCGTCAATCATCATGCGTTCGGCATAGACCGCCCATCCTTCGACCATCGGTCCGGACCACAGCGTGCTGCGCAGTGCAGAGGGATAGCGATTGCTCAGTGCTAACTGCAGATAATGCCCAGGCACACCTTCGTGAATGGTCAGGTCCTGAATCGAAAGTATGTTGTATTCGCGCAGGAACGAATTGACCTGTTCTTCGGTCCAGTCTGTCGGCAGCGGTGCTACGGCGTAGAATGCTTTTTGACCAACGTCCAGCGGGCCGGGTGGATCCAGGTAGGCGACGGATACGCCGCGCTGAAATTCGGGCATGATAATGACATCGACAGGGTCATTGGGCATCGTAACGATGTTGTGCTCGACGACAAACTCGGTCGCTTGCTGTAACTGCTCTTTTGCTACTGCGACGATTCCGTCACGTGGTGGAAGTTGCTGATAGGCCTGTTCGAGAGCCGCACGAATAATGGTCTGTTTGTAGGCTTCGTCCGGAGAGTCCGGGAACGCCGTATAAGGATGTTGGCTGGCGTAAACGTCTTTAGCTATTTCATACATCGCGTTTCGCACGGCCTCGTATTCATTCTCGGCGCGCGCCTTGATGTCCTTGCGGGACAGCGGGGAATTCAGCGCGAAGGCAAGCTTCGCATCGAATAGCTCTGCACCGATTCGGAAATTCCCGGCGGCTCGTGGTAGCAGTTCTTCCTCCAGCCAGGTTTGATGCTCAGCTACGGCATTCCTGGCTGTTTCTATTGAGGCATTGAGGCGGTCCCGGCTTTCCGGGGTCAGCGTATCGATATGTGGTACGACCATTGTCTCGATTATTGAGAGTAGCCCGGGGTTTTGTTGCACGGCCGTCTCGGCGTGTATTTTGGGAACCCGTTCGGGTTCGATTGCTGCACGCGCCTGTTCGAGAAATCGCGGCACCTGTGCCAGTCGTGAAGCAACATTCGCAAGGCGCTGCTCTATTGGAGCAAAGTCGCGGGCGACGAGTCCATATATCGCGCTACCAGAGATGCGCACGTAAACGAGCGGATCCCACGCCCATTGTTGCAGCGTGTCGAGCGACCACAAGTTCGATTGCAACTCCGCACGCAACAGCTCTGCATCGATTTGATTCGCGCGCGACAACGAGTCGAATGCGACCTGATCAAGGTCCGCCAGGTACTTTCTGTAAAGCGCGGCTTTCTTGTTACGAGCTTTGGCGTCAACCTGGTCGAGTTGATCGTCGGCGCTGTGGTTGCCGATAAGCGTTGCGCCGACCGGGGAAAAGCTCGTCAGATCCTGAAGATACTTTTCTGCGAGCACTTCAAATGATGCGTCTGCGGCAGAATCGGCAAAGGCCTGGCCCAGAAAAAGAGCAAGTGCAGCAGTGATGGCAAATTGTTTCATCGTGGCTTCCCGAGACCTGGGTTATGTTCGTGACAACATATCATGGTGATGCCAAACGGGCAGCTGTAATATTGAAGCATGCAGCGTTTACTCATAATCGCCGTTCTGATCCTCTCCGGCATGGCCGAGGCACAGCAGTCCAACCCAGTACCGGGCTATTTTCTGCAGCTCCCGGCTTCGGTTTCGGCCATTCTCATAGCTGAAACCAATACGTCGACATTGCATCGATATGTGGTTACACAGCAAGGCGCGAAGCTTGATGATGAGAGCTATATGTCGATCGGCCAAAATGGTGTCAATAAACGCAAGGCATGGGATCGGCGTACGCCACTTGGGATCTATTTCATTAATGAGCAACTGGACACGAGCAGCCTGCATGAAAAGTATGGCCCGACCGCATTTCCGCTGGATTATCCCAATGCATGGGATCGGCGCCTGGGCAGATCAGGCGATGGTATCTGGATTCACGGTGTCGCAGAGGACAGTGGGCGCAGACCACCCCTCGATACGGATGGTTGCATTGCGTTGCCAAATGACGAGTTGGTCGCCGTTGCAGACTTGCTCACGCCGCTGGTTACACCGGTAATAGTCACTCGCGACCTCAGGTGGGCGGATCCACAGGAGGTATCATCAATTCGAGACAGATTGCGCGCGGCGCTCGACGAATGGGCAGGTAGCTATTTGTCGGGAGACCTGTATCGATACCTAAGGCTGTACAGCGATGAGTTTCGATACCGCGGCATGAATAGAAAGGAGTGGACCGCTTATCGGTTACAGACTATCGGTGTGGCGGAAATCCGAGATTTCTCGCTGGACGATGTGCTCTTATTGGCAGATCCGGAGCAAGACGGTTTGTACCTGAGCCGTTTTCGCCAGACTGTCGCATATGCAACCCGCACCGTTGTGACTATCAAGCGCCTTTACTGGCGGGAAGCAGACGACGGCAAGCTTCGCATCGTTGCCGAAGATAACGGCTAGTTACTGTTACTAGCGAATACTTTCGCGAGCGACGAGTTCGTCGATGAGCTCAAGCAGCTTCTGATAGGTGCCAGCCTCGGCACCACTGGTGCGATACTTGCCATTGACCACGATGGTTGGTGTGCTCGCGATGCTGTAACGTCGCGTCAGATCAGAGGCGACCCGCATTTTCTGGTCGACTTCGAAGGAGTTCCAGGTGGCGTCGAAATCGGCGGCACTGACACCAAAACGTTCGAACAGCTTCTGAATTGCAGCCTCAGACAACAGGCGGTTGTTACGGCGGTGAATCTCCTGGTACACGGCAGTGTTAAAAGCTGCGGCATCCTTGATGATGCCGTTGCGAGCCAGAACCTCGTTCGTGTAAAACATACGCCCGTGTAAGACGAGCATTTGGTTCCACATGACAGGGATCTGCACGAAACGCACATCGGCCGGCTTGTTCTCAACCCAACTCTTGATTATCGGCTCGAACGTGAAGCAGTGCGGACATTGATAGTAGAAAAACTCGGCGACCTCGACTTTGTCGGCTCCACCAAGCGTTGGCTGTGTCGGTACCAGCCGGACAAAATGTTCGCCTTCGGTATACTTCCATTGCTGTTGAGCAGGTTTGGTATCAGCTTGAGCAAGCAAAATGGATTGCTCACCAGCTTCCGGTTCTGCGGCAGACTCCTCAACGACCTCAAGTACCTCTTCGACGACTTCGTCAGGGGCGACCTCTTCGGTGATAGTCTCCACAGCTTCTGCTTCAACGGCTGGCTGTTCCTCGATGGCAGGAGTTGCTTGTTCTTCCTGGCCACACGCGGCCAGGAACAAAAGGACGATGCTAACGACCGACAGTTGTTTCATTACGGATAATTGCCTCATCAATGTAAGCCTTGTACATAAGAGGCGAGAGCCTCGATGTCGCCTGCGCTCAACCGCGAGGATATGTCGCGCATAATGCGGGTCTTGCCATCAGATGTTCGCGCGCCGGAGGCATAGTCTCGCAATTGCTTTGCAGTGTAAGTCGCATGCTGCCCCTGCACAGCCGGGTAGTTCGCCGCTGGATTACCGCGCCCCGATGGGCCGTGGCAGGCAAGACAGGCCGGGATGCCAGCGTCGGCATTGCCACCACGATAGAGCGCCTCGCCCTTACTGACAGTAGCCGGGTTGGCAACTGCCATTGCAGCGGCAGGCAGGCTCTCGAAGTAGACCGCGACATTGCGCATATCTTCGTCCGATAACATCATTGCCTGTGGCGCCATCAGCGGGTCAGTACGTAAACCGCCCTTGAAAGCATTCAACTGGGCGACGATATAGCTGGCGCTTTGCCCGGCTATATTTGGCCAGGTCGGAATGCTGCTGTTGCCCTCGGCGCCATGACAGGCTGTGCAAGTCATGGCTTTTGCCTTACCGGCATCAATCGAGCCGTCGACGAGACTTTCGGCACGAGCCTGGGCTGCGAACAGCGTGAATGCTGTTAGTACAATGATCGGAGCGAGATTTGGTTTCATGTTTCTTTGTCCGTATCTTCTTTGTGCTGGCCTGGGCCTGCGCAAGAGTTGTAGCGATAATTCGTACTCAAGTGATTGGCCAGTGACGGGCGGCGCGACCTTGAAACTGCCTTGCCGCGTGACGCCGAAGCCGTCAGACTAGCAGCCCCAAATTATACACAGAAATCCTGCGCATTCCCCCATGTCACAGTACCCAGAAGCCCAATTTATCAAGAGCGCAAACGCCTTGAACCAGTTCGTGCCTGATGATGGCAGTGAGGTTGCGGTTGCGGGGCGCTCAAACGCAGGCAAGTCCAGCGCTATCAATGTCATCGTCAACAGGAGACAGTTTGCAAGGACAAGCAAGACACCGGGCAGGACTCAATTGGTCAATTTTTTCAGTCTGCGAGAGGGGCAGCGTCTCGTAGACTTGCCTGGCTATGGCTTCGCACGCGTATCGGACGCGATGCGGCGGCACTGGGGCGAACTGCTGAGCCAGTACTTCAAGTCGCGCCAGAGCCTCAATGGCTTGCTTTTGATCGTCGATATACGCCGCAAGCTTACGGATTATGACCGCCAGATGATGGCCTTCACCGACGAATCGCAACTGCCGATCCACATTCTGCTTACCAAGGCCGATAAGTTGAAAAGGGGGCAGATAGCTACCGCGGTTCTGCAGGTGCAAAAGGAAGTGGGTGACAGAGCCACTGTGCAGCCGTTCTCGGCGCTCAATCGGCAGGGTGAGGACGCAGCTCGTGCGATGCTGGAGAAATTCCTTTGCGCCGGGAATAAGAACTAAAAAATACCCCGAGACACCAAAGTATCCCGGGGTAAGAAGAAGCAACTGGCTTGGGGTCACCATGTTGCACGCCTGCTTAGGGAGGTAAACAGGCGAGTGACTAATGCACTCAGGATAATTGGAGTGTATTACGTCTCCGGAGTTCCTCGTAAATCGTAACCAACTGATTTTTATTAAATTATTATCTAGACTGTGTCTAAACAGATGGTCCGGGTATCTAGTGAGCCTCGTCCCAGTTGCTGCCCGTGCCCGCGTCAACACGCAGCGGCACGGAGAGCGTGGCGGCATTACACATAAGAGCAATAACCTGCTTCTTGACGGCGTCGACCGCCGCCTCCGGGACTTCGAATACGAGTTCGTCGTGTACTTGCATGATCATGCGCGCGCCTGAAGGATCTCTTTCGAGCCACTCGTGTACAGCCAACATGGCTTTCTTGATGATGTCAGCGGCAGTTCCCTGCATTGGCGCATTGATCGCGCTGCGTTCTGCATATTGCCGGCGTTGTGCATTGCGCGCATTTATTTCCGGAAGATACAGGCGGCGACCAAACACGGTTTCGACATAGCCGAGCTTGCTGGCCGACTCCCGGATGTCATCCATGTACGCCTTGACGCCTGGGTAGCGATCGAAATAGAGGTCTACGTATTCCTGCGCCTGACCCCTCGGGATGCCGAGTTGTTTGCCCAGGCCGAAGGCCGACATGCCATACATCAAACCGAAGTTTATGGCCTTGGCCGAGCGGCGCTGATCGTCGCTGACCGCCTCGAGCTCAGTCTCAAACACTTCCGCTGCCGTCGCTCGATGCACATCGAGATCCGCAGCGAATGCACTCAGCAATCCTTTGTCCCCGGACAGGTGGGCCATTATCCGCAGTTCGATCTGGGAATAGTCAGCAGCGAGCAGTACATGACCCTTCGGGGCGATGAAGGCCTGGCGAATTCGACGGCCCTCGGGCGTACGAATGGGGATGTTCTGCAAATTCGGGTCGGTGGATGACAGGCGGCCCGTGGCAGCGACGGCCTGATGATAAGACGTGTGCACGCGGCCCGTGCCAGGCGTAATTTGCAACGGTAGTTTTTCTGTATACGTACTTCTGAGTTTGCTGACACTGCGATAGTTGATGATAACGCGCGGCAGGTCGTAGTCTCCGGCCAGTTCCGTGAGCACATCTTCGGCGGTTGACGGCTGCCCCTTTGGGGTTTTGCGGATGACCGGTAACTCGAGCTTCTCAAACAGAATCTGCTGCAGTTGCTTCGGCGAGCCGAGGTTAAATGGACCACCGGCGAGTTCGTGAGCTTCATGCTCGAGCGACAACATAGTTTTGGCGAGCTCAGCACTTTGTTTGGCAAGCATCTGACGGTCGATCAGCACTCCGGTCTCTTCCATCTCGAGCAGAACAGGAACCAGCGGTTGCTCGATATTGGTGTAGACATCACGCAGCGAGTCGACTTCTCCAAGCTTGGACCACAAGGTCTCGTGCAGCTGCAATGTGATATCAGCGTCTTCAGCCGCGTAGGGGGCTGCGGTCTCGATATCAATCTGGTTGAACGTCAGTTGCTTGGCGCCTTTGCCGGCGACGTCCTCGAAATGGATGGTTTCCCGGCCCAGGTAAAGGCGCGCGGTGGAGTCCATGTCGTGTCGTGTCGCTACGCTGTTGAGAACGTATGATTCGAGCATTGAGTCGAATTGCATGCCCCGCAAGTGAATACCGTGGCGAGCGAGAACATGGGCATCGTACTTGAGATGATGGCCTACTTTCTTGTGGTCGTTGCTTTCCAGAAAGCCGCGCAGTTTCTCGAGAGCCTCTTCACGTGGCAGTTGATCGGGGGCGCCAGGATAGTCGTGGGCCAGCGGAATGTAAGCGGCTTCGCCGGCTTCGACACTAAGGGAGACGCCAACGACTTCGGCTGCCATGTAGTCAAGGCTCGTTGTTTCCGTGTCAAGAGCGACAAGATCGGCAGCTGTGATTTTTTCCAGCCAGCGCTCGAAAGCGGCCCAGGTGACAACCGTCTCGTAGTTTCCTTCAACGTGCTCGGCATCAGGTGGCGCCTCAGTTACTTGCTCATCGAGCCCTCTTAGCAGGGTGCGCAACTCGAAGCGTTTGTACAGATCGCGCAAACCGCCGGTATCGGGCTCAGTCGCCTTGAGGTCGTCCAGCGCGATCGGTAATTCGACGTCAACCCGAATCGTCGCCAGCTCCCGGGAAAGACGAAGCGACTCGATATTCTCGCGCAGACTTTCGCCGACCTTGCCGGTAATTTCGTCTGCATGGTCGACAATGCCATCCGCACTTTCGTACTGATTGAGCCACTTGGCCGCAGTTTTTGCGCCGACCTTCGGTACGCCAGGAATGTTGTCAGAGGTATCGCCAACCAGAGCCAGGAAATCGATGATCTGCTCCGGCAGTACGTCGAATTTCGCCTTAACGCCATCGCGATCCAAAACGGTGTCGTTCATGGTGTTTACGAGCGTGACGTTATCGTTGACGAGTTGAGCGAGATCCTTGTCGCCTGTCGATACCAATACCTTGAGCTTCTTTCCCGCGGCAGCATGGCACAGAGTGCCTATGACGTCGTCAGCTTCAACGCCATCGATCTGCAGCAACGGTAGCCCCATTGCTGTGATTGCCTGTAGCAATGGCTCAACCTGTGCGCGCAGTTCGTCCGGCATAGGAGGGCGGGTAGCCTTATACTCGGCGTACAAATCATCACGGAATGTTTTGCCCGGCGCATCGAAAACGATACCCATCAGGGCCGTCGGCTGTTCGCGCCGCAGCTTGTTGATCATCGACAATACGCCGTGCAGGGCGCCGGTCGGCTCACCCTGCGCGTTGCTCAGGTTCGGCAATGCATGAAACGCCCGATACAGATAGGACGAGCCGTCAACAAGCACCAGGTCGACTGCGGACATCAGGAAGGGACCGGGCTACTGCCTGTCGGAATCCTCGGCATCTTCGTCTTTTTCTTCGCTTGCTTTCGGTTCTTCAGGCGGTGCCTGAATCGAGCTGGGGTCGCCCGGAACGTACAACGGGCCACTCTGACCACAGCCAGCGATAAACAGGATAAGGAGCAGCATGCCAAGCGTTGCAGAAAATGAATTCATTTGAGTCAACCTGTTTGGAAGGTACGTCGAGTATAAATCGCCACCGCTTACTTTGAATAGCGTTTAGCGACTTGCTTGTAGGCTGTGCGGAAAGGAATGCCCTCTTCCCGAACGAGACGGTATGCCTCTTCAGTGGCGAAAATGCCATCGTCCAGCCTGATGTTCTCCGGGCGAAACTTCATGCCATCCAGCAGGTAAGCCATGATGTCTACGCTATCTGCCGCCAGGTCAATGGCGCGAAACAGAGGCGCCTTGAGGCGCTGCAAATCACGTTGATAGCCAGATTGCAGTTTTGCGGTAATCATCAAGGCCTCGTCCAGGCAAGCGTGAGTTGTGGCCGATGACGCGCGCAACAACTCGAGCACATCCGGGTTACGTTTTTGCGGCATGATTGACGAGCCCGTCGTCACTTCTGGCGCCAGTGAGATGTAGGCAAACTCCTGCGTGTAAAACAGCAACAGGTCAGTGGCCATGCGACCGAGATCCTGCATCAGAAGAGTAATTTCAAACAGCAGTGTGCTTTCGGCTTTGCCGCGTGACAACTGCACTGACGTGACCGGTTCCTGCGTCGCAGAAAAACCGAGCTTGTCAGTAGTGACGTCGCGATCCAGGGGCAGGCCCGGAGTACCGTACCCTGCGGCGCTGCCGAGCGGGTTCTTGTTAATGCGCCGCTGCGCTGATTGCAGTCCGTCGACGGCGTCGCTGAATGCTTCGTCGAAACCACCACACCAAAGCGCGACCGTCGAGGGCATTGCATGCTGCATGTGCGTGTAACCGGGAATTTGCAGGTCGCCCTGTCGTTGGCTCAGTTGGCTGGCTGAGTCACGCAGATTTGTCACGCGTCCGGCAAGGTCGTCTGCCGCATCGCGAAGATACAGGCGCAATGCTGTTAGCACCTGGTCGTTTCGCGAGCGGCCGAGATGCAGTCTCGCGCCAGCGTCGCCGATTTCTTTGGTCAGCCGTGATTCGAGCGCGGTGTGCACATCCTCGTCCTCGAGGCTGATACTCCACTCGCCTTGAGAAAAATCTTTTTCAAGCGCAGTGAGGCCAGCGCAGATTGCAGCGCAATCTTCCGCACTGATGAGGTCAACTTTAGCCAGCATTTCGGCATGCGCGATGGATCCCCTGACATCGTAAGGTACCAGCCGTGCATCCAGACGATGGTCTTCGCCTGCGGTGTAGCGCAACACGCGCTCATCCAGCGGCAGGCCTTTTTCCCAAAGCCGACTCATGCGGAATCACCGCCTTGTTCGGCCGGCGTAAGCGCAGCGATGTCATTGACGACGAGCGTCCCGGTGCCTTCATTGGTGAAGACTTCGAGCAGAATACTGTCCGCTACTTTGTAGGATATGACGTGTACGCGCTTGACGCCGTTCGCAAGCGCTGCATCGATGGCGGCGGCCTTGGGCAACATACCGTCGGCTAGTTTTCCCTCGTCCCTGAGCTTGTCGAGGGCAGCCCGGTCGACATAGCTGATTAGCGATTGAGGGTCGTCGATATCCTCCAGGATGCCGGGCGCCCCCGTCGCGAGTATGAGTTTCTCGGCATTAAGTTCGGCTGCAATTGCAGCCGCGACTGTATCGGCGTTGATGTTCAGCACGGTACCCGATTCGTCGCAGGACAAAGGACTAACGACAGGCATCAGACCGTTATCGAGCTGCTTGACCAGAATGTCGGCATCGACCGATTCGATATCGCCAACGAATCCGTAGTCCACGGAAGACGCCCCTTCACGCTCGACTGGCGGCCGACGGTGTGCCCGGATGAGTCCGGCATCAACACCGCTGATACCGACGGCCGGAATTTGCAGGTCCCTGCATGCGGCAAGAACACGCGTATTGATTTGACCATTGAGAACCATCGTTGCGACATCGAGCGATGGTCCATCTGTAACACGGCGGCCGTCGACGAATGTCGTGTCGAGTCCGAGTGCGGTTGCAAGCGCGGTTGATTGGGGACCACCGCCGTGAATCATCACGACCCGAATGCCCACCTGGTGCAAAATGCCGACCTGTTCCATAAACGCCTGGGTTCGGGCGGCGTCCGCGAAGATCTCGCCGCCGGCCTTCAGGACAAATACCTTGCCTTTGAAAAGGCGAATATAGGGTGCCGCGTGTTTCAGCGCCGAGACAACAATGGCGCGGTCTTTACTGGCGGTCATGACTGACCACCCAGCATCTGATGAAGCACGGCCATTTGTGCGAGCATCCTGTTGCGCGCTTCGTGGATTACGACGCTGCGCGGTCCGTCGAGCACAGGTTCGCTAACGACGACGCCGCGCCGCACCGGAAGACAATGCATAAAGCGGCAATCGTCCTGAGCGTTTTCGAACCAGGGCTCGTCGACACACCAGTCGATAAGTTCGTTACGCAGTTTCTCGTCGCCTAGCCGGTCGCCATAACACTGTGTGGACGACCAGGACTTCGCGTAAATGACCTGCGCATCCTGCATTGCTTCACGCCTGTCTTCTGTCTCACGCACAGAGCCACCGCTGGCCTCCGCGGCGTCCCTCGCCTGTTGCATGATGGCGTCGGGCAATTCGAAACCTTCCGGACGAAGTACCGTGACGTCCATGCCACGCTGCGCGGCCATACGCAGCGTTGAGGAGGGTACTGCCAGCGGCAGTGCCCGCGGATGATAAGCCCAGCTCAGTACGAATTTGCCGCCGTTGGCCGGGACGCCGAGGTCATCGAGAGTCTTCCAGTCCGCGAGATTCTGGCACGGGTGGCCCATCGCGGACTCCATGTTGATGTAAGGCGTGTCGATTAAATCGGTGAGGGCGCGGAACTCCGTCTCGGCCATGTCCGCCTCCAGACTCTTGCGTTCAGCGAACGCACGAATACCAATAGCGTCACCGTAGGAAGCGATAACCGGAACGGCCTCGCGAATGTGCTCTGCCGCTGCGCCGTCCATGACGATGCCGGGACGGGTTTCGAGGCCGTGAATCGACATATCCGGTGAAATCACAAACGAGCCACCGCCGAGCCGCACCATCGCCGCCTGAAACGAGGCGAGCGTGCGTAATGACGGGCTCAGGAACAGCAGCGACAGGACCTTGCCCTGCAGCGCGTGTGGTTCCGGATGAGCATCAAGGCGGTTTGCGAGCTCCAGCAAAGCCTGAATTTCATCGTTAGTAAAGTCAGCAAGGTCGTTGAAGGCTTTCATCTATGTCTCTCTGGGTACTGGGTATCAGGCGATCGACGGGGCGATCGAATGCAGTGCATCTGCGAGTTGATCCACATGATGCGATTCAAGGACGAGGGGAGCGAGAATACGTAAAGTGTTTGGGTCGCCGCTCGTACCGGTCAATATATCGCGCTCAAGTAGCGCGTCGCGTACTTCGCCAGCCGGGCGGTCACACACAAGCCCGAGCAACAGGCCCTTGCCCTGAATACTCTGCACGGGGCCCTTGACGCATTGTTTGCGAATCTGTGCTTCTCGCTGCCGGACATTCTGCAACAAATTGTCAGCTTCAATCGACTCTATGACTGCGACAATAGCCGCCGCGGCCAATGGTCCGCCACCAAAGGTCGTCCCCAGGTCACCGGAACCGAAGTGCGCCGCAATGTCGTCAGTGCACAAAACAGCGCCACACGGTACGCCTCCGCCCAGCGCCTTCGCTGTTGTCAGGATGTCCGGTGAGATTCCGTGTGACTGCACGGCGAAATACTGACCCGAACGTCCTATGCCGGACTGCACTTCGTCCGCGATAAAAAGGGCACCGTTGTTGTGCGTGCACTTGCGCAACGTGGTCAGGAACTCGTGCGACAGGTCGTAAGCGCCCGCCACACCCTGTATCGGCTCGACAATGACGGCGGCAACATCCTTGCCGATCATCGCCGTGGCAGCGTCGCAATCGTCACGTGGTATGAACTCCACGTCGAAAGGGGCCGATGGAAAGCCGTACCACTTTTGCGAATTCCAGGTTACGGCTCCTGCGGCTGCAGTACGGCCATGAAAGCCCTGGGTAATGGCCAGTATCTTTTTACGGTTTGTGACGATACACGCCATGCGCAATGCATTTTCATTTGCTTCTGCACCGGAGTTTACGAAAAACACGCGCTTGAGTGCATCCGGCGCGATGCCGACCAGTTTCTCGGCCGCCTGGGCACGAACCTCGAGGGCGACAGCATTACTTTGAAACAGCAGTTTCGCACTTTGTTCACTAATAGCAGTGGTAAGGCGCGGGTGACCATATCCCAACGCGGCCACAGCGTGTCCACCGTAAAGATCGAGTATGCGGCGGCCATCGCTGGTAATGATGTCACACCCGGCCGCGCTCTCGGGAACAAACGGCAGCTGACCGTATACGGGCAGTGTTGTTGCAGCTTCGCGAATGCGTGGATCGTTGGCCGCAATTGCTCCTGCTGTACCAGGCATCCCTCAGGTCCATCCCGGCGCGGCAGCGGTGAGTCCGGTGGTCTCGGGCAGACCCCACAGCCGGTTCATCCATTGCACGGCACCGCCGGCAGCACCTTTCACAAGGTTGTCGATAACGCTCATCACAACGACGGTACCGTTGGACGTGGCGACGCCGATCTGGCAGTAGTTACTGGCTACGACGTTCTTGAGCTTTGGCGTGCCGTTCACGACGTTGACAAAAGCTGATTCGGCGTACGCTTTCTCGTACACGTCGCGGATCATCTGTTCAGATACGCGCTCTCTCGCTTTCGCCTGGACCGTCGCATGGATGCCTCGCGCAAACGGGCCTGAATGCGGTACGAAATTGACTTTGGTTTTCCGACCGCTTGCGGCTTCCGTCAGCCCTGCGATCTCTGGCGTGTGTCGGTGCGACAGCGGCTTATAGGCATACATGTTGCCGTGGCGTTCGGGGTGATGTGTGCCGGGCTGCGGGGCTCTTCCCGAGCCGGTGCTACCGGTCACGCCAGTTACAAATAATTCGCTATCCGTCAGACCCGATGTAACGAGCGGTACAGCTGCCAGCAGTATTGCCGTGGCAAAACAGCCGGGGTGCCCGACGTGTTGTGCCGTGATCTCGCCGACGTGCTCGGGAACGCCCGATTGGAATTGTGGCAGCAATCCAGGTGCGCCGTGCTCGGTACCATAGACAGCTTCGTAGTCCGGCTGACTGAGGTATCGAAAATCGGCCGAGGAATCGACAACGTGTACGGTTAGTTGCTTTTCTTTAGCTGTCGCCAGAGCTTTTGCGATTAACGCGGCTGAAGCACCGTGCGGTGCTGCCGAGAATAAAGCGAGCTGGCCGCCATCGTGTACGGATTCCGGCCAGTCGTCGTGAGATACGTAACGTTGGTCTGCAACAGCGTGGGTAAGATTTGCGAAGGTTTCGGCAATCAGTTCACCGCTGCGACTTTCGGAAACCACGGCGGCGAGTTCAAAAAGCGGATGTGCTGAAATCAGCCGCAGCAACTCGCCGCCGACATAGCCGGTGCCGCCCAGGATAACAGCCTGTATTTTCTTGCTCATGCTACGTCCTTGTGCTTCAGCAAGCCTGCAACCAGGTCACCCAGGGCCACGCCATTCGACAACGCGTTGATTGCAGGTAGCGACATTCGCTCGGCAATTTGATCGACACCGACGGCGTTATCAGTCGCCGGTCCGGTCACGGCGGCAGGTTCGATGTTGAAACTCTCACGAAGAATTTTCGCGCCGCCCCAGGCAGAAACCGGGTCGTTCGCGCACAGGATAACGGCGGTCATTGCATTGCGAATCACCTCGTCGGACAGTATTGCTTCAACACCGTAGGCACCAAGGAGGCCATCGCCGAGCTCAAGGACGATGACGTCAGGAGTTTTTTCAGCAAGGCTCGTCAACAATGCGCGTGTCAGTGCGGGGCCGTTACTGGCAGTCGTAGTAACGATCCCGAAGTCCGAGAAGATCATTGTTTCCGATGCTCCGGCGTCTTCCATCGTCAGGATATCCCGCCGCAGTGAAACGCCGGTTGCTTTGCACGCTGCAACTTGCAGACCCAGATGTCTCAGGCGCCCGACTATTGCGCATGCAGCTGCTGTTTTGCCCGAATCCATACAGGTACCGGCAAGCGCGATAATTGGAACGCCTCGTGTATCCAGAGGTGCGTTAGCATCAAGCAGTTTCATCCCTGCACGTGCCGGTATGCCGATTCTTTCGCCGAGGTAAGGAAAATGCAGCACGGTGCCGAGAACCTCGCAATCGAACGGCGGCCCCACGTCAGGGTTTGCCGAGTCACAATGACCAAGAACGCCCCCGATGTTAAGCAACTGTATGACGTCGCCCGGCGTGAGTTCTGTCGGCAAACGACCGGAGTAGCCACGCAAGGCATTACGGTGACCAAGTGCGCCAACGACAATGTCACCCTGGGTTACTGTTGCCATGCGACCGGAGGTCAGCTCCAACTGGTTATAGCGCGCCTTGTTATTCAGCACGCGGACAGCTACGAGCACACCCTCTTCGCACGGAATGTCCGCAGACAGCCGCAACTCATGTCCGAGTTCAGCATGCTGGGCAACAGACGCAACCTTGTCGACAACAATACTTTTCATTGCCGATCTCCGGCCGCGCGTGTTTGCAGCGAGCCGGGCAGCGAGAGGATGCGGGCATAGCCGAGTGCATCGGCGGCAGTCCACTCGCCGGCAGTTTCGCCATAAACGCCCTTGGTGGCGGCGAGCAAAGAATGAGGTGATTCAACACCCTCGACAAAAAGGTTGCCGGGCTTCAGGCAAAAGCGGACCGTTCCGGTAACGCGTCTTTGCGATGAACCAAGCATGGCTTCGATGTCGTCGCAGACGAGATCCAGTTGCTTGCCTTCGTGTACGAGGTCGCCGTAAATGGCCGACATCGTATCCTTTACGCGCATTTGCTGTGCGCTTAACACGAGTTTCTCAAGCTCGCGGTGGGCAGTAATCAGCGTTATTGCCGCCGGCGCCTCAAAAGCCACGCGGCCCTTTGTGCCCAAAACTGTGTCGCCGAGATGGATACCCCGCCCAATGCCATAACTGCCGGACAGCGTCTCCAGTTTCTCAATGAGTTCGACCGGCGAATACGAGGTATCGTCGAGCGCGACTGGCACACCTGCTGCGAAGTCGAGAGTATGTTGCGACGGTTGCTGCGGATTGTTGAAGGCATTCGCCGATAGCACCCATGCGTCTTCCGGAATTGTGTTTTCGGATGTCAGCGTTTCCTGGCCACCGATTGTTATGCCCCACAGACCGCGGTTAATAGAGTACGCAGATCCTTGCGTCGGCAACGGCATGTTTTGCTCTTCAAGATACTTGAGCTGTTCTTCGCGAACCCAGTTGTTGTCCCGGACCGGCGCGAGAATTTCCAGGCCGGGGTTGAGTGTACGCAGCGCAACTTCGAATCGAACCTGGTCGTTACCTGCAGCGGTACATCCGTGTGCCACGGTCGTTGCGCCCCTGTCTTTCGCGAGTTGAGCAAGCCGGGCGGCCTGCAAGCCTCGCTCTGCTCCGACGCAAAGTGGGTAGCTTTGCCCACGAAGCACGTTGCCGGCGATCAGGTAGCGAATGACCGAATCAAAAAACTCCTGCTTGCTGTCAATGACAACATGCTCAATCGCGCCTAGCGCCATTGCTCGCTGCTGCAGCGATGCGGCCGCTGCGGCGTCGATACCTCCGGTGTCAACTGTGACGGTAATTACGTCTCGGCCATACGTTTGCTTGAGCCACGGAACACAAAACGAAGTGTCGAGGCCGCCCGAGAACGCAAGAATAATAGGGGATTGATCTGTGCTCACGATATTTCCTTGAAGGTGCCGCTTACGCCCGCGCGCGTTCGATTTTAGCGATTAAAACTTTTTGACTACTGCTGGAATCTGATGCGACGAATACTGTGTCATCGCCACCAATATTGCCGATCATCTCGGGCCAGTCGCTACGATCCAGTGCGAGTGCCACGCGCTGTGCGGCACCGATGGCGGTCTTGATGACCGTTAGGTTGTGGCCGGCCGGGGTAACGCTGCGAATAAATTCGGCAACATTCGTGAGTTCACTGTCGCTCTGGTTCGCGTTCGGTAACTCATAGCCGCGGCCGGTCTTGATCGCGCCGATGTCCTTGAGGTCCCTGCTAACACTGGATTGCGTCGCGACGAGCCCGCGCGCAACCAGATCCCGGACGAGTGATTTCTGCGTAGCAGCAGGGGCGCGTGACAGCAGCCGGCGGATAGCGTTGCGGCGCAGCGTTTGTTCCTGGGTTGAGTTCGGCATGATACTTCTCGCATAAATATGCGCATAGAATACATAAAATGCGCATATTGCGTCAAGCCTTGCGGATCACATTTTTTGTGGTCTTTCGGGTTACACTGCGCGCCTCTGCGCAGACGAGGAACTGTGGATGGCCCTACCTGAAACGGTGGAAATAGAAACCGGCGAAACCCCCATAGGCAGCGTGATCTGGCTGCATGGCCTGGGTGCCGACGGCCACGACTTCGAGCCGATCGTGCCCGAGCTCGGGTTGCCCGAGAAGCTGCCGTTGCGTTTTGTGTTTCCGCACGCGCCAGTGCGGCCGGTGACCTTGAATGGCGGTATGTCTATGCGCGCCTGGTATGACGTTCTTAGCTTCGATCGGGATGGTCCGGCCGATGACGTCGGTATTCGGGAAAGCGCCAGCGCCGTAAATGCTCTGATTGAACGTGAGATTGAGCGTGGTATTGAGGCTCATCGCATCGTCGTAGCCGGGTTCTCCCAGGGCGGCGCCATAGCTATTCACGTTGCGCTACGTTTTGTCGGCAGATTGGCCGGCTTGATGGCGTTGTCGACGTACATGCCGATACCCAAGTATTTCCAGTCGGAGGTTCTTGATAACCCGCAATGCGGTGACTTGAGTATGCCCATTTTTATGGCACACGGAAGTTTTGATCCGGTGCTTTCGATGCAACTGGGGCGCG
Source organism: Gammaproteobacteria bacterium (assembly GCA_024640305.1). GTDB lineage: Bacteria > Pseudomonadota > Gammaproteobacteria > Steroidobacterales > Woeseiaceae > UBA1847. Next base: position 298,327 of record JAHEFG010000043.1, read on the forward strand.
CATCTGCGGACTTGCTCGTGGAATCGGGCTTCAACGTTGAGTGGCACGACTACCCGATGGCGCACGCGGTGTGCGCCGAGGAAATCCAGGATATTCGAAACTGGTTGCTGTCTGTCTATGCTGTCGCATAGGCGATGCAAGGAGACGATGTTCAGTTGTCCTCGTCGAGATGTATCCAATGATCGACGAGCCGGCGGGCTATAGAAATTCGAAACGGTAGTTTCGGAAATCCCGACTTCAGATCGTCTCGCGTAAACCACCGCGCGTCCTCAAGCTCCTTGTCATTGAGCGCGATATCTGCAGAGGTTGCTTCGGCGACGAAACCGAGCATCAGGGCCGAAGGAAACGGCCAGGGTTGGGAACTGTGATAGGTCACTTCGCCCACTTGAATATTTGTCTCTTCATAGACCTCCCGGCGTACGGCGTCCTCCAGGCTCTCTCCCGGTTCGGCAAAACCAGCGATCGTCGAGTAGCTGCCTTCTGGCCAGTGTTCCTGCCTGCCCAGCAGGCATCGTTCGCCGTCGGTAACCAGCACGATAATGGCTGGATCTACGCGCGGAAAAATTACCTGCCCACATTCCGAGTTTGTGCAGACGCGAGAATTGCCCCCGGCACCGGGTTGAGCGGCGCTTCCACACTTGCCGCAGAAGACCTGCGATGCATGCCACAAAACCAGTGCTCGTGCATGCGCCAGCAGATTTGATTCATCAGGCGGCAAAACCGTGCCAAGGAAGCGCAACTCTCGAAACTCTCCGAATTTCGGCAATGGCGGAGCGCCCGCTGCATCGATTGCAACGGCGAAGGTCGGATGGTCACGAAACACACCAAGAAAGATCAGCTCGCGGTCGTCGATGAATGGCGCGACATGCTGATGTTCAAGCAGCACCGCGTGTTGCAGGTCCTTATCGACCAGGCACTGGACGCCCCAGACAGGAACGAAGCGACTGTTTTCGTTGCCTACTGCGTCCGCCAGCCAGTCAAGGTCCTTGCGAAGCTCTCCACTTCTGTCGACAAACGCGCCAGCAAATACGTTGTAATTCTCCATTTGCACGCTAGGGTACAGACTCGTTTGAAAATCGCCAGTACCCCCCGGGTCAGGGGCCGCCAAAACTGTGCGCGCTCGGTCGGCGACGCCGGTTCGCCTCGATTTCGCAGGATGGGCAGGATCCGTGATCCAGGGCAAAGGCATCCTGGACATAACGCGCTGCGCAGCTCGCACAAACTGCGAGGTAAAGTTCGTCGTTGTAGGAAATATTTTTCAACAGGCTCCATGCCCATTCGAAGCTCAGCTGGGCATTTTTGTGCAGTAACAGGTAGGTTTCGAAAGCGCGGCAGATTCGATGACCAAATTCAATGTCCGGCCTGGGCCAGCATGGCGTTACCACGTTGTCGGCATCAATCTGCAGCAGCAAGCCGCTGCAATACAGGGCCACGAGGGTTGTTGCCTGTAACTGGTTCTCCGGGTTTTTGACGAAGCGGCTCACTTGTCGTGGCGACTTGCCACGCCGTCGGCGTACGTTCGCGGCGCCGGCATTGAGAAAATACGTCGAATAAACTTTGCGGATCCGATCGTCGGATAGTCCGGTGCATTCGCGAATTGTTCTTGTGCGGGCTTCATGCCCAATCATTCGAAGAGCCAGTTCGAACTGGCTCCGTTCAGCAGCATAGCGGTCATCGGTTAGTCGCATTTTCAACCCTTTATGATAGTTATAGACCATATATAGTGGTATAAAAGCATATATGATCCATAGATGGTCGATCAATAATAAATACAGTAACTCGTGAATTTCGCGAGAATTGCACCAAAAGGGGACTGATATGGACTTTTCCGGGCCGCAAAAGGCCGAATTTACTAACGTTCGATCGCTGAATCGGGCGTTCCTCAACAGTTTGCGATCGCCTTCTGAAGAATCTGGGCTTCGGCAGGCTTTCCCGCCGAAGTTACGCCCGATGGTCGAGGGGCTGACCGACCTGCAGGCGCGACGGCTTGCTGAAGCGCCATTCCTGCTCTTGTCGCTGCGCGAACAGGATGATGACTACTGGAGTGCGCTCTTTGCAGACGATCCAAACGGAGATCTGTTTGCGATGGTCTCCAGGGACGGGCACGACAAATACCTCGCTGCTGCAGCGCTCGGCTTCCTGTGGCAGTTGGCACAGCACAATCCATATGCAGTGCGCCTCGTATCCGGTGCGACAATCAAGTGGTGCGATCGCCTTGCTACTTGCACTTTGCTGCGCCTGCTCAACAGAACGGCAGATCGAACGGATCTGCTGCGTCCACGGCTCGCAAGTAACTCCGAATTTTGGTGCAAGCTGTTGGGACCTGGCCTGAGCTCGGAGCCGGGAATTCGAACCGCTGCGCACTTGTCTGCACTACAGTCGATGTTGACGCTCGATCGCGCAGCACAACATCGCGATGTACGCGCTGCGGCCTGCAAGATCCGACCTCCCGCATTTCGAATCGCCGGAAAACCGGATCGACGCTGAGGAGCAGCTTTCGTGACGGCGCGCGGGCAGGGTGGGTACAATAGCCGCCCTCATGAAAGCGCTGTCCATCAAGAACCTCAAAAAAACCTACGCTAACGGCAACGTGGCGCTCAAGGGAATTAACTTCTCGGTTGAAGAGGGTGATTTTTACGCGTTACTTGGCCCGAATGGTGCGGGCAAGACTACCGCGATTGGTATCGTTACCTCGCTCGTCAACAAGACCGGCGGCGAAGTCGAAATATTCGGCCACAATATCGATACAGAGCTTGAAGCCGCAAAGACGTGTATCGGACTTGTCCCGCAGGAGATCAACATGAACCTGTGGGAAACCGTGCAAAATGTTGTTCTGAACCAGGCGGGGTATTACGGGCTTGGCCGTAAGCTCGCGCATGAACGGACCGAAAAATACTTGCGCGCACTTCGACTGTGGGACAGGCGTAATGATGTTTCACGAAGCCTCTCCGGCGGCATGAAGCGCCGGCTCATGATTGCTCGAGCCCTGGTGCACGAGCCCAAATTGCTGATTCTCGATGAACCCACAGCTGGTGTGGATATCGAGATTCGTCGCTCAATGTGGGATTTTCTCCGCGCGATTAACGATGCTGGCACGACGATAATCCTGACTACGCACTACCTGGAAGAGGCGGAGTCACTCTGCCGGCATGTCGCCATTATCGATGAGGGAGAGATTATCGAAGATGCAAGAATGACCGTCGTACTCAGAAAATTACAACGTGAAGTCTTTGTGCTCAGCCTCGCCAACCCGATCAGCGAAGCACCGGTGCTTGAAGGCTTCGATACGATACTTCGAGACGACACCGAACTTGAGGTGGGTAAGGAGTCGGCAAGTACGCTAAACGATCTATTCAGGCAGCTTAACGCTCAGCAGATTGAGGTTGTGAGCCTGCGCAACAAGGCTAATCGGCTGGAAGAGTTGTTTATACGACTTATCGAAAACAAGCATGACGGTTTCAAAGAGATGGCTGGCCATTGAATATTTCACTAAATGCAGTCGCGACGATGACGATTATTCGCAAGGAGTTCACACGCGTCGTTCGCATATGGATACAGACTATTGTGCCGCCAGCCATAACGATGACCCTGTACTTCATTATTTTTGGCAACCTGATCGGCAAACGTATCGGAGTCATGGACGGTTTCGACTACATGCAGTACATCGCACCGGGCCTGATCATGATGTCCGTGATTACTAACTCTTATGGCAACGTTGTATCGTCGTTCTTTGGCGCCAAGTTTGGCGGTCATGTAGAGGAAATGCTGGTTTCGCCGATGTCCAATGCGGCGATTGTAATTGGACATGTCGCTGGCGGCGTACTTCGGGGTGTGCTGGTCGGTATGTTAGTGACCATTATCGCTTTGTTCTTTACGAAACTTGAAGTGCGACATCCACTCATTATGGTTTCCGTTGTGCTGCTGTCGTCTACAGTATTTGCGCTCGCCGGGTTCATCAATGCCGTGTTTGCCAAGAAGTTCGATGACATCGCTATTGTGCCAACATTTGTATTGACGCCGTTGACGTACCTGGGGGGGGTGTTTTACTCAATTTCGATGCTGCCCGAGTTCTGGCAAAACGTATCGCGGGCGAACCCCATCCTCTACATGGTCAATGCATTTCGCTATAGCATCCTGGGCACGTCAGATATTGGTATCGGCTCGGCCTACGCTATTTTGCTCGTCTTTGTGACGCTGCTGTTTTCAGGGTGTTTATATCTGATGCGGCACGGAATCGGAATTCGGGAGTAACTATGTGTGGACGCTTCGCTTTCTATTCCCCGGGTGAAGCAACGGCGGCTTTGTTCGGTGCGAGTGGGGCGCTGGACACCAAACCCCGCTATAACATCGCGCCAACACAAGATATTGCCGCGATATGCCTCGATAGGGACGGCGGTCGGGAGCTGCAATCATTTCGCTGGGGACTCGTGCCATCCTGGGCGAAAGATCCGTCTATCGGCAACCGCATGATCAATGCACGTGCCGAAACGGTCGCCGAAAAGCCGTCGTTCAGGTCGGCATATCGAAAACGCCGTTGCCTGGTGCTTGCCAACGGTTTCTACGAATGGCACACAGAAGGTTCGGGCAAGACGCCATACTTCATTTCGCTTACGGATGGTTCTCCGTTCGCTTTCGCTGGGCTATGGGAGCACTGGCACGGCAAAGACAGCGATGAAACCCTTTATAGCGCAACGCTAATAACAACGGCCGCAAACGAGTTCATGTCAGCATTGCACCACAGGATGCCGATTGTCCTCGATCCCGCCCGAGCCGATACCTGGCTGGCCGGGGGTGACGACACTATTCGCAATGCGGCACAGGAAGCGCCCAGTCTCAGGGCCTGGCCTGTTGGGCGCGAGGTAAATAATCCGCGCAATGAGGGCGTCAATCTTATAGCGTCCGCGGGCCTTACGCTCGAGAACTAGTCTGTTGGTGGCTCGGTATGTGGTTGTGTCGAGACTATCAGTGTGCCCGGGCCACCATGCACTCCCAAACCAGTTCCAAGGCCGGTTATCGTTAACCGGGAGATGTCTGGAATTTGTTCGCGAAGGTGCTGCTCGAGTTCGGCAGCATCATCCGGGCAGACCGCGTGAGCGATCGTTATATTCAGGGCGCCATCATCTGCGACACGGCGAGCAACATGGCGTACGAAACGCGCGATGCGGTTTCGCTTACCGAGCAAGAAGCTGGCGGTTGCGATGCGACCGTCTGTTGTCGTGCGAATGATTGGCACAAGCCTGAACACATCGGCAATCGTTTTTACCCAGGCTGGCAGGCGGCCACCACGCACTGCATAGCGCAAATCCGCGAGAATCGCGAACGTGCGCGTTTTCGGTATCAGCGCCTCAACTGCGGCTACTGTTCTTTCTGCGCTCGTGCCAGCTTTCGCACATTCGGCGGCGAAGACGACCAGCAATCCCTCGCCTGCTGATGCGTTCGATGAGTTGATGACGTGAATTTTTCCGTGCGCATTGGTCTTTTCGGCAGCCAGTTTTGCCGCAGCGAACGTACCGCTGGCTGCGGCTGTCAGGTTGATAGAGATGACGTTCGCGAAGTGGCTCGCGAGGAATTGGAACTGCCGGCGGAAATCACCCGGCGACGGTTGCGACGTAGTTGGGTGGTTCGGGTTGGTGGCAAGTTCAGCAAAGAATTCTTCCGTCGTAATGCTTACCTTATCGAGATAGCCACGATTACCGAATTGAATTCGCGCGGGCACCATGTGTATGTCCAGGCGCTCCATATCCTTTTCGGCAATGTCTGCAACTGAGTCCGTAATCACGGCAAACCTGCGCGTCTCGTCGTGGCTGGTGTGCAGCTGACGGTGCATGTCATCTGCCTTCTCGCCGCTAACATCACCGTATTCACGACCTGTTTCGAATACGATCTCGGGGTCGTTGACGTGAATATGGATCCTGGCTTTGCGCTTGGTGCCGGCGAGCACCAGCGAGTCACCGAGCATGGACAGTGCCTCACGAAGTTTGCGCCGATCAATATCCGCGCCCGTGACAAGACATTCCGTACAGTATCGGTACTCTGAATCTGCGCCGGAGCCGACCGTCAGCATGGGTGCGTCTTCACCTTGAAGCACGGTTAAATCGGGCTCTTCGGCAATGTGTCCATGACGGATGAAATCAGTCATACCGTGCACGAGTTCGACGAAGCCTTTCGCTCCAGCATCAACAACGCCTGCTTTGCGCAATTCGTCGAGTTGCTCCTGCGTATTCGCCAGCGCGATTTTCGTCTGTTGCAGCGCGCGCTCCATTACCGTTTGGAAGTCACCATCGTGGTCGCTGTTGGCCTGCGTACTGAGCGTTTCGGCGAAAGCGGCCATAACCGAAAGAATTGTGCCTTCGCGAGGGGTCGATAGCGCATCATGAGCATATTCGCTACCGAGGCTTACGGCTTTGCTAAATGTATAGGTCGTGAACCGTGTCCGGTCGCCGGCGGAATCACTCATCCCCTGAAAAAACTGGGCGATGATGGCGCCGGAGTTGCCGCGAGCATTATCCAGCAGGGTATCGGCTATCGCCGCCAACAGAGTGCCCAGGTGTTTATCATCCGGTTCCCTGGTTGTGGTCAGCGCGGCACCAAGTGACAGGCTCAGGTTAGTCCCGGTATCGCCATCTGCGACTGGAAATACGTTGATGCGATTAAGCAATTCCTGCGCACCGATTACTCTGTAGATACCCGCCGTGAGCGCATCAGCAAGAGCGGCTCCGTCGAGGTATTTGCTACTGATGTCAGCCAATTGACCGATTATTCACGCGGCATCAGGAACGTAGTGCCCCGATATTCAAGAATGACACCGTCGCGCGTTATTTCAGTGACGGTTGGGCCTTCCTCAAGTTGCGATTGCTCGCGAAGCTTTGCCATATTGATGAAAACAAAACGTTCTTCCGGAACGTCGCTGTAGACATGAATATCAAGGTGCAGGTCGGTTAACTGCAGTGACCCGTTCAGACGAACCTCGTCAATTGTAAGTATTCGTGCTCCTGAGGTTGATGGTGTGGATTTTGCTGCGGCAGGTGCGGCCGTTTCGGCTGGCTCGGCTTCTGTCTCTGCAGCAGGCCGCGGTTGATTCAGTTTGGCCGCTGCGACCTGTTCCTCAAAGCTGGGTTCGGCGGCGACTGTCATGGCAACTTTGTCTGACGACGGCGCAGTCGTGACAACCTCTGCCGGCATATCATCACGCAGTAACAGGCCAAGTAGAACCGCTACGTTGACCAGCAACAAGGCGCCGAGAATCCACAACCATTTCAGAGAGCTGGGGTGTCCCGAGCTGGATGGCACACTGGCAAATTCGGAGTTCGATTGCTGTTGCCGCTCGCTTTCGGATTTTTTCAACGCGTCGAGAATGAATGACATGGTCTAGTCCTGGGCCAACCGCGGAACCGACAGGCGAGGCGTGTCGTCCGCTGCGAGGAGTGTGTTAATAATAATCTGGGTTTGCTGGCCTGCTACTCCATCGACATCAAGGCGATGGTCGCGCTGGAATGCCCGAACAATTTGCTGCAGATTTTCGTCAAACTCATCGGAGCCTGGAAAATCCGTGTGATATGTCGCATCTATTTCCGCCAGGCTTTGTCGCAGCCAGAGGACATTCGAACCGCGAGAGCCTGGTGCCATTGACACTGCAAAACCATTCGGTGGCCGCCAAAGAAGCATGTATTGGCCCAGCCACATGTCAGAAACTTCGCCGACAGGGTGGGTGACCATCACACCGCCAATCGAAAGCTCGGCCGTTTGTTCCTCTATCCTGACGAGCACCACGTTATGCGTTTGCCCTCTTGCATCGATCAAGGTCAGCACTGCGGGGCGATCGAATTGCTTCAGGTTACCCCAGGAGCCGCGTTGACTCAGGCAGCTGTAACCGGCTGCCTCAGCCTGGGCGCAGCCAGACTGGTCACCGCCACGATATTCGAGGCCCCATAAACTGAGCAGCGCAGCCATGGCTGATTGGCGGTTGGTCAATTCCCGGGCAAGCTGAAGTTGATCGTCCAGCGATGCCTGCGCTTCTTCTGGCGCTGGCGTTGGTTCGGATTCTGGCTTTGCTTCCTGTTGCGGTTCTGGTGCGACGTCGACCGGCTCTTGTCTCGCCGGCACAGCAGTTTCGGTGGCGGCATCGATCATTTGTTTGCGTTCTTCCAGCAGGGTCAGGAACCCTGCCGAGATGACTACGGCGGCGATAACGCCAACGACGGGCAAAGCCCGTCGCAGTGTGTTACCGCTCTCCGCCTTGCCCGTGATTTCGGTAGCTGCTCTACGGACGATGCGACGATTCACGCGCCGGCTTTCAATGCTGAATGCACCCAGTAGAGCACGGTCGCAGATAACATTGATGAGCCGCGGCACGCCTTGCGTAAGCCGGAATACTTCGCGCTTGGCACCGGTGTCGAACACCTCGCCCAAAGCTCCGGCAACCTTGAGACGATGTTCGATGTATTGTGCGGTTTCCTCTTTGGATAAGGGTTCCAGGTGGTAGCGCCCGGTAATTCGCTGCGCGAGTTGGCGCAAATCGTTTCGCGCCAGAAGTTCGCGCAGCTCCGGTTGACCGATCAACACTATTTGCAGCAGTTTTTGTTTGGCCGTCTCGAGGTTGGTCAGCAACCGAACCTGTTCGAGAACATCGGGGGCGAGGTTCTGCGCTTCATCGACGACGAGAATTGTTCGCCGGCCATCTGCATGAGCCTCCAGCAAATAACCGTTTAGCGTGTCGATGAGTGCTTTAATGCTGTTGCGGTCATCAGGTACCGGAATATGCAATTCTTCGCAAATCGTGACGAGAAACTCGAGCGCGGATATTTGCGGGTTAAGCACGACAGCCACATTCGCGTTGTTCGGCATACGATTGAGCAGCAATGTTCTAACGAGCGTCGTCTTGCCGGTACCTACTTCGCCGGTTAGCTGCATGAACCCGCCGCTTTCGGTGACGCCATAAACGAGATGGGCGAGAGCCTCTCCATGGCGCGCGCTCATGAATAGATAACGCGGGTCGGGCGTTATCGAAAACGGTTTCTCATTGAGGCCAAAAAAACGGGTATACATAAACGTGCGCCCTGACTAAGACACTGATTCTACATCACTCATGGCCGCGCCAAGGTTCTGGCCCGGCTTACTGACAGCTTGCCGAAGCGATCGCGAATATCGTCGACCGCCCGATCGACAGGATTGTCCGTTGTTCCCTGCTCGTCAGTGAATAAATCGCGTTGCTCGGCTGGCGACAAATTGCTCCCGCCGACGCCAAGCAATCGAATTTTTGTGTTTGGGTTGCTGCTCAGCCATGTACGGAGCAGGGTTCGCGCCGTATGGTAGATCTGGTCAGTGCTGTTGACGGGAGGGTGGAGACTTCTCTGCCGCGTACATGTCTTAAAATCGGCCTGCCTGATTTTGATTTGAACGGTGCCGGCCTGCATTTCTGCTTTGCGTAATCGCTGCGCCGTGGTCTCCGATAACGCAAGCAATTCGCGATCCATGTCGCCGCGATCGACGAGATCCTGTGCAAACGTTTCCTCGGCGCTGATCGACTTTTCCTCACGCGACGGCACCACAGGTCGACTATCGATGCCGGCGGCGCGATCTCGCGTGCGCCGCGAGTACCGTCCAAATATAGGCTCGAGGTCCCGGTCATGTGCGCGCCGCAGATCCGCGACAGACCGGATTCCGACTTCGTGCAATCTCCCAAGGGTCTGCTTACCGATACCTGGTATGACGGAAACCGGCAATGGATCCAGCTGCTCGCGGCAATTGTCCGCAGTAACGACTGCAAGCCCGTCCGGTTTGTCCAGGTCGGATGCTATTTTCGCGACCAGCTTGTTTTCGGCAACGCCAACCGATGCCGTCAGGCCGGTGCGCTCTTTAATTGCCTGTTTGATGCGCCGCGCAATATCGACGCCTGTCCCATGCAGCGTCTGACTGGCAGTAACATCGAGAAACGCCTCATCGAGCGACAGACCTTCAACCAACGGTGTGAACTGCCGAAAGACGTCGAAAATCTCGGCGGAAACTTCCTTGTATCGTGACATTCGCGGCGCCACGCGAACCAGGTCGGGGCAACGCCGCAATGCATCGCGCATTGGCATTGCCGAGCGCACACCAAACGCGCGGACTTCGTAGCTTGCGGCAGCGACGACTCCCCGGTTACTGCCCCCGCCCACAACCACCGGCTTGCCGCGTAGTTCCGGGTTGTCGCGTTGTTCAACAGAGGCATAGAACGCATCCATATCAACATGCAGTACTGTGCGTGTCGCGGCGGTCACAAGATCAGTTGCCACGCTCAACAATAAAGCGGGCAAGCCAGCTAAGAGGCTCGGCGTCGGCACCGAAGTCGTCGAGATGTTCCAGGGCACCGTTCAATAATTCGTCGCAACGTTGGCGGGCATTCGCGATACCCACGCGTCCCGGATAGGTCGCTTTGTCGAGGCGCTGGTCGGATCCGGAGGGTTTACCGATGATTTCCGTTGTCCCTTCAACATCAAGGATGTCGTCCTGAATTTGAAACGCGATGCCGATCGTGCGCCCGAATGCGTCGAGAGCGGAGCTACGTTCGGGAGATAAGTCCGCGCTTAAAGCCGACGCTGACACAACCGCTGCGTGAATGAGTGCACCGGTCTTCAGTTCGTACATGTGCTCGATTTGCGCGGCGCCAAGCAGCTGTCCTTCAGCGGCGAGATCGAGCGACTGGCCGCCAGTCATTCCGATGGATCCGCAGGCATCCGCGAGCAGTTTGACGAGCTTTATGCGCGTCGCCGGCGAGACGCCGGTAGCGTCGGCGAGGACGCTGAAAGCTAATGGCTGTAACGCGTCGGCGGCGAGGATGGCGGTGGCTTCATCGTATTTGCGGTGCAGTGTCGGTTTGCCACGCCGCAGGTCATCATTGTCCATTGCGGGAAGATCGTCGTGTACAAGAGAAAAGGCATGGACGAGTTCTATCGCCGCAGCAGGAGCATCCAGCAAGCCCTCCTGCAAGCCGAGACACTCCCCGGCCGCGTACACGAGCAATGGCCGAACTCGTTTGCCACCGTTGAATACGGCGTAGCGCATTGCGTCGTGCAGGCGCTCCGGCTCCTGCGAGGCTGGCGGCAGAACCTCATCCAGCTTTGTCGCCACGCGCTCGGTGTAGTGCGCTATGCGGTTCTCGAACGATACTGACAAAGGTCGTCCCACAATGTGTTCAGGGCCATGTAGCGTACACCGATTTGCCGACCTTTGCGCAGGGTGGCTGGGCTATAATTCGCATCCCTTTAGCGAAGCAAAGAAACCTATGCGGGCAATAGCCAGAGCCCAGCCGAATATCGCATTGATCAAGTACTGGGGGAAGCGCGATGCAGGTCGTAATCTTCCGGCGGTCGGTTCAATTTCGATAACGCTTGCGGAGTTATATACGACGATGTGCGTCGAATATGACGAGACCTTGCTCGACGATGAGTTGATTGTTAACGGTCACGCAGATAGCCGCATGTTACCGAGGATCCAGCGGTGCCTGGACACTGTGCTCGGTGCGCGCCGCCGCCCGCTGCGCGTGACGAGCCAGTGCAATTTCCCGATTGCTGCCGGTCTGGCATCCTCAGCGTCGGCGTTTGCTGCGCTCACTGTTGCGGCTGATGCATTGGCTGAGCAAAGACGAAGCACCGATGAGTTGGCGAGCCTCGCCGGTCGCGCATCAGGTTCTGCAGCGCGGTCGTTATATGGCGGCTTCGTGGAACTGGAGAATCGTGCCCAGGACGTTTCGGTTTCCAGCCTGAGGGCCGCCGCCGATTGGCCGCTACAGGTTGTGGTCGCCATTACGGCAACAGGGCCCAAGCCCGTCGGTTCGACCGAGGCAATGGAAGTCAGCCGCAAGACATCACCGTTTTTCGAGCGTTGGGTAGAACAGCAGCCGCAGGATCTGGCCATCGCACGGGAGGCCATTGCCGGCAGCGACTTTGCCGCTTTGGCCGCGATTGCTGAACACAACTGCCTGAAGATGCACTCCGTGATGTGGGGATCGCGTCCACCAATGATTTACTGGAACAGCGTTACGCTCGCCTGCATGCAGACAATAAGGAATTTGCAGGAAGACGGCGTCCCGGTGTTTTTTACGATCGATGCCGGGCCCCAGGTAAAGGCCGTTTGTACTGCCGAAGCTGTGTCGCAGGTGCAACTGGCACTGGCGGACACGACCGGCGTCGAAGCAGTGATGCTCAGTGGTCTCGGCGCAGGCGCGGCATTGGAGTCGACTGCATGAGCGATGCAATGCCGATAGTGGCAAGCGCGCCTGGCAAGGTGATTTTGTCTGGTGAATACGCGGTACTCGATGGTGCGCCGGCCATATGCATGGCTGTCGATCGTCGTGCACGGGTTACTCTCGAATACTGCGATGAGGGTTATAACGTCGTTGCCGCGCCAGGCTATACGGAGTCAACGGCCCGATTCAGGGTCGCTGACGGTGCAGTGGAATGGCTTGAAGGCGGCGAGGACTTCAAGCTTGTGGAAGACTTGTGGCGAACAGCATACGTCGAAACAGGCAGGCACTTTTCAATTCGCCTGGATACAAGCGAATTCGTCGATGCGGCAAGTGGCGCCAAAATTGGTATTGGTTCCAGTGCCGCGTTGATGAGCGCATTCGCCGCCGCGCTGTGCCATGCTGGCGACGTTGACGAAGACGCCAGCAGGATCGCTTTTGCTGCGCACCGAGCGCTTCAGGAAGGCCTGGGCAGCGGCGCAGACATAGCGTGCTGCAGTCGCGGCGGTCTGATCGAGTACACGATGGGCAAAGGTACTGGTCACTCTGTCGCTTGGCCTGAGGGTCTGGTTTTCGGCCTGTTTTGGAGCGGTGTTCCGGCAATTACGAGCGCCAAACTGAAGCAACTTATTAAAAGTGACCCGCGCCCATCGCGAGCCGCGCTTATGCTCGCCTCGAGGCGTGTGGCGTCGGCCTGGAGCAGTGGTAACGCGCGGCAGGTTCTGCTCGAATATCGGGACTACATACAGGTGCTGCGGGAATTCAGCGGTGATCATGCACTTGGTATTTTTGACGCCGGTCATGCAGAGATGGGGGCGGTAGCTGAAGCGGCAGGCCTTGTCTACAAGCCGTGTGGCGCAGGAGGCGGCGATATCGGAATCGTCCTGTGCGACGATGCGGAATCGCTTGCAGCGTTCGTCGATCGTGCAAAAGAGCAGAATTTCCGGCACCTTCCAATAAGTGCCGACCCACTCGGCGTGCAGGTTACAGGACAAGGTTGTTGAGCGACTCCCGGATCAAAGGTCTCTACCGGCTAAGCATCGCCGAGCGCATTCGTGCGCTCCGGCAGCAGGGATGGCTATCGGCTGCAGATGCGGAGCTGCTGCAACAGGGCAGGCACGTGTTGTCGCCGGCTGTTGCGGACAGAATGATCGAGAATGTCGTTGGTGTTTTCGGTTTGCCCATGGCGGTCGCGCCCAATTTCGTCGTTAATGGTCAGGATTACATCGTGCCGATGGTTGTCGAGGAGCCCTCTATAGTTGCTGCGACGAGTAACGCGGCGCGATTGGCGCGCAGTTGTGGCGGTTTCACCGCATCATGTGCCGAATCACTGCTCGTCGGGCAAATACACGTCACGAATGTAGACGATCCGGAATCCGCACTGTCGAGGCTGAACTCCGTCAGCGTCGAGTTGCTCGAGCGGGCCAACGCGGTTCATCCGAGGCTCGTAGCTCGCGGCGGTGGTGTGCGGGAAATCGTATCGCGGTCGATGTTGCTCGACGATGGCACCACAGCGATTGCCGTACACATGCTGGTTGATACTTGCGACGCGATGGGAGCCAACCTGGTCAATACGATTTGCGAGGCGGTGGCGTCGCGAGTCGCGGAGCTTTGTGGTGGTGAAGTCGCGCTGGCAATCCTTTCAAATCTCGCCGACAGGTCGCTGGTGTCGGCACGAGTTCGATACCGACCAGCAGATCTTGCCACGTGCGATACCACCGGAGACCTGGTGCGGGATCGAATCGTGCTTGCCAGCGATATTGCAAGCGCAGACCCCTATCGTGCGGCAACTCACAACAAAGGCGTCATGAACGGCATTGACGCTGTTGCCATAGCGACGGGCAATGATTGGCGCGCGATTGAAGCGGGTGCACATGCGTTTGCAGCAGCAACAGGTACCTACAGACCGCTGGCAACCTGGTCCGTCGCCGACAATGGCGAGCTCCAGGGTGATATCGAAATGCCACTGAAAGTCGGGGTTGTGGGTGGCAACCTGGACGCAAATCCTGCGGTGGCTGCTGCCATCAGAATTGCCGGCGTGCAGTCGGCAATCGAGCTTGCCGAATTGATGGCCGCAGTCGGATTGGCCCAGAATTTCGCGGCATTGAAGGCCCTGGCGACGACGGGAATCCAGGATGGGCATATGCGACTGCATGCGCGCAGCGTCGCGGCGACGGCCGGCGTGCCGGACGAATATTTCGACGAAGTGCTGGACGAGATGATTGCCAGCGGCGATATCAAGGTTCAGAAGGCACAGGAATTACTAGCCAGGCGGCGCTCGACATTGCCGCGACGCGAACCGTGTGCAACAGCGGCGGGCAAAGTTATTCTGCTGGGCGAGCACGCGGTGGTTTATGGACGGCACGCGCTGGCATTGCCTATACCAGACGCGGTGTCAGCAAAGGTCAGCAAGATTGATGCCGGTGTAAGTATCTCGATACCCGAATGGGGCGTTTCGCAGCGGATCGACGTCGGCGATTCCACTGGTATTGCCGCGGCACTGAACCTGATTCTTCGTGAGCTGGATATCGCGGGGTCGGGATACGAGATCCGTTTGCGCGCAGATTTGCCTCGCGCGATGGGGCTGGGGTCATCGGCTGCTCTCGCCGTAGCTATCGTGCGTGCGTTTAGCGCGGAACTTGGGCTGGGTCTTGACGATGCCCGGGTAAACGCGATCGCGTTCGAGTGCGAGAAGCTTGCACATGGCACGCCATCGGGAATCGATAACACGATAGCGACCTATGCGGTGCCGATGAAATTTCGTAATGCCGGGTCGCTGCAGGTTGAGAACCTCGCATTGACAGAGTCGCCACCGATCATCATCGCCTGCAGCAACTCACCGGGTTTGACCATGGAGCAGGTTGCCGGTGTTCGTGCGCGCCACGAGCAACACCTGGTGCGTTATGAGGCGCTGTTCGACGAAATAGATGCGCTGAGTCAGGCTGGCGCTGACGCGCTTGTCAGGGCTGATTATGCGGAGCTCGGCATGCTAATGAACATCTGCCAGGGATTGCTAGGCGCTATCCAGGTTTCGACCGCCGAGCTCGAGGGGATGGTGCATTTAGCTCGCTCAGCAGGCGCAAGTGGAGCCAAGTTGACCGGTGGTGGCGGCGGCGGTTCGATTATTGCGCTTTGCCCTGGCAAAGTTTCAGCGGTTCGTAATGCACTGGCATCGGCGGGGTTCAGAACCCTGAGTCTGAGCCAACAAGATGAGGTAGGGAGTGAATAGCGCACATCGAGTTGTTTCGTCCGAGGCCGAAGAACTGATTCTTGTCGACGCTGACGATAACGAAGTCGGCTTCCTGTCCAAAGCTGACTGTCACGATGGCGCCGGCATTCTGCACCGCGCGTTTTCCCTGTTTCTCTTCAATGGAGAAGGTGAGCTGTTGCTGCAACAGCGCAGTCAGTCGAAGCGGCTGTGGCCGGGTTTCTGGTCAAATAGTTGTTGCAGCCACCCGCGCCGCGGGGAGTCGATGCAAGTCGCAACACAGCGCCGGCTGCTCGATGAACTGAACATCGAAACATCGCTCGAGTATGTCTACAAATTCAGTTACGAAGCCAGTTTTGGCGACCTCGGATCCGAGAATGAGCTGTGCCAGGTTTACCTTGGCAAAGTCGGGGAAGCGGTGCGGGCAAACGCCCACGAGATCGCCGACATCCGTTTCGTTTCGGCTGCAGCTTTGGCTGCCGAAATGGATGCGTCGCCGCAACAATTTACACCGTGGTTCAAAATGGAGTGGCAAACACTCCTGACGGAGCACAAGGCAATGCTCGCAAACTACTGCGGCGACTAGCTCACGTACTTGTAGTATTCGATTCCCAGGTCGCTGAAGTGCCGTTCGTCGGCAATTCCCACCCGATCGATCACGAATTCGTCTCGCGGGGCGTAGTCCAGGCCATTAACGCGGCGGCCATCGTGCAGAGCTACGTACTGATCAGCGTTGAGGTCGATGGTGAAGTCCATTGCGTCACCAAAACGAATTGCTGCGGTGGCCTCGCGCCACCCTTCGGCCATGAAGAACGGAATAACCTCTGCGGCGTCGCCACTGCCGTAACCGAGTGTTAGTACTTCCTCACCTGGTGCGAGTGAATTTTCATCGAGTGCCTGTTCAAAACCGGCAGCCATCCAGGCAGGGAGCGCGGCGGTGTAAAGGTTGCCGAGATCGAGCATTGTGTCGCTGCCGAGCGCGAGCTTGTCGAGAATCTCTCGTCGGTAGCGGCGCGATGCACGAAAAACTTTGTGCACGGCCATCGTCAGCGGATACACCTCAAATTGCAGCTGCTCCGCATTGGCAAGCTGAGCCACATCCGGTTTCGTGATCATTTCACTGTGTAGCGCCGCGGCGTCGATACCTGCTTCATAACAATACGAAGCGAGTTCTGCGCGATCTTCGGCATTGCCCCGGCTGAGCCCGAACAGGTAAGAGATAGCCCAACCGGTTTCGGGCATGCGACGATAGGGCCGATGCATGAATACAGTCCTTAATGAGCGCATGTATTCGGCAGCATTGATGCCCCGTTTCGCGTACATGTCATTCAATGCATGCAGCGTTTCGTCAATGTAACAAGTAGTCGAGTACTTGCCATTAAAAACCGGGAAATCCTGAACCTGGTGTGTCTCAGCACGACTTTGCCCACAAAAACGGGACATTGGTTTGCGGAAGTCCATTATCCGGTAGTCCGAAGCCGACCCGGACGCGGGGAGATCGACGACGGCCAGTTTTGGATCTTCCTCGAGCAACATCGCCACGGCTCCGGCGCCCTGTGTTGGTTCGCCGCTGGAACCGCGCGCGTATTCGGCAATGTCAGCACAAACGACAATTGCCTGCCCGCCGGCGCCATCTAGCGCGAGGTGTCGAATCGCACCTTTCATGCCATAGACGCCACCCAGACAAGCGTGCTTGAACTCAGGTACTTCGCAGCTTCTTGCGATAGGGGCTTTGCCACGAGCGATGAGGGCCCGATCGACCATGCCCTTGACGATAATTGCACCGGCGGAGTTGTCAGTACTCGACTCCGTGCCCAGTCCCAGGAACTTGATCTGGGTCGGGTCGACGTCGTATTGCTCGATGAGCCGCATGACAGCGGTTGCGGCCATTGTATAGACGCTTTGATCGGGACCGCGCATGCGGAAGCTCCGCCCAACAACCTCGCGGATCTTTGGCCATTGGTTGTCCGTCCAGCTACACCAGTCTTCCAGCCAGACACGATATGGCGGTATATAAGCGGCAAGCCCGCTTATTCCGATTTTCCTATTTTGGCTGGTTTGATTCATGAGTCGAAAAGTCTTTAGCCCGGGAATTCTAGTGTTCCGGAGCCCATCACTCAACCATCTATTTGACGGTAATGATAATCGGATCCGACATTATCGGCGAATCGTGAGGTATGTGGAGGTGATCGCCCAATAACATCCGCAGTGTATGGGTGCCTGGCGCAAGGGTTATTTCGGTAGACGTGCTGCCATCGCCGAAGTGGATATGGTGCTCATCGGCCGGAATCGGGAGCCCAAAATCGGGTAGATCCGTATCGACCAGCAAGTGGTGATGACCGGAATCCGGCTGACTATTGCCCGCTTTTACAACGCTCATGCCTGCGATGCCAAACTCGATGCTGACGGGGTTTGTAACAGTGTCACCATCGGCCGGGCTGATGAAAAACACCCTGGCACCCTCGGGGGAGGCGGTTCGAGGTGTCACTGCCGGCGATAACGTCTCGGCGGCAACTGCTGCAACCTTGTCGTCGCCGGTGGCAGTTTCAGCCTGCGGCGATTGATGTTGGTTACATGCAATCAATAAGGCGGCCGCGCTAAATGTAGCCAGTTTAAGAGCCAGGCTGACAATTTTCATTATTCCGTTCTTCCGGCGACATTTCAGACGCCTAATAATAAGTGTTCAGGACGCGTTGCACATCCCCAAAATGCTGTTATATCGAAAATGCCGCGATCGCAAGCGCCCCCATCATTGTGGCGAAAAAGCCGACCAGGTAGGTACTAAGGAGCATTACAAACTTGAGAAAGGTCACAACTCCGCCCTGTCCATAGACTCGGCGCATCGACTTGAACAGATACACCGGTACGTAAAAGGATGTAACAACAACAGTCACTATTGGCAGTGCCTCGGGTATGCCGAGCAATGTTGCCAGCCGCATCAACAGCACTTGCAGTGTCAGAATCAGGAAGAAGAAAGCATGAAAGTGTACGAAAAACAGCAAATGCTCTACGTAGTAGCGTTTGGATAACGGATACAAAGCTTTAAGCACGAATGCCATCAGCGGCAACAGGACAATCAAAGCGGCCGGAATATTGTCGAGCAATTTGTCTACGAACGCCTTACCGCCGTCGATCTGTGTTTTCTCGCAGATTCGCTTAAGGCGTTCCGGTGTCAATCGTCGGGCGATCCAGTCAGGCACGTCGTCGACATCCGTGGGCTCAACGTTGCAATCACCCTGGACGTCGATTTGCTCGGATTCGTCGTTAAATTTGAGCAGGAAACCGCCGTCATTGGTGTCAGTATCTTCGGGCAATTCGACATCCGGCAGAATACCGTCTGCCGCGAGTTCGTCGAGAACCTGACGAGCCTCATCAATTGCCTCATCCGGAATGGCGATCTCGACATCACCTGCGGCGCTGCTGGTTTGTTCCGACTCGGGTTCAAAGAGCAGGCCCAGTTCTTCGCGAGGGTCGAAGAATGCGACCACGAAGAACAGCAGGCTCAGAACGAGGTACATGCGAAATGGCGGCATGTAACGCGCACGCCGCCCTTGCAGGTAATCGTGGGTGAGCTGACCCGGGCGAATCATCAGGGGAACGAGTGTCTGCCAGAGGCGGGAGTCGATCTCGAACAGGTCACCAAAGGCGTCACTAATTAGTTCCCAGAGACTGATGAGCCTGCTGCGGGATCTTTGCCCACAATTGCCGCAATATTGCCCTTTCAGCTGCGCGCCGCAGTTCAGGCAATCGGGCGACTCCGCCGGCGGATGATCGAGTGTACTGTCCTCCCTGAGAACACGAGCAGCTGCTGTAACCAGCCCTCCGAATCGGGACATAACATCGTTTGGAATATCGGAGCCGATGCCATACAGAAAATTGTTCAGGGCGTTATCGCTGTCGAAATCATAAAGACATACGAAGCCACTGCGGCCGTCGTCACGATCCGCTGTCAAGAAGGAGTTGCACTCTGCGATGTCCGCTACACGACGTATTTCACTAACGTGCTCGCCGAGCCAGTTATTGAAATCATCGCGGACACTGTTGTCTACGGCAAAGGAGACTTCATATACAGATCCGGAGCGAGTCGGCATGAAGACTTACGATTTGCTTACTTTCTTTTTGCTATTAGCTTTCTTGCGTACTTTTTTCCTGCTCGGCGCGTTCTTTTTCGCCGTGGTGGTGGGTGCTGCTTGCGGAGTGCTCGGACATCTGGCGAGCTCCTCGGGTGAGAAATCGTCTACAGCCAACAGCGCAGAAACTTTCTCATGATAGTCACGCAATTCTGCGGCTTCGTTCTTGCTGATGACGCCAGCATGTTCTGCCTCATCGATCTGACCACCGAGAGCTCCGGGATGGATCAAGCCCTCCCGCTCTGCCTGTCGAAGCCGGCGCTCCATCGGCGAGTATTTCTCGGCCAGTTCGAGCGCTTCCTGCAGGAGCCCAAGCGGATTGCCTGGTTCAAGTGTCGTATACGCCTCGCGGCTTAGGCGTTCGCGAGCTTCGCCCGAGCGGGTCATCATTTGCACTACTTTGCGGCCGATATCATCTGAAGGTGCCGAATACGTTCTGCCACGCGGGAAAATGAATACGCGTAGAAAAGCCGCAACCCAGCGATTCGGGAAGTTTCGCAGGAATGCGTGTAACGACTCCTGTGCCTGGTACATCAGTGTGCGAACAGACCACTCGACGAGTGGCAGGTCGGTTGCCCGTCGTCCCTGGTTCTCGAAATGTTTCAACACAGTCGACGCGAGGTACATCGAGCTCAACACATCCCCAAGTCGCGCCGACAACAGTTCACGCTTTTTCAGCGCGCCGCCCAACGTGAGCATCGCGAAATCGGACGCGAGCGCGAATGCGGCGCTGTAGCGATTGATGTTTTGGTAATAGCGACGTGTCGGCGTATTCAGTGGTACGCGACTGAACTTGGCGTGCGTCAGTGCGAGAAAAAGTGAACGTGCCAAATTGCTGATCGCGTAGCCGATATGGCCAAATAAAGCCTTGTCAAATTCGATCAGCCCCCGATCAGTGTCCTCGTCTGCCGCAGCGTGCATTTCCGGTAGTACGAACGGGTGACAACGGATCGCACCCTGGCCGTAAATGATCAGGCTGCGCGTCAGGATGTTTGCACCTTCCACCGTTATCGCGATAGGCGCGGCCATGAAACTGCGGCCGATGTAATTATTTGGCCCCAGGCTGATGGCTTTGCCGCCGTGAACATCCATCGTGTCGCTGCTGACTTTCCGGCCGAGTTCGGTGCAGTGATACTTGAGTATCGCCGACGGCACCGCGGGCTTTTCACCCTGGTCAATTGCGCCAGAGGTAACCGATACCGCCGCATTCATTATGTAGGTGTGACCGGCAATACGCGTCAGGGCCTCTCCGACACCTTCAAATTTGGCGATCGACGTATTGAATTGCTTGCGGATCATCGTATACGCACCGGACGCGTAACTGGCGGCTTGACCACCACCGGCACCAGTTGACGGCAATGTGATTGCGCGACCGACGGACAGCAATTCCATGAGCATCTTCCAGCCTTTGCCGGCCATGTCCCCGCCACCGATAATGCTGTCGAGCGGCACGAATACATCCGTACCGGTTGTTGGGCCGTTCAAAAATGCAATTGTCATTGGATGATGGCGACGACCGACAACGACACCCGGAAGATCTGTCGGAATCAATGCGACTGTTATGCCGTAGTCATCCTTGTCACCGATCAGGTGGTCAGGATCGTAGAGCTTGAAAGCAAGGCCGAGCACCGTCGCAACAGGCGCCAGTGTGATGTATCGCTTGTTCCAGTTGAGTCGAATACCGATCGTCTGCTTGCCGTTCCACTTGCCTTTGCACACGACACCGCTGTCGATCAATGAGGCCGCATCTGAGCCGGCCTCGGGCGATGTCAAAGCGAAGCACGGGATTTCAGTGCCAGCAGCGAGACCGGGAAGGTAGTGGTTCTTCTGTTCCTCGGTGCCATAGTGCAGCAGCAACTCGGCCGGACCGAGAGAATTGGGCACGCCAATGGTTGATGAAGCTGTTGGGCTGCGGCTGGCCAGTTTGGCGATGACCATCGCGTTCGCGTATGCCGAGAATTCCAGGCCCCCGTACTGCTTCGGAATAATCATCGCAAAGAAGCGCTGTTCGATAATGAAGTCCCAGACTTCTTTCGGCATATCCGCCAGTTCGTGGCAGATTTGCCAGTCGTCGAGCATTCGGCACAGCTCTTCGCACGGGCCATCCAGGAACGCCTGCTCTTCGTCGGACAAAGTCGGCGCCGGGTAGGACATGAGGCGATCCCACTGGGGCATTCCCGAGAACAATTCGCCGTCCCACCAGACATTGCCAGCTTCAAGCGCCTCGCGCTCGGTTTCAGACATTGCGGGCAACATCTTGCGATAGACAGCCAGCAGGGGTTTGGTGATTTTTTCCCGCCGCAGGTCAATGAGATTCGGAATTACCATTGCAGCGAACCCGAGCCACAAAATCGGTAGCAGGATCCAGCCACCATTGCCGAAAATTGTGTAGGCGAGTAAGGCAAGCCCCGTTGCAACCGTGGACGTACGCAAATCGATACGCCGGTAGGCAAGAAATATGCCGCCGCCGACAAACAGCAGTAACCACGCTAGACTCACAAGCAAACTCGACACTTCAAACCCCTTGATAAATTCAATTGACCAGCACGACAAACCCTATCACCAAGGCACAGGGTTTGCCGTGCTCGTAATCACACTAGAGTAGTTCCTCAATCGCCGCTCGTTCTTCGCGCAATTCGACTTCCGTCGCATCCATGCGTTCGCGGCTGAATTCGGAAATGTCCAGATCCTGGACGATTTCGTATTCACCACCACGGCAACGAACCGGATAGGAATAAATGACACCTGGCTCAACGCCATAGCTGCCATCAGCCGGAATGCCCATGCTGACCCAGTCGCCATCCGGGGAGCCCAACACCCAATCGCGCATGTGATCGATGGCGGCAGATGCGGCCGAAGCGGCTGACGACGCGCCACGGGCCTTGATAATTGCCGCGCCACGTTGCTGTACGACCGGGATGAAATCGTCCACCAGCCAGGTTTGGTCGACCAGATCCAGCGCAGGTGTGCCATCAACCAATGTGTGAGAGATGTCCGGATACTGTGTGGCGGAATGATTGCCCCAGATCGTCATGCGTTCTACATCATTTACGTGCTTGCCCGTTTTTGCAGCAAGCTGGGCAGAGGCGCGATTGTGATCGAGGCGGGTCATCGACGTGAAGTTGCGTGGGTTCAGGTCAGGCGCGTTGCATTGAGTAATCAGCGCATTCGTGTTCGCCGGGTTACCGACAACCAGTACGCGAATATCTTTGCTCGCATTGTCATTCATTGCCTTACCCTGCACCGAGAAGATCGCCGCGTTTGCTTCAAGCAGATCTTTGCGCTCCATGCCAGGACCTCTTGGCCGGGCCCCGACGAGTAATGCATAGTCGCTGTCTTTGAAAGCCAGGTTCGGGTCGTCTGTAGCGACAATCCCCGCAAGAGTGCTGAAAGCACAATCATCGAGTTCCATGACCACGCCATGGAGTGCGGGCAGGGCCGGCGGAATCTCGAGTAGCTGCAGAATGACTGGTTGATCGGCGCCGAGCATCTGGCCGGAGGCGATACGAAAGGCGAGCTGATAGCCGATTTGGCCGGCAGCGCCGGTTATGGTGACGCGAACTGGTGACTTCATTTTCTTATTCCTGGTTGGTCGCAGTGAAAAAGCATAGCTTTGCGGCGGCGATTTTAGCATCCGCCGGGTTGCACAGCACTTGTTAGATACCGAAACTAAAGTGGTTCGTCGGCCGGGTAGGCGGCGTCGAATAGTGCGCGTTGCTCGTTTGCTTCAGCCATTCGACCGGTATCTTCGAGCCTTTGAATGCAAAGCAGCCAGGAGTCTGGATTTGCGACCTCGGTTTCAGTGCAGGAGGGCTCCGCAGAATCTGCGGCAATCGTCGCTGCACCCAGTTCGTGATGCGATTCGCTCATGTTGCCCGTGCTCCGTGTCGTAATTTCCCTGGCCCGGGCCGGCATATCGTCGTCTTTCATGGAAAACTCTTCCGCACTGCCGGGCTTCGCCGCAATCTGCTGGCGAAGATCCTTGCTCATTTTCGCTGCGCGCTTCCTTTCCGCAGGCACCTCGGCCTCCTGCAAGGCTTCAGGGAGTGCCTCGGTTTTGATCTGCTCAGTTCTGTTTAACTCAGGTGCAGGCGCGGCTGAGGACGCGGGTGCATGAGCGTCGAGTCGACCGGACGGCAGTATCACATCGCTGCTTTCAGGAACGGGCGCGTTCGTGATTTCGAGCACCAGTGCGACGCAGAGGGTTATCGTCGCTGCCCAGGCCATCGGGCGCGTCCAGGACACAGACCTGAGGTAGCGCGGGCGTGCTGCTTCGGCAGCCTGCCGCATTACCGCCCTGTTGAGGTGCTCAGGTGCAAGCTCGTTCGCCATCTCTTTGTAGGTTTGGGTGACGCGCGAGTCCATTTCGCCATCGGACTGCGGTCTGATTCGATCTTCGGTCATGATGTCTCCGCTGGCTCATCTATCGCTACGCGCAATTTGTTCACGGCGTAACGAAGTCGGCTTTTCGCGGTTTCGCGATTGGCGCCAGTGACTGACGCGATTTGGTCAAGATTCAGCCCTGCCTCTTCGTGCAGCAGGAACACATCGCGTTGCTCTTCGGGCAGCTCCCTTAAGGCGGTATCAAGCCTGCGCCTTGCCATACTTCTCTCTGCCAATGCCTCAGGCTGGTCTCCCGGGTCAGGCCGACTGTCCGGTTCGACATCGACAGTGTGGGAGTGTCGTTTGTTACGGCGAATGTGGTCGATGAAACAATTGTGCGCTACGCGATAGAGAAAGGTCGAAAACTTCGCTGTTGGCCGATAATTTTGCCGCGATTTGATGATCTTCCCCCAAACATCCTGAAATATGTCCTCTGCGGTGTCGCGGTGGTGGCAGAGCCTCAATAAATAGCGATAGAGGGCATCATTGTGTCGTTGGTAAAGCACCTCGAACGCCACGACATCGCCGTCGCGGTAACGCAGCATCAGGGCGCTGTCTTCAGGCGTTTCGTCCATTCTCAGAGCATAGGCGACGGCGGCCGCCCGGGGAACCCGAAATTCAGAGTCGGTCGTCATGTGGGTAGCGGTGGCCATATCTTTACAAACGGGGTAGGCAGGCCGTTCGGGTTAGCAAAACTGTGAAAAAAGGCTTGCAAAGAGCAATATTGGTGTTATAGTCAACTATAACACTAGCTCACTAGCAAGAAAGAACCTGTGGAGCAGCAATGAAACATCTAATTCGACGCTACCTGAACGAAATTGTTGGCCTGACAATGATGGCACTCCTGACAATTGCGCTCGTGGCAGGTCAGGTCGAAGCAACGACCCAGGAAGCGGCGGCCAAGAGCGCAGCGGATGCCATTGAAATTCACGTTAGTTTCAAAGGCTAATAGGATCGTTGCGCTGGACATGACCACATATTCAGTTTCCGTCCCCAAGGCGAGTAAAGTAGCGACGGACTTGTTGCGCCAGCCTGTACACGCAGGCTGGCGCCTTTTTAATCAACAACCTTTGCTGCTCGAAAAAAGCGGCGACCAATACAGGCAGGGCACATAAACGATGGACCCGAAATGGAATGAAGATCTGCCGATTTACCGACAACTACGGGATCGAGTCGTTGCGATGATCCTGGAGGGCGTGCTAGGTGATGGCGACGCGCTGCCTTCCGTGCGCAATGTCGCCGCCGAGTATCGTCTCAACCCGCTGACGGTTCTGAAGGGCTATCAGGAGCTCGTTGACGAAGGACTGGTCGAGAAGAAACGTGGGCGCGGCATGTTTGTGAACGACGGCGCTCGGCAGCAATTGCTGAAAGACGAGCGCCAACGTTTTGTTGAGAAGGAGTGGCCGGTGATATTTGCCACCATCCAGCGTCTCGGGCTCGACATTGTGGCCTTGAGTGAACAGGAACAAGAGGGAAAAGGCGTAGGAGATAAGGATGACTAGTCTGGTCAGTGCCAGGAACGTATCGAAGAGCTTCGGGTCTGTTCGAGCCGTGGATAATGTCAGCTTTGACATCGAAAAGGGCAAAATTACAGGGCTTTTCGGTCCGAATGGTGCTGGCAAAACTACTCTGTTAAAGGCCTTACTTGGGTTGACAGATTGTGATGGTGACTTGTCCGTCCTGGGGCTGGATCCGTTTCGGCAGCGCAAGGAACTAATGAAGAATATTTGTTTCATTGCCGATGTGGCCGTGTTGCCAGGCTGGATAAAAGTCGAGCAGTTACTCGATTTCGTAGAGGCCACGCACCCGAACTATTCGCGAAAACGCTCGGAGGAGTTGTTGTCCCGAACCAAGGTTCGCAAGAATGCCAAGGTGCGCGAACTATCCAAAGGCATGGTCACTCAGCTGCACCTGTCAATCATAACGGCAGTAGATGCGCGGCTTCTTGTTCTCGATGAGCCGACACTCGGTCTGGACATCATTTTTCGCAAAGAGTTTTACAGTAACCTGCTCAACGACTATTTCGACGGCGAGCGAACGATCCTCATTACGACTCATCAGGTTGAGGAAATCGAAAACCTGATGACCGACATCATCTTTATCAACGACGGTCGCTTGCTCCTGGATACAAGTATGGAGTCACTTGCGAGCAAATATGTTGAGCTTGTGACGTCCGGCGAAGACGCCGACAGGGCGCGGAGCCTTGGGCCGCTATATGAGCGCGATGTGTTTGGCAAAAAGGTGATGACATTCGAGGGGGTCGACAGGGACAAGGTGTCAGCTTTTGGAGAACTGCATACTCCGTCGGTCGCCGATTTATTTGTCGCAAAGGTCATGGGGGCAGCAGGATGATTACGAACCAATTAGCACTGATGCGGCGCGAGATTTGGGAGCATCGCTCGATCTGGATTACGCCTGCGGCAGTAGCGACGATCACAACACTGATGGCTGTAGCGATGGTCATAGCGGTAGCCGCGTTCGGCGAAATACTCAATCCGGATATTGAGAAGATCGCGGATGCGACGGTGCCGGAATCGATGCGGCGGGTTGCGCTCGCCGTTTTCCTGTTAGGCAATACGACCGTATTCCTGTTTGCGATGTGGTTTCTCGGGATTTTCTATTGCCTGGATGCTCTGTACGCGGAGCGCAAGGATAAGAGCATTCTATTCTGGCGCTCATTGCCGATTACTGATGCCGAAACGGTGGTGTCAAAACTCCTAACGGTGGCTATTGCAATACCGCTGGCCACGATGGCCGGGGTCATAGTCTCCCATCTTCTGAACCTGATCATCGTCAGCATTTGGCTGGCCTCCGAAGGCGCGAACCCGATGCGGTTTATCTGGGGCGCTGTACCGTTGTTCGATACGTGGATCGCTGTAACTACGATATTACTCGCGGTGCCGATCTGGCTGGCTCCGCTGCTCGGCTGGTTTCTGTTTATATCGGCGTGGGCAAAGCGTGGCCCGCTCCTTCGCGCAGTATTGCCGATTGCCATTCTGCCTATTCTCGAATACATCGTCTTCAGATCGTGGACGCTCGGCGAAGCAATCCTGTCCCGGTTGAGTATCATTACCATGCCGATCTTCGAATCGATCGCAAAAGCGGGGTTCGACGAGGACGACCTGCAATCAATGCTGTCGGAGAACATCAGCCTGGTGTCCTGGCTGGATTACGGCAGATTTCTGACCAGCATCGAAGTCTGGGCCGGACTTGTCGTATGCGGCATATTCTCTACTGCAGCGATATACGTTCGGCGGTATCGCGACGAGAGCTAAGGATCCGCTAGGAAGGGCGACCGGAGATCTTGTGCTTGCGGAGTTTACCGCGAAACTGGTGGTAGCTAAGCCCCAATAGATCCGCCGCCATGCTTTGATTGAAGCGTGCTTTCTCTAATGCGGCATTCAACAGGCCTCTTTCGGTTTCTCTGAGCCGCTGCGGTAAGTCGGTTGGCAGCAACGGCTCCCGTTGCGCTCGAGGTGCCGGGGCCTGTGCTCTGTCTTCCACTGCATCGGCAAGCTTGAACGGCGAATCGAATGGATCGAATGCGATAACCGAAATAGCTTGCTCGGGGTCGCCTGACCGATACACAGATCGCTCTATCGTGTTCTTCAGTTCGCGCACATTGCCCGGCCATTTGTGCCGCAGTAGTGCCGAGGCGGCTGTAGGTGCGAAACCTGGGAAATAGGCCCGTTTCATTTCGCTGACCATGTTAACGGCGAATGCATGAGCCAGTGTCAGAATATCCTCGAGGCGCTCTCGCAACGGTGGAATCGTAATGACATCGAACGCGAGGCGATCCAGTAAATCCCGACGGAATCCCCCACTTGCGGCAAGAGCTAACAGATCCGAATTTGTCGAACCGACAATCCGCACATCGACTCGCAGAGTGTCACTGCCGCCGACCCGTTGAATTTCGCCGTACTCGATTGCGCGCAGGATCTTCTCCTGCATCCGAGGTGTAATTGTTGCCAGCTCATCGAGAATCATCGAGCCGCCGTCAGCACGCTCAAAGTGACCAATATGAGTGTGCGTCGCCCCTGTAAATGCACCAGCTTCATGGCCGAACAATTCTGACTCCAGGATTGACTCCGTCAGAGCAGCGCAATTTACCTTTACAACATTTTGCTCCCAACGTTCGGAAAGGAAGTGTAGCCGTGAAGCGATCAGCTCCTTGCCGGTGCCGCGCTCGCCAACAACCAAGACGGGTTTGTTTAGCGGAGCCACGCGGGAGACGTGTTCGAGCATTTCCAGAAAGGCCGGTGCTTCCCCGATTATTTGCTGGCCAGAGGTCGGTGCAGACATTGGCTAATTTCACCAGAGAATAGTAAGAAATACCACTAGTTAGCCTAAAACGCCATAATTAACAACCCGGAAATACATCAAATATTATTATTTTCCTTTTAAATACAGTGTGTTATTGCTATCGGCGCGAGTTGGCATGGATGCTGCAGTACTAATCATGAGTTTCACCAATTACGAGGAAAGAGCCATGGGCATATTCACGAGATTCAGCGACATCGTGAACTCGAACATCAACGCAATTCTCGACAAAGCGGAAGATCCCGAGAAAATCGTGCGATTGATGATCCAGGAAATGGAAGACACGCTGGTTGAAGTTCGTTCCGCGGCAGCCAGATCTATTGCGGACAAGAAAGATCTGAATCGCAAGCTCGAATCACTTGACCGCGAGTTGTGCGATTGGGATGAGAAGGCCGAGTTGGCGATACGAAAAGGTCGTGAAGACCTGGCGAAGGCCGCTCTAATCGAGAAGTCGCGGGTAGCGTCTGCAACCGAGGTGCTGAAGCAGGACTACCTGGCCGTCGACGAAGGTCTGGGTAAACTGAATGAAGATATAGCGCGGTTGGAAGGCAAGCTGGAGGATGCGAAGACACGGCAGAAATCGTTACTTGCACGGCACAAGACGGCAAGCAGTCGCCTGGCCGCGAGAAAAAAGATCTATGACTACCAGATTGATGACGCAATGATTCGATTCGAACAGTACACACGCCGCATTGACGATGTGGAAGGCCGGGTCGAAGCTTATGATCTGGGCCAGCCGAAGGATCTCAACCATCAGTTTGCGAGCCTTGAGGCCGAAGAAGCTGTCAAGGAAGAGTTAGATGCCCTGAAGCAAAGGGTGGCTGGTGAAAATAGTAACGCTGCGGAAGGATAAATGAGTCAACGTACCTGGAATACCGACTACGGGCCGCTGCGCGGTCTTTACCGAGATCGTGAAAGCGGATGGATTTTCGGCGTTTGCGCGGGTCTCGCAGATCGTTTCAATTTTCGATTGGGGACGGTGCGGGTAATCGCGGTTATTTGTCTCGTTTTGTTTTTCTGGATGACCGTTGCAATCTACATTGCCGCGACGCTCATTATCCGAGACAAACCACTGATCTACTCCGGCAATTATTCCGAATTCGAGTTCTGGCGCCGTAACCGCCGCGATAATTGGAGTCGCCCATGACTGCTGAAGCACCGATGTACGAAAGAATGTACGAGAGACGATTTTGTAGACGCACAGATGGGGCGCTGCTCGGCGGCGTCTGCGCCGGGTTTGCAGACTACTTCGGGTTCAACTTGCGCGTCACTCGGCTGCTTGCCTTTATCGCTTTTGTAATGGCTATGCCGATGGCCATTATTACCTACCTGGCAATAGTCTTTCTCGTTCCGGCAGATTCAAGCCGGCCAGCGAAACGCGCCGATCGAAAACGCAGGCGCAGAGCACGTTCAGAGGCAGCGCAACCGGCGCCTTCACCAACCATGAATGATGTACGACGTCGTTGCCAATCGCTCGACAAGCGCATGGCACATCTGGAGAAATATGTGACGTCTTCCCGTTACAATCTCGACAGGGAATTCAGGAATCTCTAAACAATGAATAAGTCAATCCAAGGGAGCCACCGATGAACGGTACACTCGTTTTCGTCTTACTAATTGTCGCCATGGCCATTGGGGCAAATATTGTGCAGACGCTCATCAAGGCACGAATGGCCAAAACGGAAAAGAACCCGGAACTAGAAGAAACACTGGCGCAGATCGATAAACTCGAAGAACGAATTCGAGTGCTTGAGCGCATAATTACGGAAAATAAATACGATTTGCGCCACGAAATAAATAAGCTCTAACGGGCCGCAGATAAGACTGCGGCCTATCAGGAACCCGCGACGCTTTTACTCCGATTTCTTTCTCTTGCCGTTGTAAGCGCGAACCTGTTGGTTGAACTGCTCACCAACCATCGCCTTTTCCTCGTTGGCGGCATCGAACTTTCTGTTCAACGACTTATCCCGCTCCGCCCGCTCTTCCGGCGTTGGATTTTCCATTGCTGCTAATGCCGCTTGTTCCTCTAGTTCGACGCATTGTAGATACTCATCTACTGATGCAAGAAATGTCTGAACTCCATCCTTGGCAGCCAGCAATTCTTCTTTTGAAGCCGTTGCCCCATCCGGAATAAATGGCCGCTCCGGATAATCACAGGCGAGTACCGTGAAGGACGCGAGAATGAGGGTTGCGCCTAGCGCGGGTCGGAAAAGATTAGTCATGAGTTCAACTTCTGTTTGTGCTGGCCGAAAACGGGTTTCCGGAATTCCAGGTTAGGTAATGTGCCGCTATTAAATCATGTTGCCCGGCTCTAGTGAAGCTGTCAGGCGAACAGTGCCCTGTGCGTATCCGTCCCTTCGGCCTGGGCAACGAGCAGCTCGAGATAGTTGTCCGAACTCATCGGGCTTCCAAACAGCAGGCCCTGTACCTGCGTGCAGTGAAGGCTTTGCAGGAAATTAAGTTGGTCCTCAGTTTCAACACCTTCCGCGACGACATCCAGATTCAGGTTCTGGCCCATCTGAATAATCGTGCTAACGAGAGTCGCATCGTCCGGATTGATGGCGATGTCACGAACAAAAGATTTATCGATTTTCAACGTGCTAATAGGAAACTGTTGCAGCGAGCTCAGTGACGAATATCCCGTGCCAAAATCGTCGATAGCCAGGTGCAACCCCAGTGAGTACAGCTGATCGAGCAGCTTGATCGTGCGATCCGGGTTTTCCATTAAGGTCGTCTCGGTAATTTCAAGCTCGAGAGATGTCGGTGAAACCTCATGGCCACGCATGATAGAACTGATACGGTGTGTAAAGTTGGGTTGTCTGAGCTGCTTCAGAGAAAGGTTGACGGATACGCGCCCTGGTGATGAAACCGATCTTTGCCAAAGGCGGAAATCCTCGCAAACCTTGTCGAGTACCCACTCGCCGATTTCGATAATCAGATTGGAATCTTCTGCAATAGGAATGAAATCAGATGGCAGAATCAGGCCACGATCCGGAAGTTCCCAGCGCACAAGCGCTTCTGCACCGAAAATTTCACCAGTTCTGAGGTTGTACTTTGGCTGGTAGTGAACAAGTAGCTCATCGCGCTCGAACGAACGTTTGAGTTTGCTCCTGGTCATGAGCCTCTCAACCGCTGCTTCATTCATCTGCGGTTTGTAATAGGAGTAGACATTGCCGCCGGCTTTCTTGGAGCTATACAAAGCCGCGTCCGCATTGCGAATAAGATCGATTACATTCGGGGCATCTTCAGGGTAGTAAGCAATACCCATGCTCGCAGTCATGAACACTTCGTGACCCTGCACATAGAAAGGATCAGCGAGCCGATTGAGCAGCACTTTGGCAAGTTTGTCAGTATCAGCCTTACCGCCGGTATCGGGTCCAAGGTCGTTCACAATGACTGCGAACTCGTCGCCCGCGAGCCGGCCAATTACCGAACCGTCGGGCATGGCCAACGTCAATCTTTCGGCAACGGTTTCAAGAGTTGTATCGCCGGCCAGGTGCCCGAACGTATCGTTGATCTCTTTGAAGTGGTCTACATCAACATAGAACAGACATAATGGCTTGTTGGCACGCCTTGCTCTCGCTATCGCACGTTGCAATAGGTGTTGGAATTGCATTCGATTTGGAACTTTGGTGAGTGCGTCGATGCGGGCAAGGTAGCGAATGCGCTGCTCAGCTCGTCGTCTCTCGGTGATATTTCGCGCAGCGTAAATTCGATCTGCTTGTCCATCTTTGCCGGTAACAATAGAACAGGTATAAGAAACCGGAATAGAGTCACCGAATTTGTTTTCAAAAAAAGCTTCCCTGGGCAGGTCGGACGGTTCATCTTCGACCAGGGTCTTGGTCTTGCTCTGATCGAGGATGAAATCAATGGACGTGCCCTGCAGCTCTCCTTCCTCGTAGTCGAGGAGCCGAGCTGTTGCCTTGTTTATTCTTTCAATGGTTCCATCGAGCGACGTAATAACGATTGCCTCGCTCATTCCTGACAACACGTTATCCAGGTAGTCGCGCGATATTGTCGTGGAACGTAACTTGTCACGCATATCGTTGAATACGGCAGCAAGTTCGCCGAGCGAATCACTGCGCACGATAGCCAATGGCTCGCCGAAGTCAGCCTCACTCAATTTTTCCGCTTGCAGACAAAGATCGCGGATTCTGGTGGTCTGGTTGCGAACGATCAGCCAGACGAAACCTGCACAAACCAGCAACGTGATCAGCGTACCTGAACCAATCCACAGATAAGTCAGGTTCCGGCTCTGCGACTCTTTGGCGAGCAAACCGGCGGAAAACATCTGTGAATCAGCTTGCAGTGACTGCAATTCGAACGAGCCGGTCAAAACCCCCATAAATTGATCGTGGTGGACTACGTCGTATGACATCAATAGATGGTCGGGCAACCAAACGGTCGTATCTGATGACTGGGTTACGGGATTGCTCCCCGTTTGCTGCACATCTGAGTCACTGCCGACAAACCGCAGGCCAGCAATTGAGTCGTGTTGCCTGATCGCCCGATTAAGAACCGCTAGTATCGAGGCGTCATCTGGTGATTGGTCGACTGAAGTGAGATCGTCCGATATGGCGTGTAATTCCGCACGCGCGCGCCGTTCGAAACTCTCTCGCAAAAGCGTGCTGTGCGCTGCCTCGCTTGCTGTGGTGATATCTTTCGCGAGCCAGCGGTATTGGACGTAAAACATCGATAGCATGATTACCGCAACGGCTGTGCCCAGCGTCAGTACAAACAGGAGGTATCGCGGTATTCGGCTGCCGATCATTTGTCTTCTGTTCTGCACAACTTGCCTGCAGACCTTTTATTATTGTTGTTAGGCCGTTTCTCTCTGCCAGTGTAGCACCGGGTAAGGCGGGCAAAGATAATTTCTGGAATAGGCCAAATAAAGGGGCGGCCTGGGGCGAGAAATACGAAAAATGGTCGAAATTGCGCAAATATAGTCGCAATATACCTCTAGTTGCCTTTGCGCTTTTCAACAAATTCCACTGGTTTGGGCGAGCCAGTCGTCTTCATGACGCCCTCCACGACGGCCCCTTCCGCAACTGCAATGGCTGCCGCCGCTACTGTTCCGGTGATGCGTGCGGTGTCGGTGATCTCGACTTTGCCATCGGCGGCAATATCGCCCTCGACATGGCCGGCCACGATAACGTTGCCGGCCTTGATGGAACCCTTCCATAAACCGTTTTCGGCTAAGGTCACAGTGCCACTGAGGTCGCAGTCACCTTCTATCTCGCCATTGATCAGGAAATCGCCGCTGCCCGTGATAAGGCCCGATATTTTGCAGCCTTCACTGATGAGTGTCGCCGAATCGGATTTGAGGTCGCGCAAGCGGCGCAATCGAGAGTCATTCATGGATGTCATGCCTTTGCGGACTGAAATTGCCTGGAAGAGCTGCATAGTACCTTTTGAAAGCGGGGTTTGTCAGGTACACAGGCTTTTTTCCGAAGCACTAAACTCGCCTCCTACATACGCGAAATGGGTGCGCTTGTGGTAAAACAAGCGAGCTTGGCTGTTGGCCTCGTGAGCACCGCCGCTAATCCAAACAAAAAGAGACCATTAGATTGAGCCAGGGATTCGACAAACGACACAGGGAGCTCACCAATGCGAGTGGCAATTTATTCGCAGGTAGCCTCCGCGGCGTTGAGAAGGAAGCTTTGCGCGTAAACAGTGGCGGCTATTTGTCGCGTACTTCGCATCCTGTTCGACTTGGATCCGCTTTGAGTCACCGCTACATCACTACGGATTTTTCCGAAGCGCTGCTCGAATTCGTAACGCCGGCGTTCTCGAGTACCTGGGAAGCGCTGCACTTCCTTTGCGATATTCACCAATTTACTTATGACCGCCTCGGAGACGAAATGCTCTGGGTGGCGAGCATGCCATGCCGTATTCCAGGGGATATGGAAATACCGCTGGCGAAATACGGCACGTCAAATGTTGGTCGGATGAAAACAATTTATCGGCGCGGGCTCGGGCTTCGCTACGGCAGACAGATGCAGACGATAGCGGGCGTACATTTTAACTATTCCCTCGCGGGGTCTTTCTGGTCCCGCTATCAGCAGATTATTGGCGATGATCGGAAGGAAGATGATTTTCGCTCCGACCACTACCTGCGCCTGATTCGCAACTTTCGGCGATTCGGCTGGCTGGTGCTCTATCTTTTCGGCGCATCGCCCGCAATGTGCAAGTCTTTTGCAAGGGACGAAGACCTCGCGATGCCATCGCTTAACGCAGAAACATGGTACGAACCATACGGGACATCACTGCGCATGAGTGATCTTGGTTACAGTAACCAGAATCAATCGCGTATCAACATCTCCCTGAATAACCTGGATAGTTATATTCGTGATCTCAGCAACGCGATCAGAACACCAGAGCCGGAGTACGAAAAAATAGGAGTCAAGGTCGACGGTAAGTACCGGCAGCTAAATGTAAATCGACTACAGATCGAGAACGAGTACTACAGCTCGGTGCGGCCAAAAAGAGTGGCCGCCAGTGGCGAGCGGCCAACAGCCGCGCTGCGACGCGGTGGCATTGAGTATGTAGAGATTCGATCGCTCGATATCAACTTTAATGATCCTGCTGGTATTAACCAGAACACGATGCGATTTATCGAGGCGTTCCTGATCTACTGTTTGCTGGAAGATAGTGCACCGTTTGACGATACGTCTCTCGACGAAACAAAGCGCAATCAGACACAGACGGCGAAGCGTGGGCGTGACCCGAAGTTTCGTCTGCACAGGGACGGCCGTGAAGTTGAGCTTGCAGTCTGGGCGCGCGAAATATTGGATAAGATCAGCGCGATTGCGGAACTCATCGACCGCGAAGAAGGTGGTGAAAGCTACGCGCAGGCAACTCGCCTCATGCTCGACACGGTAAACGACGTTGAGACGACACCTTCGGCTCGCCTGCTCGCGGAGTTGCGTAAAGAAGACTGCAGCTTTTTCGAATATGCACTTTCATTGGCGAGAAACCATCGTGATTACTTCGCTGAGATCACGCCGCTGTCCGATGATCGTGAAGCTGAGTTCGAACGAGAGACGCAACAGTCCATCGAGCGCCAACGCGCAATCGAGGAAAGCGACGCAATCAGCCTCGACGAGTATCTTGAGAGCTACTTTAGTTCAGATTAAGCACCAGCGAATGGCAATGGCGTGCCGTGCTCATACGCGAACGCACGGTGTAGCTTCTGCAAAGCCCTGGTTTTCTCTCCTACGCTGCCGTCTCCAATAACCCTGCCGTCAGCCTCGAGAATTGGTGTTAATTCCCCCATCGTGCCGCTGGTGAAAACCTCACTTGCCGTGTACAGCTCTGTCAATGACAGGTTGCGCTCTTCGGCGGGAATTCTATTCGTGTTGCATATGTCCAAAATCATGCGTCGCGTTAAGCCGGGCAAACAGGCATCCGCAAAGGGGGTACAGACAACCCCTCTGCTGACAATAAAAATATTTGTGTCATTGGTCTCGGATACAAAACCATTGATATCGAGCATGATTGCGCTGTCTACACCGGCAACATTTGCCTCAATGGCAGCAAGAATGTTGTTCAGCAGATTGTTGTGGTGAATTTTGGAATCGAGACATTGCGGCGTGTTTCGTCGCGTAGAGGCGGTGATAACCCGTATTCCCGAATCGGAATATACGGGCGGTTTCCATTCCGCAAGCACGATCAATGTGCATCCGGACTGGTTGAAGTTCGGGTTCATGCCAGACGTAACTTTCTCGCCCCGAGTCAGGGTCAGGCGAATATGTGCCTCGTCGCTCATGCCGTTTGCTTCGAGCGTCCGAAAAATGGCATCACGTATCTCGCTGGATGGCGGCACTGCACTAAACGCGAGTGTCTTTGCAGAGTCCTGCAGGCGCTGGAGATGTTCTTCGAGAGCCGCGATCCGGCCTCTGTAAACGCGCAGTCCTTCCCACACCGCATCGCCGCCCTGGACGACACTATCAAACACCGATACCTTCGCTTCATCGCGTGGAACGAGTTTGTCGCCGACAAAAACAACGATATCCCGGTTGCGTGGATCGGGCAGATTCATTAATCATCTCCTTGCGTGCTCGCCCGGAATGCGTGCTCGTACAAGCGGTCGTACCAGGGGGCACACTCTTTGAGTAGGGGCTCGAGGTGCGAGGGAAAATCGGTCTTGGCCTTATACGGCGCAAACCCCGTACTTTGGTGTACCGCATGGTACCAGTGTGGCGACCAAACACCGTCCTCGGCGCGCGGCCCGCTCGGCCAATGCAACATCCGTTCGCTGAACCCGAGTTCGAGGTGGCGGCACAACTGTTCTAATACGCCCGCCGGATCCAGCAACAACTCTCGAGAATCGAGAACAGCCGGTTGTTGGCCTGATGCGAGCAAATCCCCAAACAGATGCCACTGTTGCTCCAGTCCGGTATCGGCTAGCCGGGCGTGTGGTAATTGTACGGTTAGCGACGGTAGCATTTCCTGCGGATCCCGGATCAGAAAAATGTTCCGCGTGTGCTGCAGGAAGCCCAGGTCGATAGCGACAAGGTGGTGCGCCATATGCTTTATGAACAGCTGTTTTGCGCAGTCCGATTCAGCATCATCGAGCATGTCGCGTATGACTGCGTCGCCATCGCAGTTCATCTTCTCCAGTACCTCATCCCGTCCCGGATGATCGGCACCACTGACGCGTAAATAGTGGCCGTAAAGAGGCTCGTCGACCACTCGCACGTCTGCGAGTTGCGCGAAACTGTACATCAAAGCCGTCGATATATTTCGCGGCCCTGACCATAGGCATATCGGTTTTGTCATTTTGGTGCCGTATTCGAGGCCTTGTGTTGTGCGGTCTGTCACAAATTGGTGCTGAGGAGTATGACCGTAACGCCAATTTAACTAAACTCTCGGACATGTTTAAGACTTTTGTTGCAGGAATTCTGCTGGGCATCGCGGGCGCGGCCGCTGGCTTGTATTACTTGCCCGTGGTCGACCAGAGCCGGGAGCAATCGCTGATCATTGTGCACCCGAACCTGGGCAACACTGAGACCTTCTATGCCAACGTGCCCACGGATCGGATTTTGATAGGTGCGAAATCGCAACAGAATCCTCTGCCGCCAGGGCTGCAATGGCCGGATGACGCAGAGTTCGCCAACCTGCGCGTCGAGCTGTTCAAGATCCGAAACGCCAAGGACGCTGTTGTAGGCGTCGCCAGCAGGATGGCGGCCAATGACGAGGTCCCGGGCGATGTCGTGGAATGGGTTCTTCACCTGCCGGCTCGGGGTTCGATTTACTTCTCGATGCAGCCCGAGCCTGAAGAGGGCGGTCATCGAGTCGGGCAGTTGCAGGCAGGCACTCGCGAATTTGGTTCGTTGCACGGTGAGATATCCGAACGCTGGATAGCGGACACTACGGAATCTGACGATGCCCCGGCAGGCCGTATCGAGCTCATAACAGCCCTCGCCGCGCTGCAGGCAGATTTGTGATCAAGTACTTAATAGCACTGCTATTCGGGATGGCCGTCGGAGCGGTTGTGTTTCTTGGTTTGCTGTACTTCAATCCGCTCACGACGCAGCAGCGGTTGTCGCCAATAACGGTGACCGACAATGAAGTCGTCAAGCTTGGGTATTCGGCTGCTGTACAAGACATGCTCATTTATACCAACGATGGTGAGTCCAGGGTCGACCCTCATCCAGCCAAGGTATTGCAGTTGTGGGAGGCGCCGATTCGCAAGACACGGGCGATGGCGACAGTCCTGACGGATAGCCGTGGACAAGCTGCCGGAATTGGCATCAAATTTTGGTCCGATTCAGAGAGTACAAATATCCTGAACGGGCAGGCAATTGTTGACAGCGTCTGGCATATCTATATGCCCGAGCGCGGTAGCCTGTTCGTCGCGCAGAGTGAGAATCTCTGGAGTTACCTGCGGGAAGTTGTTATTCCCGCGTACTGGAGCTCAGCCGATAACTGGCGTGGAATATGGCGAGGCAATATTACTGCAGGACCGGGAGCGCTCGGAACGGCAAGCGTGGCCGGTGGCAGTGGCGAGTTCGCAGGGCTGAGGTCTGAAGGAGTCGAGGCGCTCAGTGCAAAGGCGTACTCGGTGGAGCTTGGGCCGGTTGCCGTCGAAGGCGAGCTGTCTATCGAAATTCCGAGCGAGGAATTGGAGGCTAGCCCAGATCCTTGAGCGCGACGTTAGCGTTGGCTAATCGTTGCGGGTCGATTCGAGCGCGTGCCGCGATCAGCGCTTTTGACTGCAGAAAGTCTTTCGGCGAATTGATAGCGTCGACCGCGATTAGGATGCCGTCCTTCAGATATAAACAAGAAAAGCTGGCGCTTTCCGGATTGCCTCGCAATATCGTCGTGTCGTAACCCTGAGACAGCCCCGCGATCTGAAGCTTGAGGTCGTACTGGTCGGACCAGAACCAAGGCACCTGTGCGTAGTGCATTTCCACACCGCAAATATTGCTGGCGGCGGTTTTCGCTTGTTCAACGGCGTTATGCACCGACTCGAGTCGCAATTGTGTATCGTAAATTGCGTTGGGGTGCGAAGTGCAGTCGCCAACAGCATAGATATTCGAATCCGAAGTCTGGCACTTGTCATTAACGACAATTCCGTCGTTGACCTCCAGACCTGCGGATTCGGCGAGCTCGACATTGGGCAGGATGCCGACGCCAATGACGACAAAATCAGCTGCCAATACCTGCCCATCGCCGGTATTGACCGAGTGCACCTTGCCATTGCCATGAAAGCCGCTGAGGCCAGTCGCGAGCAACAGTTTGACGCCATGACTAGCGTGCGTTCTTTGATAAAAGTCTGACACCTGGGTCGATACAACGCGGCTCAATACACGGTCAGCCATTTCTATTACGGTGACGTCCAGACCACGCTGACGACACACGGCGGCCACTTCCAGGCCAATATATCCGGCACCCACGATGACAACACGCGCGCCTTTGGATGCGGCTGCGCGGATGCCGTCGACGTCTGCTATACCACGCAAATAGTGGATGCCCTCGAGCTCGCAGCCTTCGACCTGTAATTTTCGAACACGCGAACCGGTTGCCAGGATGAGTTTGTCGTAGGCGACTTCGTTACCATTACTGGTCGTGAGCCGTCGTGTACTGCGATCGACATCGCTGACCCGTGTATTCAATCGCAACTCGATTTGAGCATCGCCATAAAAGGCAGCCGGTTTTACGTACAGGCGTTCGACCGCCAGCTCACCCGCAAGGTATTTCTTCGACAATGGAGGGCGCTGGTACGGCAGGTACGGTTCGTCCCCGATGAGCACAATGCGTCCGCCAAATTTCTTTTGTCTGAGCGTTGCAATGGCCTGACCCGCCGCGTGGCCGGCACCGACGATCGCAATGGTTTCCGTCACGCTGGCCTCAGCCCTATTGTATGGCTTGCAGCGGCCACATCATGGGTAACAGAACCATGACTGCGATAAATACGACAATGGTTAGTGGCACGCCGACTTTCAGATAGTCGACGAAGCGGTAACCACCGGGACCCATTACGAGAATGTTAGCCGGATGTGATATCGGGCTCGTGAAACTTGCCGATGCGGCCATCGCGACTGCCATCATCGCGGTTTCGGGCTGCAGCCCCATATCGCTCATGGCTGAGAGCACGATAGGCGACATCAGTACAACCAGTGCCGCGGTAGGAATGATCATTGTCGCCATAGCAGTCAGGATGTACAGACCCATAATGACCGGCCACGGACCGGCGTCGCCAAGGAATGCCATAACCTGATTTGCCAGGTAGGTTGCCGCGCCGGAATCCTGCATCGCGGTGCCCAATGGCAACATGCCGGCTATGAGAAATATGGCTCGCCAATCGATAGCACGATACGCCTGTTCCATATTGAGGCAGCCCGTTAACACCATGACCGTGCCACCAATGACCGCAGCCACTGCGATGGGCGCGTAGCCGAGCATGACCGCGAGCACAACACCCAGCATTATAGCCGCCGCGAGAGGCGCACGGCCTGTGTCGGGAGGCTCCTGACCCAGTGGCGTCAGAATAAGAAAATCGGATTCAGCGGATAGCAGTTGCAAGCGGTCGCGGGGGCCCAGCAATAGCAATGCATCACCAATTTGCAGGCGTTCATCGGCCAGCTCGGTGCCGACAGTTTCACCTTCGCGCCAGATGCCGGCGAGCTCGATGCCATAACGCTCCCGAAAATTCAGTTCACCGACTGTTCGACCGGCCAGGCTGGTGCGTGGATCCAGGGTTGCGTCCATCAACGTCAGGCGCTCGGATTCGAGCGCTCCGAGGTTCGGTGAAACACTGGTCTCAATCTCAAGTTCCTGCAAACCTCGCAATACGTCCAGGTCTGACGGCTGACCCTCGATGAGTATCAGATCTCCGCCCAGGAGATCGTCATCAACTTGCGGCATGACCGTAAGGGACCCGTCGCGGAAAACGGCGACGACGCGAAAATCGAAGACATCGGCAAGGCGGCGTTTGCTCAAGGTGGCATTGGCGAGCTCACTTTCCTTGGGCAGGCGTACGACAAACATCCGTTCGTCGGATTGGTATACCTCGTCCAGCCGCTCAGGCGAGAGAATTTCAACTGCGGAGAATTCCGAAAACTTCTCCAGCTGCGCGACCGCGTCGACCTCTCCATGGACTAATACTCGTTCGCCCTTGCGCAATGGAACATAGGCAAGATTCGTAAGCCGGTATTGATCTCTGCGTTTTACGCCGACAACAGAGACGTTGAAGCGTGTACGAAAATTTGCGTCGCGTATGAGTTCAGATACGAGTGGTGAGGTGTCGCCAATCGTTACTTCAGCGTAGGCGATCTTCTCAGCGACCATGGATTTCAAGACCGGCGCTTCGCGTTCGATGACGAGATCTGACCAGCGACGCAACTCACGAAACTGGTCGACGCGGCCTTGCACAAGTATGCCATCGCCACCGCGCAGAATGGTCTGCCTGCCTGGCAGGGGTTTGCTGCGGCCCTGTCGAACAACGGCAAGGATGATCAGGCCGGTCGAGGTGCCAACGCGGCTCTCGGCAAGTGTCTTGCCAACAAGTATTGAGTTGGTTGGTACTCGCAGCATAAACGTCCGTTCATGCAGTTTGTAACGTGCACGCAAGCTGCGCTGGCTGACGTGTTTGCCGTGTTCTGCGCGTTTCTTCGGCAGCAGGAATCTGCCAAACAGTGCGACAAACAACACACCGATAACCATGACGCTGCCGCCTATAGGCGTGAAATCAAATAGCTTGAAGGGTGCGTGTCCGCCCAGCACCAGGGACTCACTGATGAGCAGGTTGGGCGGCGTACCTATCAGGGTCGTGAGGCCGCCCAGTAATGTTGAATAGGCAAGCGGCATTAATAGCCTGGAAGCGGGGATTCGCGTGCGTCGTGACACTTCGACGACGACCGGCAACATCAGTGCCGCAACGCCAATATTGTTCATGAAGGCAGAAAGTACGGCCCCGGTAACCATAATGACGAGGATCATTGCGAACTCGCGACGCCCAGCAATGCGCATGACCTGGCGGCCTATGATGTCCGCGATACCAGTCCTGGTGAGGCCTTCGCTGAGGATGAACATTGCCCAGACGGTGATGACGGCGCTGTTCGAGAAACCTGCGAACGCCTGATTGGAGTCAACCAGTCCGGTAATAGCCAGCGCGCCGAGCACCAGCAAGGCGACCAGGTCCATGCGGATGACTTCGCTGATAAACAGAATCAGCGAGACGACAAGAATGCCGAGGACAAGTGCGATGTCGTAAGTCATGCAGCCAGTTTGATTGGTAGAAAAAGCAGTCGGAGTATGCGGGATTCTATACAAACAGACTAGAGCGTACCGGCGTTACGTCATTGTGGCCGTGATGCCAGTCACTGATGTCTACAAAGCTACCTGCTTGCGGCGAGTGGTCCGTCTACGCGTTGGTGGCGCCAAATGCTCGATCACCGTATCGAGAATGTCGACGAATCCGGATTTTCTCGAACAGGCAGCCCTCTACGTCCTGGCACAGCGTACCTGGAGCAGGAATCCGGGCAGCGCCTTGCCACAAGGCGCCTGCGCTGAAGAATTCCTTTTATCAACAGTCACTTGAACCTTGTGAATGCATCCAGTACTGTATAAAAATACATATCTTCAGGGTGGAGTGCGGGCGTGCAAGCAGCTGAGCATATTGATGACTATCTGGAACTGCTGAACCCGGCGCAGCGTCAGGCGGCTGCGTACGGAGAGAAGCCAGCTGGTGGCGCCTTTCAGGCGGGACCTCTCCTTATTATTGCCGGAGCAGGTACGGGTAAGACAATGACGCTTGCGCATCGTGTGGCGCATTTGGTTATCCAGGGCGTGAGTCCCGAACGCATTCTGCTACTGACGTTTACCCGGCGGGCGGCACAGGAGATGACGCGGCGTGTCGATAACATTGTCCGAAGAATGCTCGATGGCGGCAGGACGAGGCTTGTCGCGGCCGGCGTGCTTCCATGGTCCGGTACATTTCACTCCGTCGCGAATCGCCTGCTTCGACAATTCGCGGCCAACCTGAATCTCGACCCTGGTTTTTCGGTGCTCGACAGAGGTGATGCAGCAGATCTGATCGATGTTGCCCGACATGAGATGGCACTTTCAAAAAAGTCGCGCCGTTTTCCCAAGAAAGACACTTGCCTGGCAATTTACTCGCGTTGTGTGAATTCGCAGCAGCCACTACTCGATGTTCTGAATGAAACCTACCCGTGGTGTGTGGATTGGGAGCCGGAATTGCGAGAGCTTTTCCGCCACTACGTCGAACGGAAGCAAAATATCCAGGCGCTGGATTACGACGATTTGCTGCTGTACTGGAGCCACCTTGTCGCGGATGCAGAGTTTGCAGCGGAGATTGGGTCCTGGTTTGACCATGTGCTCGTCGATGAATACCAGGATACCAACCTGGTTCAGGCGCAAATACTAAGGGCGCTTAAACCGGACGGCTCAGGTGTAACCGTTGTTGGCGACGACGCGCAGTCGATTTATTCATTTCGAGCTGCGGAGGTGGAAAACATCCTCGGCTTTCCTGATCAATTCATGCCAACAGCGCAAATTGTTTCACTGGAAGAAAATTATCGATCCAGCCAGTCGATTCTGGACTCGGCAAACTTCCTGATTGCCGAAAGTGAGCGGCAATATCGTAAGAACCTGTATTCGAATAGCAAGCACGGCGACAAACCGCACTATGTCACTGTGGAAGACAGCGATGCCGAAGCTGAGTACGTTGTAGAGTCGATTCTCGAAAATCGTGAGATGGGGATGCAGCTCATGGATCAGGCCGTCTTGTTTCGTGGCTCGCACCACAGTGACAGGCTCGAACTCGAACTCGTGCGGCGGAAAATTCCCTACGTGAAATATGGTGGCCTGAAATTTCTTGAAGCCGGGCATGTAAAGGATGTCTTGT
Organism: Gammaproteobacteria bacterium; assembly: GCA_024640305.1. Classification (GTDB taxonomy): domain Bacteria; phylum Pseudomonadota; class Gammaproteobacteria; order Steroidobacterales; family Woeseiaceae; genus UBA1847. The sequence goes on from JAHEFG010000043.1 coordinate 341,961, forward strand.
CCGTTCTTAAGTGGGCTGAGAACCCGAAAAACGAGGTGGCGGCATTTCGGGTTCTGAAGTTGCTGCCTGGTATGGGGCCGGCCTACGCGTCGCGCGGATACGAGTATCTGGCGCTCAATGACTTCAGTTTCTGCTCGTTGCGTGAATTTCGCCCACCGTCGGCAACCAGCAATGACTGGCAGGGCTTTTGCCGGTTAATGGAATCGTTGTCCGCGGCTGAGGCCAGCGACAGCGGCTGGCAAGCACAGTTCGCCGAGGTTCGGCGATGGTATCAGCCGCAGCTCGAACGTTTGTATGACGGCCTCGACACTCGCGAGGCGGATCTCGAGCAGCTCGAGCAAATTTCCGGCCGCTATCCGACACGCGAGCGGTTTCTGACCGAGTTGACGCTTGACCCGCCAAGTGCGGCGGGCGATCTGGCCGGCGATCCTTTGCTGGACGAAGACTACTTGATTCTATCGACCGTGCACTCAGCCAAGGGACAGGAGTGGGATGCGGTCTATATTTTGAATGTTGCGGACGGAATTTTTCCTTCGGAGTTCGCGACAGGAAAGCCCGCGATGATCGAAGAGGAGAGGCGCCTCTTATACGTTGCAATGACGCGCGCCAAACAATCGCTTGCCCTTATCGCACCGCTTAAGTATCACGTTACTCAGCAGCGCCGCGATGGTGACAAACATGTCTATGGCGCGCGCAGTCGTTTTCTCACGGACGGGATGTTGGAGACACTGGACGCTCGTTTCCATGGACGTGCTGAAGCAAATGGCGGGCCGCGAGTAGTTGTCTCTGGAAAGCAATTGGACGTGGCTGCTCGGATGCGTGAGATGTGGTAAAAAAAAGCGGTGACCGCAGGGTCACCGCAAACATTACGAAACAAACAGCATAAGGGAATTATTTAGTTTGTTACGTGAATCTCGTCTTCAGCCGTAGCGTTGTTACATACCTTCGATGCCCCGGCGCACGAATTGGTTGCGACCAAAATGGAATAATGGCGTCGTATATTCCAGAAACAGGGTGTCAGAAGATTCCGTCAGGAAAGGAATATGGCGTAAGCGGGGTTGTCGCTTTCTTCCCAGTGAGGGTAGCCGAGGTCGGCAAGGTGCGCTTCCAGTTCCGTAGTTTCCTCTTTGGGTACGTCAATGCCGGCGAGGATGCGGCCGTAATCTGAGCCATGGTTACGGTAGTGGAACAAGCTTATATTCCAGTTGGTGCCTATCGCATTCAGGAAGTCGAGGAGCGCGCCCGGTCGTTCCGGGAATTCAAAGCGAAACAAGCGTTCGTTGGCAATCCCGGTTGCGCGACCGCCCACCATATGGCGCACATGCAGTTTCACCATTTCATTGTCGCTGAGATCGTCGACAGGATAATTTGCATCCCTTAACTCGGCCAATAGCTGATGACGTTCTTTGAGGCCATGTCGCAGCTGAACGCCGACAAATATGTGCGCCTTGCTGGTATCGCTGTAGCGGTAGTTGAATTCAGTAATGCCGCGACGCCCAATGATTTCGCAAAAGTTGCGAAAGCTGCCTGGTTCTTCCGGAATTTCGGCGGCCAGCAACATTTCGGCTTGTTCGCCAACTGCAGCGCGCTCGGCAATATGCCGAAGGCGATCGAAATTCACATTGGCACCGCAATTGATCGTGATGATCGATTGATTCTCGAGCTTATGGTCAGCGATGTATTTCTTAACGCCGGCTACGGCGAGGCCCCCGGCTGGCTCGACGATGGATCGAGTGTCTTCGAAAATGTCGCGAATGGCTGCGCAGATCTGGTCAGTGTCGACGGTGACGACCTCATCCACGAATTGCTGGCACAGTCGAAATGTCTCATCGCCCACGCGCCGCACGGCGACGCCATCCGCAAAGATGCCAACATGATCCAAAACGACCGGGTGGCCGGCCTGCAGTGATTCGTGCATCGCGGCCGAGTCCGCGGGTTCGACGCCAACAATACGAATATTTGGATTCACGGACTTGATGTATGTGGCAATGCCGGCAATGAGACCTCCGCCGCCTATCGGCACAAAGATGGCATCGATATCCTCCTCCGCCTGCTTGAGAATCTCTACGGCAATCGTGCCCTGGCCGGCAATAACGTCCGGATCGTCAAACGGATGAATGAAGACGAGGCCGAGTTGCTGTTCCAGTTCTCGCCCTCGCGCATAGGCTTCGTCGTAGTTGTCGCCATGCAAGACGACCTCACCAGCCAGCGAACGTACGGCGTCGACCTTGATGGATGGCGTCGTAACGGGCATAACGATGACCGCTCGAACGCCACGGCGCTGGGCGGCTAGCGCGACGCCTTGTGCGTGATTGCCGGCAGAACTGCAGATCACACCGTTGGCCAGCTCGTCATCTGATAACGAGGCGAGTTTGGCGTACGCACCGCGTAACTTGAACGAGAAAACCGGTTGCAGGTCCTCGCGTTTCAGCCAGATCCGGTTTTTCAGGCGCGCCGACAGGTTACGCGCAAAATCCAGCGGTGACTCGATGGCTACCTCATAGACCGCCGCATTTCGAATTCGCTCCTGATAGCTGATGTCGTTCATCTGTTGCCCGTTATGGAAGTGCCAGCTCGGTTATCGCATACACAGCCGCCACTCGCAAAATTTCACCAGCAAACCCGAAATCTGTGGTGACATTGCACGTGAGCGTTTTGTGCAACAAGACCTCGCATAGCTTTTGCCGCGCGACCCTCTCATAATCGGCATATGGACAAAATGTTGATTACCAATGCCCGCCTGGTCAACGAAGGTGAGGTTCGCGACGCCGACGTGCTGATTAGCGGTGACAGGATAGACAAGATCGCCAGCAGTATTACTGCAACCGACAATGTTGACGTTATCGATGCGCGGGGCTGTTACCTGATTCCCGGGATGATCGATGACCAGGTTCATTTTCGCGAGCCGGGTTTGACAGCAAAAGGTGATCTCGCTACAGAATCGGCTGCTGCTGCGGCAGGTGGCATTACCAGTTTCATGGATATGCCGAACGTAAACCCGCTAACTACGACAAGTGAGGCGTTGGCCGATAAATATCGCATCGCTGCAGATCGTTGCACCTCCAATTACGGGTTTTACCTGGGGGGCACAAATACCAACATCGAGGAGATCAAACGGCTTCGAGTAGGAGAAGCGTGTGGCATCAAGCTCTTCATGGGGGCGTCCACCGGCGATATGCTCGTAGATGATCCTGATACGCTCGAGCTGGTTTTTGAGCATGCGCCCATAATGGTAGCAACGCATTGCGAGTATTCACCGACGATCTGGGCAAACGAAGCGCGCGCCAAAGATAAGTATGGCGATGACGTGCCGATGGCGGAACATCCGAGCATACGTTCTGCTGAGGCCTGTCTTGCCTCGTCCGAGATGGCCATCGATCTTGCGAGTCGCCACGACGCACTGTTGCACGTCCTGCATCTGACGACAGCTATTGAAATGGGACAATTCTCGCCGTTGCATCGGTCCGAAAAGCGAATAACGGCCGAGGTATGCGTGCACCACCTCTGGTTTGATGAGTCACGCTACGAAGAGCTCGGCACGCGCATCAAGTGCAATCCGGCGATTAAAACCGAGGCGGATCGACTGGCGTTGATTGCGGCACTCAATGAAGGTCGAATCGATATTATTGCGACGGATCACGCGCCGCATACGGCCAGCGAAAAAGACAACCCGTATTTTAAAGCGCCAGCCGGGCTGCCTCTTGTGCAGCACGCACTTCTGTCGCTGTTTGATCTTGCCGCTGCGAATCAGATCAGTCTCGAGCTGCTGGTCGACAGAACCAGTCACGCCCCGGCCGATATTTTTGGCGTGCGGGATCGTGGCTATGTGCGTGAGGGTTGGTTTGCCGATCTGGCCATCATCGACCCAAATACGCCTTACAAGGTCGACGCGTCGAACGTGCTGTACAAGTGCGGCTGGTCTCCATTCGAAGGCCATGAATTCAGTTCGTCCATCGATACGACGATTGTCAACGGGCGGATTGTTTTCCGTAATGGGGCGCTAACTGGCGCGGTGGCCGGGCAACGCTTGGAGTTCAATCGTTCGCGATAGCGCGAAATAGTTTACTTTCCGACCGATCCCGCTATGCTAGCGCCGGATATGAGCCCGGATCGATTGCCAGGCAACATGGGATTTTCCTGCGCGTCTAATGAAACCGACTGATACCAACAACCCCGACTACTTTCATAAAGTCGTCGATTGTCAGTGGGCCTGCCCAGCCCATACCGACGTGCCGCTCTACATCCGCATGATTGCGCAGGGCCGTTTCGGTGACGCATACATAGAAAACCGCAAGTCAAACGTCTTCCCGGGAATTTTGGGGCGCGTCTGCGACCGGCCGTGCGAGCCGGCCTGCCGACGTGGCCGCGTTGAAGATCGCCCTGTCGCGATCTGTCGGCTGAAACGCGTTGCCGCTGATCACCGTGATGACATCAGCGACCGGCTGCCAAAAGCAACGGCAAGCAACGGCAAGAAAGTTGCGCTAATTGGTGCCGGCTGCGCTTCCTTAACGGTCGCCAATGATCTTGCGCCGCTGGGATATGAAATTACGATCTTCGAGGCGCTGAAAACCACTGGCGGGCTAATGCGGACCAACATCCCGCAATTTCGTCTACCGCCCAAAGTGCTGGACGAGGAGATTGGCTACATTCTCGATATTGGCGTCGACCTGAAGCTGAATCACCCGATCGACAGCATGAAAGAACTGCTCGATCAGGGGTATGACGCTGTGTTCGTCGGCACGGGTGCTCCTCGCGGTAAGAATCTAGACATTCCGGGGCGTTATGACTCCGAAAACATCCACATTGGTATCGATTGGCTGGAGTCGGTCGCGTTCGACCATATTGAAAAGATTGGTAAGCGGGTCCTGATTATCGGGGTGGGTAATACGGCCATGGACTGCTGCCGCACATCAATGAGAATTGGCGCCGAAGATGTAAAAGTCATGGCGCGCAAGCCGCGCGAATTTTTCAAGGCTTCCGCCTGGGAACTGGAAGATGCCGAGGAAGAGCATGTCGAGATTCTCGTCAATCATTCGCCTAAAAATTTCGTTATAGAAGACGGCAAGCTAGTCGGCATGACGTTCGAGATCATGGAGTACAAGATTGATGATGGCGGCCGTATCGATCGTGGCACCGTCGTTGGTGAGGAAGTCATTCCCTGCGATGACGTTATCCTGGCAATTGGCCAGGACAATGCATTTCCCTGGATCGAACGCGACATAGGCATCGAGTTCAACGACTGGGAATGTCCGATCGTCAGTGAAGAAACGATGATGTGTTCGCGTGACGGAGTGTTTTTCGGAGGTGACGCGGCATTTGGACCGAAGAATATTATCTGGGCAGTTGCTCATGGCCACGAGGCGGCCATTTCGATACATAGGTATATCCAGGGCAATAGCCTGACAGACAGGTTGCCGCGCGGCGTTAATCTGTCGAGCCAGAAAATGGGCGTTCACGAGTGGAGTTTCTCCAACGATTTCGATCCGACGGGCCGGCGCCTGATGCCGCACGTCGATCTGAAAGAACGCTTCAAGAAACTCGATATAGAGGTCGAGCTCGGGTTTACGGCTGAGCAGGTGACACAAGAAGTTGAGCGTTGTCTGAATTGTGATATCCAGACAGTTTTCACCGAGAAACTGTGTATCGAATGCGATGCGTGTATCGATATTTGTCCCGTCAATTGCCTGACGATCACTCACAATGGCGATGAAGCGGACCTTAGAACACGATTATCGGCGCCGGCGGAAAACCTCGAGCAGGCGCTTTACGTTTCAGGCGACTTGCCGCAAACCTCCAGGGTCATGGTGAAGGATGAAGATCTATGCGTGCATTGCAGCCTGTGCGCAGAGCGTTGCCCGACCGGTGCGTGGGATATGCAGAAGTCTATCGTGCTGATTCCACAGGTCGCTGACGAAGTCGCTGATGACAAGGCGCAAACCTCGGCGGCATAACAGGAAAGCAATCGTGGCTAAACTTAACGACGTCGTCATCAAAATCGCTACAGTCAACGGTACCGGTTCGGCAAGCGCAAACGGTCTGATCATGAAATCTCTTTTTCGCATGGGGATTCCGGTCGTTGGCAAGAACTATTTCCCGTCAAATATTCAGGGTCTGCCTACCTGGTACGAAATACGCGTGACGGGTGACGATTACCAGTGCCGATCGGATCGCGTTGACGTAATGGTCGCGATGAACGCGCAAACATACGCCCGCGATCTGGCGGAAGTGATTCCGGGTGGTTGGTTCATTTACGATTCTACGTGGCCGAGAAATACTCAGCTTGGCCGAGATGACATCACCATTATTGGTATCCCGCTGTCGAGAATGTGTAACGAACATTTCGACGGTGCCCGCGCCCGTATTCTGATGAAGAATATTGCATATGTCGGGGCGTTGGCGGCATTCCTGGCTATCGACATTGACACCATTACCGAGTTGATCGAAGAGACGTTTGCTGACAAGAAACACCTTATCGCCTCCAATATGGAGGCGATAAAGCTGGGTTTTGACTATGCCAGGAAAAACTTCGTGTGCCCGCTGCCCAGCAAGGTTGCGGCGATGGATGGCACGAAGGGGCACATCATCATCGACGGTAACACTGCCGCAGGTCTGGGTTGCCTGTATGCCGGCGCGACCGTTGGCGCGTGGTATCCGATTACACCGTCGACATCATTAATGGACGCGTTTCGGACCTTCTGTGCCGAGTATCGCGTCGACCCGGAAACAGGGAAGCGCACGTATTGCATTATCCAGGCCGAAGACGAGCTTGCCGCAATTGGCATGGTTCTCGGTGCAAGCTGGAACGGCGCACGATCATTCACGTCCACGAGTGGCCCGGGCATTTCGCTGATGAGTGAGTTCCTGGGCTATGCGTACTATGCGGAAATACCGGCGGTTCTTTTCAATGTGCAGCGTTGCGGGCCATCCACTGGCATGCCGACGCGCACTCAGCAGTCAGACATTATTAGTTGCGCGTATGCTTCGCATGGCGATACCAAGCATGTGTTGCTGTTCCCGGCGGATCCGGGCGAGTGCTTCACGATGGCACAAACAGCTTTTGATCTCGCCGAGCGTTTGCAGACACCTGTAATGGTATTGTCGGATCTAGATATCGGGATGAATGATTGGATGGTCCCGGAGTTCGAATTTGACGAAAAGAAGATTGCGGATAGAGGCAAAGTCCTTTCTGCCGCAGAACTCGAGCAGATGGAGTCATTCCATCGCTATCTGGACGTTGATGGTGACGGCATTCCGTATCGGTCATTGCCTGGTGTGCATCCGAAAGGGTCTTATTTCACGCGCGGCTCCGGACACACGAAGTATGGTGCTTATACCGAGGAATCGAGTGAGTACCAGGATGTTGTTGATCGCTTGCTGCTCAAATGGGAAACCGCGAGATCGATTGTGCCGGAGCCGGAAATCGAATTCTCGAAATTCAATAAAGCAGCGATATTGAGTTTTGGCAGTAGTCACGGTGCCTGCCAGGAAGCGCGCGACCGTCTTGCGGCGCAGAACATTGCTCTGAACTATTGCCGCGTCAAGTCGTTTCCGTTCTCTGCGTCCATCAAGGAGTTCATTCAGCAGCACGAAGTTGTCTATGTCGTTGAGCAGAACCGTGACGCTCAGTTCAGGGCACTGCTAATGCTTGATAGCGACGCAGATCCGTCCAAGCTCATTTCGCTGTTGCATTACGATGGTATGCCGTTAAACGCCGGTTTTGTGGTCCGGAGAGTGCTTGAGGAAATCGCAAAAGGCCAGGCCGCCTGAGGGCTAGTAATAATGAGTTATATTTCCAAACCAAAGATCCAGCACCCGAACGCACGTCGTAACAAGCTTGGGCTTACATCCCGGGATTACGAGGGCGCCGTCTCGACATTATGCGCTGGCTGCGGCCATGACTCGGTTACGGCTGCCATCGTTCAGTCCGTATACGAATTGAACATCGAGCCTCATATGCTGGCGAAGATGAGTGGCATCGGTTGCTCGTCGAAGACGCCCGCGTACTTTGCGAGCCAGTCGCACGGTTTCAATTCGGTACATGGGCGCATGCCGTCGGTTACTACCGGAGCCAATGCGGCGAACAGAACGTTGACGTATATCGGCGTGTCCGGCGATGGGGACTCCCTTTCGATCGGCGCGGGCCAGTTCGTACATGCAATTCGGCGTAACCTGAATATGTGCTACATCATCGAAAACAATGGTGTATACGGGCTGACGAAGGGGCAATTCTCAGCGTCGGCGGATATCGGCAGCAAACCCAAAAAAGGTCTGCCGAATCAACAGGAACCCATCGATCCGGTCAGTATGGCGTTAAGCCTGGGCGCTACGTACATAGCCAGGAGTTTTTCCGGCGACAAGGAACAACTCGTGCCCCTCATTCAGGGCGCCCTGATGCACAAGGGTTTCGCGCTTGTGGATGTGATTAGCCCCTGTGTGACATTTAACGACCATGAGGGCTCGACAAAAAGCTACGCGCATACGAGGAAGCATTATCATAATGTCGTCAACGCTGACTTCATCGCGCCCGCGGAAGAGATAAAAACTGCCTATGACGAAGGATCGGCGATGTCTGTCGAGCTACATGGCGGCAGCAAGATCGTCCTGCGCAAGGTCGACAAAGACTATGACCCGAGCAGTCGCGCATCGTCCTTCAAGTACCTGCGTGACAGGTTTAACGCGGGCGAAATAATAACTGGATTGCTGTATATCGACGAGGCGCGCAACGAAATGCATGATTTGATGGGCAATGTCGATATGCCCCTGTCGCAGCTTCCGCTGGAAACGCTCAACCCCGGCAACAAAGAGCTCAAGAAGATACTGAGTGGTTACCGCTAGAGGCGTGTTCCGCAAACACGAGCGCTGTTAACAGCGGCAGGAAAGAAGAACGCGCACAGGCAAGAGCCCCGGTTCCAACCGGGGCTTTGCAGTAATGCTAATGGCTGGGCTATTGCCAGATTCGTTTCCACCAGGGGGTAACAACGGGCTCTGGCGTAATGCCATCGATACGCGGTATTTTTGAGCGAATCTCGTCGATATTCCATCCCGTCAGATTGGCCAATGCCTGGGCCTCACGTTCCTGGCGGTCACGCACCGAGGTCTTGTATTGACTTGCGTCGCAGCTCGTTGTGCCTTTGTAAGGGTGACGAATGATATAGCGACCCTGGTAGTTCTGTCGGTCACCCGTCTCCTGGAACATCAGGTCTTCGGGAAAGTGTTCGCGGTCGTAACGCAGATGCAGGCGCGTCACGAATACGTTTTGCGCCGGTGATTGTGATGGTGCAAATCGCCCGTTGCTGTCGTCAGCTGTCCAGAACACGCCAAGTCGGCGCAGTTCATCCTGGCTCATCGGGTCAGCCGCGCAAGGGTCGCACCACGCCATGTCCCAGGCGTACTCGAGAAACACCGCACGCTCGTTCTCCTGGATAGTCTGCCTCGCAAACATATCGCGGTAAAACTCGGCAAACTCGGCCTGAACAAACTCGGGGACCTCCGTATCGCTTGGTAACTTCACAGTGCGGTAATTGGTCGTCTCAACTCGCCCGGTTCGCGTCAGCGCATAGACGTAGAGTTCCTGTTTGCCGTTTGCATTCAGTGTGCCGAGACGAATAGGCAGCATGAACTTGTTACTTTCGTAGGCGACCTGCAGTGGACGCAGGTAGGAATATCCAAGTTTCGATTGTTCTGCCAGGTTCACCTTGGCGACGAAGAAGCGCATGTCTTGCTTCAGGTAACTGCCGACGACTCGCTCGGCACCTTTCGGGATGTTGTAATTATTTTCTTTGAGCCACTCGATCAGGCCGTCACTTTCACTGGCTGACAGAATCAATATGTCGTACTCGCCGACGGTGTAACTTGCTTCGATAGTCACGCCTTGAGAGCGCCCTGCCAGATCACCTTCCTGTACTGAAGACGGCAGCGCCGCATCGGACATCTGCGAATTTTTTCTTAATTCGTAGCGCGCGCAAGGATCCGGATCGTGATATTCGACCAGCCGAGGGGCCGTGTAGGCATCGAGATGTTCAACCAGCGCGCGGTCGGCGACGTTGATTTGCCCGCGCTCAATAAACGTCGGGACCGGAATCACAACTGCAAAGTCTTCAACCGCTCCCCGGAAATCATTGGCCATCGTTATAACGGTGCGATCCGCATCTCGAACAAGAACCACCTGCGAAGCGCGGTTGAATAAACTGGTATCTGCGCGCGCGACGTAAAATCCGCAGAATGCCTGCGCAGTTGTAGTGATCGCGACCGTCAATACAACAACGGCAACTGTGATTAACATTCTCATCAGAAGACTCCTTTGATTTGAGTTGCCGGATTTCCGGCTGGCTGTTTCCACCGATAGAGCTGCCCTTGCAGCACGGCGTCGATCAGTGGCACGAATGGTGCTGACATAATCAACGCGAGTATCGGCCCATTGGGTTCATAGAAAATAAACTGGATCGTGTAAGCGATTGACGCGACAAGTGCGCCAAACAGAAGTCGACCGCCGCGTGCATCCGGCGAAGTCTTGGGATCGGAGATCATGAAAAATGCGAAGATCAACAAGGCGCCGTTTTGCATTTGATGTAACGGGATTGTCAGCGGATCCTCCAGCCAGAGCGCGCGCCCAACGAGCAGGACTGCGTAGGTGGTCGCGAAGGCGATAGTGGTTTCTGAACGTTTCGCACGGGTCAGCACCATGAAGCCGAGGCATGCCAGGGCCAGTGCGCCAATTGCGGCGCTACCCCATTGCCCCGATGACACCCATGCCTTGTCGCTGATCAGCATCAGGGAAACGAGTGCGGCATTCGCCGGATTGAACACGTGTTTTCCACGGATGCGGATCAGGAATTTGCTGCCGATCGCAATGACAGCTGCGAGCGTTGCGAGAGCAATGACATCGGTACGTAGCAGCAGCGTTAGTGACATTGATGTTATCAATGCGCTCAGCGGGTCAAAGCGGCTCAATCCAGCTGCACGGGTGCCAAGAAATTGAGTGAACTGGGCTGCCGCCAAGATTGCCAGGGCGTTCTGCCAGCGAATCCCGAAGTCCAGCGCGACGATCCCGTAACACAGCAAAAGGCCGAGCACGGCCACCTGGTAGAAGCGCGGATCCCGAAATCTGGGGGCATGGCAGGTTGTAGTTCCCATGCACATTACAAACGCAGCGGTTGTCAGATAAGGGTTAGCTGAATAAAAATCAACGAGTTACGATCATTGCATCCAAAAGTGTTGCGGCAGGCATCTACCGGATGAGAGCTGCTGAAATAGCAGAAATACACATCTAGGAGTAGATTAAAGTGTCTGAAGAATGGGTACCAATTGTTATGTTTATCGGGTTGACGGTCGTTGTTGGCCTGTTTTTCTGGTTTCGCTATCGAGGGCGGAATGATATGCAGCAGACGATCCGTACTGCGATCGAAAAAGGACAGGAATTGAGTCCGGAGCTCATTGATCGTCTCGGTAGTCCGACACCCCCGAAGGACAAAGATTTGCGCCTGGCGCTGATCTGGCTGGCACTGGCGGCAGGACTGGTGCTCAGTGGCTTTTTCGTGCCAGAGCCAAGTGGCAACGCATTTAGCGGCAGCCTGGCCGGAGCGGCATTTCCGCTCTGCATAGGAATTGCCTATCTGATCATGTGGCGATTTACGGGTAACGAACGTTAGCAACGTAGCGACATCGCTGGAAGGAGACGATCAATATCTCGTCGCGTTGGCGGTCGGGTCGCAGGACACGGCCGCCTTCGGCGAGCTGATCCGTCGCCACCAGTCGCAGGTCAGGAACTTCCTGCGCAAGCTGAGCGGCGATACTTTTGCAGCCGATGACCTTGCGCAGGAGTGTTTCCTGCATGCCTGGGACAAGCTGCAGACGTACTCAGGTCGAGGCTCGTTCATCGGCTGGCTGCTCAAGGTTGCTTACACGACGTTTCTGCAATCTAAACGCAAGTCGAAGCGCTACGCAGAGGTGCTCGATGAAGCAGCATACGTCGCGCAGACCGAATCAAGGAGCTACACTGAGACTTCGAGTGAAGTTTCTGATCTGGACAAACTTATGGCGGTGCTGACGCAGGAGGAGCGGGCTGTAATGATTATGTCCTACGCCTGTGGGCTGTCACATCGCGAAATTGGCGAGGCCACCGGAATGCCCGTTGGCACCATTAAATCCGTGATTTTTCGCGGTAAAGAGAAGATCAGGACAAGTTTTGAAATCAAAGATCATCAACATGGCTGAAAAAATGAAAGACGCTGAAGATCGATTGCTTGAGTCGATGTTCCAATCGGAACCGATCGCAGACGACGGTTTCAGCCGTCAGATCGTGACAAGAATTCGCCGCCGCATGTGGTTGCGCCGTCTTGCTTTGCCGATTGCAATGTTTGTCGGTGGGGGTGTTGCCATCAAACCGCTGGCACAGCTTTCGGTGGCCGCGGCGAAGCTGTTGACTGTCATCCCGATGGATTTTCTCGAGATGTCGGTAACGTGGATTCCGCAGCCGCAGTACGTTGTATTGGGTGCAATGTTGCTTGTTGCCGCCATGCTCGGCGTGAGGATGCTCGAAGAGTAGACCGTCGCGTTTTTCATCGCATTGTCATGGGCGCAGCGCTCGGTTACATTGCGCCTATGAGTCTTCGCGATCAAGTTGAATCACTTCTGCCGAACTGGGAACGTTGGTACCCAAGCCTGTTCGATGCTGCGAACGACCTGGGGCTGATCCGGGCAGAGATCTGCGATCCCAACTCTCTATTACTAACACGACGACACGCGAAAGTTCGTCAGCGTGCCGAAGATGCGCACAGAGAAAAGTGGGGAGGCAAGGAGTAGTAGCAACCGTCCTTACCCTGACCATGACTCTTGATCTCGCAACTATTCGCTCGCAGTTTCCCGCTCTGGCAGCAACCGACGATGGCAGGCAGCGGTTTTATTTCGATAACCCGGCGGGTACCCAGGTTCCACAATCGGTTGCTGACAAAATATCGGACTGCCTGCTGTGGTCAAACGCAAACCTTGGCGGTTATTTCCAGACATCGCATTTAGCGGATAAAGTCGTTAGCGATGCGCGCGATGCGATGGTGGACTTTTTAAATGCGCCATCGGCGGACGAAATCATCTTCGGGCAAAACATGACAACGATGACGTTGCACTTGTCGCGCTCGATTGGCCGATACTTGAATGCCGGCGATGAAATCATCTTGTCGCAGATGTGTCACGACGCGAACGTTGAGCCGTGGGTTTTGCTGGCGCGAGATTTCGACCTTCAAATTCGGTGGTTACCATTCGACGTTGAGGCGTTCGAATTCGATCTGGCAAAACTCGATAATTTGCTAACCAGCAAGACACGTCTTGTCTGTATTGGTGGTGCCAGCAACTTAACCGGTACGATAAACGACGTTAAGACAGTATGCTCCAAAGCCCGGCAAGCAGGCGCCTGGAGCTTTATCGATGCCGTGCAGTCGGTGCCACACGTATCGACCGATGTTCAGGCATTGGGCTGTGATTTCCTGGTTTGTTCGGCCTACAAGTTTTTCGGCCCGCATCAGGGAATATTGTGGGGGCGTCGCGAGGTGCTTGAAGCTCTTGAACCTTACAAGGTTCGTCCGGCATCGGACAAGATTCCGGGTTGCTTTGAGACCGGTACGCAAAGCCATGAAGGTATGGCAGGAGTCGCCGCAGCTGTGGATTATTTCGCGTGGATCGGCGAGACAATGGCGAGTGATTTTCATGCGGCGAATCGGCAATACGACGGGCGTTGCATGTATACGCATGCCGCAATGGATTGCCTGTTCGCGTACGAAAAAGATCTTGCAGAGCGACTCATTTCCGGCCTGCAAAATATTCGCGGTGTAACCGTGCAGGGCGTTACGGATCCGGATGCTATGCATCGCAGAGTGCCGACCGTGTCGTTTACGCATGACAGGCACTCTCCCGCAGATACCGCAAGAGCTCTTGGTGAGCGAAATATCTTTGTCTGGAACGGACACAACTACGCAATCGAGCCGGCGAAAGCACTGGGCATCCTTGATTCAGGCGGTGCCGTTCGGATAGGTCCGGTTCACTACAACAGCATCGAGGAAATCGATGTGCTGCTCAATGAGCTGGAAGAAATTCTCGCCCGAGGTTAGTTGTAACTACCAACGACTACGAAGAAGGGCTGCCCGAGGGCAGCCCTTCGTGAGATTCGTGCGGGAAAACCAGGTCAGCAAGGTACGGGAGGTTGCTCCACAATCCGTACAAGACCCAACGGTTTTCTCAACACCTTTGAATTCTCACTAGACATGAATCACCTCCTTTCAGATTGTTTGCCCATGGCGAGTATGTCTCGTAAGCCCTTAAATACCAAGTAAAAGTTGCTGAAAAAAACTGACATAAACATCTCGCTTTCTGTGCGTTATCATATCCGGCTCAAAGTCTATTTCCCGTCGAAACAATTCCAACAACAGTCGAGAATCAATCATGAACGATATCGACCGAGAAAATAGCCCGGTGCCCGTCAGTGGTAACGGACTTGGTCCGATAACAAGCAACGAACGATTCATTAGCGTTGACGTTCTGCGTGGCGTTGCGGTGCTAGGCATCCTTGTTATGAATATTTACGCTTTCGCTATGCCGTTCGTGGCGTATAGCAACCCGCTGGCGCTCGGCGGTACCGAGCCGCACAACCTGGGCACCTGGTTTTTTACGCACATACTTTTTGATCAAAAATTTCTCAGTATATTTGCGATGCTGTTTGGCGCAGGGCTCGTGGTTATGTCGACACGTGCTGAGTCGCGGGGTGCCCGATTCGGCCGCATATACTATCGACGTCAGTTCTGGCTATTGCTTATCGGTGCCATTCACGGCTACTTCATCTGGGTGGGCGATATTCTGTTCCTGTACGCGGCTATTGGCATGCTGGTTTACCTGTTTCGAAATCGCAGACCCAGGACGCTGATAATCGTGGCTGTGCTGATTTTGCCCATCGCGCTCTTGTTGGGTTACGGCAATGCGAAAATGGTGGATGCCATGATCGTGGAAGTGGCGGGAATTGAAGAGCTACAGGCTTCAGGTACTGAGCTGGACGATGAACAGAAAAAGAAGCTCGAAGACTGGGAAGAATCGCGGCCATTCATGGCGCCGACCGATGCAGACATGCAGGCTGACCTTGACGTGTATCGCGGCAGCTACATGGAAATCGTTGAACATCGGGCACCAATCGTCCTGATGATGCAGGTTTTTGTGACTCTGTTCTTCGGCATTTGGCGGGTTGGCGCGCTCATGATGATAGGCATGGCGATGATGAAACTTGGCGTATTCTCGGGTGAGCGATCTGTGAGTTTCTACCGAAGGATGATGCTTGCAGGTTACCTTATCGGGCTGCCTCTGATGGCTTTCAGCGCCAGCGATTTGTATGCGCACCAATTTGACCCGCTCTATGTAATGCGCGTCGGGGGCCTCGCCAACTATTGGGGCAGCGTGATCGTCGCTTTCGGTCACATCGGGCTGGTCATGCTAATTGTGAAGACAGGGTCGTTGCAAAAACTAATGGCGCGATTCGCGGCAGTTGGCCGCATGGCGCTGACCAATTACCTGATGCATTCGGTTATCCTGACGACAGTATTTTATGGTTACGGCTTCGGCCTCTATGGTTCGATTCCGCGTTTCTGGCAGATGGGATTTGTTATCGCAGTTATCAGCCTGCAACTGACGCTCAGCCCGTGGTGGCTAAGCCGGTATCGCTTCGGCCCTGTTGAGTGGCTGTGGCGCTCACTGACCTACTGGAAACGACAGCCGTTTCGCCAGCAGGAATCCGTCGCCACCCGGTGATTCTTGCCGCGCATGGCGTGTATACTCCGGGACTTACCTTTATAGCGGCAACCGCATTGAAATAACGAAAACGAAAAGAGAGACAACAATGGCAATTGCAGATCTGAAGAGTGTATTGAAGATTTTTTCCGGCTCAGACATTGGGGAAGAAGAACGGAGCGAACTGTTCAAAGAGGTATTGCTGATGACCCTGGCCCGGGCAGCGGATGCCGATATCAACATTCAGAAGGTCGAAGTTGAGAGGATCCGGGCGATCCTTAAGGAACACACTGGCGTGGATTTCAGTTCAGGTGACATTCGTGTTGCGGCACGGGCGGAACTTTACGCGGAGGCCACACTGCGCAAGTACCTGGCTAGCGTCCGAGGCAAAATGGCGGATACTGATCGAGTTCACACGATTCAGGCATTAGCCGATGTGTTTCGCAGTGACAAGGTTGTCAGCGTACTGGAGATCGACTTTTTTAATGGGGTTGCCGAGGCTCTGAAGGCAACACCGGCTGAGATTGCGGGTCTTGCGGCCGGGGATGTCGACTGAAGCCCGCTGAAATCGCAGCCCCGATTTCGCGGTAAACAACAAACAGGCCTGAGGCGATAATTACCAGCGCACCGGTGACAACCCACCGGTCCGGCACCTCATTCCATATCAGGTAGCCTGCAATTGCGCCTCCTACTAATGCTGTGTACTCGAACGGTGCGAGCATTGCCGGTGATGCTCGCCGGTAGCCGCCGATAATGCCTATCCATGCAATCACCGAGCAGCTGCCAGCGAGCAGGAACAACAGCCAGCCATAGACATCAGGTGCCTGCCACCTGGTCTGGCTGAGTTTCAGCATTGCTACTAACAAAGGGCCCGCGATCACGTAGACAGACAAAGCATAGCTACTTTCGGTAGTCCCTAACTTTCGCGACGTAATAGCAAGGCACGCGTAGCAAAAGGCCGCAAACAAAACGGTGACAGATGCGAAAGATATTTCGCCACTGCCGCCAGGACGCAGAATAATCAGCACGCCGAGAAAACCGACGACCACCGCTGTCCATCGCCGCCAACCAACATGCTCCCCGAGTAACGGTACAGACAATGCGGTCACTATTAGAGGCGCGGTAAAACCCAGCGTCAGTGCATCCACAAGCGGCATGCGCGCCAATCCATAGAAGAACCCAAACATTGCACCGGTCGCGAGCAGTGTTCGCAGCAGGTGCCAGGGCCATTTGTTTGTGAACAGAGATTTCAAACCGCCAAACTGGCGGGCGAACAAAACGAATATTGCCAATCCGATCACGCTACGCAGGAAGACAAACTGCTCAAGCGAATACGTCGAGAGCAGAGCCTTTGCGCTCAGGTCCAGCCCGAGTCCGCCAGCAACACCAAATAGCAAATAGCCGATTGCGCTCGCACTCGAATGCTCGCTACTACGATTCATAGAGAACTGACTACAGAAACTTAACGACAGCTGAACATCATCGCATGGCTTACGGACGGCACCTAGCAATTCAGCTTCGATTCATGATGCCGGGCATTTAATAGAAGTCACACTGCAAAGGTGAGGACGGAAACATGGAAACGTGCACAAGGACATCGAGAAATCTACGCTGGACAATAGTCGGTATATCTCTCGCCGTGCTGATGGTTGGCTCCGGGCTTGCTTTGGCCCAATCTTCGGAGGGTGAGAAACGGCTATCGGTAACGACGCAGAGCACGCGGGCGCAACGTGATGCCGGGCTTCCAGGGATCGTCTCGGAAGACGAATTTACAGAATTGGAAACAGGCGAACCGCGGCAGTCAGGCAAGCGGGTGTCGGTGCATTCGAAGGCAGGTACCAGCGCTCTGAGCACTGCGAGTGCCGATTTTTGGTTCTATACAGCCGACGTCGTCCTGTTCGGTGATCATGACGGGGACGGTTACTTTCAGGGGATAGATTTGCTGTTCGACGCCGACACATACTTCTCGAGTGTCGACGTATACGCAGTTGTCTACCTTAGCTACGAGGGCGGATCCTGGAACGAATACGCGGTAACCGAAAACTTCACGATTTTTGGCGCATCAAGCGATGATGACTATGTCCTGGTAACCGAGTTGGTTGAAGGTTATCCGAGCGGCAGCTACGACATACTGATCGAACTGTTCGATGCGTATAACGACGCTTATCTGGCTTACCTGGGACCTGATGACACATCCGAACTTGCGTTCCTGCCACTCGAAGACTCTTACAGAGATGCGCCAATCGTGCCGGACATAATCATTGTCGAAGAACACGGTGGTGGTTCGCTGGGCTGGTTGGCGATATTCGGGCTTGGCATCGCAACGATCGGCCGACGATTATCGACAGTACTGCGCAAGAAACGGGCTAAGTAAGCGGTTTTCGGGGTCGAGTTGCTGCCGCATGCGGCGGAAGAAATCGAGGCGATTGGTGTAGGTTTGCTGCGCATGCGTGGCACGAGCGGCACGGGACTGGCTGATAATTGGAGTTCCGGCCCATTGCTCAGCAAATTCTGCAAGGTCAATGACGAAATCATCCCAGCCGCGAATTTGGGTCGAAGCTGTTGTCAACGCAATCATGGGTTCATCGTATGACGGCGATAGCAGCGCCGAAGCATCCTGACAAAGGCGGTAACCGACCGCCGGTAAATCGCAACGGTAGTTTGTCGCTGCAAGTGTCGTTGCGCAGAAGTCCCGGTAGGCCTTGACGATCATTGAGAAGTTCGCGGCAGGAAAACACCAGGTCGAATAGTTGCAACCGCGTGCCCCGGCATTCCGGTGGTGATTCGATTGCGAAGCGGCATTGGATCCGTTGTTGACGAGTCTGGAGTTAACCAGCCCTTGTGTTGCTTCACTGATGCTGTCGATCAGTCGGTAGCGCACCGTCGGAATGGGAACGATGCGATTGAGAGATTTGAAAACGTGCGGCAGGACAGTGCTTTCCCCCCAGTCTTTGAGTTTCCAGGGTGCTCTGTACGCATTGCCCGGCTCCGAATCGTAACGTCGCAAATCCAGATATACGCGATCACGGTATGGCATGAGGTAAAACTTGAGACCGATCTCACCGTTCGCAAGAGCATCGACTACTGTCGAGAACTTATCAATCGTGACACGCCGGTGACTGGCCGAAAACGTGCGAATGGGCCGCACCCTGATTGTTGCTTCGCAAATGATTCCCAGTGCTCCGAAACTCATGCGAAACGCACTCAGCAGGTTTTCTTGTCGCGCCTCGATCTTCATGAGTCGGCCATCCGGCATAACGACTTTCATAGCGACAACGTGGCTGGAGAAGTAGCCGCCGTTATTACCGATGCAGGGCCCAAAGCACGGTGCAGCGATTGCACCACCCACTGTGCGGCCCTGCAGATCATAGCTGCCGATGAGTTCCAGCCCGTGCTCGGCAAGCGCTATGACGAGAACTTCCAGGCGCACACCGGCCTGGGCAGTAACAGTGTGGTTGTAGCTGTCGATATTGACGATTGTGTCTAAACCGGAGGTCTTGATATTCGTCCCGGTTTCACTGCTGTTACAGTCAGTCGCGGCCGTGCCCGCTCCCTGCGGACGGATCGGTAACGCTATAAAAGCATCCGCTTCGAGCAAGCGGTAAAGCTCATTGAGGTTCGCGGGTGTGCGCTCGACGGGCCCAGTCGGTTTTTGTCTTTGAAATCGCCCGGTCTTTCTCAAGCTTGTCGCTTGCATCCATGCTCTCCGGCAAAAAAAATCCCGAAAATGTCAAAGACACAGCAGCGAGTTATTCATCACCAGAGCAGTAATGAGCAGATCGTGTCGGTAACCCCGCTGCCCTAGGACGAACCCTTAGACCGGAAGTTTTGCGACCCCGCCTTTCGACAGGTGTGCCTTTGTCATACGAACAACCAATGTTGCACACCGCGGCAAGTACTGTCAACGTGAGGTCTTGATTAACATTGATATTGTTAAATCGGCGTCCGGATCTGGTCAAATAGTCCGACTGGCGTGACGATTTTCATTGGATAGAATGGCCCGTGGTCATTTTGGAGACTTGAATGAAGTGGCGTGACGGAAGGCGCAGCAGCAATATTGAAGACAGGCGCGGTATGCGCCCGCGGGGCGGTTTGGTCGGTGGTGGGATAGGTTCGATCCTGATCATTATCGCCGCACTGTATTTTGGTGTGGACCCAAGCTTCCTGATCGAAGGCATGCAGTCGTCGAATGTTTCCACGTCCGGAACACAGCCGACAGCCGACGATCTGCGTAATGATCCGCTCGCAGACATGATTGCCGTGGTTATTGCCGATACCGAAGATGTTTGGGGAGAGCTGTTTGCGAATCAGGGGCGTCGCTATGAGCAGCCCACGCTGGTTTTGTTTACAGGATCCACTCGTTCCGCGTGCGGCCTGGGTCAGGCAGCGATGGGTCCGTTCTATTGTCCCGCTGACAGGAAAGCCTACATCGATCTGGGTTTTTACGATGAGATGCGCACACGCTTCCAGGCTCCGGGCGATTTTGCCCAGGCGTATGTCATCGCCCACGAAATCGGACACCATGTGCAGAACCTGCTCGGTGTCTCCGGCAAGGTGCGTCAGATGCAGGCTCAGGCAGGCAAAGCGGAGGCAAACCAGCTTTCGGTTCGCCTTGAGTTGCAGGCCGACTGCCTGGCGGGTGTATGGGCTAATCGGGCAGATAAGGCCCGTGGGATACTTGAGTCCGGCGATATCGAAGAAGCGCTGAACGCGGCGAGCGCGATCGGCGATGATCGACTGCAGAAACAAACACGCGGCACTGTCGTACCTGAATCGTTCACCCATGGCACGTCCACGCAACGACAGCACTGGTTTCGAACAGGGCTGCAAAGCGGCGACCCGGACAGTTGCGATACGTTCAATGCAGCGAGTTTGTAAGGCGTGAATTTGGACGCTCGCGACGTCGCTTCGTCTGCGGAACAGGCCGCAAAGCGGATTTCCGAGCTGGTGTGCAAGACGCCGCTGGAGCGCTCCCCGTTCTTCAGCGAAAAGTTCTCGGCGGACGTATATCTGAAGCTCGAGAACCAGCAGCGCACAGGGTCATTCAAACTGCGTGGGGCTAGCAATCGCCTGATGACCTTGTCGGCGGAGCAGCGGGCTCAGGGTTGCGTCGCGGCATCGAGCGGCAACCATGGTGCTGCGGTCGCCTACGCAATGCGTGCGCTTGATACTAACGGTGTCATCTTCGTCCCGGAGCAGACATCCAGGGCCAAGGTCGAGGCCATCCGTAATTACGGCGGCGACGTTCGGTTTTTTGGAAGCGATGGTCTCGATACGGAACAGCACGCGAGAGAGTTCGCCGATGGCAACGGGATGTTCTACCTGTCTCCCTATAACGATGCGGAAGTCATAGCGGGTCAGGGCAGTTGCGGCATCGAAATCGCAAATCAACTCGCCGACGCTGATGTGGTATTTATCGCGGTCGGAGGTGGGGGTCTTATCAGCGGCGTCGGCAGTGTATTGAAGACCACGAACCCGGACATTCGCGTTGTCGGCTGCCAGCCAGGCGCGTCCGCTGTCATGGCCAGGTCAATTCAGGCCGGGCACATACTGGATATTCCCAGCGACCCAACATTGTCGGATGGAACCGCCGGTGGTATCGAAGCAGGTTCACTTACTTTCGATCTGTGCCGGCAGCTTGTCGACGAATTCGTACTCGTCAGCGAAGCCGAAATTGCACAGGCGATGCGCGAATTCGCGGCTGAGCAACAGTCGGAAATCGAAGGCGCCGCTGGAGTTGCCATCGCCGCGCTGAACCATTGCCGCGAGTCAATTGTGGGGAAAAAAGTTGTCGTCATTGTTTGCGGGGGCAACATCAGCCAGGAAACTCTCGACGTCTCCCGCAGTCTGTAACCAGATGATAAAGAAATTATTGTTGCCCTTTTTACTGCTTGTTGCCGCATGCGATGTGGCCGGTGCTGCTTCTACCGCGTTCATCAACGTCAACATTGTGCCGATGCACGAAGAGATCGTTATTCCCGGTCAAACGGTTGTTGTCGAGAATGGACTGATTAGCGCGATAGGAAGTGTCGATGAGATCCCCGTTCCTGAAAATGCCGAGATCGTGGACGGTACCGATCGATACCTGATGCCGGGTCTTGCAGAAATGCACGCGCATGTTCCCGATGGTACCTCGCGGAATCTTGATCGTGTGCTGACGTTGTTCGTGGCAAACGGAGTTACCACCATCCGCGGCATGCTCGGTCAACCATCGCACCTTGTTCTGCGACAGAAATTATTGTCCGGTGAGGTTTTCGGACCGCGACTGATCACATCGGGACCGTCACTGAATGGTAACTCCGTTAGTAGCGTGGCCGACGGAGTCGCGATGGTCCGCGCCCAGTTTGAGGCTGGGTATGACTTCATCAAAATTCACCCGGGACTTAGTGCGGATGAGTTTATGGCGATCGCCTCGACGGCCAACGAAGTCGGCATGCCGTTCGCAGGCCATGTGCCGGTTGCTGTTGGAGTAGAAGATGCGTTACGTGCCGGTATGGCCACTATTGATCACCTGGATGGCTATTTGGCCGCGCTGTTGCCAGCAAATAGTGACCAGTCCGGCGGCTACGGTGGCTTTTTTGATGTCCTGTTGGCGGAGCTGGTCAATACGGACGGGGTAGCGGAGCTTGCCAGCAAGACGGCGGAGGCGGGAACGTGGAACGTGCCGACAGAATCACTATTCGAGCATCGCGTGTCTGCAACGAGCGTCGTGGAGCTGAGTAATCGTCCCGAAATGAAGTATATGCCGGCGGCGACGGTCGAGCGCTGGGTCTCAGCGAAGCAGCGGCAACTCGATGAACGAGGTTTCGATGCGCAAGTTGCCGCCCGCGCGATTGCGCTGCGGCGCAATATAATTCTTGCGCTGCACAATGCCGGTGCGCGGCTGCTACTTGGGTCGGATGCGCCGCAAGTGTTCAATGTGCCCGGGTTTTCGATTCATCATGAGCTCGCGTTTCTCGTAGAGGCAGGACTCACACCGTTTGAGGCGCTGCAGACTGGAACCACCGCAGTGGCGGAGTTTCTTGGCACAAATACAGGTACGGTGGCTCTGGGTCAGGACGCGGATCTCGTGCTGCTGGACGCAAATCCGCTTGCGGATATATCAAATTCGCGCCGCGTACACGGCGTTATGCTGCAGGGTTCCTGGCTATCTTCAGTGCAGCTGGAACAGCGTCTTCTGCCTTTCCGGCAGAAAATCGACTAATCGGGAGCCCCAATTCCGCAACGGCTGCTAGTATTAGAGCGCGCAGACGATAATAAAAAGGGGACTTTCATGAAACTGGTGAAGCATCTGCTCGACGGCAAAGGGCGGCACATAGTGTCAGTAGTGCCCGATACAACAGTGCTCGAAGCAATAAAACTTATGGCGGACAAAGGCATCGGGTCTTTGGTTGTAATGGACGATGACGAGTTGCTTGGCATCGTTACCGAACGCGACTATGCCCGAAAGGTGATCATCAAAGGGCGTTCATCGAAAACCACACGCGTTGCGGAGATTATGACGACAGGCATTTATACAACGTCCAGCGCGGAATCTGTAAACGATTGCATGTCGCTAATGACGGAGAAGCGCATCAGGCACTTGCCGGTGATGGAGGATAATCGGATTATTGGGCTGATCTCGATTGGAGACCTGGTACAGGCAATCATCTCCGACCAAAAAGAAGAAATCGAACAGCTGGAAAACTACATTAGCGGAATGTAGTTGTAACCATGATTAGCGTGCTGTGTCTGTTGTGCCTTTCACTGGCGGTGGCTGAACCGCAAAGCAGGACGGTCGTTGGCTCGACGAACCCTGAGCTACAACAAGGTGCTGATGCGCTCCTGGCGGAAGATGCGGAGGAGGGCGTGCGTCTGACACTGATCGGTCTGCGCCACGCCACCAGCAAGCGCGAACGAGTCGTGGGCCTATCGAACCTGTGCGCCGGATACGTAATGCTGGAAAACTACGATACGGCATTTGATTATTGCGAACGGGCGCTTGAAGAAAACGATGCGCATTGGCGCACGTACAGCAATCGGGCGGTGGCTTATATCAAGACCGGCCAATTTGCGGAGGCGGAGAAGGATCTGCAAAGAGCGGAAGCGCTAGGCCCGGATTCCCGAACTGTTAAAATCGTCCGAGCAATGCTGTTAAACCAGACGAATCCCGTGGAGCCCGTTATCGTCATAGATGACAGAAGACAGCCAGGTGACGACCCCGACGAATAGCCAGTGTGCGACATTTCTTGCCGTCATGCTGTGCGCAGTTAATGGCGCCAATGCGACAGACGATGACGGTGCGCCCAGCGTTCCGGATCCGGTCGTCGAGCGGGTTCCGCTGCAAACACTGGCCCCCCGGTATCCGCCGCTTGCCCGGCAAATGAGACTTGAGGGCGAGGTGACGGTTTGTTTCAACGTCGATCGAGACGGCAAACCACACCGGGTAAAAGTGCGTAGCAGCACTAATCGGGTTTTTGAGAAACCGGCGAAAGAGGCAGTACGTGGTTCATCGTACCAACCACTAAAGAAGGATCAGAAAGAATCCGGGATCAAGTCCTGCCGGACATTCCGGTTCAGTTTGGCGCCGGCGGAGACGGCGGAAGACTAACCGGCGCCTGCGTAAGTCAAGAGTATGCGATTAGTCGCTTCTTCCAGCGTCGTACCGAAGCTGATCAGTCCCTCATCATGGCCGCCAAGTACAGCTATCCCGGCATCCTTGAAGCCCTCCATCCGGTAGAGCCGATCGAGTTCGTGGGCCATGTCAGGCGTGCCATAGGCAATATCCGGATCAGTGGTCGGCAGCCTGCCAAGACAGCGCTGCCAGAGCTCTGCGTTGTGTACGTGCACAACTGCGCCGATTGCGTCGCCCAGCGCGTAGATTGCCGCGTGCGTCATAGCTTCAGATGAGGCCTGGATGGGTCCACTGCACCTGACAATATTGTTGCGGATGTCGCAATCTGTAACCAGCGAGTAATGTCGCTCATCGGTGACCGGCAAATTACCGGTCTGCGTGCCGCTGATCAGGAACAGGTCGTGCGAACCGCGACGTACACTTATGTTGCCGTAGCCGATACCGAGGTCCTTGTACTCGCCGATCAACCCGGCTTCATACAATGGCTTGCGCCAGGTATCGAGTTCGCGTGCCGCCGCGACGTGCGTGGCGGATCCTGGCGTCCAGTGGCTGACGTATTTGATGTAGCCTTCGTCGATCGTCAAGTGTTGGCCTCTTCGGGGAAAAGGCTTGCCAGCCCTGCCTCGCTGGCTTCACAAATACCGCGTTCCGTAATCAATCCGCTTACCAGGCGCGCAGGCGTCACGTCGAAAGCGTAGTTGCTGATCGGGGTTGTGCGCATAACAGTTCGTACGGTGGTCAGCGCGTCGTTCGCTATGCCGGTCAGGTGAGACACCTCGGTCGAATCCCGCTCTTCGATGGGAATATCTCTGACGCCGTCGCGAGTGGCCCAATCGATGGTGGTCGATGGCAAGGCAACATAGAAAGGCACTCCGTTATCGAACGCTGCGAGGGCTTTGAGGTAAGTGCCGATCTTATTTGCGACATCGCCCGCACGTGTCGTCCTGTCGGTACCGGTAATGACGATATCGACCTGGCCGTGCTGCATAAGGTGTCCACCGGCGTTGTCGACGATTAGCGTATGTGGCACGCCGTTCCTGGCCAATTCCCAGGCAGTCAGTTGGGAGCCTTGGTTGCGTGGTCGCGTTTCATCTACCCATACATGCACATCAAGACCTTGCTGCTGCGCGAGATAGATCGGCGCAGTCGCTGTGCCCCAGTTGATTGTGGCCAGGGCGCCCGCATTGCAGTGCGTCAACACATTGATCGTGCCGCCACCTTTTCGTTTGGAAATCGCCTCGAGCAGCGTCAGTCCATGTTGACCAATAGCGCGGCAGATCTGTACGTCCTCATCACATATCGCCTGCGCATCGGCCCGAATCTGCTGAGCGAGATCGGCATCCGTGGTGCTGTCGACAATGCGCAGAATTCGCTCGACGGCCCATCCCAGGTTAACTGCCGTGGGTCGCGACGCGAGCAGCTTTGCCGCTGCTACGCGAACCGCCGCACCGGCAGGATTGCCGTGCAGTGCAGCCAGGTAGAGACTCCAGGCGGCTGTTGCTCCTATCAGCGGCGCGCCACGCACGAACATGTCGTCAATCGCCACGAGGCCGTCTTGCCAGCTCGTCAGGTCCTGGATGCAATATTCGTGCGGCAGCTTTCGCTGGTCGATAATCTGTACGATCGAGGGATCGTCAGGGTTCAGCCATATCGTGCGAAAACCCTCGTCAGCCATCCAGGCCCACCGAAAGTTTCGCAGCGCGTAAGGTGTTGGCCATCAGCATGACGATTGTCATGGGACCGACCCCGCCTGGAACCGGAGTGACGGCCCTGGCCACTTCGCTCACAGATTCGAAATCAACATCACCGGTCAGTCGCGACTTCGTTTCTCCGTCGACAGTTGTCTCGACTCGATTGATTCCGACATCAATCACCACCGCCCCGGGTTTGACCCAGCTACCCTCAATCATATTGGCGCGGCCGACGGCGGCAATGACAACGTCGGCCTGCCTGACAACGCCAGCCAAATCCTTGGTGCGGCTGTGACAGACGGTTACCGTAGCATTCGCTTTGAGTAGCAAACTCGCCATGGGTTTGCCGACGATGTTCGAGCGCCCCACGACGACGGCACCGAGACCTGACAGGTCTGTGCCGAGATAGTCTTCAATCATCAACATACAACCTGCCGGTGTACATGGCACAAACGCATCCGCCAAATTACCGGAGGTTAGTTTGCCTATATTGACGAAGTGAAATCCGTCCACGTCCTTCGTCGGCAAAATGGATTGTGTAATCGTCTGCTCGTCGAGATGTTTTGGCAGTGGCAACTGCACCAGGATGCCGTGAATGGCCGGGTCATTATTCAGGTTCTCTATCAGATCCAGAACATCATCCTGCGCTGCGTCCGACGCGAGTGTGTGCTGGACCGAATGGAAACCGCAGCTTTCCGCCGTGCGTTTCTTGTTTCGCACATAAACCTGACTGGCCGGATCTTCGCCGATGATGACAACCGCGAGCCCCGGCGTGATGCCGTGTTCCTCCAGCAATGCTGCGGTTTCTTCCTTAATTCCGTTCGACATGCTGGCGGCTTTGGCTTTGCCGTCAATTCGTTCCGCGGTCGTCATTTTGTGCGTTTCCCAAAGTGTTGTAGTAAAGGGTCGGTAGATCCGACGGGCGCGGCGCATAGTAACGCCGTGGGAAGGGCGCGTAAAATACGTGCGACCCGCAACCGCGGCCAGCAATGGTAGGGTGGTGCTTACAGAGGAGGAAAATTCGTGTCGGAACCATGGATAGAGCGCTGGCAACAAGGTCGCACGGGCTGGCACGAGGTAGACGGCAATGCCGGTCTGAGGAGTCACTGGCGTTCGACCGGCCGTCAGGTACTCGTGCCATTATGCGGTAAGACCGCGGATCTGAAATGGCTCGCAGAGCAGGGAAACGATGTCCTTGGTGTCGAGCTGTCACATCTTGCAATTGAAGCTTTTTTTGCCGAGCAAGAGTTGGACTACGATGTTCTCGACGGCGAGTTGCCGGCCTATCGGGCAAAAGCAGCGTCAATCACGATCATGTGTGGTGACTACTTCGAACTTAAATCTGTGCGTTGCGATGCGCATTACGATCGCGGCGCGCTAATCGCGATGCCGGCTGACAGACGTGCTGCTTATGCAAGGCATACGAGCAGTTTGCTTGAAAAGGGGGCGGAGCAATTCATTATCACGCTTGAATACGATCAGACGATCGCCGATGGACCACCGTTCTGTGTCTCACCTGCCGAATTGCTTTCCTATTGGCCCGAGCTGATTCGTTTCGATGCGCAGAACGATATCGAGAATGCGCCGCCAAAGTTCATCGATGCGGGGCTGACCGAAATGGTCGAAGTTATCTGGCGCTCTCCCTGAGGCCAGTTGAATAGCGGCGCTGAGAAAGCGCGAATAGGAGTGTTGCCGGCGCCAGCGACGCAAATAAGTGTTTTAGCGTGTGGCCGCTCACGATTTCACCCAGCGAAAAGATTTCGGCATCGAAGTGTTCGCATAGCTTTGCGACAACGTAAAGGGCGATCATTATCCAGAAATACCGTGCAAATCCGGACGCTGGCCGGTACGCAACCAATATGACCGGCACGAGCAGCATTGGCAGAAACTGGACGAGCGCATAAGGGCGCAGGTCCCCGGCGCCACGTGATTCCGTGATTGCCCAAAAGACTACTGACGCAATACCAATCACGAGTAAGGGAAGCAGCAGGCGACGTCCGATGCGAACCGAGACAAATTCTCCTGCGACAATCGAGAACAAGCCTGCAAAGCCAATCGTCATCGGCAAACGGTCAAATACGAGCGACTCGTTGGATGGCAACAGGTGGTAGTACGCCGATCCACCCGCCGTTAGCAGGATGCCGATGAAGAACACTCGATAGGGCAAAACAAGTTTGGGTACACATACATTGTGGACATGCTTGTTTACGTACAACAGTCCCCACAAACCGATACCGAGGAAGGGCAGGCTCGAGAACACGTTCCAGCTATTTGGAACAGCCAACCATTGGCGGCGATCGACGAACAGATGATAGCCAGGATCTTGTGGGATTGGTGACGTCACTGCAAACAGCAGGGCGACAATAGCCACGGCGAAGAGCGCGAGCAAAAAAAGCTGTCTTCTTTCGGTCACGCCGCAGCCAACGGATGCGCGCCCGGCTGACCGATTTGATGTTGCGGCTTGTCCTTGAAGTTCGATGTCATCATGTCACTGAGACCGTACTTGAAGCATGCGACCCGGGCAAGCATGGGCCGCAAATGACGCAAGATCCCGGAATGGCGTAGACTTAGGGTCTGAGCCTGATGACCGAGGGAAATCGATGTCCGACAGTCGCTTCTACGATACGGTTGCGTTTGATGTACGTGACAACGCGACAATGCTTTTTTTCGCACGCACAAGTGAAGAGGGGGATATCGACGACTATTTGCTATTGATGCGGACCATCGAAGATGATTTCGATTCATCGATGTACATCGAGATTAACGAAAAGCAATTCGGTGGGCATGACCTCGTCAAGGAGGCCGTGCTCATCGGCACGACGTTGACGCTGCGTCTGCACGAACCCGCCGCCGAGCTCGGTGGCATCTCCGAGATAGTACTGAGTTTTGCCGATACGACCGAGAACGGGGCAAGTATTGAGGCCGGTGCATTTCGTGTGCTTGGCGATACTTTGTCAGGTGGCAACGCCTGAGCGTCGACAGCACATACAGTCTCTACATCGTTCGATGCGCGGATGGCAGCCTGTATACCGGCATAGCGATGGACGTCGAAAGACGATTCCAGGAACATCAGGCCGGCCCACGCGGAGCAAAATACCTGCGCGGAAAAGCGCCGCTCAAGCTTGAGTTCGTGGAGAGCGCAGGCGATCGTAGCAGCGCATCACGCGCCGAGTACAGGGTCAAGAAACTCGACCGCGAGAGCAAGGAAGAACTGATTGCCGGCCGCTATTCACTCGCGGAGCTTATGGCAGAGTTCTCTGCTGACGGTACTCAGGTTTCCGGCGAAATGCCCGGATAAAGTACAACTTTCCGGCCGAATTCGGGGATATGCAGCCGCGCATCCAGATCCCATGACTGTCGAGAGGACTCCAGCCAGCCCGCGACCTTCACAAAATCGTCGAGCGCACGCGGATAAAGTTCGACTTCTCCGAATGGCTGCGAGAATTCATCAAAATGTAATGGGACTACGTGATTGGCGCCTGTAGTTGTAACGAGCGCCTTCCAGTATCGCTCCGTATAGTCCCGACCAAGCCCCTCGAGCAAGCTGACGCCGAGCATGACCGTATCGGCCTTGATACCTACAAGTGCGCTATCGACGAATCCGGCGCTGCCTTGCACAACAGTCGTTCCGTGGGGGTGGCTGACAATGATTGAGTAGCTTTTTCCTTCGCGCCATGCGGAAACGGGAGCCGGCGATTGCAGAGGCTGGTCGACCGTCCCATCGTATGGAACTGACCCGCTCCAGCCGATGGGCGCGTGAACGGACTCGATCAATCTTACGGAGAACTGGCCGAATTCATACTCTTCATCGCTTTTCACGACGACGATCTGGTCTTCCGGGACACCGGCACCACGGGCGATGTTCGCGCTCGTTTCCGAACCCAATATAGAAGCGCTGCTTCGATTGGCAATGGCGCCGATATCCATCGCGTGGTCGTAGTGCGAATGTACCGGAATTATCGCTGCGAGCCGGCGCATGCGGTATTCGTCGATTACGCGATTTATTGTGGCGGCGTCGCTCGTTACGGGCTTATCCAGCAAAATATCTGCCAACGACGGTCGCGAGAAAAAGCCATCGATCAAGATCTGTGTTTCGCCATCGTCAAACAACAGTGTCGTCACTCCGAACCATGTGACGGTGACACTATCGGCTGTCGCTTCATAGATCGGGTACGGCGGCCAATCGATGGCGTCGAGCGTGTCCCGGTCACGCCACAGCAGCACAGCCAGAACACAACCAATGATAATGGCAGCCACAGCGCCGATCACCATTCGGGCCGCCCAGCTTCTGGCCTTTTCGAAAATAGTCGCAGGCATTATTGTCCGACGGCCATCCGGGCGAGGTGACCGGTAAGTGGTGCGAGGTAATTGCCCATCGCGTAGCCCAGCAGCGCCATCAGTATTGATGCTGGCACGAGACTCGGTCGGTGGTGGGCAGCCACTATGGGCGCAGAAGCAGCTGCGCCGATATTGGCGGCGGATGCGATAGCGACACTGTGTACATCAACGCGGAAGAGCCATGCGCCGGCAAGGCAAAACAAGCCGTGA
This sequence comes from Gammaproteobacteria bacterium, assembly GCA_024640305.1. Taxonomy (GTDB): domain Bacteria; phylum Pseudomonadota; class Gammaproteobacteria; order Steroidobacterales; family Woeseiaceae; genus UBA1847. The sequence continues at coordinate 372,573 of JAHEFG010000043.1, forward strand.
ATAAATATCCAGACAAAAGCGCCGGCAACGAACATTGGCGCTTCGGCAAGTCCGGCAACGGATGCGCGCGCACCCATGCCCGCCACGAAAATATAGATCAGAGCAGTGCCCATAGCCGTTGAGTTGGGCAATCTCGATACGGGTGTTACCGATAGCAGCAAGGCGATTGTCGTGACAAGCAGAATTCGAACTGTCGTAACCGAGAACACAGATGCCGCGCCAGTGCTGACCGTTTCAACCCAGGCCGCGATGTCCGGAGCCAGCGCCGTGGCAAACCAGGTTACACCGATGGCGGTCGCCGCAAGGAAAAGGTACTGCGGCATGGTTGGCGTTTGTTCGTCTTCTACGTGCAAGTCTGCGGCGGCATCCATCGCTGCCAGTCTCTCTTCGGGTACGCGTGCCCATTTGTTGAAACGATCGGCAAAGTCGCGCGACATCAGGAGCAGCGGAAGCCAGACAATGTAAATAACGTTGTCGGCAATAATAGCCAACCCGAACTGCTCCTTCGATGTGCCGAGCATCTCGGCGGTGGCGGCCATGTTCGCGGTACCGCCAATCCAGCTTCCAGCCAGGGCTCCATAGCCTTTCCACGCATCATCAGACAGCCAGCTGTGCACCAGCATATAGGCGACGACAGCACCGACCATGACGCCAGCCGTACCCATTAACATGACGAGCACACCTTTGCCCATCACGCTTATGACGGCCGGCACATTCACCTTGATAAGCATCAGGACAATGAACGCGGGCAGAAGATAGGCGCTAAGGCCTGCATAAACAGGAGAGTCAGCCGGAATAACGTTGAAGTTGTTCAGGAAGACCGGCGTCGCATAGATAAAAAGTAGCGGCGGCAGATACTTAAAAAGTTTCGAGCGCGTCGATTGTTCGATCATGAAGAAGAATGCTGCGACGAATGCCAGCACAGCGAGTACGCCGAGCGGAGAAGAAACCATGACGTCGGTATTATCCATGCGATGCTGACCCTTGGTCTGCTAAAGACCCGAGCGAGTATAGAACAATGGACGAAATTCGGCGCGCTGTGATGCGTCAGGCTATCTGGGCTCGCAGATCTTTGCGCGTGTCTTCATCGGTCAAAGCGGCCGACTTTACGGTGAGCCATGCTGCATCCCAGTCCTTGACCTTGCTGGGGCCAAATACGAACTTCGCGATGAAACTATCGAGCCTATCGACGAGAATTACGTTTTTGGGTGGTGGCGTCGGGAATTCAACTGCGCCGGTGAACACTACAACGTTCGCAACAGGGACATCGGGAACCACCTTTTGCAGCGCTCGGGTGCGACCTTCATTCTGAATAAGAGGGTTCAGGAATCGTCGCCGAAGCGTGCTATCAACATTCGTCCATTGCGGCTCGTCTTCAGCACCGAAGACGATACCGCTGTAGTGCTTGGTCTGGATGCAGAGAATGCCGCCCGCAGTCAAAATTGCATGGTCAATTTTGATCAGGCCGCCGTAGGAGCCCGGCAAGATAAAGTCGTGCAGGACATCGGGGCTGCGAGCCTCGAGCGCTCGTCGAATTCGCATAGCGCCGATCTTCCCGGTGACAATACGCATGACGTGGCTGGCCACAGAGCGAAAAATGAGGGTTAACAGCAGGGCTCCGGCTATGGTGAACAGGAAGGCGGCCGGCCCGACATTAGTAATTCCGGTCACAGCAGCGGTTTCTGCAGCTAACGCGGGCAGAGTGACAAGAGGCAGGCTGCTTGCAAGAATTCTGACTAACACGAACATGTACCTAGAGTAGAACTTTTCACCGCAGAATTATCGTAACAGGTCACGTTTTACAATTCGCCTGCCCCGGATAGGCTAAAAAATAGCCATCGCGCTCGATAACTCGAATCGACGTGTCATAGACGTCACTCAAGTGGTCGCTCGTAAGCAGAGATGCCTTCTCACCGTCGGCGACGACCTTGCCGTCCTTGAGCAACACAACACGCTCAACTTCAGGTGGGATTTCATTGAGATGATGCGTCACCAGCACGATGTTGTGACCACTGGCGGACAGCCGCCGGATCCGGTCCAGGTAGTCAAAGCTCGCGGCGAAATCCAGGCCGCTCGTGGGCTCATCGAGAATTAACGTGTCCGGCTGATGCACGAGTGCCCGGCCCAGCAGACAGCGGCGCTGTTGTCCTGTCGACATTGATTTCAACGGTGTGTCTCGCAACGATGCAATGCCAAGCATTGCCAGAGTCTCCGTTGCGAACTGCAGCTGGTCCTTACTCACCAGGTCTGCCAGCGTGCCGTGCACGCCGATGCTCGAATAGAAGCCCGAGACGACCACTTCCAGCGCGGTTGTGGTCTCGGTGTAGCGATTGTGCAGGTCGTGGGATACCACGCCAATGTGCTTACGCAGATCCCAGACATTCCATTTTTCGCGCCCGAGAATTTTGATCCAGGCATTTTCGGCCACAACGGGGTAGAGCTCGCGGTTAATGGTCTTTAGCAAGGTAGTCTTGCCCGACCCATTGGGACCCAGAATAGCGACGCGCTCGTGCTGGTCGATCGCTAGCGTTAATTTGTCGAAGACATGGGTCTTACCGCGCCATATCGACGCGTTGTGGATTTCAATCAGTTTCGGTTCGGACATGCTTTTATCCTGGCCATCACGTGGCGTCTGGATTCGGGTTACCATGGTTTTGCCTATTTGGTGCTAAAATTAACTTCCACATCGGTACGCAGGATCCGATCATGCCCGAGGGCTTATTGCCGATTATCGTGCTTATTGTAGTGGTTATTATCTACACCGTTGCGAAAGTGATTGACTACTCGCGGCAGAGCGACCAGCAATGGCGCGAGGTTGATAAGAGCAAACTGCGTGAATGGGATGATGACGACTGACGGCGCTGCCACCTTGATACGAGCGCACTAGCCTCGAGCCCGGGCGGCAATCCTTCGACCCGCTGCCGGTTTTTGGATTAAACTGGTAGGCTCTATATACGAGCGAGACTCGTTTGACGTATTACCCGCAAGGTCACTCTATGTCCAAGAATATCCAAACTAGCCGCGGCCGGGCTACGCTGGCAACAGTGATTGCCACTGCCTTGGCATTGCTTGTTACAGCGTGTGAGTCAGGCAAGCCCCCGGCCCCTGGAGCCATAGAACAAGCCGGCCGTGACAATGTAGACGCGATGTCCCGAGAGCATGCTGATGACACTACAGTGGCGAGCGAGGCTGCAAAAATCGCACCACAGCGGCCGATCATTTCCGAGCGGTTGGCATATGCCGAAGTCGAAGATGAGCTGGTGTACGGGCACTTCGCGTTTCCAGCCGACATGGTTGAACCTCTGCCGGCCATTATTGTCATTCACGAGTGGTGGGGTCTCAACGAAAACGTTCGCGCGATGGCAGACCGTCTCGCCGGAGAAGGTTATATCGTTTTCGCTGTAGATCTTTTCGGTGGCAAGGTGGCTGAGAGCCCTGAATCCGCAAGGCAACTAATGCTCTCTGTTGTCGAGAATCCCGAGCAGGCTTCGGAAAACATCCGTAAGGCGTACGACTTCGTTAATACAACAGCAGGCGCGCCCAGGGTCGGCTCTATTGGTTGGTGTTTTGGCGGTGGCTGGTCGCTCAATGCGGCCATGATATTTCCGAACGATCTGGATGCTGCCGTTATCTACTATGGTCAGGTAACGGCCGATGAAGAACGGTTGCGCGCGATCAACGTGCCGATACTTGGTCTGTTCGGTGCAGAAGACACCGGCATTAGCGTCGAATCAGTGCAGCTTTTCGAGGCTGCATTGGAGCGCTTAAGCAAGAATTACGAGATCCAGATATACCCGGGAGCAGGCCACGCTTTCGCCAACCCGACCGGCCAGAATTACAATGCAGAAGTTGCTGAGGATGCCTGGAAACGGACGCTCGAATTTTTCGGTCACAATTTGGGTTCGGGCTCAGCTGACGATTCCTGACCCTCGGGCGACTCGATCGACGCCTCGTCGACATTGTTGCACCGCAGGACAACGTCCAGCGGTTGCGAAACGTAAGTAATCGATTGCTCTTCCTCGTTCAGGCATCGAAGTGAAAGCTGCGCAGTCAGTGCCCCCCGAATAGTCATTTCCAGCTTTTCAATGCTATTTGTACGGGGTGTGCGGCAGAAATCGCCAATTCGTACCGGTCCTAACTGCTGACCTGGAATCGCTAAAGGAGCGTTTACAATTGATTGTTCGTTGACATCGTCGACGCCATAATTTTGTCGCGTATCAGCCGCGCTGACAGATATCGATTCGACCCTCCCAGCCGCTCCACATATCGCTCTGATCGCGAGCTCAAACCGGAGACTCGGCAGTGTTATAAGCTGACGATTTCCGGCAACAGCATCGATCTCTATGACTGCCGCCTGGGTGTCGACGAGTAGCTGCCCGGGTAAATTCCCGTCTGGTGCACTCGTTGCGGCGGTGATCAGGAAAAAAAATAGATTGGTCATGAAACAAAGACTACGACATGGTGGTCTTAAAACAAGTCGAATTTACATGATAGCCTTACCTGCACGAACCGCGATTTGCGGTTCCGCGAGGCACAAACAAGGTACTCAGGGGATCCTTTGATCAAAAGAACTGTACATCTAACGTACAAAGCGGCTCGCCGTATCGCCATAGCGGTCGTCGGTGCTACCGTAATCCTGCTCGGGATAGTCATGATAGTCGCACCGGGCCCCGCGATCATTGTTATCCCAATGGGGCTCGCGATCCTCGGTCTCGAATTTGCCTGGGCGCGCCTTTGGCTTAAAAAGCTACGCGAAATGATCAGCAATAATGGGGTCGCTCGCCGAATGCGGCGTTCCAGACAGCGCCAAAATGGTACAACGGGCTAGAGTGCAACTCGATTGCAAAAAAGAAAGGCGCCGGAGTACTGAATTCGAAAAAAAACAGCGGGTCATCCGACACGGATGGTCTCCGGCGCCCCAAGTGAACGGCACGGGGGGTGCCGCCGGGTCATTTCGACCCGTTAGGCCGACATTTCTGCCGGCAATTTTCGGCGACGATACAGCTTCTCGGGGGAGAGGGATCTGTATTTGTGCCGCCGAAAGGGGTTCTTTGTCCTGCTAACTAGCTCTTATCTGAGGTCGTTACTACAGAACTCAAGGTGATATCGCTATTACCCGCTTCGTCTGCAAGCGCTGTGCTTGCGGCAGCCCCTACGCCGAAGAGCACTATCAAAGCGCCGATGAGTGCGAGGCCGTTTTCAATCTTTCTGCTGTACATGGTCTTGTTTCCTTAAAATGGTAATGCAGCAACGTGCTGCATGTATCGAATATGTATGTATGCAATGCACTTACTGCACAAGTCGTGCCAACATGGGAAAACCAAATAAAACAAAGACTTAACGCCAAAATCGTGTTTACGATATTTCGTAAATAACGAAATATCGTTACATTATTTACGAAATACCGTATATACTCGCCGGATGACTACACTCGATGACTACCAATGGCTGTTCCGCAAGTCGCCCGCAATGGCAACGTCCATTGCCGAGGATGGCGTGTACCTGGATGTGAACGATGCATTCCTTGAGCGCCTGGGTTACGAGCGTGACGAAATGGTGGGCCGTCGTCCCGGTGATTTCGTCACGCTGGAGTCAGCGCACCGTATCGAGGAAGAATTCCTGCCAGTGCTGCGGCGCACAGGAAAGCTGGAGAACAAGCCCATCGGCTTTGTTGCAAAATCAGGCGAGATTGTCGAATGCGTGACGAACTCACTGGTCGAATACGATCCGGGCGGCAACTATGTCCGAACTGTCGCGATGTACAGCGAGATTGCCGATCAGGCGAGGGTCAATTTCAAGTACCGACAACTTTATCGATCGACGCCCGCAATGCTGCACACGGTAGACAGGCACGGCAACATTGTCACCGTTACAGATCACTGGTTGCAGAAACTCGGCTATCAGCGCGATGAGGTCGTGGGGCGGCCAATTACAGACTTTATGACCAAGACCGATCGGCAACGGTTTACTGCTGGTCGCTTGAAGGAGCTAATGCTGCAAGGCGACTTCAATAACGATGCGCGCCAGCTCGTGACCAAAGACGGCCGCGTAATTGATCTGCTCGTGTCCGCCATCGCGCATCGCGATGAAAGTGGTGAGGTCGACCAGCTACTGGTCGCATCGAAGGATGTTTCAGAACGCAATCGCGCCGAGCGTGAATTGCGCGATTCGCTCGCCGAGAACGCACGTTTGCGGGAAGAACTGGAGCGCGAACGAGACTATCTCCGCGAGGAGGTCAATGTCGCTATGAATTTCGGCCACATTGTTGGCACGAGTCATGCGTTGCAGCGCATGCTCAAACGTGTGGAAGCAGTTGCGGAGACGCCTGCGAGTGTTTTGCTTCAAGGCGAGTCGGGCGTCGGCAAGGAGTTGGTCGCGCACGCAATTCATGCACGGAGTTCACGTGCAGACGGCCCCCTCGTAAAAGTGAACTGCGCGTCGATACCTAAGGAGTTGTTCGAAAGCGAGTTTTTTGGGCACATAAAAGGTGCCTTCACGGGCGCGCATCGTGATCGTGTCGGCCGGTTTCAGCTGGCGGACGGCGGTACGATCTTTCTCGATGAGGTTGGCGAAATACCGCTTGAGCTGCAAAGCAAATTATTGCGCGTGTTGCAGGAAAGTGAATTCGAGCGCGTCGGCGATGATGTTACCCGGTCAGTGGATGTACGCGTAATCGCGGCGACCAACAGGAATCTCGAACAGTTAATTGTCGATGGGGAATTTCGAGAAGATCTGTTCTATCGGCTTAGCGTCTTCCCGGTTGACGTACCGCCGTTGCGAGAGCGCGAAGAAGACATCATCCAGCTAGCACAACATTTTTTGGAGGTAACCTGCAACGACTTCGGGCGGGACCAAATGACGTTAACCCGTGCGCAAGCAGAAAATCTTCTCGATTACGGTTGGCCAGGGAATGTTCGGGAACTCAAGAACGTCATCGAGCGTGCGGTAATTCTATCGCCCGGGAATGTCTTGCGCCTTGATCTATCCATGCCTAATCTAAGTGTTGTAGAGACTGGCACCAATGCGAAAACCTCAGCGGGCAACAACGAAATAATGACCGAGAAAGAAATGCGAGCATTTCAAAAGCAGAATACGGCGGCGGCGCTCAAAAAGACGGGCTGGCGTGTATCCGGCGCCGAAGGAGCTGCGGAGTTGCTGGGCGTAAGGCCGACAACACTGGCGGACAGAATTCGCGCATACGGCTTGCAGAAACCGACTCGGCCGTAACGATACAATATGCGCATCAACCGATATCTGATCAGCCTGCTCTTGTTGTGTCTTCTGCCGCAGGCGGCCATGACATCAGATCTGCCATTGCCGGTACAAAGCGCACTGAATCACCGCAAGCTGCCACATGACTCGTTGAGTATGTATGTTCGGGATCTCGACAGCGGTGAAACAGTACTCCAGTGGCAGGACAATGTACCGCGCAACCCCGGTTCCACAATTAAGCTCCTGACGACGTTGGTCGCGCTAGATGTTCTCGGGTCGACTTACCGCTGGAATACGAACATCTATGCTCTTGGTGAGGTCGAGAATGGAGTGCTGAACGGCGACCTGCTCATCGAGGGTCATGGTGATCCGTTCCTGGTTACCGAGCGTGTCTGGCAATTGCTGCGGCGTGTAAGGCAGACCGGCCTCCGAAAAATTAATGGCGACTTGCTTATCGACGATAGCTACTTCGATATCCTAAATCATGATCCTGCTGCGTTTGATCGCCAGCCATTGCGCTCCTACAACGTTGCGCCCAACGCACTGCTCATGAATTACAAGACCGTTCGATACTGGTTCGAACCGGATCACGACGGCAAAGCTGTCCACGTCTGGCTGGATCCGCCGCTTGAGAATCTGAGTGTTGATAATCGCCTGTCACTGGTGGCCGGCGCGTGTCGCGGGTTTCAGCGCGGAATAACGGTTTCTGCGAACGAAGCGATAAACAAGATGACCTTTAGCGGCCGCTTCCCTGCAGGTTGTAAGCGATATGCGATGAGCAGATCGGCACTAAGCCACAATGACTTCGTCTATGGCCTCTTTACGTCGCTATGGCGTGAATCTGGCGGAGAGTTTAATGGTGGCTGGAAGAGTCAGATTGCACCGGAAGACGTCGAGCCGCTGATCTCGTTCCGATCGTTGCCGTTGGCGGATATCATTACGCGCGTCAACAAGCACAGCAATAACGTCATGGCGCGGCAGCTTCTTTACACGCTGTCCGCAGAGGTCCTTGGTGAGCCAGGTACGGAAGCGGGCGGGCGAAAAGTTGTCGGTGAATGGTTGGGCGACAAAGGGCTCGAGTTTTCGGAGTTCGCTTTTGATAATGGCGCCGGACTGTCACGCGATGTGCGTATGACGGCACGCGACTTCGGCGCAATGCTGCATTTTGCCTGGCGACAGCCATACATGCCTGAGTACGTATCATCGTTGTCGCTGTCAGGACTCGACGGCACCTTGTCGAACAGGATGGACGACAGCCCGTTGGAAGGCTCGGCACACCTCAAAACAGGAACGTTAGACGACGTCTCCGCCATAGCAGGATATCTGCAGGCGAAGTCAGGTCGGCGCTTTATTGTTGTTGTCCTGCAGAACGAAAAGGACATTCATCGTGGGTATGGTGAAGAAGTGCAGGAGTCACTGCTGCGCTGGTTGTACGAGCAATGACCAGTATGCGGTTCAGACACGAATGGCTGTAGTAGACTCTTGCGTAATGAGACTTGGAGAATGATGATGCGTCTGTTTATTAGTGTATTGGTGCTTGTGCCGCTATTTGCGTCGGCGCAAACCGCTTACGTCACGGATACACTGCAACTCGGCTTGCATCAGGCATCCGATACCAGCGACCGCCCGTTCCGTAATCTCGATAGCGGACAAGAGCTCGAAATCCTGTCACGGACAACCTATTACGCGAACGTGCGATTGCCAGATGGTGCGGTTGGCTGGGTAAAAGCGGGCTTTCTCGTCAACGACAAGCCGGCCAAACTGATAGTTGCTGAAACGCGTGCCGAAGCGGACAGGCTTGCCGGAGAGCTTGAGAAGTTGCGAAATGCCTTCGCCGCGCCCGCCGCGACCATCGATTCGCTAAACGAGCAAGTTACTGACTTGCAGGCCCGACTGGAAGACAGCGACGCAAAGTCAGTCGAGCTCGGCGAACAAAATGCCAGCCTGCAAAAACGGCAGTCGCAATACAAGAACAGCATGCCTTTGCAATGGGTCGCCGGGGCAGCTGGTTTCTGTCTGATCGGTGGGTTTCTTTTCGGTCTGTGGTGGGTCGACCAGCGCAGCCGCAGGCGTCACGGCGGCATCCGAATATACTAAATGCAGTATCTAGGCCGCAGCGGTCATACCATCAGAGCAACCGCCGCGAACTGGCAGTGTGGTGCTCGCGAACAGCTTGTCGATGTCCGCCTGCGATCGGACGTTGCGAGTCTGTTCGAGTTGGTCGCTCGTAATGTGCGGCGCGAATAACTTAACAAAGTCGAGCATGTAGCGACGCAAGACGATGTCTTTGCGAAAACCTATCCACGTGGTGCTGCGCGGGAACAATCCTTCGGCGCCAATCGCCGTCAAGTCCTGTTGATCCGCGCAATCTTCGGCCATGCTGGCAACTATGCCGACACCGAGGCCCATACGTACATATGTTTTGATAACGTCCGCATCGCGAGCAGTAAACACGACATCCGGTTCAAGTCCCTGCTCGGCAAAAGCACGTTTGAGTGACGACTGGCCGCCAAAACTGAAAACGTAGGTAACGAGGGGGTGCTGCGCCAGGTCGTCGAGCGTTAACTTGCGCTCCAGTTGCGCAAGCTCATGCTCTTTCGGGACGACAATTTTGCGATCCCAGTGATAGCTCGGTACAAGGTACAAACCGCTAAACAGATCATGCGAACCGGTCGCAATTGCGAAATCGATTTCGTTGGCGGAAACCATGTCGGCAATCTGCTCTGAAGTTCCCTGGTGCAGGTTGAGGTTAACCTTCGGGTAACGTTCTCGAAATTCTCGAATGACATCAGGAAGTACATATCGAGCTTGAGTATGCGTGGTCGCGATTGACAGCGTTCCCTCTTCCTCCTGGTAATAGTCTGAGGCAAGACTTCGGATATTCTCTACCTCCTGCATGATCAGCCGTGATCGATCGATCACCTGCTGACCGGCGGCAGTGACGGCGCCAAGGCTCTTGCCCTTGCGCGTAAACAACTGCAGGCCAAGCTCTTCCTCGAGTAATTTTAATTGTTTGCTGACCCCCGGTTGCGACGTGTACAGCCTGTCCGCGGCTGCGGTGATGTTCAGCCCGTTGTCGACGATGGCAATCAAATACTTGAGTTGTTGTAGTTTCATACTGTGCGTCGTCTCAGTGTCTTCATATGTGACCACGTAAAGATGCGATCGTTTCAATCACGGTTCGACAAATTTGCCTGTTGCCTGACCGGGCTCTCTGTCACAAACATTAGATGCCGCAAAACAAAATTTAGAGGTATATATAACACACGGTTATAACAACGAAAAAAATGAGTTTTATTAATGGCTTGCGTATGGAGTGATGGGCGCTGATGGGAAATTATTTTCGTGTTAGCCTCATATACTTGGTTGCGAACAATAATTAGAAGGATCAACAAATGATTTACGACAATATATTGCAGACGATCGGCAATACGCCGATCGTACGTCTTAATCGTATGGGCCCGGAGCACGTTGAGCTGTACGTCAAGGTTGAATCCTTCAACCCGATGGCGTCCGTGAAGGATCGTCTCGCATTTGCCATCATTAATGACGCGGAGCAAAAAGGTATTCTGAAGCCAGGCCAGGCGGTTATTGAGGCAACGTCTGGCAACACCGGTATTGCATTAGCAATGGTCTGTGCTGCGAAAGGACACCCTTTTGTCGCGGTAATGGCAGATTCATTTTCGATAGAGCGGCGCAAAATCATGCGCGGACTAGGAGCCAAGGTTATTTTGACGCCGGCGGCAGAACGCGGTACCGGCATGGTTAAGAGGGCCGAGGAGTTGGCGAAGAAACACGGTTGGTTTCTTGCGAGCCAATTCGAGAATCCGGCCAACCCCGAATTTCACGCAAATACGACGGCACCGGAAATTCTTAGGGATTTCGCGGGCAGGCGTCTTGATTACTGGGTTACCGGGTATGGAACGGGCGGCACAATGAGTGGTGCCGGCAGAATCCTCAAGGCAGCCAGGCCAGACCTGACGGTCGTGGCGACGGAACCGGAAGCAGCGGCACTACTCGCTGGTAATGATTGGGCTCCGCACAAGATCCAGGGTTGGACGCCGGATTTCATTCCCGAGGTACTTGATCGTAATGTGTACGATCAGCTGTTGTCGGTAAACGATGATCGAGCAATCGAGGTGTCGCGTGAATTGGCACACAAGGAAGGTATCTTTACGGGTATTTCATCAGGTGCGACCCTGGCTACCGCGCTGAACGTCGCCGAGAGCGCCACTGCAGGATCTGTCATTCTCGCGATGTTGCCGGATACGGGTGAGCGTTACCTGTCGACGCCACTATTTGAAGGTGTAAACGAAGGTTCGGACGACGATTGGCTGGAATCGCAATAGTGAACAATCGAGATGAAGCGTTCGCCGGCACTGGCAGGCGTTTTGTATTTTGAACCGATCGGACGAATATTTTGGTGAAAAAGCACGTAATTAGCTGATTTTCAGGTAAAAACGGTTTTTCTTGAGACCCAAGTCACATCCTGATTTGTGCGCAAATGGCATCGTGGACTCTTCGAGGTGCATTGCCTTCTCAATTGGATCGAACATTGTCAGCTGATCTGCATACGCTGCAAACAATAAAAAACGTCGGTAAGGCGAAAGGCCTGCTGCACTCGCTCGTGCCGCGTGCTCAGTGCTTCTGTTTTTATGGTTCGGATCGTCAATGTATCTGGAGTAGTGACGGTGCGGATGACTACGAGGTGGACAATTTTGTCGTCGATCTGCCTGACGAATTGATAGACGGTGCCACTGGCGATGAGGAAGCAATTCGACGCACGCTCAAGTCCGGTCGAACCTCGCTCGCGTTGCCTGTTTACGATGACGCTGGGAATCGACTTGGTCTATTGGTCGCGGTATTTTCCCGCAATGCGGGCAAGTCATCTTCATTCAATCCGAAGATGCTCGTCAACATCTTGCGTCCCGCAGTTGATCTAATTGGCGAAAGCCTTGTTCTCGGTCAGAACCTGCAGACTGCAGCGAGGCAAAGCGAACAGATAGAAAATGAATTGACACTTGTCTATGAGGTCGATGAAAAGATCCATGGAACGTCCCGCAGTCATGCCGGGCTGGCACAGTTGGTCGGTCAAAGCGGTCGGTTTCTGGGTATCGCGTACAGCGTACTACTGATTCCGTCAAAACGAATTCGGGTTAGCGCGACACACTCGAGCTGGAAGAGCGTCAATCGCAAGATTCTCGACAGATACCTGATCGATCACCTGATGCCCAAGCTTGAAGAAAAACGCTGGCCTGCAGTATTTGAAATTCCCGGGATCGATGGTGCAGATGATGCCCTGGGTAAAGGCTACCAGACACTCCTCTGCCCGATCCTTGACAGGCATGGCAATCTCGAAGGGGTTCTGGCCCAGCTGGGACGAATCAACCACGATAGTTTTTCGAAATCCGACCGCCGTTTTATGGCGCACATCGTCCGCAAGGTCGAATATGTCGTCGAGCAGTCCTTCGATGCAATGACCGGGCTCATGAACCGCTCGGGATTCGAAGCGCAGTTACAGGAGTCGGCCAAAACGCTGTCTACAAATAATGATGTTCACCAGCTCATCTATTTCGATCTCGATAACCTGCAACTTGTAAATGACACTTTCAATCGTGATGCCGGAGATGCCGTCATCGTGCATTTTGCGCGCCTGCTCGAAGAGGATTTGTCGCGTCATGCTGTCGTGTCCAGACTGGCAGGCGATGATTTCTGCATTTTACTCACACATTCAGACACCGACAGTGCGATGCAACTCGCCCAGTCCATTCGAGACCGAGGCCAGTCACTGCGCTACCTTGAAGGTGATAAATCACTGCAGATAACGATGAGCATCGGTATCGCCGACTTTAGCGAAAACACTGACGGTGGTGCCGCGCTGACGACAGCCAGGATGGCATGTGAGGCGGCCAAGGAGCACGGTCGCGATCGCATCGAAATCTACGATGATCAGAATCTGAGCCTTATTCGCCGCCATGATGACATGCAGTTAGTCACGCGAATCCAGCAGGCGCTCGATGGCGATGAGTTCGAGCTGTTTGTACAACCGATAATCAGCCTCAGTGGTCGTGACGAACAACTGCGTTTCGAAATCCTGCTGCGAATGAAAGACGAAAGCGGCGAAGAAATTCCGACTAGCTCGTTCTTCTCGGCTGCGGAGCGGTACAAACTCATGCCGCAGATAGATCGCTGGGTAATATCCAATACTATGGCGAAACTCTCGACGGAAGAGGGAGTGCCAGCATTAGACAAGACTATCTTTTCGATTAACTTGTCCGGCCAGTCGATGAGCGATGATGACATTCTGGAATTTATCAAGGATGAGCTCGAAAATTGTGGGTTACCGGCAGAACGCCTGGGGTTCGAGGTAACAGAGTCGGCCGCAGTCTCCAACCTGAAAAAGGCACAGACGCTAATCGACGCGCTGCATGGCTGGGGCTGCAGGATTTCGCTGGACGATTTCGGCGCCGGGTTGAGCTCTTTTGCTTATCTCAAAAACTTCAACGTCGACACACTGAAAATTGACGGTAGTTTCATCCGCGATATCACCGATAACCGCATATCAGAGTCGATGGTGGCGGCTATCACGCAGGTTGCCAAAGTCATGGAGCTCGATACCGTTGCAGAATACGTTGAGAGTGAAGAGGCACGTGAGTTGATTACTGAATTGGGTGTGGATTTTGCACAAGGTCATATTGTCGGTCGCCCGATACCGTTGGGAGACGCGCTGCAGCAGCTGCAAATTGACCTGAAGACGTCTACGGCCTAGGCCGCCATATCGGTTAATCGGAAATTGCATGCAATTCGGTGTCGAGACTCCTGACTCCGGACTGATAGACTCACTTGCATGGATGCCCAGCTAAATGAAACGATCGTGGACGTTGTTAGTGAGCTACCTCCCGAGCTGCGTGATGTGGCAACGAAGTGGTTTGAACAGCTTAAAGCGGATCGTGACATTGGCGGGATGCTGGCTGGCACGATTGAGCCACTTGCCCGGCTCGTGGCCTGCAGCGAATTCGCAGCTAAAACAGTCATGCGCGAGTGGGAGTGGTTTACCGAACATCAGGATTCCTTGCAGCAGCTACCCGACGCATCTCTTCTTGAGCGCTTCGCGGCCGAAATAGCTTCCAGCGATGAATCCATTGAGACAGTAAAGCAGGAATTGCGGCGCTGTCGGCACCGTTACATGGTGCATGTTTTGTGGCGGGAAATCACAGGCGTCGCGACTCTCGACGAAACGCTGGTGGCACTTTCAGATTTGGCGGATCGCTTGCTCGAGGCAGCAGCCGGTTATGCGCAGCAGCAGTTACACGAGCGCCACGGTATCGTGCGTAACGCGGCGGGAGACCCTGTTTCTCTCGTTATCCTCGGCATGGGCAAGCTCGGTGGTCATGAGTTAAATTTCTCATCCGATATCGACCTGATATTTCTGTATCCCGAAGGCACAGAGTCAGACGGCGAGCGCAGCCTGAGTGCAGCTGAATATTTTTCCCGCGTAGCTCGCAATATCATCGCCCTGCTGGACGAGGCGACAGCCGATGGATTTGCCTTTCGCATTGATACACGATTGCGGCCGTTCGGGGACAGTGGCCCGCCAGTACTTAGTTTTGCGGCCCTGGAGTCCTACCTCTTGCAGCATGGGCGGGGCTGGGAAAGATATGCCTATGTGAAGGCGCGAATTGTCGGCCCCAGGCCACCGCCGGCGATAGCGGCGGAGTTGCACGGTGACCTTGTTCGGCCTTTCGTCTTTCGGCGCTATCTCGATTACGGTGTTTTCGAGTCGCTGCGGAGTATGCACGAGCTGATTTCAGCTGAGGTAGCGCGACGCGATATGGCGGACAACGTCAAGTTGGGGCCGGGCGGGATTCGGGAAATAGAGTTCATCGTGCAATCTTTGCAGCTGGTGCGAGGTGGCAGCCAACCGGAGCTGCAGGAGAGGGGGCTGCAGAAAGTAATGCCGCGCCTGATCGGTGAGCGTGGCCTGACAAAGAGCGCCGCCGAGAATTTGCTGGGCGCGTATGAGTTTTTACGGCGCATTGAGAATTTCATGCAGGCAATTCGTGACCAGCAAACTCACCAGTTGCCGACCGACAGCGTTGACAGGGCGCGTCTTTGCGAAGCTATGCGCTTTCGCGATTGGATCTCCCTGCGCGCTACCCTCGACGCTCACCGCGCCGAAGTCTCAAAGCAATTCGAGGCGATTGCTTTTCGAGCAGGGGCGGAAGTAGCCGAAGACGGCGTCAGGAGCAAATCAGAAGATGTGTGGTCACGCGATGCCGGTGCGCGCGAGTGGCATCACTTCCTGGCGGAGGAGGGTTTTAGTCAGGCGCATGAACTGGCCCTTGAGCTGGAAAAATTCGCGCGTGCTCCCGTTACGACGCAGATCGACTCAACATCGCGGCAGCGGTTGCGGCAGTTCATGCCTAAGCTTTTGTTGTCGATTCGTACGAGGCAAGAACCGCTGATAGCATTTTCCCGGTCGCTGCTTGTCGTAGAGAAAGTGCTGCGCCGCAGCGCTTACCTGGCCTTGCTTAATGAGAACGAAGCGGCCCTCGATCGGTTGGTCGAGTTGTGTGAAAAGAGCATTTATGTGGCAGAGCAACTTGCGCGATACCCGGTGTTGCTCGACGAGCTTCTCGATCCGAGAATCTACTCGGGGCAATTGTCACGTGCGAGCTTCGCTGAAGATTTGCGGCAACGACTACTGCACTGCGATGTCGACGCTGAAGCACAGATGGAGGTGTTGGGTCAGTTTCAGCGGGCCAATCAATTCCGCATAGCCGTGGCGGATTTTCACGGCACACTGCCGATTATGAAGGTCAGTGATGCGCTGACAGAACTTGCTGAAACGGTGTTGCAACATACCCTGCAGATGGCCTGGAAAGATCTCTCGGAAACTTATGGAGTGCCGCAGTTCGTCGTCGCCGGCGAAACCCGGCAGGCCGGATTTGGCGTGGTTGCCTATGGCAAGTTGGGAGGCCTGGAGCTCTCTTACGGCTCGGACCTGGATATCGTTTTTTTGCATGACTCGTGTGGCGCGCAGCAGGTGACAAACGGCGCCAGGCCGCTGGATAACACGATGTTTTTCGGCCGGCTTGTGCGACGTGTAGTGCATTTTCTGACGACGCAGACCGGTTCAGGAATCATGTACGAAATCGATATGCGGCTACGGCCAGATGGGCAGTCCGGTCTACTGGTTACCAGCGTCGATGCCTTCGAGCGATATCAACAGGACCATGCCTGGACCTGGGAGCATCAGGCGTTGTTGCGTGCTCGTCCCGTGGCGGGGAGTGAGTCGGTCGGGCGTGAATTCGAAAAGATTCGACGCGAGACACTGAAGAACCTGGTACGTCGCGACTCTTTGCGCGCCGATGTCGTTTCCATGCGGCGACGTATGCGTCGTGAGCTGGATAGAAGCGATGCAGCGCTGTTCGATATCAAGCAAGGGCAAGGTGGTATAGGCGACATCGAATTCACCGTGCAGTATCTCGTGCTGCTGCATGCCAGAGAACACCCATCGGTAATTGAGTTTTCCGACAATATCCGCCAATTGGATGCCTTGGCCGTGACCGGATGCCTTGATGCAGAAGTTGTCACCCGGCTGCAAGACATTTACAAGACTTACCGGCTGCGAGTACACCATCTGGTTCTGAACGATCATAGGCCGCTTGTTCCCGTCGACGAGTTCGAACCTGAGCGCGACTACGTTCGCGCAATTTGGCGGGAACACCTAAAGGATGACGGCGAAGCATAGCCGCGAGGTCGGCGCATTGCTTATAATTCGCCATCAATCCACAACGCAACCCGGGAAAAAATGTGGCCGCCAAAGTCGGGACAGTCGAAGACAACCTTATTCCTGCAAATTCGCAGCATCGGTACAAAGTGGGGCACAGGGACTTACCGTTATCCTGCCCAATGCCCGATATGTACTTGTGGAACTCGCATCCGAAAGTGTTCCTGCCGATTGAGGACACTGGCGAAGCAAAATGCCCATACTGCGGAGCGCAATATTCGCTTGAGGAGTCCGAAACGGAATGATCATGCGACGAAAATCTCCTAAAATCGGTAAATGTCGGAAAGTCGCGAAATGTTGTGTTTTCATTTGATTTAGTCAGTCAATTTTAAAAAGATTCGAAATGTCACTAAATTCTCTAAAAATCGTCAAAAATGCTCACTCTTGCGATGTTGGATTTCCCATCTAAGTGATATTTTCAGGCAGCTCGGATTTCGGCCGGTTTTAGCGTGTGGAAATACTTAAAAAAAACACTTATAAGTAGCAATAATGCCAGTAAATGCGGCGAAAAGCGGTAATACTGCCCACAATCTTGCGCACTCTTGCGGCGCACCTGTAGTCGCCAGAATCGCAACTAATTTGGGCAGAAAAGTCGGTAAAAAGTGATTGAAAATCGGTTAAAAACAGGAAAATGTGTCGAAAAGTAATTAAAAAGCGGTTTTTGATGTTTGTCTGCGCAAGTCGTGTTGCCACAACGCTCCGACGGCGCGATCCGGGGTGCATGCATTGACCGAGTCGGTCGAAAAAACGGCAAGTGGCGCCATTCTCTATGATCGCTCTGTAATCAGTGCAGTCTCTGAAGACCAGTTTGTGCCGTCGGGCTGGCTGCATTCTGAGCCTGTCAGCGGTGCGCTGCGGTCCGCTGGTCGCGGTAATACGATGTTTGTCGGACACGTGCCGCGGCAATTCGTATTGAGGCACTTTGTACGTGGCGGACTGGTAGGCAAGCTGGTTCGGGACAGCTACGTCTGGACGGGCGAACACAATACGCGGCCGTTCATGGAGTGGCGCCTGTTGGCGAAAATGGCGGACAGCGGGTTGCGAGTTCCGCGACCGGCAGCGGCTCGTTACCGACGGCGGGGGCTGTTTTACACTGCGGACATCATTACGGTTCGCATACCTGGCGTACAGGCATTATCGAATTTCATCGCGGCGGAGCGTCGGGATGGCGAGTTTTGGTTCACGCTCGGGGGCGCTATTCAGGAGTTTCATGCGGCCGGCGTATTTCACGCGGACATGAACGCCTACAACCTGCAGATTGATGCCCAGGGTCGCCTTTGGATGCTTGATTTCGATCGTGGTCGCTTACTGCAGCCGGGCCAGTGGCAGCAAAAGACCCTCAGTCGATTGCATCGGTCACTGCAGAAAGTTGGCACGCTCGATGCGAAGGTGCACTTTGCCAGACAAGATTGGGAGCGCTTGCTCGAAGGCTATTTCGACGCTTCAAGGTCTGCGTAGTAGTCCGGGTAGGTATCTGGCAGGTTCTTAAACTTGCGGTGAATCCAAAGGTACTGTTCCGGACACCGCCGGACATGCTCTTCGACAACTCGCACATATTGCTCGGTATCTTTAACGGTGTCCCCGGACGGAAAATCAACCAGCGCGGGCAAAATCCTCAGCAAGTATCTTCCATCCGGCTTCCTTTCCGGAAAGTAAGGAACCACAGTCGCCTTGCCGAGGCGCGCCAATGTCGATGTTGCCGTTGTATGCATTGAGGGCACACCAAAAAAAGGCACTACTTCTGCGCCCTTGCGGTTGTAGCTTTGATCTGGGGCATACCAGACAATTCGGCCATTGCGCAGGCTTCGTACCATGCCTTTGATATCTTGCTTTTCGATCGTGTTTTCGACGGAACGCTCGCGCCCCGTGAGAAGAATTTCCGTAATGAACGGACTGCGATTCTTGCGATACACCGCGTCAAGAGGCGGAGTGTGGAGTTTCATAACCCGGCCACTGACCTCAAGCGTCGTAAAGTGGGCGCTCAACAGAATGACACCATTGCCGTCGTCGAGAGCTCCAAGCAGGTGTTCCAGGCCAACGATGTCCATCAGTCCAGTCAGGTGCTGGTCCGATGCCCAGCGGCCAAGGCCCATTTCGATCAGGGACATGCCGAGTGCCTCGAAATGCCGCCGGGCGATAGTATCGCGCTCTGCAACCGGCATCTCCGGAAAACACAGTTCCAGGTTTCGTTTCACGATCGCGCGACGTTCGCCAGCCAGGCGGCGGCCAGCCCTGCCGATATAGCGTCCGATGCCCAGAGCGACTTTGTGTGGAAGCCAGCATATGACGCGTAATAGCCCGAGCCCCAGCCAGGTCGGCCAGTACGCCGGAGCGATGTAGGAATAAAGGGATTTACGATTGTCAGCCATCGCAGATGGAGCTTATGAACAGCGACGGCCTGAGTCCAGCAATTTCGAGGGTTTTACCGTGGGATGTTACTCGGACATACCGTCGATGTAGTCATCGGGATCGCCGGTATTTTCGTCCAGCGTCGGTATTTCCTCGATGAAATCGGTCGGCGCCTCATCCGTCTGAATACCGACATGGAATGCGGCGAAGCCGGGCATTACGACCTGGTTGCGAGCCATGCCAATAATTCGACCCGCGTACGGTGACCGCACTTCTGCTCTTGCGTTGTTCATCGGGTCGGTAATCGTGCCAAGTAGCGTGCCCTTGCGCACGGTGCTTCCCAGGCTGACATCAGCGAGCAAAATTCCACCATTGTCGGCGCGTACCCACGAAGAACGATAATAGACCGGCTCGGGCTGGCCCCAAAAACGATTCTTCTTGATCATGCCCAGCGTATATACGAGCGTCTCGATACCCTTAACGCCGTGTTTCACCTCGCTAAGTTCTAGCTGTGACGGGCCACCGGCCTCTAGCGTAACTGTCGGAATGCCGGCTCTGGTCGCAGCGTAACGTAATGTGCCAATTGCCGGGGTGCTGTGCAGGATTACCATTGAGCCCAGACCCTGGGTGAGCGTCACAACATCGGGGTCGCGAAGGTCGGCGCGTATCTGCGGCAGATTCGCGCGCTCGAATGAGCCTGTGTGAACGTCGATCAGGGCGTCGCAGCCGGCGATGACATTCATGAAAAAGGAGTGTGCAATTCTTGCTGCCGCGCTGCCGTTGGGGTTACCCGGAAAGTAGCGATTCAGGTCGCGACGGTCAGGAAGATAGCGTGAGCCGCGGCGAAACCCCTGCACGTTCACGATCGGTATGCCGATTACGGCACCAGAGACTTTCGCCGGTACAAGGTCATGGAGAACGCGGCGAACCATCTCGATTCCGTTGAGTTCATCGCCGTGAACGGCAGCGGTCAGGCACAGAGTCGGTCCTGGAAGCGCGCCATTGACCACCAGAACCGGAGTCGATACAGGCACGCCTTCAAAGAGCTCTGTCGCCGACCAGGAAAGTCTCTCCGCTGATCCCGGCTGGATTTCCGCGCCAAGAAACTGCAGCGGTTCCGCGAGACCTTCAGCCGAGTTAACGGCCTCCGCCAGGGGAATTGCCGCACGGTCTGCGACGACCGGATCGACCATTTCTTCCGCGGCAGCCGCAACTTCACTTGAACGCGAGTCCACGTCGTCGGTCGTATCTTCAACGATGTCGGTGCCGTTATCGCCGGGATCCACGGCGACTTCGCCTGCCATCGCCAGATTTGTAGCGCACGCAAGCCAGGCAGCGCTAAAGCAGGCCGCCAGTAAGGTTCGGGATGATCGGGTGAGTGTCGTCATGGGCTCGCGAGCCTCTTGTCCCTGCCAATAAAGACGTTGCTGTCGCCGGCAAGGCTCTTTAGCATGCTTAACAATAAGGCAATATCCTGTATTTTTCTGTGAACTAATCAATAATTTAGGATTGAAACTTGATTTAACTTAAATGACAAGAAAAATTCGACATAGTTTATTCTTGATCTTGCTCACCCTTGCTGTTGCGAATGCGGATGAGACATTCCCGCAGCCCGCTGAGTTGCAGCGCGATGTCGATTTCTGGGTAAGCATTTTCACGCACTACACGACTGACCAGGGCGTCTTGCATGACAATCGGAATCTGGCGGTTGTTTACGAGCGCGTAGACCTGCCGGCGAAAATGAGTCGCCGCGAACGTCAGCGCCACGTTAAGAAACGGCGCCAAAAGCTGCAGGCCGTACTCGCGACACTGGCCGGTGGTAAGCGCGATTCCCTGAGTGCTGAAGAAGCACGTGTGCTGGCGCTGTGGCCTGACGATGTCAGCAGTTCGACGCTGACAGCAGCGAGCAAGCAGATTCGCTATCAGCAAGGCCTGAAGGACCGCTTTGCAGAGGGACTCGTTCGCGCAGGCCGTTATCGTGCCCACATAGAAAGAGAATTCACGGCTCTCGGCGTGCCGATCGAGCTGGCAGCATTGCCGCATGTCGAATCTTCATATAATACGAATGCGCGCTCGCATGTCGGCGCCTCCGGTATATGGCAGTTCACACGCAGCACGGGTCGAAGATTCATGCGCATTGATCACGTCATAGACGAACGTAACGACCCGTTCATCGCGACGCAGGCCGCCGCAAGACTCCTTGCGTACAACTATTCGATCACCGGCAATTGGCCTATGGCGATCACCGCCTATAACCACGGTCTTGCCGGTGCTCGGCGAGCGATGCGCGAATATGGCGATACTGCGTATGCGGAAATCCTGCGCAATTACGACGGCAGGACGTTTGGATTTGCGTCCAGGAACTTCTATGTCGCATTTCTCGCGGCGAAGGAGGTTGATCAGAATGTGGAAAAATATTTCCCTGGCCTGGTAGCAGCTCGTGCGACCGACTTCGAGGAAACCAGGTTGCCGGCCTATATTGCGGTCAAAGAGCTGACCGCCGGGCTTGGTATTACTCCGGCGCAACTGGCCGCACACAACCTCGCTCTTCAGCCGACGGTTTGGCAAGGCAGCAAGCATATGCCAAAAGGCTATGATATTCGTCTGCCGAAGACGATGCTCGATGCGCCTATCGATAGTCTCATCGCGAACATTCCGGGTGACAAATGGCAAGCAGCGCAATTGCCGGACCTGTTCCACACGATTGCGCGAGGCGACACTTTGTCGCAGATCGCAGAGGCCTATCAGACACGGGTTTCGACGCTGGTTGCACTGAACGGTCTTGGCAGTGCGGGTCGTATTCGCGCCGGCCAGCGGCTGCGCTTGCCGGCAGCCGGACCAGCGCCGTCCGCTGTGGTTTCACGAACAACGCAGGCGGCCGCGGTCGAAGCTGCGGTCGTGGCTAACGTGGACGCAGCAACGGAGGATTCGGAGGATGTAGGGGAGCTTGCGCCTTCGGCACTGGTTGGTGATCTCGCTGCATCGCTGTTAGGTACTTTGCAGACGGCCTTGTTGTCCGACCCGAGTGATTACAGCGTTGCGGCTGACAAGTCGATTGAAGTGCACCCGCTTGAGACCTTGGGCCACTACGCGGATTGGCTCGGCATTCGAACGCAGCGGCTGCGTGACATCAATGGCCTGGCGTTTCGAACACCGGTCGAGGTCGGTAGTCGGATCCGCCTCGATCTGGGTGTGGTCGACGCAAAGACCTTCGAGGATCGAAGAGTGGCATTCCACCGAACACAGCAGGATAGTTTCTTCCGCAGCAACATTATTACGGGTATCACAGAGCATGTGATTTCTGAGGGTGAGTCCATCTGGATCCTCTCGCTGAGAAAATACAATGTGCCGGTATGGTTGTTTCGGCAGTACAACCCGGAATTGGATTTGCACAAAGTCAGGCCGGGCATAACCGTCAATTTTCCGCTACTTGCCCCGGTGGGCGCGTCCTGAGTTGGCGATGACACGGCTCATACTCATAAGGCTGCTGCCACTCGCACTGCTTTTCGTAGCAATCCTCGTGTGGATCAATGATGTTCAACAAGGCGGTCCGTACGTAATGCGCAATCTCCTGCCCCCGGCCATCATATTGTTGCTTGCAACAATTACCCTGGTGCGTGGCGCTGGCAAATGGACGGGCGCGGGGTGGCGCATGCCAATGGGTACACTCGGTTACTCAATACCGGCGCTTGGACTATCGATTTACCTGCACTACGCCTATTCGGTCAATCTCAATGACCTGTTCACTGACTCGACAAACCCCGGGCAGCTATTTCGCTTTCTTCCCTTGTATACGCTCGTGGCAGGCGGTATCGGCTTTGCAATCGGTTGGATAGTTGGAAGAAATTTGTGAATGTCGACGTTTTACTGTCACATCAGTTTTGCTAGGCTTCCAGCAACTAACATCTTGCTATTTAGGCATAACCCAAGCGCTCGCCAATGATCAGGTCGCCACACCGAAAAATCTTCACTATATTTCTGCTACTTGCCTGGCAGGGCATGTTGCATGCCGGTCAATTCCCTGTGGCGGAGAGGATCGTAGTTGAGAAAGGCGCGCGCAAGTTGCACCTGATCATGGACGGCGAACCGTTCCGTACCTTCGATATTGCACTGGGAATTCGCCCCGAGGGCGATAAGGAGCATGAGGGTGATTTCAAGACTCCGGAAGGTGCCTACTGGCTTGATACCCGCAACCCCAACAGTGAGTTCTTCCTCTCGATTCATGTTTCCTACCCGAATCTCGAGGACGAACGACAAGCCAGATCCAAGGGCCTGGAGCCCGGTGGCGCGATCATGATCCACGGTCAGCCAAACGAGCCAACGCGATCCGAGACCTACTATCGCACCCAGGATTGGACGAATGGCTGCATCGCGGTCTCAAACTCCGACATGATCGATATCTGGCTCATGACGCCCGATAACACGCCAATAGAAATCAAACCCTGACTGGGGATTCAGTGTCTATTACCCAAACTGTGGACGCTGAGGTCCGGCCGGTAGGTAGCCTTGAAGTTCTCTCAAAACTCGAAGCTGACCAGCTTCGCTGTAGCAGTGAGGGTGGCCTCTACCCGCTATTGCGGCGTTGCATGCTTGCTGTCCTCAAGTCCGGCAGTAATGAAGACGACGCCGGCGCAATGCTTGAGCGCTATCGGGACTTCAGCGTCGGCTTCATCCAGCCGGACCGCGGACTCAAGCTGGCGTTAGTTGGGGCGCCGGAGCGAGCTTTCGTCGACGGAAAAATGATTCGTGGTATCCGCGAACTATTGTTTGCCGTACTGCGCGACATCGTTTATACGCGCAACGAAATTGTCGATAGCGGTCGATTCGACCTGGAGTCGAGTGGCGGCATCACCGACGCAGTGTTTCATATCGTCCGCAATGCCGGGCTGCTGAAGGTACCGGCAGATGTAGACCTGGTGGTCTGCTGGGGTGGCCACGCGATCAGCCGTGACGAGTATGACTACACCAAACTTGTCGGCTACGAGCTCGGGCTGAGGGGCCTGAATGTATGTACAGGATGTGGTCCCGGTGCCATGAAGGGGCCTATGAAGGGCGCGACCATAGGTCATGCGAAACAACGCATTCGCAGTGGTCGCTATGTCGGCATCACCGAACCGGGCATCATTGCTGCCGAGTCGCCGAACCCGATCGTGAACTCGCTGGTGATCATGCCGGACATGGAAAAACGGCTTGAAGCATTCGTTCGGGTCGGACATGGCATTGTCGTCTTTCCTGGCGGTGTCGGCACGGCCGAAGAGATCCTCTTCCTGCTGGGTGTGCTTTTGCATCCGGATAACCGGGATCAACCCATCCCGATGGTCATGACGGGGCCGGCGTCTGCCGAGCCGTATTTTCGAAAAATTGACGAATTCATTGGAGCAACCCTGGGCCCGGAAGCACAGCGACGCTATTCCATTATCATCGACGACCCGAGTCAGGTAGCGCGTACGGTTCACTCGTCGCTGCGTGATGTGCGCGATTTTCGCACCAAACACGGTGACGCTTATTACTTCAACTGGCGTCTTGCCGTCGATGCGGAATTCCAAAAGCCGTTCAAAGCGACGCACGAAGCGATGAGTGCGCTTGAGATCCATGAAGACATGCCACGTCACATACTTGCGGCCAATCTGCGGCGCGCTTTCTCCGGAATTGTGTCGGGTAACGTCCGTGAAGATACGGCGTCACTCATAGTTCAGCGTGGTCCCTTCGAAATCAACGGCTCTGCGTCGATCATGCAGTTAATGGACGATTTGCTGGCTGCTTTTGTCGAGCAACAGCGCATGAAAATCTCCGGTGGTGATTATTCGCCCTGTTATAGGGTGTCCTGACTTTGTTCTCCGATTATCGTCGAGTTGCACAATTTTTTCGCCGCACTAAAAGCGTGATTAAGTAAAAAAGCGATATAACATATTGAAGCGTAAGTAAAAAAGCCCGAACTGCATTGTGATGCAGTTCCTGTGATTTGCTCAGCCAGACGCATAGCATTTGTTCAAAGGACTTACTGAGCAAAGACATGTCAGATAGCAAGCACCTTAGATGGATGGATGACTACAGCACGGATGCGATGTCGCCAGCCGCTGACTCAACCGAGACGGTTACGCCAACACAGCCGGCCGCGAACGATGCGGACGGATGGAAGCAGTATCGTCAGTGGATATCCAAAGCACCGGCTCCTCGCGGCCGTCGTGTCGGAATCGATCCGGCCTTGTACTCTTGGAAGGGATACCGCAATTGGTCCGAAAAAGTGAAACGAGACTGGCAACCCGAACCAGGCGACGAGGTCGAATAGACTTTTATCCGGTCTGAAATTGATGCTAAAACGCCGACTTTCCGTCGGCGTTTTTTTTGCGAATTTAAAGGCAGCGGGAACTGTGATCATGGTCACCCGTTTTGTGTCGACCCGGTGTCATTCAGAAGCGGTACTGCGTCTGATTTTTCGCCATTAAACTGGCGCCTCGCTAACTTCTAAATCAAGCTGTGATCTGCCTCACGGAGGCAAAGCATTTAGCTACCTATAGTCACACTTACTGAGCTTACAACTGCGATTTAAATAGTATGTCAAATAAGTACAAGGAAACTGAATCGCCAGTGGTCTTCCTGAAAAATGAAGCCGCCAGGCAGCGCTGGGAATTATTCCATCGGGCTATCGCCCACGCCAAACAATCGAATAACGACGCATTGGATGAGGCCGATCCGAACGCGATCGACGCCGAGAGCATCCGTCCTTTGCTAACTATCGTTCGCTAGCGCATAAGTATGGAACGACTGGTTCAATGGCTTGATGATCTTGATGACCTCGTCTATATGGTCGGCCTTGTCAGCGAGAGGTTTCGCAGGAGTCTGAAGTCACTGCTATTGACCGGTTTCGCGCTGACTATCCAAATCGGGGGCGTGCTGCTCGCCTTGTGGCATCCGCCACTTGCCATGGCCGCGGCGATGCTGCTGTTCGTGTCCCTTTTATACCATTCGGTCACTTCATCCCATCAACCCCTTGAAATAGGCTGACAAGCCCCTATCGTGTCTGACTCGATGCTGCCGATTCTTGTCGGTAGCGTAACGACACAGACGTGGGAGAGATACAGGCGTGAGCACCGAGACGGGCCGGGAAACACTCGGCTTCCAGACCGAAGTACGTCAGCTTTTGAAGCTGATGATCCATTCCCTTTATAGCAACAAGGAAATATTCCTTCGTGAGCTGATTTCCAATGCCTCTGATGCTGCAGACAAGCTGCGCTTCGAAGCGCTTGCTTCACCCGATCTCCTCGGTGAGGACACCGATCTCAAGATCAGAATCGAGTCCGATAAAGACAACAACACAATTACGGTGATTGACAACGGCATCGGTATGTCACGTGATGAACTCGTTGAACATCTCGGTACGATCGCACGCTCCGGTACATCCGAGTTCCTGCAACAGATGACTGGCGATCAGCAAAAAGACGCGCAGCTTATTGGACAGTTCGGCGTTGGCTTCTATTCAACTTTTATCGTCGCGGACAAGGTCGTTGTCGAGTCTCGTCGCGCTGGGCTGCCGGCGGATGAGTCGGTACGTTGGGAATCGGATGGCCAGGGTGAGTTCACAATTGAGAATATTGAGCGCAGCGAACGGGGCACAGCCGTCACACTGCACCTCAAAGAAGGTGAATTGGAGTTTGTCGAGCCGCTGCGTATAGAGAACCTGATTCGCACTTACTCGGATCACATCGCCTTTCCGGTAACTCTGACGAGCGCCACTGAAAAAGACCAGGAACCGAAGCTCGTCAATGCGGCCACGGCATTGTGGACGCGATCACGCTCCGAGATCGACGATGATGAGTACAAAGAATTCTACAAGCACCTTTCGCATGACTTTTCTGATCCGCTGACATGGAGTCACAACCGAGTCGAAGGTAAGCGCGAATACACGAGTCTTCTCTATATTCCGGCAAATGCACCATTTGATCTTTGGAACCGGGATGTACCTCGCGGGCTCAAGCTGTATGTGCAACGCGTATTTATCATGGATGACGCGGAGCAGTTTCTGCCGCTGTACCTGCGCTTCGTGAAAGGTGTGGTCGATTCTTCAGATCTGCCGCTAAACGTATCGCGAGAGTTGTTACAGCAGAACCCGGAGTTGACGGCTATGCGCAACGCGCTGACTCGCCGTGTTCTGGACATGCTCGGCAAAATGGCGAACAAAGCGCCGGACGACTATGCGAAATTCTGGGGCGAGTTCGGTCAGGTCTTGAAAGAGGGTGTTGTTGAAGACCACGGCAATGTAGACAAGTTGGCCGGGCTGCTGCGGTTTTCAAGCACTCACACTGCAGGTGATGCCCAGGACCAGTCGCTTCAGGACTATGTCGAGCGTGCCCCGAAAGATCAGGACAAGATCTACTACGTGCTGGCAGAGAATCACGCGACGGCTGCGGCCAGTCCGCACATTGAAGGCCTGACAGACAAGGGGATAGAGGTACTGCTGTTAACCGATCGAATTGATGCGTGGCTTGTTGACAGCCTCAGAGAATATGACGGCAAGGTACTGGTTGATGTCGGGCGCGCCGGTATCGAACTTCCCGAGGGTGAGGGGAAGATCACCCAGGAAGCGATGGACGATGAACACAAACCCCTGCTCAAGAAGGTCAAGAAGGTACTCAAGGACAGAGTTGAAGCTGTGCAGGTGAGCCGGCGCCTGGTCGAGTCGCCGGCCTGTGTAGTTGCCGGAGAAAGCGAACTCAACCCGCAGCTGCGTCGCATGCTCGAAGCGAGCGGCCAGTCTCTGCCCGAATCAAAGCCGATTCTCGAAATCAATATTAAGCATCCATTGGTCATGCGCTTGTCGGCCGTAACCGATGACAAGCGATTCGGTGAAATAGCAAATATCGTGCTCGACCACGCATTGCTGGCCGAAGGATCACAGCTCGACAACCCGGCCGAATACGTCAAACGTATGAATGCGTTGTTGCTCGAACTTGATTCGAATGTGGCCTCGGGATAAAACAGCACTGACATGTCGGAGAGGAAACCAGATAACAGTGCGCTCAGATCGGAACTAAGCGCCGAGCAATACGCGGTAACCCAGGAAAAAGGAACCGAGAGAGCGTTTACGGGCAAGTATGTCGACCACAAGCAGGATGGCACTTACCGTTGTGTTTGTTGTAATGCGGAGTTGTTTTCTTCAGCTCACAAGTACGACTCGGGCTCGGGGTGGCCTAGTTTCTGGCTACCGCTCGCGGGCGATGCGGTACGCACGGTGACTGACACAAGTCATGGCATGGCTCGAGAGGAAGTCGTTTGCAGTCAGTGCGACGCTCATCTCGGACACGTATTCGGAGATGGACCACAGCCGACAGGGCTACGATATTGCATCAATTCAGCATCGCTTGATTTCGACGGTTCAAAATGAGCCCCTTTTCATATTCATCCAAAGGCAACACATTATGAAGATCAGCCATACTATATTCGCACTCGTTCTGGCGACAGCTGTAGCCGCATGCGGCCAGCAAAGCGACCCGGTAAGCGACGCGGCTACAGACAACGCAACGACCGAGGAGCAAGCAGTGACTGACAGCACAACCAGTGAGACTGAGTCTTTCGAAATTACAACGGGCCTGAAGGCAAAAATCCTTAAGAACGGTTATGGGCGTGCGGCTGAAGCCGGCGACATGGTTGACGTGCATTACACGGGCTGGTTATTCGATTCGGCAGCAGCGGATAATCGTGGTGATAAGTTTGACAGCTCGGTTGATCGTGGCGAATTATTCTCGTTTCCGCTCGGTGCCGGCCGTGTAATCCAGGGTTGGGATCAGGGTGTGGTTGGAATGTTGATCGGTGAAAAACGTGAACTGACAATTTCACCCGAAATGGGGTATGGAGATCGTGGTGCCGGTAACGTTATTCCGCCCGGTGCGACACTCATATTCGAGGTCGAGCTGTTCAGCTTGCTGGGGCCAGGCGACTCAGATTGATGGTTGCAGTAGTTCGAATTCTATTCGTCGGTTGAGGCCGCGGCCGACTACGGTTGAGTTGTCGGCTATAGGTTCGGACGACCCAAGACCGGCCACGACAAGACGGCTGGCATCAATGCCGCGAGCAGTGAGGTGGTCGGCAACCGCCTGTGCACGGGCGCGGCTCAGTTGACGGTTCCAGGCTTCATCGCCTGTCGCGTCACTATGGCCCCTTATGCCGATAGTGCCGGCGCGGCAGTCGTTTGCTACCTCGACAATTCGATCCAGAGTCAGGTACGAAGATGTGCGGATCTCAGTACTGGATTGACGGAACTCAACGGCCACACCGAGCGCCTGGGCGAACGCACGCTCGCACAACGCTGACAGCGAAACCACATCGTCGACTACGATCACGTCGTGATTGATGGTCATCTGCGCGGGCAATACCTCGAGCAGTGCGTCGAGGCGCTCAGACCAGAGCTCTGGTGTCGAAGAGACACCATGGATCTGGAGCGCGTGCTCTGTAACTGTTGCGCTGGCAGATTGAGTCGCAGCGAAGGCAGAGAGAAGCTGCGTGGTTAACGGTACCCAGTCATCGCTCATTGCCACACCCGGTCGGAAGCGAAGTGTCGGTTCGTCTGTGTTGAATTCAGTCGCGACGATTCTCGCAAGAGCCTGCTCATGTTTGGCAGAGGCGGTAAAACCGCTGAGAACCAGCTGGCCACGGTGAAAGTCTATCGAGAAATCCGCGGGATCCAGGGCTGAGGCGCTGGCTGTCACGCTGCCTGGCGAGTTTATTCCCTGATCTATTGATACCGAGACCAACAGGCCGGCAGCCAGCAGCAAAGTTAGCGCCAGTACCTTCAGACGATGCTGACCCGCGAACAAGATCTAGCCACCGACTTTTTGGTCGTGCAGATCCCTGGCCTGGCCTATCCAGTCTTCGCGGTAAATGCGGCTGCGAAAACCCTTCATGCGGTTAGCGACACGGTCGATCTCGTATTCGCTCATCTCGGCGATTTGGTTGAAGCGCAAGATGCCCATTTCGTTCAACGTCTTTTCTATTGCGGGGCCGACACCCTTTATGAGTTTGAGGTTGTCACGCGCATCGCCGTTCAGAAGATTATCGACGTCTTCATAGTTTTCATCTGCGAAATCTTCCGCCTGAACCTCCGCTTCATCAATCTCGACCGCGACGTTGGATGTTTCTTCGAGCGGATCGTTTGACGCGTCCAGCCCATCCCTCATCGCTTCCGGATCCACCGGTTCGACGCGCGTCTGATCCGAGCCGACCATGGACTCCAGCGCTGTGATCCGTTCGCGGGCGGCGTTAAGCTCAGCTTCGAGAGTTTCGGCTTCTTCATTTCTCTTCTGGTAGCGCTCGATTAGCGGCGGCAACCTGTTTTGCCAGTTCTCAAGCTCGCGGCTGAGGTTAAAGATCTTGTCATCGCGATCCTTGATCGCCGCGCTTTCGTTGTCTGCTTTGGCAACCCTGTTCGCAATGTCGCTTTGCAAGCGATCCCGCTGGGTAACGGCCACCTCAAGATTGCCGCGGATGTCCTTGATCTGTCGCTGCAGTTCGTCGCGGCGCTCAAACGCTTCTTTGAGGGCATCGGATAATTCGCTGGCGCGCATCTTTGCGTCTTTATTCGAAGCCTGAAACTGACTGTTCTGGTCCATCAGGCTCTTGTTCTGCTTCAGTAATCGCTCGTGCTCACCACGTTGTGCCTTGAGTTGCTCCTGCCAACCGGCATTGATCGCGACTTTTTCTGTCGCAGTTCGATTGCCGCGGACAAACCAACCTAGCAGCACACCGACTATCAGCGCGCCGGCCAGAAGAGCAATGTGTGTGACTGTGATTTCGGGCATACAGGTCAGTCCTTACGAGGCGAGCCTTTGTGTGTCGATATCGCTGAGCACATCGCGGATTTGCGCAACGGCCCAATCAATCTCGCTTTCGCTGATGATCAGCGGCGGTGCGAGTCTGACCACCGTCGCGTGTGTCTCTTTGCACAACAAGCCGCGATCCATCAGGGCTTCACAGATCTCACGTGCGCTGCACAGCGCAGGGTCGGTTTCGACGCCTATGAACAACCCGCGGCCTCTGACTTCACGCACCAGCGGTGAATCAATCTGGCGCAGCGCATTGATCAGGTAATCGCCCATGCGCGCGCTGCTTTCCGGCAGATCGTCTTCAATAAGAATATTCAGTGCTTCCAACCCTACAGCTGCCGCAAGCGGATTGCCGCCGAACGTACTGCCATGGTCACCAGGTGTAAACACGCCCATCACATCGCGGCGACTGAGGAACATCGAAACCGGCAAGATCCCGCCGCCGAGAGCTTTGCCGAGAATCAGGCCGTCCGGGTGCACGTCCTCGTGCTCGCACGCCAGAAGCTTGCCCGTACGCCCGAGTCCCGTCTGTATTTCGTCGGCAATCAACAGCACGTTATGTTTGCGACACAATTCCTCCGCTGCTTTGAGGTATCCCGGCGGTGGCACGATGATGCCACCTTCGCCCTGGATAGGCTCAACGAGAAACGCTGCTGTGTTTTCATTAATGGCGGCTTGCAGAGCATTGATGTCACCGTATTCTACAAGTCGAAAGCCCGGCGGAAACGGCCCGAATCCTTCTTGATATTGCGGCTCGTCGGACATCGCAACGATTGCTATCGTGCGGCCGTGAAAATTGCCGCTACAGGCGATTATCTCGGCCTTATCGGCGGCGACGCCTTTCACGGTATAGGCCCATTTCCGTGCCGCCTTGATAGCCGTTTCGACGGCTTCAGAGCCGGTGTTCATGGGCAACGCCATGTCCTGGCCGGTTAACGTGCACGCCTTTTCGAGGAACGGGCCCAATTTGTCCGTATAGAATGCCCGCGAGACGATACTCAGGCGCCCGACCTGTTGCTGGACAAGTTTCACAAGGCGGGCATGACCGTGTCCATGGCTGACCGCCGAGTAGGCGCTCATCATGTCGAGGTACTTCTTGCCTGCCTCATCCCAGACGTAGGCACCCTCCGCGCGCGTTAATACAACGGGCAGCGGGTGGTAATTCTGTGCACAATAACGTGCTTCGAGATCGATGCTGTTACTCATATCATTACCGGTCAGCGCGATCGCTCGGCTTCCACCTTCGCTACAAAGCCAGAATTTTACAGCAATAACATCCACTTAAGCTATTACAAATAGGACGAAGAGCGCCTGGGACAGTGTGTAATTCGTTGCAAATACAGGTAAAACAGAACGAAAAATGCTCATATCGCCGCAAATCTCATCAGGAAAGCAGGGCCGGGTTGCACCGTGAACAAAATACCGCAAACGCAGAAATTCATGCTGCAAGGACCGGTTGGCAAGCTCGAATCGATTCTCGATGTTCCCGGGGATGGCGAAATAGCCGGCGTAGCCGTCGTGTGCCACCCACATCCTCAACATGGCGGAACGATGCACAACAAAGTGGCGCACACACTGGCGCGGGCTTTTGTACGCTCCGGCTTCGAAACCCTGCGATTCAATTTCCGCGGCACTGAAGCGAGCGAAGGTCAGTATGACGATGGCATCGGCGAACTGGACGATGCTCTCACTGCGCTGCAGTGGATGCGGGAACGTCGTCCTGCCGGACCGCTTTGGCTGGCAGGGTTCTCTTTTGGTGCGGCAATTGCTATTCGTGCCGCTGTCAAAGCCGAGGTCAACGGACTGGTGAGCGTGGCGCCGGCGGTAAGCAGGTTCGCTAACGATATGGCATATCAGCCGGAGTGTCCCTGGCTAGTCGTGCAGGGTGACGAGGATGAACTTGTCGATATTGAGGAAACGCTGGCCTGGCTGAACGCCCTGGAGGCCGGCCCGGAATTGCTCGTGCTAAACGGCGCAGAGCACTTCTTTCACGGTCGGTTGAATGACGTCCGTGAAGCGGTAATGGACTTCATTGCGCGAATTGGGAGTGGCAGTCCTGCATAAAAAAAGCCGGGGCATGCCCCGGCTCTTCGTAACCTCTCGTGAGATGCAAGCAGTCAGACCATATCCTTCAGGCCTTTCAGGGCCGAAATCTTGACGACTTTTGATGCAGGCTTGGCCTTAAACATCATTTCTTCACCTGTAAACGGGTTAACGCCCTTGCGTGCCTTTTTAGCGGGCTTCTTTACAACTCGCATTTTCAAAAGACCAGGGATGGAAAACATACCCGGCGCGCCACGACCGCCGAGGTTTTTCTTGATTTGACCATTGAGCGAATCGAATACGGCGGCAACGTCTTTGCGTGCCAATCCGGTGTCGTCAACGATCTTTGCATAGATTTCTGATTTGGTAGGTGGCTTCTTGGTGTTCGCTGCCATGAAAAAATGACTCCTCAAATATACAAAAAACGGGCGTTACCCGCGTCAAAAGCAGCGCGACGATAGCACAAGTTCAGCGGTCACGTAACCGCAAAGAGCGCCTTTTTAGAAGCGTTGGTGTGCGACCAGACCGGAACGATATCAGTCAGTAAAAAATTGCCGCTTGAACCGGACGTCGGATGACTGGTCTTTACCGTCGGGCATTACGCTGATATCGAAGATCAGAGTCTCGCGATTTGCCACGGGCACCTCGCCGATGTAGTAGATAGCATCCTGCTCATTGATCTCGCGCATCGTGACACTCTTGAGCTGGCCCGTCAGGTTCACGGTCTTGACCGTGACTGCCGCAGCGACGGGGCTGTTGGTGGCCTTTTCCAAAACGGAGACATTCAGCATTGCGCGCTTCTTGCTGCGCATGATGTTGTAGGCGCGCGCTACTTCGGGTGGCAACTGATCCGTCGACTGGGCGCTGAAATGAACGACATGGGCGCCAATGTCGGTACTTGTGGCACCAGCCGGCTGGGCTTCCGGAACTGCGCTTGTCTCGGTCGGCCCGCCACAGGCAGACACCAGTCCGAGTAGTGACAAAGCGATAATTATTTTATTGTTTTTCATGATAGTCGCCTCCGGCTGCGGCAAATACTATAAACCATTTGCTACTCGTGTCGCGACTGGCAGGTCTTCGGGCAGGTCTATCGGGCCTGACACTGTGACTTGTTTGTTGCGGTGCGTCAGTCCTCGGGTCAGCGTAATACGTGACTGGGGCACACCCAAATAGTCGGCCAACAAACGGATAACAGCCTTGTTTGCTTTGCCATCCGTTGGGCTGGCCGTGGTTCGCACACGTAATTGTCCGTGTTCCACGCCTTGAATCTCGTTGCTGCTTGCTCGCGGCTGAACTCGCACCTGCACGATCAGATGGTCACCCTGCCATCGCGCAACGCTGCGATCTGTGTTGCTCAAATCGGGAAGGGTCGCAGTGTGCTCAGGAAAATGGCGCCAGCCTGCAGAGCGATGATTGCGAAGATCGGAGAAATGTCGAGCCCACCTATCGGACGTATGATGCGCCTGAACGGCCGCATCACGGGTTCGACAAGCATGGAGATAAATGCGGTCGCCGGGTTGTATGTTCCGGGTGCGATCCAGCTCAATATGATGTAAATGAAGATCGCAAACGTAAACAGGCGCAACGACAGCAAGACAAGGTCGATCAAAGACGTAAGCGCTACAAGCCCTATCGTCGGCGCCACCGCGCTAAGCGTCAAAATGATGAGTACCGACAGATACTGGATGGCGAACGCAACGACAACGGTGGCGGTATCCAGACGTCCGATGGGTGGGATAATTCGCCTTACCGGGATTACTAGCGGAGAGGTCAGTCGCAGAATACCCTGCGCGATGGGGTTGCGGAAATCGGCCCCGAGCCAGGGCAACCAAAAGCGCAACAACATGACGAGCAGGAACAGCTGCGCAAGAGTACTGATGATAAAAATGAGTGCAGGTTTCATTGACCGGAGTTCTCTGCCAGTTTGACGGCTCTTTGTCTTGCGGCCGCAAATGCGGCTGCAAAGATATCACGAACGTTCTTGTCGTCGAATACTTCAAATGCCGCGGCCGTCGTGCCACCCGGCGAACGCACGTGCGCGATCATTGCTTCCATCGATTCGCCACTCACCGCCGCCAGCGAGGCAGATCCTTGCGCGGTGTCCATGACGAGCTTGTGCGCGGCCTGTGAGTCCAGGCCGAAGTTCTCTGCGGACTGAATCAGCATGTCTATTAACAGGTAGAAGTAGGCGGGGCCGGTTCCTGATATGGCCGTTACGGCATCGATATGACCCTCATCCGCGACGTGTACGACGCTACCTACCGCGGACATGATTTCCGTCGCCCTGTCACGTTCTCCGGTGGTGGTAACGTCATTGGCAAACAGACCGGAAGCACCCTTCAATAACAATGCAGGCTGATTTGGCATGACGCGAACAACCGCAAGTCCGCCACCGAGCCATGCGTCAATATCGCGACTGTGAGTGCCGGCCGCGACTGAAATAACCAGCGGCCGGCCAGCTTGTACGCTAGCGGCAAGATCGAGACAAACCTCACGCATCAATTGCGGCTTTACGGCCAGCACCAGGCAGTCGGCCCGATCTGCAACCGTGTTGTTGTCCTCGCTGACTAGAACCCCGGGAAGATCCGTTGACAGGACACTGCGCCGTTCTGCACTGGGCTCGGCAAGCATCAGGTTTTCCGACCGATAGCCGCTCGAGAGCAGGCCCCCGACGAGCGCCCGAGCCATGTTGCCGCCGCCGATGAAGCCGACTTTATAATCACTCATGTCATATTCCTGGGTCCAAATACGGCTGTCCCGATGCGTACGATTGTAGCGCCTTCGAATATTGCCGCACGATAGTCGTCGCTCATACCCATGCTTAGAGTATCGGTAAGTATTCCACTGGCACGAAGTTCATCCGCGAGACGGCGCAGGCGAGCAAACGGCTTGCGCTGCGACTCAAAATCGTCGCGGATTGCAGGCAGGCACATAAGGCCGCGCAACCTGATGCGTGGCAGGTCCACCACACGCCTGGCCAAATCGGCCACGTCTGCAACCGCGATACCCGATTTGCTCGACTCGTTATCGACGTTTATCTGCAGGCAAATATTGAGGTCATCGAGGCTGGCAGGCCTTTGGCGACTGAGCCGTTCCGCTGTTTTCAGGCGATCGATCGAGTGTACCCAGTCAAAATGTTCGGCTACAGCCTTCGTTTTGTTGGTTTGGAGGTGACCGATGAAGTGCCACTTCAGGGCATTGTTGGCCACGATCCTGATTTTCTCCAGCCCCTCGACGACCTGATTTTCGCCGAAATCGATTTGTCCGGCAGCTGCGGCGTCATGAATGGCAGAAACAGGCTGCCGCTTGCTGACAGCCAGCAATTTCACGCTCGCCGGGTCGCGGCCCGCATCAGCCGCGGCTTTCGCCAGCAAATCTCGGATTAGCGCTAGGTTTTCCGTGACTCTAATCACGTTTTACTCCGGGTGCTTCGCTATACTAGGCTTCGATCAGTGCCGGGTTATGGTAAGTCCGGCCATTCATAATATGAGGGAGAAGCATGGCCGTCGATGTTGCCCAATTGCTGTCGTTCACGGTAAAGAACAACGCGTCCGACCTGCACCTGTCTGGCGGTGTACCACCTATGATTCGTGTCGATGGCGACATCAAGCGTATCAACATGCCCGCGCTGACCCATAAAGATGTCAATAGCATGGTTTACGACATCATGAATGACAAGCAGCGCAAGGATTACGAAGAATTTCTTGAGACTGATTTCTCTTTCGAGATTCCAAAGCTCGCTCGTTTTCGCGTAAATGCATTTAACCAGAACCGCGGTTCAGCCGCTGTGTTCAGAACTATTCCCTCAGAGATACTGACACTTGATGATCTGGGCGCTCCCGCGATATTCAAGGATATTTCCATGCATCCGCGCGGCATCGTTCTTGTGACGGGCCCGACGGGCTCCGGTAAATCGACAACGCTGGCAGCGATGGTCGATTACATCAACGACAACAAGCCAGACCATATTTTGACGATTGAAGACCCGATCGAATTCGTACATGAATCCAAGAAATGCCTGATCAACCAACGCGAAGTACATCGCGACACGCTGGGCTTTAATGAAGCGCTGCGCTCGGCCCTGCGCGAAGATCCGGACGTGATTCTGGTCGGCGAGCTGCGTGACCTCGAGACTATTCGGCTGGCGCTAACCGCCGCAGAAACCGGACACCTCGTATTCGGCACGTTGCACACGAGTTCGGCCGCAAAAACCATCGACCGTATCGTCGACGTGTTTCCTGCTGCAGAAAAGGAAATGGTTCGGTCCATGTTGTCTGAGTCGCTGCGTGCTGTGATTTCGCAGACGCTGCTGAAGAGAATTGGCGGCGGACGAATCGCTGCACACGAAATAATGACTGGCACACCCGCAATTCGTAACCTGATTCGCGAGGGCAAAATTGCCCAGATGTACTCTGCAATTCAGACCGGACAAGCTGCAGGCATGCACACACTCGACCAGAACCTGGCTGAATTGATGTCAAAAGGTCTGATTAACAAGGAAGAAGCACGCTTCCGTGCCGTACAAAAAGAGAATTTCTAGGAATAGCTGCTTACAGCTCTTCTGACTGGAGAAAGGAAAAATGGAACGCGAACAAGCGGTAAGACTGACGCAAAATCTACTCAGAAAAATGGTCGAGCGCGAAGGCTCTGACTTGTTTCTCACCATGGGTTTTCCGCCGGCTATCAAGGTCGACGGTACGATCCATAAAGCGACAGATACGCCGCTGACATCTGATCAGGCTGCGATCATGGTTCGCGCGATCATGAACGACAAACAGATCAAGGAATTTGACGCGACCAAAGAATGTAACTTCGCTATCGCACCACAGGGTATTGGCCGTTTTCGCGTTAGCGCGTTTATTCAGCAAGGCCACGTCGGTGCGGTGCTAAGAACTATCACCACAGAGATACCAACTCTCGAAGACCTTGAGTTGCCACCGATTCTCAAAGACGTTGTCATGAACAAACGCGGTCTTTGTATCATCGTTGGTGGCACGGGCTCCGGTAAATCAACAACACTTGCGGCGATGATTGGGCACCGCAACCACAACTCTCGTGGTCACATCGTTTCCAT
The DNA here is from genome assembly GCA_024640305.1 of Gammaproteobacteria bacterium. Lineage (GTDB taxonomy): Bacteria > Pseudomonadota > Gammaproteobacteria > Steroidobacterales > Woeseiaceae > UBA1847. The sequence continues at coordinate 410,860 of JAHEFG010000043.1, forward strand.
TGAGGATCCGGTGGAGTACGTGCATCCGCACCAGGGTTGTGTGATTACACAACGCGAAGTGGGTGTTGATACAGAAACGTGGCATGCAGCTCTGAAAAACACGCTGCGTCAGGCACCAGACGTCATACTTATTGGTGAGATCCGTGATCGCGAGACGATGGAGTACGGCATTCAGTTCGCGGAGACCGGTCATTTGTGTCTTGCGACCTTGCACGCCAACAGCGCGAACCAGGCGCTCGATCGAATCATCAACTTCTTCCCCGAGGAGCGGCGTCAACAATTGCTAATGGATCTGTCGCTGAACACCAAAGCCTTTATCTCGCAGCGCCTCATACCGCGAGAAGGCGGTGTCGGGCGAATCGCCGCGATGGAAATAATGCTTAACACACCGCTTGTTGCAGACCTGATCTTCAAAGGCGAAGTTGGACAGATCAAAGAGATCATGGCCAAGTCCACGCGTCTGGGCATGCAGACCTTTGACCAGGCACTGTTCGACCTGTACGAGCATTCCACAATTTCTTACGAAGAGGCCATGCGCAACGCCGATTCCAAAAACGAACTCAGATTGCGCGTCAAACTCGAGAGCAAGCGCGACTCGTCCATTGCAGATCAGCAATCCGAGAGCCTCAAAATCATCGAAGAAGATACCGCTCAGACTTTCTGAGCCTCACCAAGAGTGCATAAATGAACGTCAAGCCGTTATTCAAATTGATGGTCGAAAAGAAAGCGTCGGATCTTTTCTTCGCGCCTTTCTCGCCAGCCAAGATAAAGATCGACGGCAAGATAATGCCCGTCAACAAGCTCGAAATGACGCCAAAGATGGTTAAACAGGCGGCCATGGAGCTTATGGACGAGGATCAGATGGAAACATTCCTGCGCGAGCTCGAGATCGATTTCGCGATTTCGGAGCCCGGACTGGGTCGTTTCCGTGTCAACGTTTTCCACCAGCGCAGCAATGTTGCAATGGTGTTGCGATATATCACCTCGGAGTTACCGACTCTCGAGGAGCTCGGTATGCCAGAGCAGCTCAAAGAGCTGATCATGTTGCGTCGTGGCCTGATCCTGATGGTCGGTGCCACTGGTTGCGGTAAGTCGACGACGTTGGCTGCGATGATCAATCATCGCAACGAGAAAACGTCATCACACATTATTACGATCGAAGACCCGATTGAGTTTCTGCACCCAAACAAGAAATCCATCGTCAATCAGCGCGAAGTCGGACTGGATACGAAATCGTACGGCAGGGCGCTGAAAAGCGCGATGCGTGCAGCACCGGACGTAATTCAAATCGGTGAGATCCGCGATACCGAGTCAATGCAGGCGGCGCTGGATATGGCCGGGACAGGTCACCTGGTCGTCGGCACCCTGCACTCGAATAATGCGGCAGAGACACTCGATCGCATCATCAACTTTTTCCCGCAGGAGCAGCATGGTCAGGTCTTTATGGATCTGGGGCATTATCTGCGGGCCATCCTGTCGCAACGCCTGGTGCGTTCCCGCGGCGGCAAGCTGATAGCAGCGGTGGAACTCATGCTTAATACGCCGCATATCAAGGATCTTATGCTCAAGGGCAGGATTTCCGACGTCAAAGAAGCGCACAAGGACAGCGGCGAACAGGGCATGCAGACCTTTGATGAAGCGCTGCTCGGCCTCTACAAAGCAGGCTCAATCACGCTCGAAGAAGCCATGTCGCACGCAGATTCGCGCTCGAACCTCGAAGCCAAGATTAACTTCGGCGGCTAAGCTGGCGCGCTTCGCGCGATCTAAGTAAACTTGCGTCGCCATGCAAGCGACCGAGACATTTCAGATCAGTGTTGACGAGGCAGGGCTTCAGCTCGCTGCCGATGGCAGTCTGCGTCATTTGCTGACGCTCAAGGGTCTGGAGAAGACCTTACTCATCGAATTACTCGACGAGGCACAACGGTTCCTCACCCCGTTTGGCGCTATACCAGCCCGCAGCCGATCGCTTGAAGGTCGAACCGTAGCCAACCTTTTTTTTGAACCCAGCACGCGTACGCGGGCGTCATTCGATCTTGCTGCGAAACGCCTCGGTGCCGATGTGCTCAACCTTGACGTTAATACCTCCTCCCGCAAGAAAGGCGAGAGCATTCTCGACATGATCTACACGCTGCAGGCAATGCATGTCGATATCATGGTGGTCCGGGATGCGAGCGCGAGCGTCCCGGCGCATATCGCCCGCAACGTCAATGAATACGTCAGTATTCTCAATGCCGGTGAGGCAGATATATCTCACCCGACTCAGGGTTTGCTCGATTTACTCACCATACGCCAGCACAAGGGCAGGTTTGAAGGCCTGACTGTTGCGATTGTCGGCGATATTGCGCATTCGCGCGTCGTTCGCTCGACGGCGCATGGACTAAATACACTCGGCGTTGGAGAGTTGCGGCTTGTTTCTCCTGCGGCGCTGGCACCCGACCCGGATGAGCTGCCGTTTGCATTATTGACCGATAATATCGACGACGGCATCCGCGGCGCAGATGTTGTCATGGCTCTGCGCATTCAGCGTGAGCGCATGGACAGCCTCGAGGGCATTCCGGGTATGGACGAGTACTTCGCCAACTACGGGGTAAGCGCAAAGCGTCTCGAACTGGCCGCACCCGATGCGATCGTGATGCACCCGGGGCCAATGAACCGGGGTATCGAAATCGAATCAAGCCTTGCCGATAGTCCGGCTTCGGTTATTACCCAGCAAGTCACGAACGGCGTTGCTGTGCGCATGGCAGTCCTTGAGCGCGTCGGCAAAACGATGGCGGCGACTTGATCACGGCAGCGCAGAAATACGCGCAAAGAAACCGCGGAACCCTTTTTGTCGAAGATGGCGAAGTGGTGTCGATCGAGGCGTATCCAGGCGAGCAGTTCATCATGTGTATTCGTGCGCCAAAGTGTGCTGCCGCGGCCAAAGCTGGCAGTTTCGTGCACATCAATTGTGATGCGACCTTGCCCATGCGCCGACCGCTATCGATCATGAGAGCAACTGACGATTGCATCGAGGTGTTGTACAAGATTGTCGGTGAAGGCTTGCACCTTCTGGCTGGCAAAAGGCCTGGCGATTTATTGAGTATCCTCGGCCCGATCGGACGGCCTTTTGAGCCGTCTCCGGAGTACCCGAATGCCCTGCTTATCGGTGGTGGTGTTGGTATCCCGCCGATGGTATTTCTGGCTGAGACTTTGCGTGATACGGCCTGGAAGCCCATGGCTATCCTGGGCTCAGAGATTCCGTTTCCGTTCACCTTGGAGAAATCCAAAATCCCGACACCCTGGCTGGCCGATGACATCGTTAGTGCGATGCCAAAATTAGAAAGCTGGGGTGTGCCGTCACGGCTAACGAGTCTGTCAGACTTTGACGGTTGCTACCGAGGCTATGTGACGGATTTGGCCGACGCGTGGATGCAAAGTCTCGACGCTAGCGAAAGGTCGAGGACCGAGGTCTTTGCCTGCGGCCCGACGCCAATGCTCAGAGCGGTTGCGGAATTTGCGCAGCGCTATGACCTGCCGTGCCAGGTATCCCTGGAGGAATTTATGGCCTGCGCCGTTGGTGGTTGTGCCGGCTGCACCGTAAACATCGAGACGCCGGACGGTCCGGCGATGAAGCGAGTTTGTGTCGACGGGCCCGTTTTCGATGCAGCAACTGTAGTCTGGCAATAGATGCGCTCTGTGGGAGCGGCTAAAGCCGCGACATCGGAACCGTTAAGCACACGGCCGTCTAGCCTGGCATAATTTTTTTCCGGAATGGCTCGCTTCGCTGCGCTTTATTTCCGGAAAAAAAGATCCCACGCTCCCGGCCCTACAACCATCATCGCAAACCAGCCGGCGCCATGATGATAGTGGGGTCTGCGACCGGGATGTCTCGTCGAGCGAAGTAAAGCGGACCGCAGGGAGCCATGAGTGAGACGGGCATCGCGGGAGCAGACCATGTGACCCCAACTATCAGGCCAGACGGCCGTCTAACTAACTTGCCCGGATGTCGCGGCTCTAGCCGCTTCCACACGTTCTACCGATGTGACGCCAGGTACCGCTCTGCAATGAATACCGCCGCAGCGCTGTCGATCATTTCTTTCTTGATTCGGCCACGGGATCCCGCCGCTCGGGCATCCTTCAAAACCGCCCTGGCCTCTGCCGACGTATGACGCTCGTCTATTGTTTCTATCGGTAGGTCGAAACGTCGTAGTTCTTCAATAAAAACCTCGACATGTGCAGTGATGTCGCTCGGCGTTTCGTCTGCGTGGCGCGGCATGCCGACGACAATTAACGATGGCCGCCATTCGTCGATCAATCTCTCGAGGTAATCGAAATCAGGGCCCTCTTCGCCATTGCGAACAACACCGAGCGGGCTCGCAGAACCGGTTATCGACTGGCCGATCGCGATTCCAATGCGCCGCAGGCCGAAGTCAATCGCCAGTATGGTTTTCGGGCCGAGGTCAGGCGTGTCCGGCATCGGGGGAAATCTGGCTGATGTCGATACCGATTGACTGTGCGGCAGACATCCAGCGTTCGCCAAATGGTGTATCGAAGACGATCTCGGCAGTGGCTGGTACGCTTAACCAGGAATTAGCCAACATCTCTTCCTCCAACTGGCCGGCGCCCCATCCCGCATACCCCAGCGCTACCAGGGTTTTGTCAGGCCCGCGGCCGGTCGCCATTGCATCAAGCACATCGCGAGAAAGCGTCAGTAAAATATCGTCCGATACGGCCAGTGTGTTCTCAAACATCGCGGCTGGGCTGTGCAGCACAAAACCGCGCTCGGGGCCAACAGGCCCGCCCAAAAGTATCGGATTCTGGCTTGCGGCAGGGTCGGAATTCTCCACATCGAGCTGCTCGAACAGACCGCCGAGGTTCAGATCCAGTGGCCGGTTGATGACTATGCCAAGCGCCCCGTCGCTGTTGTGTTCACAGATTAAGGTAACCGTGGTGCTGAAATTGGGATCAGGCATTCCAGGCATTGCGATGAGCAACTGATTTGCTAAAGAGCTATGGAAACTCATGCATACAGTATCGGGCCTGTGGCGGGTTGGTTCAACCGCGCGGAGTAGCAATTATTCGCTGGTAGCGGCGATTGGCTCGACTTTTTCGCTAAACAACCATTTGTATGCGAAGCGAAGCCGGTCGTAGTCGGCACTGACTTCTTCCGGGAATGGGTCAAATGGTGATGCGCGTCGCAGGATGTCGAGTGCGGCCTTGTCGAGTACCGGCGAGCCGCTGGACTTTCGTATGATCACTTCCGATAGTTGCCCGGATGCTTCGATGCTTACTTCGAGTGTGGGGCTGCCGGTCAGACCCTCCAATTCACCGAGTTCCGGGAAGTACTCGTCACCAACCGCCTCGATGCGCCTTTTCCAATTGTCGAGATAGGCCGCGATAGTTGCCTCTCGAGTGTCCGCGCTGATGACCAGCTGCCGGGGGTCGTCGTCATGAATTAACAGTGTTGCGGTCTCGTCCTGAGGCAATGGCAGGGTTTGTTCGCTGCCGGATTCAAGGGCGATTGCGGTACGGTCTTCCGGTTTTGGTTCTTCACGAAGATCATCTGCAACTTTGCGATCCTGCTCTTTCTGCGTCGATAGCACCTGGTCGGCGAACTGCTCGTGCGCGCTTGCATCGAGCAGTGACTCGCCACTTTCCTCGCCGAGATTGTCAATCGGCGACGCGCTTTCCAGCGGCGCCGTCGGGCGAATCTCATCGGCAGTATTGCCACCGCCCTGTTGAGATGCCTGGGCAAGGTATTCGGCCTCGTCGGGCCTGTCGATGCGCTGATCGGGGTCGGCGACGATGGTAACCTCGAGCGAAATCGCTTCGCTGATGTCGTCGATCGAATACGGATTAAAGGTGATACCGATAATCAGGATGCCGTGCGCGAGCGCGGCCAGGAAAAGCATCGCCGGCAGCCTGTCCCGCGTTTCAGGGGCGACGAGCTGAATGTCGTCAAGCGCGTTCTGGTTCAGGGCAATACCTGCCATCGCTAGATGAGTTCCTCGATAGCATCGAACAAAAGACCTGCAATATTGAGGTCAAACTGTTTGTCGATCTCGCGTATGCCGGTCGGACTCGTGACATTCACTTCGGTAAGGTAGTCGCCGATAATGTCGATGCCGGCGAACAGGACGCCTGCATCGCGCAACACGGGCCCGACGCGCTCGCAGATGGCCATGTCAGCGGCGGAGAGCGCCTGGCCGACGCCCTTTGCACCCATGACGAGGTTGCCGCGGTTGTCATCGTCGGATGGAATGCGTGCCAGCGCGTAAGGCACCGCCTCGCCGTTGACAAGCAGGACGCGCTTGTCGCCGAGGTTGATCTCGGGGATAAAGACTTGCGCCATCGCAAACCGCTTGCCGAAGTCTGTCAGCGTCTCGAAGATTACGTTGGCGTTGTTGTCGCCCTTTTTGACGACAAATATCGAACGACCACCCATGCCGTCCAGGGGTTTAACCACAATGCGGTCATGCTCGGCCAGAAAAGCCTTCATTTCGCGCATCGATCGCGTGATTAGCGTGACAGGTGTGCACTCGGGAAACCAGGCTGTATAGGCCTTCTCATTCATATCGCGGAGTGCTTGTGGATGATTGACGATGAGCGTGCCCGCTTTCTGGGCGCGATCCAGGATGTACGTCGTGTAGATGTACTCCATATCGAAGGGCGGATCTTTGCGCATCAAAATAGCGTCGAGGTCTCCCAAATCTACTTCAGCAGCGTCACTTGTTTCGAACCAATCTGAATTAGCGTCGTTGACTTTGAGTCGCTGGGAGTGGCCGATTGCTCTGCCGGACAGCAATTTTAAATCACCCTGCCGAAAATAGTGGATTTCGGCGTCCCGCCGCTGTGCCTCAAGCAACATCGCGAACGAACTGTCTTTGTACGGCGTAATGGACTCGATCGGGTCCATGACAATACCGATTTTGAGCGCGCTCTTCGCCATTACCGCGATTCAGTCCTGTACCTGTAACGAGCGGCCAACTATACAACGGAATCGGTGGGTAAGCGCCCAAAATTCCTCGATTTTTGGTGTCTGCGGCGCGCGTCGTAGCAGGACTTATGTCAATATGGTACAAGTCGGTTTTGCTGGGCAATGTGTGGCTGTTCGCCACTGCGCCAGCGGGAAAACGATAAACAGAATGAATCCCAGGGGATTCCAGTCAAGCGTGAGGAAATCCGGTGTCAAATAACGCATCCCGAAGTCTGAGCGGACTCAAGATTCTTGTTGTGGACGACAGCAAAACAATTCGGCGAACGGCGGAGACGCTGCTTAGTAAGGAAGGCTGTCAGGTATTCACAGCGATCGACGGGTTCGATGCCTTGTCGAAGATCGCAGACCACCAGCCCGACCTTATCTTTGTGGACATCATGATGCCCCGGCTTGATGGCTATGAAACCTGCTCCCTGATCAAACACAACAAGATGTTCAAGGAGACACCCGTCATCATGCTGTCGAGCAAAGACGGGTTGTTCGATCGTGCGCGCGGGCGCATTGTCGGCTCCGAACAGTACCTGACCAAACCGTTTACCAAGGACGAGCTGTTGGGTGCCATATCTAACCAGATTAACTAGCTACCTTTCACGGCAAGCATCGCAAAGGAAGTTTTGATGGCAGTAATACTAATCATCGACGATTCACCAACTGAGCTGCACTTATTTCAGTCCATGCTCGAGAAGAGTGGGTTCGACACATTGGTCGCTGATAGTGGCGAAGAGGGCCTGCGCCAGGCGAAATTATCACGCCCCGACTGCATCCTGATGGATGTTGTCATGCCCGGTATGAATGGTTTCCAGGCGACGCGCAAGCTAACGCAGGATGCAGATACCGCAGGTATTCCCGTCATCATGATCACAACGAAAGATCAGGAAACCGACAAGATATGGGGTATGCGCCAGGGCGCGGTCGAATACCTGGTCAAGCCGGTCGAAGCGAAGCAACTTGCGGCAAAAATCAACGCGGTAATGGCTGGCTGAATGAGCGGATCCGTTGATCTGGAGACGTTGGTCAAGCAGCCATTTGAGCTGCTTGCAGAGATTGAGCGGCGCAGTCGCCAGGCACTCTCGGGGCAAAGCGGCTCGGCGATGCCTGCCGAGTGGGTGGGTGTTGGGTTTCGTATAGGCGAAGAACAATTCGTAGCAAGTCGCGAACATGTCCGCGAAGTTCTGATGCTGCCGGACGATATGACGCGCGTTCCCGGCGCACGGCGCTGGCTACTCGGTATCGCAAACCTGCGCGGCCATCTGTTACCGCTTGTCGACGTAAAGTTATTGCTCGGCAGTGGGCGTACAACATTGCGGCGCACAACCCGCGTCATCTCGGTGAATCATCGCGAAATTCCGGCAGGGCTTGTCGTGGACGAGGTACTGGGTTTTCGCCGCTTTATGGATCACGAATTCACGGATGTATGGCCCGAGACAGTCGTCCGCTGTGATCGTTTTCTGACGGGTGCCTATCAACGTAACGATGACACGTGGCCCGTTTTCGATCTGTTCGACTTTGTAGAGAGCAACTTATTCTTAAGGGCGGCAGCAGATTGAATGCCGCCGAAAGACAGCTCCGGCGCGACACCGGGCGATTAGTAACTCAGAGTTTTAATAGCTATGGCCAATAAAACAGATACATCATCCATTTTCAGAATCGTCGCTGTTGTGACAGCGATATCGTTGCTGGCGGCAGCGGCTCTGACCTACCTGCAAGGCGACGGTGGTAACGGTCAGGCGGTGGAGCTCGCTGCCTTGTCGCAGTCGATCCCATCTCAAGCAGGTCGGGCCATAGCGGGCGAGGAAGGTGGGTTCGACAGTCTCGACGCCAGTCTTAAGCGCCTTGCCCAATTGCGGCGCAGTGCCGGTCGGTCGGTCGCTGGTTCCTCGTCTCAGTGGCAGCAGCTGGAATCGCATGCGGCGGCGATCGTCGCTAAGCGCGGTGATATAGAGACCCTTGCGGACGCGGGCAGCGTTATCGAAGCCACCGCAGCGAATATGCTCGAGTTATCCAACGAGTTGCTGGACAGGTCAGGATCCACAGCGGTTATTCAGGATTTCCAACAACGTGTGGCGCGCATCGGCCGGGCCGCACCAGGGCTTACAACCAACCCGAATGCCGCCACGGTCGCGACAGGTATCGCTAATGATGCGGCGTTCCTGCGCACAGTCGCGGACGCACTGAACGGAGAATCCACCGAACTGGATGTTCGCGCTTTGAACGATGAAGGCAAGGAGGTCGCACTGGTGCCGCTGGGCAATCTCCTGGCTGAGCTCGAGACCCAGGTCGGTCTTGTCACAGGCAGCGTTGGCCAGGTTAGTGGTCTTGCCGATGTTCACGGCGAGTTGGTGGCCAGTTCCAATGCACTGTCCAGCGCGTTCGCAGGTGCCAAATCGGCAAGCTCATTGCCGCGTGCGCTGCAGACTACCTGGATTCCACTCGGGCTTATTGCATTGGCGATTCTCCTGGTAATCAGTCTCCTGGTATTGAACTCCCGATCCGCACACTTTGAGGCAACCGCCAAAGTCCAGGCCGAACAAAACGAACGTAACCAACAAGCAATTCTGCGGCTGCTCGATGAGATGGGTAGCCTCGCTGACGGCGACCTGACCGTCGAGGCAACGGTGACCGAGGACATTACCGGAACCATCGCCGACTCATTTAATTACGCAATCGAAGAGCTGCGAAAACTCGTTGCAACGGTTAACGAAACGGCGATCATGGTCGACTCTGCAGCCAAACAGACAGAGAGCACCGCGTCGCACATGGCCAGGGCGGCAGATAACCAGGGTCGCGAAATTAACGCGGCGACGGAGTCCGTCGTATCTATGGCCGCTTCAATTGAAGAGGTATCCGGCAACGCGGAGCGCTCCTCCGATGTTGCGCGGCATTCAGTGGAAGTCGCACATAAAGGTGGTGAAGCGGTACGTCGAACGATTGATGGCATGAACGCTATTCGCGAGACCATTCAGGACACATCGAAGCGCATCAAGCGATTGGGCGAGAGCTCCCAGGAGATTGGCAATATCGTCGAGCTGATTAACGATATTGCGGAGCAGACGAATATATTGGCGCTCAACGCGTCTATACAGGCGTCGATGGCTGGCGAGGCGGGCCGGGGTTTTGCGGTCGTTGCGGACGAGGTCCAGCGGCTGGCCGAGCGTTCGACGAATGCGACAAAGCAAATCGAGGTGTTGGTGCGCACAATTCAGGCTGACACCAACGAGGCCGTTGTATCAATGGAGCGCAGTACGACGGATGTAGTGGGCGGTGCATTACTCGCAGAAAATGCGGGGGCGGCACTCGACGAGATCGAGCAAGTATCGAATCAGATCGCAAGCCTTGTACAAAATATTTCAAGCTCAGCACGGCAGCAGGCCGGGTCCGCAGCAGACGTCACGCGGCGTACAACGCGGCTACGGGAGATCAGCGAACAGACGGGCAAGGCAACAACGGCAACCGCCGCGGCTATTGCGAAATTGTCCGAGCTTGCCTCGCAGCTTAGAAAGACCGTCGCAGGATTTACGTTGCCGAACGAAGCGCTGCAAGCCAGCGCCTTGTCGAGCACCTCATCGAGTGCCCTGGCCAAACAGGCTGACGGGCAATCGCAAACCGGCCAGATCTAGAGGCACCGAGGGACTACGGACTGCTTGATGACAGGCGATACCGGCATACAAGAGCATCTCATTGGCGATGAGGGTAGCGGAGCGACAATAAGCTCCCTCTCTATTATCAGTGCGGAGCTCATGGAGACAATCCGCAACGCGCATCTTGCGCTTGAGGATTGTGTCGACGGACGGGGTGGCTCGGCCGCGCTCGTGCGTGCCGGCGAACTGCTGCACCAGGTGCGCGGTGCACTACAAATTGCAGAGACCTACGGGGCGGCATTGCTTGCCGAGGAAATGGAGCTCGGCTGCAAGTATCTTGCCGCTCTGCGCGCCGGCAAGGGTCGCGAAGACGGGCTCGATGCGCTGACTCGTTCAATGGTTCAGCTGCCGATCTACATCGAGCGCTTGCTTGCCGGTGGCCGCGATATTGCGTTGGTTCTGTTGCCAATGCTCAACGACCTGCGGGCCGCTCGTGGCGAGCCGTTGCTTTCCGAAGGCACGCTGCTATTACTCAATCTCTCGCCGAGCCAGGCGAAGCAAAAAGCTGAAAAACGTGAAGGGAGCGGTGAAGATCCTGTTGCCGTTGCGACACGCTTGCGGCCCAAGTTTCAACTGGCACTGCTGGGTTGGATCCAGGGCGGCAACACCAAACGTCACCTCGATACCCTTGCAAGCGTTACTCGAAATCTCGAACTATCAGCGACTCGTGACGACATGTATCAACTCTGGTGGATCGTCGGCGGTGTCCTGGAGGCGCTGCAAGAGGGTGGTCTTGAGACGTCGGTTGCACTTAAGCGGTTGTTGGGTAACACGGATCGTCAGATCAAACGCGTAATTGATGAAGGTACTGGAGCGTTCGATACCTATCCGGTTGATGATTTGTTGAACAACCTGCTTTACTACGTCGCCAGGTCGAGTACGTCTGGTGCGCGCATCAGCGAAATTCGGGCGGCGTTCAACCTTTCCGAGCTGCTGCCTGGCGATGAGCAGGTTGAGCATGCGCGCGAAGCGCTATCGGCGCCGAGCGTCAAGCTCATGGAAACGGTTGCGTCAGCTATCAGAGAAGACCTGGCTCGAGTCAAAGACGTGCTCGATATCTTTGTTCGAACGGGCATGAACAAGTCATCCGAGCTGGTGCCGCAACTCGAATTGCTCAAGAAGATCAGCGATACATTGGGCGTTCTCGGTCTCGGCGAGTTGCGCGGCGACATCGATGGCGAAATTGATCGTCTCAAAGCGGTTGTAGAAAAAGGCGGTACAGCGTCGGACCAGGTCATTTTGGAAATCGCGTCGACGTTGTTGCGCGTTGAAGATCGACTTGATCAGCAGCTTATCCGGCTAATTGATCCTGCGCCTGGTGGCGGCGAAGTTGCGGGCACAGAAATGCCACCGCAAGAGCAGGCCGACTATCAGAAGGTGGCGGAATCCGTAATGCGCGAATGCATTATCAATCTCGCGCGTATAAAGGAGACCGTCGGGCAAAGCCTTGCATCACAAGTGCCGTCACAGGGCCTGGACAGTGTGCCGTCGCTGATTCGCGGTATCAAAGCCGGGTTGATGATGCTGAATAAGACTCGCGCGATGGAAGTCGTGGATAGAGTCGGCAGCCTGATTTCGATGGCACTGACCGGAAACGGCGTCGCACGACTGGCACAAAAGGAAACAGATCGCCTGGCTGATGCGATCGTCAGTATCGAATACTACATGGAGACAGTTAAAGCGGGGCGCAGTGAGCCCTGGTACATGCTCGACAATGCTGAAGCATGCCTCTCTGTGCTGCGTGATGTCGAACATCGTCTGCAACAGGAGGCCGAGGCCGAACCCGAGCCGGCACTCGGGCATACGATGAAACTCGACAGCGCCGAGATAGCGGCGCAAGCAGCCGAGATGGCGGCAGCAGAACAAGCCAGGATGCAGGCAACCGAAGTCATACCGTTACCAGTAGTTGCCCCGGATGCCGAACACCTGGACCCGGAGCTACTCGAACTTTTTATCGAGGAAGCCAAAGAAGAAGTTGCTTCAATAAAGCGCAGATTGCCGGCGTGGCAGGAGGCACCGACCAATATGGAAGCGCTGATTACGGTCAGGCGCTCGTTCCACACTCTTAAAGGCAGTGGCAGGATGGTCGGCGCCGAGCGAATTGGCGAGTACTGCTGGAGCATCGAGAACCTCCTCAACCGGCTCATCAATCGAACGCTGGTACAAACGCCGCCGATGGTTGACTTCATCGTTGCCGCGGCCGCAGCTGTGCCGGAACTCATAGAACAGCTTGAAGTTGGTGTAGAACCGTCTGCTGATATCAACCTGTTTATGGCGAGAGCCAATGCGTTCGCTGAAGGCGATCCGAACGCCGCGATTCTAATGGTCGCTACGCAAGCGCAGGCGGAAGCTATCGAGGAAGAGCCTGCACTCGAAATGGATCCGGTATTACTGGATATTTTCTCCAAGGAGACGGCTGGCCATGTGCAGGTCATCGTCGACTATCTCGAGGCATGCAAAGGGCATCAACCACCTTTCGACGTTACGGATAAACTGCATCGCGCCTGCCATACACTGCATGGCAGCGCGAATATGGCGAATGTCGAGCGTGGCGTTGCCGTAGCAAGCGCGCTCAATCGTTTTGTTCGACGCGTTTACGATTACAAGGTCGGTTTTGATCAATCGGGGCTCGACGGCCTGCGGGCGGCATCCAGGGCGATAGCTACTATCGTTGGAGATATCAATCAGCCGGAACGAAAGCGTGCCGATTACAAGGCATTAATAGATCATCTCAACAATTTAACCAACGCAGTACAGCCGGAGGAGCTGGAAACGTCGGAGCCCGTTGCGGAGCCGGTGCTGCTTGCAGAGCCGGTTGTTGAAGAAGTAGAGCAAGAGGCGGAGTACGACGCGGAGATCGCCGCGATCTTCACCGAAGAGTCCGCCGAGTTACTCGAGTCCGCCGATAAGGCCCTGATTGAGTGGAGCAAGAACAAAGCGTCCAAAGATTCGATGGAAGAGCTGAAGCGCCATCTGCATACGCTCAAGGGCGGTGCGAGAATGGCGGGCATCACCGCCATGGGCAACCTGAGCCACGAGATCGAGACGCTATTGATTTCACTTGATAGCGGCCGGGTCAAGGCGTCGTCGGCGGTGGATAGCCTGTTACAACAGAGTGTGGACGAACTGCATCGCATGCGTGATGCTGTCATTGCCGGCAAAGCGGTGCCTGCAGCCGGGGTTCTTGAAAAGCGAATTCAGCAGGCAAATGCTGGCTTTGAAGTAGCCGACGATTCCGCCGTTGAGACAGCACCGGCGGACAGGGACGTTGAAGAAGCCAAACCGGCAGAGTTTTCGATCGTGCCTGAAGATACGGTCAGCATGGTTATCGTTGATACTCCGCTGGCCGACGAGTTGGCGCAAATCGGCAAGCCGCCGGAGGGTTACCAACCCGAAATGCCGCCGAGCGAGGAGCTGTCCCTGGAGCCCGAGCCCGAACCGGAACCGGAGTTCGAGCTGACGGTAGAGCCAGAACTGCAACCGGAACCAGAACCAGAGCCAGAACTGCAACCGGAACCAGATCTCGAGCTGACGGCAGAACCGGAACCGGAGCCGGAGCCGGAACCGGAGCCAGAGCCGGTGGCAGAAGAGAGACCCAGGCCCGGCAAGCCGGCGGCGGTGCAGCCGTTGCGGCAGGAACAGCGCCAGGAATTTGCTCGCATCGATGCTGAGTTACTGGAGGACTTGCTGAATGCAGCCGGTGAAATCAGCATTTACCATTCTCGGCTTAACCAGCAGGTCAGCACATTCGATGTCCACGTTGTGGAGCTGGAACAGACGATCAGCAGACTTCGAGAGCAGTTGCGCAAGCTGGAGATCGAGACCGAAGCACAGATCATGCACGGTCATCAGGACACTTTGGTTGCACGAGACTTTGATCCGCTGGAACTCGATCGCTATTCCAATATCCAGCAGCTGTCGCGTGCGCTTGCCGAGTCAGCAAGTGACCTCGGCAGCCTCAAGGATCTGCTCAAATCAGTTACGACCGAAGCCGAGGGTCTGCTCGTTCAGCAATCTCGTGTAACCGCAGAGCTGCAAGACGGTCTCATGCGTACTCGCATGGTTCCATTTGAGCGCCATGTTCCGCGTCTGACTCG
>JAHEFG010000040.1 GCA_024640305.1 Gammaproteobacteria bacterium
CACCGCGCAGTTCTAACAACCGTCGCGCGACCGGGTCGTTCTTGACACACCGCGCGATCCGCTCATCAAGGCTGCTTATCCGGCTGTCCAGGTAACGCAGATCTTCTGCCAGGTCGGTGAGTAAAAATCGAAATTCGTCAGTCAGGCCGTTCTCTGCGTCTTCGAGCCATTGTGGCAATGCACACCGAAGTTTCTGGATACCGACTGGCGCGACAATACCGTATTCACCAACAAGGCCTCGTATCTGATTCGCCTTTGCCGTGCGTTGACCGACGAGTTCCTCCCGTATCCGGTGCGCTGCCTGCGTATCCTGCTGTTCGATGCTCTTGACGGCGACAAACCGCATTGTGGGCCGACTCATCGCTTCGCAAATGGCCTCAGCATCAACACGGTCATTTTTGTTGCTTTTTACGTAGGGCTTGACGAACTGAGCGGCGATCTGTTTTACGCGATACCCTCGCTTCTGCAACTCTCGCCCCCAATGGTGCGCCGACGCACAGGCCTCGATAGCGACTTCCGCACCGGGCTCTACGCGCTCACACAACAATTCAAGCCATTGGTTGCGTTTGAGCTTGGCCTGCCACTCAGTGTTCTCGTGACGATCAACAGCATGCACCTGGAAAACAGATTTTGCGATATCAACACCTAGTCGTGTAATCTTCATCGTGGGCTTCTCCTAATCCTCTGAATGGTTGTGTTTCCACCTGCCATTCTGGCGCATCGACGCCGAAATGATAGGGTGAGGAGGAGTCCATCCCATTGCTTCAGGCAGGCGCGGCTTTTCGACTGACCGCATGATACGTCAATCATATACGTTGCTGCGCCCTTTGAGGGAGCGGCGGGCTTAATATTGGCTTGAGGGCAGAAATCAAGGGAAAGCAGGGCAGGGAGCAAAGAATCAGCGGCTGATTGGGCCGGTTTTGGTAGTGAAGGACAGTGTCAACGGCGGTTCGATAGATGTCGACTTCGGGGATGACGCGCTTTGTGCTTCTTATACACTTCTAAAAAGCATTTTAATATAGGCCCACCACTGCCTCGGTGGCGAAATTGGTAGACGCAAGGGATTTAAAATCCCTCGACAGGTAACTGTCGTGCCGGTTCGATTCCGGCCCGAGGCACCACTCCCTAAATGTTGAGCGTTTTCCAGCGATCACATCCGGCTTATTTGATTCAGAAAGTCGAGCTGACTCGGGCAACGCTGCACCTATCCTGCGATTTGGTTCGGCTCTGAACCTGAACGTTTTTCCAGTATGCTATTGCTCGACGCCAGTATGCAATGGCAAGAGTATTGACGTGAGGAGTGAGAGGAAGCGTCAACAGCGCGGGCGATCCAGCCAGAGTGTTGCTACTGGTTTTGCAGGCTTATCTGCCATCGTGCCGTGAATAATAGTAAGTAACTGGCTTCCACACGCTTACAATTGGTAACATTGACGGCACGTCGTCGAATATCAGGGGAATAATAATGCACTGCTTTAAGCTGCGTCATTGCGCCACCTTTGGTACCACGATGATGTGCCTGTATTTTAATCTGTTCACCATTGCCTGCGCTGCTCCGTTGCCGGCCGAATTTGCAGTTGCAGCGGATAGCGATAGTGACGGTGTAGGTGATACGGACGACAATTGTATTTACGCGCCTAATGCCGGCCAACGTGACACTGATGGTGACGGCTTCGGCAACGCTTGTGACGCCGACCTGACAAATGATAATGTTGTCGATTTGTCTGATTTTTCTTTATTTCGTGGCGCTTTTGGCGCCGACACTAGCGGCGATACCTCCTCGAGCATGGCCGACCATGCAGACTTCAACGGTGACGGCACGGTCAGCCTGAGCGATTTTTCGATATTCAGGAGTAGCTTCGGTGAGCTGCCCGGGCCATCATGTTGCGCACTCAACTGGGTTTTGACAACCGGTGCTCCCGCGGGCGCGGCGTTCTATGAGCCGCCGCAACCACTCACCGGCAACAGCGGTGATGTGCTGTGGGCCGAGGAAATAATCGCTGCCGACTTTGGTCGAATCTGGAAGGTTTTATATCGCTCACAAGATCTCAATAACATTCCGATTGCGGTATCGGGATGGCTTGCGATTCCCAACTCCCCCAGCTCACCTGGCGGCTATCCGATTGTCAGCTTCGCCCACGGTACGGCGGGGCTAGCTGATATGTGTGCACCTACCCGGCGCTCTACGCCCGGCGAAACCATTGCCCTGCTAGAGGATTTTCTTTCCCGGGGGTTTATTGTGGCTGCGAGCGATTATCAGGGCCTGGGTACCCCGGGACTGCACCATTACCTGCTTGGCCCCAGCGAGGCATATAGTGTTTTGGACGCGGCACGCGCTGCCCAGCGTGTCGCTGGTGGTAGCCTTGATGTGATTCTTTTTGGCCACTCCCAGGGCGGCCATGCCGTTATCTTTGCCAATGAGTTGGCAGAATCCTATGCCCCGGAGTTGAATATTCTCGGCACGATCAGTAGTGGCTCTGCAGTTACAGGAACCTCTGGTTCGATCGTTGATTATCTAAAAACTTCGACTTATAAAGGCTATCTTGTTA
>JAHEFG010000041.1 GCA_024640305.1 Gammaproteobacteria bacterium
ACGATTGACATGGGCTGAAAAATACGTAACCGTTTAGTTACATGTTACACGATCACGATATGGATGCGGTCTTTCAGGCGCTCGGCAATGCAAGCCGCCGGCGCATGCTCGACATCGTAAAACAGCAGCCTGGTATCGTCGTCGGCGCGCTGGCCAGCGAGTTTGACGTCAGTCGGATCGCCGTGATGAAGCACCTGGCCGTCCTGGAAGAGGCCAATCTTCTCGTTTCTGAGAAGGATGGCCGCGCGCGAAGGCTCTATTTCAACGCGGTGCCGATACAGATGATTCACGAGCGCTGGACGACGGAGTATAGCGCGTACTGGGCGGGACAATTGACACGCATCAAGTACATTGCCGAAACGCGGCACCGGGACAACGAAAGCGTGGGGAAGCAACGCAAATGAACGAGAACAGGTATGCGGACAAGCAGGTCTACAAGGTACTGATCAACGCACCGATCGAGACGGTGTGGTCGGAACTCGTCGACACGACGAGACCCCGGCCGTTTTTCTGGGACGGATCGTGGGATACGCCGGAGTTCGCCGCAGGGAACCCGTACCGCGTGGCCTCGAACCAGGGCAAGGCCGTCGCCGTCATCGGGCGCATCCTCGAGATGGATCCGCCGCACCGCCTCGTTACGACTTTCCGGCTGACGGCGCTGCCCGATCCGCCGTCACGGGTGACGTATGCGCTCGAAGAGAAAGACGGCGGCACCGAATTTTCCCTCATCACAGAGCAGGTACTCGCGGGCTCGAAGAGCGAGAAGTCGATGGCGAGCGGCTCCCGCTTCATCGTCGACAATTTCAAGGCGTACGTCGAAACCGGCAAGGTCACGTTTGGTGCACGTATCACGCTCGCGATGTATTCGCTGATGGCACCCTTGATGCCGAAATCAATGCGTGCGGAAAACTGGCCGCTCGACAAGGCCGAATAGCAGAGGAGACGGATCGATGCCGGCGGGTCGCGGCATGTAGGCCTATTTACGTATCTTGGTTACAGCCTCGGGCTGATAGAGTAATTTCGGGTAAGTGACTCAAAAGCCCACAGCTGACGGTCGCAGACACGAGGACAAGCCGATGCCGTACACGGAACTCATCGAAGACCGCCTTCGGTTTATCGAAATAGACGACAGCGATATCGTCGAGCTGCAGCAGGCGCGGCAGTATATCGAGCCGGAAATCGACAACATGCTCGACCGCTTCTATGAGCACATACTGGCCTATCCGGAGTTCAAGGCGCTTTTCGAGGACGATCAGTCCATCCAACGTGCCCGTGACTCGCAGAAACAGCACTGGCTCGACGAGCTGTTTGGAGGACACTTCAAGAGTTCCTATTTCAACAAGGCGGACAAGATCGGTCGTACGCATGCGCGTGTCGGACTGGCGCCCAGCTGGTACGTGGGCAGCTACAGCAAGATGCTCAATCAGTTCATACAGCGCATCTGCGAGGAGGCGGAGAGAGAGGGAAAGCCTGCATGCGAGACGGTTCAGGCCGTGTGCAAGGCCGTGTTACTGGACGTCGACCTCGTCACTCACTGCTACCTCGAAGCCAAGAACGAGGCCATGCGGCAGGTACTTCGGCGGGTAACAACATTCGCGAATGATATCGCCGAGTTGAGCAGCGGCCTGGGCGAAACCGGCAGCAAGGTCGAGAACGCTGCCGCCATGCTGGAAAAAACCAACGCTGGATCCGGCGGGCAAGCCGAGCAGCTCGAGGAGCTGCGCAGCGAGGTCGCGTCACTCGTCGAGCAATCGCGTGCGATCGAGCAGCGCATCGGCGAATTGCAATTCGGTGACAGGCTGTATATCGAAGACGACCCCACTACGCTCGAGCGCCTGAAGTCGCTGTTCAGCCGCGATTGATTTGTCCGCCCGGCTCAGGCGAGCTGTTTAAGAACAGGCAAGCTTCGAATCCGCTGCCCCGTCGCGGCAAAAATGGCATTGGTGAGCGCCGGTGCTGCAGACGGGATGCCGATCTCGCCGACGCCCGTTGGCACGTCGTCGTAATTGAGGATGTGTGTCTCGAAGCGGCTCGGAACGGCCGCGATTCGCGCGAGCGGGTAGTCGTCGAAGTTGCTTTGCTGCACCCGGCCGTCCTTTACCGTGATCTCGAGCCCGAGCGCCGTGCTGAGGCCGTCGATGGTACCGCCCTGCAGCTGCGCATCGACGCCGTTGGGATGCACCGCATAGCCGCAGTCGATGGCCGCAACGATACGCTCGATGGTGAGCTTGCCATCGGCGACAGTGACCTCCATGGCATGCGCCGCGTAGCCGCCGAACGTGAAGTGCGTGGCGAGGCCGACACCTCTGCCTTTCGGTAAACGCTTGCCATAGCCGATGCGATCGGCGACGAAGCGCAGCACGCGCGCCAGCCGGCCCGGGTTGAACGTGGGGCCGCCGTGGCCCGAGTACTCCAGCTCGCGCGGTTCGCCGAGGAGGTCCAGCCGTAACTGCAGCGGGTCCTGCCCCGTCTCGTGCGCGATCTCGTCGATGAAGCTCTGGATCACGAACGCATTCGCCGTGTGGGCCGGTGC
>JAHEFG010000022.1 GCA_024640305.1 Gammaproteobacteria bacterium
TGGCGTCAACGGGTCGGCGAATTCCAATTGATGCTGCAGGACGTTGAAGTCCGCTTCTGAGGCATCAGATTGGCGGGCCTGCAGACGGGCCGCCAATTCGGATATCGGGGCATCGGTATCGACAATAAGGAATTTGACGCGCAGTCGACTTGCGAGATCAAGAAATTGACTGCGTTGTGTCAGCTTCAAAAAGGATGCGTCAACAATCGTGCTGTGGCCGGACTGTGTAAGCGCGGTCGTAATTTCGGCGAGTCGTTCATAGACTGCGATGGACGCGGCGTCCGTGTAGATGCCCTGGCCGATAGCGGAGCCACTGCAATCGGTATCACCGTAGCCATGAAGGCGTTTGCGTTCAATGTCGGAACGAATACGTACCGCGGGCAGGGCCCGCATAAGCCGCTCCGAGATCCATGTCTTGCCGGATCCGGAGAAACCGTGCATTGCGATGATGATCGGCCGCGGCTTGGAAATACAGTCTCTTGCGACTTCCAGATGATGCAGTAACTCGCTTTCATCCACTATAGCCTCCAATGGATCGGATCGTTCGCCGCCGCGAATGACGGAGACTTTGGCCCGGATGAGGCAGTGATAGACGAAGTACAGGTCGAACAGGCGCATACCTTCATAGTCGCCGCTGTATTCAAGATAGCGATTCAGGAATTCGTAGGCCAGGTCGTTTCTTTGACGTGACACTAAGTCCATAACGAGGAATGCGACGTCGCTCATCACGTCAATCTCTCGAAGCTTCGCGCTGAACTCCACGCAGTCAAAGGCGGTGATGCCGGACTCCAGACGCACAAGATTGGCAAGATGAAGATCACCATGACATTCGCGCATGAAGCCGTGTTCGAGGCGCTCATCCAGACAGGATCGAAGTTGCTGCAGCGCTGAGACGGTCCATGCTTTCAGACTGTGGAGCGGCGCCTGATCGAAGTGTTTCGAGATATCGTCAAAGTTATCCATCATCGGTCCGCTGACCGATTCCAGGATCTCCGGCGTTTTGACAGCGGCTTCGCAGTGTTTTGCGGCAAGCATTGTGGCTAGTGATCGCATGTCGCCATTGTCAAGATTACCGGCAGCCAATTGTGCGTCGAGACGTGCGTCTTGTGGAAACTGGACCATCTTCACGGCGTAATCGAGCAAGGGGCCTTGTCCTTCAATCACCGGAGAGTTTCGGGAGCCTCGTATTTCAACCACGCCCAAATAGAGGTCAGGAGCCCAGCGCCGATTCAGTCTAAGTTCTTCGTCGCAGTAATGCCTGCGAAGCGCCAGGGTGCTGAAGTCAAGGAACCCAAGTGTTACTGGTTTCTTGATTTTGTAGGCATAAGAGCCTGTTAACACCACCCAGGAAATATGCGTCTCCAGGTAGCGTATCTCAGCGGTAGGGTGCGGGAACGCAGCGGCTCGCAGCAAAGATCGAATGAACGCATTCGCCTTCGCACCCGCCATAGGAATACCTCGATGTGCACGGTTAAGCAGCACTAACTGAGAGAATGATTTAAGCGCTGCGCATGGCGGCGTCGCAATTCGGAGATATGCTTATCCAGTGTCTGGAGTTCCGACTACGGCTGACGCCGATCAGACCACAATCAACACGCTAGGTAGTTGCTCTAACTACGATTTTCGGCCGGATCTGTGTTAAATGCTTTGTGGGGAGTTGTTGCCATGTGACATGGAGTTTCTTGCTGTATCCGCCCATCTCGCAGGGCCGTGACTCGGCTACCTTAGGATGAAGATAAGCGAGCACATGAAGTGAGCACGCGACCGCACTACGACCTTCAAGCATGGAGCGACAGTGTTGATGGCGTGCAGCAGAAACTTGCAGTCGATTCAACGCAGGGTCTCGAAGAACACGAAGCCCTGAGGCGTCGCAGCGCCGTCGGACCTAACCAGTTGCGGGTTGCGAAGCAGCGGCATTTCGTTTCTATCCTGATCGATCAGTTCAAAAGCATTGTGGTCGTTTTGTTATTGGCAGCCGGCGTCGTGGCGCTGCTGTTCTCCAACCTCGCGGAAGCGATAGCGATTTTCGCAGTGCTTCTGCTGAACGCGACAATCGGATTTCTTACAGAATGGCGAGCTACCCGTTCGATGGAGGAATTGCGCCGTTTTGCACGCGTAACTTGTGTGCTGCTCCGGGCAGGCCGCGTTCGGAGTGCTGCAGCTGAAGAGCTGGTTCCGGGCGATATCGTGTTGCTTGAGGCAGGCGATCTCGTGCCCGCCGATCTTCGCATGGTGCAGGTGGAAAAGCTGTGTGCGAATGAATCCGTTTTGACAGGAGAGTCCTTACCGGCGCACAAGCAAACCGATCCTCTCCCCGAAGACACCGTCATGCTGGATCGCAACAACCTCGCGTTCAAAGGCACGGCAATTACCCGGGGGAAAGGGCGCGGCGTAGTGGTCGCCACGGGTATGCGAACCGAATTCGGCAAGATATTCGAACAGGTCAGTGAGTCCGAGGCTGAGCGGACGCCGCTGGAGAAGCGCCTGGACTCGCTTGGTGGGAATCTTGCGTGGGCAGTGATTGTAATCGGCGCTTTGATCGCTATTGGCGGCATTCTTAGTGGTCGGGACACAGTTCTTGCCATCGAAGTTGCCATCGCGTTGTCGGTCGCGGCGATTCCCGAGGGTTTGCCAATCGTTGCCACGATTGCACTGGCGCGTGGCATGTGGCGCATGGCAAAACGCAATGCGTTGATCACCCGCTTATCGGCTGTCGAAACGTTGGGTGCTACGAGTGTAATTCTGACCGACAAGACTGGAACGTTAACCGAGAATCGAATGGCCGCAACCACGGCGCTGCTGGCCGAGGCTGATATTGATCTTGAAGCGTCAGTCGATCCTCTCTTGACCGAAACTCTGCGCGAACTGTTGATTACGGCGGCACTCTGTAACAACGCGATCATGCAACGAGACGCCGACTCCAAATCGGATGGAGTTGGCGATCCGACCGAAGTCGCACTACTTGCAGCCGCATCTCAATACGACATCTGGCGTGAGGAACTCGTCGCACAGGAACCGGAGGTGAGCGAAGAACCCTTTGATCCCGACAGCAAACGCATGGCGACCGTGCACAAGCGTCGCAGCGATTACAAAGTGGCGGTAAAAGGTGCGCCGGAAGTCATTCTGGCGAGTTGCTATGCGGTACATACAAGCGGCGGTGTGATACCCCTCGACAACGAAGCGCGACAAAGCTGGCTTGGTCGGGTGGAACACTTGTGCGCGCGTGGGCTGCGAACCATAGCGCTTGCCGATAAAGCGGCCGACGCGGTCGACATTGATCCCTACGACAACCTCATTTTGCACGGTGTTGTGGGCCTGGAGGACCCACCCCGCGAGGGCGTGGAGAATGCAATCAGGCGCTATCGCGAGGCGGGTGTATTGGTGGTCATGGTAACCGGAGACCACGCGGAGACGGCGCGAAATATAGCGTCGCAGATCGGCATAGTCGATGAATCAGCAGATACGCGACAATTCCTGGGTGGTGAAGCGGTTGATCAGCTTCTTGAGGAGAAGCGATTTGACGAGCTGACTGCCGTGCGTGTCTTTTCTCGCGTTACGCCCGAACAAAAACTGAAACTCATAAGTTTGTATCAGCAGCAGAACCACGTCGTCGCAATGACTGGCGACGGCGTCAACGATGCACCCGCTCTGAAAAAAGCAGATATCGGTGTTGCCATGGGTATTCGGGGTACACCGGTGGCCAAAGAAGCCGCCGACATGGTCCTGCAGGATGATGATTTTGGCACGATCGTGTCGGCTATCGGGCACGGTCGGGCGATTTTCGAGAACATCCGAAAATTTGTTGTTTATCTGATGTCGTGCAATGCCAGCGAAGTGCTCGTAGTCGCTCTCGCCACCATTGCGGGCGCACCACTGCCGCTTCTGCCACTACAGATACTGTTTCTGAACCTGGTGACCGATGTGTTTCCGGCGCTGGCGCTTGGCGTTGGTCCGGGGCGAACCTATCTGATGAAAAAGAAGCCGAGGCCTTCAAGTGAGCGAATACTGATGCGCCGCCACTGGGTCGAGATTGGAGTTTACGGCGTCGTCATGGCGCTCACGGTCCTATCAGCGATGGCCCTCGTCATTTTCTATCTCGGATTTGACCAGGGGAGGGCGGTGACTGTCGCATTCTGTACGTTAGCCCTTGCCCAGCTTTGGCACGTGTTCAATATGCGGGGCAATCTCAGGCAGGTTATCAACAACGAGATAACCGGGAACATCTGGATTTGGCTGGCGCTCGCACTCTGTATATTACTGATACTCGCAGCGGTGTATGCGCCGGTATTTCGCGAGGTTTTGAGGTTGTCCGATCCGGGCATCGTCGGTTGGCTGGTTATCGTCATTGCCAGTCTGGTTCCGCTTATTGCCGCGCCCTTCGTTAGATGGATTGCCAATAGGCATGCCGTCAAGGCTGCTCGCTAGTAGGACTGGTACCGGCCACATCAGTTTTGTGGGAAGCACTAATTGTGCTCCAGCTGGAAGATCATAAACTGTCAGGTTGATCTTGCTGTCCGGGTGAATGACATGGCGGAAAAAGATCTTACGACGGCCAGGCGGCACATGGTCGAGCAGCAAATCGCTGCGCGCGGGGTACGCTCCGGCCCGCTGCTGGAAGCACTGCTTAAGGTGCCGCGCGAAGCCTTCTTGCCCAAGCATCTGCATGAGTTTGCCTATGATGATGCGGCTTTGCCTATCGAGAAGCAGCAGACCGTTTCCCAGCCGTACATTGTTGCTTTCATGACGGAAGCGCTCAACCTCAGGGGGGGCGAGAAGGTACTGGAGATTGGGGCTGGATCGGGGTATGCCGCGGCGATTCTTGCCGAGATAGCGGGCCGGGTCTATACCGTTGAGCGCATTGAAAGCCTTGCACATAAGGCACAAAACAAGCTCAGGGAGCTCGGCTACTCCAACGTGGAGGTCTTGCACGGCGATGGGACGCGTGGGTGGCCTGAGCACGCACCATACGACGCGATCATTGTTGCCGCGGGTGGGCCAGCGGTTCCACAGTCTCTGAAGGATCAGCTCGCGATCGGCGGGCGCCTGGTCATTCCGGTTGGTCCCGACCAGCGCTCGCAGGAGCTGATTCGGGTAACTCGCGTCTCGGATGATGAATATCAATCCGAGGACATTGCCGATGTGCGTTTTGTGCCTCTGATCGGGGAACAGGGCTGGCAGGCTGCTGGAGAGGCACAGGTCCGGCCGAAACGCGATTACGCCAGCAGCGAAATCACACGTGCAATCGCCGATGCTTGCGAGCCATTTGTCGATATTGCGACGGCAGATTTGGCACCACTGGTTCAACGAATCGGCAAATCCCGCGTCGTGTTGATCGGTGAAGCCAGTCACGGCACATCCGAGTTTTACACGATGCGTGCGCGCATCACTCAGGAGTTGATTGAGAAGGAAGGTTTCGACTTTGTCGCGATAGAGGGCGACTGGCCGGATGCGGCGCGCATTGATCATTATGTCCGGCATTTCGAGTATCCACCTTCGGAGTGGACAGCATTCGCCCGGTTTCCGCAATGGATGTGGCGCAACGAAGAGACGCGCCAGTTCGTCGACTGGTTACGTGAACACAATTCTCAATTGGGTGCAGACAGGCGCGTGGCATTTCGCGGTCTCGATCTCTACAGCCTGTACAGTTCAGTACGCGAGGTGTTGAAATATCTTGACGAGGTTGATCCTCAAACCGCGGAAGTTGCACGCCTTCGCTACGGTTGCCTTACACCTTGGGAGTCAGACCCGGCGACGTACGGACGAGCAGCACTCACCGGGCGCTACCGCAGCTGCGAGCCGCAAGTAGTGCAAATGCTGAGAGATTTATCGCAGAAGCGCATGGCTTACGCTGAGCATGACGGCGAGCGGTTCCTTGATGCGATGCAAAACGCTCGGTTGGTCGCAAATGCGGAGCAGTACTATCGCACCATGTACTACGGCTCACGCTCATCCTGGAATCTGCGTGACCAGTATATGTTCGAAACGCTGAAGATGCTGCTTGCTGCCAAAGGCCCTCAAAGCCGGGCCATCGTTTGGGCGCACAATTCGCATATTGGTGACGCGACTATGACGGAAATGTCGGCTCGCGGTGAATTCAACATTGGGCAATTGTGCCGTGAGGAATTTGGCGATGAGGCGTACTCGATCGGTTTCGGCACACACACGGGGACTGTGGCGGCGGCGTCAGACTGGGATGGTCCGATGGACATCAAGGATGTCGTACCATCGCACGAAAGCAGCCACGAACGACTGTTCCACGATACCGGGCTGCCACGCCTGCTGTTGCCGCTGCGGCGTCACGGGACAGAAGACATAACGAGCATCATGTCGAAGCCACGCCTTGAGCGTGCTATCGGTGTCATCTACCGTCCAGACACAGAACTCGCAAGCCACTATTTCCAGGCGGTGCTGGCACGACAATTCGATGAGTATGTCTGGTTCGACGAGAGCTCTGCCGTACGATCATTCGAGACGGCGGAACTGGAAGGGGTTCCGGACACGTATCCATTCGGTCTTTGAACCGTGCGTCTGTCATGAAAAATAACCCACGCTATGCTGTCGAAAAGCTGGCCTGGATGCGTGCTCATCAGATCTGGCCGAACGGCCTGCGCTATTTGTGGACTGATGCCTACGGCGTAATTCTCCTGGTATCTCTTTTCGACGAATTTAGAAACAAATCCTATTTGGATCAGGCCGAAAGCGTTGTGGCAGATGTGGAACAGGTTCTGGGTCGATCGCGCGGTATCCGCATCGGCGAAGCTCCCGACAGGGACGGACAGTATTTTCACTATCTGACTATGTGGCTGCACGCGCTTGAAGTGCTTGGGCGATACATTCCGGAATACCGCCGCAAGGGCGTCGACCTGGTGCGACAGATACACGAACCGTTTCTCATTCGCGGTCAGGGAGTTATCTGGAAAATGCAGGAAGACCTGAGTGCCCCCTATCCTGGATTCGGGCTTGGCGCTCTCGATGCTTTCGGCGGCTACGTCGCCTACAACATGCTGGATCGGGAACGCCTGGACAGCGAGATTGCGGACATGCGGGCGATTATTGGGGAGAGTGCTGCGCATCTTGTGATCACTCAGGATCTGGCCCTTGGAATGATGCTGTGGATGTGCCATTTCTTCCCAGAGGAACAATGGGCTGTGCAACAACGCCAACGAAGCCTCAGCATGCTTGATGGAATGTGGAGTGCGAATGGGTACTACTGTCGGGAGCCGGGGTTGGCGCAAACGAAATTCGCATTCACCAACTATGGCGTTTCGATAGGTCTACAGGCGGTCGGGGAAAGCTCGGACCGTGTGCAGCAGATTCATGAATTCTTCGAAACGTATCGTTCAGGTGATGAGTATGACGATGCCGCGATCACGCATGTGATGGCGTGTAACGCACATTTCCCGGGCAAGCTGCTGATCAGGGAAGAGTAACGGCCCAGCTGGGCGGCCTCGATGTTGATGAGCTAATTGGGAGTCTGTGTCTCGAATTAGCCTGCCGCTCTGTCGAAACTCACGGTTGTCTCTGGTAGTGGGATTCACCGGGGGTTCTCAAAAGTCCTTTTCAATAGGCCAGTGATCCATCTGGCTCACCGGTCGCTGACGCAGAACAGGTCTTCGCGATTGACGCGCGCAGCCTTGGCGTCGATCATCCAGTTCTTCATTGCCGAATAAGCGCCGTTTCAGTTCGCGAGGTCTAATACTATGAAAATGTCCATTGCGCCAATCAAGACGACGATCATTGGGGGGCTCGTCTTCCTGGTACCCTGCGTTGTTGTGTTCGCCGTCGCAGCGAAGGCTTTCAAGCTGACGTTTCGACTGGCTGACCCGTTAAGCGCCTGGATTCCAGTTGACTCCGTTGGCGGTGTTGCAATTGCAAATATCGTCACGGTTCTTCTGATACTGGTCATCTGTTTCGCCGCCGGGCTGCTCGCGAGAAGCGCGTTTGGGCAGCGAACGTATCGTTCCGTCAACGACAGGCTGCTGATGCTGTTTCCTCGCTATGCCTTTATTCGTAGCATGACCGAGGGTCTAGGCGGCGATGGCAAGACCCAAACCCTGCAACCGGTTCGAGTAACGTTCGACGATCACGTTCAGATCGCGTTTGAGGTGGAGCGCGATGAATCGGGGCTTGTCACTGTCTATTTGCCAGGGGCTCCGGATCCGTTGGCTGGATCTGTTGTGCACGTGCCGGCCGACCGGGTCGAACCGCTGGATGCGAACTACAATGCGGTGGTCAGCGGGTTGCGAAAAGTCGGCGTCGGCACCGGTCATCTTTTGCGGTGAGCGGATCACCGAAGCGCGTAGGCGATAATCGATAGCAGAGCAAGCGGATATAACCAGCGCCCGATTCGATTGACCCGCGCAATTGTCAGATCGGCCTCATTCTCCGCCCATACCGTCGTCATAATCGCCTTCAGGAGTCCGAGGAATACCAGCAGAGCGCAGCCCACAAACAACGTATCCGCCCTGGTCAGGTATGGAATCTTCGGCAGACTGCCGTTCAGGGCCAGCATGAATGCGATCAACGTCAGCATCGACGTCATACCAACGCCAACCTGCTGGGCAACGCTGGCGGTGGGAATGAAGTAGACCGTGTACGCCATTAGCACGATCAAGATCAGCGGTATTCCGAGCTTCCACGCATAATTGCGCCAGTCGCGCGTCATCC
>JAHEFG010000042.1 GCA_024640305.1 Gammaproteobacteria bacterium
TGATGATAATGTTCCCAAGCAGTGAGCCCTTGGCGTTTTCAGCAAGAAAGGCGTTTACCGCTCCGGCAAGCTCCGGACTGTTTTTTCGAAACGCCCAGCCGATACCCTGGCTCTCGGCAATAGGCATATCGACATGAATCGTCAGTTCCGGAAATACGTCAGACCAGAATTCTGCGAGATGGCTATCTGCTACGGTGACACCGAAGACACCGTTCGCAACCAGTTCAAGAATCTTATCCGTCTCAAGACGCTCGTCCAACTCTACGATCTCTGGCGGCTCCAGCCCTCGCGCGGACATTTCCTCGGCCAAGCGGGTCAATGTTCCAAAATAACTACTCGAGCGGCGGATGTGGACTTTCAGACCTGAAAGGTCATCCAGGGAAGTAAGCCTTGGCGTTGACGGCCCAGTAACAAGGAGTTCCCTGACATCAGAGGCAATGGGTACCGAGAAATCCACGAGTTGCAGCCTTTCGGGTGTGATTGTCAGGTTGGCCGCAGCAATATCCGCTCTACCCGTCGCGACAGCCTCGATCAGTTCATCCCGCACGAGGGGTATGAAGACGAGCCGGATTGCATCTCCCAGACTGAGCCCCTCGTTCAGCGTTTTCTCAAACTCGGTCATGAAATCCCAGACTGAGCCTCGTGGTATACCGCCGTCGAGAAAAAACCCCGTGCTGTTGAAGGTGGTGGCAACCCGTATAAATCGCCGTTTCTTCATGCCACTCAGATCACCGCGCCAATCCCCAGCAAGCTGCACCCGTTCAACGAACCCGTCAGCGGCCACATCCAGGTAGTTATTGCCACCACGCGCTTCGATGCCATCGTTACCATACGCTGGTGCTGTAACCGCCAGAAGAAAAAAGAATATCCCCAACTGGACACGCATAACTCTTCTACTCCTGATTACTCGCAAATATTGTCACAAAAATCATGGCATTGATTCCTGGCCTGGCCCTGCTCGAGTTGCCTTTAGGCCAGTGTGCTCATGTCAAACACGACCGCACCTCAACGCAGCGTTTAGCTCTACCCAGACGGCACGCGCCTCTCTTAGATGAGCGCTACAACAACAACCGATAACAAAAGTATCGGATACAACCAGCGACCGATTCGGTCGATCTGCGCGATGGTCGAATGGGCCTCTTTCTGTACCCAGACCGTCGTCAAAATCGCCTTCAGGAGACCCAGGAACACCAGCATAGCGCAGCCAACAAACAAGGTGTCCGCCCGGGTAAGGTATGGAATCTTCGGCAGGCTGCCGTTCAATGCCAGCATGTATGCAATCAACGTCAGCATTGACGTCATGCCGACGCCAACCTGTTGGGCGACGCTGGAGGGCGGAATGAAATAGACCGTGTAAGCCATGAGCACGATCAATATCAGCGGAACGCCCAGCTTCCACGCGTAGTTGCGCCAGTCACGTGTCATCCCGATTTCTACATCGTAACGGTAGTACCTGCCGATTCTGCCTGTTCGCTCAGACTCACGAGCGCTCGCGACCGGGACCGCGACCTTCCAGCCATGGGTCGAGATTTCGTTATTCAGGGCAATACGCTCTCGCAAGGGAAAAAATTCAATCTCCTCAGCATCCGATAAGCTGGGCCATAGTGTGATGCGGAACTCGTGATGATCGAATGGGAAATCATGCAGATCCAGCGAATTAGCCACCTCGACCAGCAGTCGTCTGACGTAAGTTACAGTGCCGGAAGCGTCAACCAGAAAGCGAGCCGGATAAAATAACTTTTGGGACCGCAGATTCTCCGGTTCGATCAACGGCATCCACAGGTCTTCATCCGGCACTGGGCAGTCGGCGGACTTTTCACCGCGGTCAGGATCTGCAAGACGCGGGTCGTGCCACCGCATCATGACGTAAAGATCAAGCGTCATGGTCTGATCGACATCGCTGAATCGTGAGATATCCTGAATCATCATATTGAGACCAACCGCCGTCGGCATCCCGGGTGGGCCCGGGCGCGAGCGCGAATAGCTCTCCGGGGCGGGACAAGGTAATCCAGAGCCAGGAAGTATGGGCGCATCCAGCAAGGATCTCACTTCGTCTGCCGCCACATCGGCGCCAACGGCGCTCCAAAAACCCAGCGCCAGGATTGCCAGGCCAATTACTTTGATTTTCATAAACCTTCCCACTGGCTTTTCTCCCGTGCCGACCACGATCAGACTCGGTGCGCGACCAATTGAAATCAAGTCATAATCGCACATTGCCGCCCGCTGCGAATTCAGCGCACGTAATAGTTCAGTGAATTGGGTGTGAAGTCGAGGGCGTCCATCTTGGGTAAGAATCGCGCCGGGCGACGCTGATTGTCCAGTCCCTCGACCAGGTAGCGTCCCGTCGCAAAATCGTATCTGCTGTACAGGGTCGCCGATAGCATGGGAAGCGTATAGAAGTTGACCGCATGAGCCTCGCCCAGCCGCACGAGCTTGCCGTCCAGATCGTAGTTATCCGCTATCGCGATCTGCCAGCTGTCTTCGTCGACATAGAAGACACGTCGG
>JAHEFG010000016.1 GCA_024640305.1 Gammaproteobacteria bacterium
TGACCTGGCGGACGTGATCCTCGGCGATAATGGCGAAGTGATCCTCTCCGGTGGTCTGATCGCCGAAATTCGTACGACGGACGACGTTGAAAGTACCGGTGGCGCCGACATAATTACAGGCGACCTCGGCGACGACATCATCCTCGGTGGTGTAAACGGCGATGCAGCAGGTGTCGATAACATCGAAGGCAACGTCGGCAATGACATTATCCTCGGCGATAATGGCCAGCTGCTTTACAACGTTGATGATGGACTACTAGCGTTCGCGGAACGCGATAAGCTGGATAGCATCGAAACGTTGGCCTTCGCCAACGACGAAACCAACCTGGGTGCTAATGACTTGCTCTCGGGCAACGCAGGCTACGACATTGTCATCGGCGGTACCGGCAAGGACACGATATATGGCGACGATGTCGGTGCTACTGCATCCGAGGATGATCTTGGCGACCTGCTGATCGGCGATCAGGTAATCATTGGTTTGACGTCCGACGTGACCAACCTCGTGCAATACATCGAGACCACAGAGCGCACGAACACTGCTGCAGGCGATGACGACATTCTGATCGGCCATAACGGCGACGACATCATCATCGGTGGCTCGGGCAGTGACATCATCGATGGCGGTGACGCGCTCGATGGCACCATCGACGGTGACGACAACGACGACCTGATCTTCGGCGATAACGTCGAGTTGGCGCGTCGTGCCGATGATGAAATCACCGATCTGCGCTTCCAGGTGCTAAAGGGCCGCATGCTGTATGCCCGAAATGACTTGCCGGCCGATCTGCAAGGGCTGCCTGCCGGGAACGACGGTCTGCCGAACTTTAGTGGAGAGGAAGCAGGCTTTGTGCTGGTGGACGGTTTGCCACGTGACTACCGAAACCAGGAGGCGGATCAGGTTAACGGCAATCGACCGGACTGGGCGGAGTGGGAGATCATCGATCTTGACCACAGCGCAACGATCGAAGCCGCCCAGGAGGCAGGAACTACCGTTAACCGCTACGGCGACGACTACATCGCGGGTGGCAACCAAAACGACATGATCTTCGGCCAGCTCGGCAACGATACGATCCAGGGCGACGGCTCGGTCGAAACGGCAATAAACGAATCCGGCCGAGTGAGTGCCGTACGTGTCGCGACCGGCGAGCAGCTGGATCTGACGCCGACGCTGCAGGCAGATGAGTTCACTTTGAGTATCACGCCGTCCTTCGAAGCGGACAGCGATGGTGATGACTACATAGAAGGTAACGGTGGTGACGATCTTATCTTCGGCAACCTCGGTCAGGACGACATTGTCGGCGACAACTCGAGTCTGTATTCGCTGGATACACGGGATGAGAGGCTACCGGCCGGTTCGGATATGATCTTTGGTGGTTCCGGCGAACGCATCGAACACGACCATGATGTTACCGATACGAACCGCGGCGATATCGTTCTTATCGATCAGCATGCGCGTGACGCTGACGCGATCGCCGGCGATAACGCCAACATCTATCGCATCGTTGGCACCGGTACCGATATCACGCGGCCGGATGGTAGCGTCGATGCGGCGACTGGCGATACGGGCGGATTCCTGAGCTTCAACTATGACGAAACGCGTATCGACAGTAACGGCAATGATCTCAACAACCAGCTGATCATCGTGCGCGCGGTAGAGCTGCTCGACTACACTGCGGGCGGCCCTGACTTTGCGGGTGCGGTACTGGCAGACGGTTCGATCGATCCTTCCTACCCCGACATCGGCGGCGCAGACGAGATCCACGGCGAGTCGGGTGACGACACTGTCTACGGCATGGTCGGCGCGGACATACTGTTCGGCGACAGCGAGAGCGATGACCTGATCGGCGGCTGGGGCCCGGACTGGATCTCGGGTGGCCAGGGCATGGACGGTGTTATCGGTGACGATGGCCGTATCTTCACCGGTCGTTATGTCGACCTGTTCAATGTTTCCAAGCAGGGCAATAGCGTTACGAGCGACTTTGATGCAACGAACCTCGCGGATTACGCGGAAGTCCTCAACGGCGTCTTCGGTATCGACGAGTACAACAAGGAAATTCGTACGCCAGGTAACATCCAGCAGGCGATCATACACCCGACGCTGGTGCTCGAGGACGGCAGCCTCTCGGACGTGGGCGAGATCTTCAAGACAGTCGATCTGACGCCGTTCAACCTGACCGACCGTAGTGAGACGATGGACGATCCTCTGGATCAGCCGCTCTACGCCAACGACATTATCTTCGGCGGCCTTGGTAATGACTTCCTGCACGGCAGCGCGGGCGACGACGGCATGTCGGGCGCCGAGGCCTTGCCGCGCTACTTCAATGCGCCGGTGAACCCAGACGATCCGGGCTTCGTGCAGGCGGATCCGCAGCGCACCGCGGACGATTCACAGCGACCCGACGACCTCGTTGGTTACCTGCCGGATCGCATCGAACTCTACGATTACAACGAAGAAGACCCTCGCTCGATCCTGGGTGACGCGGCCACCGGCTACGGCTTTGTGCTGAACTTCGATCCGTCCGGCGACCCGAATGATGATGAGACCGCAAATGACAACTTCGACGAAGACATCATCTTCGGTGATCTCGGCAACGATTGGCTGGTGGGTGGACCGGATAACGATCAACTCTTCGGCGGCTTCGGCAACGACCTGATGGATGCCGACGACGACAAGAGGACGGATGGAAATGGCGACGGCATTGCCGGGGATAATTACGGTCCGGACGAAATTAACGTCGATATTCAGGATCGCGCCTATGGCGGTGCCGGACGTGACGTACTGATTGCCAACACGGGCGGTGACCGCTTGATGGACTGGATCGGTGAATTCAACAGCTTTATCGTGCCGTTCGCGCCGTTCGGTGAATTTACGGTAACGCGGGCTGTTTCGCCGCACATCTTTGACTTCCTGTATGAACTGTCTGAGGCCCTGGGCGCTGACCAGACGCGCGCCACAGATACCGGTACCGACGCTGAACGCAACGGTGAGCCGGAAGGCGAGCTCGGTCTTGTTACGCAGAAGGACAAGGGCCTGTGGCAAGACCAGACGGGCGCACCGATCGATCCGCAGCCGGGTAATATTCCGGGCGGCAAACGTCTTACCCTGCGCGGTGTTGATTTTAATAGCGGCACGACAGAGTCCTTCGCAGTCGACCAGGGCGTGTTCCAGGCGGTTCAGGGCCGGCTCGAAGTCTCACCAACGAATCTTGGCGAGACGGCGAGTGCCGTGTTCCATGTTGGCGAGTACCTGCCGCACTACTTTGAGATTACCGCGACCATAAGCACAGGCAAACCGACGGGTGGCCTGAAAGCGAACTCTTACATCATCTTCGACTACGTCAGCCCGACCGACTTCAAATTCGCGGGCATAAACATCTCGACTGACAAGCTGGAGATGGGCTACGTTGACGAAACAGGCTGGCACGAATTGGTTCAGGTCAACGCCAAGCTGCGGCACAGCACCGACTATGATGTCTTGCTGGCAATCAATGGCCTGACGGCAACGTTGGTTGTCGATAACAAAGACATACTATCCTTTACCTATGACGCTCGCGTCGACAGCGACGGCTTCAGTTACGGTCTGAATTACGGCCTCGTCGGACTCGGCGGCATTAGCTCGGTTGCCCGTATCGATAATATGGTCGTGCAGAAGCTGTCGCCGGAAATCACTTTCGAAGCAGAAGAAACATTTGCGGCCGGTGCACCAGGCTTCACGCCGTCATCGGGCACATGGCAACTGACACCGGGCAACTATGTGGGTACCAACGTGCTGCCGGATGTCGAGGCCATTTCGCTCTTCGATCTCAGCGTAGATCCAAACTCATACCTGGAGCTGGAAGTGACGGTCAGCCCGGAAACTCTGGGTGGCGTCGTCTTCGATCACTATGAAGACGGCACCTACAAGTTTGCCGGTGTGTTGGCAGACACCAACCAGGTAGTCATCGGGCACGTCGGCAGGGCAGGCACTATCGTCTACGACGCGGTCGCAGATATTCCCAATGCCTTGCTGCAGAATAGCGGCGAGTACTCACTACGCCTGTCGCTCACCGGCACAACCGTATCGGTCGCGATCGAGGGCGGTAACGGCCAAAACACGACCTGGTACGAGATCGTCGGGCACGTATTTAACGCCGTCACGGTTGATGGTCAGGCCGGGTTGCTCTCCGTTAGCGGCGCGAGCACGGTCGATTACTTTGCCATCAGAACTGACGACCCGGCCTTTGTCTCGGAAGGCGATGAGCTGGTTGCGCCGTCACTGTCGCTCGAGACCGATGTGCCGACACTGGATGCCGCCGCGATTCAGCCGCTGCTGGATGAGGCAATTCGTCGCATGACCGAGTCCTTCGCGCTCGATAGTGAGCAACAGGCAGCACTTGCCGCGGCCGAGGTTACGGTCGCCGATCTTCCGG
This sequence comes from Gammaproteobacteria bacterium, assembly GCA_024640305.1. GTDB lineage: Bacteria > Pseudomonadota > Gammaproteobacteria > Steroidobacterales > Woeseiaceae > UBA1847. The sequence goes on from JAHEFG010000016.1 coordinate 4,410, forward strand.
GGCTGGTCTTGGCACGCAATAATGGTACGCAGATCGAAATTGACAGCGACGCAGCCGGCCACGGCTGGTTCGTCGATAATACGCCTGCTGAAGATAGCGAGTTCGACGCCAATGGTCGGGCACTAACCGGAGCAGGTGCCGAGAGCGATATCGATCTGATGACGGCATTGATGCATGAGTTCGGTCACGTGCTTGGTTTTGAACACGGTGATTCGACCATCATGGGCGCATCTCTGACGACCGGCGTGCGCTCAGTCGACGTCAAGCACGGCGGTGTTGAGAGTATTACTACAGATGCTGTTAGCGTGAATGTGAAGGCCGCCAAGGTGCCTGGCGGGAAGACACTTACCGACCAGAGGTCCGCAAAGGCGGCCTACAAATGGCGCCCGATATTGCACGATGCGCATAGCAGCGGACAGATCGAATTTCACTACGCGTTGCGCCTGACAAGCCTGGACTGGTGATCGCCGGAGGCTGCGCCTGGCGCGGTCGACACCATCTCCAAAGCGTCATCCATCCGTGTTTATACCGACAATAAGTCGGACGGATAGCTGGTATTGTCCAAAAATGAGCAAAAAAGTCATCATCATGGGCGCGGCTGGGCGAGATTTTCACCTTTTCAATTGTAGTTACCGTGACAATCCCGATTTCGAAGTTGTTGCGTTCACAGCGACGCAGATTCCGCACATTGATGAGCGCCGTTACCCGGCCTCAATTGCAGGCAGTCAATATCCCGACGGCATACCGGTTCATGACGAACAGGAACTCGAAGAGCTGATCAAGCGATACGACGTCGATAATGTCGTTTTCGCGTATTCAGATATCAGCGCCGCTTATGTTGACGCACAGCGGCGGCGTGTAGAGGCTGCCGGTGCAACGTTTGCCACCTTCGACGTGGATGCAACGATGTTGCAATCGACGAAGCCTGTTATCGCCATTACAGCGGTTCGCACCGGCTGTGGCAAGAGCCCGACGTCGCGCCGTGTCGCGCAAATATTGCGCGACATGGGCAAGAGGACGATTGTCGTCCGTCACCCGATGCCGTATGGCAACTTGTCAAAACAGGCAGTGCAACGCTTTGCTACGCCCGCAGACCTTGACCTGCACGAGTGTACGATCGAAGAACGCGAGGAGTATGAGCCGCATCTGCAAAACGGCGTCATCGTTTACGCCGGCGTCGACTATGCGGCGATCCTGGCACAAGCGGAGGCTGAGGCCGACGTGATCATTTGGGACGGCGGTAATAACGACACACCGTTTTACAGGCCCGACTTGTGGATAGTTGTTGCGGACCCGCATCGCGTTGGAGATGAGCTCGACTATTTCCCGGGTACCGTCAACTTCGAAAGAGCGCACCTGATTATCATCAATAAAATTGATTCGGCTGATGCTGCGAGCGTTGCAGAGTTGGAGAGGAACGCAGGTCGCGTTAATCCAAAGGCGGTCGTTGTGCGTGCGAAGTCAGCTTTGGATGTGCCGAACCCTGAAGTGATCGAAGGTGCGCGTGTACTCGCTGTGGAGGATGGCCCGACGACAACGCACGGCAATATGCCATTCGGGGCGGGCGTGCTTGCCGCAAGGCAAAACGGTGCGGCAGAGATTGTGGATCCAAGGCCATGGGCAGTTGGCGAGATAGCCGCTACGTTTGAGCGCTACCCGGACACAGGCGCCTTGCTACCGGCGATGGGCTACGGTGAGAAACAGATTCGCGATCTGGAGGCGACGGTGAACGCCGTAGACTGCGACCTGGTACTGATCGCCACTCCGATTGATCTGACACATTTGATGTCGATCGACAAACCACATATGAGGATCGGCTATCGGCTTGAGGAAGAGGGTGATGCCCTGGAAAACGCGGTTACTCGCGTTTTCTAAATGCCCATTTTTGCCAGCGCATCGGCAAGTTCGCGCGCGGTTTGTTCCAGTACCGGGTGATTCGCTGCGAATCTTGATTCCAGCTCTTTGACGCGATCCAGCATCGACTCGAGGTCCGCATCACCGGATTCCTCTAGCTGGTCAACATCGCTGTGCAGAGTCTCGAGGATCTCGTGAGCTTCCTTGTCGACGTCCTTGCTGCCCTGTAACTCTTTGCCGAGTTGGGCCAGAAACTCTCTGATGTCTTTCATCTTGATGCCGCCTATTGGTCAGTTTTGGGTGTACCAACTAATTGATGTACGAGATAAGCTGATGGTGCCCAGGGCGAGACTCGAACTCGCACATCCGCAAGGACACGGCGACCTGAACGCCGCGCGTCTACCAATTCCGCCACCTGGGCCTGTCAGAACCGCGTACAATCTCGGTTTCAAGCAAGGGAGCGCACTCTATCCAAAGCGAGTGCAACCTGTCAATTAAGTATGACTAAACGCAAGACAAAACCTTATAAACATCCTATTCCGAGTCGCAGCGAATTGCTCGCTTTTCTTGAGGAAGCCGGCAAGCCCGTGAAGGTAGAGCAGGTCCTTGGCCATTTCGGTCTCAAGGGCCAGCGCATTCGCTCGCTGCTGTCGGATCGACTCTACCAGATGGTCAGGGCAGGCCAGTTGATCGAAAATCGCCGCCGCGAGTTCTGCCTCACCGAGAAACTGGATCTGATCACCGGCAAGGTCAGCGGGCATCGCGATGGCTTCGGCTTTGTTATCCGGGATGATGGCGGCGATGACGTCTACCTGTCGGCGCGTGAAATGCGCCCACTGTTCGATGGTGATCGCGTTGCGATCAAAATCATTGGTGTAGACCGGCGTGGCAAGCCCGAGGGTGATCTTGTCGAGGTGCTTGAGCGCGGCGTGCAGGAGATAGCAGGGCAGTTCATTCGGGAGCGTGGCATCGGTCTCGTTATTCCGGAGAACGCCAGAATCTCGCACAGGATTCTGATAGCGAAAGGTGAGTCCGGCGCAGCGAAGCCCGGCCAGCATGTAGTCGTCCAAATACTGGACTACCCGTCACAGGTTGAGCAGGCAACAGGGCGGGTCACTCGGGTTATTGGAGACCCCGGTCAAAAGGGCATCGCTACCGACATTGCCATCCACTCCCACAGCATTCCCAACGAATGGCCGAAAGCAGTTCGCGCGGATATCAAGGCCTACGGCAAGACGGTGCCTTCCGAAGCGAAAAAGGGGCGAGTTGATCTTCGTGATATAGACCTGGTCACCATTGATGGTGCCGATGCTCGCGATTTTGACGACGCGGTATTCTGTGAGCCTTCGGGCAAAGGCTGGCGACTTCTGGTCGCTATCGCCGACGTCGCCCACTATGTTCAGATTGGATCGGCTCTCGACAAGCAGGCGACGATACGGGGCACGTCAGTGTATTTTCCGGACCGGGTTGTTCCCATGCTCCCGGAGGTGCTCTCGAACGGGCTCTGTTCCCTTAATCCAAAAGTCGATCGATTGTGCATGGTATGCGACATGCGTGTCGACAGCGACGGCAAAGTTACAAAGTCGACGTTTGTTGAAGCCGTAATGCGTTCGTCGGCGAGACTGACGTACGATCAGGTCGGCGCATTTCTTGCGGGCGAGTCGGGCAACGACGTGCCGAAGCCACTGCATGACGCTCTTCGAAACTTGCATGGACTGTACAAGACCCTCGCTAAAGCCCGCCAGCGCCGCGGCGCTATCGAACTCGATCTTCCGAGTACGAAATTCGAGCTGGGCAAGTCCGGCGAGATCGTAAGCATCACGACTGTAGAGCGTAACGATGCTCATCGGCTGATTGAAGAATGCATGATTGCGGCGAATGTGCAGGCCGCAAAATTCCTGCGTCGCAACCGGATACCGGGTTTGTACCGCGTTCACCCGAAGCCGGATCCCGAGCGTTTTGAAGAGCTGCGCCAGTACTTGCTGACCTTGGGTCTCAAGGTGCCGCATCCGGATCATGTGGAGCCGCGTCAATTCAACAAGCTGCTGACGCAGGTTAAAGGTCGGCCGGATAGTGCGTCGATCTCGATGGCAATGTTGCGGTCACTGACACATGCAGAGTACACACCGACGAACATCGGGCACTTCGGTCTGTCTCTGGATGCCTATGCTCACTTCACGTCGCCTATTCGTCGCTACCCGGATCTGCTGGTGCACCGCGCTATTCGCCACATCCTGCGCGGCGGCAAACCCGGCCGCTACGACTACAGCGCAAGTGAGATGGAGCGCCTCGGCGCAATTACCTCTGCTCACGAACGGCGTGCTGAAGAAGCGACCCGGGATGTCGAGGCATGGCTTAAGTGTGAGTATATGGACGGCCACCTTGGTGAGGAATTTGACGGTGTGATTACCGGCGTAACGAACTTCGGTTTGTTTGTGCAAATCAACGAAATGCTGATCGATGGACTGGTTCACGTCACGAGCCTGGCCAATGACTACTATCACTACGAGCCAGGCTCGCAGCACCTGGTGGGTGAGCGAACCGGGCGGACATATAAACTGGGTGAGCCCATGCGCGTCAAAGTTCAACGTGTCGACCTCGACACGCGCCGCATCGATTTCAGGCCAGTCTGATGAGCAAGTCCCAATACGTAACCGGCCTCAGGGCGGTGGAGCAATTGCTTGCAACGGCCAATACTGAAGTGCGACGGATTTACGCTGAATACCAGAGCGCAAATCCGCGTGTTACAGCGCTCATCGCCACGGCAAACAGTCGCGGCATCGAGGTGCAGGCTGCCAATCGGGCGCGGCTGAAGCAGATCAGCGGAGAAGTGCGCCACCAGGGCATCGTCGCGGAAGTCAGGCGCAATACGCTGTTCGACGAGGCGGGTTTGCGTTCGCTGGTTGAGGCGCGCCTTCAGGAAGCAGAAGGGCGCAAGCTGCTGCTGTTAATGCTGGACGGCGTGCAAGATCCACACAACCTGGGCGCCTGTATGCGTACGGCTGACGCGGCGGGTGTTGATGCGATTATCGTGCCACGCCACGGTGCGGCTGGCCTGGGCCCAACGGTTAGCAAAGTGGCTGCCGGGGCCGCGGAGCACATTCCCTTTGTAGCAGTCGGAAATCTGGCTCGGGTTATGGGCTGGCTAGCCGAATATGGCGTGTTCATCGTAGGTACCAGCGACAAGAGCGAAATTAGCCTTTACGACACGGATCTCAATCGCCCCCTGGCGCTCGTTATGGGGCGCGAGGAGACAGGGCTCGGCAGGCGCATTCAGGGCCTCTGTGACGCCCTGGTTAGCCTGCCGATGCACGGGGCGGTATCCAGCCTGAACGTCTCTGTAGCCACCGGAATCTGCCTGTATGAGGCCGCGCGCCAGCGACGCCGTTAATTGGCCATATCGCGCGCAAAACCAATAGCTTTTGGCTTGCGTCTGTCCTGATCAGGCGGTAGGATGCGCCTCCCGTCACATAGGACGGGGCGACCGCGAGGTCGCAGCCTCTTGCCACACCGGATAGCCGGGTGGCTACAATCCGTAAGGGGATACAATGAGACATTACGAAATCGTGTTTCTGGTCCATCCGGACCAGAGCGAACAGGTTCCTGCCATGGTGGAACGATACCAGGGCATGGTTACCGATTCCGGTGGTGCAGTGCATCGCACCGAGGACTGGGGCCGCCGCCAGCTGGCTCACCCAATCACCAAGGTTCACAAGGCCCACTACGTTCTGCTGAACGTCGAGTGTGAGCAGCCTGTGCTCGATGAGATCAAGGGTGCTTTTCGCTTCAACGACGCAGTATTAAGGCACCTCGTTATTGCGCGTGAGGAAGCGGTAACCGAGGCGTCACCGATGGCCGTCGCTGTAGCCGAGGAAAAGGCCAAGGAACGCGAGGCACAACAGCGTCGCGAAGCCAAAGCCGCATCTGAAGCTGCAATGCGCGAAGAGCAGGCTGAGAAAGACGCAGCTGCCGAAAAGGCAGAAGCGCCTGCAGCTGATGATGCTCAAGAGGCATCTGCTGAGCCCGCCGCCGCGGAGCCGGAAGCAACAGCCGAGGAGCCGATTGCTGAAAAGGCTAAAGAAGAAGTTGCCGAGCCTGCAGCTGAAGAGACAGCGAAAGCTGATGATGCCAGCGATGCAGATTCTGGCGACAATGCGGTCGAAGAAGCTGCCGCCGAAAAGAGCGCCTGAGGAGAACATTCATGAGTAGATATTCACGCAGGCGGAAATACTGCCGTTTTACAGCTGAAGGCATTACAGAGATTGATTACAAAGACCTCAATCTGCTGAAGGCATACATTACAGAGACGGGCAAGATCGTACCGAGCCGTATTACAGGCACGAAAGCACGCTACCAGCGGCAGCTTGCCAGTGCAGTTAAAAGGGCACGCTACCTGGCGCTTCTGCCTTACACCGATCGGCATTAGGTCGGATTGTCAGGAATTATTGTGCAACCGCTGGCCGCGTGGCTTGTTGCCCGGCCACAAAATGCAGTAATCGCTTTGGCAGCAACGTTGTTGCTGCCACTGCTACAAATGGTGAGTGGCGTCATAATGGTGCTGCTCGTCCTGAAACAGGGAGCGCGTACAGCAGTTTTGGAGGCCGCTGTCGCCGGCGTTATCCTGGCATTGGTAGCTCTCGTTACCGGGTCACCGTTGCTACAGATCCTGGTAGCGGCACTTAGTACGTGGGGACCGGCCATCATGCTGGGGCTCGTGTTACAGGCGACGCGATCACTGACACTGACATTGCAGGTGTCGGTGCTCATAGCGGCACTGGCGGTATGCGGTTTTTATATCGTCATAGACGACATGGTCGCTTATTGGGACCCGGTCATGAGGGTGTTGCTGGAATGGACCCGCGAGAACAACCTGCAAGAGCAGGCGCAGATCATGGAGTCCGATCCGGTGATGACGGCAAACATGCTGACGATGGCTATCGTGCTGTCGAGCTGGATGTTGTACACGGTTTATCTTGTATTCGGGTATTGGCTGTACAAGTTGATACCCGGTAAGTCCGGCGATTATGGCCGGTTTAGCGATTTGAATTTTGGTCGCGTGATTGCGTTGATAATGGCGTTGCTGTCATTGTTCGCATTCGTAACTGGGGCCGCCTGGCTGCAGAGCGTCGCATTCGTGTTATTTGCGGTGTTCTGGCTACAGGGGCTCGCCGTAGTGCACTGGTTGCATTCGGTCGGGAACCTCCCGCTTTTGGTTGTAATCATGACCTATGTGCTATTGCCATTCTTGCACGTGTTTTTGATTATGGCGCTGGCAGTATTAGGTTATACGGACGCATGGTTTTCATTCAGGCGTCGCGTGGCGAAACAACAGTAGAGTTAAGGATTTTGAAATGAACGTCATTCTTTTGGACAACGTCGAAAACCTCGGCAACATTGGCGACCTGGTCAAGGTAAAAGCAGGCTACGGTCGAAACTTCCTGATCCCGCATGGTAAGGCCGCACTTGCAACACCAGAAAACGTCAAGGCGATTGATGCCCGACGTGCGGAACTCGAAAAGGCCGCCGCCGCGGATCTCGCAGCTGCGCAGGCGAGGGCAAAGACCATGGCTGGTCTGGAGCTGGTCATTTCGGCCAATGCGGGCAGCGAGGACAAGTTGTTCGGGTCAGTTGGTCCGGTCGATATTGTCGAGGCGCTTGAAAAGGTTCAGGTGGCAGTTGAGCGTAGCGAAGTTCGCATGCCCGATGGGCCCATCCATGAGCTTGGTGAATATGCCATTGGCATTCATCTGCACAGCGATGTGGATGCTGAAGTTACCGTGCGAGTCACCGCTGCTGACTAAAGCGCTGCCCCACTGTGTTACCTTAGTGGCAGGACGTATTTGACAGAGAAAACCAGGTTGGACAACTGATGGTTCGAGCATTGGATGACGGCGTACCAAGTGGGGGTGCTGAGCAGCGCCTCAAAGTACCGCCGCATTCAATCGAAGCGGAGCAGGCACTGCTCGGCGGCCTGATGCTTGACCACAAATCCTGGGACAAGATAGCGGACGTCGTAACGGCCGAGGATTTTTATCGCAAAGATCACAGGCTGATCTTCACGGCCATCGCCGCTCTCGCCGAGGACGCCAAGCCCTGCGATGTAGTCACCGTTTCCGAGTCGCTGGATAATCGTGGCGAGCTTGATCAGGCAGGCGGGCTTGAATACCTGGCGACACTCGCAAATGAAACACCCGGGGCCGCAAACGCGCGCCCCTATGCAAAGATTCTCCGCGAACGGTCAATGCTGCGGTCACTCATTTCGGCCGGTAATGAAATTAGCGGTGCAGCATTTGCCACAGATGGCCGCCCGGCCTCCGAAATTGTAGATGATGCGGAGCGTTTGGTATTTGAGATCGCCGAGTCAGGCGCGCGCGGGAAGTCAGGGTTTAAGGCTCTGAAACACATTCTGCCCGGCACCGTCGATCGTATCGATCTGCTGCACCAGTCGGACGGAGATATCACCGGTATTTCGACCGGTTATAACGAATTCGACAAGCTGACAGCGGGCTTGCAGCCTGGTGACCTCATCATCGTTGCTGGTCGACCGTCGATGGGCAAGACCACGTTGGCCGTAAATATTGCCGAGAACGCAGCTATTGGTTCCAAAGTGCCGACGGCCATCTTCTCGATGGAAATGCCATCCGAGCAACTTGCATTTCGCATGATCTCGTCATTGGGTCGTGTCGACCAGACGCACCTGCGCACAGGCCGTTTCCCGGACGAGGATTGGTCGCGCATCAATACCGCTGTGCAGTTGATGTCGGAAGCGCCGATGTTCATTGACGACACACCCGCATTGTCGCCAACTGAAATTCGAGCACGGGCACGCAGGCTACAGCGCGAGCATGGCCTCGGGCTCATCGTTATCGATTACTTACAATTGATGGCAGTGCCCGGCAGCAAGGAAAATCGTGCCACCGAGATCTCCGAAATATCACGTTCGTTAAAGGCGCTGGCCAAAGAACTTTCAGTGCCGGTAATCGCGTTGTCACAGTTGAATCGCGGTGTAGAGCAACGTACCGACAAGCGCCCGGTCATGTCTGATCTTCGTGAGTCGGGCGCCATCGAGCAGGATGCTGACCTGATCATCTTCATCTATCGTGAAGAGGTCTATAACCAGGACACTCCGCGCAAAGGTATTGCCGATATTGCGATTGCCAAGCAACGTAACGGCCCGATAGGGGATTTCCCGCTCACATTTGTCGGACGTTATACAAAGTTCGAGAACTGGGCACCCGATACGTATTCGGAGGAAAGCTATCCCTGATCGCCGGGGGCTGCGCTCCGGTCGGATAGTTCGCTGTAACTACTATGCGGCGAAGAACCCCATTTTAACGCCCGCTAACTGCACAACGTCGTTGTCGGTAAGCTTTTTCGCCTGCGCGCCAATCGGTTGACCGTTGACCAGCGGGTAGTCGCCTTCCTTGCCAGATTCCACGTGCACAATGTAATAACCTTCTGCACGGCGCGTGATTGCAGCAACCTGTACGCCAGGCCTGCCCAGTGTGGTCAGCGCCTTCGTCAGTTCGAGTTCACGGCCAGCGAACGAGCCGCTCAAAACCTGCAATTTCGCCATCGGAAGCGCGTTGGGAATAGAGCCTGGATCTATGCCGGTAGCCGTTGCACTGTGACTCGCGCGCTCCTCGGCCATCGTCTCGCCAAGTGACGGCGTCTTTGGCTTCTCTTCGAGAGCAGCCGCGTCTTCGGGGTCCAGCTTCACCCCCTCAGCAGCTTCGTCGACCTCGGCAACAGCCCTGTCCGCAGCTCTTTCCGCCTTCGCGAGTTGATCGGCATTCTGTTGCCCGGCCGGAATGACCATGGTCTTTTCGAATTCGTCCTGTTCGGGCTCATTCACCTGCTGGTCAGCGAATCGAAGCTGATGATGCCCAATAGTGATGACATCGCCGTGCTGCAGGGCATGTTTCTTGATTAGCTTGCCGTTGACGTAAGTGCCGTTGGTGCTATTGAGATCCTCGAGAAATGAATCATTGAGGATGTTAATGATCAGGGAGTGGTGCCCACTGACGGCGGGATTGTCGATGCGAACATCGTTATCCGGGAGGCGCCCAACCGTGTAGCGCTCTTTCGTCATGTTGTATTCAGCCAGAACCTGGTTGTCCAGACTAAGAATTAAACGTGCCATTTAGCCGATCTCAATGAGACAAAACCAACACAGGGGCGCTGTAGACGATCGAAGAGGACGACTGCACCGCAGCCGTGTCGCTCTTGCTTCCTGCAATCTCCAGTAACCCTGCACCCTTTACGAGCGGAAAATCTTGGCAAGCTTGACGAACAAGCCTTTTTTCGCCCCAAACGGGGCAATGACTTGGGCCAACATCACCGAAATGTTGTCGCGTCCGCCGTTGTCATTTGCTAATTCAATCAACTGCTTACCAGCGACATCAAGACTATCATTAAAAGTGCTGATAGTTAAGTGAATGTCCTCATCTTCAACCATGTCCGGCAAGCCATCGGAGCACAGGAGGTAAATGTCGTCTGGAAGTACCTCGTATTCGTGTACTTCTACCTCGACAGTAGGCTCAACGCCAAGTGCCCTGGTTACGTAGTTTCGATTTGTCGATCGCTGGGCCTCTTCGGCTGAATAGAAACCGCGGTCGACGAGTTCCTGCAGCAGGGAGTGATCCAGTGTCATTTGCTCGAGTACACCACCGCGCAGCCTGTAGGCGCGGGAATCGCCTACGTGCGCGATGGATACCTTATTGTCGTAAAACATACAGGCGACGATGGTTGTGCCCATACCCTCGCAATGGGTCTGGCTCTGTGCCGTCTGGTAGATGATTTTGTTGGATCGGTAGACTGCATCGCGCAGGACAATGGACTGACGCATCAGGCCGCTGTGAGATTCGATCTCGTCGCGGTTTTCTCGAGCTGCTCCTTCGGTCGCCAGTTCGGAGACGATCTGGACCGCAATTCCGCTGGCGACTTCGCCGGCATTGTAGCCACCCATGCCATCAGCCAGCACCATCAGACCGATTTCGGGATCGGACCCGATCGCATCCTCGTTATGATCACGTACCCGTCCGGTATCTGTCATCTCAGCGAAGGCAATTTTTCCGCGCAGGGTCATCTATGCAATACCGCTCTTCTTATTCCGTCTTATGAGTATCTGGCGCAGTTTCGTAATGCGATCGCCATTTCGGCACCACACGAGAAACGATCCTGGGGACGCTTGGCCAACGCCTTGGCCAGTACCGCATCCACGCTGGGCGGCACTCCGGCCCTGCGGTTAGCTATTGGCGCCGCATCTTCTGTCGTAATTTTCGTCATCAACACTGCGATATTCGTGGCCTTGAACGGAACCTCTCCTACAAGGAGTTCGTACAGGGTAACACCAAGCGAAAATAAGTCCGAGTGTCCTGTAAGGTCTTCGGCACCAAGTTGCTCAGGCGACATGTACATCGGTGTGCCGAGGACAATGCCTGTCTTCGTGTTGTTGTTATCCGTCATACGTGCAACGCCGAAGTCCGTGATCTTCAAATGACCCTCTTTGGGGTTATACATGAGATTCGCGGGTTTGATGTCGCGGTGAATTACGCCCTGGTTATGTGCGTAGTCGAGCGCTTCGGCCGCGGACGCGCATAACTCCAGCGCGCGCTTTGGTGCGAGCAACCTTTTGGGTTCAGTAAATTGCTTCAGTGGGATGCCGGGAACGTACTCCATGGCGATATACGCCAGACCCTTGTCTTCACCGGCGTCGAATACGGTAATGATGTTCGGATGGGCAAGGCGACCTGCGGACTCCGCCTCCCGGTAGAATCGCAACCGCGCTTCCTTGAGTTCTTCGTCTTCGAACTCTTTCTCGATTGGGATGGCTTTCAGCGCAACCGCACGATTGATTCGCGGGTCCTTGGCGAGATAGACCGCACCCATAGCACCTCGACCAATGCGGCGATCAATCACGTACCTGCCAAGCCTGGTTGGGGCACCAGCCACTTTTTCCATCGCAGTACGGCTGACGTCTGAAGCGCCTTGTGTGCGCTTCATCCACTCGAGAACAGCCTCGGCTCGTTCTGGTTTGGCTTGCTGTTCAAAAGCCAGTGATAGTTTGTACATTACCGTCGCCACGGTTTCCGTGGGAGGGCAGCGGCGAAATTCCGCAAACGCCGGCTCAAGTCGGCCAGCGGACAGGAAATCATTGCCTTTCTTGAAAGCGTCCTTAAGCTCCTTCTTCTCGTCGCCAACGAGCCAGACGCTGAGTATGGCGACTCCGGTAAATATCAAGGTCGGACGACCTAGATCTATACGCACATGCAGGATGTAGAGGAGCAGGGTTTCGAAAAGCAATAATGCGACGACAGCAACTCCCGCAAGCACAAAGATATCCTTGCGGTTCCTGTCTGGCAGGAACAGGACAGCGACGATAGCGAGCAGCACAGGGGCCAGCCATTCCATCGCGCCAACCCACGAAGGGGCAATAATAGTTCGATCATTTTCGACATCCGACAACAACGCTGCGGTAATCTCGGATACGGTGACGAATTGCCCGGATGGCAGCATTGCAACGGCACCGACGAGCTCTGGCGATGAGTCCACGAAAACAGTTGCACCGGCCAGGGCAGATTTGTCCGTTTCCGCATCAAGCAGATCGGCAACGTCTACTCGCGGCAGGGCCGAGTAATTTGCGACGAAAATGGCATCGTCGGTACTCGACATGCGAGGGGTAATACTCAGATCCTCATTGTCGAAGGCGATCGCAAGGGGAAGTGACGGTGACATTACCCCTTCGTTCAATTGCCACAGTGTCGCTCGCCGCAGAACCCCATCGCTGTCCGGAACGAGGTCAACGAAACCGTCCCGCGATGCAAGGTCAGCTAATCGATGACCGGTCGGCGCATATACCGGCACGATCGCATTCATCGCAGCTGCCCAGGCCGGCAGGTTTTCGTTGTCGGGAAGCGCGGGTGGCTCGCTGATGATTATGCGCTTGACGTTGCTTTGACCCAGAACCGCAATGATTCTCCCGTACGTGTCTGAAATTTCGTTGCCGCCAAGTTTCGCGGGATCGAGACTTACGATAACTGCATGATCGAGCGGTTCGGTGGGCAGGTGCGTGGCGAGTTGGTCGTACAGTACGCGGTCGGCGGCAACAAACCATTGTGCCAACGGGCCGTAGACGAGCAGCAGCAACACACTAACAAAACTGAGTGCGATCAGACGGTTACGCTTTTGTTTTTGCACTGGTTTCAACGCAGACAAATCCTTTTTCAAGAGCGAAAGTATAGGAAAAGCCTGCGTCTCGTAATGAGATAGGGTTGGCATTTTTATGTAATAAACTCGAGCCAAAGCGGTGCTATCATTGAGTTTGCGGCCAAATTGGACCGTATAGAAAGTCCGAAATACGCGCTTGCAGCTCAGGCTGTCTCAAAAAATCCGATATAAAACAACAAGTTATTAATGTCTAAAGCGAAAACAGCCTACGTTTGCACCGATTGCGGTGCTCACAGCGTCAAATGGGCCGGGCAATGTCCCGATTGCTCCGCGTGGAACACGCTTGCGCAGACACAGATCGCGCCAAAGCGGGCAAAAGGCGAAGCCGCTAGTGCACCAACAAATCTCGAGTCGCTGCCCGACGATCTGGCTCGTCGTCACATCACCGGTTTCGCCGAATTCGACCGCGTTCTTGGTGGTGGACTGGTGCCGGGTGCAGTTGTGCTGCTCGGCGGAGATCCCGGCGTCGGCAAATCCACTTTGCTGCAACAGGTATCTGCCCAATTGTCGACAGAATCAACCGTCCTGTATGCGACTGGTGAGGAATCACTACGACAGTTCGGTCAAAGGTCACAACGTTTAGGGTTGGCATCGGCGGATCTGCAACTACTTGCAGATACGTCACTCGACAATGTCCTCGGCCAGGCACTTGCGAGCAGTGCAAAAATCCTGGTCGTAGACTCAATTCAGACAATGGCGAGTGCAGACCTGCCGTCCGCACCGGGCTCGGTCGTGCAACTTCGCGAATGTGTCGGTCGTGTTGTGCAATTTGCGAAGCAAAAGGAAGTTACGGTTCTCCTTATCGGGCACGTAACAAAAGAAGGCGCGATCGCGGGACCGCGAGTTGTCGAACACATGGTTGATACGGTTCTGTATTTCGAGAGTGATCCGGCGAGTCGTTACACACTCATTCGTTCGGTGAAAAATCGCTTTGGAGCAAGTGGCGAAATGGGCGTCTTTGCGATGACCGAGACTGGTTTTCGTCAGGTCAGCAATCCGTCAGCGATATTTCTATCCCGCGAAACCGTATCGGAGCCGGGCAGTGTCGTGTCAGTAGCCTGGGAGGGCAGCCGTCCTCTGCTGGTCGAGATCCAGGCACTGGTAGCTGATGGCATGACCTCGCATCCCAAGCGACTCGCTACGGGCATCGATCAAAATCGGCTCGCATTGCTGTTGGCTGTTTTACAGCGTCACGGTGATATTGCGCTCGGCACGGAAGACGTCTTCGTAAATGTTGTGGGTGGTCTGCGATTGTCGGAAACGGCCGTTGACCTGCCGGCCCTTATCTCAATCGCATCGAGTTTTCGCGATCGACCCTGTGGAGAACGGCTCGTTAGTTTTGGCGAAGTAGGCCTCGCGGGTGAGATTCGCCCGATTCGTTTTGGCGAAGAACGCATCATTGCCGCCGCAAAACAGGGTTTCACTCACGCGATCGTTCCGCACTCAAATGTGCCTAAAAAGAAAATTGACGGAATTCGTGTGACCGGCGTTAAGCGCGTTAGTGACGCGCTCGATGAAGCATTCTAATCCGCGTCATCAGTGTCTTCTATGCGAGGTCCGATGCGTACCGTGCGGATGCGATTGTCATCCGTTGCGAGAATCTCAAGCGGATAACCACTTATCTTCAGGCAGGTCGCCGGTTCTGGGATTGTCTCCAGCATTTCGACAATGAGTCCGTTGAGTGTCTTCGGCCCGTCCGTAGGTAAAGACCAGTCCTGCGCACGATTCAGATCCCTGATATTTGCCGCGCCGTTTACAAGCCACGTATCTGCGCCATCACGAACTGCATCTTCAACCTCGTCACTCGGGTCAGTCGTGAATTCACCTACTATTTCTTCCAGGATATCTTCGAGCGTGACGATGCCCTGAATATCGCCATACTCATCAACAACTAAAGCAACGCGCTGTCGTCGTCTCTGAAATTGAACAAGCTGCGTGCTGAGTGGCGTGCCCTCCGGGATAAAATAGGGCTCTTCGAGCAATTCGACAAAAGCGTTCTTGTCGATTGAGGGGCGCGCCAGGTTTGCCAGCTTCCGCATGTGCAGGATGCCGACGATTTTATCGATGTTGTCCTGATAGACGGGTATCCGCGTATGCACACATTGGTTAATGACTTGTTCAATGTCCTCGGGTTCATCACTGAGATCGATTCCGATGATCTCGTTGTGCGGCACCATGACGTCGTCGACCGTGACCTTTTCCAGGTCGAGGATGCTGATTAGCATCTGTCGATAACGGCCTGAAATTCGGCCGCCGGCTTCATAGACTACAGTCCGCAATTCCTCGCGCGTCAGCGCATTCGAACGAATATCGCTACTGCGCACGCCCAGCAGATATAACACACCGTTGGAGGCAATATTCGTCAGCCAGACTATCGGGTAAGTCACTTTGAGCAGTGGGTAGTAAATCATTGCGGCCGGGAAAGCGATGCGCTCGGGATGCAATGCGGCAAGCGTCTTTGGCGCGGCTTCGGAAAAAATCAGTACGACGAGCGTCAGGATCAGGGTACCCAGTGCGACCGCTGGCTGTCCGCCAATTTTCAGCGCGATGATTGCGACGAGTGAGGCGGCCGAGAAATTGACCAGGTTGTTTCCAAGCAGAATCAGGCCGATCAGGCGATCGGGGCGCTGCAGAAGTTGCTCGGCGATTTTGGCGCCGCGGTGACCGTGGCGAGCTTTGTGGCGCAACTGGTAGCGGTTCAAGCTCATCAGTGCCGTTTCCGAGCCAGAGAAAAACGCGGAAAGCACCAACAATGTAACAAGCAACCCTATTAGGAATGCTAATGGAACGTCATCGCCCAAAGACTGAGCACCTCTTCGATAATTTCAACCGTCCCACTTCAGCAGGACGTCTGCAGACTGTCAAGATAATGCGTCGCAGCTTGAATGGTCTGGTGCTAGCTCCAGCTGCGCCCAAGAATCTCTTCCAGGATGAAACGGCTGCCGAAATAGGCGAGGCAGAGGGTGATAAAACCCATTAAGTACAAATAGACAGCGCGTTTCCCGCGCCAGCCCGCAAACTGTCGCCCCGCGACGAGAGTGCCGAACATCAGCAAAGCGAGAAGGGATAAGGCCGTCTTGTGTGCCAGGTGCTGTGCAAACAGGTTTTCGATAAACGCAAAGCCCGACACAACGGACAGCAACAGTCCCACAAACCCGGCCGAGGCGACGCCAAAAAGTAATTTTTCGGTTGTTTCCAGCGGGGCAAACAGGTGATTACCGGAGGCCAATCGTCCGCTTCTCAGGCGCTTGTCCTGAATCAAGGCATAAACTGCAACGATTGCGCCCACTGCCAGCAGCCCATACGAGAATATTGAAATAAGAATGTGCGCCTCTATTTGCCAGGTCAGGTCGGAACTGACCGCAGCAGCGGCTTGAGTGCCAAATGGGATGGTTATCAAAGCCGCCAGCAAGAGTAATCCTGCGGTCATGCCGCGCAAGGTCGGCACTATTGCTCCCAATAGTGCGATTAACGCGAGTTGCAACCCGACGAGCGACATAGTGCTACTAATTGAGAGGATCAGCCCACTGTCAGTATAGATTTCGGTATTCAGGTACACGCCATGCGTAACTACGCCTGCGGCGCCGAATGCGAAAGCAGCGATGACCGAAGCCTGTACCCACTCGCCGAAGCGAGGCAGGCGAGACATTGCGAAGGCAACGGCTGCCAAAAGGTACAGCAAAAGAATTGTGATTTGAGACACAGAAACCCGCCGGTTGATAACCTAACGTTTTGCTGAGGGAATCATCCCACACAGCGAAGTCCATTATAACCCCAACACTATGCGTATTCAGATCCTAGGTTGCAGTGGTGGCATCGGCGCGGGATCGCGTACATCGGCCATGTTGGTCGATAACGATGTCCTAATAGATGCCGGTACCGGCATCGGCGACCTTGAGCTCGAGGACATAGACTCTATACGTCACGTCTTTCTGACCCATGCGCATCTCGATCACGTGGCAGGTCTGCCGATGCTCGCGGACCGCGTTTTTGACGAGAATTTCAAGGAACCTCTGAATGTTTACGCGCGCGAAGAAACGCTGCGGGCTTTACAGGACCATTTGTTTAATGGCGTCATTTGGCCGGATTTTTCAAAGCTGCCGTCTGCGCATAACCCAATGTTGCGCTACCGGGTGTGTAGCCCGGGCGACACGGTGACCATCGGTCACCGGGATTTCTACGCGGTGGACGTCATGCATACGGTACCGACACTCGGCTACACGGTACAGAATTCGGGCGGTGCCTTCGCTGTCAGCGGCGATACGAAAAGCAACGAGACGCTCTGGCCAGTGCTAAATGCGTGTGACGACCTTCGCGTATTGGTTATCGAGGTCTCGTTTCCTGACGAAATGGCGCAGCTCGCCGCCGATTCGGGCCACTACTGCCCGAGCACTCTGACAAAAGATCTGGAGCGGCTACACCACAGCCCTGAAATCTGGTTGACCGGGATGAAGCCGGGCGAAGAAGAGACGATTCTCGAACAGGTCACTAAAGCGGCTCCGCAAAAAAACATCAAAATGCTGTCGCGAGGAACGGTCCTGACAGTTTAGAATCGCCCGATGTTTGAAAATCTCACCGGCAGGCTGAGCGATGCCGCTCGAAGCCTCAGCGGCAAAGGCCGCATTACAGAAACCAATATCAAGGATACGCTGCGTCAGGTGCGGCTCGCGCTGCTTGAGGCTGACGTTGCGCTGCCCGTCGTCAAGTCGTTCATTGACCGAATTCGCGAGAAGGCGGTCGGCGAGGAAGTCAGCAAGAGCCTCACGCCTGGTCAGGCACTGGTTAAGATCATTCACGGCGAGCTGGTACGAATACTCGGTGCGGAATATGCACCGCTCGACCTCAAAGCGCAGCCGCCGGTTGTGGTGCTGCTCGCTGGTTTGCAGGGTGCAGGCAAGACGACGACAGCGGCGAAACTTGCTAAACGACTTATAGAAAAAGACAAGAAACGCGTCATGCTGGTTAGTGTTGACGTCTACCGGCCGGCAGCAATACTGCAGCTCGAGACGCTGGCCAAAGAAGTTGGTGCGCTGCACTGCCCGAGCAGCAGCACAGACAAACCGGTGGCGATTGTTGATCGCGCGCTGGACGATGCGCGCCGTTCGCACGCGGATGTACTAATCGTCGATACCGCCGGCCGACTGCATGTTGATGAAGAAATGATGCAGGAAGTCGTGGCCGTGCACGCCCGGGCGAATGCGCATGAAACTCTGTTCGTTGTGGATAGCATGGCAGGGCAGGATGCAGTGAATGCCGCGGCCGCTTTCGATAGTAGTTTGCCGCTGACCGGCATAGTGCTTACGAAGGCTGACGGCGATGCCAAGGGCGGTGTAGCACTATCGGTGCGAGAAATCACCGGCAAGCCGATTCGATTCCTCGGCATTGGTGAAAAGGTCGATGCACTGGAGGCCTTCCATCCGGACCGTATGGCGTCCCGAATCCTTGGCATGGGTGATGTGCTTTCGCTTGTTGAAGAGATTGAGGACAAGGTCAGCAAGGACAAGGCGGAGAAGCTCGCCAGAAAGCTCAAGAAGGGGCGCGGCTTTGATTTGTCCGATCTGAAGGACCAACTGGAGCAGATGATGAATATGGGCGGTATGGCCGCCATGCTCGATAAACTGCCCATGCCGGGCAACGTCAATTCGGCTGCGCTCAAGGACAGCGCCAACGAAAAGCAGCTGAGTCGGCAAGTCGCGATCATCAATTCGATGACTCCGGGAGAGCGGCGTTTTCCGAAAATCATCAATGGATCCCGCAAAAAGCGAATCGCGGCGGGCTGCGGCCTGCAGATTCAGGACGTGAATCGACTGCTCAAGCAATTCACCCAGATGGAAAAAATGATGCGAAAAATGTCCCGTGGAGGCATGAAAAAGATGATGCGTGGGATGCCTGGCGGGGGTCTTCCACCTGGAATGCGCTAAGCCTCGGAAATTCTTAGAGTTATTCGACGCGAAAACACTTCACATTTAGTCTGAAACCGGTACAATGCGCAACCTGCTCGAGTTGGCTCGAGCACTGGCATGTCTGCCTTTCACACAGCTTTATACGGAAGAACAATGGTAAGTATTCGTCTTTCGCGCGCTGGCGCGAAGAAACGCCCTTTTTATCACCTGGTGGTCACCGATAGTCGCAATCGTCGGGACGGCCGATATATTGAGCGAGTGGGTTATTTTAACCCGGTTGGCAAGGATCACGAGGAGAACCTGCGCATCGATGTCGAGCGTGTGGCCCACTGGATCGATCATGGGGCACAGCCTTCAGATCGTGTTGCCTCGTTGTTGAAGGCTCACAGCAAGGCGCAGGCCAGCAACTGACCGCGGGTTTGGAACAGCCGGTATTGCTGGGCCGTATCACTGGCCTGTTCGGAGTACAGGGCTGGGTCAAGGTTTTCTCGTTTACGCGGCCGCGCGAGGCGATCCTCGATTACGATTGCTGGTTTCTTGGCAAGGATGGCAAGTGGCAGCCGGCGGAGGTCGCAGAGGGAAAACAACACAGCAAGACGATCATAGTGCGCCTGGATGGGGTTCATGATCGGGATCAGGCAGCGGCGCTGGTAGGCAAAGAAATTGCCATATCGCGCGAGGATCTGCCCGAGACAGAGGTCGGTTCATATTATTGGGCGGATCTCGAGGGGATGCAGGTGCTGCATCGCGACGGGACCGAGCTTGGCGAGGTCGCGTATTTAATGGAAACCGGTGCGAACGACGTGCTGGTGACTAAAGGTGAACGAGAGCGGTTGATTCCGTTTATCGCTGACCAGGTTATTTTGGACGTTGATTTTGCCAAAGGCATCATCACCGTCGATTGGGAATGGGATTGACGCTATGCGCATTGCGGTCGTCAGTATCTTTCCGGAAATGGTAGGGCAGGTCGCTGAGTACGGCGTCATTGGTCGGGCAAAAGAGCGCGGATTGTTGTCGCTTCTTTGTGAAAACCCGCGTGACTATACCAGCGACGTGCATCGGACGGTCGATGACCGGCCGTATGGCGGTGGCCCGGGCATGGTTTTGAAGTACGAACCAGCTGCCAGGGCTATTCATGCGGCCAAAGCAGACATGCCCGAGGGTTGCCCGGTCGTGTGCCTTTCGCCGCAAGGTAAGGTTTTCGATCAGGACACGGCCAGGCGTTATGCAGGCTTGCAGGGCATGATTCTGCTGGCAGGTCGATACGAAGGTATCGATGAGCGTTTGCTCGAGAATGAGGTGGATGAGGAGTTGTCACTGGGTGACTTCGTCTTGTCCGGAGGCGAGATTGCCGCTATGGCGGTAATTGATGCGGTAGCGCGGTTGTTGCCGGGTGTACTCGGCGATGATGAGTCAGCGGCACAGGACTCCTTTATGGAGGGGCTGCTGGACCACCCGCACTACACACGGCCGGAAATCGTCGCCGGCCAGAGGGTTCCGGCTGTGTTGTTGTCGGGGGATCATGCGCGTATTGCGCGTTGGCGTTATAAACAGGCGTTGGGACGCAGTTTTGTCAGGCGGCCCGACTTGGTAAAAGATTTAAAATTGGATCGGGAGCAACAGAAGTTGCTCGACGAGTTTTTGAAGGAGCAGGGCTAGCCAAAAAGCGGCCCGGGTGCAGAGACATGAGCAAGATAATCGAAGCGATCGAACAAGAGCAGATGGACAAGCAAATCCCCGAGTTTTCGCCGGGCGATACCGTCGTTGTCCAGGTAAAGGTCAGGGAAGGCACACGTGAGCGCCTGCAGGCGTTCGAAGGCGTGGTCATTGCCAAGCGCAATCGCGGCCTGAATTCGTCATTCACCGTACGCAAGATTTCGCACGGCGAAGGTGTGGAGCGAGTGTTCCAGACCTACAGCCCGGTCGTAGACTCCGTCGAGCTCAAGCGTCGTGGTGATGTGCGCCGCGCCAAGCTCTACTATCTGCGTGGCCGCACCGGTAAAGCAGCTCGTATCAAGGAAAAGATCTAGTTCCTATGCCCGACGCTGCCGCGTCGGGCACTAAAATGCTAGTCTTCGTCTGAACCAGGTATTCAGATAAAGGTCATTTCTGGCATGGGACACGACAAACGAATATTCCGTTTAGTGGCGGGATTGATCTGCTGTTCGGCAGTTTTGTCGTTGAGCGGCTGCTCGTTCCTGATTTCAAATGCCGCAAGTGGTCTCTCCGATAATCTTTCATCGGCCATGTTGAACCAGGACGATCCGGAAACGGTACGTGCTGGTATGCCTTCGTACATGCTCCTGATGGATAGTTTCGTCGAGGGCAGTCCCGATGACCCCGCAATGCTCGCGGCAGCGGCTAATCTATACGCTTCTTACGGCGCAGTTTTCGCCGATGATGAAGTGCGTGCATCGCGACTGACCACACGTGCCAGGAATTACGCCGAGAAGGGCATGTGCGAGACTTATAAGGCCTCGTGCAATTGGCGTGACATGAACTACGAGGACTTTGTGGCCAGCCTTGATGGGGTCACCACAAAACACGCCGATGCTGTTTATGCCTATGCCTTTGCGACTCTGGCCTATTTGAGAGCTCATAGTTCGGACTGGAATTCTCTCGCCGAACTGCCGCAGGCAGAGGCCCTGATCAAACATTACCTCGACATTACCGGCGATGCGGCCAACAATGCTGCGCACATATACCTCGGAATAATTCTGACGCTCAGGCCGCCTGCGCTAGGTGGTAAGCCAGAGGAAGCCAGGGAGCATTTTGAACGTGCCATTCAACAATCCAACGGTCGAGATTTGAGTGCGAAAGTCGAGTTTGCGAAGGGCTACGCGAAGCTACTCTACGAAAGAGAGCTGCATGACAGGCTTATCGATGAGGTGCTGGCTGCCAGCCCTTACGAAGAAGGTCTGACCTTATCTAACGTCCTCGCGCAGGAAGAAGCTGACAAGATGCGCGCTGAGGCCGATGACTACTTCTGACTCGGATGGAAACTCTATGAAGGGAATTGGACTGGTTATTTTAGCGTTGCTTTTTGGCGGGCTTGCCGATGCGGCTACCCTCAAAATCGCCACAGTAGCGCCCGAGGGTTCCGCCTGGATGAAGGAAATGCGGGCCGGTGCGAAAGAGATCCAGGAGCGCACTGAAGGCCGAGTGCAGATCAAGTACTACGGTGGTGGTGTCATGGGCAATGACAGCAAGGTACTCGGAAAGATTCGCATCGGC
This sequence comes from Gammaproteobacteria bacterium, assembly GCA_024640305.1. GTDB lineage: Bacteria > Pseudomonadota > Gammaproteobacteria > Steroidobacterales > Woeseiaceae > UBA1847. The sequence goes on from JAHEFG010000016.1 coordinate 26,630, forward strand.
AATTTGCAGGGCGGGGCATTTACACCGTCGGCGTTGCAAAAAATCTACCCCGAAATCAGTCTTTACGGGTTGCCACTGACGTTCGAGTCTATGGAAGAAGTTGCATATGTCCGTGCAAGACTCGACAAGACAATTCAGGACGGTCTGGAAAAAGAGGGGTTCATAAATTTTGGATTCGCCGCCGGTGGGTTTGCGCTCATCATGTCGAATGATCCCGTAAGGGGGCTGGGCGACATGAAAGGCAAACGTGTCTGGGTTCCGGAAGGCGACACCATCAGCTATGCGTCAATGGAAGCACTGTCACTGTCGCCGGTAACATTGCCGCTGACAGATGTACTAACCGGGCTGCAAACCGGGCTAATCGATATTGTTGCGATGTCACCTATCGGTGCGCTGGTGCTGCAATGGCATACTAAAGTGAAGTTCATTACCGACATGCCATTGGTTTATACGCTGGGCTTCATGGCCATCGACGAAAGGGCGTTCAAAAAGATCGATGTGGCTGACCAGCAAATCGTTCGCGAAGTAATGAACCGTACATACGCAAACATGGACAAGGGTAACCTGAGCGACAATACCGAGGCCATGCAGGCGCTGCTCAATGCGGGTATTGAACGAGTCGAAGTGGATCCTGAAGAGGCCGCCGAAATTCGCAGTATCCTGGGTCGTTCGAACCGTAGCATGGCAGAGCAGGGTGATTATTCCCTGGACCTCTATAACGAGATGGTGCAGTTTGTCGAGGAATACCGCCGAGGTGATGCTAAGAAAGGCGGAACCTAGGGGTGCCAACGGGTCTCAGCTTGTTTCTGTCTCGGCTCGATAATGCCGGGCGGCTACTGGAAAACATCGTTCTCGTCACGCTTCTAAGCGGCATGATGCTGCTTGCAGTCGGGCAGATTGTGCTCAGGGAAGTTTTTGACACCGGCATTATTTGGGCAGACGAACTAGTCAGGTTGATCGTGCTATGGCTCGCAATGATGGGAGCTATTGCCGCGTGTCGTGAAGATCGCCACATTCGTATCGACGCGCTTTCACATCTTTTCTCCGATAACGTAATCAGCACAATCCGTATAGTGGTCGATCTCTTTGCTGCTGGCGTTTGTGCGGTTATTGCATGGCAGGCATATCGATACCTGCAATTAGAGATCGAGTTCGAGGATACGGTTCTCGTCGACACGCCCGCGTGGATCGCTCACGTTGTCATTCCGATCGGCTTTGCGCTATTCAGCTATCGATTTCTTGTTTCTGTCATGAAAAGAGTAGTCGGTATTTTCATTGCCGATGACAAGGCGGCCGCATGATACTGGGTAGCATAATCCTGTTGTTGCTTGCTGTTTTCGGCGCGCCGTTATTCGCGGTAATTGCGACCAGCGCAATGTTGGGTTATCAACGCGATGACACCGACCTGATGAACATGGCTCTGGAAATACAGAGCATTGCAGACCTGCCTTTTCTGGCGGCAATCCCGCTCTTTACCTTCGCAGGATATGTGTTAAGCGAAAGTGAGGCACCCAAACGTCTCGTCAGGCTGACCAGTTCACTGCTTGGCTGGATGCCGGGAGGACTGGCGCTGGTTTCTCTGGCTGCTTGTGCGTTTTTTACGGCATTTACAGGGGCATCCGGTGTAACGATTATCGCGTTGGGCGCAATTCTGTACCCGGCGCTCAAGCACGACGGCTATCCTGACAAGTTCAATCTCGGCCTGGTAACTTCGTCCGGAAGCCTTGGTCTTCTGTTCGCGCCATCGCTGCCGTTGATTCTCTATGGCGTTATAGCCGAAGTCTCGATTGATGACTTGTTTCTCGCTGGCATTCTGCCGGGCATGTTAATGCTCGTCATGCTGTCAGCCTGGAGTCTTTGGGTAAACCGCGCCAATCGAAAGCCGCTGGCGAGTTTCTCGTGGCGAGATACTGGTAAGGCGATACGCGAATCAATCTGGGAAATACCTCTGCCGTTCGTCGTGCTTGGCGGAATCTATTCAGGGTTTCTTGCGGTATCTGAAGCGGCTGCTATCACCGCGCTTTACGTCCTGATTGTAGAGGTTGGAATACATCGAGAGATCTCGTTCAAAGAGTTACCCAACATCATGCGCTCGTCGATGGTCTTGGTAGGCGGCATCCTTATTATTCTGGGCGTGTCACTGGCATCAACCAATTACATGATCGGCGCAGGCATCCCGCAGATGCTTCTTGAGTATGTATCGAGCCTTGTATCGAGTCCGGTGTCCTTCCTGGTCTTGCTGCTTGTTTTCCTGTTAGTGCTGGGTGCGATTCTGGATATCTTCTCAGCGATCGTACTCGTCGTGCCATTGATACTGCCAATTGCCGCCCAGTATGGCGTTCATGAAGTGCATCTTGGCATCGTTTTTCTCGCGGCGATGCAACTGGGTTATATGACGCCGCCAGTAGGTCTGAACCTCTTCATAGCCAGTTATCGGTTCGACAAGCCGATCATGCATGTGTATTCGGCAACATTTCCGTTTCTGATAATCCTGACATTCTCTGTAATATTGATTGCATTCTGGCCGAATTTGTCGCTCTGGTTACTGTCGGAATAACATGTCATAGAGAAAGGTGAGTAGCGCGTGGCAATGAAGAACATGATCCGCAAAATTTTCTCCGCCATCTGGACGGGGGTGAACGGTGTGCGCAAGGTTTTGCACCTATTGCTGCTGCTGTTCATTTTCTTGTTGTTCTTTGATGCTACATCTGAGCCACCACACCTGATCCCACGTCATGCCGCGCTCGTCATCCAACCTGTTGGGTTTCTGGTCGAGCAGTATGATGGCCGCCCGTTTGATCGTGCTGTAGCAGAGATGCTGGGAGACGGGACTCCGCAAACGCTGGTGCAGGATATCGTCGATGCCCTTGCGTTTGCGAAAAACGACGATCGCATCGATGTCGTCTACCTTGAACTGAGCCGGCTTTTTGGCGCCGGCCTGAGTAAGTTACAGCGTGTTGCTGCTGCAATTGAAGACTTCAGGTCGTCAGGGAAGATAGTGGTAGCAAACGCTGATTTCATGTCTCAGCAAAGTTACTACCTCGCGGCATTTGCGGACGAAGCCTATTTGCATCCCGACGGCCTGTTATTTCTGAGAGGTTATGGTCGTTTCCAGCGGTACTACAAAGATGCAATCGATCTATTGCGCATTGATTGGAATATCTTCCGGGTCGGCACGCATAAGTCGTTCGTTGAGCCGTATACACGCATGGGCATGTCCGACGAAGATCGTGAGACAAATCTTCGCTTGATAGACCAGTTGTGGTCTCAGTACGGGCTCGATGTCGACACTGCCCGCGGATTGGAAACCGGCGCGATTGAAAAGTTTGCAAGCAACTATCTCGATATCGTCAAGGCGGCTGGCGGAGACGCAGCGTTAGCAGCCAGGGACTTCGGTTTGATCGACGAACTGCTGCCCCGCAGTGAGGTCCGCGACATCCTGATTGACTACGTCGGGGAAGATCCCGATGAGCCCGATACTTTTAATGCGACCGGCATGTACGACTATCTGGCGCAGATGCGTATGTTGGCCGGAAGCAAGGCCAGGGATGAGAATATCGCGGTTGTTGTAGCCGCCGGGGAGATACTCTTCGGCTCTCAGCCTCCCGGGACCATCGGCGGCGATTCTACCGCGGCTTTGCTTAGACGGGCGTTGAACGACGATTCGGTGAAGGCTGTTGTACTGAGAATTGACAGCCCGGGCGGCAGCGCATTTGCCGCTGAGTTGATTCGGGATGAGGTCATAGCGTTGCGCGAGGCCGGTAAGCCGGTTGTTGCTTCGATGGGCAGCGTGGCCGCGTCCGGGGGTTATTCCATCGCAATGGATGCCGACAAGGTTGTAGCTAGCCCAACGACGATCACCGGATCTATCGGCGTCTTTGGCATGTTTCCGACGTACCAGCGGACGCTTCAGACCATTGGGATCAGCACAGATGGTGTTGGATCAACTCCGTTTGCCGGTGAACTCAGACCGGACAGGGAGATGTCTGCAGATACGAAGGAGCTTTTTCAGCTCTTCATCGAAGACACTTACGATGATTTCATTAGCCGCGTTGCAAAAAGCCGCAAAATGGGCAAACAGGAAGTGGATGAAGTTGCACAGGGCAAGGTGTGGACTGGCGTCGATGCCGTCGGTCATGGGCTTGTCGATCAGTTGGGTACCTTTGAAGACGCTGTGCTGGTGGCCGCTGACCTGGCGGGGATTGAGGGGGATGGCTACGGACTGAAAACCATCGAACAAAAGATGTCGCCGGGACAACAGTTGATCGTCGACATTATCGGCGCCGGGGCGAAAGCCGGCCTGGATTTGTCCGGCTGGATCCGCCAGCCAAACGGGCTGGAAGAACTTGCAGGCTCGTTGACCGAGAAAGCCAAGTTGCTGCTTCGCTTTAATGACCC
>JAHEFG010000017.1 GCA_024640305.1 Gammaproteobacteria bacterium
TCAGTATTGGCCCAGGAAGTCGCCTTCGCCACTGGTGTTCCTTCCGATATCTACGCATTTCACCGCTACACCGGAAATTCCACTTCCCTCTACCATACTCTAGCTCTGCAGTATCGAATGCCATTCCCAGGTTGAGCCCAGGGCTTTCACATCCGACTTACAAAGCCGCCTACGCGCGCTTTACGCCCAGTAATTCCGATTAACGCTCGCTCCCTCCGTATTACCGCGGCTGCTGGCACGGAGTTAGCCGGAGCTTCTTCTGTAGGTAACGTCAAGACCCACGGGTATTAACCGTAGGCTTTTCTTCTCTACTGAAAGTGCTTTACAACCCGCAGGCCTTCTTCACACACGCGGCATTGCTGGATCAGGGTTGCCCCCATTGTCCAATATTCCCCACTGCTGCCTCCCGTAGGAGTCTGGGCCGTGTCTCAGTCCCAGTGTGGCTGATCGTCCTCTCAGACCAGCTACGGATCGTTGCCTTGGTGAGCCTTTACCTCACCAACAAGCTAATCCGACTTAGGCTCATCCATTAGCGCGAGGTCCGAAGATCCCCCGCTTTCCCCCGTAGGGCGTATGCGGTATTAGCTAGAATTTCTTCTAGTTGTCCCCCACTAATGGGCAGATTCCTAAGTATTACTCACCCGTCCGCCACTCGACGCCTGGGAGCAAGCTCCCATCGTTTCCGTTCGACTTGCATGTGTTAGGCATGCCGCCAGCGTTCAATCTGAGCCAGGATCAAACTCTTCAGTTTAAAGCTTTGAGCTTTATCTAAAGACGTAATCCCCAACTTCAATTACTAAAATTAAACTTGGTTCTCACGTTGATTTTGCCAATGCAAATTCCAACGCGAGCACCCACACAAATTATCTGGATTCAATTTTTAAAGAACGATCCTCGCTTTAAACAAGCACTTACGCGCTTTCGCGAGGCAGCCCACAATTATACAGGCCAAACGGGATAAATGAACAGCCCAAGCCTGCGTCCTGCTTCAAATTGGAGGTCTGCTGAAGGACACCGTACCTTCAGCGGACGGGCATTATAGCGGCGATATGACTACCGTCAACAACTATTCGAAGGTTTTATTACATTTCGTTGGATGACGAAGCTTGCACAGATCTTTTCTTATATTTTTCAATAACTTTCAATCCGGCGGCCAGTGCTCGGGAGAGACATAAAAGCGCTCAATCACAGCGACACGCCGACGAATCCCGCGAACTGACCCTATTTTGCCTGCCGGGACCCCAGCCAGGCCTCATATTCGCTCGACCCCAGTAACTCCCGGTAACTCTTGTCCTGTTGTAGCGTCTCTCTACCAAGGTCCCACCCGAATTGCGCTTCGAGCTGCTGCAAAGCCTCCGTAGCGCGCGCGAATTCCCGCAGAGCGACGCGGGCTTTGAGGGCAGACCACCAGGCAAGCTCAAGGCCATCCTCCAGGGCAAGCGCCGCATCCGCCCGGGCGCTCGCACCCTGCGTATCGCCGCTATCAAGCGCGGCGGCAGACAAGCGTGCCTCCATGGCTGCATCTGGAAAATCGAGCCGTTCGTACAAGCGCTGCAGAGATGCAACGGCCTCGTCCAGCCGGCGTGCCGGAACGTAGTAGTCCAGCAACATCAGCGAATAGAGCGGCTCTTCAGGGTAGTACCTCGCCATGATGGCCAAACCAGCGACCATCTGTCGCCTCTTCTTGACCTGCCGCGCCAGGTGCACATTGGTTTCGACAACTATGCGCTGACGTTGAAACCTCTCCTGCATGCCATCACGGATTTCCAGGTACCGATCCAGCTTGCGATCCCGTGCCGCCTTCAGCAACTCAGCAAACTGAAACAACTCGTTTTCGCTAACGTTCTGGAAATCCAGCAATTTCCGGGCGGCTGCCTTGCCCGGTGCGGCCATCACCATCGACCGACCAACAGCTTCCGTAAACAGGTTGCCATCCAGGAAGTCCGTCCAATCGTAAATTATGACTTTGCGATTGGCCCGTAATCGCAATTCATATTCATGGTAGTTGAACTGAAACTTGGGGTAGTCGAATCGCACCACCGCACGACCGCGGTCACCGCGTGACTCAACTCCCAGGAGAGTCGCTTTCACGCTGTCATTAGCGCGCGGCAGTGACGACGTTATATAGCGCAAGAACGACTGCGGCAGGCCCTCTCTGATGTCTTTCTTTACGCGCTGGTCTATCAACCGCAGTCCGAACACACGATCAAGCAGGTCGGGTTGGTCGACGGATTCCATAAACACATCGGTCGACCCGGCATTGAAGTCATCAACGATGCTTTGCGCGGCGGATTGAAATGCTTGTTGCCTGGCCGCCTCCTCTTCCTCGGCGTCAATAGCCCAGCTCGGCGCTGACCAGCTGCCGGCCATCACGAGCAAAAATAATAAGTGCCTTTTCCTGATCATGGTTACCCGGGTAGTGGCTAGGTCAGGCTGACCCGCGCGAATCTGCGTTTGCCGACCTGAAAAATGTTTGTGTTGCCGGATGCGATCTCCAGCGAGCGATCTTCAACCCGCTCTCCGTCGATTCGAACGGCCCCTTGTTTAATCATCCTGAAGGCGTCCGAGGTACTGCTTACCAGCCCCGCGTCTTTCAGCAGATGTGCAATACCAAGTTTGCCGTCTTTGCTCGCCAATTGAAGCTCCGGGATTTCATCAGGCATTGCCCCCTGCTGAAAGCGCGCGACAAACTCGTCCTTCGCGGCACTGGCCGCATTGGCATCATGGAAACGTTCGACAAGCTCCAGCGCGAGTTCAAATTTAGCGTCCCGTGGATTCATGCCATCGTCCACCCGTTGTTTCACATCCGCAATGTCTTCGAGTGTTCTAAACGACAGGAGTTCGAAATACCTCCACATCAGCACATCCGAGATCGACATGATCTTGCCAAACATCTCACCGGCCGGATCAGTAATACCAATGTAGTTGCCGAGCGATTTCGACATTTTCTGCACGCCGTCCAGGCCTTCGAGTAATGGCATCGTCAGCACGATCTGCTGTTCCTGACCGAAGTCCTGCTGCAATTGCCGTCCAACGAGCAGGTTAAATTTTTGATCTGTGCCGCCGAGTTCGACGTCTGCCTTCAGGGCAACCGAGTCATAGCCCTGCACTATCGGGTAAAGAAACTCGTGGATAGAAATCGGCTGACCACCCGTGTAGCGCTTGTTGAAGTCGTCGCGCTCCAGCATGCGAGCCACGGTGTGATGCGATGACAGTTTAATAAGGCCAGCAGCATCCATGCCCCCCATCCAACTGGAGTTGAACTCGATACGGGTCGTCTTCTCGTCGAGGATCTTGAAAATCTGCGCTTCATAGGTCGCCGCGTTTGCCTGAATCTGCTCGGGTGATAGTGCTGGCCGCGTTGCGTTTTTGCCGGATGGATCGCCGATCATGCCCGTGAAGTCACCGATAAGGAAAACAACCTCGTGACCGTACTCCTGAAACTGTCGCATCTTGTTAATAAGTACGGTGTGCCCGATGTGCAGGTCTGGCGCCGTCGGGTCGAATCCGGCTTTGATGACAAGTGGGCGACCGAGCTTCAGTTTGGCCTCGAGACTATTTTCCGGCAGCACCTCATCCGTACCGCGTACAAGTTCCTGCATTTGTTCTTTAATTTTCGTCATGACCTGCGTGTTGCTTCTCAGTGATGGCAGCGGAACTGTAGCATTCTCGGCGAACGATGAAAGCCTATAGTTGACGCTATATGGGAAAACTGTTTAACACCCTGACTTATAACACTTTTCTTTGACCTGCTGGAACCGTCACGGTAGAGTAGCGACATCTCGACTCGAGGGGATCCCGGCTTGCATCGTCCAGTCAGCCCATTACTACACGATTACAAACCTGCGGTGACCGATTCACCGGCGAAATCCAAGGCACTGCAGTGGTTTGTTGTCGGACTGGGAATTCCGTTACTCGGTCTCGCGTTCCTTTCGTTCATCGATCTGCCGACGGACAAAGTACCGGCTCCGACAACGCCGACGATGGCCGCCAGCGATAGCGCAGACGACAGTGCAGCAGAGCTTGCTTCCGAACCTGCTATTTATACCGGTGAGCCTTTGGTATGGGCACCGGAGCCCGAATACGAAACCCTGACATTGACCATCCGATCAGGCGATACGCTCGATCAACTGTTTCGTAAACACCAACTCGATATCGGACATCTGGCGACGATTGCGCGACTCGATGAAGCCGGCAAGCAGTTCCGCAAGATCAAGCCCGGCGATGTATTTGAAATTACACATGACGAGGGGCAGGTCGTACGCATGTACTCAGCGCTGAACCTTACAAACGCGCTGCAGGTCGAGCGCGGAGAATCCGGGTTTACCGCCAAGCTGATTGATCGACCGATAGAGAAGCGCAAACGGCACGCCTACGGTGTCATTGAAACCTCACTGTATGAAAGCGCCGCGGCCGCAGGGCTATCTGACAAGGTCATCATGAACATTGCCGGAATTTTCGCCTGGGACGTCGACTTTGTTCTAGATATCCGCAAAGGTGATAACTATTACGTGCAGTATGAGGAGATCTGGCAGGACGGTGAGTTTGTTACCGACGGCGAAATTGTAGTCGCAGAGTTCAACAACAATGGCAGCAGCAGCCAGGCAATACGGTTTATCGATGACTCGGGTCGCTCTGACTATTTCAGCCCCGACGGACGCAGCGTTCGCAAGGCATTTCTCCGCTCTCCCGTAGATTTTCGCGTCAGCTCGTCATTTAACCCCAATCGCCGCCATCCAGTACTCAAGACCGTTCGCCCCCATCGCGGCGTTGATTACGCGGCGCCACGCGGCACGCCGATCAAGGCCGCTGGGGATGGCAAAGTGATCTTCCGCGGCGTGAAGTCGGGTTATGGCAAGGTCGTCATACTGCAGCATGGTGGCAACATCACTACGCTGTACGCACACATGTCGAACTTCGCAGCAAAGGCGCGTCTTGGCACGCGCGTACGGCAGGGGCAGACCGTCGGTTTCGTCGGCAAGACAGGGCTTGTTACCGGAGTGCACCTGCACTACGAGTACAGGCTAAACGGCGTACATCGCAATCCGAGAACCGTCAAACTGCCTCAGGCTGACCCAATCGCCAGCGAGTATCGGCAGCGCTTTCTCGCAACTGCGGCGCCCCTCCTCGAGGAACTTGAGCAGTTCAAGAACACGCAACTAGCTACCGCTGCCAGCACGAATTGACCAGCTGGCATCGACGGCTATGGGGCACTACTACATCGGCCTGAATTCGGGCACCAGCATGGACGGTATCGACGCCGCGCTCGTCAGTTTTGGGGACGGGTCAGTTGATGTTCACGAGACACACGCACATCCCTACCCGGCAGAACTTCGCAATCGGTTGCTAACTGCGGTCCGTAACCCGGATAGATGCACGATTGACGAGGTGGGGCAACTGGATCACTGGGCAGGTGAATGTTTTCGCGACGCGGCGCTGACCTTGCTTGCGGACGCGCAAGTCGCTGCCAAGCAGGTCACAGCAATCGGCAGCCATGGCCAGACGTTGCGACACCAACCCGACGCCGACCACCCATTTACGCTTCAAGTCGGCGACCCGACCATCATCGCAAAGGGCACCGGCGTCACAACGGTTGCCGATTTCCGACGCGCCGACCTGGCTCTTGGTGGTCAGGGCGCACCGCTCACGCCACTGTTTCATGAGTGGCTGTATCGTCGAGCCGGGTCATGCAGGGTCATTCTGAACATCGGCGGCATTGCCAATATCACGATACTCCCGGCCGATGATCGACAGTCGTCCGGATTCGACACTGGCCCCGGCAATACCCTGCTCGATGCCTGGATCAACAAGAATCGCGAAGCATCATTTGACCACAATGGTAGCTGGGCGGCGCAAGGGACTGTTGACGACAACCTGCTGTCTCGTCTGCTTGCCGACCAGTATTTCCATGCGCCACCACCCAAGAGCACAGGGTTCGAATATTTCAATCTTGCGTGGCTCGAGGCAGCGGGCATTGCCGGCATTGCGCCGGCAGATGTGCAGGCAACTCTTTGCGCGCTGACTGCACGGAGTGTCTCCGCGGCGATTCAGAATTTCGCAACCGATACGTCCGACGTGTTTGTCTGCGGCGGTGGTGCCCACAACGCTGAACTGATGACGCAATTGCAGGCAGCACTCCCAGGCAGCCAGGTAGACTCGACCGCCACCGTTGGTCTCGACCCGGACTGGGTTGAAGCTGCAGCATTCGCATGGCTGGCGATGCGCACCATGAACGGCCTGCCCGGCAACCTTCCGGCCGTAACCGGTGCCCGACGTGAGGCGGTGTTGGGCGCCATATTTCCGGCGGACTAAGATGAGCACTACCGACCTGTACATCAACCGCGACCTCAGTCAATTTGAGTTCAACAAGCGCGTGTTGGCCCAGGCACAGGATCCGAGCGTACCGCTGCTTGAGAGGTTGAGGTTCTTGTGCATTACCTGCACCAACCTGGATGAGTTTTTTGAGATTCGAATCGCTGCGTTAAAGCAGCGAATTGAAATAGGCGCGCCCGCACAAGGGCCGGAAAAACTCTCGGCGCAGGAACTGTTTGATGCCATTCGAATTGGCATGATCAACGTCGTAGATCAGCAATATGACCTGCTGAACAAGACCTTGTTTAGCGAACTCACGCAAGCAGGCGTCCAGTTTTTGCAGAGTGAGGAATGGAATGATGAGCAGCAGGAGTGGCTCAAAAACTATTTCCTCGATCAGGTCATGCCCGTATTAACGCCGCTTACGTTTGATCCGTCACGGCCTTTCCCGCGTGTTCTGAACAAGAGCCTCAACTTCATAGTCCGGTTGCGCGGTAAAGATGCATTCGGCCGCCGCCGACACCGCGGCATGGTGCAGGCACCCCGATCGTTGCCACGAATTATTCAGTTGCCCGAACACCTGAGCAAACCCGATTGCCAGAGCTTTGTATTTCTCTCTTCGGTCATTCGAGTTCATGTCGACGAGCTATTTCAAGGTCTTGCAGTCGACGGTTGCTACCAGTTTCGCGTAACTCGAAACAGCAACTTGTATGTTGACGACGAAGAAGTCAGCGATCTTGTCCGGGCACTGGAAGGTCAGCTCGAAGCCAGCCGCTATGGCGCAGCCGTGCGACTCGAAGTCAGCCACGAATGTCCGGAGGACCTGCAGCAATTCCTGCTCGATCACTTCAAGCTCGCTGAACACGATATGTACCTGGTCGACGGGCCGGTGAACCTGAATCGCCTGGCGACCATTTGCGACATGGAGGATCGGCCCGAGCTTCGCTACCCGAGTTTCACTCCAGGATTGCCCGAAGAGCTGTTAACGGACGAGAACCTGTTTTCGCTGCTCTCAAAGAAGAACGTTCTTCTGCATCATCCCTATCAGTCGTTCGCGCCGACAATCGATTTCATTAGCACAGCATCCTCAGATCCCGACGTGCTTGCGATAAAAATCACGCTGTATCGAACCGGCCCGGACTCTCCAATAGTTGATCACCTCGTCGAAGCGGCAAGAGCCGGCAAAGAAGTTACGGTCATTATCGAATTGATGGCGAGATTTGACGAAGCCGCTAACATTTCGCTCGCCAACCGCTTGCAGGAGGCCGGCGCCCATGTCGTATACGGGCTCGTGGGTTATAAGACTCATGCGAAAATGACGCTCATCGTGCGACGCGAGTCCGGCCAGTTGATTCGGTACGTGCACCTTGGCACCGGTAACTATCATCACGCGACGACGCGTGTGTATACAGATTACGGGTATATGAGCAGTAGCCAGCGACTCGGCGAGGATGTGCACAAGGTATTCATGCAATTAACGAGCTTGACCGAAGCGCGCGACCTTACTCGAATGCTGGCATCGCCGTTCAGTCTCTATGAAGCGCTGCTCGCCAAGATCGGTCGTGAAGCCGACAATGCGCGCGCCGGGAAGAAGGCACGCATCATTGCCAAGATTAACTCGCTGAACCAAACCGGAATTATCGATGCGCTTTACGAAGCGTCAAAAGCCGGGGTTCGCATCGATCTCATCGTTCGTGGTATTTGCTCTTTGCGCCCCGGTGTACCCGGGCTGTCTGACAATATTAGCGTTCGCTCGATAGTTGGCCGATTTCTTGAACATTCGCGCGTGTACTATTTCCTGAACGATGGCAATGAGGAATTCTATTGCTCAAGCGCTGACTGGATGGAAAGAAACCTGCTGCGTCGAAACGAATCGTGTTTCGAAATACGGCAAAAGCGACTCAAGGATCAGATTCGGGGCGACCTGGAATTGTTTCTCGCCGATAATTGCCAGGCATGGACACTGCATGGTGATGGCAGCTACGAAAGACTAAGCCCTGGCGACGACGAGCCCGTGGCGGCTCAGACAATATTTCTCAAGACGCTTGCTGCGCCTAGCTAAACGCAAGCTCGTAACCTACGTCTCGCAGATATCCTTGCTCACGCTCGAGATCTGCGATTGTCAGCGGGTTTTCCTCCAACCACGCTGAATCGAAACTCAGCGCCATGGAATTGCCGTCTACCAGCAGCTCAATCGATGGCATTTCCATTGTGCTACGACTTCGATTTAGCAACACCGCAAGTCGCAGAATCATCGCCAGGCGCAACGCCGTGTCCCGCCAGGCTCGCGGCAACTGGTCTTTGGATGGGTTGACGATCGAGTAACGTTGACTGCCGATAAGGAACGCAAGAAAACGTTGCTCAGCCCGCGGAAATCCCGGCAAGTCCGCATGCTCAGCGATATATGCGCCGTGACGTTGAAACCCGTCGTGTGAAATGTCGAGCCCGATTTCGTGCAGCCTTGCCGACCAGTCGAGCATATCTTTGCTAAACGGCATCTCGAGGTGCCAGCCCGTCACGCACTGCTCCAGCAATGCGTCGGCCGTGGCAATAACGCGTTTAGCCTGTGCATCATCCACTTGATAGCGGGCCGCCATCGCATGAACACTCCTTTCGCGGGCGTCTTCGTGGGTCAAGCGCCCCAGCAAGTCGTATAGCAACCCCTCCCTGAGCGCACCGTCGGAGATCTGCAAGGAATCGATGCGCAATACGCGAAGCAACTCAGTCAAAATCGCGAGCCCACCGGGCCACACCTGCGCGCGCCGTTCTGACAGACCCTGCAGCGACAGGTCTTCAATTTTCTCGAAGGTGAGTACGCGCTCGATCAATTGGTCCAGCGCGTCCGGCGTCAGACTGTGAGCATCAATAATGCCCAGCTCGCTGGCGACCCTCTCCGTCGCACGAATCGTCCCGGACGTTCCTATCGACTGGACTCCCGTGGCATTTCTGAAGAAGGCCTTTACGGGCCTGAGCTCAAGTCTCGCGGCAACCCGGGCTTTGTCGAACGCCTCCCGAGTAATCCTGCCTTGCGGAAAAAATTTCTCGGTCATGGAAACGCAGCCAAGGTGCAGGCTCTCAAGGGCGCGCGGTTCATTACCCTGGCCAAGAATCAACTCGGTACTGCCTCCACCTATATCCAGCACGAGCCGCAGGCCGTCGTTCGGCGGCAGACTATGCGCCACACCCTGGTAGATCAGGCGCGCCTCTTCGAGGCCCGAAATAATCTCGATTGGGTGCCCGAGCGCAGCTTCTGCTTCTGCCATGAACCCGGTGTCTTCCCGCGCGCGCCGAATAGTACTTGTACCTGCCGCGCGTACACGCGAAACGTGTATATCACGCAGCCGTTCGCCAAATCGGGACAGGCAATCCAGGGCTCGGGCCCGAGCGTCAGGCGACAAGTCGCCGCTGGCGGACAGGCCTTCTGCCAGCCGCACTGTTTCGCGCAGGCGGTCGAGAATGGCGAGCTGTCCGTGACGCAGCTCGCCAACGATCATGTGAAAACTGTTGGAGCCCAGGTCAACGGCGGCGATGACCTCAGGCTGTGAGCTGGATGCGGTCTCAGGCGGTGAAGGACTGTCCACAACCGCAGGTTGTCGTCGCATTTGGATTGCGAATGATAAATTGTGCGCCCTGCAAGTCTTCCTTGTAGTCAATTTCCGCGCCCATCAGATACTGGACGCTCATAGGGTCGATAACGAGCGTTACACCCATGTTAACGACCTCGCTGTCACCCTCTTCGATGTTTTCATCGAAGGTGAAACCATACTGGAAACCGGAGCACCCACCACCAGAAATGAACACCCTGAGCTTAAGCTCGTCATTCTGCTCTTCTTTAATTAACTCGCCCACCTTGTGCGCCGCGGCGTCCGTAAAGACAACCGGTGGCGGCGGAGCTGCATTATTCACGACTGATGTATCTGACTGCATGTTTCTTCTGACCTGTCCTTTGGACGACTATGACTCGGCGCCAGCGGCAACCGACTCGTCAATACGGGTTGTTTGTTCGAGCAATGGTACCTGCCCTTCGGGCTGATGCACGAGTTTACCGTTAATCTCTGCACCGATGGCCATTTCAATGAGATTGTAATACACATTCCCTATGACGCGCGCCGTAGCCCCAAGTTCAACGCGCTTCGTAGCGAACACGTCGCCGCGGACAATACCGTGGAGCACCACATAAGGTACGGTGACACCTCCCTCAACACTGCCATCTTCACTGACGCTGAGCGCCGAATTGCTCTCCGGATCGGCGCTGACGTTGCCGTTGACCGTGCCATCAACATGGCAGCCACCCTCGAAAATCACGTCCCCGCTAACCTTGGTATTGGCTCCGACCAGCGTATCGACAACTGTGTGCCTGCGTTGTTTTCGACCAAACATGTAGTCCTCCAGCGTGCCCTCGCAGGCAATAATTCGATTCAGCCCGTACTTATTTCCCAGGCGAAGGTTTCTTCGATGCTATCAATAGATCGTGTCTTAGAAAGCACCTCGATGTCTATGCGTTCCGGCGTAAATCCGTCCGGCAAGATAATTTCACGATCAAAATCCTGAAAGTAGCGAAAAGAGAATGGCCAGCTCTTGCTTGCGTCCGCGGGCAGCAGCTGGGCGAAATCGATCCGCGTCTCCGCTCCGTCCTGATCGCCGACAACCGTCAACCTGACATCACCACTCACTTTTCGATCATGCTTGAGGGATTGTAAAAGAACGAGGCGAACGTTGTAGGCTCGTTCAACCGAGCCCCGCGTTAGTCTGAGATCCTGCACTCGTAACCCTGCTGCGCCATCCGTTGGCGATACGATGCCTCGATAAAAGGCAATGGCATCAGTTTGTTCCTGAATCTTCTCCTGCAATGCCATCAGGCTCGTTTCGACGTCTTTGTAGGCTTCCTTGTCAATCTCACGGTGTGTTTCCAGCAGCACCACCTGCTCTTTCAGCCCGACGATCTCGGCTTGCAGAGCCGCTATTCTGTCCTCAAGGTTTTGCCGCTCTGCAGCGGTTTCCACGATGTTGTAATTGGCCTGGATGCGGCCAAATTCGAACACCAAATAGCCAAAAACCACAACCAGTACGGCGAGAAAGGCGCGCACCATGAAGACGCGTCCTCGGCTGTGTAGCTGTAATGGTGAATGTCTTGCCACGCGGTTCTTCGCTCAGATCAAAGACGTTATGTTACGCGGTGGTCCAACCCGATAGAAGTGCGGCACGTCACGGTTTGGCAGCGGCGATGTCCTTTTCGAACGCATTGCGCCAGCGCTTTGGCCACCACCGAGGTTGTGGCGGCAGGCCCTGCGGATAGACCGTCGACCCCAGTTCGTGGAGCGCCCGCGCGTAAACCCGCCGCTTGAAGTAGATCACTTCGTTCACAGGCCGCCAGAAACTCACCCAGCGAGCGCGATCAAATTCCGGCTGCTCGCCGAGATCAAAACGCAGATTTTCGACCGAGGTTAAGAGACGCAGCATGAACCAGCGCTGTTTCTGGCCGATACAAAGCGGTTTGCTATTGCGGCGAATATACTTACCTGGAAGGCGATAATGCAGCCAGTCAGCCGTCATGCCGAGTAGTTCGACATCGGCGCGCTCAAGACCGACCTCCTCACGGAGCTCGCGGTACATCGCTTCTTCGGGCTCTTCGCCGCGCAATACTCCACCCTGTGGAAACTGCCAGCCTTTACTGCCAACACGACCGGCAAGTAGCACTTTGCCGTCCGTATTCGCAAGAATTATGCCGACGTTCGCACGGAACCCGTCTGCGTCTATCCAATCGTTGCTCATTGCAACCGATACAAAAACTCTAACTACCTTTAACTTTACACCAAATATGGGCATTGTCATCGTCTGCCTGCATGCCGAGACTCGTATTGACCGCCAGACGCCCAACATTGCTTTTCGTCGGCCTCGTCAGCCTCACTGTCGGCGCGTTTCTCCTCGCGCTGTCCTGTGGTAGCGCCGACACCAGCTTTGGCGAGACTCTTGGCGCCCTGGCTGGCACGGCATCGGAAAAGACGAACTCACTGGTGCTGGAGTTGCGGCTGCCGCGCGCCCTGACTGCCTTCTCGGTGGGCGGTCTCCTGGCTATCGCCGGCGTGCTGATGCAGGTGTTGCTCAGGAACCCGCTCGCAGAACCTTACATCCTTGGTAGCTCAGGCGGCGCTGCAGTTGCCGCGCTGGGGGCCATGCTTCTCGGACTGGGTAGTTTCTTCGTCGATGTTGCGGCGTTTGGCGGCGCAATGGCTGCGACGCTGCTGGTATTTTCAATAGCCCATGGCACAGGCAGTTGGGCGCCGGCGCGATTGCTGTTAACCGGGGTGGTACTGGCGGCAGGATTCAGTGCGGCGACTACATTGATGCTCGCCCTGAGCCCGGACCAGGGTTTGCGCCCCATGCTGTTCTGGCTCATGGGTGATTTGAGCTTCGCGTTCGATCCGTGGCGTTGTTTCACGGCGCTCGTATTTTTGGTTTTCGCCAGCACGCTCGCAGCACGTCATCTTAATGTCCTCTCGCGCGGCGAGCTGCAGGCCGCCATTGTCGGCATGCCTGTTGTGGGCTTTCGATACCTGGTTTTTGCCGCGGCCTCGCTGGCAACAGCGTTGGCGGTCACAACAGTTGGCGTCGTTGGCTTTATCGGACTGGTCGTGCCGCATCTTGTGCGGCTGGTTGCCGGCAGCGATCACCGTATCGTGGTTCCCGCATCAGCCCTGGCCGGCGGCATTTTGCTCGTGATCGCCGATACGATGGCCAGAACCGTGATAGCACCACGGCAGTTGCCTGTCGGTGCACTAACCGCAATGATCGGCGTACCGCTGTTCTTGATATTGATGGGACGTAGCCGCGAGCCACACAAGACGGTCTAGCCGTTACCCCGCATCGACGGCGATCTGATCCCTGCCACCGGATTTCGCCCGATAGAGCGCTACATCAGCGCGGGCCAGCAGCGAGTCGCCAATCGTTTTCAAGTCATCGGCCCTCGGATCCGGACACACGCCATCGATACCGATAGACGCCGTGATGTGCGCAGAATCTCCGCCCGGTAAATCATATGGTTGTCGCGAAACCGCTTTGTGAATGCGCTCGGCAAGCAAGATCGCCGAAGCAATGTCGGTATCCGGGAGCAGCACGACAAACTCTTCGCCTCCATAACGCGCGGCAACATCATTGGCGCGAATCTCGGCATCAATACGATTCGCGAACTCCTGCAGAACGGCATCGCCTGCAGCATGCCCCCATGTGTCATTTACGCGCTTGAAATGATCAATATCCAGCATCAGGCATGCGAGATGACATTGCTCGCGCCTGGAACGGGCCAGTTCCTCCTTGATACGCACCTGCAGGTAACGTCGGTTGTGCCACCCGGTTAATACGTCAGTAAAACCACTGCGCAGCAAACGAGCTCGGTTGACCTCATTTTCAATACAAAAGGAGGCGATAATCCCGAGGTGGGCGAGGAAGTCAGCCGCATGTGCTCGAGTGAACCGCTCCTCATCCCTGCTTCCCAGGTTGATGCTGCCAATCAACTGATGCCGGTGAGCCAGTGGGATCATCGCAATACTCGCGAGTCCGGACGCCCCCGGGAAAACCAGCTGGTGGTCACACGCTGAGTAGGCGCCGAGCCAGGGCTGCCTCAAGGCGACATACTGGGGCGCAACACCTACCAAAGACTCGACCATCACAAGGTTTTTGAATTCCTCCACCGGTGTGCCGGCGGCCAGCAGCAGGTGACGGATGTCATGATCGGGGTCGCACAACACAACGCTTACATACTCAAGACCGTAGCTGGCACGGAGCCCGAGCAACATTTCTCCAATCAAGGAACTGAGATCGTCGGCCTGCAATAGCAGCAATTCTCGCTGCTGGGATCGACGCATCTTGTCATCGTTGCGCGCAACCTCCGTGGTCAGGGCCTCCAGCTGTCGTTCAGCCAATGCCAGTTTTACGGTCAGTTCATCTGCCAGCGACATCGCCTAGCCGCGCAGGTCCATGTAGCTGCGGCCGTTTTGCATGAGCTCAACGAAACCGCTTTCGTTGCCATTAGCGACGAGATCCCGAATTCGTCGCGATGCATCGCAAAGAGCATCCAGCGGATCGAGGCCGAATTTATTGAGGTGCTGAATCTCGAAGTACAGGTGCGGGTTGTCTCGCGCGACAGCTTCGGATACCAGGAGCTGTGAATCAAATGTCGTCGACGACATCTTGGCAAGCTTTGGTGCCGCCTCGCCACTTTCAGCCAGCGCCGTAAAGAACGCAATATTAAGTGCGTGCGACAAGCCAAGGACGTACGCGATCAGGCGGTCGTGATCCTCCAGTCCCATATCGAGCGGCTCAACCATCGTAGATCGAAACAGCGCTTTCGCATCGTCAGTCGCTTTGCTGGATCCCACTTCGCAGAAGATCAGGTGGTGCCCTGACAACAATCGCGTGTCCGGACCGTACATCGGGTGTAACGACGTAACGCGACAACCGGCTCTGTGTAGTTCCTGCAGACCATCGATCAGCGGTGACTTGAGGGAGCCGATATCGAAAATCAGACCCTTTGGTTTGAGAACGGCAAGCTGCGCCAGGATTCTGCCGGACACCGCGAGCGGCGCTGCAACAACGATCACATCGTAGTCCACCCCCGCGTCCGTCCAGTTATTGAAGCACCCTGGCCCATCTTCGAGGCCAGGATCCGCGATAGTCGTCGCGAAACCCTGTGACGCAAAGAAATCGGTGAACCAACCGCCCATCTTGCCCGCGCCACCGATAATCAGAACACGCTGCCCGTCACCGGCACCCTCCGCAATTACTCGCTCGCGCTCCTGGCTGGCGAGTGACGAATGAATCAGTTGCCGCAGGATACCTTCCGCGAGATTTGGGTCGATGCCCAGTTCGCTGGCCTGTGCGCGCCCCATATCGAGCACGTCCTTTTCCCGCGCGTAGTCACGCGTTCCACGGCCGCTGGTTTGCTTGTTGCGGCCAATTTCCGCAACGATGTGCTGGCGCTCCGCGATCAAACCTACAAGCCGCTCGTCGACAGCGGATAACTCTTTTCGAAGATCATCAAGACTCATTGGACCGTTCTTCTTCCAAAATGCACGTGAGGAATTCTTTTTTACAGGAGAGTTGCAACGCGGAGCAAGCCGGGACACGTTGTCCACCGCGCTGCAATCGTGCGAATATCGCCGTCAGGGTCAACACCAACACTTAGTGGAGCATAAAACGATGAAGACGCGCGCCGCAGTCGCCTGGGAATCTGGCAAGCCGCTCGAGATCGAAACCATTGATCTTGATGGACCAAAGGCAGGCGAAGTATTGCTCCGCAATGTCGCAACCGGCGTCTGCCACACCGATGCCTTCACATTGTCCGGCGAAGATCCTGAAGGCATTTTTCCAGCGGTGCTTGGCCACGAAGGTGGCGCGATTGTTGAGGAAGTTGGAGAAGGTGTCAGCTCGGTCAAAGTCGGTGACCACGTCATTCCGCTGTACACGCCCGAATGCGGCGAGTGCAATTTTTGCACCTCTGGAAAAACCAATCTTTGTCAGGCAATTCGCGCGACGCAGGGCCAGGGCCTGATGCCGGATGGAACCTCGCGGTTCTCGTTGAATGGCAAAACGATTTACCACTACATGGGCACTTCCACGTTTAGCGAGTACACCGTGCTGCCCGAGATTTCGGTCGCCAAGGTAAGGCAGGAGGCACCTCTCGAGAAAGTCTGTCTGCTGGGCTGTGGCATCACGACCGGTATCGGCGCGGTGTTAAACACGGCAAAGGTTGAGCCGGGTGCGACAGTCGCCGTGTTCGGACTTGGTGGTGTAGGCCTGAGCGCGATTCAGGGCGCCGTGATGGCCAAGGCCAGCCGCATCATTGCCATTGATATCAACGCGGACAAATTTGAACTCGCCAAACAACTTGGCGCCACAGATACCGTCAACCCAAAGGACCACTCTTCTCCAATCCAGGACGTCATCGTTGACCTGACTGATGGCGGCGTCGACTACTCGTTCGAGTGTGTCGGCAATGTCGACCTCATGCGCGCGGCGCTCGAGTGCTGTCACAAAGGCTGGGGTGAATCGACGATTGTTGGCGTTGCCGGCGCGGGCAAGGAAATTTCCACGCGCCCGTTCCAGCTCGTTACGGGCCGCGTCTGGCGTGGCACGGCATTTGGAGGCTGCAAGGGCCGTTCCCAATTACCCGGGATGGTAGACCAGTACATGGACGGTGAGATCAAGATCGATGAGTTCATCACCTATACGATGCCCCTTGAAGACATAAACCGGGCGTTTGATCTCATGCATGAAGGCAAGAGCATTCGCTCCGTGATTCACTTTTGATCCATCACCTGATAGTGACAATGGCGCCTGAGAGAGATCATTGACCAAGGTAGCCGTCGCTACGACTTCAGCTCTTGCCGCCGAAGCCGCGCGTGAGATCGCCGCGAACGGTGGTAATGCGGTCGACTGCGCTCTTGCGGCAGCGCTCTTTACGATAAATACCGAGCCGGGCGTTTGTGCGCTGGCCGGGAGCGCGTTCATAACTGTCTGGCTCCCTGGCAGCGAGCCGATTACGATTGACGGCAATGTTGCGGTGCCAGGCCGCGGGCTTACGAAAGGCCAGCTTGGTCGCGGCGCGAGTAGCGTGACGATTACTTACGGCGGTGGTATCACTACTCTTGTCGGCCCCGGTTCCGTCGCCATACCGGGCACACTTGCTGCGCTGGATCGGGCATCCACATTATTCGGCGAGACACCGTGGAAAGAACTGTTTGCGCCGACCATCAGAGCCACGCGTGATGGCTTTCCATTGTCGTCCGCATGCCACTACTACCTCGGCTATTCCGGTGAGTGCATTTTCAGTCGCAGTGATGATGGTTTCTTCGCGTTACACCACGCCGATCGCTCACAGCGCGAAAACAAAAGCCTTATTGTCGTGCCGCATCTTGCCGATACTTTGGCCGCCATTGCTGACGAAGGTGCCAGAATCTTTTACGAGGGAGAACTAGCCCGGGCCATGACCGACCACGTCCGCGCTGGCGATGGCGCACTGACTCTCGAAGATCTGAAACATTACGAAGCCGTTGAGAGACCCGCGCTTAAGGTCGAAATAGACGACTGGACGATTGCAACCAATCCGCCGCCTGCCATCGGCGGGGCTGTACTCGCCTCGATGTTACTCGCGTGTGCCGACCTGCCACATCGCGAATGGGATTCAGCGGCGTTATTGCAGTTGATACAGGTTCAGCGTGCGGCGCTGGACTATCGCAGGCGGCGTCTCGACCTGGCGGACGACATCGGCGCCGAAGCTGCAGCGCTGCTGGATTCAGCGCGCAACGGGCAACTGCTGAGCCGTTGGAGCTCGGCATCTACCGTGCATACTTCTGCAGTCGACGACAACGGTATCGCCTGTGCGATAACTGCGTCATCGGGTTACGGGTCCGGCGAGATGCCCGCAGGAACCGGTCTTTGGCTCAATAACTGTCTTGGCGAGCTCGAACTCAACCGTCGTGGACTTGACGCTGGCCCGCCGGGCCAGCGACTACCGTCGAACATGGCGCCGAGTATCGCGCGCCGAAAAGGTGCTGTCCTTGCTGCGGGATCACCCGGTGCCGATCGCATTACAACCGCGCTGCATCAGTTCTTCGTTAATGCCTTGCAGCTGGGCATGACGCTTGAGGAGGCAATTGCGCACCCGCGCCTGCATGTAGATACCAGTGGCGAGGAGGACCGGCTAATGGCCGAAGGCGGGCTCGACTTGCCGGAAGTGGACTTGCCGGTCACCATCATGCCAGAACTGAATATGTACTTCGGTGGCATTGGTGCGACACTGGTTGAGAACGGTGGCGACATTCAGGTAGCCTCTGATCCGCGGCGCGCGGGTGGCGCCGTAATATGCGACGGAGGTTAGCGTGAGCGATCCCTGCTCGGCGAAGAGACTGCCGACTGTACTACCATCGAATCCGATGGACTGGGCAAAAGCGTGGCTCGACGAGGCCGTGCAAAATGAAGTCCAGCGGAATCCGAACTCGATGGCTGCTGTCACTGTTAATGGCGAAGGGCAGCCCTCTGCCCGCGTGGTTCTGTGCAAGGAATTCGTTGCCGACCCCGGCTACCTTGTCTTTTATACGAATTACAAATCCGACAAGGCACGGCAGATTGCCGGCAACAACAAAGTAGCGCTCCTGTTCCATTGGGACTCCTTCGGTCGACAGGTTCGAATAGAGGGCCAGGCTGTGCTTTCGCCCGACGACGAAAGCGATACTTATTTTGCCAGCCGCGATTGGGGCAGCCAGATCGGGGCCTGGGGTTCTGATCAAAGCTCACCACTCGAATCGCGCTCCGCACTCATCGCCCAGGTGGGCCGGCGTGCCATGAAGCTCGGCGTGGGCGCGGCGAAAAATTTCAAGGCAATCGCCGTCTCCGAACGACCGGTTATTTCAAGGCCGCCGCATTGGGGCGGGATCCGCGTTTGGGCCAATCGAATCGAATTATGGATCGAAGGAAGCGACCGCATTCACGACCGCGCCCGTTGGACTCGCTCGCTCGAGGCCAATGAAGACAATGCATTCGATGTTGGCGAATGGACTGGCATCCGCCTTCAGCCCTGACAGCTGTTTTGCGAAGAATCCTTACTGCAGTTCTGATTGTGTTTGGCGCTGCTTCCGCGCACGCGCAGGTAACTCTGACCCAGGGTACTAATTTCTCGGTGGATGTTGCAGCCGACGGCCGACTTGCAATCGACCTGCTCAATAATATCTGGATTCTGCCCCCCAAAGGCGGGCGGGCGCGCGCAATTACACAAAGCCCGATATCAGCGCGACGACCGCGCTGGTCGCCCAGTTCACAGGCCGTTGTGTATCAGGCCAGATCGGCGAACCAGGTCCAGCTTTGGCTGTACCGGACCGGCGAGAACACGACGAGCAATATCAGCGATGGTCAGTACTTCGATCAGCACCCGGACTGGCATCCCGATGGAGAACGGATCGTCTATTCGTCTGACCGCCGCAACACCGGCTTCGATCTGTGGGAACTTGATCTCGCAACTGGACTGACCTGGCGCATCAGCAACTCTGACGGCGATGAGACCGAACCCGCATGGTCGGCCGATGGCAGAGATCTTGTCTACATCCATCGTCAGGACGGTACCTGGTCGCTGATGCTGCGGCGGCGCGGCCTGCCCGATGAGACCCTCGAGACGTCAACGACACGACTATCGTCACCCTCCTGGCGACCGGACGGCAGCTTGATTACGTTCCTGCGACACAATGAAGATGCGCTTTCGATGGACATGGCTATTCTGTCCGAGCCGTTACTCATCAGACCCCTGATCAACGACCAGGATATCTTCGTTGCCGCCATCGCCTGGCGTGACAGACAGCGCATGCTCTACACAGCCAATGGTGCTATTCGCTCGCGATTATTCAATTCATGGACGTCTCGTAACGTGCCCTTTCAGGCGACCATACTGCCGGACGAGAAAAGCAAACGCCCTCCACCAAAACCGCGAAGACTGCCCACTATTGACGAGCCCACGGCTCGGCTCGTTGTTCGTACAGCGCGGATTTTTGACGGTGTCACAAGTGGTTATCGGGACAACGTGGACATAGTGATAGACGGCGGCCGGATTACGGCGCTTGAAGCACGTCGTGAACGTCCCGGCGAGATTGTCGTCGATATGGACGACCTGACCGCATTGCCAGGATTTATCGACGGCCAGGCATCGCTACCGCACGAGCTGGACGAGTCTCTCGGGCCTCTGTTGCTGTCGTACGGCATAACGACAATTGTTGCCGACCATGAGCAAGCCGCAGATTTGAACAAGTTGTGGTCTGGTAAGGAAATGCCGGGGCCGCGTATCCTCGCTGCAGGTTGGCAACTCGAGCTGGAATCCATCTCGACCTTGTCGATCGAAACCGAGTCACTGGCCACATCACCTCGCGGCATGCGATACGAGAATGTTCGTCCGAGCGATGATGGTGACGTGCTGACGATCATATCCGGTCTGGCGGATGCGCGGACAGACGGTCTGCGCTCCTTGCTCGGCTCGCGGCAGGCAAAATTGCTCGGCAAGTACCCGACAGCCATCCGGCGCTTCACTGAAAAACCCCGCCTCAACTCTCACTCATCATCGATCATTCTCGGCAGCAAACCCAACGGGTTTCCGCCCGGCATTGGGTTACACGCGGAATTTCTGGCGTTGGTCGAGTCCGGCCTGATTGCTGAGCAGGTACTGCGCACAAGCGGTGTAAATGTAGCGACTGCCCTGGGGGTCAATCTGCAACTTGGCCGCATTGCACCGGGCGCGAGTGCCGACCTGGTACTTGTCGACGGCGACCCATTGAGAAACATCAACGACGTACAGAATATCGTCGGAATTGTCCGCAATGGCCGCTTTTTCAGCGTGATCGGGCTCATCGAACGCGCCGAGAAAACCGTTAGCGTCGAATAAATTGACAAAAACTCCGTAAACCGGGCGCCCAATTCACCCTGATAGTGGTTTTTGTGCAGCCAGGTGCGAATTTTCGACCAGGCGCGTTCAGCACAAAAGTTATCTGTCGAGAAAAGTCAGAAATATCCGGGTTATAGAACCTGTTCTTGGATCATCAGGTTATGTGCAGCGCAGCAATTTTGTCGGTTTACTTTACATATTTGACGTCAGGAGCATCACGTGCTTCCTATACCAAGTGCTAAATACCTTAATTCCCGGTCGTATCAGCGCACTTGGCACAGGTCTTGCTTTTTATACCTTGCCCAAGCGAAGTGTAACTGCGTTCGGTAACGTAAGACGGCTACTTAACAGGATTTAGACGCCAGAAGAAAAACAACTATAAAAACAATAAGATCCGGATCCAATAATAATAAAACTCTGTATCCGGTTGCCGAATTCGTAGTTACCTCTCTTGTTCACAAAGAGAGAAAATTAGCCCCGCTGCTTACGCCGCGGGGTTTTTTTCTGGGCCGCACCTTGCCAGCCTGCATCTGCCCGATTCCGGGTATCATCAAAGCCGGGTAAAGAAACCTCTGAGGAAATTGACATTGCGCTCTTTCAATCTTGTTTGTCTGCTGGCACTCGCTGCCTGCACCACGCCACCGCCTGACATAGAAGAGGCGACTATCGCCGACCTGCACGACCGCATGCAGCGAGGTGAGCTGACATCGGAGCAACTTGTCAGCTCCTACCTCGAACGCATCGAGTCAATTGATCGCGCTGGGCCACAGTTGAACTCAATCATCGAGATCAACCCCGATGCGCTGCTTACGGCCAGGTCACTCGACGAGGAGTGGCGGGAGTCCGGACCGCGCGGCCCCATGCACGGCATACCGGTAGTTTTAAAGGCGAATATCGACACTGCCGACCAGATGCACACTACAGCCGGTTCACTCGCACTGGCCGATCATCGTCCTGACACCGATGCATTTCTGGTCAGTCAGCTGCGTGACGCCGGGGCAATCATTCTCGGCAAGGCCAACCTCAGCGAGTGGGCGAACTTTCGTTCAACCCGTTCGTCGAGTGGCTGGAGCAGCATTGGCGGCCAGACCAGGAACCCGTACGACACAGCGCGTAACCCTTGTGGCTCTTCCAGCGGCTCAGCCGTTTCGGTTGCAGCCAATCTGACCGCGGTCGCCGTCGGCACAGAGACCGATGGTTCGGTCATCTGTCCGTCCGGCATCAACGGCATCGTTGGCATCAAACCAACGCTGGGACTGGTCAGCCGAACTGGCATTATTCCGATTGCCCATAGCCAGGATACGGCAGGGCCAATGGCGCGATCGGTGCGCGATGCAGCAATTCTGCTAGGCGCGATGACAGGCACAGATCCGGCGGATCCGGCAACCCGGGACGCCGAGAGCGCCCCCTCCGACTACACAACCAACCTCACAGCGGATGGCATTGCCGGCAAACGCATCGGCGTTATTCGTTCTTACTACGGCGCCGGCAGCAACCCGTATGTCGAAGCAATCCTGGCGGCAACCATCGAGTCGCTGCGTGAACAGGGTGCGGAAATCGTCGACTCGATTAAAATCGACACAACCGGCGTGGATGATGCCGAAGGCGCGGTGCTGCGCTACGAATTCAAGGCCGACCTGAGACAATATCTGGAACAAACCGATGCACCGTTGAAGTCGCTTGCCGAAATCATCGAATTCAATGAAGCCAATAAAGACACTGTCATGCCGTTTTTTGGACAGGAGAGAATGCTGTCGGCAGAGGAAAAGGGGCCGCTGACTGACGATAACTATCTGCAGGCGCTGGAAACCAGCAAACGTGTATCGATAGCCGGCATAGATGGCGCTATGGATGAACACGACCTTGACGCGCTGATCGCACCGTCTAACGGCCCGGCCTGGATGACAGACCACGTCAACGGCGACAGTTTTCACGTTAGCAGTTCTTCTTATGCCGCAGTATCGGGCTACCCGAGTATTACGGTACCGGCTGGATTTATCGCCGGGCTGCCGGTGGGAGTGTCGTTTATCGGGCGGGCATTCAGCGAGAAGTCGCTCATAGAAATTGCTTATGCTTTCGAGCAGGCGACCGACGTCCGGCAACCACCGCAACTCTGACCGGCATGTTTAAAGCCATCAGAATATCCATTCTGCTGTTCATCCTGTTCTTCGTCGCCATGAGCACCTGGCTGACACAGGCAAGGAGTACCGATTGGGAAAACAGCCTCTGGGTAAAGGTGTATCCGATTAACGCTGATGGCAGCAAGATTGTCGCGCGTTACATCGACAGCCTGGATACCGACGACTTCGCCGCTATAGAGACATTTATCGCCCGCGAGACGGAGCGCTATGGAAACCCGCTGCAACGGCCATTGCGCATGGAAGTGGGCGAGCAAATAATCGAGCAACCTCCGTCTATTGGCGCGGACTTCGGCGTTATCGACATCATGATCTGGTCTCTCAAAATGCGTTGGTGGGCCTCAAGCACCGCCGGTGAACAGGATGAGATCGATCCAGACGTTCGGATTTTCGTGCGCTATCACAGCCCCGACGACGCGTTCAGGCTTGAAAATTCTGTCGGGCTGCAAAAAGGCATGGTCGGCATCGTGAATGCCCGCGCCGGGCGCCGGCAGCAAGGGAGTAACAACGTCATTATCGCTCATGAGTTTTTGCACACGCTGGGAGCAACAGACAAGTACGATCCATCGAATGGTCAACCGGTTGCGCCGGAAGGTCTGGGCGAACCGGATCGCGAGCCACTGTATCCGCAACGTTACGCAGAGATCATGGGCGGTCGCATTGCTCTGGCCAGCGATGATGCGGTTGTCCCCAAGAGCCTCAAGTACGCGGTAATCGGGCCGCAAACCGCCAGCGAAATTCGTCTTGTCGACTAGGCTGAGCCAGGCTCACGCGATGCCAGAAAACGATTCGCCAATTCTCAGCTGTAAGAACATTCGCGTCAGTGTGCCCGGCCGCCTGCTTGTTGATGGGCTGAATTTCGACATTGAGCGCGGCGAGATCGTCGCCGTGCTCGGACCAAACGGCACAGGCAAATCGTTAACGCTTGCGACGATTGCGGGGCTGCGTCAACCTGACTGCGGCAACGTGACTCTCAACTCACAGGACATTTTTCTGCGCCCGCGCCAGCAAACTGCGCAGCAGCTTGCTTTGCTGCCCCAGGTGATCGACGACATATTTCCCGCAACCGTTCTCGATACGGCGTTGGTCGGCAGGCATCCACACATCTCCCGCTTCAAATGGGAATCCGAAGAAGACTACAGGATCACCAGAGAAGCGTTACGAGCGATGGGTCTGGAGGATTTATCCGCACGGGATGTTCTGACCCTTTCCGGTGGTGAGCGACGCCGGCTGGCCATTGCGCAAATTCTGGCGCAAGCGCCCGAGGTCTATTTGCTTGACGAGCCCACCAACCACCTGGATCCCCAACACCAGCTGGACGCGTTGCAGATATTCAGGCGAGCTGCAGACCAGGGGGCCGGTGTTGTCAGCAGCCTGCACGACGTAAACCTCGCTGCTCGATTCGCGGATCGGTGCCTGCTTCTTTTCGGGGACGGTCGCTGGCAAATTGGTCAGACCGAAGAGATTCTCAACGAGTCGAGTCTCAGCGAATTATTTGCAACGCCAATGGAAGCTGTTGACTGGCGCTCGCACACGCTATTTGTCGCATCGTCAGGTCACGCGGCCTCGTAAGAGCTCAAGGTACTCCGCGTGGAGCTCAGGATTCGCAGCTAATACTGAACGAATCTCGAGCTTTACGGCCTCGCCATTGAGATCCGTAAACACCCCACCAGCCTCCGTCACTATGATTGACAGGGCAGCGATATCAAGGATGTTTACGTCAGATTCGATGACCGCCTCTATTTTTCCCGCCGCGAGCAGATGATAGTGATAAAAGTCGCCGTATCCGCGTATCCGATCGGCCCGGGAAACGATCTCGCCGAGATCACTCCACCCGGAACTCAGTGCCAGCGACTTAAGGTTACCGGTCGACACCGCCGCATGATCGGGGTCAGTAATGGTGCTGATCGCCAGCCGCTCACCATTGAGCCAGGCACCCTTCCCTTTTTCCGCCCATGCCAACTCGCCCATCATCGTACCGCTCGAAACGCCGAGCACGATTTCCCCCTTATGCAGCAACGCTATCTGCGTGGAAAAGAAGGGATACTGACGAACAAAACCCTTGGTGCCATCGATCGGGTCAACGAGCCAAAGAAACTCAGCGTCCTCATTACTGCGGCCGGTTTCTTCACCAAAAAAACCGTGCTCCGGAAAACGCCCAAGAATGACCTTGCGAATCGCCTGCTCGCACTCGACGTCGGCCTGGGTTACGGGCGTGAGGTCCGCCTTGGTTGTCACGGTAAAATTGCCGGCGTAGTAATGGCGACTGATCTCAGCGGCCGCGTGCGCCGCTTCCAATGCGGTTTGTAATTCGATAGACGGCTTTTCGTCGTAAGCTGGCACGATATTTCCTGTCGTTCACAGTCGCTATTCGCCGCACTATGGCCGCAAGGCGGCAAAGAAACAAGCGTACAACACGCGGCTTGACAGCTCCCTGCCGCCTGCCTATCGTACAACGCTCACTAGGTGAACCTGATTTGGCAAAATCGGGTGAACGGGAAGCCGGTTCAGCGTGACACGTTACGCCCATTCCGGCGCTGCCCCCGCAACGGTGATCGAGTTAAACCGTAGCCCCTGGTTCGAGACTATCGAATCGGAGCCACTGCGAACCCGCAACACGAGGGTCGTGGGAAGGCGCTACGGCAAGGATACTTTCCGCTCGTCAGCCCGGAGACCGGCCCGGTGAAACCTTGAATGGCGCGGCGGGCGCAGGTTCGGGCGAGCATCCAAAGCCGTCCCTCCCCACTCTCCGCACGATGGCACTCACGACATATATCGCGTGCGGGCGGCATGCACTGGAGACACAAGATGTTTACTGACCGACTGGCATCCGGGACGGCGTTATTGGCGTTATTGGCGACTGGTGGCGACTGCATGGCGGATACCGCGCCTGGCGAAACAGTCATAGTCACAGCGACACGCACAGAAATCCCGCTTAAGGACGCAATCGTTCCGGTTACAGTCATCACACGCGAAAACATAGAGCTTTCGCTCGCCACAGACCTGGCTGAATTGCTTCGCTTCGAAGCTGGCATCGACATTGGCCGCAACGGCGGGCCCGGGCAGTCGACATCGATATTTTTGCGTGGCAGCGAGAGCAATCATACGCTCGTGCTGATTGACGGAGTTCGCATTAACCCAGGCACAGTGGGGGGCGCGGCGATTCAGCACATCGCGCCCGAAGTAATTGAACGCATTGAAATTGTTAAAGGTGCCCGGTCCGCATTGTTCGGCACCGATGCTATTGGCGGTGTCATCAATATCATCACGCGGCGCGCCAAAGACGCCTTTGTTGAAGGCAGCCTTGAGTCAGGTAGCTTTGATACACGTTCTGGCAACCTGTCGGGCGGGAATCGCGGTAACAACGGCGAGTTCGGCGTCACACTGAACTGGCAAAGTACTGACGGTTATCCCCCACATGCAGATTCAAGCATTGAGCGAGGCTACGAAAACCTGTCAGCCAGTCTGTACACATCGCGGCGCCTGAAGAGCGGCGATATCAGCATCCGCCACTGGCAAACCAGTGGTATGGTCGAGTACCTGGACTTCTTCCTCGCCCCTGTCGACCAGGACTTTGACAATACGACGACAGCCCTGGAGTTGAATACAAATTTCCCTAACAGCGGCATCAGCAAACTTATCGTCGCATCCATGCAAGACGACATTTCTCAAAATCAGTCTGATGATTTCGTTAGCTCCAAACGGCTGAGCGTGGACTGGCAATACACGCACGCGCTGGCAAACCACACGCTGACGGGCGGATTGGTTGCCATTACTGAGGATGCCGCATCGCTGAGCTACGGATCCGGGTTTGAGGAGACCACAACCGTGCGTGCAGCTTTCGCGCAGGATCAATGGTCCCGCGGTCGCCACAAGGCATTTGCTGCTGTGCGACTGACGGATCACGAGACTTTCGGCAAGCACACTACATGGAATGCTGAGTATGCATTCGATATCAGCAATAGCTGGACGCTAAACGCCGGCCTCGGCCATGCTTTTCGTGCGCCGGACGCCACCGATCGCTTCGGCTTCGGCGGCAACGTCGATCTCAACCCGGAGTTGGCTGACGAAGCTCAGTTCGGTCTGCGCTACACGTCCGGAACGGGCCACAGTGTTGACATCGAGGTCTACCGCAATGACATCGACGACCTGATTGATTTCGACCTGCAGGCGTTTGAGCTGAGGAACATCGCCAGTGCGGAAATCCGCGGCGCACAGCTGAGCTACGAGTATCGCGGCGACGGCTTTGTATTTCGAACGGAGCTCGTAAAACAACGGGCGGACAACGCCTTCACCGGAGAACGGTTGCTGCGGCGAGCGGAGGAAACGGCCTCACTGTCTTACACTCGTGACATCGGTGCGCATCGTCTCGGCCTCTCCATCATCGCGAGCGGTGATCGCGAAGACTACGCGGGAGTCCGACTTGCCGGCTACGTGCTTGCCAACCTGACCGGGCAGATTAGACTTAACGGCAGCTGGGCTCTGAATGCGCGAATCGAAAACCTGCTCGATAGCGACTATCAGACGGCAGAAAATTATCAAATGCAGCAGCGTGGCGCATTTGTCGAGTTAAGATACCGCTGGAACTAGACGAGTTTAAGGCAATGGGAAAGAGACTCAGCAAAATTTACACGCGCACTGGCGATGATGGGACAACAGGCCTTGGTGACGGCTCTCGCGTGGCCAAGGACAGCTTGCGCGTCGACGCTTACGGCACCGTCGACGAGGCCAACAGCGCGATTGGTGTGATCCTGTCTTTCGAATCTGTACCCGGTGACGTTCGCAAAATGCTCACCGAGATCCAGCACGATATGTTCGAACTCGGCGGCGAACTCTGCATTCCGGGACACGCCGCGATCACGGACGACTTCATTACGCGCCTGGAAACGGAACTTGATGCGTTGAATGAAGATCTGCCCGCACTCAGGGAATTCATTCTGCCGGGCGGCGGGCAGGCAGCTGCGGCGTGCCATCTCGCGCGCACGATTGTTCGCAGGGCGGAGCGCATATGCACGACACTGGCGGGCTCGGAAACAGTGCGGCCTGAAGTACTTCGCTACCTGAACCGGCTGTCTGACCTTTTATTCGTCGTTGCTCGTGTGCTATCGCGGGCAGAGTCTGGCCAGGAAGTGCTTTGGAACAGGGACCGCAGCTAGAGTAATTTGCTCATCAGCACTGCGTCGCCGGGACACAGGCTCGAGAATTCCCTGGTACGCTGTATTTCCACAGGGGCCTGGCGGCGTTCTCTTCGTTCGTAACGCAGCTTCGAAAAATATCCGTCGGCATCGGTAGTTAGCAACCACAGCTCGCTGACACCCTGTTTTTTCGCCCGGATTTCCAGGTCGCTGACGAGTCGCCCAGCAACGCCAGCACTGCGTGTGCTCGGATCAACTACCAGGGAGCGCAGCAAGCCAATGCTCCCTACGTTTTCAATTCCAACCGCGCCGATCGGGACGCCCGTATCTGTTACGGCGATTAGAAAATGGGGCAGATGTGCAGTCGTGAGATCTGCGCTGGGCAGCCCCGCTGCTGATAGCCATGATTTCACGATATCAAAATCCGAGGCCGCCGCAGGGCGAGTGTCTATTCCGGCACTCACTTTGAATCTCTGTTTGCTCGCGCCACCTGCAACGCGTCACAAACTGCCCGCGCCGCAATCAGCAAGCGGGGCGTGGCTCGTCCTATTTCATCGGCAGGCATGAGGAACCGATTCGCGTAGCGGTTGGCGGCAATGTGCGGCCAGCGGTCCCATTGGTCGAATGCACCAGGGCCCGCGTCACTGCTTGCCAACATCGCTTCCGGGTCGCGCTCAACTACTGCCTCGACCGATACCGTCGGAGCAAGACCGTCCAAATCGGAGAACACATTGCTGCCGCCGCACAGACCAATGAGTTCGCTAACGTAGTGCTGATCGTTAATCGTGTAGAGCGGCCGCTTATCAACCTGGTAGAAAACACGCACGTCGTCTGCAGCCGCATAACGCTGTTCGAACATTTGCAGGCCTTGCATGTATTTTGAGGCGACTTCGTTGGCCTCATCGATATTGCCCGTTAGTTTTCCAATACGGCGCAACGCGTCCGCAACATCGGCAAGTTGCCGAATTTCAATGACTTCCACGTTATAGCCGAAACGGCGCAACTCTTCGACCACATGTGCCGGTGTGCCACCCTGCCAGGCAAGCAGCAGATCCGGTTTCAGCATCGCAAGTTGCTCATGATCCACCGCGTATGCGTCTCCGATCAGTGGCAGCTCCAAAGCTGCCGCCGGATAGTCAGAGTAAGCGCTGACGCCGACCAGTTTATCGCCAGCACCAGCAGCGAATACAAGTTCGGTCAGGTGAGGGGCGAGCGTCGCAATGCGAGTGTGATGCTCGGTTGAGGCGGGTTGATCAACTTGTGCCGAACAGCCACCGATGCAGAACAGGGTCAGCGATATCAGGCAAAAAAAAACTGCCTCACCGCGTCCAGCCGTATAGAGTCATCGCGGCGATGACTACAGCCCAGATTAGCAACAAGCGAAACACAAGACTGTTGGCCGCTGTTGCGCCTCTGACGCCACGTTCGACGAGAGTCTCGTCCTCGTTCTCCCCCAGTGCCAAAGCGGCGACGCCGACACGAGCCAGAAGATGTTCGCTGTACTCCGAAGGCGTATCTGAAATTTGCTCAGACGGTGCCCGCCACGCTCCAATTGCTGCATCAAAATGTCCGGCAGCGGCATAGCCAATTGCTGTCAACCGCGCCGGTATCCACGCCAGCCACCCATGTAACATGACGGCGGCATCACGGAGATTCTCCGGCGCATGGTCGGCAGCTTCTTCTCTCGCCGCTGCAAATACCGCGCGACGACGAACAAGGTCAGTTACCCGGTAGGTCCAGGCCCCAAGCGGGCCCAGCACAACAAACCAGAAAATCACTGCAAACAGGCGATTATTGGCCTGAACACAGACCGCCTCTTCGACACAATGAATGCGCTCGCGCTCATCGTCGGGCACGTCCTTTTCCATGATCGCCTTGGCCTTCTGGCGAACGCATTCTGCATCGCCGTCTTCGACAGCTTTGCAGTACTCGTCGATGTCTTCACCAATGTCCTGCGGGCCCAGTGAAAAGAACAACACGACGATAGCGAGGAACACGTACGGGAAGCCCAGCAAAGCGTCACCAAGACTGAACATCACTGCGAAAACGGGTACAGCCAACACCAGGGTTATCAGGATCACCGGGATAATTGAAGGCCAGTTTGCGACGCGTCCGGCCTGCCGGAACCCGGCATCAATAACGCCGTCGATCCAGCGCAATCTGCGCAAGTGAAATAGCTGTGTGGCAAGTCGCTCGACGACAAGGCCGATAAGCAGGGCAATCAGGTTCATCGTTCCGTCGCTCGTTACTTCTGAGGGTTACCTATAACCACTCTCAATCAGGCGTGGCTGATCCCATCATACAATCGAAGCCAGTCGAAAGCAGTGCCCGGATCCGTTTTTCGCCCCGGCGCGACGTCGGAATGGGCCGCTATTTCTCGCGCTGACATCCCAGGATAGGC
>JAHEFG010000018.1 GCA_024640305.1 Gammaproteobacteria bacterium
CGCGCTCGCAGCGCCCCACGAAACTCGAGTGAGTTTTCGACCACGACAGATGAGTCGTCTTCGGCATGCGCGAGGAAGCACGGCGGTGCGTTGTCCGGCACGTTGTGCGTCGGCGAGTGCGCTCGCTCGAGGGCTCGGTCCGCGTTTGCACCGAGAAGATATTCGCGAGAGCCAGCGTGTGCGATCGGAGCACTCATCGAGATCACCGGATAGATCGGCGCAGCAACGAGTGGGCGTGCAGACAGCGAGTCCGCACCGTCTACTGCATTGTAGGTTTCTGCTGCAAACCGCGTCGCAAGATCAGCGCATACGTGACCACCAGCCGAGAAACCCATAGCTGCAACCCGCTCAGCGTCAAAACCATACTTACCGGAACGCGATCGAATGAGTCGCATCGCACGCTGTGCGTCAGACAAGCTAACGTTCGGTCCGGCCTCCCAACCCTCGCCGGGCAAACGATAGAAGAGAACAAATACAGTGAATCCGCGCGCTGAAAGCCAGCGGCCGAGCTCGTAGCCCTCCTTGTCGATCACAACCCGCTTATAGCCGCCTCCCGGTGTGATCATGACAGCAGCGCCATTGGAAATTCGTGGCCTGAACACGACGAGCCGCGGCCGACTTATGCCAACAACAGCGCGGTCAGTAATCGCCGCATCCGTGCTGCGTTCAGTGACGATTTCCTGTGGTGCCGATGCAGGCATACCCGGCGCGCCATTGGGCCAAAGGTCGATTGTCTCGGTGGGCTGAGGCAAGCCGGCGGGCAATGCACCAACGGCTTGCGGCGGTGGCGTTTGTGCGCCAGCAGTTTTGCCCAGCCCCGCGGCCAGCGCGCCAGCACCCAACAACATCTTAAGTCCGGTTCTGCGATCAAAATTTTCCGTCATAGCACGGCTCCTATTTGCCACGGCACAAATTCGAAATCTCCCAGGCCATTCGTCTCACTGGCGCTCTTTTTCCCACTTGCCGTCGCAATTATCAGTTTAAATATTTCTTCGCCCGCCTCTGCCAATGTCGCTCTTCCAGACAAGATTTCGCCACAGTCGTAATCCATGTCATCCGACATACGGGCGGCCAGGTCACTGTTTGTAGCGAGCTTTATCGACGGCACTGGTTTAGCGCCGAATACAGAGCCCCGCCCGGTGGTGAAGCAAACTATGTTGGCACCTGATGCGATTTCGCCCGTTATTGAACATGGGTCATACCCCGGGCTATCCATGAAAACAAAACCATTTTCAGTAGCCGTTTCCGCGTATCGATAGACCGCGCGCAAAGGCGTCGTGCCCGACTTCATCACGGCGCCGAGCGACTTCTCGAGAATCGTCGTGATACCGCCCGCAATATTTCCGGGGGACGGGTTGTTATTCAGAGAAGCGCCGTTCGTTTCGACGTACTGCTGCCACCAATCGAGCCTTTGTCGCAAAGCCTCTGCGACCGCGGGCGACGCAGCCCGCGACATCAGCAGGTGCTCCGCGCCATAGATTTCCGGCGTTTCCCCAAGTATGACGGTGCCGCCCGCCTGCACCAGTCGGTCCGCCGCCAAACCCAGCGCTGGATTCGCCGAAACACCGGAGAAACTATCGGATCCGCCGCATTGCAGTGCCAGGGAAATGTGCCTGGCCGGCAAGGACTCGCGCCGCGCCTTGTTCGCCTGCGCAAGCAGTTGCCTGACGATATCGGCCCCCGCGTCAATGGCGGCGCGCGTGCCGCCGGCATCCTGGATGGACAGGGTTCGAAGCATGTCTCCTTCCTCGAGACGCAGCGATTCGAGCAAGCCACGAATGTCGTTCGTTTCGCAGCCGAGGCCAACAATCAACACGCCGCCCATATTTGGGTGCTGTATGTAACCACCCAGCGTACGGCGCAGGATCTGCATTCCTTCACCATCGTTGGACATCCCGCAACCGGTGGTGTGTGTGATCGGGCAAACGCCGTCCACATTTTCAAACCTGGCAAGTTCCTGATCCGTGACGGCATCAGCAATACGGCGAACAACCGTTGCAGAACAATTAACGGTCGAAATGATGCCTATGTAATTGCGCGTACCTGCCCGTCCATCACTGCGGCAATAGCCGTCGAATACCGCGCTCGTTTGACCGCCTTCGGCGACTCGCGGTGCGGACATATCGACTGATTTCGTTGCCGCAACATCTGCACTCAGGTTGTGGATATGAACGTGACTGCCGGCCGGAATGTCGCTGCTGGCACTACCGATTGGCTGGCCGAACTTGAAAACCGTGTCTCCCTGCGTAATCAATTCGAGTGCGAGCTTGTGGCCGGACGGAATATCACCATCCAGTTGCAACCCCGGATCTTGCAGCGACGTTTTGGCCGCGAGATCGCACATCGCGATAGCAACGTTGTCGCGCGGGTGCAGCTGCAGAATTCGGTTGTCGACTGTCATGTACTGCCGGCTCGGTTGACGTAGCTGGCAACTGTATCTACAGCACCCCGCTCCATCAGCTGTCGAAGCTGGCCGGTCACTGTCGAGACAAATGATGGTTGTTGCGGAAGATCGTCGCCAAATATCTCGGCGATACGGAGGTAGCACCGCACTATCTCGTCGGGATCGTTGGACGCCAGCGCTGCAATTCCAGCGAATCGATCAGCCAGTGGATCCCGTACATCAATTGGCTGTCCTTGCTCGTCATAACCAAGCGCGTATCGCATCCACGCAGCAACGGCGAGCGAAATACCGGCAATCGACCCACCACATTTTAGTTGCGCACGAATTGTGTTGAGCATCCTTTGTGGCAACTTCTGCGACCCGTCCATTGCGATTTGCCAGGTGCGATGTCGGAGCGATTCGTTGCTAAATCGCGCCAGGCACTCGTCGATATACTCATTGTGTCGCATACCTTCCGGCTCCGGTGCGACCGGCGAGATCTCGTTTGTCATCATGTAACGAATGTAAGCAGCATAATGCGAGTTTTGCATTGCATCGTGAACGTATTCATAGCCGCCGAGATAACCGAGATAACCCAACGCCGAATGCGGACCATTTAGCAGGCGCAGTTTCGCCGATTCATAAGGTTCAACGTCGTCGACTATCTGGGCACCAGCTGCTTCCCACGCTGGGCGACTTCCCGGGAAATTGTCTTCAATAACCCACTGAGTAAAAGGCTCTGTCCGCACCAACCCCTCGTCGACCAGTCCGATTGCAGCTCTACAGTCTGCTATATCTGCGGTTGTCGTCGCCGGCGTAATCCGATCGACCATCGTCGACGGAAAGCTCGTATTCTCATCCAGCCAACCACGCAATTTGGGCCGCGCAAGAGCAACGAACTCCGATAAGGCTCCGCGCAATCGCACACCGTTGTCCGGCAGATTGTCGCAGGACACAATTGCTACCGGCCCGCCTCCAGAGTTGCGTCGCCGGTCAAGCCCGGCGGCAAGAAAGCCCAAAGTAGTCCGCGGCAATTCAAGCTGCGAAAGATCGTGCCCAATGTCCGGATTACTGGTGTCGAGCGCGCCAGAGTCCGGCGCAATACCGTAGCCCTTTTCGGTTACCGTCAGCGTTACGACAGATACCGCGGGGTCCGCTATTAACGCGACAATTTTCTGCGGGTCTTCCGGCGCCACGTCAATGGACTTGATCGACCCGATTACCCGGTAGTCAACTGCCTGTTGTGCGCAAATCGCAAGCGTGTACAGGCAGTCTTGCGGACTCAGCTGGTCGCGCACATTGGGCCGCCGCAGACTAACGCCGGCGATTCCCCAGTCACCACCTGCAACATTCATAGCCTCGTCGTTGTAGTACGCCACATGTGCACGCATGAACGCGCCTACGCCGAGATGCACCTGACCCACGCCCGTATCCTCACGCGAGTAACCGGGCCGATGCACAGATGCACTCAGGGAACCGAGTGTCCCTGACGACAAACGCGGCAGACCATTCATGCCTAGTTCAACAGGGATGGTAGCCACAATGACAGTGCCGGCACATAAATCACGGCAGCGAGTGCCACGATCAACGCGCCGTAGAATGGCCAAATGGTACGAACTGTTGTCTCGATCGGGATCTTGCCGATGGCACAGCCAACGAACAACACCGAACCGACTGGCGGTGTAACGAGACCAATGCCGAGATTCAGCAACAGCATGATGCCGAATTGCACCGGATCCATGCCGAGATCCGTCGCCATCGGGAGAAAGATCGGCGTCGTGATAATGATCAGCGGCGCCATGTCCATGAAGGTGCCCAGAAGCAACAACACGATATTTATCAGCAACAAGAGCAACAACGGATTTTCCGTGATGCCACGCAGCACCTCCGCCAGTTGCGAGGGTGCCTGCAAGAGTGCCAGCAACCAGCCGAAGGCAGCTGCCGCTCCGATGACAATCATCACCATTGCTGTTGTTCGCACCGATGCAGTCGTCGCCGCAACGAAACCTTCCAGCGACAGCGAACGATAAACGAAAATTGCCACGAGGATGGTGTAAACGACAGCGATGCCGGCAGACTCCGTCGGTGTAAACACACCGGACAAGACTCCTGCAACGATAATCACCGCCGCCAGCAGGCCCGGTAGCGCAGCAGCGAATGCCATGAGAAAGACGCGCCACCCTGGAAATGACCCCCGCGGATAGTTGCGCCGTACCGCGACAACATATGCAGCGAGCATAAGTAACAGACCCGTCAACACACCTGGAATAATCCCCGCAAGGAACAAGTCGGCCAGCGAAATACTCACTCCGGCCGCTGCCGCATAGATGATCATGTTGTGCGATGGCGGAATTAGCAGGCCCGTTATGGCGGAGGTTGCCGAGACATTGACCACGTAGTCGGCGTCATAGCCCTTTTCCCGCATCATGGGTCCAAGCGTCGACCCGAGCGCAGAAACGCTGGCAATAGCCGATCCGGAGACCGCCCCAAACAACATTGAAGCGCCTACGTTCACCTGGCCGAGCCCGCCTCGCGTCCGTCCCAGGGCGGCATCGGCGACGCGAATCAATCGCTCGGCGATGCCTGCTCGATGCATCAGATCTCCTGCAAAAACAAAGAACGGAATCGCCATCAATGAAAAGACGTTCATGCCAGCCGCCATTCTCTGGAACGCGACAATGAGTGGAATGTCCAGCACGAAGAAAGTCGCCAGCGACGAGACGCCCAACGCAAACGCTACCGGCACACCCATCACCAATAACAACAGCAACACTCCGAGTAGAACTATCAGTTCCATAATTTGTTCACCTCGGACGCGCGCAGTTCGGCGACTATTTGTTCAATAGCGAATCCTGCTATCAGCAAGCCCGAAACCGCAATCGGAACGTAGGCGTAGCCGCGAGAAATACCAAGCGTTGGAATGACGTGTTCCCAGGTTTCGCGCGCCAGCTCTAACCCCCAGTAAGCCATCGCAATACCGAATGCCATGACTACGGCTTGTCCGCCTACCATGACCGCACGACGTGGCGCTGCCGAGAGGCTGTCGGCGAAAATCGCAATGCGAATGTGAAACCCCTCGCGTACGCCCGCCGCTGCAGCAAAAAAAACGTACCAGATCATCAATAGCAAGGCTGCCTGTTCTGCCCAGGCCGGGCTCGCATTCAGCACATAGCGCGCGAAAACCTGCCACGCGATGATCGCCGTCATGAGCAAGAGGCCGATGCCTGCAAACCATTTTGTAAACAAGCTTATTCTTGCGCTTGCCGCGGAAAGCACACTACTCATCGGTCACTCCAAGATTAACGATATCTTCAGAAAGCGCTCTCAGTTCAGGCGTCACGAGAAATCGATCCCAAACTGACAGCATCCTCTCCGCAAAAGCCGCGTGGTCTACGTCCTCGACGAGCTGAATACCGAGGTCAAGCACGCGTTTTCTTGACGCATTCACTCGCGCATCCCATATCTCACGCATAATCGGCACAGAATCCGATGCCGCGGCCTGCAAATACGACTGCTCCTCAAGTGACATACGGTCCCAGCTTCTCTGTGATGCAACGAGTACTTCCGGAGCCATTACATGCCTCGTGGTGCTGTAATGCCGTGCGGCTTCGAAGTGCCGCGAACTTTCGTAGGAAGGCCAGTTATTTTCAGCACCGTCGACGACGCCCTGCACCAATGCCTGGTAGACCTCGCCATATGGGATCGGTGTCGGGTTTGCACCGAGCGCCTGCACCATCGCGACATAGATATCGGAGTTTTGCACTCGAATTTTCAAGCCGGCCATGTCTTCCGGCGTGTGTATCGGGCGCTTCGTATTATAGAAAGATCGAGCTCCGGAATCGTAGTAGCACAAGCCGTACAAACCCCGCGAGGTCATCGCGTCGAGAATGGTTCGCCCAACGGCCCCATCAAAAACGGCGCGCGCATGCGGTATCGAGCGAAATAAGAATGGCAACGCCAAAACAATGGTCTCGGGGACAATCGAATTTAGCGGCGCAAGGTTGACACGGTTCAGATCGAGGCCGCCGAATACTGTAATTTCGAGCGTGTCCTTCTCGGCGCCCATCTGACCGCCTGCGTAGACCCGAACGCGCATCTCTCCATCCGTCCGCTCATCCAGCAGTCGATCGATCGCGTGCAATGCCTGCACCGTAGGGTATTCATCGGGATGCGTGTCGGCAGCGAACAGGGGCCTGGTTCTCTGTCCGCTTCGATCGCCGCAGGCAGCAAGCAATAGTGGCGCAAGCAGAACCTGGCGTCTGTTAATCATGATTGCGAATCCAGTTTGTAGGCTTGCTTAGGCAGTTCGTAGGTTAGCAACATGGCGATCTCCGCTGCTTCTTCCTCACCAAGACGATGATCTGAAACCAGCTCCGAAAGAAACGCGCAGTCAACCCGCCTGGCGACATCATGGCGCGCGGGAATGGACAGGAATGCACGAGTGTCGTCATTAAACCCAACGGTATTGTAAAAGCCGGCGGTTTCTGTGGTCATTTGCCGAAACCTGCGCATGCCTTCGGGTGAATCGTGAAACCACCAGGCCGGACCAAGCTTTAGAGTCGGGTAGACGCCCGCCATAGGGGCAAGCTCACGACTGTAGCTGGTCTCGTCGAGCGTAAAGACGATTACCGATAAGTGCTTGTTCATGCCAAACCGATCGAGCAGTGGCTTCAAACCATGCACATAGTCTGTCTGCATGGGAATATCGAAACCCTTGTCACGGCCAAATTCGCCAAGAACCTTCGCGTTGTGATTGCGGAACGAACCCGGATGAATTTGCATTACGAGACCATCATCAACACTCATGGCAGCCATCTCGGTCAGCATTTGGGCACGAAACAGTTCCGCATCTTCGGCGGTCGGCGCATCGGCAAGAACGCGCCGGAAAAGATCCCTGGCTTCATCGGCCGTCAGATCCGCCGTGCGGCAACTCGGGTGACCGTGATCCGTTGACGTCGCGCCCACTTGCCGAAAGAAATCTCGCCTCGCACGGTGAGCATTTAGATAACCCCGCCACGTGCTCGTATCTTCACCGGTCAATTCACCAAGTTCGATTACGTTATCGCGGAAGCCATCGAACTCCGGATCAACAACCGGGTCGGGGCGATAGGCCGTCAAAACACGTCCGGCCCAGGCACTTTCGTTGATTGTCTGGTGGTGCTCGAGCGCGTCCAGCGGCGACTCAGTCGTTGTTAGAACTTCGATATTGAATCGTTCAAACAAAGCTCGCGGTTTGAAAGCGTCGGTGCTTAGCTTTTCATTAATTGAATCGTAGAAATTATCGGCGGTTTCGGAGCTTAGTATTTGTGTAAAACCAAATACGTTCACAAACACCCAGTCGAGCCACATGCGCGACGGTGTGCCACGAAACAAGTGCCAGTGATCGGCGAATAGCCGCCACGCCGCCCGTGGGTCGCTCAGCGACACACTGCCATCGGCACGTGGCACACCGAGCGTGTCAAGCTCGACTCCCTGGCTGCACAACATCCGAAACAGATAGTGGTCAGGGGTCAGCAACAACTCAGTCGCGTTTAAAAACGGATCATTACCTGCGAACCAGGCGGGATCTGTATGGCCATGTGGGCTGATAATCGGCAAGTCGGCAACCTGCACATACAGGCGCCTCGCGATTGCGCGCTTCTCAGCAGACGCTGGAAACAGACGGTCGGGATTCAGTGCGAGCGCGGGCATCAGTATTTGGTCGATGTCCCGCGGCACATCACCGCGCGAGCCAACCCCCGTCAACGGGCAACAGCGTTCCATTGACGTAATCGGATGCTTTCGAAGCAAGGAAAACCGCTGCTCCACCAAGGTCGGATGGTTCACCCCAGCGACCCGCAGGAATTCGCGCGAGAATCTCACTACTGCGAGCCGGATCGGCACGCAAATCCCTGGTGTTATCGGTCGCGAAATAACCCGGAACTATTGCATTGATATTGATCCCCTTCGAGGCCCATTCGTTGGCAAGGAGACGTGTAATACCTGCGACGCCGCTCTTGCTCGCCGTATACGATGCAACCCGGATACCACCCTGTAAGGACAACAGCGACGCAACATTGATGATCTTCCCGGGGCGGCCATCTGCAACCATTGTGCGCGCTACAGCTTGAGCCAGGAAGAAAGGCGCTTTGAGGTTGATCGCCATGACCTCGTCCCAGTCCTTCTCGCTAAAATCAAGCGCGTCTTCCCGCCGTATGATCCCGGCGTTGTTGACGAGAATATCGATCGGCCCAAGCTCCGCAGTGGTTTGATCGATGATGCCCTGCACTACGTCAGTGGTGGAGAGATCCGCCATGACAACGGTGCATGTACCACCGGCAGACTCAATGGTTTTCACCGTGTCATCGGGCGCAACGCGTCCTACCAGCGAAACTTTCGCGCCTGCCGCAGCGAGCGCGACACTCATAGCCTGTCCGAGGCCGGTATTAGCCCCGGTAACAACGGCAACTTTACCGCTTAGATCAAAAAGCTGACTCACGTTTTCTTATCCTATTTCAGTTGGCAAATATCAAGGACATTCATGTCCGTGTAATCGAGGTTCTCACCACCCATCGCCCAGATGAAGGAATAATTTGAGTTGCCGCAGCCCATATGAATTGACCACGGCGGCGATATCACTGCCTCGGAGTCGTGCATGACAATGTGGCGCATCGCGTCCGGCTCACCCATGAAATGGAATACGCGTTCATCTTCTCCAAGCTCAAAATAGAAATAGATTTCCGAACGGCGATCATGCAGATGCGGCGGCATCGTATTCCAGACGCTGCCAGGCTTGAGAATTGTGAGCCCGAGCAGCAGTTGCGCAGATTTGCAGGTCTCCGGAACAATGTACTTGTAAATCGTCCGATCATTGGATGTTTCCAGGGCACCGAGTTCAACCGGTACAGCATCACTGATTGAAATCCTGGTTAGTTCGAATCGAGCGTGCGCTGGTGTCGAAGCCAGATAGAACCTTGCCGGTTTGTCGGCTTCGTCGGACTCGAACACCACGTCCTTGCTGCCCATCGGAATATACAGGCCATCGCGCGGTTGCATCTCCAGCACTTCACCATCAACCGTAATCTTGCCCGGGCCCTGACCAACGTTTACGGCACCAAGTTCGCGACGCTCCAAAAACGGCGCACCGGCGGCTGGCTCTGTCTGCTCTGGCAGTTTCACGGCTGCGGCAACAGGCGCAGCTCCGCCAATCACCATGCGCTCGTTGTGCGAATAATTCAGGCTGATCGTATCGGCAACGAACAAGTCTTTGACAAGATAGCGATCACGCAATGATTCATTATCGACGCCCTGCATCATGTCGGGATGGGTTGCCTGATAGGTCTTGTTGAACATGTCTATAGGTCCTGATGCTGTTTAATCAATCCACTATGGTAACCGGTGTCATCCTTTAATTAAAGCCATTTTTCGTATTTGTTGCCATGTCAGCTACCGCTTGGCGCGGCGGTTGACCCACGCACGATCAGGCTTGGCATGACCGAGGTTGCCGACGGTGGCTCCATTGCAAACCGGTCATGATTCGATACCAGCAACTGCACCGCGGTGCGCCCCATGTACCGGATCGGCAACCTGACCGTGGTCAGCATGGGCCAGATGCGAGTCGCGATCGGGGCGTCGTCGAACCCCACGATCGAAAGATCTTCCGGCACGCGAAGCCCAGCACGGCGCACGGCCTGGTA
Source organism: Gammaproteobacteria bacterium (assembly GCA_024640305.1). Classification (GTDB taxonomy): domain Bacteria; phylum Pseudomonadota; class Gammaproteobacteria; order Steroidobacterales; family Woeseiaceae; genus UBA1847. The sequence continues at coordinate 10,060 of JAHEFG010000018.1, forward strand.
GACACCGACCGCCATCTCATCATTGCCGGCAAACACTGCCGTTGGAGGCTTTGGTAGCGACAGCAATTCTTCACCGCAATGCATCCCGGATTCGAAGGTGTAACCACCGCGCAGCAAGTACTCATCCGTTACCGAAAGACTGTATTCGGCCAGCCCCACACGAAAACCACGCAGTCTCTCTTTTGCGGAGAGAAACATGTCCGGGCCGCGGATATGGGCAATATCGCGGTGCCCGAGATCAGCGATATGACGGGCTGCCTCGGCTGCGCCGACATAGTCGTGCGTTTCAATCATATTTTCCGGTGAGTCGAGCGACACCGCAGCGATACGCACATACGGGCATTCGATCTGTCGAAGTCGGCCAATCAATTCATCATCTTCCGAGATGGACGGCGTAAGAATGACGCCGAAGAACTTCTGATGACGGATTATTTCGCAAATATCGTCGTACAACGTCGGCGATTCGCGATCGCAGGGCCGCACGACGAGCTGGTAGCTGGTCTCTGCAAGGCCGTCGAGGATGCCGGACTGAATATCGACGACATACTGGGGATTTGGTTGATCGGAAATAAGCGCGATCAGATGCGAGCGGCGCAAAGCAAGCGCCCGGGCCTGGGGGTCAGGCTGGAAGTCATACTCATCAACAATCTTGAGAATCTTGTCGCGTGTTTCGTCCCTGACAAGACCCGAACGATTAATGACGCGCGACACGGTTTTCTTGGAAACGCCTGCCAGGCGCGCAATATCTGTAATCGTCAGTTTTTTGCCCGCGGGCACCGCTGCAGCCTTGCTGCCGTTGTCGTCGCTATCGGGATCCGTCATGACTGTCCTTATCTCCTTCTGGTGCCGCTCGCAGCATACTAACCCGACTGCCCGACTCCGGCATTAATCGCCGTCACGAGCCTCCAGTCTTGTGCCAAGCAAGTGGAGTGGCGCATTAAACTCCTCCGCCGTGTTTAGCACGTAGCTCTGAAACTCCGCTGCATTCTTGTTGACGCTGCCCTCACTCCAGCCTGCGGCAATCAGGTATTCGAATTCGCGCTGCTTGTTCGGCTCGATTCTGAATGCATGATTACCGTCATATCCGGGTACAAACACATACTCCGGGGAGTACTTTTCGGGAACCACCAGCGCTGTGCCGACAAAGTCGACCATCAGGCTATTTTCACGCAGGCCGTCATCGTCCTGATTTCGAATTGCCTCTGGTCCGCCATTAATCACCACTCCGTCACTGGAATAAAAACTGGTCTGATCCGGGTGCTTGCGCATGCCTGCGGCGAAAACCGTTTCGGGATTAAGTGGCTCAAACTGGGTAAACCTCACACGGGCTGTCGCATAGCTTTGACCGGCGTAGGCGCTGTAAATTTGTTCGAGCGCATAGGTGCCGTTGCCCGAGTACCAATTGAACGTTCGCGCACGAACCACAGATCGAATCGGCCCATTAGCCAATACGGTAAACGCGTAGCGCGAGTCACTCTGCGGGCCGGCATTGAAGTTTGTTCCCGGAGATCGTTGCGTAAATCGTGGTCGCGAAACCACGTTCGGGTGCTCATTGTCTTCGAATACACCGACCCCGCCGCCGCCGAATGAGATACCCACCTGCATGATGTCAGACCCATAGGCGGGATCGACCGTAGATACGCCATAGCCGTCGAGGTTTTCCATATAGAGCCGATTCGACATCAAGACCGGGCTTCGCTTGCCGAACACATCTATGTCAGTCGGATACCAGAGCTTCCAGCCGACATCTTCTGCTTCCCAATAGGCTACCGTGTGCCGCGCGTAGGTACCGATTGCGGCATGTGTTCGATGCGCCAGCCAGCCGCGATTGTGGTAGCCGAGATAGATGTAAAAAACCTTTCGCTCATCCGGCGCGAAGTCCGACATGAAGAACAGTTCATCCCACAAACCATCCTGATCGAGGTCATCAAGCTGGTAAGGTATCCAGGCGCCGTTGGTTTCGCGGCGCGCCTCATGTCCGCCCTGTCGCCGGAACAGATCATCTGAAGGCTCCGGTCTTCCCGGTAACCCAGGATCAACGAGTGTGATGGCGAGTTCGTGCACATCCGGCAGCGCCGCCAGCTGATCTCGTCGGAAAGTCACCGGACTGTTTTGCCGCGCACGATCAAGAGTATTGTGCACAACGAGTTCAACGCGTCGAACGGGCTCGAAGTCTCCCTGCGTATACCAGGGCTGGTCAGCCAGCAATGGTTGCGTCAAAAGGGACACAAAAAGCAGCAGTACTCGTAAACGTTGCATCGTCAACTAACTCCCTGGTTCCGAAGATCTGAGCTGCATAAGCTACTGTTATAAAAGGCTTTCCTGAAAAATTGAGATCACCTGGAACACCATTCGCAAAAAAAATGACACCGGTTTCCAAAATGCGACAAACGAGCTACAATATAGCCTCAAAACCATTCATTTGTCGACGGCGTTCAGTGGCATGACCGTACAGAAAAACAAACAAAGCAGGTCTTTGGCAGACGAGGACCTGCAGAAAATCGCTCAGGCTTTTGTTACGGCGAGGCTCAGCGGAACCGCATTGGAACAGTATCCCGGCGCGATTCCAGGCGACTTATCAACAGCATATGAGGTGCAGGATCGTGCCATCGACCTCTGGCCGGAAGAGCTGTGCGGCTGGAAGGTGGGCCGAATTCCACCCCACCTTGAAAGCCAAAGTGGTATCGATCGCCTTGCCGGCCCGATATTCGCCTCGACGGTACACAGGGTAACCGGTGACAATCGCCCCACTATGCCGGTTTTCGTAGGTGGCTTTGGCGCCGTCGAAGCTGAATTCGTGGCCGTCATAGCAAAGGATGCGCCGCACGATAAGCTGACCTGGAGCACTCAAGAAGCCGACGCAATGATTGCTGACGTTTGTATAGGGCTGGAGGTTGCCAGCAGTCCGCTGGCGGCTATCAATGACCTTGGCCCTCCGGTAACTGCATCCGATTTCGGCAATAACGCAGGGTTGATTGTAGGAGCCCGCATCGGTGACTGGCGTGCACGTGACCCACAGACCCTGACCTGTGAGGCCTTTATCGATGGCGAAAGCGTCGGCAGCGGCGGCGCCTACCTGTTGACCGGAGGCATCGTGCGATCCGTTCAGTTCATGCTGGAACTAGCAGCAGCCCGAGGGCGTCCTTTGCGAGCTGGCGACTTGATCGCTACCGGACAAACATCGGGCATTCACGAAATCGCTCCCGGGCAGACAGCGCGGATCGCCTTCGCCGATGATGGTGAGCTAACCTGCGAGATCGTCGCGGCGACAGCCTGACGCTTCGCTCAAGTCCCGGGCTGGACGTAAGGTACCGTGGCGAACAGCCGGCGCTCTGCACCGCGGGGGTCGTTCTGCATGTGCGGCTCAATATCGATGATCATCGTTTCACGATTTGGCAAAGTATAGGTCTGCCAATCTGGCAGCCCCGCGCTTTCAGGCTTGCCGGTTCGTGCAAAGCTGGAAAATGCTTCGAGCATCATCGTCGAGACAGCGCGAGCGGCCGCCCCCGTACCTGTAATCGAACCGGCGGCCGCGAGATTTCCAAAAATCAGGGGAATATCGAATGTATGTGGTGCACCAAGCTCCGGCCGTTCGGGGCTCTGGAAATTAAGTTGGTAGACAAACGTGTTTTCCATTTGTTGCCTGGCGCGCTCTTCAGCTTCGACAACCGCCGCGCGCCATGATCGCCCCGCTGTGGTCGCCTTGAAGAATAAGTCACTCGGTGACAGGTCCGGATACAGCTTGCGGTACTCGGCCAGGACGTAATCCGGGCTTATGTCTACGGGTATGCTCGCCCTCAACAGGTTCGGCAGATCGTCCCACTCAAGACTGTAGTAACTCGCATCGCGGTAAAAGAGACGCGTCTCATCATGCGTGTTACCGATGATCATTGGGATATGTGCCGACTGCGGTGCTGCCTCAGGATAAAACGGATGGCGCTTTACCGAGCGCATATCAAGCACGGGTCCAAAATAGACACGCTTATTCGACAGGATAGGGTCAGACGCCTCGAGGCCTTTTAGAAGTTCTTCGACCGACAAGTCTTTGAGCTTGTCGACGTCTTTCGGACGCAGGCCGAGCGCGTCGAGATAGGTTCGTGTTCTTGCACTGGCGTTACCGGGCCCGGACGCCGTCACTTGCTGTCCGCTCATTGAAGCCGCACGGTGGAACAGACCCTTTGCGGCGGGCATGGCCATCATTGTCGCAACCTTGGCACCACCGCCGGATTGGCCGAAGGCAAGTACGCAGTCCGGATCTCCGCCGAAATTCGCAATATTCTCGCGCACCCAGCGCAGCGCAAGGATAAGGTCCAATTGGCCGCAATTGCCCGAGTCCGCAAAGCCGGCGTCGCCAAGCGGCTGTAGAAACAGATAGCCGAACGCATTGAGTCGATGATTAACAGTAATGACGACACAATCGCTCCGTTGCGCGAGTGCCTTGCCATCGTACAACGGACTTGAGCCCGAGCCATTCGAATAAGCACCGCCGTGAATGTAAAACATGACAGGCCGTTTGCGACCGTCGTTGACGCCTGGAGACCAGACGTTCAGGAACAGGCAGTCCTCGCTGGTTTTCTCGTCGCGGTTAGCTTGGGGGGCGGCAGCACCGTACTCGAATGCGTCTGCGATGTCATGCCACGGATCCGGCGGCAGCGGTGGCATAAAACGCCGTGCAGCTGTATCGGCGCCATATCGAATTCCCTTGAATACGTTGACTCCACTGTCGACGTAACCCCGGACATCTCCATATTGAGTCGCAACGACAGGAGCGCGACTTTGCGACACTGCAATGCGCGGCGCAAGCATGACACCCAGTCCGCTGATGCCTGCGACGATTGCCTCTCGACGGTTGAGCGAGTTCTTCATTCGTTACTTACCAGTACCGCAAAAAAAAGGCTCGAGACCAGCTTGCTGATCTCGAGCCTATCATCAGGATACTTGGGGGGGTGTATCCTAGTTTGGTGACCAGCGGAATCCGACTATGTACTCGGTTCCCGTGTGATGATGCACGTAAACCAGATCGGCGACATCAAACAACTGATTCTCATACTCATCGGTCAAGTTAAGCACTTCGAAAGTGAGCGCCATCGAATCGTTCAAATTGTATGCCATCGCTAAATCAACGGTTGTCGTCGCATCATAGCCGCGCTCGTCACGACCGTTGCCGCTCGGCTCACGCGTCAAGTACGCGTCGCGATAGGCCGTAGAGACCCTGGCGCTGAACTTTTCGCTCTCATAGTAGAACGTTGCATTGAATGCGTTCTCGGAGAAACCAATGATCTCGTTGGAATCCACTTTGGTGTAGTTGCCGGTAAAGCCGAAGAACTCGCCAAACGGCTGTTGGTAAATCACTTCGTAGCCATCAACTTTGGCGCTACCGCCATTTTCTGTTTGGCTGATCTCTACGTCCGGATCCCCACCCGCGCTCAATGCGACTTCGAGAGGACTGGATGCCGGCGGCAGGTTCAATGGTAATCCCGACTGGCTGTACGGCACGATGATGGATGCGCTGGTCTGGAAGAACGAATCTACATCCTTGTCGAAGTAGCCGAACGACAGCAATGCGTCATCCATGAAATACCACTCAAATGAAATGTCGAGATTCGTCGCCCGATATGGATCCAGTCCCGGGTTACCTGCGTCATATTCGAACGGAGGTCCGTTGAAACTGTCGAGTGAACCACCCGGTGTCAGATCGCCCAATGTCGGTCTGGACATAACCTCCGCCACGCCCAGGCGCACCAGGAAGTCATCTGAAACATCAAAGACCAGGTTCAGAGACGGCAAGGTATCGTTGTAGCTTCGTTCGGCTGTAACCGGCGAACCGTCAACGAGGCCTGTCGACGTCGTTGTGGTTTCGACGTAGCGGACACCAACATCGCCACGTACACCGACGCTTCCCAGCTCACCCGAGAAATTCAGCTGCACCCAGCCGCCAAGATCTTCTTCCTTTACCGCGCGGATATTCTGGTCGCGCGAACCGCCCGGAATGCTGTAAACGTTGATCAATGCGGTAGCAGCGGCGATGTTTGGCGATAGCCAGCTCTTGTCGTATCCGGTACCGCCAAGGCCCGATCCAAATCCAGTCACCATGTTGACCAAGTCTGGCGTCAACGGTGCACCGGGAATGTCCCGGGTTCCATCATCATCGAGATCGCAATCATAATAACCGGCGTCGCAGAGTCTTGAGCCAGCCGTACTTTCGCGGCGGAACTCGGTCGTATCGAATTCAAACTCCTTGTAGCTGAGCCCACCACTGACCGTTAAGCGGTCATTGATGTCGAACTCGAGATCACCGGCAAATGTGGTGAACGAGTTCTCGACATACTGCGGCCGATCGCGGAATTCAGTGAATGCGAACTGGGATGGATCAGTGACATCAAGAGAACCGAAATCAATGGACGGCGTCTGGTGACTACCGCTGAAGTCGTACGTATAACCCGTAACCTGCGCCACTGCATCGTAAAGAATAGTGGTCTGCTTCGGCACGTCCTGTTCTGAATTCGTCGTACCAAACAACAGAGTGCCTCTGAGAGTATCGGAGAAATCCTGCTTCAGTGTTGCCGTGATTTGCGTGAACTGGGTACTGAGCTCGTCGTAGCGATGCTCACTGCGAACCGGATGCGTGCCATTGCTAAGTGGATCGATCGTGAACGTGCCCGACTCGATAATGTTCTTTGAAGGATCCAGGACAATGTTGGTTGCATCTACGCTGCCTTGCTGACTGCGGAAGAAGACTTCCAGAAATTCTTCGTCGCGTTTTGCATCAAAGTCCGAGTACAGACCTTCAATGATGATCTCTGTGCGATCGCTGGGCCGGAACTGCAGCGCACCCGTGATACCGAGGCGTTGTTGCTCATGCGTCAAGCGACCGTAACGTGGAATGCGTGGCCCATAGGTCAGGGAACTCGAATTTATTGCCGCACAACCGGGATCTGCCGGAAACGCGGTGCAATCCACACCTTCTACGGAACGATAATTGCCATCATCCCAGCGAACCGTTGAAAAGCCCTCTTCACGTATGCTCCGGTCTGAATATGCAACCGAGAGCAGGCTGCCGAACGTGCCTTCGTCGTTCCTGTTCGAAATCAGTGCAGCGAAGCGCGGATTCAACTCGGACGCCAAATCGTTGTAACCGCCCTGCACCGATGTCGCGTAGGTCGTACCGGTGTCGTAATCGAACGGACGCGCCGTTTGTAGATCCAGCGTCGCACCAACTGAGCCCTCTTCGACTGACGCCGATGCGGTCTTGCGAACCGTAATGCCCGTAAACAGTTCGGAAGCGAAGGTATTGAAGTCAAATGATCTACCACGATTCGAGCCACCGCTCGAGTCGGTGCCACCTGACGTGTTCTGCGCTTCCATGCCGTTAATACGGATGCGGTTGAAATCACCGCCCAGGCCGCGGACTGTAATCTGGCGACCCTCACCGTTCATGCGGTTGATCGAAACACCAGGAATACGTTGAATCGACTCGGCAAGGTTGAGGTCCGGAAAGTCGGCGATGTCTTCGGCAACGATAGCGTCAACAACACCCGTTTCATTTCGCTTGACGGAAAGCGATTGCCGCAGGCTGCCCTTGAAACCTTTGACGACAATTTCCTCCATTGGCCCCGATCTGTCCTGCGCCTGAACTGGCAGCGCAAGGCTGCAGATTGCCGCAGCGAGACCGATCAAAGTCAACCGACCAGGCAAGGGCTTGCGCGCTTTGCGAAAATTTTGAATAGACATTTTCCGTCCCCCTAGTATTTGGAGTATTACGGCAGCCTTTTGGCTGACCACGTACAACACCGCCTCACAGGCGAGTTATTGTGACGTAAATACTACTACAAATGACACCGGTGTCAACTTTCATCTGCGAAAAGGCTGGCAGGCCAGATTTACCACCTATTTTTGTTTTAAATCAGTATGTTGCCCCTGATCTACAGCTCGATAACGTGGCATTGGAGCCCGAAGCGGGTCCATTTGTCACCGGCATTGTGACAAAAATACGACGACAGCCGGAGATTTTGATGACACCGGTAGTAAAAATCTGCAACGACAGCTTGTTCAGGAGAGGTTGTCTGTCTTCGCGGCGCAACCTGGCCGGCTAGTATCCGCCCAGAAATTCATCAGGTTTCAGCGCCCTCGGTGTAAATCGAACACGCCTGATTGCGCCCTTGAACCAATGCACCTTGTTCAGACGAACTCCGAGCGACGTTTTACCCGACTGCTGGGCCGCATACTCAAGCTCCTGGACCAGCTCCAGGTTGCCGTTCACGAAGTGACTGAACGAAGCCTCATCGACCACGATCGCGGCGTGGTACCACGGCCCTATGGGATGCTCATGGCCGCTTGCATATAAAGTGACCTTCTGCTCTCCGGACTTAATGAAAGTATCCAGAAACCAGAACTCGTTCCTGAGCAGTCGTGTCTCGAACATTACGCGCGAATCAGTGCGGTCTTCCTGCATATGGAAAAAGCGCTGCTCACTCGCCCCGTCCGCGTATGGTTTGAAGATAACTTCGACTGTGAATGTCGTCATCCCTTCAAGCGGGTGGACATCCAGGAAGATGCCATCGTCCATACCGTCGAATTCGATTGCGCCGCCGAATGGTGTGTCGATGACTTTGGGGTCGCCTTCTACCGTGACATTGTGGCCGTCAATGACAGTTAAACTGTCCATGTTCCAGACGACGTCGTCATTTTGTGCACAGCCGCACGTTGCAAGACAGGCAAACGAAAGCAGCATTGTCGCTCTGATCCAATTCATCACATTTTCCTGTAAGTAGTGGACAGAATAACCCAGACCTTCGCCAATCAAACAGCGCTATACGGTATATGCGGTGTTACGAGCTTGTTTGCTCGCCAGTGCGAGCGAGATCGGTCAACGTTCTTCTTGTATGCTTGCTGGATCTGGCCAGGGCGATTAACGGGCAAACGATAACGGCTTTAACGATGTATAGCGAAAAGCTCTCAACTCGACTTACTAGAATCATGACTGCCAGGTTTTTTAACATGTATAAGTCCAGCGGGCTTGCGTTGCTCTTATTGACCATGCTCTTGCCAGCGCTCTCCTGCGCCGGGCAGCCGGCTCGTAGCCAGGTTCTTGCCGCGATGAAAGCGGCAACCAGATTCATGACCGATGAAGTTGCGCTGCACGGTGGCCACGTCTGGGTCGTCAGCGAAGACATGAGTCGTCGCTGGGGTGAAGTCCCGGCGCGACCGTCACAGATCTGGTTGCAGGGCGGTACGGAACGCGTTGGCGAGGTGATGCTCGACGCGTACGAAGCCACACTGGACGATTACTATCTCGGGGTTGCACGCAAAACAGCGGACGCACTCATCTATGGCCAACACCTCTTGGGAGGTTGGCATTACTTTGTCGATTTTGATCCGACGGGCGTGCCCGAATGGTACGAGACCCATGCTTCTAGATTTCGTTTCGGCATGGAGGAGTACCGTTACTTCTACGGTAACGCGACTTTCGACGATCGCGTCACTCAGGATGCGGCGCAATTCCTGCTGCGTTTTTACAATGTAAGCAAAGAGGCCGCCTACCGCGAACCGGTTCTCAAGTCGCTCGAATTCGTGCTGCGCGCCCAGTACCCAAACGGTTCGTGGCCACAACGTTTTCCGTTGCGTGACGATTACGAGCACGATGGCTTTCCGGATTACACGTCCTTCTATACGTTAAACGACGGTGTCGCGGAGGCAAATATCGAACTGCTCCTCGATGCCTATTTGTCGCTGGGCAACCCAAGCTATCTTGAGGGAGCGCGCCTCGGCGTCGAAGCGCTGATTGCGTTGCAGGGCCCCGAGGGCCAGGCCTGCTGGGCTGAGCAGTATGGACTCGATATGCGCCCTGTCGCAGCGCGAACACATGAGCCGCCGGGCTACGTTGTCCGCGAGAGTATCGGAGCCATGAGCCTGTTGGAACGCTTCTACCTGATGACCGGTGATAAAAAGTACCTCGACCCGATTCCGCGCTGCCTCGACTGGTTTGATCGCATCAACAGGGAATCTGCAATCGGGAAGTATCCGCGGCCGCGTTACTGGGAGCCGGAGACCAATCGACCACTGTATGTTGTACATACAAACGAGCTGACACCCGAGGGTTATGGGGTGCAACTCTGGACGACTGACCCGGGCAAGTTACTGTGCGATGACAAGCCCTGCGAAGCGGATGGTAAACCTGTCGTCGACGTCGCGTTCTATCGTAGCAAGTTCAATGAGATTGCGGCGCTTACTACGCCCGCAGCGCGTGCCACGTATCTCGATGAGATGCTTGTGCAACAATCTCTGCAACCACTTCACAACGAAAGCGTCGCGGATATCATCGCAGCATTGGATGCGCGTGGCGCCTGGATAACTGACGGCAACCTCGTTAATCAATCGAACGCGCAATCTGAAGAAGAACTGCATCCGTTAATACGGGGAATTAGCACGAGTACTTTCGTGAAACGCATGTCGGCGCTGATAGCGGCCTCAAAAAACAGCGAAGAACGCGATTGAAGATACAACACTGCCACGAACAACCAACACCACAGGTCTTCCGTTATGTACGTCATTAATACTGCCCTGTTGTCATTTGGCATGTCCGGCCGATTGTTTCACGCACCATTCATTCAGCACCATCCGGGCTTTAGCCTGACGGGTTGCTGGGAGCGCTCGAACAAGGTCATCAATCAACATTACAAATCAGCAACAAGTTACGACACGCTCGAGCAATTGCTGGGCAACCCTGAGATCGACCTGGTGGTCGTCAACACGCCGACGCTAACGCATTTCGATTTCGCCAGGAAGGCTCTGCAGCATGGCAAACATGTGCTTGTGGAAAAAGCATTCGCGGGCAACACTGACGAAGCTCTCGAGCTTCATGCACTGGCGCAGGAAAAGGGGCTAAAGCTATCTGTATTTCAAAATCGTCGGTGGGATAGCGACTTTCAGTCCGTTCGCAAGGTGCTGCAGGAAGGTGTGTTGGGGGATATCGTGGAAGCCAACCTGGCCTACTCACGATACGATCCGAACCTCAGCCCGAAAATCCATAAAGAAGAACCCAGCTCCGGCTCTGGCATCCTCAAGGATCTCGGACCACACGTCATCGATCAGGCATTGGTTCTGTTCGGGATGCCCGACACGGTGTTTGCTGATATTGGTATCACGCGAGATCGCTCCAAAGTCGACGACTACTTCGATATCCTGTTGATGTACCGTGACAAGAGGGTGCATGTGAAAGGTGGGTATTTCTATAAGCAGCCACTACCGGAGTACACGTTGTTTGGAAAACAGGGCTGTTTTTTCAAAACACGTTCGGATGTTCAGGAAGCACAGCTGGATCGAGGCATGACACCAGGTGACGGCAAATATGGGATAGATCCAGACGCATCAGCCGGCCGACTTTACACGGGGAATCCGACACAGACTGATGTAAAGGACATCACTGCCCCTCCCGGCAACTATCTGGAATTCTATGAAGGCCTGTACCAGTCGATAGCGGAAAATCAGCCTGAACCTGTCACTGCGACCGATGGAATTCGAATCATGCAAATTATCGACGCCGCTTTGCGGAGCCACCAACACGGTAAAGTGGTCACGCTCGACCCCGCGTTCTTGACGCGAGAAAACCTCGACCCGAAGAAGTCATGAAAAAAATACAAGGTGGCGAGGTGCGCTGGGGAATTCTGGGAGTCGGCGATGTGTGCGAAGTGAAAAGCGCACCGGCGATGAACATTGTTGATGGCAGCCGCCTCGTCGCCGTGATGCGTCGCAACGAACAGCGTGCGTCAGACTACGCGCGCAGGCATGGCGTTCCAAGATGGTACACGGACGCAGACTCCCTTATTGCTGATCCCGAGGTTAATGCTGTCTACATTGCGACACCGCCGAACGCCCACCGTGAGCTTACGTTGAAAGCTGCCGCTGCCGGGAAACCGGTATACGTGGAAAAGCCGATGGCCAGAACTTATCGGGAATGCCAGGACATGATCACGGCCTGCGCCAATGCCGACGTGCCACTGCATGTCGCCTACTATCGTCGAGCTCTGCCGCATTTCGTGAAGATCAAAGAGCTGATCGAATGCGGCGCGATCGGCGACGTACGGTACGCCAGAATTGAACTTAGCCAGCAATTGGTGCCGCAAGTCGCCAGAGACCTGGTTCACAACTGGCGCGTTGATCCGGAAATAGCCGGTGGAGGCTATTTTTACGACCTTGCATCCCATCAGCTCGACTTTCTCGACTTCGCACTAGGTCCGATCAAAGCGGCCAAAGGCATAGTGAGTAATCAAGCAGGGCAATACGCTGCCGAAGACATCGTCTCAGCAGCTTTTCATTTCGAATCCGGAGCAATCGGGTCAGGAATATGGTGCTTTTCGACGGCCGAGGTATCTGCCAGGGACCAAACGACAATCGTTGGCAGCAAGGGACAAATCAGCTTTGAAAACTTTGGCGCCGGTGAATTTGTTCTGCAGACGGACGAGGCCGGCAGGGAGACTTTCGAATTCGAGCTCCCCGAACACATTCAGCAGTTCCTGATTCAAGCGATCGTGGATGATCTCCTCGGCAAAGGATCAAGCCCGTCCACCGGTCAATCCGCCGCCAGAACCAACTGGGTCATGGAAGAGATATTGAATTCGTAGACTGCTAAAACCGCGAGCACGCCGTCGAGGGCCTACCGTTGTACGCGACCCGACGCATCGCCACCTTTGAGGTTCTCCACTTCAGCACGACTGACACGGTTGAAATCCCCCTGAACGGAGTGCTTCAGGCAACTTGCCGCCACTGCATACTCCAGTGACTGCTGCCGATCGTCGTAAAAATTGAGCCCGGCGATCATTCCCGACGCGAAACTGTCACCACCGCCAACCCGATCAACGATGTCAGTAATTTCATAGTGCTTCGAAAGATAGAATCGTTCGCTGTCGCGCAAGCATGCTGACCAACCATTGCGATCCGCGCTTCTCGATTCACGCAGCGTAACCGCAATTATCGACATGTTCGGAAACTCCTCCAGCACTCTTTTCGTCAGAGCCTCGTATTTGCGCGTATCCAGATCACCGCTTTCAACATCTACGTCGACATGTATATCGAGGCATTTCTGGCAGTCCTCCTCGTTGGCAATACCGACGTCGACGTATTTGACCAGCTCGCGCATGACCTCGGGTGCCGACTTGCCGTATTTCCACAATTTGCCGCGGAAATTGAAGTCACAAGACACCGTCACGCCTTGCTCCTTGGCCGCTTTGCAGGCTTCTAGCGAGAGATTCGCCGCACTTTGGCTGAGTGCCGGAGTGATCCCCGTAATATGAAACCACTTCGCACCTTTGAATATGGACTGCCAGTCGAAATCCCCAGGGCCCGCTTCGCAGATTGAGGAATGAGCCCGGTCGTAGACAACTTTCGACGGCCTCTGGTTGGAGCCCGTTTCGAGAAAGTAAATTCCAACGCGTGATCCCTTTCGCAAAATTTTCGATGTGTCGACGTCGAACTTCCGCAATTCCCGAATCGCCGATTCACCGACGTCATTATCTGGTAGTGCGGTAACGAAACCTGCACTCAAGCCATAGTTCGCGAGCGAAACGGCAACATTCGCTTCACCGCCACCGAAAGTTGCCTCGAGCTGCGGCGACTGAAAAAATCGTTCGTGTGCCGGCGACCTGAGACGTAGCATGATTTCGCCGAAGCTGATGAATTCCGCCATTATTGATTTCCCCTCGCCCGCGCCGCTATTTTCAGTGCCTCTGCGGCAAGCGCAGTTATCTTGTCGTAGTTGTCCGACGCAATTGCGTCTGCAGGAGTCAGCCAACTGCCTCCGCAAGCGAGCACGGCGGGCAATTTCAGAAAGTCTTCGAGATTGTCAGCCGATACTCCACCCGTCGGCATAAACCGCATCGTACGAAACACGCTCGACAATGCCTTTAAGGCCGGTATGCCGCCGGCAATCGTAGCCGGAAAGAACTTCACTACGTTGAGTCCGAGGTTGTAGGCATGCTGCAACTCGCTGGGGGTAACGATACCCGGGTAGACCGGCGCGCCACGTTGCTTAGCGACAGCGACCACACCATCATCGAGCCCGGGCGAAACGATGAAACGAGCACCTGCATCGAAAGCAGCCTCCGCCTGACTTGTACTCAGTACGGTTCCTGCACCTGCAATCATCTCAGGCACCTCGTCCGCAACGGCCTTGAGGCATTCGAGTGCACGATCCGTCCGGAATACGACTTCGACCACCGTCAGGCCACCTGCTGCGAGCGCCCGCGACGTTTTAACCGCTATCGTCGGGTCATCTGCCTTGACAAGCGGTACTACGGGGGCCGCTTCGAGAATTTTGGTGAAATCTGTAGTCACGTGTTACTCCCTGCTTGACAAGTTCCACATATGGAACTAAGTTTCTATTTTTCTATATTTAGCCCCTGACGGCCACCCGCTGTCAAGCGGCAACCGTATGAGTGATCTTTGTGAGCGCAATCAGCAAGGGCTTTCAAATCGTAAATGCCGTCACGACCGCTGGCAGCAGCGGGCTGACATTCGCCCGAATCGTTGAACTGACCGAAATCCCCAAAGCCAGCGCACACCGCCTGCTGCGCGAACTCGTGGGATTGTCTGCGCTAACATTCGACCCGGATACACGACGCTATCGTGGCGGCTTGCTACTCGCACGCATTGGCGCCTCGGTGATGGCGAACTACGACCTGCGTACCGTCGTCCGCCCCTTCCTGCAGGCGCTTCATGAGGAAGTTGGGCATGTCGCGACTCTGGGTGTTCGTAATCACGATTCGGGCGTCTATGTCGACAAGATTGAGTCGCGAGACTTCGGCATACGCCTGCACTCCGAAATCGGTAAGACATTTCCACTGCACTGCACGGCCATGGGTAAGGTCTTGTTAAGCCACGCAGAAGCAGCCGAGGTTCGGCGCGTGCTGGACCGCAAACTAGAAGCCTTTACGCCAAATACGATCACCAGTACGAAGGACCTGCGAAAAGAGCTTAAGCAGGTGAACATGCAGGGCTACGCTATCGACAATGAAGAAATTACTCGTGGCCTGGTGTGTGTTGCAGCGCCGATATTCGGCATCGACCGAAAAATCTCCGGAGCAATGAGTTGCACATTTCCGAGCTACATCATGGGTGAAGGCAACATTCAGCTGAAGATCGAAGCCGTATGCAGACTGGCACGGCAAGCTTCCTCTGATTCAGATTCAATTCAATAGATTGCTTACGGTTGCCTGGCGGCTGCCCTCGCCCGAATTGCGGCATTCCGCTATTCAATCAGCGTCAGCACAGGCGTAGTTTGTTCTCCGCGGAGTGCTTCAAATTTGGGGATCAGCATGAGCCAGGTGACCTTAAGCATAAACGGACAGACCCATACAGTTGACGTGCCATCTGATATGCCTCTTCTGTGGGCGCTCAGAGACACATTGAATTTGACGGGCACTAAATACGGTTGCGGAATCGGGGTCTGCGGCACTTGTACTGTACTAATCAACGGCACTCCCATGCGTTCTTGCACCATGCCCGCTATCAGCATGGCCGGCGCCGAAATAACCACAATTGAGGGGCTGGATCCCACCGGTAACCACCCGGTTCAGAAAGCCTGGAAAGAGGTGGATGTTCCACAATGCGGCTATTGCAATAGCGGACAAATCCTTGTCGCCAGCGCCTTGTTACAGCAAAACCCGAGTCCTGACGACCAGGACATCGACGCCGCGATGGCTGGCGTCCTGTGTCGCTGCGGCACCTACTCTCGAATCCGAAAGGCCGTCAAACGCGCAGCGAAATACGCGGCACAGGAAGGAGGCGCGTCATGAATATTTCTGAGAACCAGAAAAGCATGGATCGCCGCTCCTTCCTCAAAGTATCCATCCTGGCCTCTGGCGCGCTCGTAATCGGCGTTGGTTGTGAACGACTGGCACCCGCCAACGCAATGGAGCAACACACCTGGAAACCCAATCTATACGTTCGAATTAACACAGACGGCACGGTCACGATCGTCAGCAAGAACCCCGAGGCCGGACAAGGCGTGAAGACCGCCTTACCAATGGTTGTTGCCGAATGTCTCAATGTTGATTGGCAGAACGTGTCGGTCGAACAGGCTCCCCTCGACGATCGCTATGGCCGCCAGGTGCTGGGCGGCAGCCGCGCCACCCCCGATGGCTGGGACGACTTGCGCATAGCGGGCACGGGTGCACGCTACCTGTTGACGGCTGCGGCCGCCAAAGAGTGGGGCGTGCCAACTGCGGATTGCATGGCCGAGAAAGGATCGGTCATTCACAAGGCTTCCGGCCGGTCCAGACGCTATGAAAGTCTGCTGGCAGTCGCTGCAACTTTGCCGGCCCCGGATGTCTGGGACCTCAAGCTTAAGAGCCGCCCCGAAGATTTCGAACTGCTCGGCACAAGCGTCCCGGGAGTCGATAACCACAAGATCATTACAGGACAAGCCTTATTTGGCTGCGACACACGCCTTGAGGGCATGCTGTATGCGATCTACCAAAAGTGTCCTGTGTACGGTGGCAAGGTTCGCAAGGCGAATGTAGATCAGGTTCGAACCTTACCCGGCGTAACGCACGCGTTCGTAGTGGAAGGCGGTAGCGACCTGACAGGCCTGCTGCCTGGTGTCGCTATCGTGGCGAAGACCTGGTGGGCGGCGCAGTCCGCCCGCAAACAACTGCGGGTCGACTGGGATACGAGCCACTCAGACTCGACAGCAGACTACGATCGCCAGGCAGAAGCCCTCAGGAAAGAAGCAGGAGAAAGCTTGCGAACGGATGGCGACGTGGAAAGCGCGTTCGATTCTGCCTGGAAAGTGGTCGCAGCAAGTTATTACTACCCGTTTGTTTCGCACGCAAATATGGAGCCGCAAAATTGCACCGCCCTGTTCCACGAATCAGGACAACTTGAGCTTTGGGTACCCTCGCAAAATCCGAAAGCCGGCAGGCAGTTGATCTCTGCAACCATGGACATTCCCGAGGACAGGATTCACGTGAACATGACCCGCATCGGCGGCGGGTTTGGTCGTCGGTTGAGAAACGATTACATGGTCGAAGCAGCGTGGATCGCCCGCGAAACACGTCAGCCCGTGCAACTGCAGTGGTCGCGCGAGGACGACATGCGGCATGACTTCTACCGCCCCGCTGCATGGCATCACTTCACAGCCGGCATTGACCAGAACGGCAAGATGACCGCCTTCGATCACCACTTCATCACGTTTGGCAGCAACGGTGAGACGGCGTCCGGAGCTGGCCTGTCGCCCGACCACTACCCGGCAGGCCTGGTTCGTAATTTCCGTTTGCGGCAATCGATCATAGAGACCAACGTACCGACCGGGCCCTGGCGTTCTCCGGGCCACTCGGCTTATTGCTGGGCCTACCAGAGCTTTTTCGATGAGGTCGCTTTGGCGGCAGAAAAAGACCAATTGGAGTTTCGTCTTGACCTGCTTGCAAAATCCTACGGGAAACCGCCTCTGGACCTGGAGCGAACCAGAGCGACACTTAAGCTGGCCGCTGAAAAAGCCGGCTGGAGACGTCGCGAACTGGGTGCTAATCGTGGCATGGGCATGGGTTTTCATTTCGCACATAACGGCTATGTTTCGCATGTGGCCGAGGTGGCCGCTAATGGTTCGAATATCACCGTAGAAAAAGTTTACGCCGCAGCCGATGTCGGCCCGATCATCAATCTCAGTGGTGCCCGCAACCAGGTCGAAGGCGCGGTGACCGATGCTCTTAGTACAGCTCAGCTGGAAATCACCTTTGCGAATGGCGCGGCTGCACAAAGCAACTTCAGTGACTACCGGTTGTTGCGCATTGATCAGGCCCCCGAAATCGAATGCCATTTCATCCAGAGCGATAATTCCCCGACGGGCCTCGGTGAACCGCCAATTGCGGCGGCGACACCTGCAATTACCAATGCGATTTTTGCCGCCACCGGAACGCGGATACGAGAATTGCCATTTAGCCGCTCGGGAATCTCGGTCTAGACCAGAGCGATCCCCGGTATCTGCTCGCAAGACGGAATCGAGTTATTGGCGACTATCCGCTATGCCCAGTAGTGACCGTCCAGGTGGCATTGTGGCCCTGCAGGGAAGAACTTCTTCACGCGGCTAAAAGGTTCTTGGCTATTTCATTTAAGTGGTTGTTCCAGGTACCACAACAGCCACCCCATATGTCCATATGCGGATAACGTTTTGCGAGATTTCCACATTGCACTCCTAGCTCAACAGGATCGCCATCTTCGAGGTGACCGATTTTGCAGAGCGCCATCTTTTCCATTTTTGAGGCGTTAGGCCTGACACCTCTGATTCGTTTGACCCAGTCACCCGGTTCAATTGCGGGCTCATACTCTAAAGGATGGGAGCAGTTGATTGAGTAAAATTCTGGCGATGCACCTGTTTCTTTATCGATTGTGGTGACTGCCTCGACCAAACTCGGACCAGAGTTGAGCTTTGATGAGTTATCTAATGTCAGTGATATTCCCAACGGGACGCCTATCTTAGCTGCCGCTCGTGCTACACCTATTGATTCCGGAATGTTGTTAAAGGTTATCGCAAGAGCTAAATCGACATCCGCTTTCTTTAAAGTTTCAAGCTGAACCGAATGGTAGTCCTCTGCCTCATTCTCTGTAATAGTCTCGTTTCTCTCGTAAGCATCGCCCCGGGGACCGATCAATCCCTGTATTAGTGTTGCCGGGATTTGTGACGAATATTCGGCTGCGATTTCTCTCAAGAATTCAATCGACTGCAAATTTGCGTCAGCAAGGCCTGCCGGAGAATAACCTAGCAACTTACCCCAGTCCGGGCTTGCTCGATAATCAAGGCCTCCCATCAGTGCGCAAAATTCATGCGTCGCTACGACGTCCAAATAGCTCCTGAACATATCCCTCATTTTTGATACGGCTTCCGGCTTATCAAGCAACGGAAACATTGCAAAATGAGGTAGCTCGAAACCATGTTTGTACATGAACTCGGTTTCTGTGCCTCCTTCAGAGAGGTAAAAACGTCCTTCTTGCTGGCACGGGAAAGATTTGTTGCTGGCCATTTTCACTCCGCTTACTTCTGGTTGCTGTTTCTCAAACTTCTACACGCGGGATATTGCGTTTGCAAGATTGCTCCCACACCTGATAGGCAAAAACATTCCACACAAAGGCTGTCTCGAGCGGCTGCTTCGGGTCAGCAGCAACCTCTCAGCGTCAGATCAGGCGAACGGTTGGTTTCGGGGGTAAAGCGGACACCCAAACGCCAGGGATACAATGGCTGCTTACGGCCAAGAGCGGCCCTTTGACCAGCATTCCCAGACGCCTGCTCTCACCACCACCAGTAAATTATCCTACGAATAATCTGCCACACAGTAGTTTTACTGAACTCGGGATGTTGCTCGGTTGGATTGTCCGGACGCCCATGCGTTGCATCATCGGCATTCGTATCTGCTCGCTTGACTGCAAAAAACCCCCAGGTGACTAGCGACACGACTAATATCAGCCCGCCCGCAGCGATCGCAAGAGCGCCCAGAATGACGGGAATGCCGCTGGGATCACTTGGGCCGTTTATTAGGCTCAATCCGAAAAGAATA
>JAHEFG010000023.1:0-3448 GCA_024640305.1 Gammaproteobacteria bacterium
TTTTTCAGTCGCTGGACTACACCGAGTACCATGATCTTGTAGCGCCCGAGATTGAGCTTGCGGAGGACGCGACACTTGGCTGGATTGGCGCGAACGTAGAAGCTCGAGGAACAGTGATCGAAACCGGCACATCTTTTTCCAGTCAATGGGCCTGGATCATGATGGTAAGGAAGATCGACGATGTGTGGCTGCACGTTGGCAATGCTTCCAACCGCGCGGACTAGTCGCTTCTACCGGCAGCTTTGGTCGGTTTCGCGGCGGATACAGGAGTGTGGACGCGAGGCGGTGTGTCTCTATCAACAACTCAATGATGTCGAGGAAAAGGCCGAGCAGAATGTGGAATAGCAGAACATGAGGGCGTGGAACCCGATCGTCAGCTTGCTGGCGATAGTCGTATGCGCTGCAGAACCGGCGGCATGGGCACAGGAAGCGGACCTGGTCGCCAGGAACGGCAAGCTGTGGACCGTCGATGACGACAATCCGCGCGCCGAGGCACTGGCGGTACTGGACGGGCGTTTCATCTACGTCGGCTCCGATGTCGGTGTGGAGCAGCACATCGGGCCAGACACGGAAGTGATCGACCTCGAGCGTGCGTTCGTAACCCCGGGCTTTTATGACAATCATGTGCACTTCGAGTCGACCGGGCAGCTGTTGTACGGGCTTAATCTTCTCGATGTGTCCACCGAGTCCGGCTTCGTCGAGCGGATCCGTGCCGTCGATGCGCGTTATACGCCAGGCACCTGGATCACCGGTGGCGACTGGTCAGCGTACGAGACCTGGGCGGAAGGTGACGTCGCAGCCGCGGCTCGTCAAGTCAGCAGTAACGATGGCTACGGCAACCTGTTCCTGCCAGACCGGGCGATGATCGACAGCTTCACGGCAGACCGCCCGGTCCTGGTGCGCCGCTTTGATCGTAAGGTATATCTCGCAAACGGTGTCGCCCTCGAACTCGCCGGCATCCGCAAGGACACCCCGGATCCTGATGGAATCATCGTCGGACGGGACGAAGAGGGCGACCCGACGGGCGCGCTTTTCAACCCGATCGTTGCAGACGTCGAGGCGACCGTACTCGTCCGCGACAACATCCGGACGCTGTTTGATGCGTTGATTCCGAAACCATCGCGCGAACAGCGCATTGCCGAGACCCGAGAAGCCTGGCGACAGATGGCGAGCGTCGGCGTAACGAGCTATTGCGACATTACCTCCGATCCGGTGTATGTCGACATTTATCGCGAACTCCGCGACGCGGGGGAGATGACGGCACGTGTACGAGTTCGGCCACCGCTCGATCGCTGGAAGGCCATGGCCGATCTCGGTATCAAGGTCGGCTTCGGCGACGACTGGATTCGCTTCGGTGCGGTCAAAGCGTGGATAGACGGCATCATGGGCAACAGCTCGGCACGCTTCTACGAGCCGTACACGCACGACCCCGAGAGCCGCGGCATCTGGCGCGACATCATGTTCCCGTTCCAGCGCAGTCCGTACAACCCGGAGGACATGCAGAGTAACCTCGAGCGTCTGGCGCTCGACGCCGATGCCAATGGCATACAACTAACGGTGCACGCTATCGGCGATGAAGCAAACGGCTACCTTCTGGATATGCTCGAGCGAATCATCCGGGAGAACGGCGCGCGTGACCGGCGTTTTCGACTCGTGCACGCACAAGTGATGACCGATAAAGACATTGAGCGCGCCGGCAGGCTCGGTATCGTCGCCGAGGTACAGCCCTTTCACACGTCGGACGACATGCGCTGGATGGAAGAGCGTATCGGCCGTGATCGCTCGGGTGGAGCTTACGCATTTCGTCGGCTGTGGGATGCGGGCGCGGTTGTCAGCTTCGGCTCGGACTCGCCCGGCACGAATGCGTCGCGCTACTACCTGAATCCGATGCTCGGCCTTTATGCGGCGGTAACGCGCATGACGCTATCAGGTCAGCCCGAAGGCGGCTGGTTTCCAAAGGAACGCCTGACGATCGAGGACGCAATTCGAGCCTACACGCTGAACACTGCGTATGCCGGATACGAGGAACAGAGTAAGGGCTCAATCGCGATTGGTAAGCTGGCGGACTTCGTCGTACTTTCAGACGACCTGTTGACTATGGACCCACGACGAATCAAGGATGTCGAAGTCGCGATGACGTTCGTGGGCGGCGAGGTCGTGTACCGTCGGTAATTGTGGCGCGCTCATCCTTTTGAAGCCCGTCCTGAAGGTCGATCATGTGGCCAGGCGTCTTTCCTCCACGAGGCGGACATTGCGCCGGAATCGACTTCAACGGCCGCTATGCCTCTAACGTGACGGGACTGATGAATTCCGGTGGTTTGATTGTCAAGACGGAGCAGTCAAGCTGCGTGAGAATGCTCTCGGCAGTGTTCCCCATGAAGAAACCGGCGATCCCTGTGCGTGCGACGGTGCCCATGACGACAAGGTCCACCGCCAGGTCGCGAGCTATTTCCGGCACAACATTCTGGGCGTTTCCCTTGATCACATGAAGGTGAAGATCAAGGGCATCAGCTTTGTTCTTGTCGGTCGAAGTACTGTAGTTCTTCACAAGATCTTCCAGCCAGTGTCTTCGCGCGGCGGCTTCTTTTTCCACCATCGTGTCAAACTCGGCTTCAGAAAAGCCCCAGGAGTGCGACCTTACGATGTCTTCGCCAAACACACTCCATGCATGCACAATGTGCACCTCGCTGTATTCGGCTAGCGCCAGTGAAGTGGACATCTCCAATATCTGGCGGTTGAGAACATCCTTTACCGGTTCCTCCGGATCCTTATCGACGGCTGCCAGAACTCGACGGTACTTGGGGCGTTCCGTCGGTTTGACGATCCAGACCGGGCACGGGCACTTGCGCATCAAATGCATGTCCGTACTACTGAACAACATTTCCCTCAGGGCGCTGTCAACGTCCACACCTTTGATAATCAGGTCGTGACCGTTTCGTAACACTTGCCGGATTATCTCGATAAATGGTTTTCCGACAAGGACCTTGGCGTCTATGGGCACTCCGTCCGCTGCGGCTGACCTGACAGTATCGTCAAGCCAGTCACGTTTCTCGGTTACGGCGATATCGAGTACCTCCCGTGGCGTGATCGCGATAACACTCATCTGCATTTCGTCAGGAACTGTATCGACGATGGCGCACACGGTGAGAGCGGCTTTGTTGTTTCTCGCCAGTCTGATTCCACGTTGCAGTACCGACGAGTAGTCCATACGTTCGTCGACAATCAGCAAAATATTGGAAAATCTTCTCACTGCTAAGCCTTACGGTGTTTGACAGTTTGCCCGCCGATACGGCGGATCATCACTGGATCATTAAAAAAAAATCGTACTGAATCCGGAAATTTGGCACTATCGCCAAAAATACCTATCGGCCAATGTAGCAGCCTGCTCGCTGGAATGGCGATTACACGATCTGATTCGCTGGTCGACCGGCCCCTAATGGCCGATACC
>JAHEFG010000023.1:3548-5175 GCA_024640305.1 Gammaproteobacteria bacterium
CCGGAGTAACTCATGATCCGCACCCTTAGCATTCTACTCATGACAATCATGGTCCTGACCGGCCAAACAGCCGCACTTGCCGATAAGTCCGCTGATCAAAAAGCCGTGCTAATCACGGGCGCCAGCTCCGGTCTCGGTCGCGCCATGGCGGAGACATTGGCTGCAAACGGATACTTCGTTTACGCCGGTGCTCGCAAAGACAAGGACCTGGAAGAACTCACTGCCATTGACAACATTCAAGGCGTGCGGCTGGACGTCAACAAGCAAGATCAAATCGATGCGGCGGTGAAAACCATCTCCGCAGCCGGCCGCGGTCTCTATGGCCTGGTCAATAATGCCGGCGTGGTGGTAGTGCAACCACTGATAGAAATTGAAGAACAGGACTTTGACTTTCAAATGAATGTCAATATTTACGGTCCTTACCGTGTTACCCGGGCCTTTGCCCCGCTGATCATCGAGTCGAAGGGCCGTATCAGCATTATCGGCTCCATTTCCGGGACGCTGTCATCGGCGACCTGGGGACCATACTCCATGACCAAATTTGCCATGGAAGCCTATGCCGATGCGCTGGCGGATGAGATGAAGTCGTTCGGTGTGCACGTTAGCCTGATCGAACCAGGGGCCTACCGCTCAAATATTGGTAAAAGTGCATTGGCGCGGATGGCCGAGAATAGTCAATCAGCCGATGACTCACAGCTCAAGGAGGCCATGGGTGAGTCAGTCAACTGGCTGAGTCGTTTTGAGAACGATCAGGGCGACCCCGCGGAAGTAGCGGATGCGGTAACGAAAGCTCTGTTCGATGACGATCCAAAACCGCGATACCTGACCGTCCCAACGCAGGAACAGGCCTATTGGACTATCAACCGGGCCATAGAGCGCATGGTCGAACAGAACCATGATCATAAATACAGCTACGACCGCGACGCACTGATCGAAATGCTGGATGCTGCTTTGGCTAAACAGTCTGGAGAGCTTCTGCAATAGTCGCCCGCGGTCCGACAAAGCTTTTCAATGCAGACCCATATCGCAGCTTTCGAACGTCCGCTTCCGGTGAAAGCGGAGATTCGCCCTGGCCATGTGACCTCTTTCAACGCCATCTGAGCCGGTTCGGATACGTTATTTGACTGACGTGTTCGCTGGCCATGCGTTGTCCAGTACATGCTGACCTCTCACTTATCCGATCGATAGTGTGACGTAACCCACATTTAAGTACTCGTAACCTAAGTATATGTACCTATGCGACGTACTGTGCGTCGCTCAAGGCATCAGTCGCTAACGAGAAGAACAATGCACGTGTCGATTCGCGCACTCATTCTGATTTGTTTCGTAACAGCCGCACTGACCGCGTGTGGCGGTGGCAGTAGCAGTTCTCCACCAGAACCTGCGCCACCTCCGCCCGATACTCAACTTAACTGGGACCAGGAAAACTGGGATCAAAGGAACTGGCAATGAAGAAGAGACTATCTAACTACTCATTAGTGGCCGGTGCGATATTGATGGCCAGTACGGCATTTGGTCAGACGCAGGTGCCAAATACATTTCAATCGGGATCTCCGGCGCTGGCGTCAGAGGTAAACGAAAATTTTGATGCCCTGGCACAGGCTGTGCAGGTATTGGAGAGCACCGC
>JAHEFG010000023.1:5275-7311 GCA_024640305.1 Gammaproteobacteria bacterium
CCGCAAGGCGCGGCAGGTCAGGACGCAGTCATTGATCCGGCCCTGGTGCAGACGCGAATAAGTGGTACCTGCGCGGTAGGCAGTTTCGTAAGCGCCATTGCAGAGGACGGCACAGTGGCGTGCGAATCGGGCAGCGATGCTAACAACAATACGCGCTACGGCGCTACAGCACTTTCTTCCAATACCAGCGGAACAAATAACGCTGCGTTCGGCTTCGAAGCGCTATTTACAAATACGGATGGATTTACGAATGCTGCTTTCGGAACCTTTGCGCTTTACTCCAATACCTCGGGCCATCGCAACGTCGCCGTTGGGTCGCAATCGTTGGCGAACAATACGACAGGGCACCGAAATATAGCGGTCGGCATGGGCGCCCTCGGCGCCAATACCGAGGGCAGCTACAATACAGCTGTGGGCGGCGGCGGTACGCTGTCCGATAACCTCACCGGCAATTACAACACCGCAATCGGTGCGCTCGCGTTGCATCTGAATACCGGCAGTCAGAACACGGCGACCGGCGCCGAATCTTTGTACGCGAACACGACGGGAATCTTGAACACGGCGAATGGCATCTATGCTTTACGTGAGAACACCGAGGGGATCAACAATACGGCCAGTGGCTCCGGAGCGCTGTCCCTGAATACGACCGGCTCCAACAACACGGCTATTGGCGCGAACGCACTCGTGAATAATGTCATCGGTGTTGACAACCTCGCGATCGGGAATAACTCGGGGCAGCTCATTACCGGAAGCAGGAACATCGCTATCGCCAATGGCGGGATTGCCGGTGAGAGCAATACAATACGAATCGGTAATGCAAACCAGACCCGCACCTTCGTCAGCGGTATCCGTGGCGCACAGACAGGCCTTGCGGACGCCGTCACGGTAGTCATTGACAGCAATGGTCAACTGGGCACCGTTTCTTCGTCACACCGTTACAAGGAAGAGATAAACGACATGGGCGCGGCCAGCGGTCGCCTGCTTGATCTCAAGCCGGTGACGTTTCGCTACAAGAAAGGCCGGGAAAACGGCGATAGGCCACTCGAGTACGGACTGATTGCAGAAGAAGTGGCCGAGATTTTCCCCGACCTTGTCGTGTTTAACAGCCAAGGTCAGCCGGAGACCGTGAAGTATCGGTTGCTGTCGTCCCTGCTGTTGAATGAGTTACAGAAACAACATGAGCAACTCAACGGTCAGGTCGCAGAGATCAACGGGTTGAAAGACCAGTTGAACGAACTAAGTGTAATCGTCAGGCAGATGGCAGGTTCAGCAGGTCAGATCTCCGAGTGAGAAATGCCCGATAGAAGCACGCAGGTCGTCTTTCGACAGGCTACCTTGATGTGACAAATGAGGACCTCGCTTCGGCGGGGTTTTCTTTATCTGGCCCTGGCCGTTAGCTGGTCAGGTTCGCAAACAAAGTCGGCAATTTCTCGGGCAAGCGATCGACATGGTCGACGATGGTGTAGTTGTTGGCCCCAAAGATGCGCTTCACATAGGTGTCGGCGTTCGGATCCAGGGTCAGGCAGTAGGTGAAGATCCCTTTCGAGTAAAGCTCGTCGACGGCCTTCTTTGTGTCGTGCCGCAGGTGCTGCGGATCGCGCTCGTCAATATCAGAAGGCTCGCCGTCCGTGACCAGCAACAGGAGCTTGCGTCGTTCCGGTTGCGCCAGCAGGTGGCGCCCGGCATGGCGCATAGCGGCGCCCATGCGTGTGGATAGCCCACCTTTCATGCCGTCGAGCCGGGCTTTGGCCTCGTGGTCGAACTTCTGGTTGAAGTCCTTGAAGCGATAGTAATGAACGTCATGGCGTCCTTCGGATGCGAATCCATGTACCGCGAACGGGTCGCCAATGCCGCTGACCGCGGTACATACGAGGGTCGCCGCTTCCCGCGTCAGGTCCAGCACAGTCTTGTCGGATCCCGCGATGGTTTCGTTTGTAGACTCCGAAAGATCGAGTAATACCGTTACCGCCAGGTCGCGATTCTTGATGACGTTACGCATCGTGATGCGCGAATCCGGTTGCCGGCCCATGCGGATC